>OY282354.1:2565000-3568310 GCA_958295485.1 uncultured Gammaproteobacteria bacterium
CTCCCCGGACTGCCCTCCTCCATAGCGCTGTACAGCTTCAGCAAGCCCGGGCCGCGAGTCTCAAAGCCATAGCCCAACTCCATCTGTAACCGGCTTGGCCGCAGACCGCCGCGCTCAACCGGGGACGGTTGACCGCCCAGGCTGGCGCCTAACAACCGATCTTCCCGCCACAGGTTCTCCACCCCGCTCGATGCCTCGCCCCAGGTCGGCGACAAGGTCAACGACGGGCCAATCCCCTCCACGCCCGGGTCCAACTCCACCGCCACGCTCGCGCCCCATTCCTCGAACGCCCGCTCCGTATGCCCCAGCAAATACCGGCCCCGCGTCTCAATCCCCAAGCCCCAGGCCGCATGGCGGTAGGCCAACCCTCCGCCCAACTCCGCGCCTACGCCCGTGTCCGCATCGCCACCGTCCCAGCGACCACCGAACTCCAGGCTCAACTCCAACTGCTGTTGCGCCGACGGCTGCCAGGCGCGCCGGCCTTCCAGCACCAGGCGCAGACGACTTGCATCCGCATCCACTTCCGGCAACGTCACCGTAGCGCCGCGAGTCTGCTCCGACCCTTCCATGTTCACTACAAAGGCGTCGCCCTTCAACGCCAGGTCCAAGCCCCGCCACGTCGCCAACTCCCCGCGACTGCCCAACGCCGCCATCCGCATCTCCGTGTCCGTCGTCACCCGCCCGAACTCGTCCGTCAAAGTCGCCTCCCCCCAACCAATGCCCAGCAACCCCCACAGGGATACCCGCTCGTTCAATGCCCAGTGAGCATAGGGCAGGACGCTGCTCAAGTCCAAGTCTATCTGCCCCTCGTTCAACCCTGCCGCCGCCGCTTGATAGTCCAGTTCCCCGACGCTGTGTGATAACGCCACGCCCAGCAACAGGTCATGCTCAGCCAGCCGCACGTCCGCGCCCAGGTAGCCCGTGTTCACCTCCCCGTCCAATGTTATCCCCGACCCGGACTGGCCACTGAACTGGCTCCGCGAACCCCGACCCCATACTGTCCACTCCCGACCCTTCGCGCCATTCTCACCATCGGCGTCATCCTCACCATCAGCGTCATCCCCGCCATCAGCGCCAGCCTCGTCCGGCGCGTCAAGGCGCGTCTCAAAGGCGACCTGGGACAGGAATTCGCCCTGCGGGGAACGCTCCGGGCCGGAAAAACCGCCGGGCGAGCTCGAACCGGCGGGACTGTCCAGGTAAAAGTTCCGCCATGCGCCGGTGGTCCAGCCCGCGCCGGCCGTGCCGGTACCCGCGCCGGTTGTGCCGGTACCCGCGCCGGTTGTGCTGCTGGTCGCGCCGGTTAGCCAGCTCGCACCGACCGCGCCACTGCCTGCACCGGTCGTCCGGGCGGCGCCAGCCGCGCCGTTGGCCGCACCGGTCGTCCGGGCGGCGCCAGTCGCGGCGTTGGCCGCACCGGTCGGGCGGGCGGCGTCAGCCATGCCGCTAACCGCATCGGTCGTCCGGGCGGCGCCAGCCGCGGCGTTGGCCGCATCGGTCGTCCGGGCGGCGTCAGCCATACCGCTAACCGCACCGGTCGTCCGGGCGGCGTCAGCCATGACGTTGGCCGCACCGTTCGTCCGGGCGGCGCCAGCCATGACGTTGGCCGCATCGGTCGGGCGGGCGGCGCCAGCCATGACGTTGGCCGCATCGGTCGGGCGGGCGGCGCCAGCCATGACGTTGGCCGCACCGTTCGGGCGGGCGGCGCCAGCCATGACGTTGGCCGCACCGTTCGTCCGGGCGGCGTCAGCCGTGACGTTGGCCGCATCGGTCGTCCGGGCGGCGCCAGTCGCGGCGTTGGCCGCACTGGTCGGGCGGGCGGCGCCAGTCGCGGCGTTGGCCGCACTGATCGTCCAGGCCGGGCCGCTGCCGGCCTGCGATAGCGCATTCGTCCCGCCGGCGCGTGTTGGCCATCTCGCGCCGGCCGCGCCGATGCCGTCCCGTAGCGACGTGCCCGGCAACCCGGCGCGTGGCGGGCGCGGCGGGCCGCCGGGCCGGAAGCGTTGGCCGATGACGTCCACCGCATCCGTCGCTACCGTCCGCCCGAACGCCGCCAGAGACCATTGCAACGCCTCGCCGCGCAGGGACGCCAGGTCGTCATCGATAATCCGGCCCGTCGCCTCGGCATCGCCCAACTCCGCATGACGGGCGCTGACCAGCGTCACCGTGAATGTCTCCTCGTCTTCCACCAGGTCGTCGGCCGTCGTCCGAATGACGATCGTCGCCTCACGCTGTCCCGCCGCAATCGTGAACTCTCCTCGCTGACCTGCGGGCGGCGTGTAGTCGGTATGCGCCAGGGCCGTGCCGTCAGTTATCCGCCAAACCACCATCAGCGTCCCGGCTTCCGGCACGGGCCTGGACAGCGTGACCCCGAACTCGACGGGCTCACCCTCCACCGCCTCGCCGTCCGTAATCGATATTGCAATCGGGCCGGTCACTTCGATCGTGAAACTCAGCGACGCCGTATCCCCGTCCGCGTCCGTGGCCGTCAGGCTGTATTCGGTCGCCGCCAGCGCCGTCGTCGGCGTGCCCGATAATTCCCGCGTGGCCGCATCGAAGCTCAGCCCGTTGGGCAGTTCCGGCGTCAGTGCATAGGTCAGCGCGCCGTCGCCGCCCGTGGCTGCCGGCAGTGTCAATGCCGGGATCGCCCAATTCTGGGTCCAGGACTGGGCCGGGATGGTCGCTGAATCGAAGCTCGGCGTCAGGTCGAAGTCGTCGTCGATGATTGTGCCGGTTCCCGTCGCCGTGCCGATGGTCGCGTTCGCCGCATTGCTCAGGGCCACCACTACGGTCTCGTCCGGCTCGGTGATAGTGTCCCCCGTCACCGCCACCGTTAGCTCTCGAAGCGTGGTTCCTGCGGGAAAGGTCAACGTCCCCGTGCCGAGGGCCGTGTAGTCCGTCCCCGGGGTCGCCGTGCCGGTTCCGGCGTCCGCATAGTCTACTGTCACCGTCCGCCCGCTGGCGGCGTCCAGGGTCACCGTCCAGGTCAGGCTTACCGAACCGGCGTCGCCTTCCGTCAGGGTCGTCGAACCGGCGGCGCCCTCCGTCAGGGTCGTCGAACCGGCGGCGCCCTCCGTCAGGGTCGTCGAACCGGCGGCGCCTTCCGTCAGGTTCGTCGAACCGGCGGCGCCCTCCGTCAGGGTCGTCGAACTGGGGTCGCCTTCCGTTACGCTCAGCGAGTCGATGGACAGCGATGGCGGGGCGTCGTCATCGGTGATGACGCCGGTTCCCGTCGCCGTGTCGATGGTCGCGTTCGCCGCGTCGCTTAGGGTTACCACTACGGTCTCGTCCGCCTCGTCCAGGACGTCGCCCGTCACCGACACGTTGAAGGTCTGGCTCGTGGTTCCCGCCGGGAAGGTCAGCGTCCCGGCGGGGAGCGCCGCGTAGTCCGTCCCCGGGGTCGCCGTGCCGGTCCCGGCGTCCGCATAGTCTACTGTCACCGGTCCGGTACCGGGCGCGCTCAAGCTCACGGTGAACGTCAGGGTCGTCGAACCGGCGTCGCCCTCGGTCACGCGCGGCGAGTCGATCGCCAGCGACGGCGCGACGCCGTCGTCATCGATAATTGTGCCGGTTCCGGTCGCCGTGCCAATGGTCGCGTTCGCGGGGTTGCTCAGGGTTACTATCACGGTCTCGTCCGGCTCGGCCAGGACGTCGCCCGTCACTGACACGTTGAAGGTCTGGCTCGTGGTTCCCGCCGGGAAGGTCAGCGTACCGGCGGTGAGCGCCGCGTAGTCCGTCCCCGGGGTCGCCGTGCCGGTTCCGGCGTCGGCGTAGGCCACTGTCACTTGCTCGGTACTCGCCGCGCTCAAGCTCACGGTGAACGTCAGGTTCGTCGAGCCGGCGTCGCCCTCGGTCACGCGCGGCGAGTCGATCGACAGCGTCGGCGCATCGCCGGCGGCGTCATCGTCGATGATGGTGCCGGTGCCCGTCGCCGGACCAATGGCTACGTTGGCGGCGTTGCTCAGGGTCACCGCAACGGTCTCGTCCGGCTCGGCCAGAACGTCGCCCGTCACCGCGACCACGATCGTCCGGCTGGTGGTTCCCGCCGGGAAGGTCAGCGTGCCGCCGGGGATGGCCACGTAGTCGGTCCCCGATGTTGCCGTGCCAGTCCCGGCGTCCGCATAGTCCACCGTTACCGGCTCGGTGAGGGCCTCGCTCAGGGTCACGGTGAACGTCAGGTTTGTCGAACCGCTGTCACCCTCCGCCACGCGCGGCGAGTCGATCATCAGCGACGGCCCCGTGTCGTCGTCGGTGATGGTGCCTGTCCCCGTCGCCGTGTCGATGGCCGCATTCCTGACGTTGCTCAGGGTCACCACGATGGTCTCGTCCCCCTCATCCAGGGCATCGCCCATCACCGACACCGTGATTGTCCGGCTCGTGGCCCCCGCCGGGAAGGTCAGCGTGCCGCCGGTGAGCGCCGCAAAGTCCGTCCCCGCTCTCGCCGTGCCGGTGACCACGTAGTCTACCGTCACCGGTACGCTACTGGCCGGATTCAGGGTCACCGTGAACATCAGGCTCACCGAATCGTCGTCCCCCTCCGACACGCTCGGCGAGTCGATCGACAGCGACGGCGCGTCGTCGATCGGGGGAGGCTCGCCGACATCGTCGTTCGTGATCGTCCCTGTCCCCGTGCCGATTCCGATCATCGCGTTGGCGGGGCTGCTCAGCGATAACACCACCGTCTCGTTCGCCTCGACGGCGGTGTCCCCACTCACCGACACCGTGACCTCCTGGCTCGCGGTTCCCGCAGGGAAGATCAGCGTGCCGCCGGTGATCGCCCCATAGTCCGTCCCCGAGGTTGCCGTGCCGCTCCCGGCGTCCGCATAGTCCACCGCCACCTCCTCGATACTCACCGGACTCATGGTTACCGTGAACGTCAGGTCCTTCGAGCCGCTGTTCCCTTCCGTCACGCTCGGCGAGTTGATCGACAGCGTCACCGGCCCTTCATCATCCGCCAACGTGATCGTGGCCGAGCTTACCGTCAGGCTGCCCGACGCGCCGCTCACCGTGATGGTCTCATCGGTATCGTCCACCGCATCGTCCGTCGGCATCAGCGTGAAAGTCCCGGCGCCGCTCGCCGCGCCCGCCGCGATCTCGATGTCGAAGTCCGACACTGCCGCGAAGTCCACTGCCGTCGGCGCGCCGGTCCCCGCCACGCGCACGGTCACCGTCGTGGTCTCGGCGAACCGGGTCGTGCCGTCTACCGTGGCGGTGACGGTGATCGTGGTCGCGCCGCCGCCCTCGTTCACCCTGTCGTCGTTCACTGTCAAGCTGAGCGACGTCGGCGCGGCATCGTCGTCCGTCAACGTGATCGTGGCCGAGCTCACCGTCAGGCTGCCCGATGCGCCGCTCACTGTCACCGTCTCGTTGGTCTCGTCCGTGACGTCGTTCGTCGGCGCCAGCGTGAAAGTCCCGGTACCGCTCGCCGCCGCCGCCGCAATCTCGATGTTGAACGCCGACACCGTTGCGAAGTCCACCGCCGTCGCCGTGCCGCTGCCCGTCACGCTCACCCCAACGGTCGTGGCCTCGGCGAACCGCGTCGCGCCGTCTACCGTCGCCGTCACCGTGATCGTGGTGGCCCCGTCGCCCTCGTCCACGCTGTTGTCGTTCACCGTCAGCGTGATCGCAGTCGGCGCCGCATCGTCGTCCGTCAGCGTGATCGTGGCCGAGTTCACCGTCAGACTGCCTGAGGTACCGCTCACCGTGATAGTCTCGTTGGTCTCGTCCACGACGTCAGCCGTCGGCGTCAGCGTGAACGTCCCGGTACCGCTCGTCGCCCCCGCCGCAATCGTAATGTCGAAGTCCGTCACCGCGGCGAAGTCCACCGCCGTCGCCGTGCCGCTACCCGCCACGCTCACCGTCACCGTCGTGGCCGCGGCGAACTGCGTCGCCCCGTTCACCGTCGCCGTCACCGTGATCAGGGTCGCCCCGTCGCTCTCGGCCACGCTGTTGTCGTTCACCGTCAGCGTGAGCGAGGTCGGCGCGCCGTCGTCGTCCGTCAGGCTGATCGTGTCCGGGTTCACCGTCAGACTGCCTGATGTCCCGCTCACCGTGATGGTCTCATCGGTCTCGTCCGCCGTATCGTCTGTCGGCGTCAGCGTGAACGTCCCAGTACCGCTCGCGGCGTCCGCCGCAATCGTAATGTCGAAGGCCGACACCGCGGCGAAGTCCACCGCCGACGCCGTCCCGCTGCCCGCCACGCTCACGGTCACCGTCGTGGCAACGGCGAACCGCGTCGTGCCGTCCACCGTGGCGGTCACCGTGATCAGGGTGGCCCCGTCGCCCTCACCCACACCGTCGTCGTCCACCGTCAGCGTGATCAAGGTCGGGGCATCGTCGTTGTCCGCCAACGTGATCGTGGCCGAGTTCACCGTCAGGCTGCCTGACGTGCCGCTTACCGTGATCGTCTCGTCGGTCTCGTCCACCGTGTCGTTCGTCGGCGTCAGCGTGAACGTCCCGGTCTGGCTCGCCGCCCCGGCCCCGATCGTAATGTCAAAATCCGCCGCCGCCGTAAAATCCACCGCCGTCGCCGTGCCGCTGCCCGCCACGCTCACGGTCACCGTCGTGGCGGCGGCGAACCGGGTCGTGCCGTCCACCGTGGCCGTCACCGTGATCGTCGTCGCCCCGTCAGCCTCGCCCACGCGGTTATCATTCACTGTCAAGGTGATCGCAGTCGGGGCCGCATCGTCGTCCGTCACCGTGATCGTGGCCGAGTTCACCGTCAGGCTGCCCGACGTACCGCTCACCGTAATAGTCTCGTTGGTCTCGTCCGTGACGTCGTTCGTCGGCGTCAGCGTGAAGGTCCCGGTCCCGCTCGCCGCCTCTGCCGCAATCGTAATGTTGAAGGCTGATACCGCCGCGAAGTCCACCGCCGCCGTCGTGCCGCTGCCCGTCACGCTCACCCCAACGGTCGTGGCCTCGGCGAACCGGGTCGCGCCGTCTACCGTGGCCGTCACCGTGATCGTCGTTGCCCCGTCACCCTCGCCCACGCTGTTGTCGTTCACCGTCAAGGTGATCGCAGTCGGGGCGGCGTCGTCATCCGTCAGCGCGATCGTGGCTGAGTTTACCGTCAGGCTGCCTGATGAGCCGCTTACCGTGATCGTCTCGTTGGTCTCGTCCACGACGTCAGCCGTCGGCGTCAGCGTGAAAGTGCCGGTACCGTTCGTCGCACCCGCCGCAATCGTAATGTCGAAGTCCGACACCGCCGCGAAGTCCACCGCCGTCGCCGTGCCGCTACCCGCCACGCTCACCTGCACTGTCGTGGCCGCGGCGAACTGCGTCGCCCCGTTCACCGTCGCTGTCACCGTGATCAGGGTCGCCCCGTCGCCCTCCCCTACGCTGTTGTCGTTCACCGTCAGCGTGAGCGAGGTCGGCGCGCCGTCGTCGTCCGTCAGGCTGATCGTGTCCGGGTTCACCGTCAGGCTGCTCGACGCGCCGCTCACCGTGATGGTCTCATCGGTCTCGTCCGCCGTATCGTCCGTCGGCGTCAGCGTGAACGTCCCGGTACCACTCGCGGCGTCCGCCGCAATCGTAATGTCGAAGGCCGTCACCGCGGCGAAGTCCACCGCCGACGCCGTGCCGCTGCCCGCCACGCTCACCGTCACCGTCGTCGCCGTGGCAAACCGGGTCGTGCCGTCCACCGTGGCGGTCACCGTGATCAGGGTCGCACCGTCGCCCTCGCCCACGCCGTCGTCGTTTACCGTCAGCGTGATCGCAGTTGGCGGCGCGTCGTTGTCCGTCAACGTGATCGTGGCCGAGTTCACCGTCAGGCTGCCCGACGCGCCGCTCACCGTCACCGTCTCGTCGGTCTCGTCCACCGCATCGTTCGTCGGCGTCAGCGTGAACGTCCCGGTCTGGCTCGCCGCCCCGGCCCCGATCGTAATGTCAAAATCCGACACCGCCGCGAAGTCCACCGCCGTCGCCGTGCCGCTACCCGCCACGCTCACGGTCACCGTCGTGGCCGCGGCGAACCGGGTCGTGCCGTCCACCGTGGCCGTCACCGTGATCGTGGTCGCCCCGTCAGCCTCGCCCACGCGGTTATCATTCACTGTCAAGGTGATTGCGGTCGGCGTCGCATCGTCGTCCGTCAACGTGATCGTTGCCGAATTCACCGTCAGGCTGCCCGACGCGCCACTCACCGTCACCGTCTCGTTGGTCTCGTCCAAGACGTCGTCCGTTGGCGTCAGCGTGAACGTCCCGGTACCGCTCGCCGCGCCCGCCGCAATCACGATGTTGAACGCCGACACTGCCGCAAAGTCCACCGCCGTCGCCGTGCCGCTGCCCGTCACACTCACCCCAACGGTCGTGGCCTCGGCGAACCGGGTCGCGCCGTCCACCGTCGCGGTCACCGTGATCGTCGTTGCCCCATCGCCTTCGCCCACGCTGTTGTCGTTCACCGTCAGCGTGATCGCAGTCGGGGCGGCGTCGTCATCCGTCAGCGCGATCGTGGCCGAGTTCACCGTCAGGCTGCCTGAGGCGCCGCTCACCGTCACCGTCTCATTGGTCTCGTCCACGACGTCGTCCGTCGGCGTCAGCGTGAAGGTTCCGGTCTGGCTCGCCGCCCCCGCGGCGATCGTAATGTCGAAGTCCGTCACCGCGGCGAAGTCCACCGCCGTCGCCGTGCTACTACCCCCCACACTCACGGTCACCGTCGTGGCCGCGGCGAACCGGGTCGTGCCGTCCACCGTCGCCGTTACCGTGATCGTGGTCGCCCCGTCACCCTCGCCCACACTGCTGTCATCCACCGTCAACGTGATCGAGGGCGTCGCATCGTCGTCCGTCAACGTGATCGAGGCCGAGTTCACCGTCAGGCTGCCTGATGTCCCACTCACTGTCACCGTCTCGTTGGTCTCGTCCACGACGTCGTCCGTTGGCGTCAGCGTGAACGTCCCGGTCCCGCTGGCGGCGTCCGCCGCAATCTCAATGTCGAAGTCCGACACCGCCGCGAAGTCCACCGCCGTCGCCGTACCGCTACCCCCTACGCTCACGGTCACCGTCGTGGCCTCGGCGAACCGGGTCGTGCCGTCCACCGTCGCCGTCACCGTGATCGTGGTCGCCCCGTCGCCCTCGCCCACATTGCTGTCATCCACCGTCAACGTGATCGAGGGCGTCGCGTCGTCGTCGGTGATGGTCAGCGAGGCCCCCGTCACCGAGCCTGCTTCGTGGCTGTTGGCCGCCGACCCCGTCACCGTCACCGAACGGTCCGGCTCGTCCCAGGCGTTGTTCACCGCCGTGATCGACACCGTGTCCGAACTGTTCTCAGTCTCCCCCGCCGCGATCGTGATGGTCGCGTCCGAACCCACCGTGTACGCCCCCGACACCGGCGTCACCGTGATCGTCGTGTCTTCGCTCGAGGCATGGCTCAGCGTCGCCGACACCGTGGTCATCGTCTCGCTCGCCGTGTCGCTGTTCTCCTTGATCGTGTTGTCCGCCACCGCCAGCGTCACCGTCGGCGCCTCGTCGTCGTCCTCCAAGGTCAGTTTCGCCTCCACCACCTCTGCCTGTGGGCTGCTGATCCCACTCACTGTCACCGAACGATCCGGCGAATCCGTCGCGTTGTCCACCGCCGTCAGTGTCACCCGATCCGCGCTTTTCGTCTCCCCCGCCTCGATCGTGATCGTGTTCGCATCCGACGGCGCGGTGTACGCGCCCGCCACGTCGTTGAACGTGATCGTCACCGTCTGGTGCGACACTTCGGTCAGCGCCGCCGACACTTCGGTCGTGCCGCCGTTCTCCGAAATCGAAGCGTCCGACAGCGACAGCTTCACCTCCGGATCATCGTCATCAAAGTTCACGCCCCCCACTCTCAAACTTTGACCATGGTACCTCGTGTCCGCGCTCGCCGCCGTCATCGTGATCACGAAAAACTGATCATTGTCATCCGCCAGATCATCCACTCCCCTCACCGTCACCTCTCGCCGGACGTTCCACTCGTACACCGGATCATCCAAATCGCTGATGTCCGCCTGCGCCGCGAACTTCAGGGTCGATGGGGTCACCGTCACCTCGCCCGTGTCGCTGCTGCGGATCGATAGCGTCACCACCGCCGTCGGCTCCGACTGCAGGCGCACCCGTATGCTGGCCGGCGACCCGACCCCCTCGTAGGTTCTCAGGGGGTTCGAGGCCGGCGTCGCCTCCAGGCGCGCGGGGTCGTCGTCGTCGTCGGTGATCGTCAGCGACACCCCCGCCGGGCCCGACACGACCGCGCTATTGGTCGCCGTGCCGGTCACCGTCACCACGCGGTCCGGCGCGTTGAAGCTGTTGTCCACCGCCCTGAGCGTCAGCTCCCGGTGCGCCACCGTGTCCGCAGAACTGCTCGAGAACTCGTCCGCGTCGATCGTCAGCGTGTCGAGCGGCAGCAGCATATCGCCCACCCTCGTATCGCTCAGCGTCGTTCCCGGCGGCGCCGTTACCGTGATCGTCGTCGGCGCCGTCGATACCCGGTCCAGAAACGCCGTGATTGTGGTCGAATTGAACTCCCCGCTTTCGGCGATCTCGGTCTTGCTCAGCGCCAGCGTCACCCTCGGCACATCGTCGTCCGCATTCAAACCCGACACCGTCTTGCTCAGGGCGTTGTAGTTCGCGTCCGCGCTCGCCGCCGCCACCGTGATCGTGTACGCGCGGTCGCCGTCCGCCGCGCTGTCATCCTGGCCCGTCACCGTCACCGGCCGCGGATCGTCCCACTTGAACTCGTTGTTGCCGCTGTTCGCCGCCGCCGCGAACTTCAGGGTCGCCGGACTCACCGTCGCCTCGTCCGTGTCGCCGCCGGTGACGCCGATGGTGACGGTCACCGTCGCCGTCGGTTCGGTGTCCAGCTGCACCGTGAACGAATCCCTCCTGTTAGGCTCGCTGGTCGACACCGAGCTCTTCGACACCGTCAGTCCCGCTGTGTCGTCGTCGGCGATCGTCAGCGAAACGGCCGCCGGGTCCGCCACGGCCACGGCGTTGCTCGCCGACCCCGTGACTGACACCATGCGGTCCGCCGCGTCGACGTCGTTGTCCACCGCCGTCAGCGTCACCTGCCGGCGCCCCGCCGTGTCCGCGTCCGCGCTCGAAGTCTCGCCCGCGTCGATCGTCAGCCTCGTCGCGCTCAGCGTCGTCCCCGCCGGCGCCGTCAGCGTGATCGCCGTCGGGGCCGTCGAGGCCCGGCTCAGCCGCGCCGAGACCGTGGTCGAATTGCCCGTCCCGCTCTCGTTGATTGAGGTCCTGCCCAGCGCCAGCGTCACTTTCGGCGCATCGTCGTCCGCATTCGAACCCGATACCGTCTTGCTCAGGGCGTTGTAGATCGCATCGCCGCTCGCCGCCGCCACCGTGATCGTGTACGAGCGGTCGCCGTCCGACGCGCTGTCATCCTGGCCCGTTACCGTCACCTGCTGCGGATCGTCCCACTTGAACTCATTGTTGCCGCTGTTCGCCGTCGCCGCGAACTTCAAGGTCGCCGGACTCACCGCCGCCTCGTCCGTGTCGCCGCCGGTGACGCCGATGGTGACCGTCACCGTCGCCGTCGGTTCAGTGTCCAGCTGCACCGTGAACGTGTCCGTGCGCCCGCCGCCGGCCGCTTCCGTGGTCGACACCGAATTCTTCGATACCGTCAGGCCCGCCTCGTCGTCGTCGGTGATCGTCAGCGCGGCTCCCGTCACCGCGCCCACCTCGCGGCTGTTCTGCGCCGTGCCCGTCACCGTCACCGCCCGGCTCGCGCCGACGTCGATGTCATCGTCCACCGCCGTGATGGACGCCGTGTCCGAACTGTTCGCGGTCTCCCCCGCCGCGATCGTGATGGTCGCGTCCGCGCCCACCGCGTACGCCCCCGACACCGCCGCCACGGTCACCGTCGTCGCCTCGCTCGAGGGATTGCTCAGCGTCGCCGACACCGTGGTCATCGTCTCGCTCGCCGTGCTGCTCGATTCCTTGATCGTGGTATCCGCCAGCGACAGCGTCACCGTCGGCGCATTGTCGTCGTCGGCGATCGTCAGCGGCGCGCCCGTCACCATTCCCACTCCCTGGCTGTTCTGCGCCGAGGCCGTCACCGTCCCCGAGCGGTTCGGCTCGTCCTTCGTGTTGTTCACCGCCGCGATGGATGCCGTGTCCGAACTGTTCGCGGTCTCTCCCGCCGCGATCGTGATGGTCGCGTCCGAACCCACCGTGTACAGCCCCGACGCCGCCTGCACCGTCACCGTCGTCGCTTCGCTCGAGGGATTGCTCAGCGTCGCCGACACCGTGGCCGTCCCGCCGTTCTCCGAGAGCGATGCGCTCGACAGCGACAGCGTCACCGTCGGCGCATTGTCGTCGTCGGCGATCGTCAGCGAAACGGGCGGCGGGTCCGCCACGACCGCAGCATTGCTCGCCGACCCCGTCACGGACACCATGCGGTTCGGCGCGTCCGTCGTGTTGTCCACCGCCGTCAGCGTCACCTGCCGGCGCCCCACCGTGTCCGCGTCCGCGCTCGAGGTCTCGCCCGCGTCGATCGTCAGCCTCGTCGCGCTCAGCGTCGTCCCCGCCGGCGCCGTCAGCGTGATCGCCGTCGCGGCCGTCGAGGCCAGGCTCAGCCGCGCCGACACCGTGGTCGAATTGCCCGTCCCGCTCTCGTTGAGCGAGGTACTGCCCAGTACCAGCGTCACCCTCGACGCATCGTCGTCCACATTCAAACCCGACAGCGTCTTGTCCGGCACTTTCGCGTTGTCGTTGTAGATCGCATCGCCGCTCGCCGCCGCCACCGTGATCGTGTACGCGCGGTCGCTGTCCTGCACGGTTTCGTCCACGCCCGTCACCGTCACCGTCTGCGGATCGTCCCACTTGAACTCGTTGTTGCCGCTGTTCGCCGTCGCCGCGAACTTCAGGGTCGCCGGACTCACCGTCGCCTCGTCCGTGTCGCCGCCGGTGACGCCGATGGTGACCGTCACCGTCGCCGTCGGCTCAGTGTCCAGCTGCACCGTGAACGTGTCCGTGCGGCCGGCGCCGGCCGCCTCCGTGGTCGACACCGAATTCTTCGATAGCGTCAGGCCCGCTTCGTCGTCGTCGGTGATCGTCAGCGGCGCGCCCGTCACCGCGCTCACTCCCTGGCTGTTCTGCACCGAGGCCGTCACCGTCACCGCGCGGTTCGCGCCGACGTCGATGTCGTTGTCCACCGCCGTGATGGACGCCGTGTCCGAACTGTTCGCGGTCTCCCCCGCCGCGATCGTGATGGTCGCGTCCGCGCCCACCGCGTACGCCCCCGACACCGCCGCCACGGTCACCGTCGTCGCCTCGCTCGAGGGATTGCTCAGCGTCGCCGACACCGTGGTCATCGTCTCGCTCGCCGTGCCGCTCGACTCCTCGATCGTGGTATCCGCCAGCGTCAGCGTCACCGTCGGCGTATTGTCGTCGTCGGTGATCGTCAGCGCGGCCCCCGACACCGCGCCCACCCCCTGGCTGTTCTGCGCCGTGCCCGTCACCGTCACCGCGCGGTGCGGCTCGTCCGTCGTATTGTTCACCGCCGTGATGGAGACCGTGTCCGAACTGTTCGTGGTGTCCCCCGCCGCGATCGTGATGGTCGCGTCCGAACCCACCGTGTACAGCCCCGACGCCGCCGGCACCGTCACCGTGGTCGCTTCGCTGGAGGGGTGGCTCAGCGTCGCCGACACCGCGCTCGTCCCGCCGTTTTCCGAGATCGATGAGTCCGCCGCCGCTAGCGTCACCGTCGGCGCAGCATCGTCGTCGGCGATCGTCAGCGAAGCGATCAGCGGCGGCGGCTCGCCCGGGAGGCTCGACGTCCCCGTCACGGTCACTATCCGGTCCGGCGCGTCCGTCGTGTTGTCCACCGCCGTGAGCGTCACCTGCCGGCGCCCCGCCGTGGCCGCGTCCGCGCTTGAGGTGTCGCCCGCGTCGATCGTCAGCGTCGTCCCGCTCAGCGATGTCCCCGCCGGCGCCGTCAGCGTGATCGTCGTCGCCGTCGTCGCCGCTCGGCTCAGCCGTGCTTCGATCGTGGTCGAATTGCCCGCCCCGCTCTCGTCGATCGAGGTCTCGCCCAGCACCAGCGTCGCCGCCGGAGGATCGTCGTCCTGCACCGTCAGCGTGGCGGAGGTGACGACAGGGGGTGCGTCACTGGTTCTATACCAGTAATTGAAGCCGCCCGGGTGGTAGGGAGCCGAACCCGATATCGTCACTTTCCGGTCGCCGTTGCTCAGCCCGTCGTCCGTGACCCTGATCGTCACCGTTCCACTGGCCATGCGCGGCAGATCGACAGTATTTCCGACAGTGAAAGTCAATCGCTTATTGGCGCTCAGCACGGCGCCGCCTGCTTGGAGTTCTCCGCCGCCGATGAAGACGTCTATAATCGCGGTCTGATGGTACGCCGGATTCTGATTGGCGAATAATTGGCGGCATTTTGCAGATGTGCAGTTGGCGGTAACGGTAATGGTGTCCCCTGAATTCTCCGCAATCGTGTCCGAAGACAACTTGATCTCGAAATGATAGTGTGAGTCGTAATCGGGCAATATGTCATGCGCTTTCGCCGGAGACGCCGCGAACAGCAGCGGCGCGGCCAGCAGCGCCGCGAAAACAACGCCTGCACTCCAACTTTTATTGTCAGCTTCGGATCTCACGGCTCTATCGAATACTTCTCCCAGGTGGGAGGAGGGTGATCGTCCCCGTCTCTGCATCGTCGTAGTCCACCGTCACAAACCCGCTGCTCGCCGCGCTCAACGTCACTGTGAACGTCAGGTTCTTTGAGCCGCTGTCCCCCTCCGTCACGCTCGGCGAGTTGATCGACAGTGACGGGGTCTGCGCGGCGGCAGCGGGCGCGGCGGCGAAGACGAGGAGAAGCAAGGGGACAAGGTGGGGGCGCCGGCCGGCGATCCACCACTTTATGCCAACGTCAGGGTCATCATACCGCTGTCCGCCTCCGCCACGCTTGGTGAGTTGATGGAAATCGACGGATTCGGGGTCTACGCGGCGGGGCGGGGGGGGGGGGGGGGGGGGGGGGGGCAGGCGACCCACCGCTTCATACTCTCGAAGCTGATGCGAAGAAGAGCAAGAGGCAAAGAAAAAAGCAGCGGCATATCAGAAATTGCTCAATTTATTCGACAGGCGAATAGCGATGACAACAAGGGGTTTCGCTGAACCAAAGGGCCAAGAGCCATTCAATATATATGAACCATCACTTTGTTTTACCGCCTTGCCGCGCGGCCCTATGACGGCTGAGACAAATGTATCAGGGTTATCGGTATAAACATCACGTTGCGCCTGTTCAGGGAAGTGCCCCATCATCCAACTGTGCGCATGCCACACGCCTAACACCCAGGCGGTTGCGCTACAGCCTTCGCCTACCGCCGACAATACATCGATATAGGAACGAAAAGGCAATTCATGACCACCGCAGGATTTGGATTGAATCGTGCGTAACAAACCGTTGTTTTTTATCAGTTCAACGCTTTCTTTACATAAACGCCGGTTTTCTTCGGCCTGGTCTGCATATTTTTTCAAGTCTTCCATGATCGACTCGGCCCGGGCCTTTATTTCTTCTGCATTAAGCGTTTCGGATGAATCAACGATTTGCGCCGGCATAGCCTCTCCCCTCGAGTCAAGTTGAATAAAGGGCCATTCTACCCGAATTTCATCGCAAACAGCACTGTGAAAGAAGCAGGACAGCTATTCCCGCTAACCGGACTGAAAGAGAGTTCAGGGGCTGTTTTGAAGTGACTAAGGCCAGGGATGCGCGTGGGACAGAAAAACAGCCACCAAACCAGCTATTCGTTGAAAGCGGGTTTGGGGACTGTTTGTGAACCTGGACCGAAGGGTTAAGTCAGGACTCGAGTCTTTTGCGTAATTTATGACGTAATGACCCTAGCGTGGCAACAGGCTCATCAAAGTGAGACACGAATGCCGAATATACCCGAGCGTCCCGGCAACGGCGCCTGTTCTTTTACAAAAGATGTATGCCGGCGGATCTCCTCATCAAGCAGGTTGTCACCGCTGACAAAGAGCGTCATATCACTCTCCCCCAGCTTGAACGTGTAACCTGCATAGATGTTCAACGTGTCGTATCCGCCGGTTTCCGTTTCCAGGGGCGCCGTGTCATCCTGTTTATTCACACGGATATAGTTCAGGAAGGCGTACCAGGAACCCCGCGAATAATTCAAGCCGGCGCCGAAACGCCAAGGGGTGATGCGCGGCAAGTGGATATCGTTACTACGCTTTCCTTCTACATAGTCTGCCCACAAACGGACATCCAGCGCACCCCGGTCATCATCCAGCACGCGCGCGATGCCTTCCATTTCAAAGCCCATGAAATCCGCATCGTCCTGGGCCTGAAACACCAAAAGCGGTTCTTCATCTTCGTCCGAAGGCAGGATATTGGCCGGATCACCGTCAAAGTCTTCTTCCACCCGGTCGGCGAAACCGTCTGCGTTCAAGTCCTGTTCCTGCAGGAAGATGAAATCGTTGATCCGGTTATAGAAAAAATTGGTCGTAAAGGTGAATTTGCCCGCCGTTTTACGCAAGTAGATATCAATATTGATGGATTTTTCCTTCTCCAGGTTGGGATTGCCAATCTCAAACGTCGTC
This sequence comes from uncultured Gammaproteobacteria bacterium, assembly GCA_958295485.1. Classification (GTDB taxonomy): domain Bacteria; phylum Pseudomonadota; class Gammaproteobacteria; order Eutrophobiales; family Eutrophobiaceae; genus JAAXHV01. Next base: position 2,581,537 of record OY282354.1, read on the forward strand.
GTCGCCAAGTGGTGACCATTCGAATACAATTCCTCGATGGCGGGCGCCCGTTGCGCATGGGTGACGGCTAAACCCAACTGGTAATCCTGGGCATAATCCCAACTCACGCCACCGGAAACACTGAATAGATCATGCTTCGCTTCTGCACCGCTGGCCGTGCTTGTGTCCTGGTGTTCATACCTGGCGCCGAGATCCACGTGCCACGGTCCGAAGTCACTTTTTTCCAATACGAACACACCGATGGACTCAAGCTCCGACGGCGCGACAAAACTTTCTTCACCTACCGCCGCGAAATCCTTATCACGATACTGGATACCAAAAGCGCCATCCCAGCTGCCTATGGGGTCATGGATAAACTCGATGCGGCCTTCCACTTCTTCATTATCAAAGGCTGTGCCCACTTCACCGCTCGGCTCAAGCTCAACGTGTTCATAGTCATTGTAGGCTAAACGCGTCTTGATCTGGCGTAAACCGGCAAAAGGTTCGTTTAAAGCCGCCTTGAAGTCATAGCGCGTTTGTTCCATGTCTATCCGCGCGCCACCTTCCTCCGCTTCTTCATGATGATCTTCCTCCTCCCCTTCTTCACCATGTTCTTCTTCACCATGTTCTTCTTCATGGTGATGCCCCGGCACACCGTAGTTCATGTCAAGCCGGCTCACGGCAAACCCGACGAACCCGCGATCGCCGATCCAGGATAACCCACCGGCCACGTTCTCTGTTTCAATACTGCTGTTCTCGAAGACGCCTTGCCCTGAATCGTCCCCGTCATCGTGTTCGTCCGGTTCCGATTCAGCAAACCCGGGGATATCGTAATCATCGGTATCGCGCAACATGCCATCAATATGAAAAGCAAAATTACCTGTTCCGATATTGACACTGCCGGCGCCGGTCATACCATCGGAAACGGTTTCGTATTCAACCAACAGGTCGCCTTCCAGACTTTCAGGAACATATTCAAGGATCCGATCGTTAACGATATTGACCACCCCGCCACTGGCGCCGCTGCCATAAAGTAATGTCGCGGGACCGCGAAAGATCTCAACCTGTCGTGCAAATACGGGCTCTGCAGGGACAGCGTGATCGGCGCTGATACTAGCCACGTCCATAGTGCTAATGCCGTTTTCCAGGATGCTCACCCGGCTACCGCCTAAACCGCGGATGATGGGGCGCCCCGCGCCAGTCCCAAAATCGCTGGATGTCACCCCAAGCTCATCGGCAACCGTTTCGCCAATATTACGAATGCTGCGGGTTTTCAATTCTTCTTTGGTCAGGACCTGGACGGGTTGTACCAAGTGAGCCTCGACCTCACCCAACGGGTCGGCGGTGATGACGATCTCAGGTATCTCCGTGCCGCCGACCGGTTCATCGGCGAATAAGAAAGGCGCATGAACGGTCACGGCAACTATCAATGGGACGATAGTTTTTAAATTAAATCTATACATGTAAGTATCTCCTCATAAGCAACAAGGGAATAACGCCGAGCGTTATTCAAATAAACGAACTTGAAACCTTATGCAGGAGATGCCGGGGGAGCGCGCGCAGGGGCAGCGTATAAGTAGTATGAATGGTAAACGCTTTCAGCCAACGCCAAAGCAGCGCCAGCCACAAGCAGGGTTGAAAAAACGTGAACAGGCGCAACCGTCTTGTCATCAAATACGGATTGCGTCAGACATTGAACGCAATAGTCGCCGGTTGGTTGGGACTCATGCTCGAATCGATGGTCGAGCGCGACCGCCTGCCCAAACAAGACCAGAGCGGCCAGCAACCAGCCTGACAGTTGTCTACAACCTGAATACATTTATGCTACGGAAAGATTATAAGTATGCTTATTATACAGGGTAAATAGAGAACAGACCACAGTTATTACACCTACACCACACCCGGTACCAGCTCCGGGAAATACCAAGGCTCAGCATGTTCGGGTATCGCCCACCTAAGGGGTGATTTTGCGCTCGTCTCCGTAAGCAATCCCTCATTTTTCAACTGCGATAACAACCGCCTGGCGCTACGTTCCGGCATCCCGCACAACTCATGGGCCATTGATTTTTCCAGTTCACCGTTGATAAACGCGTGATATAAAACCAGGGCGGCAACGTCCCTTAACTTGCCGCTGATGCCCGGTACACGTTCATCATTACGTGCCCGGATATAACTTGCAATTCGCTTCTGCATTGTCTCCAGCTTGAGTAGCTCATCAATATAGTGGATTTGATCAATTGCTGTTTTCAGCATGTACTCGCAAAAATCCAGCAGGTTTTTTTCACTGAGCAATCCACGACCATCATAAGTACCCTGCCGGTTGAAATCAGCCCGCGCCAGTAAATTCTTATAGGTATCCACGGTTCTTGCCAAACCGCGGCTCAGACACCAGGCGCCGGCGCCATCGAGACCAAGGCAATATAATCCTCTATCGGTAAATAAACGGGCAATTCGACCGTTGCCGTCAACAAAGGGATGTATCCATACCAATCGGTGATGGGCGCACATCACGGCAATGAGCTTTTTATCACCGGTAAAACGGCTGGGGTGATAGGCTACGCAGAAATGTCGCATCAGCGCAGGCAGATCGCCGGCTGGCGGTGGAATATGTCGGCCTATCTTGACTTCCCCCCTGCGCCACTCCCCTGGCGCGACCCTGGCTTTTACCTTGCCATCCGTATCCTTGATTTCCCGCAGATGCTCCGGGAGTTGTGAGTAAAATTCCCGGTGCATGTCCTTAAGAAATCCCGGAGAATAAAGCCTGTCCTGGTTTGGGGATTGCTCCTCTATCCAATTCTGGGCATGAATATGCGCTACTGACTCTAGCTGCAAATCCCGCTTTGCCTGATCATCAGCGTAATCACCGCGCTGGGCAACGCGTATCTCATGGGGTAAGGTGCGATTGCCTTCAATCAGGTTGGAATAATAGGAATTGATCACAGCCATGTGTCGGCGAATAGCATCTTGCGTGGCTTCCGCCAGATGACCGGCGAGTTTCGCATCGGCCCTGGCGAGTGACACCGCCAAATCCGGCAATTCCGACTGGCTTAATGCCTGCTCACTCGGTATGAACGGTGTGAATTGATGTTCCGTTGTTGTCATAAACAAGCAACCTTCCGCATCGTTTTTGGCCGGTTGTTTGGCCGATTTAATATAACTCTAACTACATGTTTTATAATAGTATATGATTTTATTTATCAGATAAACAACAATATTTTTGGCCGGTTCTTTGGCCGGTATGAAAAAGGGTGTGAATGAACCTGGGTAAAAGGGGCAGGTCAGTTCAGAGGGAGTAAATGCCTCAAGCCGCTTTTTTCGATCGTGTTGTAATTTTCAGTTCCCGCCCTACCCTGGCTAGCATATTCACCAACGCATCAATGCTGAATTTGAATATGTGACCGTCCATCAATGCACTCACCTCAGGCTGGTTTATACCCAGCAAGGTAGCGGCATCTTTCTGCTTGAGGCCTTTCTTACGAATGTATTCTCGAATTTCAAGCAGTAATTCCGCACGGACTTTCATGTTGGCGGCTTCCTGTTTGTTAAAACCGATATCCTCAAAGATGTTGTCCGTCGTGAGGTTTTTCATCGTGTTGCCTCTTAATCTGTTTAAGCCTGTTTCTGGCCAGGTCCAAGTCTTGTCTTGATGTACGCTGTGTCTTTTTTCGGAATGCATGAGGCACGCGGAGGGCATCCTTGTTGAGATATGGCAGGCCTGATACTTTGTACACTTTCAGCAAATACTGCCTATACCGTCATTTTTTTACAGGTTTCAGTATCCTTGACAACCGCACTATTCATCTATCACTCCAAGGGTTGATGACAGGGATGCTGCAACCTTCGTAATCTGACACATTTCGCGTTGCAACGGCCATACTTCTCGACCGCGCTATCGCAGCAATCTGTCCGTCAAACTGTGATAGCGGTTGTCCGGCATTGCGACGGGCTGAAGCGATTTCTGCATAAGCATGTGCGGCCGCACTATCGAAAGACAGCAATCGACCATTAAAAAGACTGTTAAAGGCATACTCGGCTGCTTCGGCAAGTTCGCTTCGCCGTCTACCCTCAGGCAGGAATGCTATACCGGTGAGAATCTCTGCCTGAGTGACGGCGGTCACGTATAAGTCGTGTCTGGGATGCTCATCCAGCCAGGCCATAACTTCCGGACTTGGGACATTACGCATCACCTCTGAGACGATATTGGTATCAAGAATAAACATTGCAGAGCTACTCAAACGGGGGCGGGTCCCGCATCGGCTCGCGCGGCAGCAGTTTCAGTTCAACGCCGCCAAAAGGTTTGAAGAGTTCATACAGCGCTGTCCCTAATCCTTTTTCAGGTGCCAATTTCTGCTCGACCGCCCCGGCCAGTATCAGGCGGGCTTCCTCTTCCATCGAACGCCCGTGTCCGGCTGCGCGTATCCTCAGACGCGTCTTTACCTTATCATCCAGATTGCGAATTGTGATGCTTGCCATAATCATGCCTCTGCCATTCAAATACCCAGGATGATAAATGATGATTGCATTGCAATCAATATATTCCTGAACCGCGGGTGGGCCAGATTACGGGGAGGGGGTCAGTTCAAGCCAATACCAGGCTGTTAACAAGAAACACAAAAGCCAGGACCGCTGTTGTTTTGGTCAAAAAGTTGCCAGTGCCTTACGATCCAAAGATAGTAGTTGACGCTCCGCTGCCAAAGGCGGCGCCTGCATCAGCGTAATCGCCGCGCTGGGCAACGCGTATCTCACAGGGTAAGGTGCGATGAACGTGAACAGTGATTCCGGAAACAACCGGAACAAGTGTTCACGATTAACCGGAATCGGTGTTCACGTTCAACCGGATTACGCAAATAGGTTGAAAAATCCATTCTTGCCCCAATATTTAGTAGTTACAAATCAGATTTAGATGCATATTTTGTGTATTTCTTTTTCGTAAATCTGTTTCACGCTGAAAAATTGGGGTATATCGATGGTTAATAAGAAAGTTACCGGTAAAAGGGCAGCCAGTGCTGCTTCGAAGACCTTAAAAAATATGTCGACTGGCAGTAAATCTAAAACCGCAGCAGGTAGTGCATTGTCGCAACGAAAAGCACCTAAAAAGCAGACTTCCTCCAAAGCTGCTACGGCGGCCTCCAAGACTTTATCTGACAGGCGTACATCAAAGTCGTCAAAATCAGCCGCTGGTAGCGCACTGGTTCAAGCTAGGAAGAAAAGACGATAATCCTATAAAAACAATGTTCCAACTGATTTATGTAAGGTATCTAGAGTTATGTATCGCAAACAAAACAATTTACTTTTTTCTGGTGGGGATTTGAGAGGAACGCTGGATAGCTGTTCTAAAAAAATCTCTGAAACCGTAGATACTACTCCCAGAGATCAATTCCTTGCCACACCTGAGGAAGATTTGATTGAGCATATTAATTCTCAGTTTTACATTGATCCTTTAGTCTTGTATGAAGACTCGAAGGAAATGAAGCAATACGAAACAACTATAGATATCAGCAGGGATCCTAATAGATACATTAGTAGGCCAGGCCCACATCATGTTCCCGGGTTTCGAATTGTAGTCTCAATACCATACACGGGTGATGATGATTTATGGAAATTGCAGCCTAGTCATTACCAGTCTGTCTTCCCGCACGCGGAAGTCAGGAAATCGCATGGTAATAAACCAAGCCATTTAGAACTAATTTTTGAGCAGGCTTCTGATGAACCCCCAGATAGAATAAAGCAAGAGCTCGATAGCGAGTTAGATACTATTCGGTTCTATGTTAATTCCCAGCGTGAACAAGTTGAATACTATAATTCTACATTACCCGCTATCATACTAAAGTCGATTAAATCGAGAAAAGAACGCCTTAAAAAACACGATGGAATAGCCGGTTTTCTGGGGATACCCTTGAAGCGAAGCACTGAGGCTCCGTCAGTAAAACCAATTCCAATAAAACGAACTTTAGTAAAACCATTACCACCACCGCCTAAGGCAGGTTTTCAGCCTGAACCAGGGATAACTGACGAGGATTATGAGCACATTCTGTCCGTAATTAGGCACGTGGGAAGAACTTTTGAGGCTACACCTAAAACATATGCAGTGCATGATGAAGAAGAGTTGAGAAATATTATTCTTGCCCATCTAAATGGGCACTATCAGGGCGATGCAACTGGTGAGACATTTCGGCGTACAGGGAAAACCGATATTCGTATTGAAAATAAGGATAGGGCTGCGTTTGTTGGCGAATGTAAGGTGTGGCGTGGACCTAAAGAGTTACTTGCAGCCGTTGACCAGTTGTTAAGTTATCTAACTTGGCGAGACTGCAAAGCTTCAATCATCATATTTAATAAGGATAATGTGGAATTTACAGAGATACTGGATAAAATTCCAAAAACATTAAAAACTCATAGAAGTCACAAACGCTATTTAGAGCAGATGGAAGCTGGAGAATGGCGCGTCGTATTTTCTTCTAAGGAAGATGAACTGAGGCAGATTATAGTGAATATTTTTGTTTTTAATTTATACGTGGCTGAATAAGCATTCAAAACTATGTGCGTTACTTGAAGGGGAACACCACCCACGCAACTTGTGTAATGAACCGTCCCGGGAATCCCGGGGCGGTTCACCTCAATTAAATTAAGCGACTAGTTGGTCATAGAAATCTTGGTGCCGATGGCCGGAGTCGAACCGGCACGCCTTTTGGGCACTGCCCCCTCAAGACAGCGTGTCTACCAAATTCCACCACATCGGCACGTGTGAGCTTGCTATTGATCCTGTTTTATTCGGGGATCACCGGGAGGTCTGATTCGAATATGTCTGCTGGAATATCATCCGCGGCCTCTTGTGTCTCTTCAACCTGTGGCTCGCTGACCGGGGTATTGATATCCAGGGTCATTTGCCCTGCCTCCAGGCTGCGTTCCTTGGCGATCCAGGCCAATACCAGGCTGTTAACAAGAAATACAAAAGCCAGGATCGCTGTTGTTCTGGTCAAAAAGTTGCCAGTGCCTTGCGATCCGAAGACAGTAGTTGACGCTCCGCTGCCGAAGGCGGCGCCGGCATCAGCGCCTTTACCATGCTGTATCAGGATGATACCGATCAAAACGGCGGCGCATAGCACTTGCAAGATTAATAACAGGGTTTGTAGCGTTTCCATTTTTTACCTCGCTGCCTGACATATAGCCAGAAAATCATTCACTTTCAGTGATGCTCCACCAATCAATCCGCCATCCACGTCCGCCATGGAAAATAACTCTGCGGCATTGTCCGCTTTCACGCTGCCGCCGTACAGTATCCGTATCCCGTCGGCAATATGGTCATCATGTCGGGCAATTTGCAACCTGATGAAACTGTGCGCCTCCTGTGCCTGTTCCGGCGTGGCGGTGTGGCCGGTACCGATGGCCCAGACCGGTTCATAGGCAATCACGGCATCCGTGAAAGCGGCAATGCCTGCCTTGGCAATGACTGCGTCTAATTGCTCAGACAACACCTGCTCGGTGACGCCCGCTTCCCTTTCCTGCAACTGTTCGCCTAAACACAGTATGGCTTTCAACCCGTTTCCCTGCGCAAAATAAAATTTATTCGCCACTGTCCCATTGGCTTCTCCAAAGACATGACGCCGTTCAGAGTGGCCGATAATAACATATCGGCAGCCATATTCCTTCAACATGTCCACCGAGATTTCACCGGTATAGGCGCCGGCGGCGTACTCCGACACGGTCTGCGCGCCCAACCCGATGGCGCTGCCGGCCAACTCATCCGCCGCCAGTGGAATATATATGGCAGGCGCGCACACCAGGACTTCCACATCGCTTCCCGGCAAGTTCTGCTTGAATCCGTCCAGCAACTCTTTTACGGAGGCGCGGCTGCCATTCATCTTCCAGTTGGCCGCTACGAGGGGTAGTCTGTTCGTCATGGCTGATTGTGTCGCGCTTTTCCCTTGATTTCTGCAAGGATTTCCTCGCGACTTTGAGAGGTAAAACCGCCCTGCTCGGCCTTAATGAGCTTTGCGCGTATCGCTTCAACTTCAGTGCGCTGTTCCCTGTCCCTGCGGACCGGATTACATACGTATTCGCTGCTGCTGATAAACTCGCCGCTTGCAACGAGCCCGTCCATAAACTGGCGGTCCAAGTCTGGGAGATTGAGCGTTGTTTTAACGATTGCCATGAGGTTGTCTCCAAGTCGACAGAATTTGTTTTTTAGCTTCCGACCAGTCCATTGGCGTTTCCCGCCTTGTTTCTCGTGCCCGCAAAACATCCTTATGCCAGGATGGCGATTCTATTTTGTCCTGCTGACATAAGTCATCCCAAATCAATTCCATTGTAGATATTTTTTCTTCAATGCTCATATTTTTAATCGCCGTCACTGTCATATCCTCTCTTTAGATTATTTAAGGAAGCTCTGACTTAATCAGAGTCTCCCCAAATTTAGATTGTGCCGATATTGTAGTATTCCAGTCAACGATTGTCATTCATGCGTTCCTCCTTGGCGTGGCGGACGATCAGCGCGTGGTATTCATTGTATAACGCGTGTTCAGCGGGGAGGCGGGATTCGAACATGCGCCTTAAGGCTTCGTAGTCTTCATTGCCCTCGATCAGGCCCAGCTTCTTTAACAGGCGGCGGGTGTAAGCATCAATTACGAACACCGGGCGCTCAAAGGCATAGAGCAAAATATCATCGGCTGTCTCGGGGCCGATGCCGTGGATATCGAGCAGGGCTTGCCTGAGTTCGTTCGTGTCCCACTTTGATAGCGCAGCCAGTCCGCCTTGGGCTTGCAACCAGTCACACAGGTTTTTCAGTCGCCGCGCCTTGACGTTAAAAAATCCGGATGGTTTGATCAGGGCGGCCAATTCATCCTGGGTCAGCGCAGCAATGCTTTCCAGTTTGAGCTGATTAGCGTCTTTCAGGTTGGTTATTGCCTTCTCGACGTTCTTCCAACTGGTATTCTGTGTCAGCACGGCCCCGACGATCACCTCAAACGGCGTTTCCGCCGGCCACCAGTGTTGCGGGCCATAGACGTCGAACAGGCGGTCGTACAGTTCTATTAACGGGTTGTCATCAATCATGGTTGACGGCTTGCTGTTATCCTGGGCGAAGCTCCGTCATCCTGAGCCCTTCGCTCGCTCAAGGACAGGCTACGCGAAGGATGGAGATAGATTCTTCGCTTCGCTCGGAATGACAAGCATGAAATCCGGGATGGCGATATAGCGTTAACTCACATCCTGTATCAATGCGTTAATCTCTTGTTGCGTTAAATTCCAGAATTGGCCCGGTCGTTTACTCCGCGGCAGGCTATAGGAACCATAACGAATCCGGATGAGGCGGTTTGCCGTCAGTCCCTGGGATGCCCACAGGCGACGGACTTCCCGGTTTCGTCCTTCCATGATGACCACGCGATACCAGTGATTGCGGCCTTTGCCGCCGGCATCCACGATGCTGGTAAAACGGGCCGCGCCGTCATCGAGTTGAACGCCCTTTAATAAAGTTTCGAGTTGTTCCCGCCTGGCCCGGCCTGAAACACGCACGGCATATTCGCGTTCGACCTGGTTGCGCGGGTGCATAAGATTATTTGCCAGCGCGCCGTCATTGGTAAATAACAGCAGGCCGCAACTATTGATGTCCAGGCGGCCAATGCTTACCCAGCGTCCCTGCCTTGACTTTGGCAGACTTGCAAAAACTGTCCTGCGGCCTTCCGGGTCTTTTTCAGTACAAATTTCCCCTTCGGGTTTGTAATAGGCCAATACGCTTGTTTTGCGGGTAATCGCTGAACTTAACCTGATTCCTCGTTTATCGATCCTGACTCGATCAGTCACGTCGATTTTATCACCCGGTTTCGCCACGTTTCCGTTTACGCGAATCCGCCCCGCCTGGATCAGGCTTTCTATATGGCGACGCGAGCCCACCCCTGCGGTCGCCAGGACTTTTTGAATGCGGTCAGGCACTGTGACTCCCCTTGCCCCCTTGTCAGGGGGAATTCTGCTAAGTTAACTGGTGTTGGGCTGGCCGGAAAAGGGAACGACGTTGCCTTCCTCAAAGATGGCGTCATCCATGCCGGCATCAGGCTCTTCTTCCGGGCGCTGTTGTTGGGCAGGCTGAATTTCAATGACGGTATCCTGGTCAGGATTATCAAACAGGTCCGGTTCGACCTGTTCGAGATCCTCGATTTCTGATAATGGCGGTAATTCCGATAATTGCTTCAGGTTGAAGTAATCGAGAAACTGTTTTGTGGTTGCCAATAACTCCGGCCTGCCCGGCACGTCCCGATGACCCACCACTTTTATCCATTCACGTCCCAATAATGTTCGAATAATGTTAGGGCTGACGCCGACGCCGCGTATGTCTTCGATCTCGCCGCGGGTAACCGGTTGCCGATAGACAATAATGGCTAATGTTTCCAAAAGAGCCGGCGAATAACGTTGGGGTTTTTCATCGAATACCCGGTTTATCCACTCGGCGACATCCGCTGGCACCTGAAAACGAAATCCACTGGCGACTTCTTTCAGTTCCACGCCGCGTCCGGCATAATCCTCTTGCAATTCATTAATCACTTTTCTGACTTCGTTGCGATCCGGTTTTTTCAAATCATCCCCAAACATGGCCAGCAAATTGTCCACGCTCAAGGGCTTGGCAACCGCCATCAGCGCGGCTTCTACAATCTTTTTCAGTTCATTGTGATTCATGCAGCCGCCTTGATATAGATTGGGCCATTGATTTCATTTTGCACAATATCAATCAGGGACTCCTTTAACAGTTCAAGTATCGCCAGCAAAACGACAATGACACCCGACCTGCCCTCTTCCACGGCAAAAAAATCCCCGAAGTTCGTGAAATCACTACTATTGACTTTATCCAGTATGAGCGCCATACGCTCCCTGACCGGCAACGGTTCTCGTTGTATACGGTGATGGGAAAATGCCTCGGCGCGCTGCAAGACTTCCGCAAACTTACGCAAAATCACAGCCAATGGGACTTCAGGTGGTTTGATCCGCGTACTCTTATCTGGAAAATCAATAATTGTTCCTGATATATCACGTTCGAGTCGCGGCAATGCGTTGATATACTCCGCCGCCTGCTTATATCTCTGGTATTCCTGTAAACGGCGGCTCAATTCTGCCCGGGGGTCTTCTTCTTCATCTTCTGCGGGTAGTGGCAAGAGCATTCTGGATTTGATTTCGGCCAGCATGGCCGCCATCACCAGATATTCCCCGGCTAATTCCAGGTGTAATTCCTCCATCACTTCGATGTAACGCATATATTGCTCTGTGACCTGGGCGATAGGTATATCCAGAATGTCCAGGTTCTGGCGTTTGATCAAATACAACAGCAGGTCAAGGGGGCCTTCGAATGCCTCAAGAAACACCTCCAAGGCATCCGGCGGGATATACAGGTCTTTGGGGATTTCAGTCAAGGGAGAGCCCTGGACTACGGCAAAGGGCATTTCCACCTGTCCGGCATTGCCCTGTCCCCTGGCTTCTGTCTTCTGTGTCTCAGTCATAATCCAGTCCCATGGCCTCCCGTACCTCTACCAGCGTTTCCCTGGCCATATCACGGGCCGATTCACAGCCTTCATCGATGATTTCCCTGACTGTTTCCGGATCGTTGAGATATTCATCAGCCCGCTCCTTGATAGGCGCCTGTTCTTTGAGTATGGCGTCGATAAGGGGTTTTTTGCAATCCAGGCAACCGATTCCGGCGCTACGGCAACCTGCCTGTGCCCAGTTCTTGAGGTCATCATCCGAGTACACTTGGTGGAGAGCCCAAACGGGACACTTTTCCGGGTCGCCCGGGTCGGTACGCCTTACCCTGGCCGGATCGGTGGGCATGGTTCTCACCTTGTCCTCCACGTTGTTGGAATCTTCCCGTAACGAGATGGTGTTATTGTATGACTTGGACATCTTCTGCCCGTCCGTGCCGGGCATTTTCGGCGCCACGGTAAGCAGGGCCTGGGGTTCCGGGAAGATCATTTTACCGCCGCCTTCCAGGTAACCAACCAGGCGTTCGCGATCGCCGATACTGATATTTTGTTGCGCTTCCACCATGGCCCTGGCCTTTTCCAGCGCTTGGGAGTCGCCCTGCTCCTGGTATTTTTTTAACAGCTCGAAATACATTCGATTATTCTTTTTGCCCATTTTTTTGGCGGCTTTTTCCGCCTTTTTCTCAAACCCGGGGTCACGGCCATACAAATAATTGAACCGGCGGGCAACTTCCCGGGCCATTTCCACGTGGGCGACCTGGTCTTCGCCTACCGGGACATAGCCGGCCTTGAATATGATGATGTCCGAAGTTTGCAACAGCGGGTATCCCAGGAACCCATAGGTAGTCAGGTCCTTATCCTTGAGTCTTTCTTGTTGTTCCTTATATGAGGGAACCCGTTCCAGCCAGCTTTGCGGGGTAATCATGGAAAGCAGCAGGTGCAACTCTGCATGTTCCGGTATGTGTGATTGTATGTACAATTTCGCCGAACCGGGATTAATGCCGACCGCAAGCCAGTCGATGACCATCTCCCAGACGTTCTCCTCGATCTTGCCGGGTGTTTCATACTCTGTTGTCAAGGCATGCCAATCAACAACGCTGAAAAAACATTCATACTCATTTTGCAGCCTGACCCAGTTTTTCAATACGCCATGATAGTGGCCGAGATGCAGGGCGCCTGTCGGCCTCATGCCGGACATCACCCGCGGATTAGCTGGAGTTGCCAATATCGTCTCCCATGTATTTTTCTTTCATTGTATCCGCAGATGACGCAAATTTCTGTAAATTTCCCTTGCCTTGGCGAATGACCTCCACGGAACCCGAAGTCAGGTCAACCACCGTTGTAAGCTCAACCCCACAGGGGCCGGCGTCAATAATCAGGTCAACTTCCTTACCCAATTGCTTGTATATCTCTTCCGGGTCAGTCTCAGGCAATTCATTATCGGGTAATATCAAACTAGTGCTTAATGTCGGTTCATTTACTATTTCCAATAACGCCAGCAAAGTCTCATGCGCAGGGATTCTCAGCCCGATTGTCTTTTTTTTCGGGTGTTGAATATACTTGGGGACATGACGGGATGCCCGCATTAAAAATGTATAAGGGCCGGGTGTCAGTCGTTTTATCAATCGAAATGCCGCATTGTCTATTTTCGTCAATGCCCCGATATCTGCCATGGACGGGCATAACAAGGTTAAATTATGAGTCTTATTCAACCGGCGTATGGCGAGGATTTTTGCAAACGCGTTTTTATTGCCGGGAAGGCAGCCCAGGGCATAACAGGAGTCGGTGGGATAAACGATGACGCCACCCTGTCGCAGGATCGCGACGGCCTGGTTCAGCAAGCGCACTTGTGGGTTATCGGGATGAATTTTAAAATACTGTGCCATTCAGGAACAGTTTACTTAATTCCCGGGAATTAAGTAAACTATGTCTGCAATTACGCCATCATGCCGGGCCGCCGGCGAAGTATCCACCGCACAGGGCAAAGATTCTCTGCGCAGCCTGTCCTTGGGCGGAACGAAGCGCCCGGAATGACAGGGTTGCCATCAAGGAGACCGGAAGAGCTTTTGCCGCAACAAGGATGCGTTTGCCCCGGGAATTACACGGAATTGGAATTTGAAATACAACTGACGATATGAAATTTTTTCTCGATTTTTTGCCTGGCCTGGCCTTCCTGGTTGCCCTGTTCATTCCAGAGGACCGGCAGGAAGGGATATATCTTGCCACTAAAGTTTTGATAGCCACATCATTTTTGCAGGTTGTCCTGAGTTGGATCATCACTAGAAAGGTTGAAAAACAATACATCGTTATTTTCCTGGTAGTGCTCGTTTTAGGTTCCGCAACGTTGTTGTTGAAAGACGAGAGATTCATCAAGTGGAAACCGACCATCGTATTCTGGGTATTTTCCCTGTCTTTTCTGGCAAGCGAATTCATAGGAAGCAAGAACCTGTCAGCGCGGTTAATGGGGCGATTCTTCGATGCGCCGAAAAATGTCTGGCGCTGGGTTAATTCTTCCTTTGCGGGTTTCTTCCTGGCATGTGGCTTTATTAATTTATTTGTCGCTTATACTTTCAGTACGGAGGTCTGGGCGACCTTTAAACTATTCGGGTTCATGATATTGAACCTTGTCTATTTGTTCGGGCTTTTCATGTTCTTGTCGCGGTACATGATAGAAGAGCCGGAAACCGGCCGGAAATAACATGGACAGGGTCGAGGCCATAAGAAAAAAACTTGAACAGGCCCTGGCGCCTGAGCGCATTGAGATTATCGATGAATCCCACCTGCACGTCGGTCATGCCGGCGCGGCTGCCGGCGGTGGACACTTTGCCGTCACCATAATCAGCGCCGGGTTTGCCGGCCGTTCCATGATAGAGCGGCACAGAATGGTATATCTTGCGGTAAATGACATGATGCCACAGGAAATCCACGCGCTGAGCATACAGGCAAAGACGCCGGAAGAAGCATCATCAAACAACAACGGATAAAACCATTTTTAAAGTGGCCCGGGGGGAAATACCGGCTCCTCTCAAGAATCCGAAAAGCCCTGCATCATCCCGGAAAGCGGTTAATCGAGCCGTTTCTGGGCTCAGGCGCGGTGTTCCTCAATACGGATTACGATTCATACCTGCTTGCTGACGCCAATCCTGACCTGATCGAATTATACCGGCAACTGATCGATGAAGGGCCGTCTTTTATTAAATACTGTCGCGGCTTTTTTATCCAAAAAAATAATCATAAGGAAAGATATTATGCCTATCGCGATGAATTTAACGGAACGTCTAACAAGCGGAGAAAATCAGCGCTCTTTTTGTACCTGAACCGACATGGCTATAACGGCTTGTGTCGATACAACAGCAAAGGGACGTTCAATACGCCGTTTGGCCGCTACAGCAAACCCTACTTCCCGGAAAAAGAGATGCTGTCTTTTATCCAACGCGCAAAAAACGCCACTTTATTACATGCCGGTTTCGATGTGAGTATGGCAAAGGCGCAGGCGGGCGACATGGTTTATTGTGACCCGCCGTACGCGCCCCTGTCGGATACCGCCTGCTTTACGGATTATCATGCAGGTGGATTTAACCAGGATGACCAGGAGCTGCTGGCAAATATCGCGAGCAAATTGGCCCATAATCAAGTCCGGGTAGTCATATCAAACCAGGACACCAAACAAATTCGGGAGTTATATGCCAAAGCGAAGGCTAAAATTTCCAGGTTCAAAGTAAGGAGGCACATCAGCTGTGACGGCAACAACCGCCGGGAAGCAGGTGAACTGCTCGCCGTATTCAACCCCCGTCAGGTCGATAGTTCTTCGTGGTGAACGTCATTCACAGCATCACCCTTAAAATCAGCGTCAGGGAGACGATCAGGATCGGCGGCATGACAATGATGGCGCCAATCGTAAACCGCAGAAGTTTTTCAATATTGTCCAATCGCTTGTCAATAGATTGAAATTGATTCTGGATTCCCTTGTGGCGTTCATCACACAACTCTTCGTGATGCTCGAGGGCCTTCTGCCAATCCGGTCTTTCGTGGTAAACGTCATTCATGGCATCACCCTTAAAATCAGTGTCAGGGCGGCGGTCAGGAGCAGAGGCATGGCAATGACGGCGCCAAGAGTAAACCGCAGAAGTTTTTCAATATTGTCAAATCGCTTGTTAATAGACTTGTCAAAAGATTGAATTTGATTTTGGAGAGATTGAAATTGATTTTTGACTCCCTTGTTGCGTTCATCACACAACTCTTCGTGATGATCGAGGGCCTTCTGCCAATCCGGTTTTTCGTGGTGAACGTCATTCATGGCATCACCCTTGAAATCAGTGTCAGGGCGGTGATCAGGAGCGGGGGCATGGCAACGACGGCGCCAAGAGTAAACCGCAGAAGTTTTTCAACACTGTCAAATCGATTGTTAAGAGATTGAATTTGACCTTGGACAGATTGAATTTGACCTTGGACAGATTGAATTTGATTTTGGAGAGATTGAAATTGATTCTGGATTCCCTTGTAGCGTTCATCACACAACTCTTCGTGATGTCCGAGGGCCTTCTGCCAATCCGGTTTTTCGTGGTAAATGTCATTCATCATCAACTCCTTTTTTGTCGGGTTACGGTTTATGTCCTTATTTTTCAGCCTTGTTCTTCGGCCTCATTTTTTGACAGGAGCAAGTATATTCAATTCGCGGAAAAGTTGCAAATTTTTTCCTGGGCCGCAGCTACGGTCGCGTCCAGTTCCGCGATAAGCGCTGACTTGGCGTCTGTATCGAGCAGGGATGCCTCGAAGGAGTTTCGAGCCAACTGCGCCAGTTCCGCTCGGCTGAGGCCCAGGGCTTCGGCGACTGCGATATAGTTCTCGTTGACGTAGCCGCCGAAATAGGCCGGATCATCGGAGTTCACGGTAACGAACAGGCCCAGGTCCAACATGCGTTTCAGCGGGTGGGCGGTGATGTCGTCCACGACGCAGAGCTTCAGGTTGCTGAGCGGGCAGACCGTCAACGGCACGCGCCGCCGCGCCAACTCTGCAACCAGGTCAGGGTCCTCCAGCGCCCGGTTGCCGTGATCGATCCGCGCTACCTCGAGCACATTCAACGCTTCCCAGACGTAGTCGGGCGGGCCTTCTTCGCCGGCATGGGCTACGGCCGTGAAGCCCGCGGCCCGGGCGCGGCGGAACACCTCGCGAAACTTGCCTGGGGGATTGCCGCGTTCGGACGAATCGAGTCCGACCCCGGCAATGCGGTCGCGGCAGGCCATGGCGGCATCCAGGGTTTCCAGGGCCTCCGCCTCGTCCAGGTGACGCAGAAAGCACATGATCAGCCGGGAACTGATCCCCAGCCCGGCTTCGGCGTCGTCGAGCGCCCGGCCGATGCCGTCGACTACGACGGCGAATGGAACCCCGCGTTCGGTATGGGTTTGCGGGTCGAAAAATATCTCGACGTGGCGCACGTTCTGGGCATGGACTCGTTCAAGGTAGGCCCAGGTCAGATCATAAAAGTCCCGGCCTTCGATCAACGCGTTGGCGCCGGCATAATAAATATCTAAAAAGTCTTGCAGGTTCGAGAACTCGTAAGCCGCCCGCAGTTCCTCGACCGAGGCATAAGGCAATGGGACGCCGTTGCGTTCGGCGATAGTGAACATCAATTCAGGCTCGAGGGTGCCTTCAATATGCAGGTGCAACTCGGCCTTTGGCAAGGCGGCGACGAAGTCGGCTATGTTTGTCATGTATTCAATCCTCTAACCGGTTTACCCTGTACCCATACCACATCCTGGTGATGTCGTATCTACCGGTATTGTAAATGATCTCCGGTAGCGTTTATTCATCTTCGCCAGCAATTCAACCCGGCTGTCTTCACCCTCTTTCAGACCGGCGTTTTTCTGTTCACGTTCGGAATGCCTTGGCAACCGCTTGTTAGTACTGTCTTTTTATCCCGGACAACTACAGGATATTGGATTTCTCTTTTACTGACAGCCAACGACCCGTTGCAAATAAAACAAAAAATAAACTTGCCGAAATAAAGACGATGGGAAAACCCTGCGGGTCCCACAAGTCCATGGCGATGCCGGTGATGGAGGGTCCCGTTAAACTACCCACGCCCCAGAGCACGCCGATGGAGATATTCGCCGTCACCAGCTCCATGCCTCGAAATCGCTGGCCGACAAGGGTCAACACAATCGTATATAAACCGGCAAACATGCCACCCCAGATAAACAGCATGACCCAAAGCAATATATCGGCGTTAATCACATAAGGCAATAACAAAGACCCCAGCAAGGCGCCGACGCCACAGAGTATGAGTATCCAATAACGGTCGAATTTATCCGCGCACCAACCTATCGGATAAGACAGACACACTCCCCCCAAACCAAGGATCGTCAGCATGGTCGCTGCGCCGGCTTCATCTAATCCGCTACGAATGCCGTACACCGGCAATAATGACGCCCCGGCGGTCTCTTTCCAGGCGAACAACAACACGGCAACGACCAGGGTGGGGGCAACAAACATGAATGAGAAGATATTAAACGAGGACTGTTCACGCATGGGCAGGTGATACGAACCTGTCCAAAAAAGCGGGATTGCCGATATGGCGATGAACAGCGCTCCGATGAGAAACGGCGTCCAACCTTCGATGCCGGTAACGGGAATCACCAGGGGACCCGACGCTACGGTTGCGGCAATCAAGGCATTGTAAAGACCCATCAACCGCCCCCGGTTTGCATCATCGACAATTTCGTTAATCCAGGTCTCGCTGGCCACCAGTAAACAGTTGGTCGTGGCGCCCATCACCATGCTCAAGGCAAACCAGGCATAAAGATGATCAAATCGGGGAAACTGCAAGAGCACACACAGGTCAATTACCAGGCAGGCCACCAGAAAACGTTGCATACCCAATTTTTCAACAAATCTCGGGATAAATAGGGCCGAAAGCAATATTCCGATAGCGGGCATAGCCGCATTGAGGCCGATAAAGGTACGGTCGATGCCCCGCGACTCCAGGATAATGGCTAATAAAGGCCGGCTTAATCCTATGGTGAAACCATAGATAGCCACACAGGCAAAGATGGCAAACAGCGCTTTATTTACCCGCATGTCTCACCAATGTATGCAATGATCACGATCACTCATTGACAGCAAGGAATTTTCCGCTGATGACAAGCGAATTGGTGAGATATGCGGATTAACCAAGGTTTCCTTTGTATGGATGTTTCCGATGCCAGTGCCTGGCGATTTCCACCCGTCGGCAGACCCAGACATCATCATGTTGTTGTACGTAATCAAGAAACCGCTGCAATGAGGCCGTTCTCCCCGGTTTACCGATGATACGACAGTGTAACCCTACCGACATCATCTTGGGTGACGCTTCCCCTTCCCGGTACAGTACGTCAAAGGTATCTTTAAGGTAAGTGAAAAACTGATCGCCGGTGTTGAAGCCCTGGTTGGTGGCAAAGCGCATGTCATTGGCATCCAGGGTATAAGGCACAACCAAGTGTGGTTTGTCATTCACCACTTCCCAGTAGGGCAGATCATCGGCATAAGAATCGGCGTCATAAAGAAAACCACCCTGCTCAACCACCAATCGGCGTGTATTTGGACTGTCACGTCCGGTGTACCAGCCCAATGGCGAACTGCCGGTCAACTCCGTTATTGTATCCACCGCCAGCTTGATGTGTTCACGCTCGGTCTTTTCATCGATGAACTGATAATTGATCCAGCGCCACCCGTGGCTGGCTATTTCATGACCATCTGCCAGCATGGTTTCCACCGCGTCGGGGTGCCGTTGTAATGCCATGGCCACACCGAAGATGGTGACTTTGATATTCCGTTCACGAAAGAGCTTCAATAAACGCCAGAGTCCGGCGCGACTGCCGTATTCATACAGGGATTCCATGCTCTTGTGCCTTGCCCCTTCGAAGGCCTCGGCGCTGATGATCTCGGAGAGAAAGGTCTCTGACGCGGCATCGCCGTGCAACACGGAATTTTCCGCGCCTTCCTCATAGTTCAGTACGATTTGCAAGGCCAGGCGGGCATCGTCCGGCCATTCGGGATGCGGAGGCTCAGCCCCGTAACCGATTAAATCACGTGGGTAATCCGTGTTGCTCATATTTGTGGGATAATGATTGATTCAGGCCGGATATTACAGGCCAGCCGGTGAAAAAACCATGATTTTGCATTCAATCCGGTAGTTCCTGCTAACCATGAAGTATGATCTTGCCCTGTGATTGAATTGAGTACAATATCTTCCATTGATGGGGAAGACAGATGAATGCCAATGAGCAGCTGCAAGGTCTGAGGCGCGCCTATATCAACCTGGCTAACGAGCGGTTAGGCGCCGAAGCGATCTTCTCGACGGACGATTTTTTTGGGCCCATGCAACGCATGTTGAACCCGGCAGAACCGATGTTTATTCCCGATAAATTCGATGAGCACGGCAAGTGGATGGACGGTTGGGAATCCCGGCGCAAACGGGGTGGCGGTTATGATTACTGTATCGTGCGCTTAGGCGTGTCCGGCATCATCAAGGCAGTTGACCTGGACACACGAGATTTCACCGGGAATTACCCGCCAAACGCCTCATTGGATGCCTGCTATTCGGAGCGAGCGCCGGATGAACAAACCGAATGGAAAGCGCTCATTCCAAGGTCGGGCCTGCAAGGCGACGCGCATAACTTGTTTGACGTGGATAATACACAAGTATGGAATCACGTCCGGTTGAATATCTACCCTGATGGAGGTATCGCGCGATTGCGGGTTTACGGCAACGTGTATCGTGATTGGAACCAAGTGGATCATACCCGGATGCTCGACCTCGTCGCCGTAGAAAACGGCGGGCGGGCGCTGGCCTGCAACGATGAACACTTCGGCGCCATGGGCAACCTCATCATGCCCGGCAAAGGAATCAACATGGGCGACGGCTGGGAAACGCGCCGGCGGCGCGAACCCGGCCATGATTGGGTAGTCCTGCAATTAGGTCACGCCGGCAAACTTGACAACGTCATTATCGACACGGCCTTCTTCAAGGGAAACTACCCGGACCGAGTCAGCATGGATGCCGCCTGTCTACCCGAAATCAATCAAGCCACTCCTTTACCGGAGGACATTCCCTGGCAACCACTCTTAACCGAGCATAACCTGAGCGCCGACAGCGAACATCGGTTCAAGGCAGAGTTGGAAGACGTCGCGCCGGTCAGCCACGTCAGGATCAACATCCACCCCGATGGAGGACTCAGCCGCATACGTGTTTTTGGTTATATACACAAGCAAGACTGTCCAGCCGGTTGACTTGGAAAAACGTCCCAATCCAGATTACTGCGTCAGGTCAAAAGCGGACATTTCTATTTTGGGTTGACAGTTTTTGTTGACATTTTATATGACTTGAATTCGCCTGAAAATTGCGGATAAGAGGCATGAACATAATAATCCACAACAGTACCGTGGATTTTGCATGAAAATCCACGGTACTGTTGTGGATTTTAACGATACGTGCTATCCTTGCTTCCATGGAACTGAAGCGCCATGTCGATTTACCCGGATTGTTGGCCCGGAAGTCTTTCTTTCTTTTCGGCCCGCGGGGCGTCGGCAAAACTTTTCTGGCCCGCAAGCAACTTGGCGGGGAGGCGATCTTCTTTGACCTGCTGAACTCAAACACGTTTATCACGCTCTCCGCCAATCCTTCCGACCTGGAAGACATGGCGCAAGGACAAATCACCGAGCCGGACGGTCACGTCTGGATTGTCATCGATGAGATACAGAAACTTCCTGCTTTGTTAGACGAGGCGCACAGACTCATCGAGAATAGACAGTGGCGGTTCCTGCTGACCGGCAGTTCATCGCGCAAACTCGGACGGCAGGGCGTGAACCTGCTCGCCGGCAGGGCGTGGAACCAGCATCTTTATCCCTTGACCTGGAAAGAAATACCGGATTTTAATTTGATCCGGCATCTGCGCTACGGCGGTCTGCCCGCTGTTCATTTGAGTCGGGAGCCTTGGGAGGAATTGCAGGCTTACATGACGAACTACATCACCCAGGAGATCCAACTCGAAGGTCTGGTCAGAAAAATCCCCCAGTTTTCCAAATTCCTGAGGGCCGCCGCCCTGTCCAACGGGCAGGTACTGAACTTCGACAAACTCGGGCGGGATTACGCGCTGCCGCCGAGCACTATTCGCGAGTATTATTTTATATTGCAGGAAACGTTTATCGGCGCAATGTTGGAACCCTGGCATAAATCCAGGAAACGAAAAGCGGTCAGCGCCGCCAAATTCTATTTCTTCGATACCGGCGTTTTAACCGCCATCAATGGAATCAGAACCCTGGAGAGAGGCTCCGATGCGTTCGGAAACTGCTTCGAAACCTGGCTTATCAATGAGATCAAGGCTTGCATCAGTTATCAAAGGCTACATCTTCCATTGCATTACTGGCGCACCCGGACGGGATACGAGGTGGACCTGGTGGTGGGGGATGATGTCGCCATCGAGATCAAGTCAACCCGCAAGGTGTCCCGGGAAGACAGGAAAGGACTCATGGCTTTGCAAGAAGAAGGGATTGTCAGAAAGTTTTTCCTTGTGAGCGAAGACAAAACCGCCCTTTTCCAGGACGGCGTTTACTGCCTCCATTGGTCCGATTTTCTGAGAAAGCTCTGGGCCGGAGAAGTCATTTATCCCTGAGCAACCACCAGAATGCGCCACGGATGCGGAGGGAGCTTAACCCGAAACTTATTTTAAACCACTCTATCTCGCTTTATACTTTGGCGCTGAAAGACATCGACAGCCTATATTTCCTAATCTTTGAGTTTCATGACGATAAAAGAAGGCAACCCCAGACAGGACAGTGAGTACCTGAATACCCTCGCCCGAGGCTTGTCCGTGCTGCGTTCATTTACCAAAGAGCAACCGGAAATGACGTTGAGCGAGGTTGCGGCAGCAACAAATTTGAGTCCGGCCGTAGCCCGGCGTTGTCTCAATACGCTTGTTGAACTGGGTTATGTGGGAAAAAAAGGCAAGCTGTTCCTGTTGACTCCCGAAGTGATGATCTTTGCTTCGGCGTTCATGGAGTCCATGAACCTGGAAGAAATCGTGCGGCCTCACCTGCAGGAAGTCCGGGACAATACCGGAGACAGCTCTTCTTTGGCAGTGCTTTCGCATTTCGACATTCTATACTTGGTTCACGTCTCGACAAATCGCATGATCAGGCTCGCTGCCAGCTTTGGAACACGCTTTCCGGCTTATCCGACGTCTCTGGGTAGAGTCCTCCTTGCCTATCAGACAGACAAGCGTATCGATGAGTATCTTGCCCAAGTCAAACCTGAGAAACTCACCGACAAAACCGTGACCTCCAAGGCAAAGCTCCGAAAAATCCTGCTCAAGGGCAGACGCCAAGGCTTCGCGTCTGTTCAGGATGAGTTGGATTACGGCATCGTGTCCGTAGCTGTACCTGTATTCGACAACGAAGGTGAGATTCTGGCGGCTATAAATTGTTCAACAGCAACGCCCCGCATTAATCAGGAAAAAATGATCGAGACTCGACTGCCCCGGTTGACTGCGGCGGCAAAAAAAATTGAACTCGAGTTGCGTCGCTACCCTATCCTCGTACACTCAATCAAGAGCGCCGCCTCATAACCCGGAGATTACGCCAGTGGATGCGCCCTCCTCGACGCCCTGTTCACCAGGAATTTCATCGACCGGATGAAATACTGTTTCCGGCCCAGCCTTGCGTCTCTTTATTTATTCTGACAGCCTCTTGCTTCGTCGACTCCTGTACAGAAGCGTATGACTTGTTCGTTGTATAAGTCCTGCTCAGTCAGGTTGCTCAGATGACCGCTATGTTCGAAAATGAACTCCCTACTGTCTGGAATAATTTCAAGCAGCTTTCGCGCATAGGTTCGCCGACTCATGACCTCGTGCGCGCCGGTGAGGACCAGCGTCGGGGCATGGAATTTCGATAGTCTGCCGATAACGTCCTGTGGAAAAGCGAAGCTTTCAGGCGAGTAGCCCAGTAAATCAGCGCCGGTGTACCTGTTGAGAATTTCGTCGAGCAGGTGTTTGGCGCCTTCATGCCTGGGGTCCAGCTTCATTATTGGGTGCTCCAGCCAGCGTTCCCGCACTACATCCATTTTTCCGGCACGAGCCAGCTCTGCATATTCCGCGAAGGGTATACGTTCGGACTCAGGCTCGTTGACTGTCAAACCATCAACCGCCGCGCCATGAAGAACCAGCGAGCGTATACGTTGTGGCTTGGTAACAGCATAGCGCAACGCGATCCGCGCGCCCTGAGACATGCCGAGCAGGTGTAGGGTATCGAGAGACAAGGCGCCGGCAATCTTCTCTATATCGTCGAGTTCCAGCCCAAGATCAGGCGCAGCCTGTGACTGACCGAAGCCCCGTCGGTCGTAGGCAATGACACGGAAGCAATCGCCAAGCCGGGGAATCTGCGGCCTGAACATGGTATGATCCAGTGTCCAACCGTGCATGAGCAACAGTGGAGAACCTTTACCTTCCTGTTCCACATACAGCCTCCCTCCATCGACGTCGATCCACATTTTTATCTAACTATTTAACTGCTTGCCTGGTGTCAATCCTGGTAGTCGACGCATGTCTGTGCAGCAACCCACATAGCGTGCGCGGCCGGGTTGGTCATTTCCTCGAACAGGTGTCCGACCAGACCGGCACATCTCGACGTCAGTACGATACCACGCATCAGGGACGCCGGGATGCCAGCTTCACCTAACACGGCTGCAATGGCTGCACTGATATTGACAACGAGAGATTTGTTCAATACTTCCTTGATACTAACCTCAAGGAGCCTCATCGCGGTGATGTACTCACCCCTCACACCAGCCTGTCCGGCGATCTCCAGAAGCCTCTCAACCCGGGGGTCCTTCGCATGGTGGATGGGATGACCAAAACCCGGGATTGGGCGGCGAATCTGTCTGTATGACCTGACCTCCTCAATCGCCTTCGATTTTCGTTCCGATTCCGGCGCCGCGACGATGCGTTCGAGGATCGCGCCACATTCCCCTGCAGTACCCGCATAGCGGTCCCCTACTCCCAGCAAACCGGCTACTACCGCACCCTGGAATGCTTCAGGCGCGCCATAATGAGTCAGCCTCGTGGCTATCGTAGAGGGCACAAGGCCATGTTCCATGATTGTCACAAGCACGGAATCGACGATTCGGCGCTGCATTTCTGATGGCTCAGCGCCGAGCGCCTGCAATAGCAACATTTCCGTGAACGAGTACTTGCCCATGAGATCGCTCACAAGGTTTTTTCCCCGTATCAGTATGTTATCAGAGTCAAATCCACAAATCGCCGTTGTAGCCGAAGACTTGTCATCACCAATCATTGAAGTCCCCTCCTTTTGAAAATATGCACGTCGCAGAGACATACGAACCACGGTCTGAAAATGACTATAGCATACCCAAATCAGGCTGTGACGTCCTTTTTCGAAAATATTTCGCAAATCGAACTTGACTTCGATATGCGAAATATTCTAACATATACCTGTACTTGGCAATAAGCATCGCTAGTAATCGGATATCGGGAGGCAACTGCAAATGAACACTAAACCGAACGCATCTGGTCGATTACACCACAATGCACATGTTACAACGGATATGGAAGCCGTAAGAAAGTTCTACGAGGAGCTTATCGGATTCCCACTGGTCGCAACCTGGTGTGAGAAAACCGAGCTTTTCGGCAAGGAACGCACCTACATGCACTGTTTCTTTGATATGGGCGGTGGTGAATGCCTTGCATTTTTTCAATTTGCAGATAAAGAAGATCAGGAGCAATTCGGGCCGGAATTGCCCCTCTCCGGTTTTCGCCATATCGCTATGAAAGTCGATCAGGAAACTCAAGACGGCATTTGCTATCGCCTGGCGGCCGCTGGTTACAAGGAACCGGAGACCTACATCCTTAAGCACGGCTATTGCTACTCGTTATATGTGCTCGACCCCGCGAAGTTACTGATTGAGTTCACAGTCGATCATGAAAACATCGATGAAATAAACGAAGAGCAACTTGGTAAGGCTCACAGCGAACTCAAACGATGGTTGGCCGGGGACTACTCCCCAAACAACGAGGCTTACCACCGGTAGAAGGCTACTTGAGATAAGTCTCTACTGCCAACGCCGGCCCCTGGAAATACAGCGCCATGATATATGACAAAACGATAGAAACACGTCCGGTTGAAGAACAATTTGAACTGGACAGGGAAAGCTATCGGAAACAAATCCGGTATTTGTTCAGTTGTTCTGCTTTTTATCAGCGGAAATTGAATGAAGCCGGTTTTCACAAGCCTGCCGATGTAGGCGAACTAGAGGATATCGCAAATCTCCCGTTTACGGAAAAAGACGAAATCCGGGAAACTCAGGAAATATCTCCACCGTTCGGAGAGCACCTTG
Source organism: uncultured Gammaproteobacteria bacterium (assembly GCA_958295485.1). Taxonomy (GTDB): domain Bacteria; phylum Pseudomonadota; class Gammaproteobacteria; order Eutrophobiales; family Eutrophobiaceae; genus JAAXHV01. The sequence continues at coordinate 2,607,358 of OY282354.1, forward strand.
CCTGCCCGCCTGAGACACTGCAACGTGTCTTCAGCACCAGTGGCACGACGGGTGTACCGTGTTATCTCGGCCTGACCGGCAATGACCTGAACGTTTATGCGACAAACGTGGCCCGCGGCTATACCGCGGCTGGCTTTTCAAGGGGACAGCGCATAGTCGTCGGCTTCAACGCCGGCCCCTTTGTTGCGGGCGCTGTCTACCATGGCTTCGATAAAATAGGCTGCATGGTTATCCCGGTGGGTACCGGAAACACGGAAAAGCTGGTTACTGCCATCAGGGAATTAAGTGCAACTGGAATCAGCTGTACGCCCTCTTACGGGCTATACCTTATCGATTGGTGCCAGAAACACGGTATCGAGACTCGCTCCCTGGGGCTGAAGAATATGATCACTGCCGGCGAACCCGGCGGCGGCGACCTGTTGATTCGCGATCGTATTGAGGATGCGTTCGGATGCAAGGTACGTGAATCCATGGGAATCGGCGATATTACCCTGTCGGCGTGGGCTGAAGACGATGATGGCAACGGGATGCACTTCATGGCGCGTGGCTATGTCCACACCGAGCTCATTGATCCTGAAAGTGGTGAACCGATTGCCTGGGAGAACGGGGCAAAAGGTGAATTGGTCTACACGGCGCTCCAGCGCGAAGCGATGCCGCTGCTTCGTTTCCGAAGCCGCGATCACGTGGTCGTAAACATGGAACCTAATCCGTTTGGCCGTACCGGTCCAAGAATACGCTGCGTAGGTCGCACTGACGACATGCTTATAGTCCGCGGCGTAAATTTATTCCCGTCCGCGCTTCGCAGCATACTCGGCGGTTTCACTCCTGACGTTTCGGGCATGATACAGGTAAGGCCAAAAGAAGGGGGCGTGCGTCAAACACAGCCTCTCACTGTCGTGGTCGAGTTAGGCAAAAACAGCTCGGATCCGCTGGATCATTTGCAACGGCGGATTGCCGACGAGGTACGTTCGCGCCTCCTGGTCACAGCCGATATTCAGCTTGTGCCTTACGGAACATTACCCCGGGAAATGTACAAGTCCAGACTAATCGACTATTCCGATGCAACGCCGGTAGAGGTTATACCAACTTGAGCAGACAACAATGAAGTTGCAATTTGCAAATCATTTTTTTCAACACAAAATCTTTATATTGGAAAATGGCCGCGACCGGAAAGCGGTGATAGGCCAGCCTGATATGACACTGCCATTTACACAGATTAGTTTGCCCCTGCTGGGAGGAACGCCTCATGTGGCCATTCGGTGAAGGCGAGGATTTTCTTGAAAATCAGTGGTATGTAGCGGCCTGGAGCAGCGAGGTCACTTCGGACCAACCATTCGAGCGATGGATCTGCGGACAGCCGGTGGTTTTCTACCGCGATCCGGAAGGAAAGGCTATCGCCCTGCACGGACGCTGCCCGCATCGCAACTTCCCGCTGGGCAAGGCCCGGGTCCGCGGCAACGTACTGGAGTGCGGTTACCACGGTTTCCAGTTCGGTCCCGACGGTAACTGCGTACGAATTCCCAGCCAAGACACCATCCCGGATGTTTGCCGGGCGCCAGCGTATGTTCTGGTTGAGAAATGGGAGTGGCTATGGATCTGGGTCGGCGACCCGACGCGCGCTAACCCTGACTGGATTCCCGACCACAATGAGATACGCCTGACCGAACCCGGCTGGTTCGCTGTGCCTGCGACGACAAACCATCTCAATGGGCGCGCGCAGTTGCTGCATGAGAATCTGACCGATATTTCGCACCTGTCTTACCTGCATCCAGGTACTATCGGGACTGACTCGGTGGCGGCTACACAGGTAGAAATTACCAAGCACGATGGATTCCTGCGGGGACTGCGGATGATCTCCAACGAGAAGCTGACCGGGTTTTTCAAGGATGCGCTTGGTACCGAGGGACCGTTGGATCGCGAAGTGTTGATCGACTTCTATCCGCCCAACCTGCATGTCGCGCGAGAGAAATTTATCGAGCCGGGCGGCGAGACCATCGCGCAGTATCGCGTTTGTCATGCGGTCACTCCGGCGACAACGACGTCTACGAATTATCTCGTTGCGTGGACGCGAACCTTTGCGCGTGACAGTCAGGAGATCACGGATACGGTCAACAGTGTGTTTGCGGCTATTATCGATGAGGACGTCAATGCGGTCGAAGCTGTTGAGAACATGATCTCGGGCCAGCAGCAACCCCTTGAGGTATTGGTCGCTGCGGACACGCATTCGATGAGGGCGCGCAGGATCATGAAAAAGCTGTTTGCGGATCAGTCCGCGTCCGCCGTCGACAGGGCGCCAAGGCAATGATGCACACAGTTTGTATGGGCCCGAAGCAGTCTCAATATTCGCATGAGAATCCGAGCCAACGTGAAGCCAACCGAGAACCGCAGTCTGCACGTCATGAATTCGGGGCGTTCTCAGCGCGGCGCCGGTGGAGCGCTGCAATGTCGGCATCGCTCATAACAATAATCTAAAGTAATAGGAGGAACGAAGAATGAACAAGCTGATTCATGCCATGGTCGGAACATTGATGGCGATAGTCTGCGGAACAGTTTTCGCGCAGGGTTTGGGCGCGCTGGAAGAAGTTGTCGTCACGGCGCAAAAGCGTGAGGAGTCTCTGCAGAATGTGCCGATTTCAATTTCAGTATTCAACGAGGAAACCTTTAACAAGCGACAGGTCGACGCGATTGGCGAAATTGCGATGATTATCCCCAGTTTCGAGTTCGCGCGTCCCCCCAGTGACAGCCCCGGAGTGACCTTCCGCGGCATTGGAACCCAAGCAGGCAACGTCGCTTTCGATAATTCCATCGGCATGTTTCTGGACGGTGCGTTCCTCGGCAATGTCCGCCTATATGGGCATACGCTGTTCGATGTCCAACGCGTGGAGCTGATCAAGGGTACCCAGAGCACTCTGCTCGGCAAGAACACCACGCTCGGTGGCATCTCCGTCGTCAACAACACGCCGGGTAAGGAGTTCGGCGGCAACGCGGAGTTCGGGACCGAGATGGAGAATGGAGGGTGGTTTGGCAATGGCGCGGTTGATCTACCGATCGAAGATACGCTGGCCTTGCGTCTCGCCGGCAATTACTCCGATCTTGATGGCTGGGTAAATAATGTCACTACCGGCAGCGAAGTACCTGCGGATCGCGACATCGGCATTCGCCTGTCCATGCTTTGGGAACCTACGAGCCAGTTCAGTGCATTGGCCAGCTACCAGTATACTGATAACAAACGCCTTGGCACGGCCAACCAGATAACCGACCCGGGGCTCTCGGCGCTTGGTCTCGGAGCGGGACCGGCTCTGGGCGAATCGGACTTTGATGATACTAAGGCGTCTTTCGGCACGGACCCGCGTTTGGTAGATGGTGAAGATTTGACACACCTGAAGGCTCATATAACCACTGGAACGCTTAATTACGACTTCGGCGAAGCCACGCTGACATCGGTGACGTCTTACGCGACCTTCGATCACACGAACTATTCGGACTTCGATTTCGACAACAAGGACGCGAACATTTTTGCCCGTACCGAGGACTATTGGCAGGTCTTGCAGGAATTGCGGCTGGCATCAAACAAGGGCGAGCGCTTCGATTATCTGGCCGGGTTGTTTTTCTTTCATAACAGCTGGGACATGGTTCAGGATAACGTATTCGGCATCCCGGACTTTCCGCCGCCGCCGGCTCCGATAAGCGGTCAACTCTTCAATGGTTCCTATACCAATATGTTCACTCAGGATACGACCGCCTATTCGGTGTTCGGTCAGGTCAACTACTACGTCACCGACCGTTTCCGGGCGAATTTGGGCCTGCGGTACACGCACGAGAAGAAGGAAGTGAGTTTCGGTCGTACCAACCGCGCGCCGTTCACGTTGTGGAACACGGTTATCCAGGCGCCGTTTGCTTTCCAGGAGCTCGATGATGTCACTGACGATCTGGTCAGTGGCAGCGTATCGTTGCAGTACGACCTGACGCCGAACATAATGATGTACGCGGCGGCGGCACGCGGCGGCAAAGCCGGTGGCTATGGCGAGTTCAACTCCTTGCCGTTAGACCCGGCCCTCGGTGGGGGTAATCCGCAGCGGGATGCATTTATCGACAATGAACGCGCTAACAGCTACGAGACCGGCATAAAGACAAACTTGTTGGACAATCGCATACAACTTGACGTGGCGGTCTTTCACATTGATGTCTTCGGCTTGCAGCAATTGCTATTCACCGGTGAGTTTATCTCCAGCAATGATCGGGCCCGCTCTACCGGAGTCGATGGTCTGTTGGCATGGCGGGTGACCAATTCCTTTCAGGTAAGCGCAGCTGGCGCCTATGCTGATGCCGAGGACAAGGGCAGAGACGAGCGCCTGGCGCAATCGCCGCGTGTATCAGTGGCATTTAACGCGGACTGGGAGCAGCGCGTATTCGGAGACTGGAGCCTCGCTATCGGAGGCACGTTGAAGCATCGCTCGTCGAAGTTCAACCAGCTTGGCGAAGGTCTATACGACGATGCTTTCACTACGCTGGCCCTGACCGCGCGACTGACCAGCGATTCATCACCCTGGTTCGCAAACATTGTGGCCGAGAACGTCACCAACGAGATCGGGGCGGATTTCGGGTTTCCGGGACCGGACCCTTTCGTAGGAACTTTTGAAACTACGTCTCCACTACGCTCGATCAAATTCTCCGTAGGGACGCGTTTTTAGTCCGCATATCTCAAAAACTATCGCAGAATTAATGGGTTAGCGTGTAAGAGAATGCCTGACGCGCGCCACAATCGCGTCAGCAGTCGATGATGGGGGGTGAGGATTTTTGGGATCTCAGGCCCGTAATTCTCAAGAGCGACACCGGCGCGGTGATGGTACGCCGCAAGCTGCTGCAACTATTGCGCGAGGAATGAGGCGCCATCGTTGCCTGTCATCTTCCTGAATGTCGATATCAAAACCCGCGGTAAATTGATTGGGGCGACTGAACCTGAGTTATCAGGATGATGTCTATGTATTGCTGGTATTATAATAACCAAAAACTTGGGGACTGCCTGGTTATTATCAATCATGGATAAAATATACATCCGTTCACAGGAACTGTTGGAAGACTCGTTCAGGTTGGCGGCGCGAATTTATGCAAGTGGCTTCCGTCCGCATTTTATTGTGGGAATCTGGCGCGGCGGCTCACCGGTGGGCATTGCCGTCCAGGAATATTTTGAATTTCGCGGGGTCGAAACGGATCACATCGCCATCCGCACCTCCTCCTATACGGGTATCGGTGAGCAATCGGACACTATCCGCGTGCATGGCCTGCATTACATCATCGAGAACGTCAATGCCGATAATTCCCTGCTCATCGTAGATGACGTATTCGATTCCGGCAGAAGCATCCGGGCGGTGCTGGATGAACTCTCGGAAAAGACCCGCCGCAACATGCCGAACGACCTGAAAATCGCCTGCCCCTGGTACAAACCCGAAAACAGCAAAGTGGATATCGTTCCCGACTACTACATCCATGAAACAGATAAATGGCTGGTTTTTCCCCACGAACTCGCCGGCTTGACCATCGAGGAAATAAGAGAAGGGAAAAAAGACCTGAGTGAAGTCTGTGACCTGCTGATTGATTGAGCGGAACCACCGGTGTAAATTTGCATTACGTCGAATCAGCATTTATAGTTTTTACGAATTAGAACGAAGCGCCTGCTGCCTGAAAGGAGAAAGTATGAAAATTTCCATGTTTCACCTTATGCCATACCGCGACCTGCCGGCTGGTTTTGAGAAAAAATACAATTCTTCCTGGTTTACCCTGCCGTTTCCCAAAGTCGCCGACGCCAATAAAGCGGCCCAGTACTACAACTGGACATTGGATGAACTCCAGTTTGCCGCGGCGGCGGGGTTTGACGGCATCTGCACCAATGAGCATCACCAGAACGCCTATGGCTTCATGGTCAATCCCAACATGATGGGCTCGGTATTGGCAAGGGCAACCCGTGGAACCAATACCGCTATCATTCAAATGGGTGAAACAGCTGTTTTCCTCAACCCGCCGATTCGCGTCGCTGAAGAATACGCCATGCTGGATTGCATCAGCGAGGGGCGTATGGTTGCCGGATTTCCGGTCGGTTTGGGTGGCGATTTTGCCCATAGTTACGGTTTCGCTCCCATGGAGCAACGTGGCCGCTACCGCGAAGCGCACGACTTGATCACAAAAGCCTGGCAAGCCGAAGAGGTCTTTGTATGGAACGGCAAATATTACCAACTGCCCATGGTCAGTACTTGGCCAAGACCGGTACAGAAACCACACCCACCTGTTTGGGTGCCGGGCAATGCCAGCCCCAGCACCTGGGATTTTGTCTTGCAAAATAATTACTGCTATTGCTACCTTACCTATTTCGGCGCCAAAGGCGCGGATAAAACCGTTGGTGGTTATTGGAAGCGGGCTAAAGAGTTGGGCCGGGATAATAATCCTTATCGGCTGGGTTACCTGATCCCGGTCGGCGTCGCCGAAACCGACCAGGCGGCAGACGACTTGTATGCACGGCACATTGAATATTTTTACCACAAGCTGTTGCATATTCCAGAAGCCTTGTTCATGCCGCCGGGCCACATGACCCATAGCAGTTTGAGTTATTTGATTACCAAACGGCCATTGCCCCCCTTTGATACCCTGAAAAAAAGCAGTTACAGGGATTTCAAGAATAACGAATACCTGGTGACCGGCAGCGCCGAGAGCGTGACGGAGCAATTATTGTCCATTATTAAACGGCTGCGGGTCGGGAATCTCATGCTGCTGCCCCAGTTCGGTTCCATGCCCCATGAGACGACAATGGAAAATATCGACAGGATTGCCAAGGACGTATTGCCACACTTGCGCCAGGTCTGGGACGACGAAGGTTGGGAAAACCACTGGTGGCCGGAAAACTGCAAACAACAAACCAGGCAAGCGGCTTGAGGAAAATGACATGGTAAATACGCATACTGAAACCGTGACTGTGCTGGGCGATTTGCTGGATATCAACATCGACATCGCCGGCAAAGGCGAACCGCTGGTTTTTCTACACTCGGCCGGTGGTTTGCAATGGGATCCCTTTTTAGAGCGACTGGCGGAGAAATATACGGTTTATGCCCCCTATTTCCCGGGCACGTTCCCTGGCAAACCGAATGACATAGAACACGTTGAAGACGTGTGGGACGCCACGTTAGCCTACGATGATTTACTTGCCGCCCTGGAGATTGAATCGACTTTTCTTATCGGTCATTCCTTCGGGGGCCTGCTGGCCGGTGAGTTGGCGGCATTCAAGCCTGAACGGATAAGAAAACTGGTGTTGATTGCGCCTATCGGACTCTGGCATGAAGACGCGCCTTATACCGTCGCCGACTGGACCGCCAAGGGCGCCGATGAATTGCCCAAGGTATTATTCCACAATACCGATTCCGAACTGGTAAAGGCCGCATTGACCCCGCCGGAAGATGAAGACATTGCGGCGGAAGCCCTGGTGCAGTTTCTCTGGACCCTTGGTTGCACCGCTAAAGTCATCTGGCCCATTCCGGATAAGGGCTTAAGGAAACGAATTCATCGGGTCAGCGCCCCTGCCCTCGTGGTCTGGGGTGAAAATGACGCCTTGATTCCCCCTGCCTACGCACGCATCTTTGCCGACTCGCTTAAACAGGCCGAAGTTTGCATGATCCCCAACTGCGGCCACGTGCCGCCGTTGGAGCAACTGGATACGCTTACCTCCGCAGTCAGTAAATTTCTTGCCGCCCCCGCTCAGCAATAGTTCGCTGGGAGCGTATTATCGTGGACTCAGGATGGTAGGACGGTTTCGGTTTTACTCATGAGACCTTCCACCGTGGCCGGGAGTGGTATGTACAAGGCATTTTCGAGTTCTGATATTTCCGGCGACTACTCCCTGAACGCAGGTTTTATCTCGGTTTCCGGCGCCCAGTCCGGGCCGTATAACCTTTGAAATACCGCCGGCCTGTCCACCGAACCCTTGGCGCTGCCGCCCTGCCACAGGTCATATTTTTCATCGGAATACTCGCTAAAGAAATCGGTCAGCCTGTTGTCCAGGTTGGTGATTATCTTTTTATATGCCGGATCATGATAAACATTCCGGTTTTGCTCAGGGTCTTGTTTCATATCATACAATTCCGGCTCACCGGTTGAGTCCAGGCGCTTCCAGTATGAGTAATTTTCAGTTCGGATGACCCGGGTCTCTTCCTGCTCGAAGAACACCGCATCGTTCCATTCGCCGGGTTGACCCGTCAAGGCAAACTTGAAGCTCTCACCGGGGCTGTTTTTAAACTTGACGGCGTCCATGCCAACATGGTCAAGAATGGTTGCCGGTATATCATACTGGCCTATTAACAGGTCACTAATTTGTCCCGCCTTGATTTTACCCGGATGCTTGATGATTAATGGTATGTTCATGGGCGTTTCATACATGCTGGCGGGAGTTGTCACAATCGTATGCTGCCAAATACCATGTTGGCCATAAAAATTACCCTGGTCGGAAGAAAAAATCACAAGGGTATCGTTTTCCAGTCCTTTCTGCTTCAACGCGGCCAGTACCCTGCCTACGTTTTCATCCACCAGGGTATTCTGGGAAGCGACATTGGCCATGGTCGCCGGATCATTGTGCATGGCCAGCCCTTCGCGCAACTTGCCTTTCAGGAATGGCCCGGTGTTTTCATCGAGCAACTGGTCAACCAGGTTTTCGTTATAGGCTGTTCTTGGAAATGATTTAAAGTCCTTACCCGCATACTTTTTGTAGAAGCGGTTTCTGGCAGGGCCATAATTCGTGGGTGGGTTGGTATAGGGGCCATCGTAATTCAGCTGCATGTAAAAGGGCTTCTTGCCATCATACCCCTGCAAATACTCAACGGCCTTGTCCGTGAAGAAATCGACGATATGTTTGTCTTTCACCCGATAAATCTCGTCATTGTCAATGACCGTGTTGTCCCAAAAATCAATCGTATGACCATAGGTGAACGTGACCCAGTACTGGTAACCGATGGATGCCTTCCAGGGTTGGCCTAAATGCCATTTGCCAATCATGGCGGTTTGATAACCACGATTTCTCAAGGTCAGCGGCAGCGTGCGAAACTCCGCCACGGCAGACCAGTTTTCAGGCCATTGTCCCAGCAGTTCATCATTCAACCAGCTGTGTATGCCGTGCTGGGAGGGCATTAACCCGGTCATCAAGGTTGCCCTGGTGGGTGAACACATGCCGTTAACGGCATAGGCCCGGGTGAACTTGATGCCTTCCCTGGCAAGTTTATCTATATGGGGTGTCTCAATATCGGGATTGCCGTAGGTTCCCAATAAAGAAGCGGACTGGTTATCAGTGAGTATGAATAAAATATTCGGCGGGCGCTTCGGCTCCGGCCCGCCGGCGGCGGCAGTCGATATGAATAATACAACAAGGAAAATCAGGGATGGGAGCTTCATCGATATGCGGGTTCAATGCAAGGTCAATGAAATGGGACTGGCGCCCGGTGACTCGAAGTAACCCAGGAATCGTTTCAGTTCGGACATCTCTCCCATTAGTCTTATATCTCCCCTGAGCGCCGCGGCTTCTATCGTTGTTTTACCTGATAAGACCTCGTTGAAAGCAGGTTTGGTAAGTGAAAGCGTTATATCCATACTGCTCTCGGGATTAACATCGAACTGGCAGACGCCACGGCGTATCGTTAATCCGTAAGTTTTATTCAAATCCGGGAATTCAAACCCCAGTGACATATTTACAGACAAGGTTTCTTCTGCTTTAAGCCGGCTGGTCCAGGCATCGAGAGCCGCATCGACCGGCATCTCCACGGCAATATCAGGCGGCATAAACACATTCGCCATCTTTTTTGCGTTCATTAACGTATCGAGATTGTCCTCAAGCTCCAATGCGGAGGTGAGATACCAGTTGCGCCAGTTGATATTCATACTGGCATAACCAAGTTGCCGGAAAGCGGCGGCCTTGATTTTTCTTGCTTCCATATTATCTTTATCAACGCGTATCAAGTAAGTTGCAAGTTCTGCAGCCCATTGATAATCGCGCTTTTTATACGCGGCGCGCGCCGCTTCTTCGACTTTCCCGCTTCCACCCGCCAGGTCGATAAGACGTTCTGCCTTTATGGTCGCCGGCGTCGGGTCCAACTCGACGGGGTCACCTTCATACCAGCCCAGGTAGCCCGTATAGATTTGTCGGACCGCCTGTTTGACCGTGCCGTAGTACTGTCTTAAATAAGGCTCATAATCAAACAGGTGTGGCGGCAGTTTTATCTTTTGCGCCAGTTCATCGGGGGTAAATCCCTTATTCATATAACGGACTGTTTGATCATGGACATATTGTATGCCGTCACGGGTCATGCGCAATACTTCTTCCACTTTTTCCTCGCCCATGACGGGCTGACCATGGGTGGGCGCCAGGTAGGCCGCCTTCAGCTTGCGCAACCTGTCTATGCTCCTCACCCAGAGGACGGGGTCGCGGAACTTTGTCCCTCTAAGCGTATACATGTTTGGAAAGGTCGGCCCCTGGATAACTTCAGTATCGATCAATACCCTGCTGTCGGGCAAGTACACGGCAAGTTCATCGGGCGCTTCACTTGGCGCATGGATGATTTCCAGGTTGACCCCGGCAATTGTTACGTTTAATACATCGTCGACAAGTTTGGTTGGGGTAATGAATGAACCCGGTCTTCCACCGACGGGCAAGGGCCCGATGCCGGCATTCATCTGTTCCAGGTCCGCGCCTTTCAAGTAAAAACCGAAGGTATAGCCTGCACGGACGCCCAGTATTGGCCCGAGAATGGCGCTCTCCCCAACCAGGCGCTGCATGAGTGAGGCATGGGCGTAAATGTCCGTCTCGCCCGATTTCACCCGCTCAGCCGATACCAGTCCTTTAATGCCGGCGATATGATCGTGATGGAAATGACTGTAGATCACCGCGACGATGGGCTTATCAGTAATCTTGCGGAATTCCGCCAATACCTCCCTGCTGCTCTCAGGGCTTAATCCGGCATCGACCAGGATAAGTCCGTCATCCCCGACGATCATGACGATATTCGAAATATTCCAACCGACGGCGCTGTAAACGCGCCCTGTCACCTTGTAGATCTTTTTTACGAAGTGACCCGTGTGTTTTCTCAATTCGGGATGGATTGTCGGTTCAACCGGCCCGACTGCATCGGCAAAACAATTTGAGCCGAGCAGGCTCGTCGCGATAAGATAGAAAAATAACTTGATTCGCATGTCTCACTAATCCGTTTGTCATCAACGAAAAATTATTTGCTGTCAATGAATTGCCATGATTATATCATTGTTCGGGATACCTGATAGTCGTGATCCATAACGCGCGACAGGGTAAACGCATACTTTTCCGGAAAGTGGGAATCCGGGAGAAATGGCGAATATCGCGCTGTCAACCGAGAGGATTGGGGGCTGTTTTTCCGTTCCGCGCAAAGTCACTCCAAAACAGCCCCCAATCCTCTCTTGGCCTGGTGAGCTTTACAACCATGATCTTGCCCTGTAACGCGCAACAGAAATGGCAATGAAGCGCAGGGAGTTTCTTCGGTTAAACATAAACCTCGCTCTCCTGTCTTTGTGCGGGGGCGTCGGCGCAGGTGAAATCGCGATCCCGTGGTCAGGCAATGATAAAAAAACCTTGGCGGACGTGCTATATCAGCTATTTCCTCATCCGCGACTGAATAAGGACGTGTACAAGCAAGTTACGGAACAAATAAGTCACAAGATCGCTCAATCGAATGAGCTGGCGTCCATGATGAAAAATGCAATGGATGGTTTAACCGGAAATTCCCGTGAAAAATGGTCGATGTTGCCCCCGCGGGATAAAACGGAGTTACTTGAAGAAATACAGCATACGCCTTTTTTTCAGTTTGTTTTGAATGAAACATTAAGCGGGGTATACCGGCATCCCGACACCTGGAAGTTATTGGGTTTCGAGGGTTCGTCCCTTGAGTTCGGCGGCTATATCAACAGGGGTTTTAACGATATCGACTGGCTGCCTGAATAGATGACGAAATTCTCCTTGAATGATCCTTCAGTGGTCGTGGTTATCGGCTCAGGCGCCGGTGGCGGGACACTGTCCAACGCGCTTTCGAATAACGGGATTAACGTCGTTTGTCTTGAAGCCGGCAAACGGCTGGCCCTGGAGGACATCGTAACCAATGAAGCCGAGATGTTCGGCAAAATCACCTGGCTGGATGAGAGACAAGGCAAGGGTGTAGCCCCGCCCCCCTTCCCCGTCTGGAATTGTAAAACCGCCGGCGGCACGACCATGCACTGGACGGCGACATGCGAACGATTGTTGGAGCATGAATTAAACGCGCGCAGTCACTATGGCGATATAAAAGATACAACGCTGGTTGACTGGCCCGTCACACTCGATGAGCTTGAACCCTTCTATGCAATCGCTGAAGACCGGTTGGGCGTTACCGGAACAAACGGCATTACAAGGCTGCCGGGCAACAATAACTACCTGGTCTTTGAAGCCGGGGCAAAAAAGCTTGGGTACAAAGACGTTAATACCGGCAATTTGGCTATTAATTCAAGCCCGCGCAACGGTAGAGGCAGTTGTCAGCAACTCGGATTCTGCGCCAGCGGCTGCGCAGTGGGCGCCAAATGGTCAACCTTATATACGGATATTCCTGAAGCGGAACAAAGCGGTCATTTCGAATTAAGAACAGAGTCAATGGCGGTAAGGCTGAACCACGATAATAAAGGCAGGGTGACCGGCGTCGATTACCTGGATAAAAACCGCGTCAGGCATACCCAGTCGGCGCGGGCAATTTGTATCGCCGGCAACGTCGTTGAGACAACCAGGCTGTTATTAAACTCGCAATGCAAACAATTTCCAAACGGCCTGGCCAATCATAGCGGCCAGGTAGGCAAAAACTATATGCGGCACGTCATGGCCGGGGTTGTCGGGGTGATGCCGGGGAAAGTGCACCTGCATCGCGGCGCCCACCAGGCGGGAATCATCAAGGATGAACGTCCCCATAACGATAAGCGCGGATTTTTCGGGGGGTTGCTGCTGGAAACCGTAAACTTTACCCCGGAGTCCATGGCGCGGTTTTTGAAACCGGGTAGTTGGGGTCAGGCATACGCAGAACTACTCGAGAAATACGATCACATGGCGGCCCTGCTGATTGTCGGGGAAGACCCGCCAATGAGCGCTAATTCGATCACCCTTCACCCGACGCGAAAAGATCATTACGGCCTGCCCGTTCCGATCGTGCATTATGAACACCATGATAATTCAAGGAAAATGTTACGCTATGGGCTGGATAAGGGACGACAGATATATGAAGCATTGGGAGCGAAACAAGTGATAGAAATGCTGGACGTGTTTCCCGCCACCCATAATATGGGCACTGCGCGTATGGGAAATGACCCGCGCGCGAGTGTCTGCAACCACTGGGGGCAAACCCACGATCTCGACAACCTGTTCATCAGTGACGGGAGCCTGTTTCCCACCTCAGGCAGCGCCAATCCCACGTTGACCATTATTGCATTGGCTTTAAGACAGGCGAACTATTTAACGTCCCGAATTCAATCAAATGCGATATAATGAACAAGGCCGAATCCTTTAACCCGTTTATCCTTGGAATTCAAGTCGAATCCCGTCATGAAGATCGAAAAAACCTTTGAAGTGCAGGCGCCGCGACAAGCAGTCTGGGATTTTATTACTTCGCCTGAGCGGGTTGCGCCGTGCATGCCTGGTTGCGAACGGGTTGAACAGGTCGGGCCGGGTAAATACAAGGCCGTCCTCAAGCTGAAAATCGGCCCGATAAAAACCACGTTCAAGGTGGATATCGAAACGGGGGAAGAACGCCCGCCTGAATTCGCCACCTATACGACATCCGGTGAAGAAGGCAGCCGGGCCAGTCGCATAAAAGCCGCGAGCGCCCTGAGCCTGAAACGACTCGAGACCGATAAAACGCAGGTTACTTACACCTCCGACATCAATATGATGGGCCGGCTGGGAAAATTCGGTTCCGGCCTGATGCAAAAATTCGCGGACTCGATGGGCAATGAATTTATCACTGCGATGCAGAACAAAATTGAAATTAAAAACGGCCCCGGATAAATCGGGGTTTTCCAAACAGGTTGAATAGAGGTAACAGGTCCATGAGAAAATGGTTGACTACGCCAGGCTCGATCGCACTGGCAATCATTGCGCTGGTTTTCATCTTTCCGTTCATGCCGCTTCCCAGCGCGTGGCACACCGCTGCAGCCGATGGGAATCCATACGGCACGACGGATTTCCAGGCCAGCGGCGACCCCCAGGCCCATGCCCTGTTTATCCGCGGCCTGGTGATGTTGCACAACTTCGAATACGAGGACGCCAGGGAGGTATTTCAACAGGCCCGGGATCTGGACCCGGACTTCGTCATGGCCTACTGGGGCGAGGCATTGACCTATGAAAACCCCTTGTGGAACCAGCAAGACCTGCCCAAGGCAAGGGCGGTACTGAAACAACTGGGACCCACCGATGAAGCAAGGGTCGAACGCGCAAAGACCGACCGGGAAAAAGCCTACATCCAATCCGTGAACATCCTCTTTGGCGAAGGCCCGGCGGTGGAACGGGATTACGCCTACAGCGCCGCCCTGAAAGAGATCAGTGAAACCTGGCCGGAGGACATCGACGCCCGCGCCCTGTATGCCCTGTCGGTGCTGACCACCAGCCATGACGGCCGGGACTTTTATAAATTCATCCGGGCCGGCGCCATCACGGAAGAGTTGATGGACAGGGCGCCGCGGCATCCCGGCGTCGTGCATTACAACATTCACAGTTACGACGACCCCATCCACGCGCCCCTGGGCCGCCGCGCCGCGGACGTCTATTCGGAAATTGCGCCGGCCGCCGCCCATGCCCTGCACATGCCTTCCCATATCTATTTCGCCCTGGGCGATTACCAACGCGCCAGCGACCTGAACATGCGCTCGTTTCAGGCTTCCGTAGAAAGGGCGGAAAAAAAGAACGTCCCATACGACATCCAGGCCTATCATTCCCTGACCTGGCTGGTGTATTCCCGCTTGCAGGAAAACAAGGTCGCCGAGGCCCGGCGCCTCGTGGGTATCGCCGAGCAGCAATGGAGGAAGGTAGACAGCCCGGCCAATCGCAACGGTTTTATTACCTGTCGCAGCAATTACATCATCGACACGCAAAAATGGGATGACCCCTTGCTGGACATCGAGGTCAGCCACGCCAGGGTAGCGCGGTTCGTTGTCGCCATGGATCAATACGTCATGGGTATGCGGGCGCTCAAACAAAACGACATGGACAAGGCGAAAAACCTGCTGCATTCGTTCCCTCTCGCAACCAACCCCTGTCAGTGCCGGTGTAAAACTCCCCACTTATGCCGGATTAAAATTCCCCAGTTTGTGGATGGTGGCAGGTCATTGCGACTTGCCGAATGTCACACCACTGAGGATGCTGTCCGTCTGGTTTCAACCGACGGAGGGTACCGAGGTGATTACCTGGGAGAGAGTATTCATGCTTCACGAACTGCATGCACAAGGCGTGTCCATCAGCGCCATTGCCCGCCAAACGGGACTGGACCGCAAAACGGTCAGACGTCACTTGGCCGCGGGGATCCAACCACCGGTGTACAGACCGAGAACGTCGCAAGGCTCGCTGCTGGATCCCTACACGGCGTATCTGCAGACCCGTCTTGCCGAGTATCCGGGATTATCCGGTGTGCGGCTTTTGCGGGAGATACAAGCACAGGGGTACACGGGCGGATACACCATCCTGACCGATTACCTGCGCACCATCCGGCCACCGAAGGAGGCCGGTTATGAGGTGCGGTTTGAGACGCCTGCCGGTCATCAGGGGCAAGTCGACTTTGCCCACTTTAAGGTGCGCTTCCGGCATGACCCCGAGGTGGTTCGGGTGGTCTGGCTGTTTTCTCTGGTGCTGGGCCATTCCCGTTACCTGTTCGGGCGCTTTGTCTGGCGTCAGACCCTGGACGTGGTGATGGCCTGCCACGAGGCGGCGTTTACCGAGTTGGGCGGGGTCCCGGCCCAGTTGTTGTATGACCGCATGAAGACCGCGGTGCTGGGCGAGTCCGAGTCCGGTGAGGTCATCTATCATCCCACCCTGCTGGCCCTGGCCGCTCACTACGGCTTTCGCCCCAAGGCCTGCCGGCCCTACCGGGCCAAGACCAAGGGCAAGGTGGAGCGTCCGTTTCGTTACGTGCGCCAGGACTTCTTCCTGGCCAGCCGGTTCGACGACCTGGAGGACTTGAACCGGCAGTTTGACGGCTGGCGCCATGAGATAGCGAACCGGCGCACCCACGCCACCACCGGCCAGGTGGTGCACACCGCCTTCGAAGCGGAGCGTCCGGTCCTGCAAACCTTGCCGGCCGGTCCGTTCCCGGACGTCCTGTCATTCGAACGCCGGGTGACCCAGGACGGTATGGTGTCCGTCGACGGCAACCTGTACTCGGTGCCGGAT
Organism: uncultured Gammaproteobacteria bacterium; assembly: GCA_958295485.1. Lineage (GTDB taxonomy): Bacteria > Pseudomonadota > Gammaproteobacteria > Eutrophobiales > Eutrophobiaceae > JAAXHV01. The sequence continues at coordinate 2,623,802 of OY282354.1, forward strand.
ACTACCCGCAAGCGCCCGGTAGAAGTGCAACGCAGCGCTACCGAGATACGGATTATCGAGCAGGGTCACTGTGTTGCCTGCCATCCCCGGCTCACCGGCCGGGGCCAGCGCCGCCTTTCGCCGGGCCACCGGCAACCGCATAAAATAGCGCCAGCAGCGCTACCCCCGACCTATTCCGGTTACTTCACCCGCCCCGGTGAGGTGGTCGCCACCCGCGACCTCAGTGTCTACCAGCGCATCGGCCAGGCCAAGGCCCGGGAGACCCACACATGAACGCCGTCAGCCCCCTGGAGGCAGTCAAACAACACCTGGTGAACCTGAAGATGGCCGCCGCCCTGGAAGTCCTCGATAGCGTACTCGACCAGGTGGAACGCCAGCAACTCTCCACCCTGGAAGCCTTGGACTGCCTGCTCGCCGAAGAATATACCCGGCGTGAGACACGCCGCATCCGGACGCAACTGCTGACCTCGCGCCTTACCCAGGTCAAGACCCTGGAATCCTTCGACTTCAGCTTCCAGCCCAGCCTCGACCGCAACCGCATCCTCACCCTGGCCGAGCTCAGCTTCATCGACCGACGCCAGACCGTCCACCTGCTCGGCCCGCCCGGCGTCGGTAAAAGTCACTTGGCCATCGCCCTGGGGGTCGCCGCCGTCAAGGCCCATAAGAGCGTCTATTTCACGACCCTGACCGAACTCATTACCTCGCTCACCCAGGCCGAACGCGCCGGGTCCCTCACCTCGCGCCTGCGCTACATCAACCGGGTCGCCCTGCTCATCGTCGACGAAGTCGGCTACCTGCCTATCGAACCCGGTGGCGCCAACCAGTTCTTCCAACTGGTCAATGCCCGCTACGAGAAAGGCGCCACTGTTCTCACCTCCAATCGCGGCTTCAAGGACTGGGGCACTATCTTCGGCGATAACGTCGTCGCTGCGGCCCTGCTGGACCGCTTGCTGCACCATGCCATCGTCGTCGAGATCGAAGGGCATTCCTACCGACTGCGGGAACACGCCAACCTGGTCCCCGATACCCTCAAGGGCCAGTCGTTAGACCGCATGGAGAAACCCAAACGCAAACCCGGCAGACCACGCCAACGCCAACCCGCAGGGAGGGATTGATGCACGATTCGTTTAATCCACAGGTGGGGAATTTTCAACCGGCACTTTTGGGGAATTTTCAACCGGTATTGACAACCCCGCCAGCAAGGACATTCGCGCTGCTGCCCCGGCGGTATTGAAACTCCTGTTGGAAGGCCAACTCGCCATCGCCGAGGGAAACCAGGCAGAGGGCCTGGCCCTGATGCAGCAAGCGGTAGACATGGAGCAAAACCTGTCGCCGTCAATCGGCCCCACCCTGCCCCATCCGGCGGCGGAAGCCCTGGGAGACACCTATCTACAGCTTGGCAACCCGGACAAGGCCCGGGAGAATTATGAATTGTCCCTGACCCGCGCCATCAACCGCCTGCGCTCCGTCGAAGGGCTGAAAGCCGCCGGTGGTCATTCAGACGTCTAAACTCAATCCTTCACGGAAACAACATTTTAGCAAAGGGAAAGGCCCTGCAAGTCATTCATCCTGCTGGCAGGCAAAGATGTCTTTATCGAGCGCTATCCGGGATGGCGGGCCAAGGTCTTCGAGGTCGTCCCGACAGAAACGAGGTCGTCGTCGGTCGGGTCGGTAAAATCACCCAACCCGGCTCAGGCTCAAAGCGCCAGGGCCTGCCTGAAAAACGGCGCCCTTGACGCTATATGGTCGGCCCTGACCCTGGATTCCATCTATGCCGGCCAGCGCCGGTTGGCTGAGCTTACAGCTTGCCCAAGGCCCTTAACACCCTCTCCGGGGTGATGGGCAGCTCGGTGACCCTGACGCCGATGGCGTTGTACACGGCATTGGCGATGGCGGCGGCGGGGATGATCAAACACAGCTCGGACATGCTCTTGGCGCCATAGGGACCGGTGGGTTCGTTGGATTCGACGAAGATGCTTTCTATCTTCGGGGGCATCTCCATGGATGTGGGAATTTTGTAATCCAGGAAGTCGCTGGAAAGACAGGCGCCGGTGTCCTGGTCAAACTGCAAGTGCTCCATCAACGCATAGCCCATGCCTTGCTGGAAGCCGCCTTCAACCTGGCCTTCGGCGGCCTTGGGGTGAAATACCCGACCTGCGTCGGCAGCATGGACTACATGCAACACCTTGACCTCGCCGGTATCCGTATCCACCTCGACTTCGACGAATTGCGCGGCGACAGGTGACGGATTCGATGGCGGCGCCTGGCTGGCAGAGCCGATGATCGTCCCTTTTTCTTCTATGGTGGTCAGTCGCGGGCCTTCTTCTGTCATTTGCACGAACGCGGATTCGGCGCGGGCGGTGATCTCCGTAATCGGCACGCCGGAATCCGGCGCGCCTTTTACCAGCACCTTGCCGTCTTCGAGATAAAGGTCCCCGGGATTCGCCTCCATCACGGCGCTGGCTGCCTTAAACAGGCGGTTCCTCGTTTCAACGGCTGCCGCTTTAGTGGCAAGGCCGGCCGAATAGGTCGCGCGGCTGGCATGGGTGGGGGCGTCAAAAGGCGCCGTATCCGTATCTGCATAGACGACTCTGACGGCTTCGGACGCCAAACCCAGTTCTTCCGCCACGACCTGGGTCAACATGGTGATCTGGCCGGAACCCAAATCGATACAGGACGACACCACGTCCGCGGTACCGTCCCGATTCAGTTTTACCGTCGCGCCCGAGTGTTCATAAATATCAGGAAAACCGAGGCAACCGCTCACCCATAACGGGTGGCAGGCAAACCCGATGCCGCGTTTTTTAGCGCCTTCAGAGGAGTTGGCCGGCGCGCGCCGGTCAAACCCGATCCGCTCGGCGCCTTTTTTCAGACAATCATCCAGGCGATAACTGTTCAGCGTATGGCCTTGCAGCACCGGGTGCGGGTCGCCTTCTTTATGGGTATTCCCGGAACGAAATTCGATGGGGTCAAGACCCAGTTTTTCACAGATTTCATCGTTCTGGGATTCGACGGCAAAACAACCCTGGGGGGCCCCATAACCCCGGTAACCGCCACCGATGATGTTATTGGTGTACACGGAGAAGCCCTCCCAGGTCTGGTTCGGGCATTTCCACGGGAAAAACGTCCCGTACAAGCCATGCACCATGATCACCTCGGCGCCGTGGGTGGCATGGGCGCCGGCGTCTAAAATACTCTTGATATACCGGGCGGTATAAGCGCCGTCATTTTTCACGCCGGTCTTGAGGTACACTTTAATCGGGTTGCGGGTCGTCGCGATAAAATCTTCCCCGCGGGTATGCTCGATACGCACGGGTCGACCGGTTTCAAGACTCAACAAGGCCGCGACAGGCTCAATATGACCGACGTCCAGTTTCCCGCCGAAACCACCGCCGATATATGTCGGCTTGACCACATTCACCTTGCTCTCGGGAATACCCAGGGCAACCGCCATTTTTTCCCTGAGACCAAAGCCGTGTTGCATGGAAGAATGGACGGTAATCCTGCCGTCTGTTTCACTATCCACCACGCATACCCGTGGTTCCATGTAGCAGGTATGTACCCGCTGGGTCTGGTACACGCCCTCAAAGATATGATCGGCTTCAGCAAACCCGGCCTCCAGGTCGCCGAAACTGAAAGACGGCGCTTTCGCGATATTATTCGGCGCATTGTCATGCAGCTGCGGCGCGCCCTCTTTCATCGCCTCTTCCGGGTCAAAGACGGGCTGCAATTCCTCATACTCGACATCGATGAGTTGCAGCGCGGCCTCGGCGACGTCGGCGCTGGTAGCGGCTACCGCCGCCACCGGTTGCCCGGCCCAACGGACGCGATCGCTCATTACGACAAAATCCTGCACCATGCTCTTGGCATGGGCCGGCACAAAATACACGGGAGTAAACACATTTTGTGGCACATCCGCGTGAGTGATGACGGCTTTTACCCCCGGCAGCTTTTCGGCTTCGCTGGTATCGATGGCGACAATCTTCGCATGGGGATAAGGACTCCGGAGCAGCTTCCCATGCAACATGCCGGGCAAGCTGTAGTTGACCGGGTAATGTTTACCACCCGTTACCTTGTCGTATGCGTCAGGCCGGACGACGCTTTTACCAACAACATTCAGTTGTGTCATACTTGTACTCCTCTCATCATTTCACTTCAGACTTCCTGTGCTTCTGCCGTTGCCCTGGCCCTGCCGCGGGCCGGTATTCACCAGGGTTATACACGGGGGGCTGCCCCTACCGCTCACTCGCCAACTGAATGGCTTCAATGATTTTCTGGTAACCGGTGCAACGGCATAAATTACCCGATATGCCTTTACGGATAGCGTCTTCATCAGGGTTTGGGTTCTCAGCAAGCAACTGTTTAGCCGCCATCATGATGCCGCAGGTGCAGTAACCGCATTGCACCGCATCGGCATCGATAAAGGCCTGTTGTATCGGGTCCAGCCCGGCGACCTTGCCAAGGCCTTCTACGGTGGTGACTTTCCGATCTTTCACCTGCATCGCCATGGTCATGCAGGAATACACGGCCTTGCCATCGAGCAATACGGTGCAACATCCGCAACCACCGGAATCACAGCCACGCTTGGACGCATTTAATCCCAAGGTTTCCCGCAAGGCGCGTAATAAACTGTCATAGGGTTGTACCGCAATCTCATGCACTTCGTCGTTAACGTCAAGTTGAATGATTTGTTTCATCTTACGTTCTCCTTTCAATCTACCCGGGCCAGCGCTTTGCGTAATGCTTTTTCCACCAACACCTTGGCCATGGCGGCACGATATTCCGCCGAGGCACGATGGTCGGAGATAGGATCAACGCCTGATTTTGCCGCTTCACCCGCCCCGGCAATGCTATCTTCATCCACAACGGCGCCCGTCAAAAGGTTTTCGGCAGCGCTTGCCCTTACCGGCGTTTCACCCATTCCCCCACCGACAAATACCCTGGCTTGTCTGCATTTTTTTTCGGCGTCCAGCGTCAATGCCACCGCAGCATTAACGATAGCGAGGTCATTGGCATTGGTTTCCAGCTTGATAAAGGCGCTGGCGCTGTTTGCCGGCGGTTGTGGCAGCTTGATCGCCGTCACGAATTCAGCCGGGGCCAAACTGTTTTCAAACAGTCCCGAGAAAAATTCTTCCAGGGGAATATCGCGACTGCCGTCAGGTCCATGGGCTTGCGCTGCGCCGTTCAATGCCAGAAAGCTGGTCGGCAAATCGAAGAAAGGGCATGATGAAGCAATAGAGCCGCCGACTGTTGCAGAATTCATGATCTGTATCGGCGGATAGGCGATGGCGTCTTTCACCGCGCCTAACCAGGCCTCCTGTGCAATTTCCTGGCTGGTCTCTAATTGAGCAAACCGGGTTGTGGCGCCGATTACAACATTGTCAGTATTGATGGTTATGTTATCTAAACCTGAATTCTGTATATCTATCAGGACCTCGATGCCCGTGAGCAAGCCCCTGGATGCCAACCCGTGCAGAAAAGTGCCGCCGGCAACGATCAATGCGTTGTCTTCGTGCTTTTGCAAGAGTTGAACTACCGAGGCTTTGTCCGCAGGGCTGTGGAATGCTTCGACACTGGTTAATGCCACCGTGACTCTCCTAATAAGGTTATGTTGAGCTACCGACGCTGAGCCTGATTATAATCAAACATGAACCTGTTTCCAAATTGATTGAACTGGTTGCGGCAGTTCCCGTCAACGGCGGAATGCCGGCAGTATCATTACGCCGATTGACGGAATTGTTATGATAGTATAACCATTGATGAGCGCATAAATAAAAAAAGAAGACAAACCATGAACGATTTCGAATATCTGGCGCCGCGTGAACTTGACGAAGCCGTGGCCTTGATGACCGAGCACGCAGGTTCGGCGCAATTACTGGCGGGGGGAACGGACTTATTGGTATTCATGCGCAACGGGCGCAAGTCCCCCGAATTTATCATCGATGCGAAAAAAATCCCCGAACTCAACCGGTTGCGCCTGGATGCCGGCCAGTTAACCATCGGCGCGGCGGTCAGTTGCCGGACGATATGGGAAAACCCGGAAATAGCCGAAAAGTTTCCGGCATTGATAGACTCGACGGCCTTGATCGGCGGTATCCAGATCCAGGGACGGGCCACGATTGGCGGCAACCTGTGTAATGCCGCGCCCAGCGCCGATACCGTTCCGGCCATCATCGTCTATGGCGCGGTTGCGCATATCGTAAGTGGCAAGGGGCAACGCGAGGTCCCGGTGGAAGAAATATGTACCGCCCCCGGTCGAACTTCACTTGCCGATGACGAAATCCTGGTCTGTTTATCCATTCCCATGCCGCCGGCAAACTCCGGCGCTGAATTCCTGCGTTTTATCCCGCGTCGGGAAATGGATATAGCGGTGGCGAATTCTGCGGCTTACGTCGAACTGGATGAGGCGGGCGAAACCTTTAAAAACGCCCGGATAGCCGCCGGGGCCGTTGCGCCGACCCCCCTGTTCGTGGAAGCGGCCGGCGCGGCCCTGAAAAACAAACCCGTTAATGACGAGTCGATTGCCGCCGCGGCCGCGCTTGCCCGGGCCGCCGCCACGCCAATAAATGATATGCGCGGAACAATCGAGCATCGAAAACAACTGGTTGAAGTACTGACGACCCGCGCCTTGCGCGGCGCAGTCACCCGCGCCAAAAGAGAGGGAAGAAACAATGGGTAATAAATCACACATAACGGCAACGATCAATGGCGAGGCAAGAGATTTTCTCTGTGAACCGCGCCAGAGCCTGCTGGAAGTACTGCGTGACGTCTTGTATCTCACCGGTACAAAAGAAGGTTGCAACGATGGCAACTGCGGCGCCTGTAGCGTCATCGTAGACGGCGTATTGCTGGATGCCTGTTGCATGTTGGCCGTCGAGACGGAAGGCAGTTCCATAGAAACCATCGAAGGATTGGCAAAAGAGGGTGAATTACACCCCCTGCAAAGCGCATTTCTTGAAGAGACGGGCATGCAATGCGGCATCTGCACGCCAGGCTTTCTCATGTCTGCAAAGGCCTTGTTGGATAAAAATCCGAGCCCGAATGAGCAGCAGGTCCGACATTGGCTGGCGGGAAACCTGTGCCGCTGCACCGGTTACGACAAGCTGGTTCGTTCCGTGATGAAAGCGGCTGACACCCTGGCGGAGGCATAAAAGATGAATAAACCGGAAACGACAAACAACGAATTCAACGTCGTCGGCACCACGCCAATTCGGCCGGATGGGTTGGACAAGGTAACAGGGCGCGCCGTCTTTGCCGATGATTTCCATTTACCCAACATGCTGCATGGAAAAATTCTCCGCAGCCCCCACGCCCATGCCCGGATAAAATCAATCGATGCCAGCGCCGCGGCGGCCCTCCCCGGTGTGCGTGCAGTCGTGACCGGCGCCGACTTCCCCGTTATCGAACACAAGCTGATAAACCAGGGCGCCGCCGGGATGATCAATATCGGTGAGTTGGCCGATAATTGCATGGCGAAAGGCAAAGTCTTCTACGACGGTCACGCCTTGGCGGCGGTAGCGGCGGATAACCCCCACGTTGCCGAGGAAGCCGTCAAATTGATCAAAGTGGATTATGAACTGTTGCCACCGGTGATGGATGTACGCAGCGCCATGGCAGAGGATGCCCCGGTTATCCATGAAAATCTCCAACCGGGGGCTTTCATCGTGCCTGCGGAGAAATTTCTTCCCAACGCCGGTCGCACACAATTCGGCAATGGGGACACTGAGCAGGGTTTCGCGGAAGCCGATCTCATTTTAGAGCGGGAATACACGGCAGAAACCATTCATCAAGGTTATATTGAGAGTCACGTCACCACGGTAAACTGGGACAGTAACGATTATGTCACCGTATGGACGGCTACCCAGGGACAATTCGGCCTGCGCGACCACCTTGCGGACGTCATACAAGTCCCCATAGGCAACATCAACGTCATCCCCCTGGAGATTGGCGGTGGTTTCGGCGGCAAAGAGCGCATCTATATCGACCCCGTGGCCGCCATGCTTTCGAAAAAAACCGGTTGCCCGGTGAAGGTCGCCATGCGCCGGGATGAGGTGTTCCGCGCAACCGGTCCGAGTTCCGGCACTTACATAAAACTGAAGTTCGGCGTTAAAAAGGACGGCGCCCTGGTTGCAGCCGACCTTCACCTCGCCTACGAGGCCGGCGCCTATGCCGGCGGGCCAATCTTTTTAGGAATCCTGTCTTCGACTTCACGATACAACATTCCTCATATTCGGATAAACGGCTTCGACGTCATTGTAAATAAACCCACAATGCGGCCTTATCGGGCGCCGGGAGCGCCCCAGGCCTTGTTTGCAGTTGAACAGATGATCGATGAATTAGCCACTGAGCTGGACATGGACCCCATTGATTTTCGCATGAAAAACCTGGCTAAAACCGGAGACCGGCTAGTGCCGGGTTTCCCGCTGGCACCCATCGACACGGTAAACCTGATGGAAACCGTAAAAGCGCATCCCCATTACAACGCGCCCCTGGATGGCCTCAACCGGGGCCGAGGCCTCGCCTACAGCTTGTGGTTCAACTTGGGTGAAACCTCCAGCGCGCGCATACAGGTCAACCTGGACGGTTCCGTGACGCTGACGACGGCAAGCCCCGACTTGAGCGGCACCCGGATCTCCCTTGCCATGCAGGCGGCGGAGGCCCTGGGGATAGCCGTGGAGCAGGTGTCTCCCGCAGTTTGCGATACTCAGTCCATCGGTTTTGCCATACCGTCGGTAGGTAGCCGGACTACCTATGGCACCGGGGCTGTCGTCTGTGAGGTGGCGGAAGAAATACTGGGTCAAATGCGGGCGCGCGCCGCCTTGCTATGGGAGATCGATACTGGGCAAGTGGCCGTTGAGCGCGGCATCTTCAGCAATACGGCGGACCCGGAACAAACCCTGTCGTTTAATCAGCTGGCCGGAAGGATGTTTGAAACCGGTGGCCCCATCAGCTACCACAAGACCGGCAACCCCCAGAGCTTTATCCCCGGAATCGCCGCGCACCTCGTGGATATTGAAGTGGACCCCGATACCGGCAAAGTCGATATCCTCCGCTATACGATATTCCAGGACGTGGGCAAGGCCGTGCACCCGGATTACGTGGAAGGACAAATGCAGGGGGCGGCGGTACAGGGAATCGGCATGGCGTTGAACGAGGAGTATTTCTACGATGATGAAGGCCACCTGAAAAATGCCAGCCTGCTTGACTACCGCCTGCCGACGACGCTGGATATACCGATGATTGAAACGGTGATTTTGGAATCACCTAATCCTGCCCATCCCTTTGGCGTGCGAGGTTGCGGCGAGATTTCCATCGCGCCACCGCCCGCGGCGATCGCAAATGCCATCTACGATGCAGTCGGGGTGAGAATCAACTCCATGCCGATGGCGCCCCACAAGGTCTGCGCGGCAATCAACGCAAAGAAGATCGCCGCCGCCGCCGCCGCCTGACGTCCGGTTGCGGCACGGGATTGATACGGTTGCTGCCCGAAAGGCTTTGAGCCATGCCCACAGTCTGGATCCCGAGACCGATGCAGGTCTATACCCAAGGCAAGGATATAGTCGAAGCCGAAGGCCGCACCGTCCGAAAGCTGCTCATCGCCCTGGATGAAACCTACCCGGGATTAAAAGCCGCGCTGGTGGACGGCGACAAACTCAAACCCGGCATTGCCGTCGCCGTCGATGGTCAAATCTCCCACCTGGGCCTGCTGCAACCGTTGACAGATGAAAACGAAGTCTTCTTCGTGCCCGCCATCGGCGGGGGGGAGAGCGAGTCGGGAGGGAACCGGGGAATTCCTGAAAGACGCTCTCCCGCTCATCGAATACCGAGAGCGGCGGCACGTATATACACTGTTATACCCCTCTTTTCCCAGACCTTCCTGACCATGGTTGATTCGCGTATATGGTTCGCCCCGGTTGGATAATAAAAAACTTGTAAATTTAATAACATAGAATAGAATGGCTGGATTAGCTCGACAAAACCAACTAATGACAAATAATGAATGCCGCAACAGCAACCATGACCGAACAAAATGCCAGTGCAACGACAGCGACAGAGGTGGCATTCAATGAATTACTTGCAGACCAATTATTCCAACAGGAAGAACTGAACGTTCCGGTTCCACAAACCGATCCCATAGCAAGAACACTCACGCAATCAGGAACGGCGCTGCTGCAACGCCAATACAACGAAGGCTACTGGCGTTTTGATCTTGAAGCGGATACGACCATCCCGGCTGAATACCTGCTGCTGCAACATTTGCTGGGCACGGTAAATAAAGACCGGGAACAACGTCTGGCCGCTTACATAACAAGCCGACAATTACCTGACGGAAGCTGGCCGCTTTATGAAGGGGGGGCAGGCAACATCAGTGCAACTGTAAAGGCCTATTTTGCCTTGAAAATAGCCGGCCATGATCCTGCATCGACCGCAATGAAACAGGCGCGGGCCTGGGTACATGGGTACGGCGGCGCGGAAAAAGTCAATATCTTTACCCGCATCCTGTTGGCAACCTTCGGACAAGTCCCCTGGAGAACCGTGCCGGCCATGTTTGCGGAGATTATCTGGTTGCCCCGTTGGTGGATTTTTAACTTGAGCAAGGTTTCCTATTGGTCACGTTGCGTCATTATTCCCCTGCTGTTGATCTTTGCCCACCGGCCGGTACATAAACCCGGGCCGGGCCTCGGCATCAAGGAATTGTTCAAGCAACCCCCGGAATCATTGAAGCACGTTGATAAATTTGTCGCGGGCAACGTCGTTAAAAACTTTTTTATCCTCCTGGACCGCTTGCTCAAGCTGCTTGAGCCGTTAATCCCCGAATTTATCCGGCGGCTTTCCATCAAAAAGCTGGAATCCTGGCTGCGGGAACACATGCGCGGAGACGGTGGCATCGGCGCAATTTATCCGGCCATGGCAAATGCCGTTTATGCCCTCAAGCTGCTCGGGTGCGATGCAACCGACCCTGACATGAAGCGGGGCATTCAAGCCATTGAAGACCTGGTGATAGAGGAGGAAGATCAATCTTATGTACAACCCTGTGTTTCTCCTGTCTGGGACACCTGCCTGAGTTTATGCGCCCTGTCAGAGACCGGGTTGCGACAGGACCACGTGGCCGTCAAGGCGGCGACAGACTGGTTATTCGATAAACAGATCTTCACCAGGGGCGACTGGATTGAAAAAGCGCCTGACCTGGAAGGGGGTGGTTGGGCCTTCCAGTTCGAAAATGATTTTTATCCTGACATCGATGATACCAGCATGGTCGTGATGGCATTGCTGCGCGTCGGCGCCCATGAACATCCGGGCAAAAAGAAACGTATTGCCCAAGCCGTTAACTGGGTTATCGGCATGCAAAATACCGATGGCGGCTGGGGCGCTTTCGATATTGACAACTATTATGAATATCTCAATAACATACCTTTTGCCGATCATGGGGCGCTGGTCGACCCAAGCACTGCCGACCTGACGGGGCGTTGTATTGAAATGTTGGTCATGTCGGGCTATGACAAGAATTTCCCGCCAATCACCCGCGCTATTGAATTCTTGAAACGGGACCAGGAAGCCTGCGGCGCCTGGTTTGGCCGCTGGGGCGTAAATTATATCTACGGGACCTGGGCCGTACTGGTCAGTTTGGGCGCCTTGGGCGAAGACCCGAACCAGCCCTATATACGTAAAGCCGTCGAGTGGTTGAAGCGTATCCAGAACAGTGACGGCGGCTGGGGTGAAGACGGCGACACCTATGATGATCCGGGATTGAGCGGCATGGGGAAAAGCACTGCCTCGCAAACCGCTTGGGCCCTGCTCAGCCTGATGGCGGCAGGGGAGACAGGCTCTGAAGAAGTGGAAAAAGGCGTTAATTATTTAGTCCGTAATTTTGAAGGCCGGGATGGTTGGAAAGAAATGTCGTACACCGGCACGGGCTTCCCCCGCGTCTTCTATTTACGTTATCATGGTTACAGTCACTATTTTCCGGTTTGGGCCTTAGGTGTATACCGTCGTTACCGGCAGGGACTCGCAACCCGCCAGGAAGCGCTGACCCGGGGCGAACCTGTCGACCTGGGTGTCTTACCGGTCCTGAGCAGTAAACAATACCGGGCAAGGTTTAACTGATCAGCTTTATCAGGAGGCGTCAGCTATGAGTTTTGCTGAAAAAATCGGTCACTTTCTCTTGTTTGTACTGCTGGCGATCGTCACAGTTGGCATCTACCCCCTTTATTTCATGATCGTCACGACCAGGGAAAACAACAAATACCTGAGAGAGATCAGGGATATTCTGAGCGTAAGAGGGACAAACGTCGTTATCGACAGGGAATAACGCGATGCTGCCTGATTCAAACTGAGACACTGCCACTACCGTTTTGATGTATTTGCCAAATTCCAGATGAAGCGGTTAGTGAAGCATCCTCCACCTGAGGAGGAACAGGTGTTTTATTCAGGTCAACCCGTTATGTTGGTTCCGGATTTTTCAATAGCTCCGGATGTGTCAAATGCCTGAAGGCGTGGAAAACGGCACAATCAGGACAATAGATGACGAGCCTCGGATTCATTATGAGGGTTATTGGATTCGATACTACGACGTTCCCAATACTCTTAGCTACAAGAAATCCCTTATAGATCAACTTACCCGCCGGGTCTTTCACCACGTAGAAACGGGAATGAACACCCCGAGTGACCGGCTCGAGGAAGTCAGGAGCAAGTACGAAGCAGAAAATAACTCGTTAAAAAAACGCGTGCTGGCCGCCATGCTGGCCGGGGCGCTGCTTAATCGCGGCGCGGATATTCTTACGCGTATCGTGGAACTTGAAGAGATTGGCGTATCAGTCAAACCGGATAACGAACTCTTGAAGGAGTGTGGCCTCTGTTTTATGGGCGCCCTTGAACATGGCAAATACATCCGCGTCAAACACGCCCGGGAAGGACTCGAAGAACTTTGGGGAGAGCCTTTCAAAGCATTTACTACACCGGTTGAGCAATTCCTGGGAAGCCGTTACATCAAGATTGCCCAATCCATGCTGGGAATCGATCAGGTTACTGATAAAATGAATGAGGTTTTCTTAGCTTCACCCATGTTCAGCAACCAGGTCCAACTCATTAACGAACTGGCGATCAGCGGTAAAAAAACCATGGAAACCTTACGTAGCGACCCGGTTATGATTGAAATCTGGCCCAGGTTCGTCGGCGCCTCCGAGTTGGTCGCTGACTGCAAACCTGCCCTGGAAGATAATGCAACGCGGCGTGAACACGCCCTGGGCAAACGCGGGACCGATCTTTTTCACAGCTGCGGAAGATTAATCGAGGACCTGACAAATTACCGGGTCCCGATGCCCAATACTACCCATGCTTTTATTGAGCGCTGTGACCAATTCAAGGAGAAATACGCCGGGAGGCTGTACATCTTACAAGACAAACCCAGAGACAGGTTCCTGATGGCAAGGGCAGATAGCGCCCCGCCATGTAAAGAGCCCATCATTCCGGCGAAAACCGGCATGACATAATGTCTCGTATCTATCTGAACCTGGATATAAGTGAAAAATGAGTAATTACACGGCTCCCATCGATGACATGCGTTTCGTATTGAACGACCTGGCGGGGTTATCCGCTGTCAATCAATTGCCCGGCCTGGAAGACGCGACGGAAGATATTGTAGATGCAGTGCTTGAGGAGGCCGCAAAATTTGCCGGTGAAGCGCTGGCGCCCCTCAATCATCCCGGCGACGTCGCCGGGGCCGCCTTCAAAGACAATGCAGTAAGGCCGGCCGAGGGTTTCAATGAAGCCTACCAGGCATTCGCCGCCGGTGGCTGGCCGGCTTTGCCGTTTTCTCCCGCTGTCGGCGGTCAGGGATTGCCGGAACTGGTAGCTGCTGCGACCAATGAGATTTGGCAATCCGCAAACATGGCGTTTGCGTTATGCCCGATGTTGACGGAAGGCTGCGTCGTTGCCATTGATACCCATGGGTCGGATCGCCTGAAAGAAATTTACCTGCCGAAACTGGTTACAGGCGAATGGGCGGGAACCATGAACCTGACGGAACCCCAGGCCGGTTCTGACCTGGCCGCGGTAAAAACAAGGGCGGTGCCCAACGGCGATCATTACCTGTTATCCGGCCGCAAGATATTCATTACCTGGGGAGACCACGACTTCACGGATAATATCATCCACCTGGTGTTGGCCCGCCTGCCTGGTGCGCCACCGGGAATCAAAGGCATATCCCTGTTTCTTGTTCCCAAGTTCCTGGTGAACGGGGATGGTTCAAGGGGCAAACGAAACGACGTCTACCCGCTCTCCATCGAACATAAACTGGGTATTCACGGCAGTCCAACCTGCGTAATGGGTTACGGGGACAACGGCGGGGCCGCGGGCTACCTGGTCGGCGCCGAACACGACGGCATAGCCTGCATGTTTACCATGATGAATCACGCCCGCCTGGGAGTCGGCATTCAAGGCGTCAGTATCAGCGAGCGGGCTTATCAACAGGCATCAAGTTACGCAAAAGAGCGCGAACAGGGCAAGGCAGCTGGAAAAAAAGGCCGGGCGAAGATTATCGACCACGCAGACGTTCGCCGGATGCTGATGCTGATGAAATCCGGCTGCGAGGCGATGCGCGCAGTGGCCTGTGTGGCCGCGGCCTCTCTCGATTACATGCACCGGACTCCAGACGACGGCGATAAACGGGCACATGCTGAAAGATTCGCCTTATTAACACCGATGGTTAAGGCCTGGTGTACTGAATTGGCCCAGGAAATAACGTATTCAGGCGTGCAAGTGCACGGCGGCATGGGCTATATCGAAGAAACCGGCGCCGCGCAACACTACCGGGACGCAAGGATAACGACGATTTATGAAGGAACCACCGGCATCCAGGCACAGGATTTGATCGGTCGGAAAATCATCCGGGATGACGGCAAGGCCATGAGGGAATTAATCGGTGAGATCGAAGGGGTCGTTGCCGCCTTGTCGGCTGCTGACGCCAACCAGAAAATCATTAAACAACAGTTGGCCGGGGCAAACAAAAACCTGGCGCAGGCAACGGACTGGCTACTGCAAAACTACCAGGATGACGCCAACGCGCCGGGCTCCGTTGCGGTCAATTTTCTCATGCTGATGGGCTTCGTTTGCGGTGGCTGGCAAATGGCGCGGGCGGCGATCATTGCGAACCGGAAATCAAACTCAGCGAATGATGGTTTTTATACGAATAAAATCGTGACCGCAAGATTCTATGCCGAGCACTATCTACCCAGGACCGGCGGATACCTTTCGACAATCACGGCGGGTAGCGAGTCCATCATGGCCCTGGACGCCGAACAGTTCTAAGGTTCCTTTGTACCCTCCCTGCTTCGAAAGTATCCACCTGACTTAAAAAACCTGTTTATATATGCCAGATATTGCTCGCAAATGGCGGCGGTATTCGCAGGCAGGCCAGACAGGGGAATGGACGGCCTGTTTACGGGTTAAGGAAAAATCCCCTTCTGAATGATGCCATGCACGCCCCGGTTGCCATCAACCACCTGGGTCACGCCAAAGTCAGCCGTATGTTCGGGTTCAGTCGGGTTGGAAGGTATAATTCCTGAACCGTTTCCGCAATTCCATCTTTTGTATCTTTCCCGTCGCCGTATGTGGAATTTCATCGATACAGACTACGTCATCGGGCAACCACCATTTCGCCACTTTGTCTTTCAACCAGTCCAGCATTTCTTCCTTGCTGACGTCTTTACCTTCTTTCCTGACGATGATTAACAACGGTCGCTCTGCCCATTTTGGATGGGGCACGCCGATAACAGCCGCCTCAGCCACGCCGGGATGACCTATCGCCGCGTTTTCCAACTCGATGGAACTGATCCATTCTCCGCCGGATTTGATCACGTCCTTGGCCCTGTCGGTGAGCTGTAAATAACCTTCAGGATCGATATTGCCTACGTCACTGGTGCTGAACCAGCCCTCATCATCATGCACGTCGCTTGGTTCACCCAACTTGTAATAGTCGCTACAGATAAACGGCCCGCGCACCTTCAGAAGCCCCGTCGATTGTCCATCCCGGGGGAGTTCACGATTATCGTCGTCAACGATTTTCATCTCGATGCCGTAGGCCGCCCGGCCCTGTTTTTGCCTGATGGCATATTGCTCCTCCCTGGACAGTTTCAGCATCTCCGGTTTTAACGTATTGACCGTGCCAAGGGGACTCATCTCCGTCATTCCCCAGGCATGGTGGACGTAAACTCCGTGCTTGTCTTCCAGTTCCTGCATGATCGACAGGGGACAGGCTGAGCCGCCGATAATGACGCGCTCCAGGGTCTTGATCGCTTTTCCCGAGTCGGAAAGATACTTCAATAAAGCCAGCCATACCGTAGGCACGCCGGCGGCGAAGGTAACTCCCTCCTCTTCGATTAACGCTTGCAGGGTTTCGCCATCACCCATCCTGGGGCCGGGTAAAACCAGTTTCGTTCCTGCCGCCGGCGGCCCGTAGGCCAGCCCCCAGGCATTGACATGGAACATGGGCACTATCGGCAAAACCACGTCTTTAACAGAAAGGTCAAGCACACCCGGGGAGATCCCTATCAGCGTATGCAACACCATTGCCCGGTGATGGTACAGGATACCTTTCGGATTGCCGGTTGTCCCCGAGGTGTAGCACAGGGAACAGGCGGTTTTTTCATCCAGTTCGGGCCAGTCGAACTCAGCGGAATGCCGCCCGATAAACGCCTCGTAAGATTGCGCATTCTTCAGGTTCGTATCCGGCATGTGTTCATCATCCGTTAAAACGATATACCCCTCCACCTTGGGCAAATCCTTGCTGATCTTTTCCAATGAAGCCACAATCAACGGGTCGACAAAGATCAGCCTGTCTTCAGCATGATTGACGATGTAGGTGATTTGTTCGGGAAACAAACGCGGGTTCACCGTATGGGTGACGGCCCCGATACCCGCTATGCCGTAATACAGTTCAAAGTGACGATAATCATTCCAGGCCAAGGTGGCGATGCGGTCTCCCGGTTGTACGCCATAGTCGACCAATGCGTTAGCCAACCGGCGAGTCCTGCGAAAGGCCCCCGCATAAGTATACCTGTGCCTGGGATTATCACAGGTGACGGATACGATCTCTGCATTGGGATGGTTCTTATCGGCATGCTCCATTATCGATGTAATGGTCAACTGCCTGTCCATCATCAGACCCAGCATGAATTTCCTCCCGCTCAGTTAAGTCCTCCCCCTGACAAGAGGGGACGTCGCAAAAGCCCCCGGCGCCGGCAGTGGGTTATCTCCCTCTCCCCTGTAGGGGATGAAGTGGGACATTCCCCTTTTGCGACACCTCCTCATCAAGGGCATTCGGTTTTATTGATCGAAATCGACGACGACTTTGTCGGTAATCGGGTGGGACTGGCAGGTGAGTATATAGCCGGCGTCCAGCTCACCCGGTTCCAGGGCATGGTTGAGATCCATATCCACTTCACCCTCAAGCAGTTTTGCCTTGCAGGTTGCGCAAACGCCGCCTTTACAGGCAAACGGCAAGTCCACGCCGTTATCCAGGCCGCCGTCGAGGATGTTTTCACCGTCCGCGGTCAATTCGAAACGCGTCTCCCGTCCGTCAGCCCTGATAGTGACCTGCGCTACCATGCCAGCCATTTTCAAGGCCCGTTCCTGGTGTTTTGCCGCCCTTGCCACGGCATCATCGGCCGAGGCCGCGAACAATTCATAATGGATCCGGTTTTCATCAATCCCCTCGGCGCGCAGTCCCCGGGATACTTCGGATATCATCGCCTCGGGGCCGCATAAAAAAAATTCATCGACAGCGTGCAGGTCGAGCAGGCGTCGAATCAACTCGCCGCCCTTCCTGTTGTTGATGCGACCGTTCAAAATCTCGATGTCCTGATGTTCCCTGCTGAGGATGTTGATCCACTGGAAACGGGCCATGTATTGGTTTTTTATCGCCTCCAATTCCTCCTTGAACATGATCGTGGCAACGCGTTGGTTGCCGTACAGCAGGGTAACGCGGCTCGCGGGTTCCCGTTTCAAGATGGTCTTTATAATCGAAATGATCGGCGTTATGCCGCTGCCGGCCGCGATGCACAGATAATTGTATTCGTTATCCTCATGCAACGGCGTGAAAAAAGTCCCCTTGGGCGGCAACACGTCGATAACGTCGCCCTTGCTCAATTTTTCATTGACAAACGTCGAGAAGACGCCGCCCTCTATTTTCTTTACGGCAACCCGCAGGGCATCGTCATCGACACCGGAACAAATCGAATAAGAGCGGCTTACTTCGCTCCCTTCAATTTCTGATTTCAGGGTGAGGTACTGGCCCTGGGTAAACCGGAAGGCTTCGGCCAGACGGTCGGGCACGTCGAAGGTCAGGCAAACGGCCTTATCTGTCTCGTTCCTGACGGCGCTGACGGTTAAAGGATGAAATTGGGACATTTATAATGCTCCTGACCTTTGTACATTAAACGACTTCAGGTAAGCTAATGTAATTACACCTCGTTTTCAAGACAATGTAACCGCAATGGCAAAAACAATCAGCAATGCCTTAAATGAAAACGTGGCGACAAAAGCCGACGTTAAAACGCTTGGTGAAATGCTGAACGACAAGATCGATAAGCTGGAAGGAACATTACTGGGCAAGTTCAAGGAACTGGAACTAAGAATGACTATCAAGTTGGGCGCGATGATGTTCGCCACGGCGTTTCTGATCCTTGCCGCTGCCAGGTTCTTATTATTTTAAGGCATGAAACCCTGACAGGTTTATATGCACTTGAAATAGTCGAAGGGTTCCAGGCAATCGTTGCACTTGTACAGGGCCTTGCACGGGGTTGAACCGAATTCGCTGATTTTCTCCGTATTGTCGGAACGGCAGCGCGGGCACTCAAGGCTTGCGGCGACGATGCGCAAACTCTGTTTGTCAGCCGATCCCAAGGGCGGAACAATGCCGTATTGCAGTAGTTTTTCCCTGCCTGATTCGCTTAACCAGTCCGTCGTCCATGCAGGTGAAAGTTGCGTTTTCACTTCGACATTTTCATAGCCGTTTTCTCTTAAAACGGCGGCAATATCATGCTCTATGGCATGCATGGCGGGACAACCACTGTAGGTTGGCGTAATCACTACCTGTAGCCTGCCTTCATTCCATCCCACATCCTGTAATATGCCTAAATCCGCGATGGTTAAAACGGGTATTTCAGGATCAACCACCTGTTCTAAAATGTCTCTTACGTTTTTGATGGTCGCGTTCATGTCAGCCGGATGCCCCCTTCCCGGCCCTCCCTCTCCGGGGGTGTTGCAAAAGCCCCAGCATCGCCACCGGCGCTGACCCGCAGGGGCGCCCCCCCGTGCCTGCCCCTGGGGAATTAATGTCTCCTGTCCGTCTGAACCTGAGCGCCCTCTCGATGGGAGAGAGGATGGCAAGGCGTGGTCCACGTTCCGCTACCATTGCAGGCCGGGCCAGGTTCTTTGCACGGACTGCATTTCGGCCAACAGGTAACCCATGTGCTCTGAATGCAGACCTTGCCGGCCGCCGCTGCGGGTGAACGTTACCTCCGGGCGTTCAAGGGTGGCTTCGGCAAGCGCGTCAGCCACTTTTTCATTCCACGATTTCTCGATGGCGTCCAGGTCAACGCCAATGTGTCTTTCACACATGCGTCGATCGATCTCATCGGCATCGAATAACTCAAAGGTAAACGGCATCAAGTCAGCCACGGCCTTGCGTATCTTCTCGTGACTCTCAGCGGTCCCATCGCCGAGACGAACCATCCATTCGCCGGTATGCCGCAGGTGATATTCACATTCTTTCAGGGTTTTTGCCGCAATTGCCGCAAGAGTGGAATCAACGGAGTATTGTAATGCCTGATAATAGAAATAATCATACGCGTCGATGAAAAACTGTCTTGCCGTAGTAAAAGCAAAATCACCCACCGGCAATTCCATGATAAGAAAATTCCGGAAATCCCGTTCATGGCGGAAATAAGCGAGATCATCTTCAGTCCGTCCCGCGCCTTCCACTTCACCGGCATAGGTCAGCAACATGCGGGCGCGTCCAATCAGGTCCAGCGCGGTATTGGCGACACCGACGTCTTCTTCCAGAAATGGACCGTGACCACACCATTCCGATAAGCGTTGGCCGTTAATCAGGGCATTATCCCCCAGCCTGAGCACATACTGGAATAAATCCTGTCGTGATGTATCCGGGGTCATGGGACAGTCGCATACTTTTGCATCAAGAGTCTCTCCGTCATTCAACTCCATGGTTCCCCCTGACAAAGGGGATCAAGGGGGGCCAGGGGTGTGCTGGTAGCCCACAAACCCCCTCTGACTCCCCCTTGTCAGGGGAAGGACTTGTTTATAACTTGAGGTCGTCGGGGACATCGTAAAAAGTAGGGTGGCGGTACACCTTGTCCCCCGCCGGGTCAAAAAAACTGGCGCTGTCTTCGGGCCGGCTGGCGATTATATCAGCTGATTTAGCTACCCAGATACTACATCCTTCATTCCGGCGGGTATACGTATCGCGGGCATATTGCAGGGCCTGCTCACCGTCGGCTGCATGGATGCTGCCGGCATGTTTATGATCCAGCCCCCTTTTGCTACGAATAAATACCTCCCAGAGAGGCAGGTGTTTGATTTTTTTCGACATCCTTCTCCTGCCTATGCCGCGGCCTTGTGTGTCCTCTGCTGTTGTTTATCCGCGTAGGCCAGGGCGGCTTCCCTCACCCAGGCGCCGTCTTCATGGGCCTTGACGCGGGCGCTCATTCGCTCATGGTTGCAAGGGCCGTTTCCGGCAATGACTTGAAAAAATTCATCCCAGTTGATTTCGCCGAAATCATAATGTCCGCGCTGTTCATTCCACTTCAGCTCAGGATCGGGAAGCGTAATGCCCAGGTATTCCGCCTGGGGAACGGATTGATCCACGAATTTTTGTCGCAACTCGTCATTGCCGTTGCGCTTGACCTTCCATTGCATGGACTGGGCGGAATGCCTGGAATCGGCGTCACTGGGGCCGAACATCATCAACGACGGCCACCACCACCTGTTGACCGCATCCTGCGCCATCGCCTTTTGCTCGGCAGACCCTCTGCAAAGCGCTATCAAAAGCTCAAAACCCTGGCGCATGTGGAAGCTCTCTTCCTTGCAAATCCGCACCATGGCCCGTGCATAAGGACCATAGGAGCAACGGCATAAAGAGACCTGGTTCACAATGGCGGCGGCGTCCACCAGCCAGCCAATGGCCCCCACGTCCGCCCAGGTCAGGGTCGGATAATTGAAAATGCTCGAATACTTGGCTTTGCCGGAATGCAGTTGTTCAATCATCCGCTCCCTGGAAACACCCAGGGTTTCCGCCGCGCTGTACAAATACAAACCGTGACCCGCCTCATCCTGCACCTTGGCTAACAGGATAGCCTTGCGCTTCAAGGTCGGCGCCCGCGTGATCCAGTTCCCCTCCGGCAGTTGGCCGACAATTTCAGAATGGGCATGTTGGGAGATTTGCCTGATCAGCGTTTGCCGATAGGCTTCGGGCATCCAGTCCCGGGGCTCGATTTTTTCCTCGGCATCTATCCGCGCCTGAAAGTCCCGCGCCAAGACAGTCTCATCGGTCATTGCTTGTCACCTGTTGTCAACCTGCATCTCCCACAAAAAACGATTAATAACACAAAATCTACTACAAACCTCATGAGCGGGCAATTATACCACACCCGTCGTTTGCCCGTGGAATATGCTTGAGCGAGGATCAAGATCGACATACTGCACCGGATTGAATTCTAACTTGCGCAAGTATAGAGTGCTGGTTATCATGATCAGGAGTTTCAAACATAATAACCCCATGCACCCTGGGGCGTTTATCAAGCGGGTTTACCTGGAACCTTTTGACATCGGCGCAAAAGAATTGGCCGATAAGCTGCAAATCAGTGAATCCATGATGAGCCGAATTATCAACGGCAAGGGTGGTTTGACGCCAGCCATGGCGCTCAAGCTCTCCAAAGTCCTTGGTCGGTCCCCGGAGAGCTGGCTTTTAATGCAGGACAACCATAATTTATGGGCGGCGCGGCAAGAGCTCGATCTCAGCGCTTTCAAAGCGCTCGAGTTCGCCCAGACCCCATCTTTCAGCCAGGAACTGCGCCAGAAAAAAGCCTTCTGACACAGTTAGACGACATCCGGGAAGGTTACCGCCGGATGGCAGCAGATACCGAACGAGAAGCCGAGGCGGAGGAGTGGCTAGAAGGTACGCTAGATCGCTAAATCGAACGGTAAATCGCTGATGTCGCGTAAGCGTTTGCCAGACACCAGTGTATTCAGCGTATCCAACGAGTCGGAACCCGAATCATTATCCTTGGTTGCTTCCATCAATTCGCGCAACGCGAAATGGTAAACACAATCTATGTCACCGGTACCATAAGCCAGGGAAGCAATTCGTCCAGGCAATGGTTCACCGACAACGACAACAATGTGCGGCGTTTTACCCTTGCGATTGCGTATCAAATTCAATCCTTCCGTGCGTGCGTTTTGCGATCGGTCGCTACGAATCGTCCATTTGCAAGAAATGCTGGCATGTAGAATATCGAATCGTGAATTCGCCAAACGCAACGGTGTATGGGTGGCAATTGCGTCACTGCTTAACAAAATATCGTTTTTATTGATTGTTTCGTCTTTGACTGGTTTACGGCAAACTACAATATCCGGTGTAACGATATAATCACTAAAAACAGTTCGTAATGCTTCATTCTCTTCAACTGCCCGCGAGACATCGGATAAATGTTGATATTGATCGTATTTGCGGATGTTGCCTCCTAACGAAAATTCCCATTTTCCCGGACGCAAGTGGTACAACAACTTGAACGCGCTTTGCAAAAAATCCATGGTCGCATTCTCGAATCGTTTCCCTGCCGTTTGTCCGGCCAACATATCAGTTTTCACCGTAAATCCAATGCGATCTACTATACCCTTGCCAATTTTGACGCTTGCCGCACTCCCACTATCGGTATTGTTCGGGGCGCCACTTTCGTTTTTGCGCAACACTTCATTGCAAATCTGGTGATGATACGTATGTCGCAGATCTTCGATCTTTCCTCGCTTCATGGTTTTACCAATCCGATTACATATTCTTCATGCATCCGTTTCTCAATTTGCGATCGTTGCTCTTTACCCCAGCGCGCCGGCATCATGCGCTTGTCGCGGTCCAGACGACGCACACCTATCCCTGCCAACTCGAAGCCGACATTTTCTCCGATAGCAGCAAGTCCTTTCTGTGTCTCGACATCAACGCCACTTAAATTCGAGGAGCCAACGACAACCACTGCCGCCCTGCCTTTTTTCAAAACCCGGCGCATTTCACTCAATACGGTAGACATCTCGCCAAAATACCGGCGTAAGGCTGCCGCTTTTTTGGAATCACGTTCGGCCAGTCTTGTCAGCGTTTTTTCGCATTGTTGCGGCAGGCAATCGAATTGAGCGCCGGTGGCGGCATCATGCCCCAGGTATTGTGCGCGGATCCCGGCAAGATCGTCGATTTTCCAACCAAACCAGACCAGTGAAAATTTATGCGCCCGCATGTAATCGATAGCGTTGTTCGCATACGGCGGAGAGGTGATGATCAAATCGACACTTGAAGGCGGCAGACCGGTTTTATCCGCGTTTACTGTCCGAATCTCAACATTTTGTGCCGCTGTCAACCCCGGTTGGGGCAAGCCCGTCGGACCTTTGGCATAAGAGACAAGATTATGTTTTAACCGCTTGACAAATTCGACGAACGCCGAGTTCGGGTTCTTGTCGGCAACCTTGTGTGGACGCGTATGCGCCAAGTCACGGGCCAGGGAGACGCCCCCGGACTTGGCGATGATTGTCGATGAAAAAACCATCTCGAAGAATTTTCGCATCCCGGCCTGCGTTAATGATTCGATACCCTGCAAAAGCGCGAGTAATTCCAACTGTTGTTGTGGTAAAAACCAGTAATCGACAAACGCTCGTGTTTTCGTATCAAAGCGCCGGTTTAATTCCTGTTCCAACTGTTCCCGGTCTTGGCAAAGATCGCGCTTTGCCGCATCGACAATTTTGTATCCGGTCTCCAGTGTTTTTACTGAGCTAACGGCTGTCAGCTTTGCCTCCGCGATCATTCGCGCCAAAGGATCAATGTCACAACCAATTGCACGCCGCCCCAAACGCGCTGCTTCTACCAGCGTCGTACCTGAGCCGAACATGGGGTCGAAAACAACGTCGTTTTCATCTGAAAGATTTTCAATAAAGAACTGCGGCAGTTGTGGTGGAAACTTGGCAGGAAAAGGATGCCATCCATGGGTGGCGTGTTTGCTGTTTGTGCCGTGAAAATCCAAATCGGCACACAATGCCTCCTGCAATAAGTTGAGACAACTCCCGTTATTTGGAAAGGATGATTTATACGAGTCCATTACGATTAAACCTATATCGAACCCGGCTTGCTACTGCCGGGGCAAGCTTCAGAAACAAGCAGGTATGGATAAGAATAAAAGCTTTTTTCTAAAAGTCCACAGTTTATTTAGAACCGATTGTCGCAGAATTTAGCATAGATCTCACGTTATTCTGCTTTGCTCTCCATATTCTGAACCGGAGTCAGTTATGGTAGGGGTTGAATGCTGTCACGTCGTCCCTTTGCAGTTCGCTGGTATCCGCGGGCGGGGTGGGGATGTAATGCGCCGGAACAGGGCCGCCTTTGGCTTTGCGGGCCAGGGCCTGCTCGACCGTTTCGACTTTTACCGCGGCGGCGAGGCCGTCTTTTCTTTTCACCATCATGGCAATGCCTGAACTGTTCGGCGGCGGCATCATGTCGGCGTGGTAATAAGCAACCTTGTGTTTTTTCACGTTGATTTTACGGTTCACGTCCAGGTCCCGTTGATTCACGCCTTTAGGCGGATGTACGCAAACGCCATCAATTATCTCCAGGTCCAGCCACCACTTTTTTACCGGGTTGCGGATGCCGTGACCCAACCAATCATCCAGTTTCACGGCTATTGGAACCAGCAGGGGTTTCAGCCAGAATGCATTCACCCCGCACCAGCTTGCTATTTGCGTGGCGATGGGGCCATCCCAGCTGATGACCTTGTTTAACGGGCAGGTCTTCATGCAACGACCGCAGGCAAGACCCCGTTGATTGGTCAGGCGATAACGAGTGCAACGCTCGACGTCCGGCTTCCATATTTCGTAACCATTGAACATCACCTTATCGCCGAAGGGTATGGCGTCACAGGGACATTCCCGCGCGCACTTCTGGCAATTGGAGCAAAAATATTGCAGGCCAAAATCAACGGGTTTATCGGGGACAAGGGGTAAATCGGTAGTCATGACGACGGTCTTGAAACGCGGGCCGATAAACGGGTTGAGCACTAACTCACCGATGCGGCTGAGCTCCCCCAGGCCCGCCCACATGACCAGGGGAATATGCAGCACGTGGGAGTCCGCGTTGGTTTGCGGCCGGGCGGGATAACCAAGTGAGCGGATATGCTCGGCCATGATGCCGGCAATCAATGCCCCGCGCATGTAAGCGCGCATGGACTGCGCCCCGGAAATGAAATCATCACCGGATGCGCCTTCCATGGTGTCATAGCCCTGATCGATAAGACATACCACGGCGTATTTATGGTACGGTTCTATCTCTGAGCCGTCCTCCTTGTGTGAATACCAGGCATAATCCGGGATCTCGCAAATGCCGGTAATCTCCGACCCCAGGGCATACGATAATGACTTGATTGCTTTTGTATTGGCTTCCGGGTCATTCAATTCAGCAACCCCCTCCCCTGCCACGGCCCCGTCCTGGTGGGGCACCATGCCGCGAATCTGTTTCAGCATGGCGGCGGCAAACGGATGCTTGAATGAAAACCGTTGTCGTTCCACCTGCGCTTTTTTATCCAGGTCGCCATGAATGGCTCGTTCAAAGAAGCCGGCCCGTTTCGGCACCCGGGGGACTTCATCATCCAATATCAGTGTTGTGGGCCGGTCTGTGCGTTTCACCTGTTCCATCGGATAGTTGCCGAGATGGGTCAACCGGTTGGCGCGCCGCCATCTTTCCAGGCCTGAAGTCGCGCCGCCAATACCCAGCCAGTAAGCCAGGCTTTTTCCATTTTTCGATTTTCCGGCCAAGGGCTTGTCCGTTGCCAACACATAATCCGTCGTCACTACCGCAACCGAGAAGTCAGTACCCAGGTAAGGATTGCTTACAGCCATATTATCCCGGCCCGCAGCATCCCGGACGCCGAGACCGGCCAGCACGGTCAAGCGGGCAATGTCGATTTGATCATTCCTGTCATCATAAGCAGTCGCATCAAATCCCATTGCCCGAATGTGGTTAGCGATGCCCACCGCCACTTCGAAGGCGCGCACCTGCGCGGTTTCGTGAATAGCGCCCTTGAGCCAGTCGCGGGCCAGGTTATCCGCTTCGGGCAATCGACTGTATTCAGCCAGTACTACTATGCCGTGGCTATGCTTCTCCGGCGTTGCGTCTTTATACCAGCAGGATTCGAATAACTCACATATACCGACCTGGGCGGCGTCAAGAAAATAACCGGCGCCCTTGATATCTATCGATCTTCTTTGCAGGTCATCAGGCGCCGGCGCCTTTGCCGGGGCGACGTCGCCTTTGCAAAATTGTTTGAAGATGTTGTGATATTTCCCCAGCGCAGCGGCGTAGTTTGAAGACGCCCCATTGGCGGGAACGGGTCTGTCATTTCGCCCTGCCCGTCGTTCATCCATGGCAATTTGTTCATCACGGCGCAGGCGTTCCAAGGGGTATGGGCCATAGTGAAAATAACGGTTTTTGTTGGAAAAGAAAATCATGGGCGCCTCACTGTCTCTATTATACCAATTCCTGTCTCTGAGCGTATGGATTGTTCGGCAAAAGCCGCTCTTTCCTCATGGGCCCGATGACTTTTATCCGTGACTGATAACAGCCACATCGTGACAAGGGCCAGGGGGGCCGAGACAATGGTAGGATAGGCATAGGGAAATACCGGCTTTTCCATCCCCATTACATCCACCCATACCTGTGGCCCCAGGATAATCAAACCGACGGAAGAGGCTAACCCAACCAGGCAACCAGCGGCGGCGCCCCGCGTCGTCAAACCCCGCCAATACATGGAAAGCAACAGCGCCGGCGCATTGACGCTGCCGGCAACAGCCAGGGCCATATTGGTAATAAATATGACATTTTGATCTTCGAAAGCAATGCCCGCCAGTATTGCCAGTATCCCGATGCCAAGCACGGCGCAACGGGAGATGAGTAATTCGGATTTTTCAGATGTCTTGTTGCGTTTAATGGATTTTGCATACAAGTCATGGGCAATTGTAGCCGCCGCGGATATTGTCAGTCCCGATACGACAGCGAGGATGGTGGCAAAGGTAACGGCAGAGATAAAGCCGAGCAATATATCGCCTCCCAGGTAATGGGTGACATGCAACACGACCATATTGCGACCTCCTGTCAGACCGCCGGCAACGGTCTGATAGTCCGTATTGAACATGATGAGCGAAACCGCGCCAAAACCAATGACAAGCATTATGAGATTGAAATATCCGATGATCGAAACAGCATAAAATGCTGATCTTCTTGCTGTTTGCGCATCTTTCACCGTAAAAATCCGCATCAGGATATGCGGCAACCCTATAAAACCCAACAGGGCAGTCATCCCCAGTGAGATGACTGATACGGGATCATCGAACCACCCCCCCGGCGCCATTAAATCACTTCCCATCGGATGAGTCGCGACGGCATTATGGAAAACCTGGTTCATCTCAAAGTCAAAGTGTTGCATGATCAGGAAAGCAATTATTGTCCCGCCAATCACCAGCAGAAAGGCCTTGATGATCTGTACCCAGGTGGTCGCCAACATCCCCCCGAAGGTGACGTATAAAATCATCAATGTACTCACACAGCTTATCGCCCAGATATAATCCAGGCCGAATAACAACTGGATCAACTTCCCGGCGCCGACAAGTTGTGAGACAAGATAGAAGATGACCGTGGAGAGCGAACCCAGGGCGGCGACGAACGTAATGGGCCGCTCGGCAAGACGAAACGATACTACGTCGATAAATGTATAGCGTCCGAGATTACGTAATCGCTCGGCTATCAGTAATAAAATAACCGGCCAACTGGCGACGGCGCCGACGGCCAGCATCAATCCGTCGGCGCCGGTAAAAAATAATAAACTCGAAAGCCCTAAAAAAGTGGCAGCCGACATGAAGTCGCCGGAAATCGCAAACCCGTTTTGCCAGGCGGGAATACCACCGCCGGCGGCATAAAACTCCTTACGGGAATGGGTGCGCCGGGCCGCCCACCAGGTGATCAACAGCGTACTCAACGCGAACAAAAAAAACATGAAGATCGCCGTCATGTTCACCGGCTGTTGCTCAACCGGTCCGACAGGCGTATCAGCGCGGGCCAAAATCGAGGGCAATAAAAGGAGAACAGGTACAGGTATCATCCTACCCATCTGACAATTCCTTCATTATCGCTGCCTTTTCAGGATCGTAAAATTTATCGGCCCACCATATATATATCCCTGAAATGACGATGCTCATCAAAATGATCAGAACGGTCAACCAGATGACGATACTGATAGCGCTTCCGGCCGGCCAGGTCGTTCCCAAAAGCCCTGGCGCATAGGCAATAGCGAGAAAATAAAAGCCGAATTGAAAAACGGCAATACCTGTCAGGAGGTAAATCACGCGCCGATGTTTATCGATCAGCGCGCGGTATTTGGCCGACGCCGACAGCTTCCGGATTTGTTCTTGCTGTTCCATGGTCAACGATTGTTACAGGTTTCTCTTAACCCGCATATCACCAATTCGCTTGTCATCAATAAAAAACTCCTTTCAATTTGCTTTTCTGTACCTTGCCCATCGTATTACGCGGCAGCTCATCAACAAAACAGATTTGTCTTGGAACTTTGAACCCGGCCAGTTGCGTTTTCAGGGCGGCAATTACCTCGTCTTCACCTGACTGAAAATCGGGGGTCGTCACCAATGCGGCGGCAACTCTTTCACCCAAGTCCGCATCATCGATGCCGATGACGGCTGATTCCCTGACCCCCTCCAGGCGATCGATGCATTGCTCGATCTCTTTGGGGTAGATATTCTCCCCGCCACTGATGATCATGTCTTTCGCCCGCCCGACGATGCTTATACAGCCATCGTCGTCCCACGTCGCCAAGTCACCCGTGCGGAAGTAACCATCATCCGTGAAAGCCGCCTGGTTTGCATCCTTCAGGTTCCAGTAACCGGAAAAGACGTTAGGCCCCTTGACTAATAATTCACCGACCGCATTCGCAACGGTTTCATTTCCACCTGCGCCCGCGATCTTTATCGAAACACCCGGCAACGGCCTGCCGACGCTACCGGCCTTACGTTTTCCGCCAAGCGGATTCGAGGCACTCATGCCGGTCTCCGACGTGCCGTAGCGCTCAAGGATAACGTGACCGGTTCTTTGTTGAAACCGGTTAAACGTATTTTCAGACAGCGGCGCCGAACCGGAGATGAACAGGCGCATGGCGTCACAGGCCGCCCTGGTTAAACCGGGACTTTCCAACAGCCGCGTATAAAAAGTAGGCACGCCCATCAGTACGGTGGATTCAGGCAACAGGTCGATGATTTTCTTCCCATCGAACTTTTCCAGGAAGTGGAGGGAAGCGCCGGCGGTCAACGCGCAGCCCAACGCGACGAATAATCCATGAACGTGAAACAGGGGCAAGGCGTGTATCAATACGTCATCAGCCGTGAAGCCCCATATATCGACCAACGTTTCAATATTGGATGCAAGGTTGTCGTGGCTGAGTCTTATGCCTTTGGGCCTTCCCGTGGTTCCGGATGAATACAGCAGGCAGGCAAGTTCCGACCCATCACATTCCCTGGCTTGAAAATCCGTTGAAGCGGCGCTGGCCTCGTCAACCAACGCGCCGGTTCCATCCCTGCCGAGCGTGGCCACCTGTTTGATATTGAACCGGCCTGCCGCCGCCCTGACCCACGACTCATTTTCCGGTGAACATACCACAATCGCCGGGCTTGCATCCGCCAGGTAATAGTCAACCTCGGCAGGCTGAAATGCAGGATTCAAGGGTTGATAAACCAACCCCGCCCGGAGGCAGGCGAGATATAAAAAGACATTCTCGATTGACTTATCGACATAAACACAGGCGCGCTCCCCCGGGCGGACGCCCAGGCCCGCCAACACGTTGGCATACCGCGCGGAATTCTCTGCCAGGTCTGCGTAACTGTAGCTCCTGTCCCCGGCATGAATGGCGATTTTGCTGCCATTGTTTTCATCACCGCGCAGGCAACGTGAAAACAGGTTCCGCCCCTTCAATATGGCCCGTTTAGTATGAATACGCCGCTTCCCCCTGTATCCGAACTGATACATTTAATTCCAGCTTGCGCAAGTGTAGAGTATTAATTGCCATGATCAAAGTATGAGGGGTCAGGTCTTTTTTACAGACTGGCTGTCCGTGATAGACTGGAACGATGAATAAATACGATTGCATCATCGTGGGAAGTGGCATCAACTCCCTGGTGTGCGCGGCCTTATTGAGCAAGAAAGGGATAAAGACGCTCGTGCTTGAGCGTAATGACCGTCCGGGTGGTTGCATTCGCACCGATGAGATTACGGAACCCGGTTTTATCCATGACGTGTTGTCCAGTTGGCATCCCCTGTTCGTCACGTCACCGGGCTATGCCGAATTAAAAGAAGACCTGGAAAAGCATGGTCTCGAATATTGTAATACCGATGCTCCCACCGCGGTCGTATTACCGGACAATACCGGTTTCATCCTGAAGAACTCACGGGATGAAAACGTCAAAAACATGAATGCCATATCGGATGGTGACGGCGACCGCTATGCGCAAGCCATGTCGGAGCTGGAACAGTCATTGGACCTGACGTTTACCCTGCTGGGTAGCGAGCTGTGGCGTTGGCCGACGTTGAAAGTTTTCCTGTCAGCCCTGTTCAAGCTGGGGCCGTTCAGGTTGGCGCAGTATTTCGGCTATACCCTGCAAACGGCGCGCGCCTGGCTGGATGCGACCTTTGCCTCGAACGCGATCAGCGCCTGCCTGGCGGGTTGGCCATCCCACATCGGTATCGGTCCGGAGGCGCCCGGCTCCGGTCACATGGCGCGGGTGATTGCCTTTACCCTGGAGATGGCAGGTTGTCCGGTAGTCAAGGGTGGGAACTACAATATTGTGAAGGCATTCCAACAAGTCATCGAAGCTAATGGCGGCGAGTTGAAAGTCAACGCGGACGTGGCTAAGGTAATGACCGGGAACGGTCGGGCCAAAGGCGTCAAGACCAGCGACGGAACCGAGTATCTGGCTGACAAGGTGATATGCAGCGTCACGCCAAACCAGCTTTATGAACGACTATTAGACCCGGCTGAGGCGCCGGAGGCAGTGGCAAGGCAAGCCAGGGCCTTCCGGTATGGCAACGGTAATATGCAAATTCACCTGGCCTTATCAGAACCACCTCAATGGCAGGTTCCTGAATTATCAAAGGTAGCGATCACGCACGTTACGACCGGGTCGGATGCGGTGTCCCAGGCCATTAATGAAGCAAATTGCGGCTTGCTGCCGAAGGAAGCCACTATCGTCGTCGGCCAGCCCGCCGCCTTGGACCCGAGTCGCGTCCCTGAAGGCAAGGGCCTGTTATGGATCCAACTACAGGAATGTCCCCGTCATATAAGAGGTGATGCAGCCGGGAAAATAACCGTGCCTGAAGACGGCGCCTGGACCGAAGGGGTACGCGAAGCCTATGCCGACCGCATCATCGAAAGATTGGGGCGCTATATTCCGAACTTGAAAAACAGTATTATTGCAAGGACGGTGTTGTCGCCCGCCGACCTGGAAGCTATCAACATCAACCTCGTCGGTGGTGACCCCTACGGTGGCGCCTGTTCACTGGATCAGTTCTTTCTGTGGCGGCCATTACGGGCATTGAAAAATCACGACACACCGGTTAAAAATTTATATCACATCGGCGCATCCACCCATCCCGGCCCGGGCCTGGGCGGAGCTTCCGGTTACCTGGTTGCAAAAAGTCTGTAACGATGGGGGTTGCTGTCTCCTGTTACGCCAAAAGCCAGTTGCCGCCCCGTTGTTTACTGAACCCGTCTTCCTCCAGCTTGAGCAGGCTTGCCAATAAAGAACGGGAGGCAATGGGATACGTGGTTTCGGGTACGTCGGCATAAACTTCAGGCAACAATTCATCAATGCTCCGCGGTTTATCGGTGAGCGCCTTCTTGACGGCATTTTCTCGTTCTTCCCGACGCTTTAAAAAATACCGGACCAGGCTGTGGCCATCACGGCTGGCCAAGCCATGGGCGGGAAACAAGGTCTTCATGGGGATGTCGAGCAACCTGTTCAAACTATGCAGGTAGGTGCGCATGTGTCCTTCCGGCGGGTCGATCAGGATCGTTGAGACGGTGGACAGCATGTCACCCACAATCGCCGCATGGTAACGGCTGTCGATATAACAAAGATGATCGACGGCATGGCCAGGGGTATGGATGACCGTAAGATGCCAGTCAGCGCTGCCGTCCGGCGCAACGCCGAGCTCCAGGCGGTCTCCATCTTTTAACGGTTTGCCTTTTATGTACCCGGGTTCGATTCGGTTACAGGTTTCTTCATGGGCGCTGACCGGCAGCTGGTAACGCTGGCTGACGGCATTAACGGCGCCGACGTGATCAACGTGATGGTGGGTCAACAGGATGGCCTCGAATGTTTTCCCGTCATCAATGAATTCATCCATCTTGTTGAACAAGCGTTGTTGCTCTGAGGCATCCGGGGTCGCCGGGTCGATGACGTACAGTTTATCCGTACCGACGATCAGGGTATTGGTCGTCGTTGCGGGCGGCAGCGTAGGGGTCGCCAACGGCGCCATGAATATCCCCGGAGAAAAATAGACCGGGTGCAATCCCCCCTTGTCCAACCGCTCCAGCTCGGCCTTTGCCTGGGCAAAAAATGCTGCCAAACCGCCATTTGCCATGAGGCGCAGGAGGAAAAGCACGGGCGGGGCTATTTGCATCTCCCCTTTTTCCCAAGCGTCGACGGCCTGCTGCGGCTTGATGAAACCGCCGTCAACCAGTTCGTAATTATCGATCCCGGGGGTTTCATTGTCGCAGGACCGCACGTGCATAAATTGCGTATCAAAACGCACCGGAATGAACGGCGGCGTGGTAAGTCGAAATACCGGCGCAATCGAGGCATAATTCGCGCCGAAACCCGCGAGGAATTGCTGCCATTGTTCCGGCGCTGCCTTTATCTGTTTTTTTAATGTTTGCTTCCGTTCCCGGCTGAACTCCTTGCCCAGGGTTGCGGACAGGACACCTGTTTCTTCCAGGGCTTCCCGTATGACGCAGCGTTTCAAAACGAGTTCTTCGGGGTCATCCTCCCGGTGATAATCGATCCTGTTTACATTCCCCCCGGGAAATACCCAGTAGCCGCCGAAGAATTTCAGTTCGGCCGCGCGCTTCGCCAGGTACACCTCCGGTTCATCATCAGAACCACGGGTAAAAATAACGGTGGCGGCGAGTTTGATCTTCGACATGACAACCAGTATACAAGATGAACAGAAATTTGATTTTTATATCTTCCCTGAAGACTTGGCGCGGGTCATTGAAGGTCTCGACGACAGCATCAGTCCCTGACACGGGTATGGAGACGGCAGGTGTTTTATCTTCTTAAAGTCTTTGCAGCAAAGGCTCTACCTGTCTTATCACCGCCTCCTGGTGGGGTTGCAAGGGATGGCCGCCCAGTCCGGCCAATAGCGGTTCGAAGGGGTCTTCGACGCCGGCGCTGATGCCGGATAATCGCTCCATGACGGCAAGGCCGAAGAACGGCGCCGTGTGGCCGCTGTAACCGCCCTCGTGGCATAAGACCAGCCGACCGTCACATACCTCGTCCGCCACCTCCATCAGCTTTCTCGTCAAGGTGGAATAAGCCTCGCTGGTCATCATCTGCCGGCCCAAGGGGTCTTGCGCCCCCGCATCGAAGCCCGACGGGACGATAATAAAATCCGGCTTGAATCTTTGTAAGGCCGGTATGACGATGCGATCATAAACTGCTTCATAAGCGCCGGTCCCTGAACCCGGCGGCAATGGAACGTTAATATTGAAACCCTCGCCGGCGCCTTCACCCGTCTCGCTGATATAACCGGAATCCTGGGGAAAACAATTGTCCTGGTGTATCGATATGGTCAGGGCAGCGGGATTATCCCAAAATGCGGATTGGGTGCCGTTGCCGTGGTGGACATCCCAATCCACAAAGGCGATGCGGTCCAACTTGCGCGCCTGCAACAAGTGCATGCCGGCGATGGCTGCGTTGCCGAATATGCAAAACCCCATGCCGGCGTCAGACAGGGCGTGATGCCCCGGCGGCCTGACAAGGGCATAGGCATTTCGTACCCGTCCGTCCAACACGGCGTCCACTGCCTCGATCACGCCACCGGCGGCAAGACAGGCGATCTCGAAGCTGCCCCGGCCCATGGCCGTATAAAATCCTGTTTCCGACAAATATTGATCGTTCTGCGATTTGATTTTCTCGTAATAACCAGGCGTATGGAAACGACAAATCTCTTCTTTAGTCGCTTCCCGGGGTTCTATCTGCACCAAGTCTTTTAATAGTCCACTGACCTCTAACAGGTTACGTATGCGTCTTTTCGTTTCATGATGCTCCGAATGCACATAAGGCTGCACCGGATTCCCATACGGCATAAAACCGGCAAAGTTGCCATTTTCATGCCACATATAAAGTTCGTGGTAAATAAAACCTGTCGCCATGTCGTACCTTGAGCAGTAATGGATTCCTGTAAAAGATTGCACATATAATATATAATTCAGCCAGTTGCACAATGAATATTTAGAGACACGTGGCGGAATCCGACTATGTTTAGACAATTACTCCGGTTAGTCCTTCTTTCAGGCATCACTCTTGCCGCTTCGGCGGAACTGGCGAGAGACGAATTAGGTAAAGTAGAAACCCTCCCCCTCCCATACCCGAATGATTGGGTAATTGTGCATGACGTCGCGTTCGACCACATGAGCCTGGGTAAATTCATAGTGATGGATATTAACGGGAAGAAGATTTCGGAATTTTTCAAGGGGAGCTTTGACGGCGGCAATCTTGCGGCTTTTGCCCAGGCATCGAAAAAACCCGAGATGTACGTGCTGGAACATTATTATGACCGCGGCGCCCGCGGCAACCGTACCGACCTGGTTACCATTTATGACAAGGCTACCCTGATGCCCGTGGATGAAATCGTTTTGACGGGACCCAAACGGGCGGAAATGTTAGTAAGCAAGTTCATCATTTCACTCATCGATGACGAAAAATTCCTGTTGCTCTATAACTTCACTCCCGCTACGTTTGTCACGGTTATCGATCTTGTAAAACGTGAGGTCGTCAATGAGGTTCAACTGCCAACCTGCGCCGGTATTTATCCCACCGGAAAACGGGGGTTCAGTTCAATTTGCAGCAACGCCTCGATGATCAGCTTTCAACTGGATAAAAACGGCAAGGTCGCGAAACAATCAAAAATCGACCCTTTCTTCGATATTGAAAAAGACGCGCTGTTTGAAAGACCGGCGATCATCGACGGCGTGGGCTATTTCCCCAGCTTTGCCGGCAATGTACAGGAAATCAACTTGCAGGGTGATGCGGCTGAACCGGGTGAGAAGTGGAGCTTGTTGGGAACGGAAGATAAAAGTAAAAACTGGCGTCCCGGCGGCGCCTGGCTGGCGGCGACGGACAGCGCCAAACGTCTTTATGTGATGATGCATGAAAACGGCGGAGAAGGCTCCCATGATAATCCGGGGTCGGAAATCTGGGTATTTGATACCGGCAGGAAAGCGCGGGTCAACCGCATACCCCTGACCCTGCCGGCAATCGCATTCGATATTACCGCAGGCGACTCACCCAAGATCGTGGCGACCAACGTCGAAATGAACCTTGAAGTCTATGACGCCGCGTCAGGTGAACACGTCAACACCATCAAGGATTTCTATCACTCGTGGCCTTTGCTGGTGTATGCTTCGCCATAATCGACGTTCGTTGCTAATGAACCTTGAAGTCTATGACGCCGTGCCAGGCGAACGCGTCAATACCATTATGGATTTCTGTCATACGTGGCCTTTGCCGATGTATGCTTCAACATAATCGACGTTCGTTACCCGGAGAAAAAAATGAACTGGTTAGACAAATTGACGGAAAACGTCTCCAGAAACGTAGCAAAGACGTCTTCACGCCGAGGGTTTTTAGGGGGGCTTGGGGCTATGATTGCCGGTGGGTCGCTCATCCCGTTACTGCCGGTAGCCCGCGCCGATGCCATGAAACAACCCGAACCACCCACGGCAGATCCGGGCGACCCGGCCACCTGTGATTACTGGCGGAATTGCGCAATCGACGGCTACTTGTGCTCCTGCTGTGGCGGCTCCGTCAACAGTTGTCCGCCGGGCACGGAAATGTCGGCGATTACCTGGATTGGCACCTGCAAGAACCCGGGAGATGGTAAGGACTATATCATCTCCTACAACGATTGCTGCGGCAAAGCGCCCTGCGGCAGTTGTTTCTGCAACAGGAACGAAGGTGACAGACCCACTTACCGGCCACACACTTCCAATGACTATAACTGGTGTATCGGCACCAAGAGCCAAGCCTATCATTGCACCGTAAACATCATACTGGGCGTGGCGATAAAATAGGCGCGATGCGGCAGCCGCGGGGACAACTTTCCGATGGCATATAAGCATAGGTTATGCCTTCGGAATAACCTGGCAGACGTAGGGGCAACCCCCCGTGGTTGCCCGGTATCGGGTGATTGCGGCGCATCATTCAGGCAGGCGCGAGGGACTGCCCCGCTGAGGATGGTTGCGCTGAACAACGGAGCAAACAGTTAAAAACTTTATCCATGTGTACAGGAATCAGGAACGCTTGTTTAGTTGTTCTTTTATCATGGGGCGCGAATGCCGGCGCCGCCGATGATATGCTGGCAAGACAGAACTATATCCTGAATTGCCAGGGCTGCCACCTGCCCGACGGCTCCGGCTCGAAAGGCAACGTGCCGAAGATGAATGATTTCGTGGGATACTTCCTCCACGTGCCCGGCGGCAGGGAGTTCATCGTGCAAGTGCCGGGGGCAGCTAATGCCCCCATCAGCGATCAGGAGCTGGCCGACGTGATGAACTGGTTGTTGCTGAATTTCAGCAAGAAAGAATTGCCCGCTTCATTTGAACCTTATTCCGCCGCTGAGATAGGCCGGTTGCGTCGGGAACCACTCATCGAGGTGCATGACCGCAGGAACGAGTTGATCGCCCAAATCAGGGATAAACTCGGGGTGACGGAAGACAAGTAACAGGTAGCGGCAGAGCAACCGTATACTTTAAGCTATGGCCTGTGCAGGTAGCAGAAGACAGGTTATATGTCTTTTGCCCTCTGCCCTCTGCCCCCTGTCTTCTGTCGCCTGATACCCGCCTCGCTACAGCTTCCGCTTGTCTATTACGCGCTTGGCCTTGCCTTCCGAACGGGCGACGCCACCTTCATCAAGCACATTGATTTTCGCTGAAACGCCAATCATGTCTTTGATATGTTTCTGCAGTTGCCCGGCTGAAGACGCTCTCACCGCATTATCAGCGCCAGGCGATAATTCCACGTTAATCGTCATCTCATCCAGGTTGCCGGCGCGGGTTATCTCAATTTGGTAATGGGGCGCGAGGCTGTCGGTCTTCAGGATTTGCTCCTCTATCTGCGTAGGGAACACGTTCACGCCGCGGATGATCAACATGTCGTCACTGCGTCCGGTTATCCTGTCCATACGCCGCATGGTACGGGCCGTTCCCGGCAGGAGTCTGGTCAAATCCCGCGTCCTGTATCGAATTACAGGCAGCGCTTCTTTTGTAAGACTGGTAAAAACCAACTCACCTTCTTCACCATCCGCCAGTACCTCTCCGGTCTCCGGGTGAATGATTTCAGGATAAAAATGATCCTCCCAGATTGTGGGCCCGTCCTTCGCCTCTACGCACTCCTGGGCGACCCCCGGCCCCATCACTTCAGATAGTCCATAAATATCCACGGCGTCGATTGCCAGTCTCAGCTCCAGGTTTTCACGCATGGAATCAGTCCAGGGTTCCGCGCCGAATATTCCGACCCGCAGCTTCAGTCGCCGGCAATCAACGCCTTGTCGTTCCAGTTCATCCGCGATACTCAGCATATAGGAAGGCGTCACCATGATGATGTCGGGGTCGAAGTCCTGAATGAGTTGCGCCTGTTTTTCCGTTTGTCCGCCGGACATGGGTATGACGGTACAACCCATGTACTCACCGCCATAATGGGCGCCGAGACCGCCGGTGAACAAGCCATAACCATAAGCCACGTGAATCTTGTCTTTATGGGTTCCCCCAGCGGCCCGAATCGAACGGGCGACAACCCGGCTCCAGATATCGATGTCATTTTTGGTATAACCGACAACCACCGGCTTGCCTGTCGTTCCACTGGAGGCATGTACCCTTACTACTTCGTCCATGGACACGGCAAACATACCGAAGGGATAGTTATCCCGTAAGTCATGCTTGTCCGTCAGCGGGAATTTGGCGAGGTCACCCAGCTCTTTCAGGTCCGACGGGTGAATGCCGGTCTTATCAAATTTCTTCCTGTAACACCCGACGTTGTCATAGGCATGTTGCAGGCTCCACTTGAGGCGCTTGATCTGTAAATCCTGCAATTCATCCCTGCTGGCTTTTTCGATAGGTTCCAAGGCGTCAAATTTTCCGGGTTCCACCATGATGAATACCTGCGGGTACGATTAAATAATGACAAAAATATCTGTTATCATGGGATTTTGTATCATATCACGACGAAAATAAAGTAAGTACTGAACCTTATGAACATACAAAGTTACGTGAATGGCGAGTGGGTGACCGGCCGGGATAAAGGCGTGGCGGTTGTCAATGCCGTCAACGGAAACTTCATAGGGAACGTCTCCAGTGACGGCATCGATTTCAACGATGCGCTGACCCATGCGCGGGAAGTGGGCGGCCCCGCTTTACGTAAACTGACGTTCCATGAACGTGCATTGCGCCTGAAGGCGTTGGCGCAGTATTTAATGGAGCGCAAGGAAGAATTTTATGAGGTATCAGCCTGGACCGGGGCGACCCGCGCCGATAGCTGGATTGATATAGAAGGCGGCATAGGCACGTTGTTCAGTTACAGCAGCCTGGTCAGGCGCGAATTCCCCGATGAACCGTTCCTGGTCGAAGGCAACCAGGAACGATTATCGAAACAGGGCACGTTCACCGGCCGGCACATCCTGGTCCCCAAGGAAGGCGTTGCAGTCCACATCAACGCATTTAATTTTCCATGCTGGGGCATGTTGGAGAAGATTGCGCCCAGTTTATGCGCAGGCATGCCGGCGCTGGTTAAACCGGCAACCGTCTCGTCTTACCTGACAGAGAAAATGGCCAGGGAAATCATTCAGTCCCGGCTCCTGCCGGAAGGCGCGTTTCAATTGATCTGCGGCGCCGCGGGAGACCTGTTTGATCATTTGATGGAGCAGGACGTTGTGACCTTTACCGGGTCTGCCGCCACCGGAAGAAAACTGAAATCCCACCCGAATATTCTTGCCAATTCCATCCCCTTCAACATGGAGGCGGATTCGTTGAATCTCTCTTTGCTGGGAGAGACGGCCGAGCCGGGCTCAATGGAGTTCGACCTGTTCATAAAAGAAGTCGCCAAGGAAATGACGGTCAAGGCCGGGCAGAAGTGTACTGCCATCCGGCGCGCCATTGTTCCTGCCGGCAAGGTTGATGCGGTCGCGGAGGCGCTCAAACAAAGATTGGATAAGGTTCCCTTAGGTGACCCGTCCATAGACGGCGTAAAAATGGGTCCCCTGGTGGGGCGCGGGCAGATGCGGGACGTGTGGGAAAACGTGGATGCTTTACTCAAATCCTGTGAAATCATATACGGTGGCGACAAGGAATTTGAAATTCAGGGGGGCAATAAAGACAGTGGCGCGTTCTTTCCCTCGACCCTGTTATATTGCAACCAGCCCCTGACCGCTGCTGAACCCCATGCCATCGAAGCGTTTGGTCCGGTCAGCACGGTCATGCCTTACGAGGATATCGACGCCGCAATCCTGCTGGCAAAAAGGGGCAAGGGCAGTTTAACGGGCTCGGTGTTTACCGGGGATGACGCCGAGGCCAGGCGCATTGTTCTTGATACCGCCGCCTGGCACGGACGCATGTTGATTATCAACCGGGATTGCGCGGCGGAATCCACCGGTCATGGCTCCCCCCTGCCGACCCTGGTGCACGGCGGCCCGGGGCGCGCCGGCGGTGGCGAAGAATTAGGCGGGGCAAGGGCCATCAAACATTACATGCAACGAACAGCGGTACAGGGTTCACCGACAACCCTGATGCGCCTGACAGGCGAGTATCACCAGGGCGCAACGCCCATAACGGACAAGGTGCATCCGTTTCGCAAGTATTTCGAAGAGTTGCAGGTCGGGGAGACCCATACGACTTACCGGCGTACCGTGACCGAGGCGGATCTCGTCAATTTCGGCTGTTTGACCGGTGATCACTTCTATGCCCATTTCGATGAGCTTGCCGCGAGAGAGTCATTATTCGGCAGACGGGTGGCCCACGGTTATTTCCTGATCTCCGCCGCCGCCGGCATGTTCGTCGACCCGGCGCCCGGACCGGTGTTGGCCAACTACGGCCTGGAGAATCTGCGTTTTATCGAACCCGTGGGTATCGGCGATACGATCCAGGCGAAACTCACCGTCAAGCAGAAAATAAAGAAAGACAAACGTCCCGATGAAGCGCGCGCCACCGGCGTAGTGCGCTGGGCAGTGGAGATCATCAACCAGGATGACAAGGCCGTTGCGCTGTACGATGTCATGACCCTGGTAGAACGCCGGGATGACTGAGCTTGCCGGCGACTCCCTGGCCCGGGCCTGCGCTGATGCCATGTATGCACGGGATAGCGCTTCGCAAGAACTGGGGGTCAGCATTGACGAAGTACGCGAAGGTTACGCCCGCCTCAGCATGTCGATCCGAGCCAATATGTTGAACGGCTACAATATTTGTCACGGCGGCTTCATCTTCGCCCTGGCGGACTCGGCCTTCGCCTTTGCCAGCAACAGCCGCAACCAAGTGAATCTTGCGCAAAAATGCAGCATCGAATACAAACGACCGGGCAAGCAAGACGACCACCTGACCGCCATCGCCGAACACCTGTCCCAGGACGACCGCTACGGCCAATACCGGGTCACGGTAACTGACCAGGATGATAAAGTCATCGCCCTGTTCCACGGCCAATCCTGCCGGATTAAAGGCAGCATTCTTGACGGTTGAGTATTACTAAAGACAACTCAGCCGGGTCAGGGGCAATATCCCTGGAGACAACAAGCAATGACAATCAGGTAGTGTTGTAAAAGCCTCGATTTTTAATATGCCTCAAAACAGCAAATCTTATTTAGCTCATGTCCGGCAGGTCGGACAGGATAAGTATGAACCTCATCTGCTTGAAAACCACCTTAGAAAAGTGGCGCATAAAGCTGGGGAGTTCGCCGCTGGTTTTGCTGCGTCCGACTGGGGGAGACTCGCGGGGCTGTGGCACGACTTGGGGAAATATCGTCCGGCATTTCAGAAACATATAAAGAGTTCATCCGGTTATGACCCGGAAGCGCATATCAGTAGCGAGAACAATCCCGCAACCCGGCACGCATCAACCGGCGCCGTCTATGCCAGGAAGAAATTGGGACCTAAGGGGACCATCCTGGCATATCTTATTGCCGGGCATCATGCGGGATTGCCTGATTACTATAAAGACGAAGCGCCAGGGATACCTTTGTCGGATATAAATAAAGATAACGATCTTTTAGATGAGGCTTTACAAGAAACGATACCGAATGACATTTTGAACGGGATTGACCCGTCCCCCCTGAAAGTAGAACGTTCTCAAGACCTGCATTTCTTGATACGCATGTTGTTTTCCTGTCTGGTCGATGCCGACTTTCTTGATACCGAAAGTTTTATGTCTCCCGAAAAAGCAATACACCGAGGCATTCGCGGAACACCAGATGAATTGTTGCGGTGCTTTGACCAGCATATGGCTGAATTTGAAAAAGGGGCAAAAGAAACCGGGTTGAATGCAATACGTTCCGAGATACTCACCGCTTGCCGTCAAGCAGCCAAAAACGAACCGGGCGTTTATACCCTGACAGTGCCTACAGGGGCAGGCAAAACATTGTCGAGTTTGACCTTCGCGCTGGAACATGCGGTTGCAAGCAACAAAAACCGCATCGTATACGCCATTCCCTACACGAGCATTATTGAGCAAACCGCTGACATATTCAGGAGTATATTTGAACCTTTGGGTGAAGTATTGATTGAACACCACAGCAACATTGAACCCAAAGACGAAAAGCACGAGCAAAGCTGGTCGCGCTTGGCTACGGAAAACTGGGATGCCCCATTAATTGTGACCACCACGGTGCAATTATTCGAATCGCTCTACGCGGCAAAAACCAGCAGGTGTAGAAAATTACACAACCTGCTCAACAGCGTGATTGTGTTGGACGAAACGCAATTGCTGCCCGTGGAGAACCTTAATCCGATTCGCGATGCCATACGGATTTTGTCAACGCAATATGATGTCACTTTTCTCTTGACAACCGCAACGCCCACGGGACTGAACCGGTTATGCGACCCGTTTGGAAAAAAATTGCTCGAAGGAGTAAAAAGCAACGAGATTATCGAAGACCCGGAGCGCTACTATGAATCTCTGCGCAGGGTAGACTATGAATTCCCGGATAATTTTGAGTCCCGCCGAACCTGGGATGAAATTGGCCAGGCGCTACGGCAACATGAAACGGTTCTGGCGGTGGTCAATACCCGAAAAGACGCCAAGCATTTATTTGAAAAATTGCCCAAAGACAACGCGTTTCATCTCTCGGCACGCATGTGCGCCAAACACCGTTCTCATGTCATTGAGAAAATCAAACAACGATTGAAAGAAAAAGAGCCAGTGCGCGTCGTCAGCACGCAACTGGTTGAAGCAGGCGTTGATTTGGACTTTCCCGTAGTTTATCGCGCATTGTCGGGATTGGATTCAATCGTTCAAGCGGCCGGGCGCTGTAACCGGGAAGACGGACTCACGGACGAGAACGGTAAGTCGGCAATGGGGCGGGTCATCGTTTTTGTCCCGCCTGATACCCCACCTAAGGGCGCTTTATCTAATGCCGCTTATTCTTCCGTTTCTTTGCTGTCCGGGGAAACCAGTAACCCTCAAACGCTTCACTCCCCGGATATATTCAACAGGTATTTTGAACTCTTTTTCCAATCGATAGGGAACCATGATATAAATAAGGTGTTGGATAAACTGAACACAAACGCGGCATATTGCCAAATCCAGTTTCGCACCGCCGCAGCGCGTTTCAAGATGATTGAGGATGAGGCGATGGTGAGCGTCTTTGTGGATTATGACGAACATGCTAAACAATGGTTGGGAATGTTGCGGACGGCGCCGGAGAAAAATGGCTGGTTGCTAAGAAGATTGCAACGTTACACTGTTAATATTTATCAGCACGAAATGAAAAAAATGCTTTCGGAAGGACGCTTGGAAGAGGTCGCACGCGGATTTTTTGCTATAGCTGGCGGCGGGATTTACGACCCCCAGCTGGGCCTGCTGGTGGAAGAACCGGAAACGGGCCTCGCTGTTCAATGTTAACTTTGAAATCCCATGGCAAGTAAAGAGACTTTTTGTCTGGAAGTAATCGGTGATTACGCTTGTTTTACCCGCCCGGAAATGAAAGTGGAGCGGGTCTCTTATGACGTGATCACACCATCGGCCGCGCGTGGCATATTCGAGGCCATCCTGTGGAAACCCGCGTTGCGCTGGCAGGTTGCTAAAATTGAGGTCCTGCGCCCCATCCAATGGGTAAATATCCGCAGAAATGAAGTCTCCAGCATTGCCAGCAACCGTAAACCCCAAATCTGGGTAGAAGATGATCGGCAACAGCGGGCCGGCTTGTTTTTACGTGATGTGTCCTATCGCCTCCACGCAAAATTCAGCTTGCGCGACGACAGCGGTCATATTCACAACTTCCCGGAGCTTCAAAGTGAAGACGGTGAAAAAAACGGTAATGAAAACAGCTATCCGAAATTCGCTGAAATGTTCAAGCGGAGAGCGGACAAGGGACAATGCTTCAACCAGCCTTACTTGGGAACGCGTGAGTTTTCCGCCGATTTTCGCTTGATTGAAGACACTCATCTTGCTACTGAGCAACGGAAAAAACCGGCTATTGATGAAAGCCGGGAACTGGGCTGGATGCTGTACGATATGGATTACGACGACCTCAAAAACCCGAGGCCGCGATTTTTTAATGCTGCAATGGAAAAAGGCGTTATTGAAGTCCCATCAATCGATAGTGATAAGGTGCGGGGATGATCTTGCAGGCGCTAAATGAGTATTACGAACGTAAAGTGCAGCAAGGCACGAACGAACTGCCGCGATTTGGCTTTGAGCCGAAGCTAATACCGTTTATTTTTGAGTTGAATAATGACGGGCAGTTGGTGCAAATCAAGTTGTCCGATGAAAAGCCCGAAATTGTTCCCCAAGGACCTAAAAAAACCTCTGGAATTGCAGCCAATCTTTTATGGGACAATGCTGAATATGCTCTTGGAATAATGAGGAAAAAAGAAGATACGGAAAATCAAGATGATCAGCGGCAAAAAGTGATTGAAAGACATCTGGCCTTTATTGAAAAAATCAGGACATTGCCTGATTCAGTCATCTTGGA
This sequence comes from uncultured Gammaproteobacteria bacterium, assembly GCA_958295485.1. Lineage (GTDB taxonomy): Bacteria > Pseudomonadota > Gammaproteobacteria > Eutrophobiales > Eutrophobiaceae > JAAXHV01. Next base: position 2,668,569 of record OY282354.1, read on the forward strand.
TGCAGGCATACAGGCTGTATTGAAGTTTTTATCAGGTTTTGAACCTGCAAGCCTGAAAAATAATCAGCATTGGGAGGAATTACAAAAAAACCCCTATATCAGCTTTCAATTACAAGGAGACAGCCATTTGATTTGCCAGCGTCCGACTGTTATTAAAACCGCCGAATCTGATATGACGAATGATGCTGAATCTTCTTGTCTTATTACCGGACAACAGGACCAAGTTTCCCGGACACACCCCGCCATTAAGGGCGTCTGGGGCGCTAAATCGTCCGGCGCAAATATTGTTTCATTTAATCAGGCCTCTTTTTGTTCTTTCCAAAAAAAGCAAGGCAATAACGCTCCGGTCGGAGAAAAAGCGGCTTTTTCCTACACAACTGCGTTGAACCATTTACTTCGGAAAGATTCTGACAATCGTATCCAGGTAGGTGATGCTTCCACGGTATTCTGGTCCGCTCAGCCTTCAGAATTGGAGTCGAATTTCGGCATCGTTTTCGGGAACCCGGATAAAGACAACCCGGATAGATTCACGGAAGCGGTCAAGGCGATTTACCAATCTGTTGAACAAGGGGGAAGACTTTCTGCTGATGAAACAGGGAAACAACGTTTTTATGTGCTTGGGCTGGCGCCTAACGCCGCTCGCATAGCGATCCGGTTTTGGGTGACAGGCACAACCGGCGAAATCGCTGAAAGCATAACACAGCACTTTGATAATCTTGAAATAGAGCATGGTCCCAAGGAACCGTCATATTTAACCCTGTTCAGGTTATTAACAAACGTCGCAGTTCAAGGGAAAATCGACAATGTGCCACCGAACCTGGGTGGCGAGGTTATGCGCAGTATTTTGAACGGAACGCCTTATCCGTTTACTTTGTTTGCCGCTGCCATACGCCGTTGCAAAGCTGAACAAAAGGTCAACTACCCTCGTGCGGCGCTCATCAAGGCTTATCTCAATCGTATATCTGAAACGGAGGAAATCCAGGTGAAGTTAGATACAGAGTATACTAACCCGGCCTACCTGTTAGGCCGACTATTTTCGGTTTTCGTTAAACTCCAGGAAGACACCCATCCCGGCATTAACGCAACCATCAGCGATCGTTATTACGGCGCTGCCTCAAGCAGTCCGGGCGGTATTTTTCCTGTATTGGTTAAACTGCACAAGCATCATCTGACGAAGCTGGAACAGGGCGGCCGCAAAGTCTATTTTGAAAAACTGATTGGTGAAATCATGGATAAATTGTCGCCGGAAAACCCCTTCCCAGCTATCCTGAATATGCAGGACCAAGGCCGTTTTGCTGTAGGATTTTATCATCAACGCCAAGCTTTTTTCACTAAACGTGATCCACAACAGACTGAGGAGGACCAGTCATGAATTTAGAAAATCGTTACGACTTCGTATTCGTCTTTGACGTGAAAGACGGTAATCCCAATGGAGACCCGGATGCCGGCAACCTGCCCCGTGTAGATGCCGAAACCGGCTGCGGACTGGTAACGGATGTATGTTTGAAGCGTAAGGTGCGCAACTTTGTGTTGGTAGACAAGGAAGATATGGACGGGTATGACATTTACGTTAAAGAAAAAGCTATTCTTAATCAGATTCACGAAGCCGCCTACAAGGCAATTGGCGCCGAAAGCGAACTGGAAGAAAAAGGTTCTAAAGACAATGGGGATAAGAAAAAACGCAAAGGCTCGAAAGATTCTGTGTCAGATGCTCGCAGGTGGATGTGCAAAAATTTTTACGATGTCAGAACCTTTGGCGCAGTGATGTCAACAGGTGTAAATTGCGGACAAGTCCGGGGGCCGGTGCAACTCACTTTTTCGAGATCAGCAGACCCGATTATCGCGCAGGAACATTCCATCACGCGCATGGCGGTGACAACTGAAAAAGAGGCGGAAAGCCAATCTGGAGATAATCGCACCATGGGCAGAAAACATACGGTTCCTTATGGCTTATATATTGCTCACGGATTCGTGTCGGCGCACCTTGCCCAACAGACCGGATTCGGCGAAAGTGACCTGGAATTGTTTTTCCGGGCTTTAGCAAACATGTTTGAACATGATCGCTCGGCAACCAGAGGTGAAATGACAACCCGGGGACTGTATGTCTTCAAACACGACAGTAAGCTTGGCAATGCGCCGGCCCATAGCCTGTTTGAGCGCGTTCAAATAGCTTTGGAAGATCCGTCAAAGCCCCCGCGCAACTTTTCCGACTATGCCATTGAGGTCAATGACGCCGACCTGCCACAAAACGTTGTGCTGGATTCCCGGTTTTGTATCCCTGAAATCGGGGGATAAAACAAAGTCTGGATAAGCCAAAACGGCATGGATGACCTCATTCCTCTGTCCGCCCTGCAGCACTATGTGTTTTGCCCGCGCCAATGCGCTTATATCCACATTGAACGCCTTTGGCAGGACAATTATTTTTCGGCGCAGGGTAAACAACTGCACGAGCGGGTGCACGGCACCGAAGCAGAGCAGAGAGGCAACTGTCGAACTGAACGCGGGGTCGCGGTGAGTTCCGAACGATATGGTCTTGTCGGCAACCTGGATTTGCTGGAAATGTATACCAAGCCGTTTATGTTAGTGCCGGTGGAATATAAACGCGGCAAACCAAAAGTGACTGACTGTGACCGGGTTCAAGTCTGCGCCCAGGCTTTATGTCTTGAAGAGATGCGCAATGTGAAAATCAACCGTGCTGCGCTTTGGTATTGGCAACCTCGGCGTCGAGAGTGGGTCGAACTTGATGAGACCATTAGACAAAAAACGTTGGATACAATCAGGGCAACGCGTGTGTTATTGAATCAGGGGAAATTACCCAAGGCGGTATATATTCCCGGCTGCAAGCCCTGCTCGTTTTTTGAGACATGCAACCCCAAAAAGCGGGACAGTAGCACAAAGTATGTCAAGGGGCTGTTCACTTATGAAGAAGCTGCTTAACAGTCTTTATGTGACTACGCAAGGCAGTTATCTGCATAAGGAGCGTGAAACATTGGTGATTGAACAGGAAAGAAAAAAAGTGTTTCAGCTGCCCATTCACTCTATTGGAAATATCTTTTGTTTCGGCAACATTATGGTATCGCCGGCTTTAATGGCGTTTTGCGGCGAACGGAATATCGGCATGTCTTTCCTGACCGAATACGGCAAATTCCAATGCCGGGTAATTGGGACGCAAAGCGGTAATGTGCTATTGCGTCGCACCCAGTACAGGCTGGCAGACAGCAACCCGCACATTCCGGCCCGATTATTCGTTGCAGCGAAAATCACCAACTGCCGGCAAATCGTATTAAAGCACCAGCGCAATCACGGTGAAGATGAGAACCTGTCGAGTTTGGCTATGCAGTTGAAAAACAACATCAAGCAGTTGGAAAGAAAAAATGATGTTGAACAAATTCGCGGCATAGAAGGCGATGCGGCGGCACGCTACTTTGCTAACTTCCAGCGCCTTATCATGTCGGAACAACAAAATGATTTTTTGTTTTCCGGCCGCAACAAACGCCCCCCGCTGGACCCGGTCAATACCTTGCTTTCCTACGCCTACACCTTGCTTACCTACGAGGTCAGTTCATCTTTACAGGCAGTCGGGTTGGATCCATACGTGGGATTTCTCCATGCCGACCGGCCAGGCAGGGTAAGCCTTGCTCTCGATATGCTGGAGGAATTTCGCGCTTGGTGGTGTGATCGTTTCGTGTTGTCCCTGATCAATCGTAAGCAGGTAAAAACCCGGGATTTTATACGGGAAGCCAGTGGCGCGATAAGAATGAGCGATGCCTTTCGCAAGGATTTTCTTACCGCCTGGCAGGAGAAAAAACAGGAAGAAATCACCCATCCTTATTTACAGGAAAAAATAAAAATCGGGTTGTTGCCGCATGTCCAGGCCAACCTGTTTGCGCGATGGATGCGTGACGACATTGAAATTTACCCGCCTTTCTACGTTCGATAAGCATAAGCTATGATGGTTTTAGTGGCTTATGATGTGAGTGTAGTAACCGAAGGTGGACAGAAACGGTTGCGTAAGATTAGTGAGGTATGTGTTGACTACGGCATTCGTGTTCAAAACTCTGTTTTTGAATGCGAAGTCACCCCGGCGCAATGGGTTGAATTGAGGGTAAAACTACTGGATATTTTTAACCCTGAAACGGACAGCCTGCGATTTTATTTCCTGGGCGCCAAGTGGCAACGGAAAGTAGAGCATGTCGGAGCCAAGCCATCGCTCGATATTTTTAGGGATACTTTGATTTTATAGTAACGCTAAGCTCATGCTATCACTTTTTTCATGTTAGTTTAGCGAAACAGTAACATCTTGTTTTTGCTGGTCTTTTCTGACAATAAGAAAGGCCTTTGCTCTTTTACAATAGATAATTGACCGGTTTAGCGCAAATTGGCGATTTGCATCATTATTTTCAAATAGTTGTAATAGTTAAGTCGCGCCCCTCACGGGGCGCGTGGATTGAAACACACCAGTCAAAATCATAATTGAGTCGAGTTATAGTCGCGCCCCTCACGGGGCGCGTGGATTGAAACAATTAATTGACGCAATATCGGATATGGTCCAGTTGTCGCGCCCCTCACGGGGCGCGTGGATTGAAACGGCGAAAGCGCCCGGGCAGGTTAAGCCGTCAATAGTCGCGCCCCTCACGGGGCGCGTGGATTGAAACTCCCATAATGCTCTTCAACCAAGCTCTTGCACGGGTCGCGCCCCTCACGGGGCGCGTGGATTGAAACAAAAGCAGTCAAATCGTGGATCGTAAAGTCCCAAGTCGCGCCCCTCACGGGGCGCGTGGATTGAAACCTGATAAGCCCTGCCAGGAAGTGGATTGGCAGGCAGTCGCGCCCCTCACGGGGCGCGTGGATTGAAACATTAACAAGAGAGGATAAACCCATGGAATACAGAAGTCGCGCCCCTCACGGGGCGCGTGGATTGAAACTCCTCAGCAGGTCTTTTTCAACCTTCCGAAGTTGGTCGCGCCCCTCACGGGGCGCGTGGATTGAAACATTTTAACGGGTACCCCCGCGCCAAACACGCTGCGTCGCGCCCCTCACGGGGCGCGTGGATTGAAACAAGGTCAACAGATACAAAAATGACACGGGTTGGCGTCGCGCCCCTCACGGGGCGCGTGGATTGAAACTGCAAAAAAAATATAGCAGGTGCAGAATTGCACCAGTCGCGCCCCTCACGGGGCGCGTGGATTGAAACTGCAAAAAAAATATAGCAGGTGCAGAATTGCACCAGTCGCGCCCCTCACGGGGCGCGTGGATTGAAACCTTTGCCGACCGAGTTTTGGGTCGCCTGGGGCGGCGTCGCGCCCCTCACGGGGCGCGTGGATTGAAACGCCAGCCATGTTTCATTTTCAGCTGGGGCCTGTCTGTCGCGCCCCTCACGGGGCGCGTGGATTGAAACGCGTCAAGCTCGGGACCCGCGCCGTCCGGCGAAAAGTCGCGCCCCTCACGGGGCGCGTGGATTGAAACTCCATGGATCACCTCGAGCCCGATTACCTGCTGCCGTCGCGCCCCTCACGGGGCGCGTGGATTGAAACCCATGCTTTTGCTTCGCTCCTGTGCCGGTGTCCAGTCGCGCCCCTCACGGGGCGCGTGGATTGAAACCCGGAGAGACCGCCCGGCCCGCGCGGGATGCGGCGTCGCGCCCCTCACGGGGCGCGTGGATTGAAACGTGACATTGACTCACGAATTTGGCACTAAGTATTGAGACGTGTGCATTGTGCGACCTGACCCCATTTCGCGTGCTGTTCCACGGCCAATCCTGCCGGATTAAAGGCAGCATTCTTGACGGTTGAGCGTTTTGGGAACAGCCTCAAGGCTCGAAAGCCAGGATCGGATTACAACGCCTTGGACTATGGCGCCGGCGCCTTCGCCGCCACGTAATTCATCAAGCCGGGGGACTCCGCTTCCCGCTGCTACTGGTTAACCAGCGTCAGACGTCAACGGGCGGGTCAAGGGGACTGCTCCGGGGAGGTCGGGGTATAGCGCAGATCCGAGTCCAGTGAGCATTCTGTTAAAAAGGCCATCATGTTGCTGCCGTCCCGGCTGTCATAAAACCGGATCATCTCCCGATTAAACTCCTCCTTGCGACGGATGGAAATGGAGATCGCGTCTTGGCCGGCGGCCAGCAGTTGCCCGTTCATGAGCAGGCGTGAAGCGCGTTTGTTGCCGTCGTAGAAAAACTGGTTCAAGGCGCCGAATAAAAACGTGGCGATGGCTCGTTCATGGATGTCCGGGATCGATGTCAAGGCCTGGAGCCCCTGGTCGAAAATGCTCTCCAGCTCGGTATGCGCCGGGGGGCGGTGGTCCGTCCCGGCAATACTCACCCGGTCGGTCCGAAACACCCCCCAGGTCAAGGCCTCTTCCTTAGCTACCAGCGCGTGTAAGGTTTTGAAGTTGTCGGCGTTCAGCGCAAAGGCGCCGGCTTCCACCTGGCGTAATAACTCCCGCCAACTGGCGGCTTGGTTCAATACCTGGTTAGCATCGCTCAAACGGCGCCCTCCTACCGTGACCCCTTCCATCAAGGTTTTTACCTCCGGCAATGTAAACGGATTATTTTCCAGGGCTACGGTGTCATAAACAATGCCTTCCAACACTTTGCGTACCCGAAAACAGGCGCGGCGTACATCCGGTGGCGTCGGGGTACTGAACGTACACGGGCTATACGTGAAGCCCAAGGCAGGATCATTTTTTACTGGCGCAGTCATCGTTTATATACTTGAATTACCGTTCTGGCATTATACTCCCTGCTCCGCCAACCTTTTCATCAAAAAATCGTAAAAAAAATTGATCTTGGGGTTGACTTCCCGGATTTCGCCACTATAATATTAGTCAACTAACTAACTAAAGTTCAGTTTATGCCTCGAAAAAGTGATAAACAAGAACGCCTGATTAGTGCAGCGGATGCCTTGATACGCAAACAGGGTTTTCATCGGACAACACTGGCCGCTATAGCCGAAGAGTCCGATGTGCCGCTGGGCAACGTTTATTACTATTTCAAGACCAAGGAAGACATCTGCAAGGCAGTCATCCGGGAGAGGAAACGCGAGTTATCAGACATGCTGGACGACTGCTGCATGAGAAACAAACCCAAGCGAGCCTTGATAAACATGGTCAAGGCAATGAGCAGTCACAGCGAGGAGTTGGCGGAAGCGGGGTGCCCATTGGGCAGTCTGTGCCAGGAGCTCGATGAAGAATTTGCAGAGCTCATGAGTTCTGCGGACAGTTGCATGAAGTTTTTGATGGGATGGTCTACAGAGCAGTTCCGGCTCATGGGTATGAAGAAAGCGGAGGACCTGGGATTTGAATTTGTCGCCCGCATACAAGGCGTTGTCCTGATGGGAAATGTCTTGAATGATGCAAAGAAACTGAGGGCGCAGCTTAATATGGTGGTTGATTGGGTAAAAACCATTGAACCTGCGTGTGAAGACGACAACCGGGCTGCCGCGTAACTAAAGGCAAAAAAATTTGAACTGGAATTAAGTTAGATAACTAACAATAATCGGAGAAAGACGATGTCATATAACCAAAGAAAATATGTCCTGCTGCAACGCTCAATATGCGTGCATGACAACTTTACCTGTCGTCATTGAAAAAATCTTTTTCGCCCATATTTAGTTAGATAACTTACAAATTTTTTGGAGACACAAAATGAAACTCATAAATAGTAAAAATATCGCCGCCGCTTTGATTGCGGGCTTATTGGTCCTCGCCACCGTGGAGAACCATGCGGGGGAAACCGACATCAACCTTGATGAAGCCATTCGCGCCCAGGTTTTTCAGGAGTTGGAAAACAATGTCCGGCGCCTTTACGAAAGCAGCCGGTTGCTCGTTCTCATCAAGAAAAATGAAGACCTGAGCGGACAAACTGCCCGGACCGGATTTTCAATCGTCACCCGAAAGCCCGATGTTATAACTACGCTTCCGGGCCAGGTCGGCGTATTCAATTGAAAGGATAGCAGATAGCCGATAAACGTTTTAACCTCCTCTGTTTTGCCGCCACTTGCCCTTTCCCGGCCAGGAATACCGGCTGGTGGCGGCTCTTTTTGCCTGTGCTTTTTATTCCTTTTCCTCTTATAATGACAGTCAAATTGGTGAAACGGATGATAGAAAAAACAACTGATATTGACCCGCAGGAAACCCAGGAATGGATTGAAGCTCTGGATTCAGTCATGGCCCGGGAAGGGCTGGAACGCGCGCACTACTTGCTGGAACAGTTGATTGCCAAAGCGAGGAAATCCGGGGCCTACCTGCCCTACTCCGCCAATACCGCTTATCTGAATACCATTCCGCCTTCCAGGGAAGAACGGACGCCCGGCGATGCCGGCATGGAATGGCGCATTCGATCGCTGGTACGCTGGAATGCCTTGGCCATGGTCGTCAAGGCCAATCGCATGAATGCCGAATTGGGCGGGCATATCGCCAGCTTTGCTTCGTCTGCCACATTGTACGACGTGGGTTTCAATCACTTCTTTCGCGCGGCCACGGAAAAACAAGGTGGCGACCTGGTGTTTATACAGGGCCACTCGGCGCCGGGGATCTACGCCCGGGCCTTTCTCTATGGTCAGATAACGGAAGAGCAGATGAATAAATTCCGCCAGGAAGTCGGAGGCGATGGTCTATCTTCCTACCCGCACCCCTGGTTGATGCCTGATTTCTGGCAATTTCCCACTGTCTCCATGGGCCTGGGGTCGCTGATGGCTATCTACCAGGCGCGGTTTATGCGTTACCTGGAGCACCGGGAACTGATTCCCCCCAGCGACAGGAAGATCTGGGCATTTATGGGTGACGGCGAAATGGATGAACCTGAGTCACTTGGCTCGATTGGCCTGGCTGCGAGGGAAAAACTGGATAACCTGATTTTCGTCGTCAACTGCAACTTGCAGCGGCTGGATGGCCCGGTGCGGGGCAACGGAAAAATCATCCAGGAATTGGAAGCCGATTTCCGCGGCGCCGGCTGGAACGTGCTCAAGGTCATCTGGGGTTCTTACTGGGACCCGTTAATTGCCCGAGACACCGAAGGGAAACTGCTCAAACTGATGGAAGAGACGGTGGATGGCGAATACCAGGCCTATAAAGCCAACGACGGCGCTTATGTCAGGGAAAAGTTTTTCGGCAAATACCCGGAGTTAAAGGCGCTGGTCGCAAACATGTCCGACCAGGATATATGGCGGCTCAACCGCGGCGGCCATGACCCCCATAAAGTCTATGCGGCTTATGCCGCCGCGGTGAAACACAAGGGGCAACCCACTGTCATCCTGGCGAAGACTGTAAAAGGCTACGGCATGGGCGAGGCCGGTGAAGGACAAAACATCACTCATCAACAAAAGAAGATGGGGGAGGAAACCCTGAAAGCATTCCGGGAGCGTTTCAATATTCCGGTATCCGACGAAGACGTTGCCAATGCCGCTTTTTATAAACCGGCTGAAGACAGCCCTGAGCTGAAATACATGCATGAACGACGGGAAGAGCTGGGTGGTTTCCTGCTGCACAAATGGCCGCAGGCGGCAAAGCACGACGTGCCTGACATTAAAATCCATGAAAAATTATTAGCTGGTACCGGTAAAAGGGAAATTTCCACCACGATGGCGTTTGTCCGTATCCTCACTTCCCTGATCAAGGATAAAAGCATCGGCAAATATATTGTCCCGATAGTGCCCGACGAAGCCCGCACCTTTGGCATGGAAGGCATGTTCAGACAACTGGGCATTTACTCATCGACAGGGCAATTATACGAGCCTGTCGATAGCAGCCAGGTCATGTATTATCGTGAAGATAAAAAGGGACAAATACTCCAAGAGGGCATTAACGAGGCGGGGGCGTTTTCATCCTGGATAGCCGCCGCTACGGCTTATAAACATCATGGGGTGCAAATGATCCCTTTTTATATCTATTACTCCATGTTTGGTTTTCAACGGGTCGGCGACCTGGCCTGGGCGGCGGGCGATCTTCGCTCCCGCGGTTTCCTGTTGGGTGGAACTGCCGGCAGGACCACCCTGGCCGGCGAAGGGCTGCAACACCAGGACGGTCACAGTCACCTGCTGTCATCCACTATTCCTAATTGTATCTCCTACGACCCGACCTATGCCTGTGAACTGGCGGTGATCATTCATGCCGGATTAAAACGGATGCACGAAGATAATGAAGACGTTTATTACTATATCACGGTCATGAATGAGAACTACCAGCACCCGCCCATGCCTGAAAACGCGGAAGAAGGCATCCTGAAAGGCCTGTATTTACTGCAGGAGGGAGACCGGAAGAAACCAAGAGTGCAACTATTGGGCTCAGGCGCGATTTTAAGGGAGACGCTGGCGGCAAAGGATTTATTGGACGATGATTTCGGCGTGGCCGCCGACGTCTGGAGCGCCACCAGTTTCAATGAGTTGCGCCGGGACGGACTGGAGGTGGCGCGCTGGAACATGCTGCACCCGGAAGAAAAACCGAAAAAGAGTTACGTCAGTCAATGCCTGGAACACACTGAAGGCCCGGTGATTGCGGCAACCGATTACATGAAGACCTATGCGGACCAGATTCGGAATTTTGTGCCCGGTCGTTACGTCGCGCTGGGCACGGACGGGTATGGAAGAAGCGATACCCGCGCCCGGTTGAGGGGGTTTTTTGAAGTGGATCGTTATTATATCGCTCTCGCCGCCCTCAAGGCCCTGGCGGATGAAGGTAACGTCCCTGTAGCAAAAGTCACCGAGGCAATGAAAAAATACGCTATCGACCCGGACAAACCCAACCCGGTCAGCGCCTGAGCATGGGGCAAGTCATCGACATCGTTGTTCCCGATATTGGTGATTTCGAGTCGGTTGAAATCATCGAAATCGCCGTGAAATCACGTGATAAGGTCAACCTGGAAGATACCCTGATCACCCTGGAGTCGGATAAGGCAACCATGGATATCCCGTCTTCCGCCGCCGGCATCGTCAAAGAAATCCTGATCAACGTCGGTGATGCCGTATCCGAAGGGACTTTGATCCTGAAACTTGAAGATGATGAAAGCCAGGCTGGTCAAACTGATACTGAACAGGCTGACGTCAGGGTTGATAAGACCGGCGGCGAAGCGGGAAAAACAGGGCAACCTGTCACCGCCGCCGATGAAGATATATCTCCCCCGAAAAAGATCGGGCCGAAACCGGCGCCAACTGCGCCAATCGGCGCGCAAACCATCGGCTCAAGCGATTCTTCCAAGGCCCATGCGAGCCCGGCGGTACGTAAATTCGCCAGGGAGCTGGGCGTCGACCTTGGTCTGGTCCGGGGCAGCAGCAGAAAAGGCCGCATATCCAAAGATGACGTAATGGCCTTTACCAAGTCCGTCATGTCGGGCAATCGCGTGTTTGACAGGTCTGCCGGGTTTGCCTTGCCTGAAATTCCGCCGGTGGATTTCTCTAAATTCGGCCCGATTGAAACCAGGCCGCTGTCGCGCCTGAAACGCTTAGGCGGGCAAAACCTGCATCGAAGTTGGATCAACGTACCCCATGTAACCCAGCTCGATGAAACGGACATCACGGAGCTGGAGGCTTTTCGCAAGTCGAAAAAGTCTGAAGCTGAACGGCACGACGCAAAACTCACCTTGCTCAGTTTTCTAATCAAGGCTGTCGTGGTTGCCCTGAAAAAGTTTCCTGAATTCAATTCATCCCTGAGTCCGAATGGCGAGGAGCTGATTTATAAAAAGTATTTTAACATCGGTATCGCGGTCAATACCGAACAGGGTTTGACCGTGCCCGTGGTAAAAGACGCCGATAAAAAAGGCCTGTTTGACCTGGCGAAAGAACTGGCTGAACTGGCGCAAAAGGCCAGGGACAAAAAGCTCGGCCCGGCTGATATGCAAGGTGGTTGTTTTACCATATCCAGTCTCGGCCACATCGGCGGCACGGGTTTTACCCCAATAATCAACACGCCGGAGGTAGCCATTCTTGGCGTGTCCAGGGCAGCCATCAAGCCCGTTTACATGAATGGCAAGTTTGAACCCCGGTTGGTACTGCCCTATTCGCTTTCTTATGATCACAGGGTGATAGATGGCGTTGCCGGCGCGGAATTTACCCGGACGCTGGGGGAAATCCTGACGGATATCCGAGACATTCTTTTGTAAACAACCGGAGACCGGGGCTCGCGCTGAATGACACGGGAAACAACCCAAGCAGTTAAAGGCCGGTTTTCAATCAACGTCGTGGAAAACAACAACAGCGAAATCCTTTTATTGAAAAGAAGCGTCTCCAGTAAATACGGGCCTGGTTTATGGGGATTCCCCGCCGGGCATTTTGAAGAAAAGGAAACACCGGAAGAGTGCGCCCGGAGGGAACTGTTCGAGGAAATCGGCGGCGCTATTTCCGTGGAACTGTTAAACCAGCTTGAACCGGTCAGGGATAATCATTTCGATGGCGTGTACGAATTTTATTTATTTCACCTGCGCTGGCGTAGCGGGGAAATAAGACTCAACCAGGAACATACCGATTATGTCTGGGTGAGCAGACATGATTATAAAAACTACCCGGTCATGAAAGGCGTCGACCTGGACTTGTTCTACCTGAAAATCTGGCCGAAGGAATATTTGAACCAGGACGCAGGCTTTCCGGCCTACCTGAACTCTGTTAATCTGTCCCGCGCGTGTTGAACCAGGACAATTCCTGGCCCTGTATTTTAAAACTTGTCAACAGGCAAGAAAACTGATGCCGACAATCATTATCAACAGTGTTAGTGTTATAGCGATTTTACTCTATTTGCTTACCGCCTCCTGGTTGGGCATCAAAATGCTTCGCTTGCGCCCGGCGGTGGAATCGTTGAACCTGTCAATCAGCGGTCTGGCGGCGCTTGCCTTATCGAGTCACGCCCTGCTCCTCTACCGGGGAATCCTGACTGAGGAAGGCTTTAACCTGGGGTTTTATCATGCTCTCTCACTCATGAGCTGGCTCGTTGCCTTGCTTGTCATGCTGGCGAGTTCATTCAGACCCATGAGTAACCTGATCATCATTTTCTTCCCTTTTGCTGCGTTTGCGCTGTTGCTTGAAGTGGCCTTGCCCAGCACAAACATCATTTCCGGCGCCGCGCCTGCAGGGTTGAAAATACATATCCTGTTATCGGTAGCCGCCTACGGTCTTCTTGCAATAGCGGCCGTGCAATCATTAGTCCTCGCGTTCCAGGAAACCCAATTACGCAAAAAACAGCCCGTAAAAGTGCTGAACATCTTGCCCCCCATGCAAACTTTGGAGAAGCTGTTAGTACAGGCCCTGACCATTGGTTTTTTCCTCCTGAGTTTAAGTCTGGCCACGGGCTTGATGTTTGTGCATGACATACTGGAGCAGCGCCTTTCCCATAAAGTTGTTTTATCTATACTGGCATGGTTGATTTTTGCCGTCGTCCTCTGGGGAAGATGGGCCCGGGGTTGGCGAGGTAAAAAATTAATCCGTTGGACTTCAGGGGGCTTTATCTCCCTGTTACTGGCTTATTTCGGTTCAAAACTCGTCCTCGAGCTTATCCTGCACAGGGTCTGAGCGATACCGTACAAAAGAGATTGCGTTTGCCCTGGCGGGAACGCCTGTTTCGCCATAATAAAATTTGCATCTTCCTGCTGATTAATCAGAAAATATCCAATCATTTTAACCTGAGGCGAGTTTTCCCATGGACGATATTCCCATTTACCTGTTATCAGTCATCCTTTTTTTGCTGATCGGCATAGCCGGATTCTTCTCCGGCTCTGAAACCAGCATGATGGCGTTAAATCGCTATCGCCTGCGCCATCTTGCCAATGACGGGCACAAGGGTGCCACGTTGGCGGCAACACTGCTGAAACACCCGGACCGATTACTCGGTCTCATCTTGTTCGGCAACAACATCGTTCAGTTTTATGCGGCTTCCCTGGGCGTGGTTATTACAGTCAGGTTAATGGGGGATATCGGTTATGTCGTCGGCCCGGTCATCCTTACCTTCATCTTTTTAATCTTCGCAGAAGCCGCTCCCAAGACCGTAGCCGCTTTCCACCCGGAATGGATAGCATTCCCCGCTTCCTACGTCCTGAAACCATTATCGGTTGTTTGCTATCCCTTCGTATGGACGATTAATAAAATAGCCAACGGCTTGTTAGTCATGCTTCGATTCAAACTGGACGAACAGCAAGACACAAACCTGTCACGGGAAGAGCTGAGGACCGTGGTATCAGAAGCGACTAAACTGCTCCCCTCCCGCCACCGGGAAATGTTGCTTGGCATTTTAGACCTGGAGCAGGTAATGGTAGAAGACATCATGGCGCCGCGCAATGAAATCACAGGAATTGATATTAGCGAAGATCTGACGGAAATAATCAACTCCCTTGGTCAAAGCTCACATACCCGTTTACCACTTTACAGGGAAAACCTGGATGATATTGTAGGAGTAATCCATGCAAGACGTATTTCCCGTCTATTGAAAGACCCGGGTGAATTAACAAAATCGGACCTGGAAGAAATTGCCGTAGAGCCATACTTCGCGCCACTTGGCACTCCCCTGAGTACACAACTGTTGAATTTCCAACGGGCAAAAAAACGACTGGGTTTCGTGGTTGATGAATACGGGACTATCCAGGGGCTGATTACACTGGAGGACATCCTGGAAGAAATCGTCGGTGAATTCACGACCGACGCTCAAATGTATCATGTTGACATTTTAGAACAAGGCGATGGTTCATTCATGATCGACGGCGCCGCGACGATTCGAGAGATTAATCGTCAACTACACTGGTCATTGCCAACCGGCGGGCCGAAAACACTGAACGGCCTCATTTTAGACCGATTGGAAGACATCCCGGAACCCGGCACAAGTTTAAGGATCGATGACTTCACAATGGAAATCATCCAGGTAATAGATAACGCGGTAAAGTCAGTCAGGGTCAATTTGTTGAAACGGGAGGAATAATCATGGATACTGCCAAAATCGATTTCTCCTGTGAGACATGTGGGACAGATGACAAAAATAAATGTTAACCGGAGGCAATGATGAGCAGGACTAAAATAATACTGCTCGCGGTCGTCATCATCCTGGGGGGGCTGTTTTTTGTCTTGGACCTCGGGCAATATCTCAATCTCGATTACCTGAAGGAAAAACAAGACGCGATTGATGCATTTTATGGCCAGCGTCCATTTACCACTGTTGCATCCTATTTTTTACTGTATATCATCATCACCGGTCTCTCACTGCCCGGCGCCGCTATTCTCACCCTGGCCGGGGGCGCCATTTTCGGCGTGCTGTGGGGGACTGTTATCGTTTCCTTCGCCTCTACCATAGGCGCTACCCTTGCTTTTCTGGTTTCCCGCTACTTGTTCAGGGAATATATTCAAAAACGTTTTGCCGACAAGTTGACTGCCATAAACAAAGGCGTCGATGAAGAAGGCGCGTTTTACCTTTTTACCTTGCGCCTGGTGCCATTATTTCCGTTTTTCATCATTAACCTGGTCATGGGTTTGACAACCATCAAAGCCGTAACTTTTTTTCTTGTCAGCCAAGCCGGCATGTTGGCGGGCACCGTTGTTTACGTCAACGCGGGAACGCAGATTGCAAAAATCGAACAACTGCAAGACATCCTCTCGCCCGGGCTGATCCTGTCCTTCGTATTATTAGGGTTGTTTCCCCTCATTGCGAAAAAGGCAGTGGATTACATAAAAAAACGCACGGATGCTGATTGAGCAAGCGCCTTCCGAGGCCATTTTCCCACAAAAATCGACAGGCTGAGAAATCATCCTGCCGCGTCCTGAAGACAATTTCTTACAACCCCAGGGGCATGATGAATAGCCGTGGCTGAATTTGATTACGATCTCTTTGTTATCGGCGCGGGGTCCGGTGGCGTGCGCGCGGCGCGCATGGCCGCTGGATTTGGGGCAAGAGTCGCCATCGCGGAGGACCGATACTTGGGCGGCACCTGTGTCAACGTCGGTTGCGTCCCGAAAAAGCTGTTTGTTTATGCCTCGCATTTTGCCGAAGATTTCCATGATGCGGCCGGTTTCGGCTGGCAGGTCGATGATTATGCCTTTGATTGGAACAAGTTGTTGACCAACAAAAATAACGAAATTCAAAGACTGAACGGCATTTACAAGAACCTGCTGGAAAAGGCGGGGGTGGTCTTGATCGATGGCAGGGCTGTCGTTACCGGGGAAAATTCGCTCAGGATTAACGGCGCGACGGTCACGGCGGAACGGATACTGGTGGCAACGGGAGGCTGGCCCCATATCCCGGATATCCCTGGCAAAGAGCATGTTATTTCATCCAACGAAGCATTCTTTCTCAAAGCGTTGCCGGCAAACGTCATCATCGTGGGTGGCGGTTATATCGCAGTCGAGTTCGCTTGCATATTTAACGGCTTGGGAGTGAACACCACCTTGATCTATCGGGGTGGGCTTTTTCTCAGGGGTTTTGATCATGAGCTGCGCGAATTTTTAGCCGGGGAGATCACAAAAAAAGGGATCAAGCTGATGTTCAATACCAATATAAAAAGCATCGATAAACAAAATAATCGACTCATCGCCAATCTCGATAGCGCCCCCGGCAAGGCCCTCAATAACGCCCAGACGATGGAAACGGATTTAATCATGTATGCCACAGGCCGCTTGCCGAATACGAAAGGGCTGGGTCTGGGTTCAGCCAAGGTGGAACTCAACGATAAAGGCGCCGTTGTGGTCAATGATGAATATCAGACTTCGACCCCCTCCATCTATGCCATTGGCGACGTCACCGACCGGATAAACCTGACCCCGGTCGCCACAGCCGAGGGAACGGTACTGGCAAATAATCTTTATAACAATCAATCGAGGCGCGTCGATTATCGCGGTATACCTACTTGTATCTTCAGTCAACCTGCTCTTGGCACGGTGGGGTTGACTGAAGAACAGGCGCGACGAGAGTTCAAGAACGTGGAAATTTACAAATCAGGCTTTACCCACCTGAAACACACCTTATCGGGAAATGACGAGAGGACGTTGATGAAAATCATTGTCGATAATGACACCGACAAGGTACTGGGCGTACACATGATCGGGGCGGAGGCCGGTGAAATTATCCAGGGCATAGGCATTGCCCTCAAGGCCGGCGCGACCAAGACAGTATTCGATGCCACTATCGGCATCCACCCCACTGCCGCTGAAGAGTTCGTCACCATGCGCGAGCCTGCCGGTTGATGATAAACAATCCGCTACGGACAAATGGTCTTTTTCATTCGCGGGCAGGTTGAAAAGCCGGGGAATAATCCTGAAAAAATTGGCGTAAGGTTGTCGGCGCGGTACCCGTTACCTGCCTGTAGGTATCATTGAGCAATGCCCCTTGATTTTGCGCGATTAACTCGAACAGGTCTGATACGGTATCCACGTACCAGTCATTGGACACCCATTGCAATAACGATTTCTTGAAATCTTCCGGCGCTACGTCAACGTACCGGATATCCCTGCCCATCACTTCAGACAGTTGGCTTGCAATATCATGGAACGAGACCAGTTCAGGCCCGGTTATTTCATACAGTTTATTTTCATGCCCTGAACGCGTTAAAACGGTCAAAACAAACCGGGCTACGTCGCGCGCGTCGATTATCCCCACTCGTCCGTCGCGCATGGGCATGAAATATTTATCCTGCTCCGCAATGCCGGAAGCCACGTGAAGCATGTTTTGCATGAAAAAATCAGGTCGAACCAGCGTGTATGACAAACCCGACTCCCGGACGTATTTCTCAGCATCCCCATGGTAACGCTTTAATAATGCCGTTGAATTTGAGTCCGCGCCGTTGGCTGACATTTTCACCAGGCGCCTGATACCGGTTTCCCTGGCCGCATCGACAAATCCTTTTTCCAGGACCAACTGCTGTTGCGCGTTTGCCGTGAGCAAAAAAGCCTTGTCACATGCTCGCATTGCCTCTTTAACGGCGGCTGAATCTCCCAGGTCGCCCCGGATGACTTCTACGCCGGCTGCTTTTATTGCATCCGCCTTGTTCATATCCCTGACCAACCCCTTGGCTTGAACGTCAAACTCCGGGAGCAGCTTTAGTATTTCCTTTCCAACCGTACCGGTGAGTCCCGTGAATAAAATCATGATTTCAACCCCCGTCTGAAAATCAAATTGCAGGGACGCAATCTATTGCGTCTCCAGGTTTCAATGTTGCCCGCGCAGGCACAGGCGTTGCAGAATAGAGGCAGTATCTCAGCCCGCATTCAGGATATAATGCGTTGTATGCAAAGATTATTATACTTGTTTCTGTTACTTTGTTTCCAGGAAGCACACTCAGAGACGGTCATTGTTGCGGTTGCTTCCAACCTGACCCACACCGTTACCCAGGTAAGCCTGGCCTTTAACCGGGACAAGGAGGCCCAAGCCGCCCTGACATTCGGTTCATCCGGCAATTTTGCCAGGCAGATCGTACAGGGCGCCCCTTATGAGGTTTTTATCTCTGCCGGTAAAAAGTATATCGACTTTATCGGGAATAATGGCCGGGAGATAAGTCGCATCAAGGGGTTCGCTTATGGCAGGCTCAGCCTCTATATCCCGGAGACCTCGAAAATAAAAAGCCCAACGACATTGGGCAAAGCGTTGAGGTCCCTGCAATACGGTAATTTTCGAAAAATGGCGATTGCCAACCCTGAGCACGCGCCCTACGGGTCGGCGGCTGAAGAAGCGCTAAAAAGCGCCGGGCTGTGGGCGATTAAACGGGACAAACTGTTGCTGGGAGAGAACGCCGCCCAGGCAATGCAATTTTGTGTGTCGGGGAGCGTAGACGCCTGTATCATTCCCGACTCTTTCCTGAGATTAAGGCAATTCTCTCGCAAGGGAACGAGTTTTTTGATCCCGCAGACCTGGCATCAACCCATAACCCAATATATCGCGTTATTAGATGAAGATGATGAGGCGAGCAGCCTGTTTTTCAATTACCTTTTATCCGATGCCGCCGGGCATATCCTGAAAAAACACGGATACATTTTACCCGATTGAACCTGTACGCAGATTGATGGATTGGCAAGCCTTAAAAGTTTCACTCTATCTTGCCGGGCTGACGGCGGTGGTCCTGACGCCCATCGGCATCCTAACAGCGCGGAAACTCGCTTGGTCGCAATTTCCGGGACGCAATCTCGTGCAAGCCCTGATCGCCCTGCCTTTGATCCTGCCGCCGACGGTCCTGGGATTTTACTTATTGGTGATATTGGGAGGGCATTCAATCATCGGCAGGCTTTATGAAGATATGGCGGGAAATTCCCTGGTCTTTTCGTTCGAAGGCATATTAGTGGCGTCGATCCTGTTTAATGTTCCCTTTGCCGTCCAGCCCATACAACGCGGTTTTGAATCCATACCCGTGAACGTCCGCGAGGCGGCTTGGTGCAGCGGTCTTTCCACTTGGCAGACCTTTTGGAAGATCGAGTTGCCCCTGGCTTGGCCGGGGGTCGTATCTGCCGCTATCCTGACCGTTGCCCACACCCTGGGTGAGTTCGGCGTCGTATTGATGGTGGGAGGGAACCTGACCGGAGAGACGCGCACCATAGCCATTGCAATTTACGATCGCGTCCAGGCATTCGACAACGCAAGCGCGGCAACAATGTCCGCAGTGTTATTGGTTGTTTCATTTTCAGCGATCACCTTGATCTACTTCCTGACTGACAGGCTGGGCAAACAACGTGTCTGGTAGCCATATTTACATCGAATTAAAACAAACCCATCCAATCCCGTTGGACGTGTCACTGGACTGTGGCCCTGCTGAAATCTTAGTGATCGTCGGGCCTTCCGGGAGCGGTAAAACGACGATATTAAGATCTGTCAGCGGACTGTACACACCGGAGACCGGTTACGTCTGCTGTAACGGAGCGCAATGGCTGGATACCGGCGCAAAAATCAACCTGCCCGCGCAACAACGACGTATAGGCATGGTATTTCAACACTATGCCCTGTTCCCCCATAAAACGGCCTTGCAAAACATCATGCTCCCGTTAACTCGCGTCAACGGCGGGCAAAAACAATTCATTGCCGAGAATTTATTGAACACCATGAACATGGAAGGTCTGGGCGACCGCTACCCACACCAGTTATCCGGGGGGCAACAACAGCGAGTCGCCCTGGCCCGGGCCCTGGCCCGGGATCCTGAAGTGTTATTATTGGATGAACCCTTCTCCGCCGTAGACCAGCAGACCCGCAGAAAATTGACCCGCGAGTTGGTCAGCTTGAGACGCCACTTCAGCCTGCCTGTCATTCATGTCACCCATGACCTGAACGAAGCGCGGCGGATTGCCGATAAGATTTGCATTATCCACCACGGCAAAACCCTGCAAATCGACAGCCCTGACCAGGTAATGAACTATCCCCATGACGCCGACGTCGCAAACCTTGTCGGCCATTACAATATATTTACCGGCGCCATCCTGCGGCATGATCACGATACGAAAGAAACGCACATCAAATGGAATGAACACAGCTTGAAAACCCGTTATCGTCCCGAATTGGAACCCCAAACAGAAATAGACTGGGTCATCCCATCCGAAAACATTATCCTGCACCGTCACGACAAGCCGTCTCAAGGTGAAAGAGAAAATCCCGTAAAAGGACGGATAGACGAATTTATCCCACTGGGGGAGACGACCTCGATCACGATTGCAGTTGACCCTGGCCACCTGGTCTACATGTCAGTATCAACCCACGTTGCCAGGCGAAACAACTTGGCGGAAGGCGGCGATATCACCGTCTCACTACTGGCCGAAGGCATTCACCTGATGAAAAAACCAACCCACAAGAGAGATTGAACCCCATCGGCGCCGCCTGACTTACCGCCTTACCCAAACGCTTTCCCAACCTGTTATTTTGGCGCCTTCTCACGTCAAAGGGGTTTCTGGAAATCAGCTAGACGATCAATAAAAAAACCGCATGACAATCCGACTACGGCGATGAAGGTAAATTCAGTGGATTGTATCTGAACTGAACCTGACCGCAATCTACAATATGCGGTGCAGCCGATCGGCCATCCGCGTTCAGACAATGCCAAACAGCCGGAGAATGATGGCAACCTGCAAGGGGATCACAACGGCAATAAGCAGATTCAACCGACTTTTAATGTCGGCAATATCTTTTTCCAGGCGCAGCAGGATGTGTTCCTGTTCCGGTAACGCCACAGCGGATTTAATCGGGCGGTCACGGCGGGCGAGGAACCGAGCTAACCAAAGCGCGGCCGCCCCACCCACTACCGCCGTGAGGACGGCAACAGCAAGTGCCATATTCATGTCAGTCCTCCAGGCTGGCGGCCCAGATCAAGGCCATCCCACCTCGGACCGCGTGAGGGCCAGAAACTACTCAACGGCACGTTGATAGAACCTGAAAGTTGGAGCTTTTTAACCATCTTTCCGTCTCTATACTCACAGTACCCGTCCTTTGCAAGGGGAGAAGCCCACTCCACATCTTCAAAAGGCTCAAGCGCGCCGGAACGCCTCAACGATGAACAAAGCAACTGGGGATATTTGTTCACTGCCTCCTGGAGAAGTCGTCGGCTACCACGCCTGGATGAGTTTGCCATCTGATTTGTCATAGATATATCTCACTGGATTTCCGGGAATAAGTAAATGATTTTATACGATTTTCAGCCATTTTTTTCGAATAAGGTCTGCTGAAATATTGGTAACTCTCCAATATTGGAGGCGGTGACTTCTTCGATTCTTTCCAATGATTTTTTATAGAATTCGGGACTAGTTTCAAAACCTATAAAATTGCGATTTAATATTTTTGCGGCCACCGCTGTTGTTCCACTGCCCATAAACGGGTCAAGGACTAATTGACTTTTTTTGGTTGTAAGTTTTATCAAGTATTCGATCAAATCCAACGGCTTTTGTGCTTCGTGTATTTTTATTTCATTTTTTCTAAAACTAAATTCAAGCATATTAGTGGGACTGCAATCATTCAGCCTGCATTCATCAATGTTCATCGCACCCACTTCATTTTCAAGGATGTTATCCGTGATTGTTCCACCAATCTTGTATGGCTTCATAAACCAAACTACCGGCTCCCAAATTGGCGCTAAATTCCCAAGTCTCCAGCCTTCCCATTTTTCTGCTTCCTTTTTCAACCCCCGACGCTCAAAAACAATACTAACCCTCTGCGCTCTATGATGGGCAGATGGTTTTTTCCAAGCCAAGGTATCTTTTAGGAGAAAACCACTATCTTCAAAGGCATTGATAACTCTATGAATTGTCCTCCTGGCGCCAAAAACAAATAAGAATGATCCATTCTTCATTTTCGGATAAACCTTTCTCGCCCAGTCCTTGCACCATTCTTGATACTCTAATCCGATATTTCTATCAGACTGTGCCCAACCATTGATTGGCTTCCCTCTACGCTTAAAGCCTGATTTTCCTTCTTGTGCAGGAGATTTTCCCAACAGCGCTGAATTCGTATTGCTATGTAATACATCCCAATCATCCAGGCTGATGCCATAAGGAATGTCAGACAAAAACAGATCGATACTGTTGTCCGTCAGCTTGGGTATATAATCCAAACAATCGCCTTGGGTAATTTTATTCAAAAAACTCTCATTCATGTTTTGCTTTCCCCCGGCTCAAGAAGACCATTATCAACAACCGATTTAATGGCCTTAACCTTGTTTTCTATTTTACTTGATTTCAGTACTTCTTTTATGGCTTCTTTTTTAGAGAGCCTTATAATTCGCTCTCTTTCTGCTGCGAGAAAACCAAGGGATTCTTCTCTTGAGACATAAATCGATTCTACTGATGCTCTTTTTTCTTCCTTCCAAATATCGCCAATGCTTACATCAAAATCCAAAATTGTCCTATTTACAATTTGCCAGTAAGTATTTGCATCCTTTGAAGGATTCATTGCTGCAACAGCTTTGAATGTTTCATGCATCAATTCCATTGCTTTATCTTTGCTCTTTACCCGTGCATAACGTGAAAAGACAGCAAGATGGGTATACGTTCCAATACAAACAGATCTTGCGCCGGCTTGCTGGTAAATCTGGCTGGTGCGTGAAGGTAATTGATAGACCGGGCAAACAACCATCGCATAGGGTTTGCCATGTTTCCAACCGTCCATTGCTTGAACCTTGAAATCTTTCTGGTTCTTTGCCGTCCGGCTCAGCCTGAATGCCTTTGCATCAGCAACAAAGCTATAGTCATCGTTCACGCATTCAACATCAGCAATATCGGCTCGCCCTTTCAGAACTAAACTGTTGAAGCCCATTGATGAATATGCCTCATGGATAACGATATCGGTGTATTTAGAGTATAGCTTTTCTTCGCTCGTATCATGGCCATATCTTTCAGGTATGGTTCCACACAGTCGTAAGTGACCGAGCAAAGAATCTATCCCAATATCCCTAATCTCTTGATCTATCTCCCCTTCTACTTTTTCTGCATCTACACCAAAATCATCACTTAATCGGCTGATTTTGTTAACCCAGTAATTCCGCCTGTCAATCTGTTCCTGTGTTATTACTTCGAGATTCATTTCGTTCCCATATGTGATTTTGATGGTTCATGAATTTTTTTGACAAACAATGCACTGTAAATTTCTTCCATAGTTTCATGGCGAGTGAAATTCTCTTTTTTCAACTTTCTTTTATTGGGGCGCTCAGCCTTGTGACCATCCCCGGAGAATTTCTCATGACGAGCCACTTTCGCTCCCGAAATACCGGGTAGTGGCTCACCCGGCTGACCACCACAAAAATAGTATGGCCCTAATTCCAGGGATTGGGATTCTTCTTTAAAGTAAATCCAGACCACGCAACCGGAAGGTTTATCCTCCAGTTTGAGGTGAACTTGCGGTGGCGACGACCCCTTCTTACTGGTGTTCAGCTTGATATGACGAACAACATGATTTGTTTCGGCTATTATGTCGTACCCGGAGTCATTGACTTCCGGCTTGGCCACCTCCAACAGGCAGTCATCATCATCATCTAACCAAGAGAGTTTCATTAACTCACCTGTAAACAGGTGTTCAATCAGTTTCTTCCGGTAGGCTGAACGTTCCGAATGCTTATCCTGAATTTTTTTTTCGTTCATGTTTTGATCCTCAATTGGTGAATGTTCTGAATGCTTACTCATCACTTGAAATGGTTGGGACTGCGGACAGCAGGGTTTTGGTATATTCATGTCGGGGATTGGTTAATACCGAACTGACCTCGCCCTGCTCCACCAGCTTGCCCTGATACATGACGGCCACATAGTGGGCAAAAGAGGCAACCACGCCGATATTGTGCGTAATAAACAGGTAGGTCAGCCCCAATTCGTTTTGCAACCTGGTCAATAATGCCAGTATCTGGGCCTGTACCGTTACGTCCAAGGCGCTTGTCGGTTCGTCACAAACCAATAATTTCGGCTTGACCGCCAAGGCCCGGGCAATGCAAACGCGTTGTCTCTGTCCGCCGGAGAGTTCGTGGGGGTAGCGGTATTTGAAGCCGGACTCCAAGCCCACCTGGATTAATAATTCGTCAACGTCATCCCGCCGGTCCCTGGCATTATCTCCTGACCCCTGGGCAAGCCGGCCTTCTTCAACGATGTCTTTAATCATCATGCGCGGGTCCATGGATGAGAAGGGGTCCTGAAATACGATCTGCATATCGGCGCGGCGCTTGCGCAGCTGCGCGGCGGTCAAATCGGGCAGGTTGTCACCTGCAAGGAGCACGGTGCCCGCGGTGGGCTTGACCAATTGCAAAATACTCTTGGCCAGGGTAGTTTTTCCTGAGCCCGATTCACCTACGACTGCCATAGTCCGGCCCTGTCTTATTTCAAGCGATACGCCGTCAACAGCCCGCAGGTGACCCGCCGGGCGACCGAACAGGCCTTTTTGCATGGGGAAATGCACTTTTAAACCCGATACACTGAGTACGGATTGCCTTGACAGTGGCGCTCCTCCCTCGTTCAGATCACTTCTTTTTGTGGCATCAGGCAGGGCGTCGAATAATTTTTTTGACCAGGCGTGTTGCGGCCAACTGAAAAACCGCCGGCTGGGCGCAGCTTCAACAATCCTGCCCTTGTTCATGACGGCGACATGATCCGCCACCTGGGAGGCAACGGCTAAATCATGGGTGATAAACAATATGGCCATGCCCGTATCCTGTTGCAGTTTTTTCAGTAACGACAACACCTGCGCTTGTGTAGTGACATCCAGCGCGGTAGTGGGTTCATCGGCAATGAGCAATTCGGGCTCCCCCGCTAACGCCATCGCCAGCATGACCCGCTGCTTCATGCCACCGGAGAATTGGTGAGGAAATTCATCCATGCGCTGCCTGGGGCTTGTGATGCCCACTGCTTCCAATAATTCAATGACTTCTTCCTTTTGCGCTTTCCCTGTTAAATTTCTGTGCCGTTTAAGCGTTTCACCGACCTGCATTCCAACCGTCAGGACCGGGTTGAGTGAGGTTTGCGGCTCCTGGAATATCATGGCGACACGCCTGCCGCGGACGCGGCGCATATCCCGTTCAGGGAGAGCGGTGAGATCAATGCCGTTTAATAACACGGCGCCGCTGGTGACCTCAGCCGCTTTAGGCAATAAGCGGTTTATAGTCAGCGCGGTAATGGATTTACCACTGCCCGACTCTCCAAGCAGCGCAAAGGTTTCTCCCTGTTCAATCTGAAAATCAATGCCGTCAACGGCCTTGACCAGGTTATTTTCAACAGCAAACTGAACTTTCAGATTCTTTACATCCAGGAGCATGGTCATAAGCAAGGGGTCAGTATCAATTGATACAGGACAATTATAGATGCGGGATTAATGCCTTTTCAGCAACGCCAACAGGGACTGGAACCAGAACTATGCTGATATTTTCGATATGTCATATGCGTCTAATTGCTTATCGGCAGTCACCAGTGTTGCGCCTTCCAACTGGGCCTGTGCAACCAATAATCGGTCAAAGGGGTCCCGATGATGGGGCGGTAATGTGGAAACGTGCAGCGCGTGCCGATGTTCTACCGGAAGACCTCCCGTCCCACTTTGGGCCATTCGGGATGTAACGTATTCTGGCGGCGGCACAGGTAGCGGTAATCTGCCTAAGGCATATTTAATTGAAATTTCCCACGCACTGGCTGCCGACAGCAGTAACTGGTTTTGGGTATCGCCAATTAATGCCGCAGTATCGTTACTGATTCGCTTGGGTGAGGCCTGCATCCATAGCCAAACTTGTGTATCCAGCAATAGTTTCAACGCTCGAATTCACTAAGGATATTATCGGGTAACGGCTCATTGAAGTCGTCGGGCACAACAAAAAGTCCTTCATCCAGTCCCATCAGTCGCCTTGGTGGTTCTTCCACAGGCACCAGCCTCGCCACCGGATTCCCTGAACGTGCGATGACAATTTCTTCGCCCGCTGCAACGCGATGCAACAAGTTGGATAATTGAGTTTCAGCCTCGTGAACGTTAACTTCGGTCATTTGACTCAAAGTAAATTACCCCCTTAGCCAAGTCAACCGGTTTTTCAGCCTCGTGTTAGCGCAAATAGATGCTGACAAGCTCAGAACCTGTCCCGTAGCAAGTACGGGACAGGCTCGATACAGGAATGGATTTGTATTGCCCCTTTTGCGATGCCCCCACGGGGAGAAGGGGATTATGGTTCAGTTTTGAAATTCGGCGTGTTGCAGGGTCAATATCTCTTCTATCAGCGGTTCCCTGTCCGGCAGATTATCAGGAATGACGGTTTTGATTTGATACAGCTTGCCCGGAACCTGCCCTGATAATGTGAACTCGTAAACCTTGCGGGCGAATTGCTCGAATTGTCGCCGGCGCGGGTCGTTGAGGTACGGCGCGATTGAAATTTTTTCCCCCGTGACCTCTTTGCCGTTAAACTCAAAGGTGACGGGCTCTATCTTTGCGTCCTCTGAAAATGCGAATTTAATCTGTCTCTGGAAATAGCGCCAACTGCCGCTGGTCAAGCGGTTCATTTCATAAACGTCGCCCTGCATGTATAACATCAAGACCGGGTTGCCGGTAATACCGAGCAAATTATCGGCCGGGGCATTCTGCTTCCTTTCGGCGGTGAAAAATTCCAGGTTTACGTTTTTACTCCCATCGTCATTTATTTCGACAATGTCCAGGTAAACGGAGTCACTGAAACCTTCTTCATAACTGCCCCGCTTGACAAAATCATAATAGAGCCGCCCCGGGCGCTCGATGTTTTGCAGGTGGTTGTCCAACCAGAGCTTGTTTTCCGCATCTGCAAATTCAAATTCTTCCGGGTTAACCGCGACGGAATCACCCATCCTGCCCAAGGTGGCGCCCTTGACTTCTATCCCCGATTCAGTCCCCCTTGCTTCCTCCTCATCCGCCAAGGCCTCGTCTACCAGGGCCTCGTCCGCCAGGGCCTCGTCTACCAGGGCCTCGTCCGCCAGGGCCTCGTCTGCCAGAACCTCGTCTGCCAGAACCTCGTCCGCCAGAACCTCGTCCGCCAGAACCTCGTCCGCCAGAACCTCATCTGCCAAGGCCTCGTCTGCCAGCACCTCGTCCGCCAACGCCTCGTCCGCCAGCACCTCGTCTGCCAAGGCCTCGTCTGCCAGAACCTCGTCCGCCAACGCCTCGTCCGCCAGCGCCTCGTCTACCAAGGCCTCGTCTGCCAGAACCTCGTCCGCCAAGGCCTCGTCTGCCAAGGCCTCGTCCGCCAGCACCTCGTCTGCCAGAACCTCGTCCGCCAAGGCCTCGTCTGCCAGCACCTCGTCTGCCAGCACCTCGTCCGCCAGCGCCTCGTCTGCCAGCACCTCGTCCGCCAGCACCTCGTCCGCCAGCGCCTCGTCCGCCAGCACCTCGTCCGCCAGCACCTCGTCCGCCAGCGCCTCGTCTACCAGGGCCTCGTCCGCCAGCATCTCGTCTGCCAGAACCTCGTCTGCCAGCGCCTCGTCTGCCAGCGCCTCGTCTGCCAGCGCCTCGTCTGCCAGCGCCTCGTCCGCCAGAACCTCGTCTGCCAGCGCCTCGTCTGTCAGGGCCTCGTCCGCCAGAACCTCGTCCGCCAGCGCCTCGTCCGCCAGCGCCTCGTCCGCCAGAACCTCGTCTGCCAGCGCCTCGTCTGCCAGAACCTCGTCCGCCAAGGCCTCGTCTGCCAGCACCTCGTCCGCCAGCGCCTCGTCTGCCAGAACCTCGTCCGCCAGCGCCTCGTCAGCTTGGGAAACCGGCGCCAATAAACTGCATAGAGCGAGTAATATGATGCTGCAAACCGCTCCCGTCCTGACCAATTTTAGTTTAGTCATCATCATGTTTTTCGGATTTTTTCAATGGCAAAAGCGGCACGCCGAAGTCTGCCAGGATGGTATTCAACTCTTCCTGGTTCTCGACTATCAATTGATTTATCTTGTCCTTCCATTCTTTTTCACCATACCTGACCGCCATTGCCATGCTGTATTCAAACTTCAATAATGGTGATTCAGGATCGTTACGCAACGGCAGGACTGTGATATTTTCACCCCCTTCGGCATTTTTGGCGAAGTAGCCGGCGGTAGGCCCCCAGGCAATCGTTGCATCGATTTTCCCGGAAATTAAATCCCTGATCAGTCTTTCCCCCGTATTCACCCGGATATCACCGGGTTGCCCCTGGTACGGCACCATGCTGCCTATCAGGCCGTGCCTGGCAGCCCAGAACTGGGCCGGGCCACGGTCAGCCAAACCGAATTTTATTTTCAACCCTTCCTTGACCAATTCACCTAACATCTCCGGTGACGTAACCGAGTCCATGCCCCGGTTTTTGGCAAATATCAGGGCGTAGGAAGTGGTGTAATAAGGCTCCGTGGTTGCGGCCAATTCAAAATGTTCCGGCACGTTGACTACCAGGTCACATTTGTAACCGAGGCCTGATTCGGACTCCGCCCGCAGGGTATTTCGGATAAACCCCATCCGTTGCGGGAAGAATTCATACTGGACCTTCACTCCCATTTTATCGGCAAACAATTCGGCTATTTTATTTTCAAAACCCTGCTCTTTTCGATTAGAGAACGGCAGCATGAAAGGGTCGGCGCATACCTTTAAGGCAGTTATTTTTCCCGGTTCATCGGCTGGCGCGCCCGGGGGATACAATGCCAGGCACAACAGGCAGACCGATAACAGGGATGATGGAAGATAGTTTTTCATATCGCTACATTGGATTTTATTAATAAATCAGCGGCCACGTTCACTTGCAGTCGTCATCCTGCTCCGGGTCAGCCCTTTTTCGCCGCCCGTTGTACTTTGAGCAGCTTGCCTATGAGCCGGCGATAGGGTCCCTTCAGGTTGGCGCGCGCGTACTCCATCGCCGCATCGATACCGACCGGTTCCCCCACCACGATGACGCCGAACATGCCGAAGCCGATATGGGGAACACAGGCATAAGCGTAGACGCCTTCAACATCCAATTTCAGGGTGATGTTATTGCCAATGCCGCTTTGCCAATGTTCAGCGCCCTCGGGGATCAATCCTTCAACCGACACCGAATCATGTGACGCCATATTGATAAACCTGACGGTATCTCCCGACTGGATATATATGATGTCAGGGTTGAATGCCCGCACTTCTGCATTAACTATATGCTCTTGTGCGGCAAATGCCTGGGTTGAGATTAAGACTGACAGGCCCCATATAACTGCCAGGGTTTTTTTGATATTCATTTCTCAAGCCTCCTCGCGACTATGGTTTTCCAGGATAAGACGCATAGTTTACAGGAAAATTACTGTTGTTAAATAAAAAAAATCCCCGGCATCAAAGATACCGAGGATTTTGCATTAACAAACGTTGAGTTTGTTTTTGCGACTTACTGCAGGCTGAACACCATCAACACGCCACTGTTGCGTGCTGAATTC
This sequence comes from uncultured Gammaproteobacteria bacterium, assembly GCA_958295485.1. Classification (GTDB taxonomy): domain Bacteria; phylum Pseudomonadota; class Gammaproteobacteria; order Eutrophobiales; family Eutrophobiaceae; genus JAAXHV01. Next base: position 2,698,307 of record OY282354.1, read on the forward strand.
AGCAATGCGCGATAGCCACCGACAGCGCCCAGCGCTGCGGTATCAGGCGCGGCAGCCAGACCTGGAATAGCCACAACGGCACCAGCCCATCCACCGATCCCGGAGAGGATACCGACGTATTGCTTGCCACCGTGTGACCAGGTATGGAAGTTACCGATAATGCCTGACGGAGTCTTGAATTTCCAAAGCAGCTCGCCGCTCTTGGCATCAATCGCCTTTGCATAAGAGTCAAGCGTGCCGTAGAAAACAACGTCACCGGCAGTCGCCAGCGCGCCGCTCCATACCGACCATTGCTCGGAGATAGACCATACGATCTTGCCTGCGTCTGCATCCCAGGCAATAAAGTTACCCATGTTGTCAGTGCCGTTATCCAGTACGGCGCCAGCCGGGTACATGGTCAGGTTGGCATTAACATAGGCTTGACCGGAAACGTACTGGTTGCCGCCCGCATCGTAACTGACCGGTTCATAGGTCATACAAACGTGGTTTGTAGGCACATAGAACAGGCCGGTACGCGGCGAGTAGGCAGCAGGTTGCTGGTCCTTGGTACCCAATGCAGCGGGGCAGATGTCCTTGGAGACAACGTCCTGACCGTTGTAGTGAGTGCTGTAGGAATTGACAACCTGGGGATAGCCCGTTTTCATGTCGACGTGAGTAGCCCAGTTAACGGCCGGATCATACTTTTCAGCGACAAGCAGGGCGCCCGTCTTACGGTTCATGGTATAGCCAAAGCCGTTACGGTCGAAGTGAACCAGGGCAGGCGTGTCTTTACCACGGACTTCCATGTCGACCAGGATCATCTCATTGACGCCGTCATAGTCCCACTCATCATGGGGCGTCATCTGGTAAACCCAGCGAGCAACGCCGGTGTCGATGTCACGGGCAAAAATGGTCATGGACCATTTGTTGTCACCGGGACGAACAACCGGGTTCCAAGTGCCGGGGTTGCCTGAACCGTAGTACACCAGGTTCTCATCGAAGTCAACCGGCCACCAGCCCCATGTGGAACCACCGCCCAGTTTCCACTGATCCGAAAGCTCCTTGCATTCACGGCCTACCATTGAGTTCATCCTAAGGGCATCCATACCCCAACTGCTCTTGTCAGTGCTCTGCTCGGCATCAAAAGCGCACCAGCTTTTCAGGGAAGAATCCTTGCCCACCTTCTCGCCCATGGACGTAGTGTTCTCATCGAACAGGATATCTTCATCAGGGCCCATGCTGAAGGCGCGCCATGCCAAGCTACCGTCTTTGGCATTGTAAGCGGCTATCCAGCAACGGACACCAAACTCGGCGCCTGAACAACCCGTCAAGATTTTGTCTTTAATCGGATGAGGCGCATTGGTGTTGGTCATGCCTTGCTTTGGCCCATAGGGGCCACCCAGTTCAGCGGGAATATCGCCACCATTGGATGCATCCCAGACCTTCTCACCGGTCTTGGCGGATAATGCAACTAACATGTTGTCAGCCTGTTGCAGGTAAATCTGGCCCATGCTATATCCCAATCCACGGTTTACGATGTCGCAACACATAACCGGAACGGTTTCTGCTTCGTTTTGTTGCGGCTCATAAGCCCAGGTGATGTTCAATGTATCAAGATCGATAGCAAAAACATCGTTCGGGAATGACGAATGGATGAATAAATGGTCGCTGTCCAGACCCGTCGCGCTTGGCGGCAGGACCAGAGGACCACCTTCATGGCCTTGCAGGCGTCCGGTTGAGAACGTCCACGCAGCCACCAGTCCACCGGCGTTTTCATTGTTAATCTGATCTAACTCAGAGTAACGCCAGTTCCAGTAATTGCCGCCCGGGAAGGCCCAGTAGTTTGGATTCTCCATCAATGCTTTAACCTCATCGTTAGCATAAGCAGACAGAGACATAACCAAAACAACAGAGGCAATTACCAACTTATTGAAGGACAATTTACTCATGACCTCCTCCTCTTTATAGTTGTTGATGAATTTGATCTCGAACTTATTGGCCTCCCCGCTATCTCGAGATCAAATGACAGCCGGGAGTTAAAAAGCGCTTGTACTCTCCTAATTCTGGATATTAGGCGATTTTTATAATATAAGTCAAGTCATATTCGCGTATTTTAATACATATTTCATCTTGATAGTAAAAATCACAGATACATCTTTTTAACAAACAGCAAGATACAACGTCTTTCTTACCTGATTTATAAATCAAAAATCCGGTTCGATATTCGTATCCACCGGTGCAATATCCGCGCATTCAAGAATATACAAAATCCATAGTTTGAACAGGACATCCCAAGCTGTTACATTGTATCATTATGTATTATACTATCCCAAGTTCGAGTTGTTATTAAAGAATTCCATAGAGGAGCCTGCACCCGTGAATACCATGATAAAGACACCTGTTTACATTATTACCCTGTTTATATCCATGGCGGCAGCCGTTGCAGACGTTGCGCCCAGCGATTATCGGCAAAAGCTGTCAGACCAGGTCTGGCTGGATAACCTGCGGCCGGCATCTTTCCAGGATCGGGAAATAATTGAAGGCGCTGAACAAAACGTCCTGGAAATCAAAGCGCCCTATCGTGCGGAAGACGCTACGGTTGTCCCCATCACGATCCATTCTAAAATTCCCCAGACTGCCGAATTGTATGTAAATAAAATTCATGTCTTTATCGATAAAAATCCGGTGCCGTTGGTGGGTATATTCGACTTCACGCCGGCCAGCGGCAAGGCGGACCTTGCCATGCGCGTCAGGGTTGATGATTTTTCCTTCGTCCGCGCCATTGCCGAGTTAAACACGGGTGAACTGTATTTGGCGAAAAGTTTTGTGCGGGCAACCGGCGCCTGCTCTGCGCCGCCTCCCAAGAGCATTGATGATTCAATCGCCAATATAGGCAAGATGAAAATGAGGTTGCTGGGCGACGTTGAATTTGAGGAACCGAATTTAATACAGGTCAAAATAAAACACCCGAACATTACCGGACTGCAACCAATGCGGATTGGCTCGCGGGTCCGCCCACCCCCCCATTTTATCAGCCAGTTAAAAGTCAGCTATGACGGAACTTTGATCATGGCGGCGCGACTGACGTTTTCGATCAGCATGGACCCCAGCTTGCGTTTCTTTTTTGTTCCAAAAGGCGACGGAATACTGACGGTTGACGCAACGGATACTAAAAATGACTCATGGTCTTCAGAACTTCAAGTGAACCGGGGATAACGACGCTGTACCCCCCCTTGAACCCCCTCTAACTCCCCCTTGTGAGGGAGCGGACGATTATGCCACTGCCGATGACCCATAGCAGGGGCAACTCGCTGTGGTTGCCCTGACTCGGGGCGCGTTCCGGCATGACCCAAGGCAGGAGGCGCGCCCCTGCCGGATTAACGCCTCCTGTTCCCTGTCTATTGCTTTACTGTATCACGCGTGATTTTCCTGACTACCGGGCAGGCAGCCAGCGCTTTTTGCCTCACGGCTCGCAGTTTTTCGACGTATTCCTTACCCTCTTTGCTGTCACGGAACAGGTTGCCGCGTTTGCCTGGCATCCTGACGTATCTCTCATATAAACTTGCCTGCTCATAATCCGCAAAAGCCATTTCAGCTTCAAACACGTCCTGACGGCAAGCGCAGGTAAGCAGGTTCTCTTCATTTTGAGAACCGAATTCAGCCATACAGGCGACAACCATTCTGACTGTTGCAGTTGTCGGATATTCATCAGCCGACACAAGTAAAGGGACCATTATGGCTAACATCATTATAGTTCTTGACATGGTTAAATCTCCAAGGGTTGTGGGAATCGGGAATCGGAATTAAATTCAGACTCATAAATAATCAGCAGGTTATACGGAATTGATATAATTGCCAAGTAGCGTCATAACCGAGTCTGTAGCGCCTTGATTTTGCTCTACCACCTGTTTTCCCCGCTCGCCGTAGCCGCGCCTGAGCCCGGCATCCGCTAATAACCCGATAACCGAAGCTGCCAGTTCATCAGGCGCGGCTACAACGATTAGCGCATCCAGCCCCTTTAATGAACCGGTTATTTCCCTGAAATTAAACGTATGGGGCCCGGTAATGACCGGTATGCCCCACCTGGCTGCCTCCACCATGTTGTGTCCTCCGGCGGGGACCAGGCTGCCGCCGATAAATGCGAGGTCTGCGCAACCATAGAATAGCGGGAGTTCACCCAGCGTATTCAGCATATATATATCCGTATTCCGGCTATAGAGTTGTTCCTCGGTTCGTCTAACGGTAATGAAGTCCTTGCTCCGGCACAGGTTATAAACAACCCTGAAACGTTCAGGATGCCTGGGGGCGATAATCAACAGGCAATCGGCTGACTTTTTCCTGATTTCGTGAAATGCTTCCAATACCAGTTCCTCCTCGCCTTCATGGGTGCTTGCCGCAATCCAGACAGGCCTGTTCACGGACAGGAAGCGTTTCAGGGATTTTGCCTGCCCTGCAACGCCATGTGGCATTTCAATATCGAATTTCAAATTACCTGTCACCGACACGTCATCGGGGCGCGCGCCCAGTGACAGGAATCGATGCGCGTCAGCATCGCTCTGCGCGGCAATATGGCTTAACCCACGCAGCGCATCCGCCAGGAAAGCTCTAAACCGCAGGTAGCTCTTGTATGATTTATCAGACAGCCTTGCATTGATCAGAACCGCCGGCAAATCACGTCGCCGACAGTAATAAAGCAGGTTCGGCCAGATTTCCGTCTCCATGATGATTAAAACACGCGGCCTGACCGCATCCAGAAATGCCTTGACCGCGCAGGGCAAATCATAAGGAAGGTAGAGGTGAATGACTTCCCCGGGAAAAGTCTGTTGTACATAACAGGCCCCTGTCGGCGTGATAGTCGTCATGACCAGCTGGCAACCGGGAAAAGCCTGGCCCAGCCTGGCAACCAGCGCCCTCGAAGCCTGCGCCTCGCCAACAGACACCGCATGAAGCCAAATCACCGGCGGCCCGGTTGCAAGTTTCGGCACAAAACCAAACCTTTCCGGAATACGCTTCAGGTAGTCAGGGTTTTTCATCCCCCGCAAAAGCAGCCTTAACAAGACGAGGGGTATCGACAAATACAGGATGAAAGAATATAAACAGTATAAAATCCGCATTGGGTCAACCAGGAAAAAATGCCGGGAACCCGGGACAGGCAATCAATTCAACCAGTTCAGGTATTGATTGATACCCTCTTCCAATTCGGTAAAATCGGCCTTGTAGCCGACTTCCCGCAACCCCGAAATATTCGCTTCGGTAAAACTTTGATAAGCGGGTAATAAACCTTCCGGAAAATCGACATAATTGATAATCTTGTCAATCTCGCCTTTGTTATGCCAATTGATAATCAAGCCGGCAACATCATTAAAGCTCCTGCTCTTGCCCGTGCCCACGTTGAATATGCCTTTAGCCCGGCGGTTATTCATAAACCACAGGTTGACATCCACCACGTCATCGATATAGATAAAATCCCGCCGCTGCCCCCCGTTTTCGTAGCCGCCGCTTGCCTTGAATAAATTAACTTCGCCATTTTCAATTAGCTGGTTGTTCAATTGAAAAGCCATGCTGCTCATCGCCCCTTTGTGCTGTTCATAAGGGCCATATACGTTAAAGTATCTTAACCCCGCAACCTGCGCGTCGGATTCGCGCAATGCCCTGCGGGCGTACCGGTCAAATAACAACTTGGAATAGCCATACAGGTTAAGCGGTTTCTCACACTCCGGTTTTTCCTCAAAGCGCCGGCTGACGCCGTAAACGGCCGCGCTCGAAGCATAAATAAAAGGAATTTTCCCGCTGATGCAGCGTTCCAGCAATCTTGTGGAGTAAGCATAGTTATTTTCGAGCATGTATTTCCCATCTCGTTCCCTCGTATCCGAACAGGCGCCCTGGTGAAAAACGACCTTCACATCATCGAGACAACCGGGATTGTCGGACAACAGCGACATGAATTCATCCTTGTCCAGGTAGTCCAGGAAATCACAATCAACAAGGTTGCGGAACTTGGTCCCGTCCGACAGATCATCGACAACGACAATATCCGAACGCCCGGTTGAATTCAACCCCCGAACCAGGTTACTGCCGATAAAACCGGCTGCTCCGGTTACAATTATCATTTAACCTGAACTCCCCTCTAACTCCCCCTTGTCGAGGGGGGAACTGCGCCGGCGCTTTTGATTTTATCTATGATATGACTTGTCGAACAATCGTCGATATAGGGAAGTATCCTTACTTCACCGCCATGACTTTTTACATGACCGGCCCCGGCAATGCCATCAATATCATAATCGCCGCCTTTAACCAGCAGGTCAGGCTTGATCAATCCTGTCAACTCCTCCGGGGTATCCTCGGCAAATGCAATCAACCAATCGACCGAGGCTAATCCCGATAATACTCGCAGACGTTTGTCCAGCTCCTGCAATGGTCTCCCTTCGCCTTTCAATTTCCGCACGGATTCGTCATCATTCACGGCGACCAGAAGTTTATCGCCCAAGGCCCTTGCCTGTCTCAGGTATTCGACGTGCCCGGCATGCAGAATATCAAAACAGCCGTTCGTCATGACGATTTTTTCTCCCTTATCCCGGCTGGCATTGATTGCATCAAGCAAGTTATCAAGGTCCATGCGCTTCACATCGCCTGAAATGGAATTGCCTGATGCTGAATTCAGCTCAGCGACGGCAACAGTCGCGGCGCCCAATTTCTCAACTGCGATACCGGCTGCCGAGTTGGCGAAATATACCGCGTCCGCGCTGGCATACCCAGCTGCGATTGCCGCTGAAAAAGTTGCAATCACCGTGTCGCCGGCGCCGGTAACGTCAAAAACTTCATGGGCTTCCGCCGGAAGACTGATAACCTTGTTATTTACCTTGTCCAGGAAAGTCACCCCACGTTCGCCCCGGGTGATCAACAAGGCATCCAGGGACAATGAGTCGCAAAGCGCCAGGCCTTTTTCATTTATCTCAGCGTCATTCAAACACTCGCCCACTACGGCTTCGAATTCTTTATAATTCGGCGTTAATACCGTCGCATTTTTATAGCGGGAAAAATCCGCCCCTTTCGGGTCGACGATGACGGGCAGGTCATATTCGCCAGCCAGGTTGATGAAACTTTCCACTTGGCGCAGGCTCCCCTTGGCATAATCAGACAAAACAACGAGGGAAGAATTATGCACCTGGTCAGCATAAATCTTCATCAATGAAGCCGAATCAGTCACCTTGAAGTCAGCCTCATAATCCATCCGCAGTAATTGCTGGTTTTGACTTAAAATCCGAAGTTTGGTTATAGTGGGAACCCCTGACCGGTGGAAAAAACAGCAAGAGACGCCCAATTTCGATAATTCTTTTTCCAAAGCCCTGGCTGCTGCATCGTTCCCGGTAATGCCCAGCAACTTTACTTCCATGCCCAGACACTTGATATTGGCTGCCACGTTGGCCGCGCCGCCCGGTCGTTCTTCAGTCTTTTTAACTTTTACAACCGGGACCGGGGCTTCCGGCGAAATTCTGTCGGTGTCGCCATAGACATACCGGTCCAGCATGACATCGCCGATGACAAGAATATCTGCATTATGAGATGGGTGAAATATTTTATGTGTCGTCTGCACGCGCTGATCGTCCCGACTACGGCATGAAATTCAACGGATTCTACTATAAGATGTCACAGGGGCGTTGTCCGGGTATTCACAATGTACAAATTACTGCATTTTTTCTCTTTTTTCTTTTTAATCGTTATAACCGGCGTTTCAGGCGTTACACGCGCCCAAAATATTTCTCCGCCGGCTCCTTTTGAAGCAGAATATTCACTTTACACAAAAGGCACAAAAGTCGCGCGGGTAAACAGGCGTCTTGTAAAATTGGACGATGACAGGTATGAGTACCGATCCGAGACAAGAACAACCGGCCTGGCTGCATTAATCAGCAAGGTTCGGATTATTGAAACAAGCATTTTAATCTTTCAGGGAGAAGTTCTCCGGTCCGAGTACTACAGCTATGCGCGTTCCGGCGACAAGAAAAAACGTGATGTTTCAATCGAGTTCAACCGGCAAACAAAAAAAATTAAAAATACGCTCAACGGTGATTTCTGGCCCATGCCGACAGCGCCGACCGTCATGGATAAGTTGCTATACCAACTTGCGATCATGCATGACTTGAAAAACGGGCGCACGCCTGTTTCCTATCTTATCGCCGACCGGAAAGGAATCAAGACATACAACTTTGAGAAACTGGGCGAGGAGATAGTTAAAACGCCCCTTGGCAATTACAATTCCATAAAAATACTCAGACATAAACCAGGCAGCAATCGAAAATCAATCTTCTGGTGCGCTCCCGAGTTGGATTTTTTACCCATAAAGGTTGAGCACACCGAAAAAGATGGCAGTACGACGCGGGCGGTAATCAAATCATTGCAGGGCATTAACCCGCATTTCCCGCCGGGAGACGCCGGTTAGTTATTGATATTGAGCAATCGCCTCTAATAATCTCTCCGGCGGAAGATAACCGGGCATTGACTGGCCCCCTTCCAGGTATATGGTCGGCGTCCCCCTCACCCCCAGGGTTTGCCCTAATTCATAATGCCTTTCCACCGGGTTATCACATTTTGCCGGTTCGACTTTTTTTCCCAGCTTGGCTGCTGTCATGGCCGTATTTTTATCAGCGGCGCACCAGACGGACTCCATATCCTCGAATGCTTCCGAGTCAGCGCCGGCCCGTGGGAAAGCCAGGTACCTCACGGCGACGCCTTTACTGTTCAACTCCGGCATGTCCCGGTGAAACTGCCGGCAATAGCCACAGGTGATGTCGGTAAAGACATAAACGGTATGCTTTGCATCAGGGGAAGCAAAATCTATTGTTTCAGTTTCAGGGATACCTTCCAGTACTTTCAGCCTGGCGGCAGCGCGTTGTTCCTCACTGACATTTATCCTTTCATCCAGGTCAATCAGGTCACCCTGCAAAATGTATCGCCCATCCTCGCTCAGGTAGACTACCTCCGTGCCCAACATGACTTCGTACAAGCCCGGAACCTGCGCTTCCTTGATCCGGGTAATTTCCAGGTCCGGAAAAGCAGTGGTGATCGACTCCCGCAACAGCCTGTGCTTTTCGGGCTCGGCGCTTACGCCGGCGAGAAACAGCGAGGTCGTAAAAAATAGCGTCAATTCAGTCCGCATGTCTTGCTCCAATTAAAGAATATCCAATGCCATTCAGCTTAACACCACCGGCATATTGATACAATATCAGGTACTGGTCACGTCAACCCAAAGTAGAAATGTCCCCTTTTGAACTGACGCCGTGGCCGGATTGAGACATTTTTCCAGGGACACAATACGAAACCATTCTCCCTCCCCCATCGCCCCCGGCTGATCAAGTATTGTGTCCCCGGAACGCCTGAAATAGTGTCTCCCCGGTCTCCGGCTCACCCCCGGGGATGATGTTGTGCGTGCAGGTTTTTCAGCCTTTCCCGGGCAACATGCGTATAGATCTGGGTAGTCGAGATGTCGCTGTGGCCCAATAACATCTGGACTACGCGTAAATCAGCGCCATGGTTAAGCAGGTGCGTGGCAAAGGCGTGCCTTAAAACATGGGGTGAAAGGGGTTTGGCAATACCCGCCTGGATAGCGTAGCGTTTTACTGCATGCCAGAACGTCTGACGCGTCATCATCAACCCGCGCCGACTGGGAAATACCGTCGCCGGCGGCGGCCCCTTGAACAACTCGGCCCGGCTTTCTTTCATGAATTTTTCCAACCAACTGACCGCTTCTTCGCCCAATGGCGCCAAACGCTCTTTATTCCCTTTGCCAATTACCCGAATAACGCCTTGTCTTAAATTTATCTGGTCCACTTGCAAGCTGACCAGCTCTGAAACCCTTAACCCGGTCGCATACAAAACCTCCAACATCGCCCGGTCGCGCTGGCCGATAACCGTTGTCGTATCCGGCGTCTCGAGCAAGGCTTCCACTTCAGCTTCAGTCAATGACTTTGGTAATGGTCGACCGATTCGAGGCGGCTCTATCCGGGCGGTGGGATCATGGCTTATTTGACCTTCCCTCGCCAGGTATTGAAAAATCCGGCGCAGGGTGGATAAATGTCGCGCTGAAGTACGCGTCGACTTGGCGCTCAATGACGCAAGGTAAGCGAGAATATCCGCGGGTTGTGACTGTAGCAAGTCCTTAGATGATGATGTAAGCCAATCCGCATAAGAGTAGAGATCATTTCGATAAGCGGCTAAGGTATTTTCACTTAAACCACGCTCCATCCACAAGGCGTCAAGGAAATGATCGATAACAGTCCTGGCCTGCTGAAGTTCAGGTTCACTACCAGACACGGGCCACCATCACAAAGACTGTTTCCCGTAACCGGCGTCTCGAATAAAACAGGCGCTGTTTATTTAACCCGCAGGCTTGATTTTTTCCTTTATCCTGGCCGCCTTGCCCCGCCGGTCCCGCATGTAATACAGTTTCGCCCGCCTGACGTCCCCCCGGCGTTTAACGGAGATTTCCGCAATACCCGGGCTGTAAGTCTGGAACACCCGCTCCACGCCTTCACCGTATGAAATTTTACGAACGGTGAACGATGAATTAAGCCCCCGGTTCTTCTTGGCGATGACTACGCCTTCAAATCCCTGAAGCCGCTCCCGTTGGCCCTCTATGACCTTGACCTGCACGACGACGGTATCGCCGGGATGAAATTCCGGCATCTCCCGATTTATTTGCTCAGCTTCGAGCTGCTCGATTATATTTGTCATAGCTGCCGACTCCATAATAATAGTTACGCTTTATCATCAGCATACTGCTGTTCGTTTATGTACTCATCCAATAAAACCTGTCGCTCGGCATCCAATGCCAATGCTTCCAACAAATCCGGCCGGCGTTCCCAGGTACGTCCCAGGGCTTGTTTCAGACGCCATTTTCGAATAGCGGCATGATCTCCACTCAATAACACCTCCGGGACACACTTGCCATACACTCTTTCCGGGCGGGTGTAATGTGGATGATCCAATATTCCCCGGTAAAAAGAATCTTCCGGCGCAGATTCTTCATTTCCCAAAACGCCGGGTAAACATCTTGCCACGGCGTCGATTAATACCATGGCAGGAAGTTCGCCGCCACTAAGCACGTAATCACCGATAGACCATTCTTCATCGACCTCCAGTTCGATAATCCTCTCATCGATACCTTCATAACGTCCGGCTATGAAAATCAATGAGTCTCTCCCGGCAAACGTCATCACGTCCTGCTGTTTCACCTTCTTTCCCTGGGGTGACAGGTAAATCACCGCGGCGCCGGGCAGTTCAGCCTTAGCGGATTGTATGGATGCCCGCAGCGGCGCCGTCATCATGACCATGCCCGGACCGCCACCGTAGGGCCTGTCGTCCACTGTTCGGTGGTTGTCAGTCGTATAATCCCTCGGATTAACCGTATTGAGTTTCAACAACCCTGATTTTATCGCTTTCCCTGTAATACCGTAATCGATAACCGCTGAAAACATCTCCGGGAATAATGTGATCACGCCAATCCGCAACATGTTCTAACCCGCATTTCTCACCAGGGAAAACGCTGATCGCGCCGGATTTTTCCCGTCGGCGCGGGTTAGTCCCATTGCCATTCTACTTTGATTACACCGTTATCCATATCGACCTGTTTGATAATTTCATCCTTTACAAAAGGGATCAAACAGCGGCTTTCACCCTCGACAATCAAGACATCATTGGCGCCGGTTTCCCGGATATCGACAACCTTGCCCAACCGGTTGCCGGCCATGGTCATCACGTCCATCTGCAACAGGTCAGCCCAATAATATTCACCCGGCGCCGGTTCCGGCAACTGTGTGCGGTATACGGCAATCCGGCGATTAACGAACTGTCTTGCCGCCTCCCTGTCTTCGACGTTTTCAAACTTCACCACCTGGGTTTTGCCGCTTTTCCCACTGCCGGCAAATTCAACCTCGGCCCATAATCCCTCTTTTTCAATCAACCAGGGCTTATACGAAAAGATATTTTCCTTCGGCGCCGTATAGGAAAATATCTTCAACCAGCCTTTTACGCCATGTACCCCGCCTGTTTTACCGATGACGACCACTTCCCCGTTACTGCCTTTCGCAGCCGGCGCCATGATAAAAATCAGCTTGGCGCAGCCTGGGCCCTGGCGTGATCTTTAATCAGTTTAGCGACGCGGGCAGAGGCTTGCGCGCCTTTTGACAGCCAATAATCGACCCGCTCCCGGTCCAGGTTCAGTTGTTGCTCCCGGCCGGTTGCAATCGGGTTGAAATAGCCAAGCCTTTCTATATGCCGGCCATCACGCGGATTACGTGAATCGGTTGCGACGATATGATAAAAAGGCCTTTTCTTTGCGCCTGCTCGCGCTAATCGGATTGTCACCATAAAATTAACCTTGTCCCAGCTAAATACGGGTTTTGAATGTTCACCGGAAAAAGGCGTTATTCTACGGTATATTTCATAAAAAGAAAGACTTGAATCAGAAAACAGGGCAGATGCTTATAACTGAACAGAAAGCCTTGATGCGGACGAGGCTGAAACAAAACCGCCGCGCGCTCCCTGAGGAACAACGGCTTGCCTCCAACCAGGCTATCCACACCCGCCTGCTCGACCAAATCGACATCAAGCAGGCCGGTTCGGTCTTTTGTTACATCTCCACGGGTGATGAAGTGAATACCCATCCCCTCATCGATCAATTGGTTCAACTGGATAAAACAGTAGTCATCCCCAAAATCATCGACGGTGAAAAAATGATTGCCGTCCTCTTTAATAACTGGCGGGAACTCAGGGTCGGCCAACTGGGAATATTGACCCTTGATGAGTATTCCGAATGGCAATCCGGGGTAGATGTGTGTATTACACCAGGGTTGGGTTTTACGGTAGACGGGAAACGGATTGGTTTCGGCAAAGGTTATTACGATAAATGGCTTGCCGCTAATCCGTCTGCGTCAAGAGTGGCCCTGTGTTATGAATGTCAAATAGTCGATGCAATTCCCATCACGGAGACAGATCTATCGATGGATAAAATTATTACGGAAAAAAGGCTCATTAGTTGTTAGTTTTCCTGGTTGCTCTCATATCATGGTAAATAGCCCGCTTGGTGAGAAATGCGGAGTAATGTTATTCTACCTGGCAAAAGTTTCACGACCCCTGAAAATGAAACTAGTCACCTGCCCTGAACACCTGCTACTGCTGCTGGCGGCATGTTGTCTGTTTTCGCAACATGCTCCCGGGGAAGTTACCTTAACCGATAAGCAGTCATCGGACTGGCCTTTATATGGACGCACTTATGACAACCAACGATTCAGCCCCCTGTCACAGGTCAATACCGGCAACGTAAGCCGGTTGCAACCGGCCTGGCGTTTTAATACTGGTAAAATCGGGTCGTTCCAGACTTCACCCATTATCCGGGACGGCGTGATGTACGTGACGACGCCTTATAACGACGTTATCGCGCTACAGGCAAACACGGGCAAGGCCCTGTGGCGGTACCGGCATGAACTCGAAAAGAAAACATTTTGTTGCGGGCCGGCCAACCGCGGGCCGGCAATAACGGATGACAAAGTCTATACCGTTACCATCGATGCCCGGCTTATCGCCCTGGACCGTAAAACGGGCAAAGTCGCATGGGACGTTGAAATCGCGGACACTGACGCCGGCAAGGCGGAAGCGCTTGACCCCCTCCTGGGCGTGGATGAACTGAAAGACGCCAAACAATCGGGACAGACCGGGTATACCGCTAACCTGGCTCCGCAGGTATTCGGCGACAAGATATTAGTGGGGATTTCCGGCGCGGGTTACGGCCTGCACATGGACCTGGAACAGGAGGGTGAGTATGTTTTGTCCGTCGGCGGCCTCTCCGGTGGAGGGCACGGATTAAGGGGTTTCATCGTTGCTTACGATACGGAAACGGGCAGGGAAATCTGGCGCTGGCACAGCGCAGCCGAGTTGAACTGGCAGGGAAAGTGGCGTGAGCAAACGAGCTATGGCGTACCGTTGAACAGGGATATTACGGCAGAGCGGCGTGCCAACAAGTTCTATTCCGATACCTGGCGTTACGGCGGCGGTTCAATCTATACGACGCCGGCCATTGACCCGGAGCTTAACCTGATTTATATCGGCACGGGCAATCCGTCGCCGCAGATGGATGACTCCACCCGTCCCGGCGACAATTTATACACCGTCAGTTTAGTTGCGCTGGACCTTGATACGGGCAAATTGCGTTGGCACTACCAGCAAGTGCCCCACGACCGCTGGGGCTATGACGTCGCCAGTCCACCGGTGCTGTTTGATTTCGTTGAAAACGGGAAAGTCGTCAAGGCAGTGGGGCAGGCAAGCAAGTTGGGGTGGTTTTTTATCCACGACCGGCAAACCGGCAAATTAATCAGGCGTAGCGATGCTTTCGTCAAACAGGAAAACCTGTTCGCCCGGCCTACGGCGGAAGGCGTGCGTATCATCCCCGGCACCCTGGGCGCAGTCTCCTGGTCGCCGGTTGCCTACCATCCCGGTCTCCGGCACGTTTACATCGCCGGCATTTATCAACCATCAATGTTTTTTTCACGCAAGCTGGAACCGAAACCGGGCAAGCCCTGGAAAAGCTACACTTTCTTCAAAAAAGCCGACGAACCGGATTGGGGAGTTCTCAGCGCAATCGACGTCGCTTCCGGCAGGATAAGCTGGCAGCAAAAAACGCAGCGACCCATGGTTGGCGGCGTACTGGCCACCGCCGGCGACCTCGTGTTCACCGGCGAGGGAAACGGCGACTTTGTCGCCTATGACGCCCACACCGGCAAACCCCTATGGCGCTACCAGGCTCAATACGGCGTCAATGCCCCGCCTGTCAGTTACATGCTGAACGGCAAACAATATATCACCGTCGCCGCCGGGGGAAACTCGCTGTTCGGCTATAAAACCGGCGATGAAATACTGACCTTCAGCTTGAAGGATTGAATATAGAGCTTAGTTACAGGCGAGTATGTCATCAGCGGTGGTCCGGAAACCTCGAATACAGGGTTTCCCTTCTCGTTTTCCTGGTTCCATCATGCTGATCCACTTGGCGCTTGGAAATTCATCCCCAGGTAGCTCATTGTGGTTGAAATTGATCCGCTCTTGTCAGGGGGAAATTAGAGTGAATGGGTGAGTTGGTAGACTTTGCCTATCCAGTTGTTGATGACGGAGTTGGCGCTGTCGCGCCAGGTGTTGTCGAGGGAAGAGCTGATCAGGTCTTCCGGGAACGGTGGGGGGGCGCTGTTGTTTTTCTTTGCGGCTGAGGCGCGGTCCTGGTATTCATCGAGGACCGCCCTGGTCTGCAAGGGAAAGTAATTTTGGGGAAACGGGGGGTAATCTTTGATTTCGCCAAAGATGTAACGCCCGACTTCCCGCTTGTATTCCTTGAGCAGGCTATTCACGTCGTATTCGGGATGTCCCTGGAAAAAGACCAGGCGGAAGCCGTCTTTACTGACGGCCAAGTGAACGCCGACCTCCTCGCTTTCGACCAGGATTTTCAAGCCGGATCCCAGGAATTGCTCCCGCGTCACCACATTGAAACGTGAATGGGGAACGTCAAAGCGGGTGTTTACCCTGGTCACCAGGGGATGTGATTTATCCTTGACCTTGTGTGGATAAACGCCCCAGCATTTCGCCGGCAGGCGCACCCGTTTCTGGTTATAACGGAATTGCAAAACCGCATGGGTAGCCAAACATGAGCACAGTATCGACGTCACGTTGGCGCAGGCCCAATCAATGACTTCGATTAACGGCTGCCAGAATACCTGATTGTCCAAATCGGGGCCTATCACGTTGGCGCCGGTGATGATCAACGCGTCCAGGCCCGTGGATTTTATTTCCCTGAAGCTCTTGTAGTATCTTTCCACGTGCTCCCGGCCTTCCTTTCCTCGTTGCAACTCCTCCAGGGTAAACGGATGCAGGTAGAATTGAGCAATCTGGTTGCTTTCGCCAATAAGGCGGAAGAATTGCCTTTCCGTCGCCTCCAGGGCCTTGTCCGGCATCATGTTCAACAAGCCGATGTGCAGTTCGCGAAGGTCCCGGCCCGCGGCAAGTTCCCGCGGGATCACGATACCGCCTTCATTCTGGAACCGCTTGAAACTGGGTAAATCGGTATTGGCTATCAACGGCATTTCAGTAAAACGCTCCTACCTGTCGAGGACGCCGGCGATGAGATCGATGAAATCCGTTTCGGATTCTATGGAATATATCTCGTCAACCGCGACGGAATAACCATAATTATCAGCTATGTATTCATAGCGGGGCAGCCGGGCGCTGAATAACCTGGGAAATACCCACCTGACAAAATCATCCGGGTCGATCAAGGCAACGTAATCGAGCGAGCGCGCCTCCATGTAAGCCGCTAATTGTTCGTCCAGGAATGCTTCCTTGTAGTACAGCGGCTTGGGGTGCCGTTCAGCCCGCGCTATCAACTCTTTTTCATCTTCGACCGTTGCCTTGATGTATAAAATCAAGCTGTGCTCCGCCAGCAACCCGATAACATCATCGGTCATTTCACACAGGCTGCCGCCGGCGTCATTGACAAAATGCGAATAGCCGTACACTTTATGGGCCTTGCGAATAAACTCCGGCACGTCATTCATCGAATTAATCTCGGCAGTTTGATGCAGTTTCTGGCGGCGTTTGAATTCTTTCAGGTCCAAACCGCCCAATTCCGGGTTGCCCAACTTGCCCAAAAAACTTGAAACCGGTTTCAGGTTGTCTATATCCAGGTTGTTCGCGATATGGATCGAATCAGATCGCAGCAACTCCTGGAGAAACGGAATCTGCATGGCAAGCTGTTTTATGTTATCGAGGATCGGTTCATCCAGGTAACGGGTGCCGATTCGGTAATCACCGGAAAAGTGAAACCAGTTGTGCCGGCGCAACTTTCTTGCCAGCGTGGTCTTGCCCACCCCGGACATGCCCAGCAGCGTAATGGACTTCTGAGCCCGGTCCCTGAATTCTTTACCGGTTAATCTCATGATGTTCGGGTTTCTCCGCAGGATCTTGCGGGTAGTATAAAGTAAAAGCGGGTGGGAGGGGGTAAATCGCGGTGAGGGGGAAGACAGGCTAATGCGCTTATCGGCCTTTGTCCGGCACACGCCAGTATGGCTCGGGGCAGGCACGAGGGCCTGCCCCTGCGGGATTAATGTCTCCTGTCTACCTGAATCTGAACACTTGTCCCCTTCACGATATCCTCATCAGGAGGCAACTCGCGCAGGGGAGGCCGTGCTCTATTCATCTACGGCTTTCATGCTGAGACGAACCCTGCCCTGCCGGTCGATCTCCAGCACTTTCACCTTTACAAAATCACCTTCCGATAATTTGTCACTGACATTCTGCACACGCTCTTCTGAAATTTGCGAAATGTGCACCAGGCCGTCCTTGCCCGGCAGGATATTGACGAATGCGCCGAAATCCATGAGTTTCGCCACCTTGCCCTTGTAGATTTTACCTACTTCAATTTCAGCTGTCAGGTCTTCAATCCGCTTGCGAGCGGCATCGCTGGCCGTTTTATCGCTGGAATATATTTTGACGTTGCCATTGTCATCTATATCGATCGTTGCCCCCGTTTCTTCGGTAATTGAGCGAATCGTCGTTCCTCCCTTGCCGATGACGTCCCGGATTTTATCCGGGTGAATCTTGATGGTGGTAATGCGGGGCGCGTACTCGGACATCTCTCCCCGCGGCGCGGAAATGACACTGTTCATCTTCTCTAATATATGCAGCCTCCCTTCCCTGGCCTGGGCCAACGCCGTCCCCATGATTTCTTCGGTAATGCCATCTACCTTGATATCCATTTGCAATGCGCTGATCCCTTGTTCCGTGCCGGCCACCTTGAAATCCATATCGCCAAGGTGGTCTTCATCGCCCATGATGTCGGACAGCACGACGAATTTTTCACCTTCCTTGATGAGACCCATGGCAATGCCCGCCACCGGCGCCGCTATCGCTACGCCGGCGTCCATTAACGACAGGCTGGTACCGCACACCGACGCCATGGAGCTTGAGCCGTTCGATTCGGTTATTTCAGAGACGACCCGAAGCGCATAGGGAAATTCTTCCAGGTCCGGCATCACCGCCATCATGCTGCGTTTGGCCAACCTGCCGTGACCGATTTCACGACGTTTGGGTGAACCTGAGCGCCCGGTTTCACCAACACAATAAGGGGGGAAATTATAATGCAACATGAATGGGTCCTTGCGCTCTCCTTCTATGGCGTCAATGATTTGCGCGTCCCGGTCGGTGCCCAAAGTAGCGATAACCATGGCTTGTGTCTCACCCCGCGTAAACAGGGCGGAACCGTGGGCCCTTGGCAGCACCCCGACTTCCACGCTGACTTCTCTTATCGTTTTAGATTCCCGGCCGTCAATTCTCGGTTCACCAGCAATTATCGCGCCCCTGACGGTGTTGCTTTCCAGTTTTTCAATCACGCCGGCAACCGCGTTTTCACTCCACCGCTCCCCATGTTCCGCGATAAGGGCGGCGATTGTCTCGGTCTTGATTTCATCCAGGCGTTCCCGCCGGCTGAGTTTATCCTGTATCGAGTAGGCTTCCCTGAGCAGGTCAACACAACTGTTTTCGACTTCGGTCTCCAACTCTTTATCATCATCCGGCGCCTGCCAGTCCCATGGTTTTACCCGGGCATCGGCGACCAGCCCCTTGATATTTTCGATAACTACCTGCATTTGCCGATGGCCATACATTACTGCGCCCAACATGATTTCCTCTGATAATAACCCGGCTTCAGATTCGACCATCAAGACGGAAGTTTCGGTTCCTGCTACGACCAAATTCAGTTTCGACCTGGTCAATTCATCATTACTGGGGTTGAGCAGATAATCCCCATCGCGATAACCCACCCGCGCCGCGCCGATGGGTCCCTTGAAAGGGACACCGGAAAGTCCCAGCGCGGCTGAAGCGCCGATCATCGCAACGATATCAGGATCAACAGCCGGGTCCAGTGACATCACGGTGGCAATGATCTGAACTTCATTTCTAAATACTTTTGGAAACAGGGGGCGAACCGGCCGGTCAATCAACCTCGATGTCAGTATCTCTTTTTCCGAGGGCCGCCCTTCCCGCTTGAAGAAACCACCGGGAATTTTACCAGCCGCATAAGTTTTTTCCTGATAGTCAACCGTAAGCGGGAAAAAATTCTGGTCGGGCCTGGCTTCCTTGCCGGCAACGCAAGTTACTAACACGACTGTATCCTTCATGCTCGCCATTACGGCTCCGGTAGCCTGTCTCGCAATCCTGCCTGTTTCCAGGACCACCGGAATATCACCATACTGAAACTCTCTTCTTACCATGCTCATTATTATTACCTGACTTTATTGATAGTTATTATTTCAAGTCCATCCGGGACTTATCAGAGTTTCCTGAATGATGACCGAAAACATACTGATAGATTGATTGCATCATTATCGCTGATGAAGCGTCAAAGACTCTTTAATATACTTTGCTGAATAAACGGGGCAGCGCCGGGCAATCACTTTCTCAGGGAAAGACGACCAATCAGGTCCCTGTAGCGATTTTCATCTTTACCCTTTAAATAATCCAATAGTTTCCTGCGTCGATTCACCATGCACAACAAACCTTGTCGTGAATGATGATCCTTGGTGTGTGATTTAAAGTGTTCCGATAAATCAGTAATACGCGCGGTCAACAACGCGACCTGGACTTCAGGCGACCCCGTATCGTCGGATGAACGTTGATATTTATTTACGATATCAGCTTTCTGTTGCTGACTTAATGACATTTGATATATTGCTCTCCTGTTCCAGATCTTGAAAAACGCGCATATTGTACCCATGCATAAACCGACTAACAAGAAAAATGATCAAAAATCAGCGGTTCACGCAGATGCTTCATTTTTACCTGCGTCATCTGTGAATTAAATTCATTGATTAACTAACCGTTTAGGCGCTACCCGACCGTCTGCAAGCACCTCGCCCACTCCTAAAAAACAACTGTTTTCAGTATAAATTCTCAACATGCCCCGGGTTGGGGCCTGCGGCACCATCACCGGCTGACCCTGGCATAAGTAATATGAAACAGAATCGACCAGGCTTATCGCCGGCATATGTTGCAGGCCAGCGTCGATACCCAGGAGTTCAGCATCCAGGCTTGTCAACCCGGATTCAGCAATTGTTTCCAACCCACTCATTGTCAGTATATTTTCACTTGTGTACGACCCTACACCGATGCGTTTCAGTGTTTTCACATGTGCCCCACAACCTAATTCCTTGCCAATATCTTCAGCCAATGTTCGAATATACGTTCCTTTTGAGCACAATACCTCCAGCTCGAACTCATCATCCTGATAACCTAGTAAATTCAGGACATGGATTGTTATTTTCCGGGGTTCTCTCTCTACTTCCAACCCTTGCCGGGCCAGTTTATACAATCTTTGCCCTTTGTGTTTGAGTGCGGAAAACATCGGTGGGACCTGTAAAATACTGCCTCGAAACCCTGTCAGGACCGCTTCCATTTTCTTTTGTGTCAATGTCGGCGCCACCTGTCGGGAAATAATCTCACCATCGGCGTCACCGGTAGTCGTTTGAATGCCTAGTTTGCAAACTGTCCGATAATGCTTGTCGGCATCAAGTAAAAACCCGGAAAATTTTGTGGCCTCGCCAAAACAAATCGGCAGCAGTCCCGACGCCATTTTATCCAGGCTGCCGGTATGACCCGCTTTTTTTGCTTTATATATGGACTTCACTTTTTGCAATGCTTCATTAGAGGTGAGTCCTACCGGTTTGTCCAGCAATAATACGCCGTTTACTTTTCGGCCCTTCGACCGGCCTCTTTTAGTCATTTTTTCGACTGACGGAAGCAATCAGATCCGATAAGCGGTTCGCCCTGGTAATCGAATGGTCGAAAAGAAAGACTAATTCCGGCACGACGCGTAGCGGCAAAACCTTTGCCAGCAAATGACGAAAGTGTTTTACCTTCTTATTCAGTAAATTCGTAAGAACCTCTTCAGAAAGAACAGGTTCCAGGCAGGTAAAATAGATCTTGGCATTTTTAAGATCCGGACTGACGTCGACATATGAAACAGTAATCAATCCCGTTTCCGTAAATGACATTTCCCTTTGAATAATCGATGCAATTTCACGTTGCACCAGGTCCGCAACACGCTCATTTCGACCATATTCGCGCGGCATTGTCAGTTGTTGGCAGTTAAAACCGAAAACTAAATACGATTGACTTCAACCCGCTCAAATACTTCAATCTGGTCACCTGGTTTTACATCGGTATAATTCTTTACGCCTATGCCACATTCAGTGCCGGATTTAACCTCATTGACGTCATCCTTGAAGCGGCGTAACGACTCGAGTTCTCCTTCGTAAATGACAACATTTTCCCTGAGCACCCGAATCGGACTGGATTTACGAACGCCGCCGCTTGTTACGATACAGCCAGCGATATCCCCGAACCCGGGAGAACGAAATACTTCTTTTACCTCTGCAACGCCGATAATTCGCTCCCTGACTTCCGGTGACAATAAACCGCTTATCGCCGCTTTTACATCGTCGATAACATCATAAATTACGCTGTAATAGCGTAAGTCCACTCCTTCCTCATCAACCAGTTTCCTGGCCGCGCCGTCGACCCGCACATTAAACCCGATGACCATTCCATTTGCAGTCAGCGCCAAATTTATGTCCGATTCCGTTATACCGCCGACACCGACGCTGATGATATTAACCGAGACTTCATCCTGGCTCAGCTTTCGCAATGACTCCGACAATGCTTCTGCAGAACCCTGGACGTCGGCTTTTATAAGAACGTTTATCGAAGCGCCGTCGGCATCACCCATTTGTGATATCAAGTTGTTCATTTTAGACGCCTGTTGCTTCGCCAATTTGACCTCCCTGTACTTGCCTTGGCGAAACAATGCGATTTCCCTGGCCTTACGCTCATCAGGCGCAACTATCATATCATCGCCGGCATTAGGCGTGCCTGACAAGCCAAGCACTTCGACGGGAATTGAAGGGCCGGCCGCATTTACTTCATTGCCATTTTCGTCATACATTGCCCGGACCCGGCCAAACTCATGTCCCGTCAAGATCACGTCGCCTTTGCTCAGCTCACCACTTTGCACGAGGATGGTAGCGACAGGCCCTCTCCCTTTATCCAACCTTGATTCAATTACCGTCCCGGAAGCAGGGCCAACCTGTATCGCCCTGAGCTCCAATATTTCAGCCTGCAGCAAGATACTGTCAAGCAGGTGATCGATACCCTCCCCCGTGACGGCGGACATGTTGACAAACATGGTATCGCCGCCCCAATCCTCGGGGACTACTTCAAATTTTGACAATTCCTGTTGCACGCGCCCAGGCTCGGCATCAGGTTTGTCGATCTTGTTTATCGCGACGATCAAGGGGACGGAACCGGCCTTGGCATGTTGTATGGCTTCTTCAGTTTGCGGCATCACGCCATCGTCTGCCGCAACGACAAGGATGACAACGTCCGTTACCTTGGCGCCCCTGGCCCGCATTGCCGTAAATGCCTCATGCCCCGGTGTATCCAGGAAGGTGATGTTGCCTTTATCGGTTTTGACATTGTAAGCGCCGATGTGTTGGGTAACGCCCCCTGCTTCACCGGCAGCGATCTTGCTCTGCCTGATAAAATCCAATAGTGATGTTTTGCCATGGTCGACGTGGCCCATGATCGTTACGACGGGCGCCCGGGCAACTCCATCACCCTGGATGCGACTCGATTGAATGATTTCTTCTTCCAGGGCATTTTCCTTAAGCATTTTTGCCTTGTGACCCATTTCCTCCGCGACTATTGCAGCCGTATCCTGGTCAATCGTTTGATTAATGGTTACCAAGCTGCCAAGATTCATCATTACCTTGATGACCTCGGCGCCTTTTACCGACATGCGTTGAGCCAATTCGGAAACAGTAATGCTTTCCGGAATTTCCACTTCACGCACTATGGGCACGGTCGGTCTTTCAAAACCATGTTGCGCCGGCCTGTTGACGACCTGTCTTGTTCTTTGCTTTTTCTTCCTGCGACCCGATTTATCTGAAGAAACATGTAATTCTTCGCGATGAATCCTGGCTGGTTTTTCATCGCTGACTGGCGGCGGTGGCGGTGGCGGCGGGGCTTCCGGCAACGGAAACACATTGTCAAAATGCGGGGCGGGGGCTTCCGTACTGGTTTCTGCACTGGCTTGTGACGCTTCCCCGCTACTCTCATCCTCATAGGCGCCACCATCTGCGGAAGCCGGTTCACTATGAGTCCCGCCATCTCCAACTGGCGCGGCTTCGGGGACTGCCGCTACCTCTTGGCTCTCAACCAATCCTTTTGCCTGTTCTTCCAGTTTTTCAACGGCTTCTTTTTCTTCCCTGATCTTTTCTTCAGCTTGTCTTGCAAGTTGTTCGGCTTCGGCTTTTGCCCGATCTTCGAATTCCTTTACTCTTTGCGCCGCCGCTTCTTCGATTACGCTTCGCTTGATATATGTTCGTCGCTTTCTAACCTCTACGTTGACAGTTTTTGAGCGTACCTTGTTACGGATGCCCTGACCTGACACCGGCACTTTGATTTCACTGATGGTCTTTCTTCTTAATGTTATTTTTTTAGGCCCTGACTCATCATCTTTTCCATGTTTACGCCTCAGGTAGCCGAGCAGTTCAGTCTTCTCGTTA
The DNA here is from genome assembly GCA_958295485.1 of uncultured Gammaproteobacteria bacterium. Classification (GTDB taxonomy): domain Bacteria; phylum Pseudomonadota; class Gammaproteobacteria; order Eutrophobiales; family Eutrophobiaceae; genus JAAXHV01. The sequence goes on from OY282354.1 coordinate 2,721,934, forward strand.
TCGGATATCCTGTCCTCTGCGGATTTGCCTGACAAACCGGCTTTTTCAAGTTGTTCAATCAACTTTTCTACCGATATCTTAATGACATCAGCATATTGTTTTACCGTGACTTCAGGCATCTATCGCTCCCTGACTGCTGTTTTCCTCCGCTTCAAACCAGGGAATACGGGCAGTCATAATAAGTTCACCGGCTCTAACCTTATCCAACCCCTCTATATCGAGCAATTCATCTACTGATTGTTCGGCCAGATCTTCCATGGTAACCAAGCCCCGGCCGGCCAGCTCATATGCCAATGCCTCATCCATGCCATCCATGCTCAACAAGTCATCGGCTGGTTTTACATCCACCAGTTTTTCCTCACTGGCGATAGCGCGCGTCAGCATGATATCCTTGGCCCTGTCCCGTAGTTCTTTTATCAGGTCTGCGTCGAATTCTTCTATGTCAACCATCTCGTTCTCAGGCACATAGGCTATCTCTTCGACACTGGAAAACCCTTCTTGTACAAGTATCACGGCTATTTCTTCATCGACGTCCAATTGTTCCATGAACATCTGTTGCAGCGCTTGAGATTCAGCTTCGGTTTTCTCATCCGCCTGCTCCACCGACATGACGTTGAGTTCCCACTGCGTCAGTTCGCTGGCAAGTTTGACGTTTTGACCGCCCCGGCCGATTGCCTGGGACAGGTTTTCTTCAGACACGGCAACATCCATGCTATGTGAATCCTCATCAACCAGGATGGAGGCTACCTCAGCCGGCGCCATGGCATTTATGACGAATTGCGCGGGATTCTCATCCCAGAGTATGATGTCTACCCGTTCACCACCCAACGCATTGGAAACCGCCTGTACCCTGGAACCTCTCATGCCTACGCAAGCGCCGATTGGGTCGATCCTGGGGTCATTCGCCTTGACTGCTATCTTGGCCCTGGAACCGGGGTCGCGCGCGCCGTTTATTATTTCTATTAATCCTTCGTTAATCTCCGGCACTTCAATCTTGAACAGTTCTATGAGCAACTCGGGGACTGTTCGACTCAGAAACAACTGCGGGCCTCGATTTTCAGGTTTCACGGCACGTAAATAAGCGCGAATTTGATCCCGCGGCCTGACTGCTTCCCTGGGAATCATTTCATCTCTCGGTATAAACGCTTCCGCATTGCCGCCTAAATCTAAAACGACATTGCCTCTTTCCACTTTTTTCACAAACCCGATGACCATCTCACCGACCCGATCTATATAGGCGTCGAAGACTTGTTTGCGTTCCGCCTCCCGCACCTTTTGCATAATCACCTGTTTTGCGGTTTGCGCGGCGATCCTGCCAAACTCGACCGATTTCACCGGTTCTTCGACAAATTCCCCAACCTCTATGTCTTCTTGCTCTGAGATTGCATCAGACAGCTGCACCTGTCTCGCCGGGAATTCCAATGGCTCAGGACTATCTTCGACTACTTCCCATTGTCTGAATGTCTCGTAGTCACCCGTCTCATGATCTATCGATACGCGCACTTCAATATCTTCACGCCGGCGCTTCTTCGTGGCGCTGGCCAGTGCTGCTTCTATAGCTTCAAATATGATTTCCTTGGCAACGCCCTTTTCATTGGAAACCACGTCCACTACCATTAAAATTTCTTTATTCATGAAAATACCGATTAATATTCTTGAGGCGCTATTCTCGCCTTGTCTATCTCCTCCACAGGAATATGAAATTCTTCTCCTGCTTCATCCAATACAACCTTACCTTCGCATACTTTTTCTATACGCCCGGTAATGCGTTTACGACCCCTGCGCGGCCTGGACAACTTGATCTTTACCATCTCTCCGACAAACTGTTCATATTGGGCTGAGGCAAATAACGGCCGGTCCAACCCGGGCGATGAAACCTCCAATTGGTAACCCCCCGCGATGGGATCTTCAACATCCAGAACACCGGCTACCCGGTTACTCACCCTTGCGCAATCTTCCAGTGTGACGCCTGGTTCACTGTCTATATAGATTCGGAGCAGCGACCCCCGTCTTTCCGTCAGGTGTTCCATGCCCCAGAAGACGTAACCCATATCCGCGATCACGGGTCTTAACAACGCATCCAGATCAGGTTTCTTACGCATCAGTCTAAAACAAAAAATGGGCATAAAGCCCACTTTCATAACTCCTTGATAAATATAACTATTTCAGACAGAACACCAATTCCTTACCATCTGTTCCCCCATTGTCTGCTGCCTGTTTTCCGTATGGCGGCAGGGACGCACAACCAGCTTATCCCGCTCTTTCAAGCAACTGATCTGCCGGCGCCCCGAAAAAATACCCCAAGCTGTTGACTTATCTGAGAATACCCGGATAGATATCGGTGTGTTAGCGCCTGTGCTCTCTACCAAGGCGGCGCAGTATATCAGAGGAGTTTGCATGATGGCAACCGATAAGAGAAAGCAACCGTCCCCTTTTTGCTTACGCTTTACCGATATAGTAAAATACCAACAAGAAACGGGCTGTCAAACGAAGGGAAGAAAGAGAACTATTGGAGCAATCGGAAGAAACTGTAAGAACGTCGTCTACAAAGTCCGGTCTAAATAGCCTTAGTCAATGGCAATCTATCGGGCGTGAAACACTGGCGGTGGAAAATGCAGCAAAACGGGATATCAATATCCAGGTTTGATGGCGCGCCCCTCTTAATAACTACAGGAAATAAACAGTGGGAGAATTTTCGTGGCATATTTTATAAAGCTTTTTGTAATGCTTTGGGTCTTGACTGTCGGCGCGGCGCTTTCTGCACCGGTAAATGCCCAATCTGCTTTATCGGATTCATACACACCCGGGCTGTATGCGGTGGGGGTGAAGATGAACTTTGTGAAGGATTTTTCCCGTCCATTCGATGCCTGGGGATCGCAATATAAAAACGCCGCTTATCAGGAGCTATTGGCAAAGATCAATGCCAGTGGCGAGCCGAGCACAGTCGCTACCAATATTTATTATCCCTCCCCATCCAGTGGCGTGCGCGTGAAGCGACAGGAAACTTTACGCCCTGCGGCTTTATGGGCGGCGACAAGCGGTCAACGTCAAACAACCAATGATATGTTTAACGGCAATACAGGGTTGGCTAAAAAAATGTCAGGGGATTTGGGGCTGCATAGTTATCAAAGCTACGTCGATGCGCCGCTGTCCGAGGGACAATTCCCGCTGGTTGTCATGATTCACGGCTTAACGGGCGGTTTAAGAGATTGGAACCGTGCCGCGGAATATCTCGCCAGCCACGGTTATATCGTTGTCACACTGGCTTACTCTTCGGACAGTATGTCCACGCCGGTTTTTGAAGATCCCAATTCATTTTTCGCCAAAACCATCAGTGATAAGGAGCGTATGGCGGCTTATAAGCTTCGCGCCTCCCAGACTGGCGCAACTGTCTTTAATAATTTCTTTAAATTTCTTTACGGTTATGAAGCAGATTTTAAAGGTTTTGATGACATTCCTGATCCTTCGACGCTGAAAGCGCGCAAAGGCGGTGGCATTAAATCCGCAAAGATGATGGCAGATTTGTTTGAACAACGCACAGAGGACCTGAACGCGGTTATCCAGGAGATGAAAATTTTAAGCAGTCCGGCATCATTTTGTAAAAAAACTCTTGAAAGAAACGGTGTTCAAAAAGATATTTGTGGCTTTTTTGCAGGTTCGGTTGATTTCGATCATATCGGCGTTATGGGGCATTCTTTGGGTGCGATTACAGCACAATCGGCTCTTGCTTTTCTGCCGGATGTCGATACGGCGATTGCCTTTAATAACGGCATGCCAAAGCGCTGGGAACCTTATGGTGGCCTTCCGAATGCATCAGAAGGTGATTTACCCGATGGGGTGCCTGAAGATTTTATGATCGTGATCGGATCAGATGATTATTTCGTGCATATGGTTTTCCAGGATATACATTTGAAATGGTTTGAAGAGGCAGGTGGTGATATCAACGAAACCTTTCCACTTGCAATTGAACAAGTCCGGCCTACCGAAGATAATCCGCAGCCCGTAGCCCGTGCCGCCTATGAGCGAGCGCAAGCGGCCAAAGTCTTGGTCATGTTTCGGGATCAAGGACACGGCACGGCAACCGACAGTGAGTTTGACCCTGAAAAACCAGGAAAAACGCATCGGGGTAAACGCGTTCCGCTTAACCGGAATGCAAAGAAACCTGAAACCTACACGATTTCCCCGTGGGTGAAGGACGGTGATAATGATGTCTTCCTGCCGCACCAGATGCGCAACTATTTCATCACGGCATGGTTCGACTGGCAGCTTAAAGGTAATGAATCTGCAAAGGCGAAACTCCTCAATCATCCGTTTGAAAATGGTGTAAAGCAGCTTTTACACGAAAAGATAGCCAATTAATGATTTCGAGAAAAGCAGTAAAGGCGGTTAAGAGAGATAAAGAAATTAAAAAGGAACTTGTCAAGTAAGTAAAAGCCGGCGCCGTCATGAAAAAAATACTTCTATTATTATCTGCCGTCGCTTTGTTGCCGCAAACTGCGGGCGCTGTAGAAACGATCTATACCAACGCCGATATTTACACGGTTGAAAAGGAGGCGCCACAGGCGCAAGCCATGGCGGTTTCGAATGGTAAAATTGTCGCTATTGGAACGCAAAAGGAGGTTGCACAGCGCAAAACGGAACAAACCAGGATCGTTGACCTGCAAGGCCGGTTTGTCATGCCGGGCTTTGTGTCTTCACACATTCATCCGGGCGTTGCGGCTTTGATGGGAACAGGCGTCCAGCTCGTCGGGGTTAACGATAAGCAGGAGATTTTAAACACTTTGCGCGATTATGACACGGCTCATCCGGGGAACGAACCTATCCTCGGTTTTGGATGGTCGCCATCTGTGTTTGGCGCTGAAGGGCCAACAGCCGCATTTCTTGATCAGGCTGTAAAAACACGCCCCGTATTTCTTGTTGCGTCGGATGCCCACAGTGGTTGGGTCAATACAGCCGGCCTCGAGTTTTTAGGTATTGCCAAAGACACGCCCGACCCTGTTCCCGGCGTGCATTATTATAAGCGCGATGCAGGGGGAAATCCGACGGGATGGCTGGTAGAAGCCAGCGCCTTCTGGCCGGCGCTCGGCAAAATGGGACTAGGTTCGACAGAGCGTTTTATTCAGGCTTATCAGGGTTTTCTTCCAACACTCAGCAGCATCGGTATTACCACCGTACTTGATGCTGGCGTGCCTATTATTGAGAAACCGGCATTTGATGCGCTTTTGGCGCTGGAAAAGCGCGGCGAACTGCCTGTGCGTTACTATGCCAGCCATTTTCTTGTCACCCAAAAGGATGCGGCCAGCGCAAAGGAAGACTTCTTAAACCTGCGCGAGACATACAACACGGGGCGCGTGAAAATGTATGCGATGAAAATCAGCAATGACGGCACAATTGAAGCCTCTACCGCCGCTCTCATTGACCCCTATCACACTCCTCAGGATGATGGGCACGCGCATTATGGCAACGTCTTGTTTAGTGAAGACGAACTTTATGCGCTTATCAAACCGCTGGATGATGCTGATATACCCATAATGATCCATGCTATCGGCGACCGCACTTCCCATGAGGCAATCAATGTTCTGGCGCGGATTGAACGTGAAAATCCGAACGGCGCAGCGCGGCATTCGATTACGCATTTACAACTCATGAAAGACGGCGATGCAGAGCGTATGCGAGAGGCGGGTATTATCGCGCAAATCTCTCCGCCCTGGGCACAGGATGCGAATTTGTCGCTTGCTACATGGAAAACGCTTTTGGGGGAAGAACGTTCAGTAAAGCTGATGCGCTTTAAAGATATGTTCGATGCCGGCGTTACCGTGTCTATGGGAAGTGATTTTCCTGCTTCCGGCGTTGGGTTTCTTGAAAGCTCACCGCTTTATGGCATTGATGTGGGCATGACCCGCAAGCTGACCGGACAACCCGACAGTATTGTTCTGCCGAGCGCCGAGCAGCGCCTTGACCTGGAACAGCTTATTTGGGGCTATACAATGGGTAGCGCTTATCAATTGGCCGCAGAAAACGAGATTGGTTCTCTGAAAGCCGGAAAAAACGCAGACTTTATTGTGCTTAGTCACAACCCGTTTGAACTTGAACCGGAACAAATTCATACAATCAACGTTCTACAAACAGTTGTTGGCGGAAAAACTGTTTTTGAGCATTAAATTTATGAAGCGGCAGCAAGGAAAACTTCGGGGGATAAAGTGGTAGCGGGGGCAGGATTTGAACCTGCGACCTTCGGGTTATGAGCCCGACGAGCTGCCAGACTGCTCCACCCCGCAATAATTTATCGCATGCTACAGGAAACTATTATGGTTTTCAAGTTGAATTCCGGATTACAGGAGATCCCGCTGTTCTTTCAGTACTACTTTTTGGCGTCTTGGCCCCCAGGCGCCGGGGCTATCTTCAAAGACGCCGGGACATTTCGTCCCGCAGCGCCGGCAATGCCCCCCAGCCGTTAAATGCCATTCTTTCAGTACGTACCAGTCCCTGCAGATAAGTAATTTTCCACAAGACCGGCAATAAGTGCTGCCGCCGCGGCTGTCATGCACGTTTCCCGTGTAAACAAATTTGAGGCCGTTTTCAAGCGCTATCTGCCTCGCCCGCGACAATGTCGAAAACGGTGTGTTGTTTTTATCACGCATTTTCCAGTCAGGGTGAAATGCGGTAAAGTGCAGGGGGACGTCTGTACCCAGATTATCGAATATCCACTGTGTCATCGCTTCGATTTCCCGGCTGCCGTCATTCTCATCCGGTATCAGCAGGTTGGTAATCTCAAACCACACCTGGGTCTCCTGCTTCAGGTACAGCAAAGTTTCCAATACCGGCTGTAATTGACCCCCGGTCACGTATTTATAAAATTTCTCCGTGAAGGCCTTGAGATCCACGTTGGCTGCGTCCATGTACTGAAAAAATTCCCGGCGGGGTTCTTCGCAGACGTAGCCCGCCGTCACCGCAACGGATTTTATTCCCCGTTCCCTGCAAGCCGCCGCCACGTCAATGGCGTACTCGTGAAATATCACCGGGTCATTATAGGTATAGGCGATTGACCGGCAACCCAATTTCACTGCGGTTTCGGCTAATTCCACCGGTGAAGCGGCATCAGCCAGCGTATCGATTTTACGGGACTTGCTGATATCCCAATTTTGACAGAATTTACAGGCCAGGTTACAACCTGCCGTACCGAATGACAGCGCCGGGGTACCGGGGATGAAATGGTTCAACGGTTTTTTCTCAATCGGGTCGATACAGAACCCGCTGGAACGGCCATAGGTAGTCAAGACGATTTGATCATCCTGGCATGCCCGCACGAAACAAAGTCCGCGCTGGCCATTGTGGAGCCTGCAAGCCCTGGGGCATAAATCACATTGGATTCTGTTATCATCCAATTTATGCCAATATTTAGTCGAGACCACGCTCATGTCGCAATTGAAATACCATTGTTACTGACAGATAATATGATAGTGAAAACTCTGACCAGAGCATACGCATATTTTCCCGGAAAATGGGAAATCCGGGGGAAATGGAGGCTATCGTGCCGTCAACCGAGAGAATTTGCGGGCTGTTTTTCCGTTCCGCGCAAAGTCTCTCCAAAACAGCCCCCAAATCCTCTCTCGCCCCGGTCGGTTCTACAAGCATGAGCTTGCCCTGGCATACGCATATTTTTCCGGAAAATGGAAAATTCGGGAGAAACGGAGACTATCGTGCCGCCAACCGGGAGGATTTGGGGGCTGTTTTTCCGTTCCGCGCAAAGTCTCTCCAAAACAGCCCCCAAATCCTCCCTCAGCCCGGTCGGTTCTACAAGCATGAGCTTGCCCTGGCATACGCATATTTTTTCGGAAAGCGGGAAATCCGGGGGAAACGGAGACTATCGTGCCGTCAACCGGGAGGATTTGCGGGCTGTTTTTCCGTTCCGCGCAAAGTCTCTCCAAAACAGCCCCCAAATCCTCCCTCAGCCCGGTCGGTTTTACAAGCAGGGGCTTCCCCCTCATCAGGGGTTCCTGATTAAAGATTATAGCTGAACTATGACCCTGCCTGGCAACAATGCCGGAACAGTAAAACTACAGGATATTATCCGACCGCCGGCGGTGTCCGGTTTTTTCTACCCGGACGAGCCCTCTGAATTGAAACAAACGGTGTCTGCTTATCTGCGGGATACGGAACCCGAAGTCTCTCCGCCAAAGGCGCTGATTGTCCCCCATGCCGGTTACATCTATTCCGGCCCCATTGCCGCCAGGGCCTACGCCAGCCTGAAACCCGTCAGAAACCGTATTTCCCGCGTCGTCCTGCTCGGGCCGGCGCATCGAGTCCGCCTTCAGGGCATAGCCTTGTCAAGCGCTGCTTCATTTGCAACGCCCCTGGGCAACATTGAAATCGATAAACCCGCCGTGGAAAAAATCGGGCAATTAAACCAGGTCGCGATAATGGATGCGGCGCACGAAAAAGAACACAGCCTGGAAGTGCACCTGCCTTTTCTGCAGGTGAGTTTGGCCGCGTTCACCCTTGTACCTTTGGTTGTAGGCAATGCGACGCCTGGTCAAGTGGCGGAAGTACTGGAGTTACTCTGGGGAGGGGATGAAACCCTGATCGTTATCAGCTCTGATCTCAGCCATTATCACGACTATGATACGGCGAGACAAACTGATTCTCGCACCAGCGCCGCTATTCAACGGTGTGAACTCGAAAAAATCGGCCCTCACCAGGCCTGCGGTTGCATGCCCATGCGCGGATTGTTGCAAATAGCAAAAAGAAGCCGGATGGAAATAAATATATTGGACGTGAGAAACTCTGGGGATACGGCCGGGACAAAAGACCGGGTCGTGGGTTACGGCGCCTATTCATTCCACGACAGGAGCGCGTACCCGGCGCGGCAAAAACAATTAATGACGGCGATGGCGAGACAATCCATCGAAAGCGGATTGAAGTCAGGCCAGCCCCTCGCGGTTGACAAGGATGATTTCGACCCCGCATTGCAGGAACCCATGGCCACGTTTGTCACCTTGAAAATTAATGGCCGACTAAGAGGCTGCATAGGCACGCTCCGCGCCGTATCGCCTCTTATAGAGAGCGTGGCGGATAATGCCCGCAAGGCGGCATTCAACGACCCCCGATTCAGTCCGCTGACTGCTGATGAATATGAAAAAGCGTCCCTGACCATTTCCATCCTGTCACCCCCTGCGGCTATTCGATTTGAATCCGAGCAGGATCTGCTGGAACAACTGAGGCCGGGGGTTGACGGCTTGATTATAGAAAAAGGGTCCCATAAAGCGACGTTTCTCCCGGCCGTCTGGGAAACCTTGCCAACGGCAAGGGCATTCCTGGAACAACTGAAATTAAAAGCGGGAATGGCCGCCTCGGACATGCCGGCAAAAGCATGGCATTACACTACGGAGTCGTTTTGATCCTTCACTCCGCCCCTGTTACCTGTTGCTTGTTGCCTGTCTCGCTCGCCTTATCAGTTCGGCATTGGCCTTTTGCAATTCCGGGCGCCTGCCCGATAAAGAATGCGATTTTTCCGCCAGGGCAACGGCCTGCTGCCATTGGTGATTCTTGAACCGCAAAACCGCCAGACGATACCATAAATAGGGATTTTTCGGTTCCAGTCTTATGGCGCGTTCGATGGCGTTAACGGCATCCTCATCGCTGCCTTGCCTCGTCTCAAAGTCTGCCTCGTTCAGCAAAGCAATAACGGCTGGATTTCCACTGATTTCAGAAGGGCTTTTAACGATTCTCTGCCGCTCTTCCCTGGCTGCCGTCCCAGGCGGTTTTACGGCGACGCCCTTAGTTATGGCGGGCGCCGGCTCGCGCCGGAACGACGGGGGAACGGTCCCGGCTGGTTTTGCGGCGGTGTCTTTACTCGCGGCGGGCGCCGGCTCGCGCCGAAACGACGGGGGAGCGGTCCTGGCTGGTTTTGCGGCGGCGTCTTTACTTATGGCCGTCTTCGATCTCTCTACGACGGGCGCCTCCGCCCGTTGCGCCTGGTGTACAGTTGAACAAGCGCTGCAAAATAACAGGTTGACGATCAATAATCGCGTTGATTTCAATTTACCCACCCTGACCTTGTTTACAATCAATGAACGCATGTATCAATGCTTTCGGGTCTGGAACCGAGCAAGTAAGGGATGGAAGAAAACGTTATGCACGATTGACCAAAGGGCAAATTCACATTGTCCAACAAACCTGTGCCGGGAGGCGGCGACAGTTCGATTCTTTTCATATTTTGTCGTTTGACTATATTTCCCCATATTTTCATGGCGCCGGACGCCCCCGTGTACAGGGTCGATTGATTATCATCGCGTCCAAGCCAGACAACACCCATAACGTCATCGCCAAACCCGACAAACCAGCTATCACGCAGGTCATTGGTAGTGCCTGTTTTACCGGCCAGCGGAAGTTTGTCCGGGATGATATTATACAGACTACGGCCTGTACCATGATTTATCGTTTGCACCAACATGAAATTGGTCAGGAATACGGCCTCTGTTTGCAAGGCTTGGCGCACGTCCAGACTGTAGCGTTTCAATGCTCGTCCTTTTTCATCCAATACCTCCCTGATGCTGTTAACGGGCACGAAAAAGCCACCGTTCGCCAGGGTCTGATACATCTGGCTGACTTGAAGCGGGGTTAATTCAAACGCGCCTAACAACAGGGATGGAAATGGCTCCAGGTTACTTATACCCCCGGTTTTTTCGATTGAATCAATGACTTTTTTCAAGCCGACCTCCCGGCCCAAATTTACGGTTGCCTTGTTGTATGATTTGGCCAGGGCTTCCATGAGACTCACCCGCCCATGATTTTTTCTATCATAATTCTTTGGCTGCCAATAGGCTCCATCAGCCAGCCTTATCGATATATCAGCATCATTCACCTTTGATACGAGCGAATATTGTTGTGGATTTGTCAGCGCCGAATAATAAATAAACGGCTTGACCAGCGACCCTATGGAACGCCTGGCGTGCATTGCCCGGTTAAAACCGACGTCATCCGCGTTCCTGCCCCCGGTCAAAGACAACACTGCGCCAGTACTGCTTTGCACAAAAATGCTCGCCGCCTGCAAAGTTCCCGGCTTCAGGGATTTTGCCCGTTCAAGTTTTTTCAGTTGATCAAGCGTTGTCAGCTCAGCCACGTCCTGTCTGTCTGTCTCCAACGTGGTAAATATCCTCAAGCCTTTGGTGCGTAAGTCTTCAATATCATATTCACGCAACAGTTGATTTTTAACGAATTGTAAAAACGCGGGGTATTTGCTGAAGCTCCAGCGGGGTTTGGCGCTCAAATCCAGGGGTAGTGACTGTGCTTTTACCCGCGTCGCTTCATCCAGGTAACCCACCTGGAACATCAGGTCCAGCGCTAAATCACGCCTTTGCTTTGCCCTTGCCGGGTGTCGCCTGGGATTATAAAACGATGCGCCCTTGACCATGCCAACCAACAAGGCGATTTGATCCAGGCGCAATTCGTTCAGGGGTTTGGCGAAATAGAATTCCGCCGCCGTGCCAAAGCCGTGAATACTGCGCTTTCCCTGCTGGCCCAGGTAAACCTCATTGATATAGGCGGTAAGGATTTCCTCCTTGCCATACCGCCGCTCCATGAGCAATGCCATGATCATTTCATTGGCTTTCCTGGTCAAGGTCCGCTCCCGGCTCAGGAAAAAGTTCTTGACCAGTTGCTGGGTGATAGTGCTGCCGCCCTGCGTGACCCGACCGCTTGAAATATTGCTGTAGAGCGCTCTCAGAATGCCCCTGAAATCAATGCCCGCGTGATGAAAATAATTTCTATCCTCCACGGCCAGCAACGCGCCGATCAAAGAAGAGGGTATGTCAGCCTGGGCAACCAGCACGCGATCCTGAAAATTATCAGGATAAATCCTGCCGATAAGCGTCGGTTCCAGGCGCGCCAGCGGCATGGTTCGCTGCAAGTTCAAATCCAGAATCTGGCTGATCTTCTGATTATGGAACCTGACCTGTATGAGTTGACCGTCTTGCCTGCCATCCCAGAAATGAAATTCACGCTGCATGAACCTGACCTGAGAAGGCGCCCGCTGATAGGTACCCGGACGATTGACGACGGATACCTTCTTATAGCCCAGGTCCAAAAGCAGTTTTTCGATTTTGCCGGGAGTTAACGCCTGGCCGATATATATCTCCACCGGACTTGCGTAAACACGGGCGGGCAAAGGCCATCTCTTGCCTTTAAACTCCGATTGGATGCGAAAATCCAACCAGGCGATGTGCCCCAAGGTTATGCAAACCAGGATGACTGTGATATGGACATACCAGGGAATATGAACCCTGAACCTGGAACGACGTTTAGCCCCCATATATCAAGTATCTTTTTCTGTTTCCGGCTCACCCTCTGTGGTTTTAACCAGTTCTGAAATAATATTTTTTTTCACCTCGGCAACATCTCCGACTCCGTTGAAGCATAAATATTCAGGCGCTTTCGGGTCACTGCCAGCGGCCCAATCACTATAATATTCGATTAATGGAGACGTCTGAGCATGATATACTCGCAGGCGTTTCCTGACCGTCTCTTCCCGGTCATCCTCTCGTTGAATGAGCGCCTCACCGGTAACGTCATCGATATCGGGCTGTTGCGGGGGATTGAAAATTACGTGATAGGTGCGTCCTGAACCGGGGTGAATGCGTCTGCCGCTCATCCTTTTAATGATTTCCTCATCATCTACGGCGATTTCAACGACATAATCGATTTCTATCCCTTCCTGTCGCATTGCTTCAGCCTGGCCAAAGGTCCTGGGAAAGCCATCAAACAGATAGCCTTTTTTGCAATCATTTTGCCGGATTCTTTCTTTGACCAGGCCTATGATTAATCCGTCTGATACCAATTCACCTGCATCCATTGTCTTTTTAGCTTCAAGCCCCACCGGCGTACCTGCCCTGACCGCCGCGCGCAACATATCACCGGTTGAAATCTGCGGTATGTTAAACTCGTTCTTGATGAACATGGCCTGGGTGCCTTTACCGGCGCCCGGCGCCCCTAATAATATAATTTTCATGGCTGTTTTTTCCTTGTGCGATTTGGAAACAATTCAATAAAACAACGAAGGAAACCCTGATTTATTCAGGGCTTCCCGAAACTATGAAAATTGAACTCGACAATTCATACCAGGACCGGCCCAAGATTGCCGCATATTCGAATAACTCGATTACCGTTGCAAACACAGCCTATAGTTCAAACATCATAGTCACTACAGGGACGGTCATCGAAGGTTGCCTGCCGAATAATGTACAAAATATGGCGGAGTCTCACATCGAGACCATTATCGGGTTCAACCCGGAAGTTGTTTTGTTCGGAACCGGAAAAATAATCACCTTCCCCCCGGATGAAATCTGTCACACACTCTATGTCCGGCAAATCGGCTTTGAAGTCATGGATACAGGCGCAGCCTGTCGCTCCTTCAACTTTTTGTCAGGGGAAGGCCGGCAAGTCGTTTCCGCGCTCTTCATAATGGGGTAGTCCACATTTTTCACCAGGGGACGCGCCTTTGCCGGCGAGGACCAACCCCCATTAATTTTCGCTGAATAAGGCATCCAGGGAGAACCCCTCTCTTTTCAGGATTTGCCGGAGACGTTTTATCGCTTCTATCTGAATCTGCCTGACCCGCTCTCTCGTCACGCCTAATTCCAGCCCGACCTCTTCCAATGTCGCCGCTTCTCTACCGTGCAGGCCAAATCGGCGCTCCACTACAGCGCACTGTTTCTCCGTCAGTTGATGCAGCCATTGATCAATGTGTTTTTTTACATCACTATTCTGGAGCAATAATGAGGGATCAGTATTGTGTTCGTCTGGAATGGTATCAAGCAGTGAACGCTCCGATTCCCGTCCTGACGGAGTATATGGAGTATCAACGGAAGTCACCCTTTCATTTAATCCAAACATGCGTTTTACTCCTTCCAGTGGTCGGTCCAGCATTTCCGCTATATCTTCGGGGCTCGGTTCACGGTCAAGGGTTTGAGCCAATTTTCGGGCTGCGCGAAGATAAATATTGATCTCCTTGATAACATGGATGGGCAACCTGACCGTCCTGGTCTGGTTCATCAAGGCCCGTTCTATCGTTTGCCTTATCCACCAAGTGGCATAGGTTGAAAACCGGAAGCCCTTATCAGGATCAAACTTCTCTACGGCCCGGATCAAACCCAAATTACCCTCTTCAATCAGATCCAATAACGCCAAACCCCGATTCATGTAATGACGCGCTATTTTCACCACCAGTCGCAAATTACTTTCAATCATGCGCGCTCGCGCCGCAGCATCGCCGAGACGGGCCTTACGGGCAAAAAATATCTCTTCTTCGGCGGTTAATAACGGAGAAAATCCAATTTCATTCAAATATAAGCGGGTGGCGTCAAGATCACCCTCGGTAATGGGGGCCAGCTGATCTTCTTCTGCGCCCCCCTTGGCGGAAGCTGAATTATCCTGTTTCGAATCGGCGCTATCAAGAATGGATGAATTACCCAGTTCAAGGGCTTCAATCTCATTATTTTCTGACGCTTTCGGTTCCGCTCCCGCTTTTTTTGAACCTGTCATGGCAGTAAAGCAGTCATTAAACTCAACTTCGCGGCAGCTGATGCAACGGGTCTATCGGTTTTCCATTTTTACGAATTTCAAAATGTAAAACAGGGATGCCTTTGCTGTCTGAACCCATGGTCGATATTTGTTGTCCGGCTTTTACTTTATCACCTTCTGCCACGATCAATTTTTGATTGTGCGCATAGGCGCTCAGGTAAGTATCATTATGCTTGATGATGATAAGCTTACCATAACCCAGCAACCCACTGCCGCTGTAAACTACTTCACCGGTTGCGGCGGCAACGACTCTCTGACCTGTTTTTCCAGAAATATCAATCCCTTTTTTTGCAGTCGGGGAATTGGATTTCAACAGCTTTCCCCGGGTCGGCCATTGCCAACGGACAGCTCCGCTTTTACTGGTGGGTTTATATGTCCCACTCGATTTTTGAGTATTTTCAGCGGGTGGTTTTGCCACGATCTTTTTACGCTTGGGCGTCCTTTTATTAATGACGGGACCGGGTTGCAATGAACTTCGCCCCTGTTTTGCCCCCTGTTTTGCCGGTTTAAGGCGAATAAGCTGACCGGGGTAAATGACATAAGGGGAATTAATCACGTTCCAGGAAGCAAGAGTCTTGGGATCATGTCCATAACGCCAGGCAATGGAATACAAGGTATCGCCTTTATCAACGATATGAAATGTTCGTACTTCCTTCTTTTCTACGATAGCGGAAGAAGTTACCGTGGCGTCAGCCGGTTTGTTGCCATGACGGCCCGAAACAGGCGCCTTGACTGCCGTGGTACAGGCTTGAATGATACTCACCAGGAAAAATATCAGACAAACGCCTAGAAATTTCTGTTTCCCCATAACACTCCCGTCAACCCATACCTCCAAGCATAGGCACAAAACTGACCCAATCCAATCGTTTTTTAGTAAACCCCTCATCAGTTCGGGCTATCGACAGCAATTCCTGTTCGCCACTGCGACCGATGGGAATAATCAAACGACCGTTGGGAGCTAACTGCTCCAATAATACCTCCGGGACTGTGATCGGCGCGGCAGATACCAGGATCCCATTGTAAAGCGCATTCTCCGGCCAACCTGAATTACCATCGCCGTATTTCACTTTGATATTTCGATATTTCAGCGCATAAAAACGCTGCCTGGCCTTGGTCAATAAGGCCTCGACCCGCTCGATGCTGTAAACCTGGCGGGCAAACTGCGCGAGAATGGCTGTTTGATAGCCACAACCCGTACCGATTTCCAGCACTTTGTCCAGGTCTTCAATCTCCAATAATGCCTCGGTCATGCGCGCGACAATATAGGGTTGCGAGATGGTTTGATTATGCCCGATAGGCAAGGCGGTATTGTCATAAGCGCGGCTTGCCAACGCCTCATCGACAAAAATATGCCTGGGCGTGTTTTTGATAGCGGCCAGGACTCGTTCCGACTGGACTCCCATTTCCCTTAATTGCCCTACCAGCCTGTCCCTGGAACGCTGGGAGGTCATGCCAATGCCCTGAAACCGACTGGTCATATGTCGATGTCCGTTACCCAACCGCTGATTCGCTCCCTGGCCGAAAACCGAGTCAGGTCCACCAGCAAGGGCGTGATGGAAATTTTTTTGCTCTTGTAAACCGCGTGAAAATCCGTGCCCCGACCGTCGTCTTTACCCGGGCCGGCGGGGCCGATCCAGTACATGGTTCGACCCCTGGGGTCCTTCATCCTGATGGCTTGGCCGGATTTATGTCTATGGCCCAACCGGGTCACTTCAAAACCGTTCAATTGTTCAAACGGCACGTCCGGAATGTTGATATTCAACAACAAATCATGGTCAAGGGGGTCCACAAGCAGTTTCCCGATCAAATTTTCGACCACTCGCGCCGCGGTTTCATAATGGGTGGGATCCTCACCGGCCAAAGACAGCGCAATGGAAAGCCGGCCTAAAAATCGCCCCTCCATGGCCGCGGCCACGGTACCCGAATAAATGACGTCATCACCCAGGTTCGCTCCATGGTTAATCCCACTGATCACCATATCCGGCATGTTATCCAGCAAACCGGTTATAGCCAGGTGAACACAGTCTGTCGGCGTACCGTTAACGTAAACAAACCCGTTGGCCGCTTCTCTTGCATAAAGCGGGGCATCCAGGGTCAGTGAATTACTGGCGCCACTTCGATTTCTGTCCGGCGCAACCACCGTGATCTCGCCAAAAACAGACATCTTCTGCGCCAGAATTTCTAAACCAACGGCCTCGTAGCCATCATCATTACTCAACAGGAAGTGCATTCGCTTACCTTTTCATATTGGCTACGGAGGACATAAATCACCCGCTGGCGGGCAACCACGGCGGGTTGCCCCCACCCAGTAGAAATTCCAGCAAGGCCTTTTGTGAATGCAGGCGGTTGCCGGCCTCCTCCCAAACAACGCTTTGGCTGCCATCGATAACCTCGGCGCTCACCTCCTCGCCGCGATGAGCCGGCAGACAGTGCATGAAAATCGCATCCGTCGCAGCCTGCGCCATAACCTCCGGGGTTACCTGGAACGGTTTGAACGACGCCAGTCTCTTTTCTCTTTCAGGTTCCTGGCCCATGCTCATCCAGGTATCGGTTACCACCAGGTCGGCGTCTTCAGCAGCCCGCCCCGGTTCTTGAGTAACCGTAACGTTATCCCCGGCCGCATCGACGATCGCCGGGTCCGGCTGATACTCTCCGGGGCAGGCGATAATCAATTCGAAATCCAATATCCTTGCGGCGTTGATATAGGAATGACACATGTTGTTCCCGTCGCCGAACCAGGCAATCCTTTTCCCTTTAATATCGCCCCTGGCTTCATTAAAAGTCTGCAAGTCCGCCAACAACTGGCAGGGGTGGTAACTATCCGACAAGCCGTTGATCACGGGCACGGAAGAATTTTCTGCAAAACGGATGAGTTTCTCATGCTCGTAAATCCTTATCATGACACAATCAACCATGTTCGATAATACCCTGGCAGTATCTTCGACAGGCTCGCCGCGGCCTAATTGGGTGTCATTCGCCGACAGGAAAATAGCATGGCCGCCGAGGTGCGTCATGGCGGTCTCAAATGAAACGCGGGTACGGGTGGAGGATTTTTCAAATACCATCGCCAACACCCGGCCGGCACAGGTTCGTTGCAGGTTTTTTCGGTTGGCCTCTTTCTTCAAGTCGATGGCCCTGGCTATCAGGGCTTCAATTTCAGAACGATCCAGGTCCCTCAAGGTCAAGAAGTGGCGCGGCATATTGTTTTTCCCACTTGCGGCGGCGTCTGTCAAAGGGACTTTATCAAAAGGCAAACCGTATCGACGATTTGATTCATCTCATCATCCGAGATGATCAACGGCGGCAACAACCGCACTACTCTCTTCGCGGCAACGTTTATCAGCAAGCGTTGTTTCAGGGCCTGGCCGACCAGTTCAGTGCAGTCGCCGGCAAGTTCAATGCCGATCATTAATCCTTTACCGCGTATTTCCACGACTTTATCAAGCCTCCCCAATTCATCCCCGAACCTTTTCAGCATGATTGTACCCAATTCGCCCGCCCGGCCGGCCAGTTTTTGCCTGGACATGCTCTCTATTACAGCAAGCGCGGCAGCCGAGGCCAGGGGGTTGCCGCCGAAAGTTGAACCATGACTGCCCGGGACCATGATTTCTGCGACGGCTTCCGAGGCCAGACAAGCGCCAATCGGCAAGCCGTTCCCCAAGGATTTCGCCAGGGTGACAACATCAGGCAGAATATTTTCATGTTGATACGCGAACCAGGCGCCGGTGCGGCACATGCCTGTCTGGACTTCATCCAGCGCCAACAACCAACCGTTCTGATTGCAAATCTCTCGCAGGGCTTGCAGGTAACCGGGGGTGGGGACCACCACTCCACCCTCGCCCTGTATGGGTTCAAGCATCACTGCGACGATTCGCTTGCGGACGTCGTCCAACTTGTCCAAGGCGTTGATATCGTCATAGGGAACGTGCCGAAACCCGGCTAATAAAGGCGAAAATCCAGCCTGGATTGCAGGGTTCCCGGTCGCGCTCAGCGTGGACATGGTCCGCCCATGAAAACTGCCGTTCATTACAACAATGACCGGGTCTTCCACCTGTTTATGGTGGGCGTACTTCCGGCATATTTTTATCGCGGTCTCATTGGCTTCGGCGCCCGAGTTACAGAAAAAAACTTTATCCAGTCCGGAAATCCCGGTCAATCGGTCCGCCAGTTTCTCCTGTAACGGGATCCGATAAAGATTGGATGTATGGATTAATCGGCCGGCCTGTTTCGCTATCACTCCGGCGATCTCAGGGTTGGCATGCCCCAGGCTACAGACTGCAACCCCACTCAATGCATCAAGGTATCGTTCGCCCCGTTGATCAACCAGCCATGCGCCATGACCCGATTCAAAACCGATATCCATGCGCTGGTAGGTAGACATGATTGATTCCGACATAGTTTTAAAGAAATAACGGCAATTTGTGTCATGCCGGCGAATGCCTGCACCCGGTTAAACTACTTTCCTTGCAGCCACTCCCCTGCAGGGGCAAGCCCCCGTGCCTGCCCTGACGACACCTCGCGATCACCCGATACAAGGCAACAACAGGGGGTTGCCCCTGCGAATGACGCCTTGCAACCGCCCCCAAGCCCGGGCCGGGGGGCGCCTCTACCGTCCCCTGGCAAGAAATGCCGGTTAAAAAGGCAATCCGTGTCCATGCCCGACCATGCACATGAGCATGGGTATGGACAGGAAAGTATTGGTGCGTGAAGTCATGGCGGCGACCACCTTGGCCTTGGCCTTTTCTTCATCCGAGGCCTCGACGATGCCGAGGATCTTCTTCTGGTTCGGCCAGATTAACACCCAGACGTTAAACAGCATGATGGTGCCCAGCCATGCGCCCACGCCGATAATGACCGCGCCCTTACCCAACATGAAGGCATTGGCAAAGCCGACACCCATTATTTCCAACGCCATTGCGCCGGTCAACCAGGTGAGTAAAGCGGCCCAGCGGAACCACAACAAAGCCAGGGGGGCTACGTATTTGCTGACCGCCGCCGGCCCCGGCCCGTCAGTGTCCGCCGTCGCCGCGGCAACCGCGGGGGTCTGGACAAAATTGAAATAATACAGCAGGCCTATCCAGATAACCCCGAAAAAAACATGCAGCCAAACCGTTAACGACCACGCGTTGAGAGCGCCACCGGCCATGCTGTCAGGCAAGCGCATGTTAATCAAAATAGCTATCACCACTGCGGCAACGAAGCCCAAAACCAGTGTACCCGTAATAGATTTAAGTGGATTCATCATTGTCTCCCATATATGCTCTGGTAGATTTTGGTTAAAATACAACGTCCCGGTGATTATACCTGAATTTAGTGCATGGTAATCAATGAATTCCATTGAAAGAAGTCTTTTTATCAACCGTATTCAGGCTGTATGCGCGGAAATGGGCGTCATCCTGCGACAAAGCGCCATTTCCCCCAATATCAAAGACCGTCTGGATTTCTCCTGCGCGCTGTTTGATGAGGCCGGCCGGTTATGCGCGCAGGCTGCGCATATCCCGGTGCACCTGGGCAGCATGGCTTACGCCATGGGCGATGTCATCTCGCAGGTTGAATGGCTGCCCGGCGATATGGTCATCCTCAATGACCCCTATTTAGGCGGCACCCACCTGCCTGACGTGACCTTGATCGCCCCTCTCTTTGAGCGGGACCGACTGGTCGGGTTCGTGGCAAACCGCGCTCATCATGCAGATATAGGCGGCAGCACGCCGGGCTCAATGCCCGTATCCGGTACCCTGGCGGAGGAAGGCATCATCATCTCTCCTGTTAAAATCATCACGGATCATCAAATCAATGCCCCGGTCATCGATGGCATCAAGGGGCGACTACGCACCCCTGACATCGGCCATGCGGATATTTTCGCCCAGGTCAGCGGAAATAAACGAGGCGACAAACTCATCCACGAATTAATAACAAAAATGGGGCTGGAGAATTTCCAAAATGGCTTGACCGGGATACAAGATTATGCCGAACGCCTCGCGCTCACAGGCTTGCAAAAGATCCCTGACGGGACTTATCGCTTCACCGATGTAATGGACAGCGACGGAATGGGCAACAGCGACATCCCCATAAAAGTAAAAATCACCGTCGGCGGCGGGCAGGTGGAGGTGGATTTTGCCGGGACGTCCGCGCAAGTGTCCGGCAACATCAACTGTCCCAAGTCAGTAACCGCTGCGGCTGTATATTATTGTTTCCATTGTTTGATGCCGGTGGAGACGCCTCCCTGCGCCGGCAGCCTTCGTTCAATCAAAATGGTTGTGCCGGAGCGGAGTCTGCTCAACGCCGTCTACCCGGCTGCGGTCGCCGCCGGCAACGTGGAAACGAGCACGCGCATAGTGGACGTTATTTCAGGGGCGCTTGCCCAGGCCCTGCCTGAAATCATTCCGGCGGCAAGCCAGGGCAGCATGAACAACGTCACTTTCGGCAGCGATCACTGGGATTACTACGAGACCATCGGCGGCGGCATGGGCGGCGGCGCGTCCTTTCCGGGCCTGGATGCAATCCATTCCCACATGACCAATACCTTGAACACCCCCATCGAAGTCATGGAAATGAATTATCCGGTCAGGGTCAACCGGTATTGCATCCGCAGGAATTCCGGCGGCGCCGGGCGGCATCCGGGCGGCAACGGCATCATCCGCGAGTTCCATTTCAAAGAAAGCGCCCAGGTCACCCTGCTCACCGAACGACGCCACAACCCACCCTGGGGCATTGCCTCAGGCAAACCCGCAGCCACGGGCGGCAATTATCTCAACGACGATCCAATCGAGGCAAAAGTCAGCGTGCAGGCAAACCCCGGCGACCGGTTAAGGATTGAAACTCCCGGCGGGGGCGGCTGGGGAAAACCTGGATGAGGGTGGCGGCAGGGATTATAATGGTGTAGACTGCAATTTTTTAACCGAGACTGTAAATGAGCGAAATAATCGAGCAAATAAAGAGTGTCATCTCAGAGAACCCCGTTATTTTATTCATGAAGGGAACGCCGGATTTTCCTCAATGCGGTTTTTCCATGCGGACGGTGCAGGCGTTGAAGGCCTGTGACGCGGAGTTTGTCTACGTGGATGTTCTGGCATCCCCGGAGGTGCGCAGTAATTTACCCCACGTTTCCAGCTGGCCGACGTTTCCCCAGGTGTTCGTCAACGGGGAGTTGATCGGTGGTTGCGATATCGTATTGGATATGTTCCAGAAAGGGGAGCTTAAAAACATCCTGGAAGAGGCAATGGCAGACGGCTAAGCTGTTTCCTTTTCACGTTCGATCAGGGCCAGCATCTTATGGTGGGCCGCCAGTTCGTCTTCGGTCGGCTCTATGACTTTAAGCCTGGTTTTCTTTCTGGCAAACCGGGGCTGGCTATCACCTGATTGAGGGCGCCTGTCAACTTCTTCATCCAGCAATAAACTCTCCTGGCCTCCGGTCATTGCCAGATAAACATCCAGCAGGATTTGCGCGTCTAGCAGGGCGCCATGGAGGTCCCGCCGCGAATTATCAACTTGGTAACGCAGACACAATGCATCCAGGCTGTTTCTTTGCCCCGGGTGTAATTCCCTTGCCATCAGCAAGGTATCGGTGATTTGGCAATAATCCCCCAAGGCTCCCCATTGTTTCCCCAACCGGGACAGTTCCATATCGATAAAACCCGCATCGAACGGCGCATTATGGATGATGATTTCACTATCCCGAATAAACTCGATGAATTCCCGCGCGATATCCTTGAAAACCGGTTTTCCTTGCAGGTCTTCCCTGCTTATACCGTGCACGTCATAGGCGCCGTCCTCTATTTCCCGCTCAGGATTTAAAAAATGATGAAAGATACGGTTTGTCTTGCGGCGATCCTTTAACTCGACACAACCGATTTCAATAATTCGATGCCCCTTTTCAGGCTCTAATCCGGTTGTTTCAACATCCAATATTATTTGACGCATTTTCGAGACCCGTCAGCAGTTTTCAAGCATGTTATCTATCGCAATATTCGCCAGCGCGTCAACCCGTTCATTTTCCACGTGACCGCTGTGGCCCTTTACCCAGCGCCACTCGATTTTGTGCGAGTTCGTCAATTCATCCAGGCGCTGCCAAAGATCCTGGTTCTTTACCGGCTTCCTGGACGCCGTTCGCCAGCCGCGACGTTTCCAGTCTTTTATCCATTCCATAATGCCGTTTTTTACGTAACTCGAATCCGTTGTCAAGCATATTCGACAAGACTCGTTCAGGGCCTGTAAAGCCATTATCGCCGCCATTAATTCCATGCGATTGTTGGTCGTCTGCGACTCGGCGCCGGATAATTCTTTCTCTGCGCCGTTATAGCGCAGCAATGCCCCCCAACCACCGGGACCCGGGTTGCCGCGACAGGCGCCGTCAGTAAAAATTTCAACAAGCTTGTCCATTCAACTCCATCCCTGAACGGGACAGGCGGGGGATGCGGAGACCTTTCGTTTCGCCTGGAAAAGGTGAGGTATGCAGGTTAAGTCGGCCATTGAAGCGGTGTTGGAGTCTGTCATTGTCGCCGGGCCTGTCGAAGCGCCGGAGGCGATGATTTTGCGCTGGTTGCGCCAACGCATTTTGATCGGGGTCAAAGGCGTGACCCGCTTCCTGGCCAGCATGATATAGGCGCCGCTGAAAAACGGCCAGCAAAATTTCCCCAATTTTTCCAAAAATAACAGCCGGCGCATCATGTTCACGTGTTTGAAGGGGGGGCGAAACAAAAATTGATCAACTTCAAGCACTTCAAAATCGAGTTCAGCCAACCAGTTTTTGACCCTTGCCGCGTGATAAAAACGGCCGTTCCATGGCGGTTCGTCACGCCATGGCGGGAGCCAACGCCACAATCCCCAAATGCTCCATGGGTTGAAGCCGATAATGATCAAGTGGCCGTCGGCGATCAGGATTCGTTCAACCTCTTTCAGCACCGCATAGGGCGTCGGGGTAAATTCAAGGACATGGGGAATGATCGCGACGTCGATGCTGTCTGCGGCAAAGGGCAATGAATCGGCGCCGGCTAATACACCGCAGTCAGCATTCCGCAAACCGTCTTCTTCCAGGTGAAGCACCACTTTGTGCCCGATATGGCTGGTGGAATGCAGCGCTCCACCCTGATAATAGCCGATTTGAGCAACGTGATAGCCAAACAAGCCCGACAACATCCGGTTGACTCTTTCCTGTTCGTATCGTGACAGAACTTTACCCAGCTCACCCGCCAACCATGAAGAGAACCCTGCGCGGGTAAATTCAGTCAAATTTTTTTCCATTTCCATCATCCTGTAAAACCGGCTTTATATATGAAATCTTACACCATTAGCCTTGATGTTTGAAACCAGATTCTGGGTCAAGCCCGGAATGACGCTCCCTTTATATAGCGCTTGTCCACCGACTCCTTGCCTGATATTTCCGGCAAGCGCGGGCGGTATTGAATAAAATTTTAGCGATCCATTGGTTATTTATTGATTTTTTTGAAGTTAATTGAAAAAATGCTTGACCTGTCACGGAATACCAGCCTAACATTCGCCGATGAAAAATCCTCGTTTGATACTGACAATAAGCGCCGCGTTCTTATTAAGCGCCTGTAATTTATCTCCCACCAAGCAAGCTGTGGAAACAGCGGCAGTTCCCGCCCGGCAGACTGCGGAGACAGTAGCGGTTCCCGCTCCCGAAGCGGAAATCACGAGGCCGACCAGCGGGGAAGCCCATGAGCCGGCAACGAGCGCCCCGTCAAATTCATTGGCAATGCCGGCAGCCGGCGAACAACCGGATAATTTGGCGCCGCAATATACCGACGTCTGGCAGAGACTGAACAGCGAGCTTTCCCTTCCGCGCCACCTGGACAACCGCACGGTCAAAGCAAAACTTGCCTGGTTTGCAAGAAATCAAAAGTACCTGGACCGGGTCGCAGCGCGGGCAACGCCATACTTATTTCATATAGTCGAGGAAGTCGAGAAACGCAACCTCCCCATGGAGCTGGCGCTGTTGCCGATAGTAGAAAGCGCATTTCATCCCTTTGCCTACTCGCCGAGCGATGCCTCAGGCATCTGGCAATTCATTCCCGGCACGGGCAGAATTTACGGATTGAAACAAAACTGGTGGTATGACGGCAGGAGAGATATCGTTGCAGCGACCAGGGCCGCCCTCGACTACCTGGAAAAGCTGAACAAGCAATTCAACGGTGACTGGTTGCTGGCATTGGCGGCCTATAACACGGGTGAGAACAACGTGGCCCGCGCTATTCAACGCAATCGAAAAAAAGGGCAAAAGACCGACTTCTTCTCGCTACGTCTGCCCAGGGAGACAAGAGGCTACGTGCCCAGTCTGCTGGCCGTGACCGAACTTGTCGCCAATCCAAAAAAACACGGCGTCACGTGGACGCCGATAACCAACGAACCTTACTTCGCCCAGGTCGACACAGGCAGTCAAATCGATCTTGCCACCGCGGCAAAATTGGCAAACCTGAGCATGGATGAATTATACACCCTGAACCCCGGGTTCAATCGCTGGGCAACCGACCCGGACGGGCCGCACCGGTTACTGGTGCCGGTTGCCGGCGAAAAATCATTTCTACAGGGGCTTGGCCGGTTGTCTGAAACCGAAAGGGTCAACTGGGAAAGGCATATCATCAGGCCTGATGAAACGCTTGGAGGGATAGCTGCCCGTCACCGAACCTCCGTAACGACGCTGAAAAAGGTAAATAATTTACGCAGTAATTTAATCCGGGCCGGCGGAGACCTGTTGATCCCGGTCGCCAAAGAATCGAATAAGCACTATTCTTTAAGTCTGGATAACCGGCGTTTGCGCGGGCTCAAGCGCGCCGGGGATGGAAACAAATATATCTATACCGTGAAACGCGGCGATACGCTTTGGGACATCGGCAGACAATACGGCGTGAGCGTTAGCCAATTGGCAAACTGGAACGGAATTTCTTCAAGGAAATTTTTACGTCCGAGACAGAAACTGAACCTGTGGCTTCCTGGTGGGAATGAAAAATCTGACGACTCTTCTGTTGACGCCCGCCAAACCGGTAAAGGCTCGTTTTACTACACTGTGAAAAAAGGCGACTCCCTCTGGTTGATAGCAAAAAAATTCAATGTCACGGTGGAGCAATTACTGGCATGGAATAAAGTGCGCAAAAACAGTTTCCTGCGCCCCAACCAGAAATTAATCGTCCAATCCGTCGGCGCCTGAGCAAATACTTCCGCAACAGTTTCCACTAACAGTGGGTTTGGTAGTTGTTTTTCCGTTCCATGGGTCAGCCCTGGCCCGTCCCGCGCCCATCCCTGGCGTTAGTCACTCCAAAACAGCCACCAAACCCACTATTAGCGGGAATTGCTGATACTTCCGTTCCCCTGTATTCAAACTTTCCGATTTCCCGTAAAATGGCGGGATGCTCAAGTTGGTGAAATTCCTTCTGCGTTGTCTGCTGAGGTTGCTCTATAAAGTCGAAGTAACCGGGATGGAACATTATGCCCGGGCCGGGAACAGGGTATTGATTGTCGCCAACCATGCCTCGCTTTTGGACGGCGTCCTGCTCTACGCCTGGCTGCCCGAAACACCCACGTTTGCAATCAATACACAGGCTGCCGTCAAAAAAACCTACCGGCCGTTTCTCAAATTCGTGGATCTGTTCCCCATGGACCCGGCCAACCCGTTGTCGGTGAAGTCCATGATTAAATTTCTGAAGGAAGATCGAAAAGCCGTTATCTTCCCGGAAGGTCGTATCACGACAACCGGCGTTTTAATGAAGATCTACGAAGGACCGGGGCTGATAGCGGATAAATCAGGGGCCACAATATTACCTATCGCCATCGAGGGCACGCAATACAGCCCCTTGTCCTATATGAAAGGACGCGGAAAGATCGTGCTCTTTCCCAAAATCAGGCTCAAGGCGCTGGCGCCCGAGAAAATAAATATCGACGCATCAATACAGGGGCATGAGCGGCGTAAAGCTGTGATGATGGCGATGCAAAACCTGATGTACAAGTTGGCCTTTGCCTGTTACGACTATGACAACACGGTATTCGGCGCCATCCTGGACGCGGCGAAGTTGTTCGGAAAAAACCACCTCGTCTTAGAAGATATTAACCGCGAACCGTTGACCTATTCACAGTTATTCACGCGCGCCTTTATCCTCGCCCGGGCGTTACGCGGGGATACGCAGTCCGATGAGCGCGTCGGCTTGTTGCTGCCGAACGTGGCAGCGGCCATAGTGAGTTACCTGGCCTTGCAATACCTGGGTCGCATTCCCGCCATGCTCAACTATACGACCGGCATCCAGTTATTGATAAAAGCGTGTGAAACGGCCTCGATCAAAACGGTTTACACTTCCAGGCGATTCATAGAAAACGTCTCGTTGGAAGCCGTCGCCGAAGAACTGCAAGGACACGTGAACCTGGTTTATCTGGAGGACTTGCGTGGCCGTATCGGGTTGGCGGATAAATTGATCGGCTTGCTTCGCAGCTACTATCCCCGGGCGCATTATCGCCGGGTTTCACGGCATAGAAGCGCCGGCGACCCCGCAACCATCCTGTTTACTTCCGGCTCGGAAGGCGTTCCAAAAGGGGTGGTATTATCCCACCGGAATTTGCTGTCGAACTTCGCCCAGGTGCGCTGCCGCATTGACTTCCTGCCGAGTGACGTATTCTTCAGTTGCCTCCCTTTATTTCATTCGTTCGGCTTGAACGTCGGTTGCCTGATGCCCCTGCTGGGCGGCAGCAGGATATTTCTATACACCACGCCTTTACATTACCGGGTGATTCCTGAACTGGCATACGGAACAAACGCGACGGTTTTATTCGGCGCCAATACTTTCCTCAAGGGTTACGCCCGTCATGCCCACGCTTACGATTTCAATTCACTGCGCTACACGCTTGCCGGGGCTGAAAAGCTGCGTGACGATACGCAAAAACTCTGGATGGAAAAATTCGGCATACGCATATTACAGGGATACGGCGTGACGGAATGCAGTCCCGTGATTTCAGTGAATACATCGCTCAATCATAAAATCGGCAGCGTGGGAAAACTGATGCCGGGCATGGAGGCTTACCTGGTCCCCGTCGAAGGCATAGAGGCCGGCGGGCGTCTGGTGGTAAAAGGGCCAAACGTCATGCTGGGTTACTTGCTGCATGGTTCAGGGGGAGGCCTGCAACCGCCGCTGACAGACCGGGGTGACGGCTGGTACGATACCGGTGACATAGCCGCAATCGACCCGGACGGGTACATCGAGATTTTGGGACGGGCAAAACGCTTCGCTAAAATCGGCGGCGAAATGATTTCTCTCACCGCTGTGGAAGAGTTGGCAAACGCTGCCTGGCCGGACTTCAACCATGCCGCGGTATCCTTGCCCGATGAACGTAAGGGAGAAAAAATCATATTAGTCACGGATTGCGACGGGGCCGAGCGAAAACTCTTCCAGGCAAAGGCGCAGGAACTCAAGTACGGAGAACTTTACATCCCGCGGGAGGTAGTATACGTCAAAGAGTTGCCGGTTTTAGGCACGGGGAAAACCGATTACGTTACCCTGACGAAGACGCTCGCCGAAGAACAGGAAACCACCGCCTGAATCCATACTGGATTTGCTTGCCTTTCACTATTTCCAGCGGGCGTCGATACACTGCATCTTTCCTGAAAACACGATATGGCATTGCAAGACTTGGCACAGACAGTCCGCTATTTATGCAAAAAGGATAAACGACTGGCAAAAATCATCAATGAAATCGGTGGCTGCGGGTTAATCGGGAGAGACGCTGACTTCGAGTTTTTAGTGAACTCGATTGTCAGCCAGCAATTATCCAAAGCGGCGGCCGATACGATAATGGCCCGATTTCGGGCGACTTTTCCAAAGGGTAAAATCACCCCTCAAAAAGCGCTCGAAAAAACCCGGAGTGAGTTAAAAGCAACCGGGCTTTCTACAAGAAAGTGTGACTACATTCACGACCTGTCCGGGAAAATCGAGAACGGGACGTTACATCTCACAAAGCTGCAATCAGAAGATGATGACACCATTCGCCGGAGATTGAAGGAAGTCAAAGGCATCGGTGACTGGACGGTGGATATGTACTTATTGTTCGGTCTTGCGCGGCCTGACGTATTCCCAGTCAACGACCTGGTATTGAGAAAAGCCATCGCAAAAGCCTATAAGGTCCCGCAAGACGACACGGAAGCCATTTTGAAAGTCGCGGAACGCTGGCGCCCCTACAGGAGCATCGGTTCCTGGTATTTATACCGCTATCGCGTCTAGATCTCGCAATGGACTAAAGAGCCGAGACCCACCTCATTTGAGAATAATCCTTATTGGGCGCGGGCAGTTATGGCTTCCCGTAGTCCTTCGATCAATCCTTCAAGGCGCGTCATCCGTTCACGCAAGCTGGTCATGCCAGCCTGTATCACGGCGATTCCGGCGCGGATTTCTTTACGATCTTCGCGGACTTCTCTACGATTGTCGCGGGCTTCTTTGCGGATTTGAAGGATAAGGCCGATGATTACCGCGCCCACCGATATGATGCTGACGACTGAGATGATGCTGATAATTTCTGGATTCATGGTTTTCTCCTTTTACCAGTTTCTTCCCACCCTCCGGCTTACCGGGCCACTGTTTATTGGACCCGGGCAGTTATGGCTTCCCGTAGTCCTTCGATCAATCCTTCAAGGTGTGCCATGCGTTCACGCAAGCTGGTCATGCCGGTCTGTATCACGGCGATTTCAGCGCGGATTTCTTTACGATCTTCGCGGGCTTCTCTACGATCTTCGCGAGCTTCTTTACGATCTTCGCGGGATTCTTTACGATCTTCGCGGACTTCTTTGCGGATTTGAAGGATAAGGCCGATGATTACTGCGCCTACTGAGATGATGCTGATGATTTCTGGATTCATGGTTTTCTCCTTTTACCAGTTTCTTCCCACTCTCCAGCTTACCGGGTCACTGTGGGAAACATGCCATTACAAAAAATGATTCTCGGTTCATCCCTGTAAAATTGGGGAACCGGATAAAGATTAATCCGACTGTCCCCATGTTGTCAAGATGTTTTTTGCCGCGGGTCGTCAACACTGAAAATTCGTGGTGGGAATATTCAGCGAGCGCGGGAGCAGCTGTCATCGTCCTCGCGTGAGGGGTACGAAACCCACGGGCAGGACGTCTTTGATTTCTATTTTGCCGGATTTCTGTTTTTCGAGTACCTGCAATGATTGATATTGATATTGGGCGCCGACCGGTATCACCATGCGCGCGCCTGTTTTTAGCTGCTCGATTAAAGGTTGCGGCGCCTGCTCAGGAGCGGCGGTCACTATGATTGCATCGTAAGGCGCGTGTTCTTGCCAGCCGTTGTAACCGTCACCGATTATCACGGTGACATTATCGTAGCCGAGGCGCGCCAGTGTGTTCTTTGCCCGTTTGCCCAAGGCTTCGATGATTTCAATGGTATAAACGTGATGAACCAGGCGCGACAGGACTGCCGCCTGGTAACCGGAACCTGTCCCGACTTCCAGCACGACGGCAGCTTTATCCGGCGCGGCCAGGTGCGTCATCAATGCGACAATATACGGTTGTGAAATCGTCTGCCTCTCTCCGATAGGCAACGGATCATTCAGGTAGGCAAATTTACGCAGGGGGGCGGGCACGAATTCGTGGCGCGGCACGGCGGCCATGGCCTGCATGACCTTGTCATCCAGGCTGGCCAAGCCGGTATAACTCCGGGTATCGGCAACCATCGAGTTGACTGCCTCGATCATATCCCGCCGCGCCGCCTCATATTCCCCCACGGCAAATGCGCAGGGAGAGAACGCCAATATAAAGAAAATGACGGATGAAGGTCGGCAAGGCGGAGCAGTCATTTGTTATTGACCGGATTCAGTGTTTTGCGCGTCGGCCAGCGCTTCCGGCGCTCTCGATGCGGATACTGCCTGCTGGGAGTCAACGGGTATTTCAACCTGGTTTTCTTTCATCGGCCATCCCCCTGTTATCAGACAACGCCGCCGCCTACGTTGAGCACTGCGCCGGTCATATAGGCGGAATCATCGGAGGCCAGGAACACCGCCGCCCGGGCCACGTCATCCGGGACGCCAAATCTTTTCAGGGGAATCTCATCCACGCGTTCGGAGTAATAATTCTCAGGCATGACTTCCCTGGCAAAAGCGGTTGCAATCCAGCCCGGCGCCAATACGTTGACCCTGATGCCGGGGGCAACGGTTTTGGCAAGCGATTTGCTGAACGCCTGCACACCGGCCTTGACCGCGGAAAACATCTGCGGGTTGGTTCCCCGGTAACCGTGAATCGCCTGGTCCCAGGACATATTGATAATGACACCGCTGCCTTGTCGCTGCATGACGGGCGTAACGGCCCAGCAACAATGGATAGTCCCTTTCAAGTCCACTTCGATTAATTCAGTCAGTTTTCGTTCATCGGTCTGCTTTGCGTTGACGCCGGTCAGGATATCCGCGCCGGCATTATTCACCCACACGTCAATGCGGTTGAACTCGGTCATAACCCTGTCGATCAACCGGTCAACGGCAGCCGGGGCTGAAATATCCGCCTGTATTGCAATCGCCTGCCCGGAAAAACCCTGTATTTCGGCGACTGCGTCTTTTGCCTTAGCCTCCGACTTCCGGTAATTGATGACGACCCTTGCCCCTTCCCTGGCGCCGGCAAGCGCGATGGCGCGCCCTATCCCCGAACCGGCGCCGGTGATTACCATAATTTTATCTTTAAGCCGCGACATAAGGGGACAGTTTACTTAATTGCCGTGAATTAAGTAAACTGTCCCCAAAATCTTGCCCGGCAAAATCCATGAAGTCCATTAGCGTTATTATTCCCAGCTACAATCGCGCGCGCCTGTTGCCGAGATGCCTGGCTTCGGTTATCGGCCAGAATTATGCCCCTGCTGAAATCATCATCGTCGACGACGGCTCCACTGACACAACGGAAAAGCTCGTTTCCCGATGTCATCCTGAGATCAAGTTAATCTCACAAAAAAACCAGGGGGTGAGCGCCGCCAGGAACGCGGGAATACGCGCGGCAAAAGGGGATTGGCTGGCGTTTTTAGACTCGGATGACACCTGGTTTCCCGACAAGTTGGAGCGACAGGTCCGGAAAATCGAAAATTCTTCCGGTGGATGCGTCGTCCATACCAACGAATTGTGGGTTCGCAACGGAGTCCGGGTAAACCAGATGCGCAAACACAGAAAATACGGTGGTTCCATCTTCAGGCATTGCCTTCCCCTTTGTGTTATCTCGCCTTCGTCCGTTATGATACACAGGCGCGTGTTTGAGCAGGTCGGCCTGTTTGATGAAGCAATGCCGGTCTGTGAAGACTATGACCTGTGGTTGCGGATCTGCGCGCGTATGCCGGTATTGTTTATCGACAAACCGCTGATTACAAAATACGGCGGACACGATGACCAGCTCTCGAACAAGTATTGGGGAATGGACCGGTATCGAATAAGGGCTATTGACAAAATTCTCAATGAAGCGGAGCTGGAACCGTCTGACAGGCAGGCGGCCATAACCGCGTTAGTCGGTAAAACAAGAATTTATCTGAACGGCGCAAAAAAACATGGCAACCCGATATTTGTACCCGAATGTGAAAAGCTGTTGGCGCAATATGCCAACCAGGTTGCCGGTGGCCCGGACCAACCGGGAAAAATTGCATTGAAAACCAAAGCGGGATACTGATGCTCCATATTATCTGCGCCTTGAAGCCTGAAGCCCAGCCGTTGATCGATTACTACCGCCTGCAGCTGCAACCGAAAGCCGGGGCATTTCAAATTTATCACCGCCCGGAGACGGATAGCGCGCTGACGATATCCGGCATGGGCAAGTCAGCCGCCGGGGCGGCCGTGAATGCCACTCGTGATTATTTCAACTCAGGCAAATCGGACGCGTGGATCAACGTGGGGACGGCGGGACACGCCAGCCTGCCCATAGGCCAGGCGGTGATAACAAAAAAGATAACCGACGCCGGCGCCGGGCAAACCTGGTTTCCATCCCGGGTTTTTACAACCGCGCTGCCCGTGCATGAACTGCTTACTTTAGACAAACCCGGCAGGGAATACCGAACGGAGTTATTCGACATGGAAGGCGCCGGATTTTTCCAGGCCGTTACAAAGTTTGCGACGCTGGAACTCGTGCAGGTAATAAAGATCATCTCGGATAATGCCAGCCAATCAATGGATGAAATCAACCCGGACTTGCTCAGCCGGTTAATCACAAAAAACCTGCCCGTAATCGATGAAGTCATCCAACAACTGCTGCCGCTCTCGAAGAAACAACAACAGCTTGAGCGTCTTGCCGAAGGGTTCGACAGGATAGTTCAAAGCCGGCATTTTACCGCCAGCCAAAGACATCAATTAAAAACGTTGCTGAGAAAGTGGAACGTCCTGTATCGCCGGGAACCGCTTGGGCAAGCGCCCCTGGAAAAACGCCTGGCCAGGCAAAATTCCGCTACGCAAGTCCTTGAGCACCTACGGGACGAACTCGACAAAGCCCCGGTAAATCTTCGCTGACGGGCGTCAATGATCGATCAAATTTACATCGAGGAAGCCATAGTCGAGCACCCCCGGGCGCGAGCCATCATGCAACGTTACCCCGGCGCAGTCGTTACCGAGTGTGAGCGTTATACCGAAATTTTCAATCGCAAGGCGCAAAACTTTCGCCTGCAGAAAATCAACCCGGCGCTGATCCTGGCAAAAAAGTTTGGCAACCACGTACTCCCCTCCCCTGCCGAATATGCCATCGGGGGCAAACAAAATTATTATTTCTCGCACATGCTGAATTGCATCTATGATTGCCGTTATTGTTTTTTACAAGGCATGTATCGGTCGGCGCATTACGTCATATTCGTGAACTATGACGATTTTATCGAAGCCATCATCGAAAAAATCAAAGCGGCAGGAGATGACTCGATACATTTCTTTTCCGG
Organism: uncultured Gammaproteobacteria bacterium; assembly: GCA_958295485.1. Classification (GTDB taxonomy): domain Bacteria; phylum Pseudomonadota; class Gammaproteobacteria; order Eutrophobiales; family Eutrophobiaceae; genus JAAXHV01. The sequence continues at coordinate 2,755,398 of OY282354.1, forward strand.
GTATGACTGTGACAGTTTGGCCCTGGACCCCGTCACGGATTTTGTTAAAGAATTCCTGCCGGTGTTCAGGCAATATCCCCAGGCGCTGTTGGAGCTGCGCACCAAGAGCACGCAAATCCGCTCGCTACTGGCGGCAGAGCCCATGCCGAACTGTATCGTTGCATACAGTTTCACCCCCGAAGAAATCGCCGGGGCGCTCGAACATAAAGCCCCCCCGGTGGGCAAACGAATAACGGCGCTACGCCAACTCCAGGCACGCGGCTGGCAAATCGGGCTGCGCTTCGACCCACTCATCTACCAGGAAGGCGCTCAATCACAATACGAAGCGCTGTTCGCGCAGATATTTGAACAAATAGACGCGCAGATGCTGCATTCGGTCAGTATCGGGAGTTTTCGCCTGCCCAAATCGTTTTATCAAAGCCTGTCGCGACTCTACCCGGAGGAAGTCCTGTTTGCCTCGCCGCTGGATGAAACAAGCAAGGGGATGATCACGTATCGGGAAACCCTGCGTGATGAGTTGTGGTCTTTTTGTAAAAATGCCCTGCTCCCATACATACCGGAAGACAAATTCTTTCCCTGCGAAAGCGCCTGATTAAACCCTGATTAGACCCCATGCAGATTGTCCGTGCATTAAAAAACGCGTTTCGAGCAAGCCGGCGGGTCATGGCGCTGGAACGCGAGCTGGCCCGCGCCCGGAAAACGGAAGAAAAACTGAAACGGGAAAAAGCCGAAGCCGAAGACAAGGTTGAAAAATTACTGGCCCTGTCTTCCCGGGACGACTTGACGGAAATTGCAAATCGTCGCTGTTTCGATGAATTCCTGCGCAAGGAATGGGGACGGTCGATGCGTGCCGGCGTGCCTGTTTCCCTGATTCTCTGTGATATTGATCACTTCAAGCTGTTCAATGATCACTACGGACACCGGGAAGGCGACAAGTGTCTCTGTCGAATTGCCCATGTAATCAATGAACACGCCAAGCGCGGGGGTGACTTGGCCGCGCGTTACGGCGGCGAGGAGTTTATCCTGATCCTGCCTGACACGAAGTTGGAAAATGCGCTCAACCTGGCAAATCGGATCCGACAATCCATTGAGGAATTGACCATTGAGCACAAGACCTCGAAGATAAGCAAGGTCGTCACTGCGAGCCTTGGCGTTGCGACGATGATCCCGACACGGGACCTGCCCCCCGGCGATTTAGTCGAAAAAGCCGATGCGGCCCTGTATGCGGCAAAACTGTCAGGCAGAAATAAAGTATCGCACAAGTTATGAAGTTTGAAAGGGAGTAAAGGCGAAGAAATGATTTCACACTTCAAACTTCACACTTTTCCGTATTTTTCGGCCATCAGGCGAGAAATCGGGTAAATTCGGTCCTGACTCTTTGGGTGGTTGCCAGGAATTCCGTCATGAATGCCTCGGTTTCGGCGTCTGCATATCCCATGCCCCTTGACAGAACTGCATTTTGTTCGTGAGACGTAGGAATGACGCTGGCGGCTTTCAAGTCTATCAAGCGGGTGCAGGTCTCCATCTTCTTCAAATAATCGTATGCTTTTGCCAGGAATTCGGCGGTTTCCGTTTCAAGATAATTCAACCCGGACAACTTGCTCAAGGCCGTTCGCGTACTTGCCGTTTGCAGTTCATCATGTTCTTTCCCATGGCTCAGCTGCAAAAAGTGGGTGAGAAAATCAATATCCATGAGACCGCCTTTGCCTCTTTTAATTTCATGCTTGTTGCGGGGCTGGCCCAGGGTTTCCTCTATCAGGCTGCGCATTTTTGCGATTTCGTCCCTTAATATTTCCACGTCATGGTCGGCATAGATGGCGCCGGATATTGCCTGCATTGTCTCGCGACCGATATTTTCCGGGTCATATATCGGCCGGCAACGCGTCATCATCTGTCTTTCCCATACCGCCCGGTCCGACCGGTGATAGTCTATAAAAGACGCCACCGACGTGACCAATGAACCCGCCGCGCCGTGGGGACGTAAACGCGTATCCACTTCGTATAACAAACCGGCGGGGGATACCGTGGCCAGGTGACGCAATAAGCCCTGAACCTGCTTTGAAACTTGCGTCGTATCTTCGGTCGATTTCGATTTGTACAAAAATATCAAGTCCAGGTCGGAGCCGAATATCATTTCGCGCCCCGCCATCCTGCCCATAGCCAACACCGCCATGTTCCTGAACAATTGCCGGTTCACCTTTTCTAATTCTTTTATCACGGCAGTAAAAACGCATTCGGCCAACAGGGTTAAATTTTTTTCCATCTCGGAAAGAGTCGTCTCCCCCTGCAAAAACTGGATAAGTATGAACAGCATCCATTGATTTTTAACGGAGGAGAGAATGTACAGGTTCCGTTCAATATCCTGTTCATCCACATCGACGTACAGGCTTTGCGATACGGTCTCTGCGCTTATGGATTTATCCCGATAATTATCAACCAGCTCGGTAATTTCATATCCCCGAAAAAAGATATACCGGGTGAAATACCAACTGGCGCCGAAAATATTGATCAACAGGTTCTTCTCAGCAGGCCGGTCGCCCCATCTTTCCTTTTCGCATAATTCATTCCACCTGGCAAAACTGGTCTCCGCCTGGACTTTATTCCAGGCCTCGGCAAACGTGATCGGGGGTTTTTTATCCGCCTCGGCGGGGGCCTCGGAAGCGCCCGGCAGGACTTTTTCAAAATACCGCTCCGCCAGCGCGCGGCTGGCGCTGAGATGACGGCTGAAGTTCGCCAGAATTTCGTCGTTGGAATTGCCGTTGACGAGCAAAGAACGCGCCACCCTGAGCCTGCCGGCCTCATCATCCGGTAGCGAGTGAACCTGCTTCTCATCCACCATTTGCAGCCTGTTCTCCAGGCGCCTCAGGAACAGGTAGGCAGTCTTGATTTCCCGCTCTTCTTCAAGGCTGATAAAATCCAGCTCCCGCAACCCTTTCAGTACAGTCAGGGTATTGGTCGTTTGCAGCCCGGCATGTTTGCCGCCGTTGACCAACTGGAGTATCTGGATAAAAAATTCAATGTCCCTGATGCCACCCCGGCCGAGTTTGACGTGCCACTGGCCGCTACGCTCCCTGATTTTGGCCATTTCTTCCTTTATTCCAACAAACCTCTCCAGGTCGGCGCTGCTCAGGGAACGCATGAAGGTAAAGGGGCGCATCCGGGCCAGGAAGTCCCGCCCAATTTGTTCATTGCCCGCTATACACCTGGCGCGCAACCATGCCAGCCGCTCCCACGCTTCGGTGCTCGCCTCGTAATAACTCTCCGTCTCATCCACTGACAGAAACAAGGGCCCGCTCTTGCCCCAGGGACGAAGCTTCAGGTCAACCCGGTATAGAAACCCGACATCGGTGCGCTCCTCCAGGCCTTGTGTAAACCGTCTTACTTTATTCAACAGCAGTCTTTGCAGCTCATGGGCTTCAATGCCGGACTCGTCGTAGTTGACGCAGGTAAGTATCAAGTCAATGTCAGAGCTGTAATTCAATTCACTCGCCCCTAACTTGCCCAAGGCAAAAACATTAATGGATTCAGCCGTTTTATCAGCTACCGAAAAGCAGAGATGAAATGCTTTATCGACGATTAAATCCGCAAGCAGGCTCAACCGGTTCAAGATGATTTCATAGGGATAAGCGCGGGAAATATCCATCCAGGTTATTTTCAGCAGTTGCTCATATTTGAATCGGCGCAACGTTTCGTGATCATTCACGTCATTCAACTGTTCCCGGCTGATTTCACAAGGAGCGCCCAACAAGCGGAGCGCTTGTGGGTTGCGGCAGATATAATTAAACAGAAAAGTCGAATAACCGGTGATGTTGATGAAGTCGGCTGCGAGGGCTTCAGGCAGGGAATCAAGTTCTTTCCGAAGCGATACATCCTCACGCATTCGCTCAAACCTGATTGCGGCGACTTCAGGGTCGGGCGATGAGACGATTAATCGGTCAAAGTCAGTCATAAAACATCAACAGACAGGCTATCCGGGAGGATAATATGCGGAATTACGTCTTGTTATAAATCTCTCCCCCCTGCCGCTTGAATTCATTCGCCATGTCATCGAGTCCCCTTGATATTGCCTCATCCATGTTGTCTATGCCTTGTTGCTTTGCATAATCGCGAACGTCCCGGGTGATTTTCATCGAGCAGAAGTTCGGGCCGCACATCGAACAGAAATGGGCGACCTTATGGGCATCTTTCGGCAAGGTTTCATCATGAAATTCCTTGGCCTTGTCCGGGTCCAGGGCCAGGTTGAACTGATCTTCCCAGCGAAAATCAAACCGCGCCTTGGACAGCGCATTATCCCTGAGTTGCGCCGCGGGATGCCCTTTGGCCAGGTCGGCTGCATGGGCGGCGATTTTATAAGCGATGATGCCGTCTTTTACATCATCCTTGTTTGGCAGACCCAGGTGTTCTTTCGGGGTAACGTAACACAACATGGCCGTGCCGTACCAACCTATCATGGCGGCGCCGATTGCCGAAGTAATATGATCGTATCCGGGCGCGATATCCGTTGTCAAGGGCCCCAGGGTGTAAAACGGCGCCTCGGCGCAGCTTCCAAGTTGTTTCTCCATGTTTTGCCGGATCAAGTGCATCGGCACGTGGCCGGGGCCTTCGATCATCACCTGCACGTCATGCCGCCAGGCGATTTGAGTCAACTCCCCCAAGGTCTCCAGTTCCGAAAACTGCGCCTCATCATTGGCGTCGGCAATCGAACCCGGTCTTAACCCGTCACCCAGCGAGAATGCCACGTCATATGCCCGCATGATTTCACATATTTCTTCAAAGTGGGTATAGAGAAAATTTTCCCGGTGATGGGCCAGACACCATTTTGCCAGTATCGCCCCCCCCCGTGAGACAATACCGGTGAGCCGGTTTGCCGTCAACGGAATGTAAGGCAGCCGGACACCCGCATGAATGGTAAAATAATCTACCCCCTGTTCAGCCTGCTCCACCAGTGTGTCCCTATAGATTTCCCAGGTCAATTCTTCCGCCTTGCCATTGACCTTTTCGAGCGCCTGGTAAATGGGAACGGTACCTATGGGAACCGGTGAGTTCCTGATGATCCACTCCCGGGTTTCATGGATGTTCCTGCCCGTGGATAAATCCATGACCGTATCGGCGCCCCAGCGTATCGCCCAAGTCATTTTCTCCACTTCCTCGGCAATGGAAGACGTGACCGCCGAGTTGCCGATGTTGGCATTGATCTTGACTAAAAAATTCCGGCCTATGATCATCGGTTCCGTTTCCGGGTGATTAATATTGGCAGGGATGATCGCCCGGCCTGCGGCAACCTCGGAACGGACAAACTCAGGGGTGATCTCAGCCGGGATTCGCGCGCCAAAAGGAACGCCCGGGTGTCGTTTCAACAGGCTCTTGTCATGATATTCATGCAGGCGCTGGTTCTCCCGGATTGCGATGAATTCCATTTCAGGCGTAATGATGCCGCGCCTCGCATAATGCATTTGCGTCACGTTGCAGCCGCTCTTTGCCCGGCGCGGCGTTTTACAATGGGCAAAGCGTAATTCGACCAGGTTGCCATCACTCGAGCGCTTCCGGCCATAAGTGGAGGACAAGGCGTCAAGCTGCGCTGTATCGTTCCTTGCGCTTATCCAGCCATCCCTGGGGCCGGCCAGGCCCTGCCGAATGTCGATGCTGACAGCCGGGTCCGTATAAGGGCCGGAGGTGTCATATACCGTGACAGGAGGATTCTTTCCAAGTTCACGCGCTGACGGCGTATCAGCGCACGTGATTTCCCGCATCGGCACCCGGATATCATTGCGCGAACCCTGCACGTAAATCTTGTTGGAACAGGGAAAAGACTGTATGGCCTGGCTATCGACCCTGGCTTTGTCGCTTTGAAATTTATCAAGGACTGCGCTCATATTCATCTCCTGTCATCTTATTGGGGGCTGATGAGTGCATAGACTGAAGGGCGAGCATGCGTGCTTCCCTACGCCGGTATAAACCGGATCAGGTTCGAAGGGTCATTCTCAGCCCGAACACGGACGCCCCCAGCTGCACTCTGATTGGGTATAATAGCATTTTTATTACAGTCAATAACAATCAGAATGTCGTTCAATCTGTAGTATAATCCAGGACAAGATCATAATCTTCAGTCATAAGGTCAGAATGAACCATGGATTACGAACAAGCTCGTCTTAACATGATCGAACAGCAAATCCGAACCTGGGAGGTGTTGGACCAAAATATACTGGACTTGATTGCCGCTATCCACAGGGAAGAATTTATCCCGGAACAGCATAAAAAAATGGCATTTGTCGATACACAAATACCACTGGGCAAGGGTCAATTTACCCTGGAGCCGAAAGTAGAGGCCCGTATTATTCAAAGTCTTGACCTTAAACCCGATGATACGGTATTGGAAATCGGTACCGGCTGCGGTTACCTGACCGCCTTGCTGGCAAAATCCGCCGGCCATGTCCACAGCGTCGATATCTTTCCTGAATTTACCAAAACAGCTGAAACCAGATTGAACAAATATGAAATTGCCAACACGGAATTAACTACCCGGGATGCCGTTAACGGTTGGGATAAACATGCGCCTTACGACGCTATTGTCGTTACCGGCTCGATACCGGCATTAACGGACAGCTTCAAGGAACAACTGAAAAACGGGGGACGCCTGTTTATCACGGTCGGTACCTCACCGCTTATGCAGGCCACTTTGATTACACGAATAAATGAAAACGCGTGGACAAGTGAAATTTTATTCGAAACAGACATTCCACCTTTAGTCGGCGCCCCCACGCCAACGCAATTCAGGTTCTGACCATGAAAAATTACACGGCGCTATATTTTATTTTTTTGTTGAACTGCCTCAAGCCTGTTCATGCATTTGACCTGTTGGAAATTTACGAGCTTGCGCAAAACAGTGATCCGCAATACCGACGGGTGGCGGCGGAAAGACGGGTGACCCTGGAACAACGGCCGCAGGCCCTGGCGCAACTGTTGCCATCCGTCACACTCAGCGCCAATACGTTCAGTAACGATCAGGATATCAAGGTCAGCGCATTCAACCCTTCGGGCGACCCTGCCAACGAGGTGAGCTTCAACAGCCACGGCTACAGCCTGGACGTCACCCAGCCCATATTTCGGGGCGATCGAATCATCCAATACCTGCAATCGGACAATCGAATTAAACAGGCCGATGCGGAACTGGCCGCCGCGCAGCAGGATTTGATTATCCGCACAACCGGAGCTTATTTCGATGTCCTGGCCGCCCATGACAACCTGAGTTTTGCCGATGCTGAAAAAAAATCCCTGGACAGGCAATTAGAGCAGGTGAAACAACGCTTCGAAGTGGGATTAAATGCCATAACCGACGTGCAGGAAGCGCAAGCGGGCTATGACCAGGCTTTTGCCGCAGAAATAGAAGCGAGAAACAACGTTGACAATGCCCGGGAAGCATTGCGCGAGATCACCGGCGAATATTTTTCGGGCCTGGCTGCCCTGGACGAGACCATGCCCCTGTTAAGCCCGCAACCCGAAGAAATCGATGTATGGACCGGCGCCGCATTGGAGCGGAACCTAAGCGTTGTTGCCGCGCAACATGCCGTGGATACCAACCGCAGGGAAACCAGGCGGCGACTCGCGGGTCACCTGCCCACCCTGGACATGGTTGCCCGACACGGCCTCGACAGGACGGGCGGCCGTTTCGGCGCGTTCAAAAGCGAAACCACCTCGATAGGACTGCAACTTAACGTTCCCTTGTACCAGGGGGGATTTGTCAGCTCGCGGGTGCGCGAAGCGCGGCAACGCCTCGATGCGGAACTGGAACGATTGGAACAGGCGCGCAGGAGCGCGCAACGCCTGACGCGCCAGGCCTATTTAGGTGTTATTTCCGGAATCAGTCGGGTCAAAGCGCTGAAACAGGCTGTCATCTCCAGCGAGACCGCCCTGCAGGCCACCGAAGCGGGCTTCGAGGTCGGAACGAGAACTGCGGTGGACATCGTCGCGGCGGAACGCGTTACCTTCCAGGCCAAGCGGAATTACGCCCGCGCCCGCTATGATTACCTGCTTGATACACTGCGCTTGAAACAAGCCTCGGGCTCCCTGTCGACGGAAGACCTTTCCCATATCAATCGCTGGCTGAACTGATTTCTCTACCATGTCAAATACCTGTGAAAACCATGCCGCCCTTTGCGATGCAAAGGACTCTGTATTGCTTATTGTGGATATTCAAACGCGTTTGACCGCGGTCATGCCGGCCAAAGTCCTGGCCAGGCTGCAAAGAAATATCAGCCTGTTGATTAATACGGCAAGCAAGCTGGCAGTCCCGATCTTTACCACGGAACAATATCCCCAGGGCTTGGGCAATATCGAACCCGAGCTTCAAAAGATATTGCCGGCCGGCACGAAACAATACGAGAAAACCTGTTTTTCATGCGCAGGCGCTGATAATTTTTCCGAAGACCTGGCCGCGACAAACAGGAAGCAGGTCATATTAGCCGGCATGGAAGCGCATATATGCGTACTGCAAACGGCGCTTGACCTGCTCAGTCGGGGCTACGTGGTATTCGTGGCGGCAGACGCAATATGCTCCCGCCACAGGGAAAGCTATGAAACTGCGTTGCACCGGTTGCAAAAAGCCGGGGTTATCGTGTGTGACGCCGAGTCAGTCCTGTTTGAATGGCTGCGTGACGCCGGCCATGCACACTTCAAGGAATTACAGACCCTGATCCGATAGAATAACCGCAAAAGCCTGATTTATTCCACCGTGACTGATTGAATTGGGGTGTTCCTGTTTATCTTTCTGACCTGCAGTCACTCTGACCGTCAGTATGTCCATCATAGTAACCTCTCGTATAATTTTGATTATCCCAATTACCATAAATCATATTTAAAGTATTCGGATAACATATACTGTTATAACCTACTGCATAACCATCACCGTAACCACTCTCATAGGTACTATCTTCACTTTCGCAGGAAATCAAAAAAAGACAAATTAAAAATATTCTTAAAATATTTTTCATAAATTCATATGTAGATAGATAGAGGTGGCCCCGTTTATCTGAACAACTTTTTTCATTTCTTAAGTGGATCCGCAGCCCCTGTTATGCCGCCTCCTGTGAAGGCAGCGAGTTAAAGTAAACCTGATCCGGTGTTTGCCGGTCAAGTGTTGAGTGTGGCTGGCGTTGATTGTAAAAGTTAAAGTAATGGGCGATCTTCGAGTTTGCGTCACGGGTCGATTCATACGCATGCAGATACACGTGCTCGTATTTCACCGTGCGCCAGAGGCGCTCAACAAAGACATTGTCCCGCCAGGCCCCCTTGCCATCCATGCTGATCTGAATACCGTTGTCGGATAGATACCGGGTAAAGGCCAGGCTGGTAAACTGGCTGCCCTGGTCGGTATTCATGATCGCCGGCGCCCCGTGTTCCCTGATGGCCTGTTCCAGCGCAGCCAGGCAAAACTGTGCATCCATGCTGATAGAGACCCGATGAGACAGCACACGACGGGAATACCAGTCCATCACCACCGTCAGATAGACGAACCCCCGGGCCATCGGAAGATACGTAATAGCCATCGCCCATACCTGATTAGCCCGGGTAATCGGCAGCCCCCGGAGTAAATACGGATAAATCTTATGCTCTGGATGCCGTTTCGTGGTCTTAGGCTTGCGATACAGCGCCGCTACGCCCATTTTCCACATCAACGTACCCATGTGCTTGCGGCCCACGTTGAAACCTGCCTGATTGAGCATATCCCGGAGCATACGGGCCCCGGCAAAGGGATAGTCCAGGTGTAACCGGTCAATACGGTTCATGAGCGCCTGGTCCCGTTCGCTCACAGGCTGCGGGAGATAGTAAATACTGCTGCGGCTGAGACCCAGCGCCGCCGCCTGTTTCGTCAACGGTAATGAATGTGCCGGGTCGATCATTGTCTTGCGCTCAGCAGGCCGGCCTGGTTGAGCGCACCCTCTAAAAAATCGTTCTCCAATGCCAATGCGCCGATCTTGGCGTGCAGTGTTTTCACAGCCACCGGCGGGGCCGATGAACCGCTCCCCTCAAACGCCTCCGAGGCGCGGGCCAGCAACTGGCTCTTCCATTGTGTGATCTGGTTGGCGTGTATATCGAAGTGTTCCGATAATTCCACGAGCGTTTTATCGCCCTGTACGGCCGCCAGGGCCACCTTGGCCTTGAAGGCCAGTGAATGGTTTCTGCGAGGTCGTTTTGCCATGATAAGCTCCTGTATTGGTTGCATCAGCATGCAGTAAATTCAGCTGCTTATCCACTTAAGTCAGTGTCCAGTTTTTCGGGGTCACCTCTATGTGCCACTGGCTGAATATGAACAGATGTACTATGATGATGAAAATAACCGGTCATGCAAAGCGGCATGACTCAAACTAACAGGTCTCCGGGATTCCCAGGGCGGTTCAACCACGAAAAGTTTATTGATGGCGTGAACGAGAAGACCATTCAACAATACCAACAGGCCGCCTGACTATGAAGCCATGCACCAGATTTGACTATAACTCATTCAAAGGTAATGAAGGTAATTTAATGCAGCACTGGGTGCTGTGTGAATTATTAAACTCGGTTAGTAATCATTTTACTGATTTGACGTATGTGGATGCTCACTCAATGGCTCCCTTAGCACGTCAGAGGACGAGTAGCAATTCCAAATTCGATACCGTATTTGAGCAATTACCGGGGCAAAAATCTTCATATGAGCAGGCATGGCAAGAACTCTCACCTGAGCCAGGAACTTACCCTAACTCCGCGAATTTCGTTAAGCAACTATGGCCCATACCTAGAGATTGCTCAATGTTGTTATGTGAGATAGATGATGAAACGGTATCATTGCTCCGGTCCTGGGCCGCTCAACTCAAAGATCTAGATATCGAAATTGCAGATGGAGACTGGCGCAATCGGTTCCAGAAAGGACTACCAAAGCCAAAAGGGTTGATGTTCATTTCATTTGATCCTTACATGTTTAATCGGCATCTCCATAAAATACATACAGGAAATATGTGTCAAACTGATCTTGATCTATTAATAAAGGCGACGTGTTCTTGTCCTGAGATTTTGGTACAGTTATCAACTTATAGTACCAACGACGGTAATCCCCAGGGGAAGGTAATTAAAGTCATCCGGTCAAAACTTACAGCAAATGGATTTGATGAGGTCGCAGTAATTAAACCTAATAAAATGATGATGTCACTTATCTACCAACGCGGTCTCACCTTTATCGATGAGTTGACTTCGCTATGTCTCAGGTTCAAGAAATGGTTTGATTTTGTTGTCCTGAACACCAACCTTCAGAGATACTGACCTTGCACCATAAAACTGGTCCATTTCAAACTCAGGGATTTTGCCCTATGGTAGCTCCTTAACAGAGAGGAGAAAACCATGAAACGAACCCGTTTTACCGAACCGCAAATCGTGTCTGCTCTGAAGCTGGCGGAGACCATCATCGGCCTGTACAAGACGGAAGTGGTCCGGACGCGGGGGCCGTGGAAGACCATCAATGACGTGGAATATGCGACACTGGAATGGGTGGACTGGTTTAACCATCGTCGCCTGTTGGCGCCGCTCGGCCATGTGCCACCGGCTGAATATGAACAGATGTACTATGATGATAAAAATAACCGGTCATGCAAAGCGGCATGACTCAAACTAACGGGTTTCCGGGATTCCCAAGGCGGTTCATTATGCCTCAGCGCATCCATTGATGAGACATGCGGGTCAGGTTTCGAATCGCTTGACTATGAGAGATTAAAGCTCTATCCTTTCCGGTAGTCAACAGGACGAATACATAATACGGAGACAGGAAATGAACCAGGAAACCACCGTCGTCCCCCTCAGCGACCTGGAGGAAGCCCGAGAACGCGGGATGCTCTCTGGCGAGGTGCGCATTCTCAAGTGGGGAACCATTGCCGCAATTACCGTGATCCTCCTCTTTCTCACTTACCTTGCGCAACAGATCAGCGAGGTTCGGAGCGACCTTACACAACAGATCAACGGTCTCCGGGGAGAGATCAACGAAGTGCGGAAAGAGATGAATCAAGGGCAAATCGCTATTTATGAACGTTTGACGAGCGTTGAACACCAACTCGGTTTACGCTCCACATCGACGGAACCCGCTTCGCCGGCAGTGGCGGACGAACAAGCAATTACAGATATAACAGGGCGTGCGACAAAACCGGACAAGAACGGCTAAGCAGGGCGCCGGTTCATCGCCGGGCTGCTCATTCGTCTTCATTTAACCCTCGATACCCAATTTCAGGCCAAGGGGGCAAAGCCCCTCTTGGAACTCCAACAAGAGGTAAAGAGGTAACGATTCACGGGGTGAGCGTCCGCGCCACGCGAAACCCGATGATGTCGCTACGGTAACCGGTGGTGAACCCGTAGCGGAACGCGGTGCGGAGGACCCACGGAGTGTCGAGCCAGGAGCCGCCGCGAAAAACGCGCCAACCGCAGTCCCCGCTTGTCCAGACGCTCCCATCACTGGGAGCACCCGCATAACTCTCGTTCCAGCAGTCCTGTACCCACTCCGACACGTTGCCGTGCATGTCATACAGACCAAAATCATTCGGCCGATAGCTCCCCACCTTGGCAGTACGCCGGCCAACGCCATCCGAACACGACTCATTGCGCCAGAAGAGAAGGTCAATACTCCTGTCCCCATGATTCGCATAGCGGCAAAGTTGGGATTCATCATTGCCAAAGTGATACTTTGTCGTCGTCCCGGCACGGGCCGCATACTCCCATTCCGCCTCGCTCGGCAAGCGGTAACGCACGCCCGTCTCGGACGATAACCATTCCAAGTACGCCACTGCGTCATCCCAACTCACACACACCACAGGATGCGTATCCGACTGATTGAACCCCGGATTATTCCACCACATCCCTTCACTACTACCCCCAACTGAACAGCTTCCGCCACGCTCCGCCGTCGTGCGGTAACCGGCCTGCGCCACAAAACGTCCAAATTCGCCGCGCGTCACCTCGTATTTCGATAGCGCAAACGACTCCGCGATACCCACTTCATGCTCTGGCATCTCCTCATCCCAGCAATCTCTCCCGGACACGCAGCCCATGCGAAACCGACCGGCCGGAATTACTACCATCTCCGGCCCCTGACCACCCAAACCCAACTCATCCCTGAACAACCGGCCGGACTCCAACTCAGACCCCAAAGCCAGCAGTATCCTCGCCGATTCCGCATCCAGGTAGCCCGTCGCCGCTTCACCTTGAGACGCCTGCCATTCCCTTAGCGCGCTACGTGTGCCCTCACCAAACAAACCATCCGCTAACTCTGGACTAAAACCCGCTGCGGTCAATCCCTGCTGAACCTGCCGCCGCTCCGCCCGGGTCAACCCCAAACCTGCCTCCACCGCAGCACCGTCGGACGCCGCTGGTTCCGACGTGACCGTTTCCACTGCCAGCGTCCGCGCCACACGGAACCCGATGATGATGTAGCCATCAACGGAGGAGTCCCTGAGGCGGTACGCGGCCCGGAGGAACCACGGCCTGCCGATCCAGGAACCGCCGCGCAACACGCGCTTGCCGCAGTCCCCTCGCTTCCAAGCGCTCCCATCACTAGGGGCACCCACATAACTGTCGTTCCAGCAGTCCTGTACCCACTCCCACACGTTGCCATGCATGTCATGCAGACCAAAATCATTTGGTCGGTAGCTCCCCACTTCGGCAGTACGCTCGCCAACGCCATCTGAACACAACTCATTACGCCGGGAAGAGTTAGTACTCCTGTCCCTATGATTCGCATACCGGCAAAGTTGGGATTCGTCGTCCCCGAAGTGATACTTTGTCGGGCTGCCCGACCGCGCCGCATATTCCCATTCCGCCTCGCTCGGCAATCGGTAACGCACACCCGTCTCGGACGATAACCATTCCACGTATGCCACTGCGTCATTCCAACTCACACACACCACAGGATGCGTATCCGACTGATTAAATCCCGGATTATTCCACCTCGCAGACGGCTTCTTTGTCACTTCACTACCATCCCACGCGTAACAGCCTCCGCCACGCTCCGCCGTCGTGCGGTAACCAGTCCGCACCACAAAACGGCCAAATTCGCCACGCGTCACCTCGTATTTCGATAGCGCAAACGGCTGGGCTATCCTCACTTCATGTACTGGCATCTCGTCATCCTTGCAATCTCTCCCGGACACGCAGCCCATGCGAAACCGGCCGGCCGGAATTACCAACATCTCCGGCCCCTGACCACCTGAACCCAACTCATCTTTGAACAACTGTATGGGTTCCAACTCGGACCCCAAATCCAGCAGCGTCTTTGCCGATTCCACATCCAGGTAGCCCGTTGCCGCCTTACCTTGAGACGCCTGCCAATCCCTCAGCGCATTACGTGTGCCCTCGCTAAACAAACCATCCACCGACCCCGGATTAAAACCCGCTGCTGTCAATCCCTGCTGAACCTGCCGCAGCTCCGCCCGGGTCAACCCCAACCCTGCCTCCACCGTAGCACCGTCGGACGCCGCCGGTTCTGGCGTGACCGTTTCCACTGCCAGCATCCGCGCCACACGGAAACCGTTGAAGATGTCACGTTCATCGGAGGTGAGCCAGTAGCGGTTCGCGGAGCGGAGGATCCCTGGGTCACTGACCCAGGAGCCACCGCGCCAAACGCGACTGCCGCAGTCCCCGCCTGTCCAGGCGCTCCCATCACTGGGGGCGCCCGCATAACTCCCGTTCCCACAGTCCTGTACCCACTCCCCTACGTTACCGTGCATATCATGCAGACCAAAACCATTCGGCTGATAGCTCCCAACTTCGGCAGTAAGCTCACCAACGCCATCTGAACACAACTCATTACGCCCGGGAAGGTCAGTACTCCTGTCCTGATGATTCGCATACCGGCAAAGTTGGGATTCGTCGTCCCCGAAGTGATACTTTGTCGTGCTGCCCGACCGCGCCGCATATTCCCATTCCGCCTCGCTCGGCAACCGGTAACGCACACCCGTCTCGGACGATAACCATTCCACGTACGCCACTGCGTCATCCCAACTCACACACACGACAGGATGCGTATCCGACTGATTAAATCCCGGATTATTCCACCTCGCAGACGACTTGTATGTTCCTCCACTAATATCCCACACATAACAACCTCTGCCACGCTCCGCCATCGTGCGGTAACCGGCCTGCGCCACAAAACGGCCAAATTCGCCACGCGTCACCTCGTATTTCGACATGGCAAACGGCTGGGTTATCCTCACTTCATGCACTGGCATCTCGTCATCCTCGCAATCTCTCCCGGACACGCAGCCCATACGAAACCGGCCAGCCGGAATCACCACCATCTCCGGGCCCTGGCCACCCGAAGCCAACTCATCCCTGAACGGCTGCCCGGGGGTTAACTGATTTTCCGTAGCATAACTCACGCCACAACCTGCCTGCGCCAATATCATCACCCCTGCCAGCATGACAACTGACATCGAGCGTCGGGAGTGAAAAAACCGCGTGATGGCAGTGCCTGATATACCCTCTCGTATCATCTCGTTGTCCCCCACGAATTTACGGATAAACCAGTACCTCATTAACTTATTGAACCCGTTGCGCTTCGCAGGTCAGCAGGTCCGCTTTGACGTCACGATAAGGCCAAGCATCGGGATTATCACGATTGTTCGCACGGCCAAGGGGGGCTTGCCCCTTGGAACCCCAAAAGACGTAAAGAGGTTCTGCTCGTGTCGGATTGGGCAGCCACATCACCACAGGTTAGGAGCATGATGAGCGGCCTAGTCGTGCTCATTGCAACAGGGGCGCCAGTTCGATAGCCAGGACCGCCAACAGCAAAGCCGCCCCGGTCCTGACTGATATTTTCAGCTCAGCGATGTCCTGTTCGATCTTGTATAAGCGCTCCGTCTGCTCCGCGCCGGCAGCGGCTTGCTTGGCCTGTTCATCGGTAACGTTTGGGATCAGCCTCAGTACTTGGTATAAACCAATAGCGCTCATACGGGCAGTATAACAAGGCCAGGAAACAAATATCATTATGCGCCATAATATCTGCCCTAAGATCTCGAGATAAACCCAAGTGTCGATTCCTCGTTAGCATGTCCAAGTTGAGATAGAACCGAACCCAGGCGCGAGTTTTGACGATCTATCCGGTATGACATATTGTAATATCCTATCGCGATGAGTTGCGCGAACGTTATCTGGTTTGGTTACAGGAATGCGATGCGGAGAATGCCTTCACGCCTGAGCAACGGGAATGGCTCGACCGCATGGTCGAGCACATCGCGGCAAGCCTCGCTATTGAACCGAAAGACTTTGAAACTGGCTGGTTCGCCCAGCAGGGCAGCTTGGGCCGGGCGCATGCGCTATTCGGCGAACAACTCAAACCGTTAATGACAGAACTCAATGAAGAGCTGGCGGCGTGAACCTGATTTATCCAGGGAGCCCATCTCCAGGATTCATTTCGCTTGAATGACAGCATATCGCTGTCAAAGTAACAGGAAAAAGACCAGTGGGAAATTTAACGATTAGAAATCTTGACGATGATGTGATTAAGGCTTTGAAGATGCAAGCGAAGACAAATCAGCGTTCGCTGGAAGCGGAGATCCGTTATGTATTGACGCAACGAGCCGACCGCCGTAGCCGTCTCGCCGACTTTCGAGAACGAACCCGGCAGATCGCCGGCATGACTTCCGGCGCCGTCCAGACAGATAGCGGGGAACTTCTGCGCGAAGATCGAAACCGATGAAGCTAACCGTGGATGCGAGCGTTGTCGTGAAGTGGTTCGTGTCCGAGTTGTTGCACAAAGAGGCGCACCTGTTGCTTGCCCATCGTTTAGACCTACACGCGCCTGACATTCTGTTGGCCGAGTTCGCGAACACCATCTGGAAGAAAACCCGTGACCTTGCACCATAAAACTGAGCTATTTCACTTAGGGATTTTGCTCTATGGTAACTCCTTAACAGAGAGGAGAAACACCATGAAACGAACCCGTTTTACCGAACCGCAGATCGTGTATGCCCTGAAGTTGGCGGAGAGCGGCACTTCAGTAGCGAATGTGTGCCGCAAGTATGGGATCAGTGATGCCACGTTTTACACTTGGCGCAAGAAGTACGGGGGCCTGGGTGTCTCGGAGTTGCGTCGTCTGCGCGAGTTGGATGCGGAGAACAAGCATCTGAAGCAGCTGGTAGCGGATCTGACCCTGGACAAGCACATGTTGCAGGAGGTGATCCAAAAAAACTTTAAAGCCGGCAGACCGGCGGGCGTTGGTGGTGTTTTTAATGGCGGCTTTTCGGATCAGCGAACGTCATGGCTGTCGGCTGTTGCGGTATCCCCGGTCAACCCAACGGTACCGTGCTTGCCGTCTGGATGACCGGGGGTTGGCCTTGCGCTTGAAGGAACTGGCGCTGGCCCGGCCGCGGTTTGGCTATCGGCGTCTGCATGTGTTGCTGCAGCGCGAAGGCTGGGCGGTGAATCACAAGCGCATTTACCGCCTGTATTGCGAGGCGGAGTTATGGGTACGGATCAAACGGCGACGGAAACGGGCGGCGGCGATCCGAGGCCCGGCGCCGGCGCCGAGTGCTCCGGGGCAATGCTGGAGTATGGATTTTGTGACGGACCGGTTGCTGGATGGTCGGGCGTTTCAGGCCCTGACTGTGGTGGATAACTTTAGTCGGCAAAGTCCATTAATTGAGGTGGCGCAGTCGATGACGTCCGGCCAGGTGATAGACGCATTGGCGCGGGTGCGTAGCCAGCTGGGTCTGCCGTTGACCATTACCTGTGACAACGGCTCGCAGTTCACCAGTCGCCGGCTGGATGCCTGGGCGCATGAGAACGAGGTGCGGCTGGACTTTATTCGACCGGGAAAACCCGTTGAAAATGCGTATATTGAGAGTTTCAACGGGCGTTTTCGGGATGAATGCTTGAACAGTCACGAGTTTGAATCGCTGGCGGATGCAAGCAAGAAGATCGAAGCCTGGCGGATCGACTATAATAACCATCGTCCGCACAGTTCTCTGGGCCAGTTAACGCCGAGGAAATATGCGGATCAATTTCAACCACAACGAGCTACCTGGGAATGAATTTCTAAGCGCCAAGTGGATCAGCTGCAGGGGGTAGGTCAATAGCCCTGATATGATGAATTTTCCTAAATGGTTCGTGGTACAAGATTGGGGAGAGGGTCATAATCGCAAAAGCCTGATTTATTCTACCGTTACGGACTTGGCTAAATTCCTGGGTTGGTCCACGTCCGCCCCCTTGAGTACCGCCACGTGATAGGAAAACAGTTGCAAAGGCACGGTATAAACGATAGGGGTGATGATGTCTTCAACCGGGGGAACCCGTATGATCGTCATATCCGAATTCGTTTCCCTGTCAATTCCGGAATCCGAAAATATGTACAACCTGGCGCCCCGGGCGCTGACCTCTTGCAAGTTGGAGCTCAGCTTTCCAAGCAACCTGTTATTCGGCGCTACGGCAATGATCGGCATGTCATCATCCACCAGGGCCAAAGGCCCGTGTTTTAATTCTCCCGCCGCATAGGCCTCCGCGTGAATATAAGAGATTTCCTTCAGTTTTAATGCGCCCTCCATGGCGACCGGCAACATCGTTCCCCTGCCTAAAAATAACGTATGATTTTTGTATATGAATTCTTCCGCCAATTTTTTAAGTCGACCGTTTAATTCTAAAACGGAATTAACCCGGCCCGGCAATTTTTCCAACTGGCTGATCAATTGCGCTTCTTTTTCTTCGCCCAGTCCACGCCTTCGGGCAAGTAATGCTGTCAGCATTAAAAGGGCGACTAATTGTGTAGTGAACGTCTTGGTTGACGCCACGCCGATTTCGATTCCCGCCCGGGTAAGGAAAACCATGTCTGCTTCCCGCGTCAACGAACTTTCAGGCACGTTGCAAATCGCCAGGCGCGCCAGGTAAGGTTTGCTCCCGGCCAGCCGTAATGCCTCAAGGACGTCCAGGGTCTCGCCTGACTGGGAGATTGCCAGGAACAAGGTGTTTACCGGGACGACCGGGCTGCGGTAACGGTATTCGCTGGCAATATCAACGCTGCATTGAATCCCCGCCTCCGCTTCCAGCCAATACTTCGCTATCAACCCGGCGTGATAGCTGCTGCCACAGGCAATAATATGAATGTTTTCAGCCTGACCGAGAACGTCACCGGCTGCCGCGCCAAATTCAGCTTCAATGAACCTGCCGTTTTCAATCCTGCCTTCCAGCGTATCGGCGATGGCGGCAGGCTGGGTAAATATTTCCTTGAGCATGTAATGCCGGTAACCGGTCTTGTCGGCGCTATCGACAGGCGTTTCTGAAAAGATAACCGGCCTGTCCACCTGGTTGCCGTCCCTGTCGAAGATGATCACCCTCTCCCTGTATAAATCGGCCACGTCACCATCTTCCAGGACAATAAACTGTCGCGTTACCGGCAGTAAGGCAAAAATATCAGAGGAGATAAAATGCTCGCCGATACCGACTCCGATGACCATCGGACTGCCTTTCCTGGCGGCAACCAATCGTCCCGGCTCATTATGGTTAATCACGCCCAGCGCATAAGTGCCTTCAATTTCCGTCGTGGTGTCTTTTACTGCGGTAAACAGGTCGCCGCTCTCCTGCAGGTGACTGTGAATTTGATTGACAACCACTTCCGTATCCGTTTCAGATGAAAACGTGTGGCCGGCGCTGATTTGTTTTGCGCGAAAAGATTCATGATTCTCGATAATGCCATTGTGCGCCAAAGCGATTTCATCCTTGCAGATATGGGGGTGGGCATTGTTGACGCTGGGTTTGCCATGGGTGGCCCAGCGGGTATGAGCAAGGCCGGCGCTGCCGTGGATGGGGGAAGCAACGATGGATTGCGCCAATTCATTGACCTTCCCCAAGACTCTCAAGCGGTTGAAGCCGGCGCCTTCATTGAGCGCTACAATGCCGGCGGAGTCATAGCCCCGATACTCCAGGCGTCTCAATCCTTCTAAAAGTATCGGGATGACATTTCTTTCCGCAACGGCGCCGACAATTCCACACATGAAATCAATCCACCTGCTGGCCCCGAAACAGCCTGCCCTCCGAGGCTTGCTCCGCTACTACGGCATCAATGATGTACCTTTTCGCCTCGCGTTTGGCAAAATTCATCTGGTTGGGACTTAGCTTGTTTTCCGCCGCCAGGGAATCCATGTAGCGCTTCGCCGTCGGGTTGCCTTGGCGATAAGAAGCGTAATACCACTTGAAAGCCGAGACGATATCCTGGTTCGTGCCATAAGCATTATGAAACATCAGGCCATAATTGAGTTGTGCCTTGGGGTCGCCTTGCTTTGCGGCTTTTTCATACCATTGCAGCGCCCGGCCCCAGTCCTGCCGCACCCCCAAGCCTAAATAATAGTGCACCCCCAGGTAATTTTGCGCTTCGCTGTCTCCTGCCTCAGCCCTGGGTTTGAACATGCTATAGGCGGTTTCATAATCACCTGACTCAAACGTCTGTTTTGCCGTTTTCTCACTACCGCAACCCCCTAGGGCCGAGCTCAGGCAACATAATATAACGAGCAATAATCTGGGCATGATTTAATCGTATTGGTCGGGGCGAGAGGATTCGAACCTCCGACCCCTGCAACCCCATTGCAGTGCGCTACCAGACTGCGCCACGCCCCGTTCCATACCAGACAGCACTTTACCACATTTTATCTGTAAACGTGGGAAACAGGGGACAGGGTAAATACTGAAAACCGGAGCTAACGGCGTAACAGCTCCAGAACTTTTTCGAGTTCGTTACGCAATTGGCGGATGATCTGCTGGCTTTGGTTGGCGTCTTCCCTGGCCTCATTGCCTGACAAGCGCTGCCTTGCGCCACCGATGGTAAACCCTTGCTCATAAAGCAAGCTTCTGATTTGCCTGATTAAAATGACGTCATGGCGCTGATAATAACGTCTGTTGCCACGGCGTTTCAAGGGTTTTAATTGTGGAAATTCCTGCTCCCAGTAGCGTAAAACATGGGGTTTTACCACGCATAAATCACTGACTTCACCAATGGTAAAGTAACGTTTACCGGGAATAGCGGGTAATTCACTGTTGTGCGACGCTTCCAGCATAGGCATCTACTCGCGTTTTCAGCTTTTGTCCGGGACGAAATGTAACCACGCGGCGCGCGCTGATGGGAATTTCCTCTCCGGTCTTGGGATTTCGACCCGGCCGCTGATTTTTATCCCGGAGATCAAAGTTGCCAAAACCAGAAAGCTTAACCTGGTTTCCTGTCTCAAGGGATAAGCGTATTTCTTCAAAAAACATTTCGACTATTTCTTTTGCCTCTCGCTTATTGAGGCCATCCTGTTCATGGAGCTTCTCAGCCATATCCGCTTTTGTCAATGCTGCCGCCATATTACTCTCTCAATCGCGCCTCGAATTCTTTGCGAAGAGAATCCAGGACCAGATTCATCGTACCCTCGACTTCTTCATCTGTAAGAGTGCTCGAAGTTTGTTGAAACGTCAAGCCCAATGTTACACTTTTTTCCCCCGGCTCAATAGATTCCCCCTGATATACGTCAAACAACTCCAGGCTTGTCAACAACTTTGAAGACGTGATTCTGACGTTTTTTAACAGATTTTCTATCGGAATTTCCTCATTGACAAGGATGGACAAATCCCGTCTCACTACCGGGAATTTGGAGATTTTCGTGAACTTTGGCGGCAATTTCGCCGGAATACCTGCTAAATATATCTCAAAAAGACAGACCTCCCGGTCAATGTCCAGGCGGGATTGCAAGCCGGGATGCAGCGCGCCGATCAAGCCAATCCGTTTCTTATCATAAATTATCTCCGCTGATCTCCCATCATGCAACGCAGTGATGACAACAGGCCGATAATTTAATTGAATTTGACCGGAACAAGCTGATAAAACAGCCTCCACATCGGATTTCATATCATAAAAATCACTTGAGTCATGGGGATTGTCCCATTGTTCCGGCATGACTTTTCCAAATATTAATCCACCGATGGCGGGCGCTTGTCGAATTTCATCCTTGCCTTTCCGGGTAAAGATTTTGCCTGTTTCAAACAGGCGGACCCGCTGTTGTTGTCGATTGATATTGTGCTGTAGCGCTGTCAAAAGACCCGGCCACAGACTAACGCGCATCCGCTCCATATCGGTAGAAATGGCATTGAGCAGTGAGATGCTGTCGCTCTCGGGAAACAATAAGGATTGCAGGGAATCGCTGACGAAGCTATAAGTGATGGCCTCCTGGTAACCACGGTTAACCAGTACCCGGCGTAAGGCATCGAGACGAATCCAGGCGCCTGGCTTGCGCATATTCAAACTGACCGGCGGCAAGGCGCTCTTGATGTTCTGGTAACCATGAACGCGAGCTATCTCTTCGATCAAATCTTCCTCGATGGTTATATCAAAACGATGAGTCGGAACGCTGAACTGGCGACTACCTTCTTTCCCCCGCGCTTCCTTTAAACCGAGGCGGGTTAAAATCTCCTTGCATTCTTCCATATCAATGGGTTTGCCCAATAAACTCTCTACCGCCGGCGGCCGTAAACCGACTGTTTGTTTCT
This sequence comes from uncultured Gammaproteobacteria bacterium, assembly GCA_958295485.1. GTDB lineage: Bacteria > Pseudomonadota > Gammaproteobacteria > Eutrophobiales > Eutrophobiaceae > JAAXHV01. The sequence continues at coordinate 2,777,907 of OY282354.1, forward strand.
CCGGCAATACCTTGTCAACCACCGCTTCCGTCACCGGCCCTGGCTCCCCGCCACAAATCTCCAGGAGTAACCGCGTAGCTCGTTCCATAGCCTGGCGTTGCAGTTCAAAATCCACTCCCCGCTCAAAGCGGTGAGATGCGTCCGTATTCAAACCGAACCGGCCAGGCCGCCCGGCCAGGGCGATTGGGGTGAAAAAAGCGCTTTCCAGGAAGATATGTCGGGTCTGAGCGGTAACGGCCGAATTCAGCCCGCCCATGACGCCGGCCATGGCGACAGCCCCGGCCTCATCGGCAATCACCAGGGTCGATGTGGACATAACCCGGGTTTCACTATCCAGCAGGGTAATTTTTTCGCCCTCGTCGGCATGACGAACGGACACCGCGCCGACCAATTTGTCATTGTCGAAGGCGTGCATGGGCTGACCCAGTTCCAGCATCACATAGTTGGTTATGTCAACAACCACGTTCAAGCTGCGCAGACCGCAACGGCGTAACTTCTCCTGCAGCCACAATGGGCTGGAACGAGATATATCGATATTGTTGATGATGCGGCCCACGTAACGAGGACAACCATCAGCCGCCACCAGGTTGATGGCGCGGGATTGTCCATGCGTGGCAGCGACCGGTTCCATGCCTGGCGACTTGAACCGGATTTGGTTGATAACCGCAATTTCACGGGCTATCCCCTTAATACTCAGGCAATCCCCGCGATTGGGTGTCAAACCCACGTCGAAGACCTGATCATCCAGCAACATCAGCTCGGTTAACCTGGTCCCGGGCTTTGCATCATCCGGCAGGAGAAACAACTCGCCGACTTCCTCCGATAAATCCAGCTCGGCGCCGGAGCAAAGCATCCCTGAAGATTTCACGCCGCGAATCTTAATCTCTTCAATCCCGGCTTGACCGGGTAAAACAGCGCCGACCCCGGCATAGGGGTAACAACTTCCCGCCTTCACGCCAGGCGCGCCAGTGACCACGACAACGGGATTTCCATCATCTTTTTTTACAGCGCAAACGCTGAGTTTGTCCGCATTCGGGTGTTTTTCAACCGCTTCGACCCGGCCCACTACCACATCATCCAGCCGGGAAGCCACAGGAACCACCTCCTTCACCTCCATGCCCAGCATGGTGAGCTGGTCCGCCAGCGTTTCAGTTGAAACGCCCGGGTTCACCCACTCACGCAACCATTGTTCACTGAATTTCATTTTCAGTTTTTAGGGGTCCTGGCGCCGGATTAATTGAACTGGTTCAAGAAACGCAGGTCGTTTTCAAAAAACATTCGAATATCATCAATGCCGTATTTCAACATGGCGATGCGTTCCGCTCCCATGCCAAAGGCAAAACCCGAATATTTCCGGCTGTCGATGCCGACGTTCTCCAATACGGCCGGATGGACCATGCCGCAGCCCAGGATCTCCAACCAACCACTGCCGCCAAGAATGTCCACTTCTGCCGAGGGCTCGGTAAAAGGGAAGTAAGACGGACGAAACCGGGTCTGTGCGTCTTCACCGAAGATATTATGTATGAACGCCTCCAGGATGCCTTTCAAATGGGCGAAAGTAATACCTTCATCCACCATGATGCCTTCAACCTGGTGAAACATGGGAGTATGGGTCATATCTGAATCACACCGATACACTCGTCCGGGGGCGATCACCCGGACAGGTGGTTGCGTTCCATTCATGTAACGGATCTGCACATTCGAGGTATGAGTGCGCAACAACAAGTCCGCATCGAAGTAAAAGGTATCGTGCATGGCGCGGGCCGGGTGGTGTTCGGGAATATTCAAGGCCTCGAAGTTGTGGTAGTTATCTTCTATTTCAGGGCCATCCACGACGTCGAATCCTATCTCCACGAACAGACGTTCGATTTCCTGTAAAGTCAGGGTAACAGGATGCAGTCCCCCGGGACATTGACCCCGTCCGGGCAAGGTCACGTCTAATTTTTCAGCGGCAAGACGACTCGTTAACCGCTGTTGTCGTAATTCAGTTTTACGCTGGTTGATAGCTGCTTGCACCTGTTCCTTGGCCTGGTTGACAGCTTGTCCCGCGCCTGGCCGTTCCGCTTCAGGTAAACTACCCAAGCGCCTCAGCTGTTGTGTGATCCGCCCTTTCTTGCCAAGATACCGGACGCGCACGTCATCCAGATCATGATCATCGTCTGCATTGTCGATGTCATTCAGCGCCTGCCTGGTCAAGTCTCGTAATTCAACCATGGTGGGGTTCCGTTATCATGGAATAGCAAGGGCAAACAACACCCCGTCACATGGGACAGATATATCCCCCCTTGAGAGGGAGGTCAGGGTGGAGGGAAATAATGCGCCACCTTCAGCCGGGGAGCGGGGACCTGACCTGTTCCGCCAGCCGGACGAAGGCATTTTTATCATTCACGGCGAGTTCTGCCAGTATCTTTCGATCAATCTGGATACCCGCCTTGCGCAAACCATCCATGAACCGGCTGTAAGACAAGCCATTTTCTCTTGCCGCCGCATTGATACGGGTTATCCACAAGGCGCGGAATTGTCGTTTGCGTTGACGCCTGTCCCGATAAGCGTATTGCCCGGCTTTTATCACCGCCTGTTTAGCCACGCGGTACACATTTTTGCGCCTGCCGCGATAACCCTTGGCCTGTTCGATGACTTTTTTATGCTTTGCCCGGGCCGTAACCCCTCGTTTTACTCTTGACATAACCTGAAACCCTTTAGCTATATGGCAACAATTGCGCAAGCAATTTCTCATCACACTTGTCAATCAACTTCACCGATCGCAAATGCCTGATCCGTTTGGCGCTCTTTTTAGTCAAAATATGGCTGCGATGGGACTGTCGATGTTTAAACCGACCCGAGGCAGTCCTGGTAAAGCGCTTCGCGGCGCCGCGATTTGTTTTCATTTTCGGCATTTAACTCAACTCCATCCAACTCCACTGATTTTCAAGTATTTTCCACGGGGGCCTGACCCTGCGGGGTGGCGCCTCGTCGCTTAGGCGCCAATACCATGATCATTTGACGGCCTTCCAATTTAGGGTATTGCTCCACAACAGCAAGCATCTGCATATCCGCTTCTATCCGACCCAACATCTTGCTGCCCAATTCCTGGTGGGCCATTTCACGTCCACGAAAACGCAGGGTGACCTTCACCTTATCACCGTTACTCAGGAAACGCGTAATATTCTTTAACTTGATCTGGTAATCACCCTGATCCGTACCCGGTCGAAACTTGACTTCCTTGACCTGGATCTGCTTTTGTTTCTTCTTCGCCGCGTGTTTCTTCTTGCTTTGCTCAAACAGGAATTTACCGTAATCCATAATCCGGCACACGGGCGGCTCTGAATTCGGCACGATTTCGACCAGGTCCAGTTCAGCTTCATCCGCCCGGGCCAAGGCATCATTCAATTTTACGATGCCAACCTGGGCGCCATCCGCTCCAATCAACCTGACTTCGGCAGCCGCAATTTCATCATTCAGACGATTCTGTTTTTTAAGCGCGATACGTTATTCCTCCTGTTACCCGGCCAAGGCACGCGATATCCTCATTCAACCGGTCAGTGAAGTCCGATAATGACATAAGCCCCAGGTCTTCACCACCACGCGTGCGGACGGCCACCATGTTGTTTTCCGCTTCTCGTGCGCCAATAATCAACTGGTAAGGTACCCGTTGCATTGCGTGCTCACGAATTTTAAGGCTGATCGTTTCATTTCTCAAGTCAGTATCGACCCTGAATCCCTGATCTTTCAGAGTTTCTGCCAAAGACAGCGCGTATTCAGTCTGATTTTCCGTAATTGAAGCCACTACGACCTGCACGGGCGCAAGCCAGGGGGGAAACGAGCCCGCGTAATGTTCGATGATAATACCGATAAATCTCTCTAACGAACCCAATATGGCCCGATGCAACATCACCGGCGCCTGTTTTCGGCTGTCGCCATCCACGTAATAGGCGCCCAAACGACCCGGCATGGAAAAATCCGCTTGTATGGTGCCACACTGCCACACCCGGCCAATACTGTCTTTCAGGGAAAAATCTATCTTGGGGCCATAGAATGCGCCTTCACCCGGCTGTAATTCCCATTCCACCCCTTTATTACTGAGCGCTTGTTCCAAGGCCTGCTCGGATTTGTCCCACACCGCATCGCTGCCCACGCGGTTTTCCGGGCGGGTGGAGAGCTTCATGAGCACATCGTCAAAACCAAAATCGCGATATACTTCAAACAGTAAATCGATGAAATCGGATACTTCATCCTGGACTTGGTCTTCAGTACAAAAAATATGGGCGTCATCCTGGGTAAACCCCCTGACCCGCATCAAACCATGCAAGGTTCCCGAAACCTCGTTCCGGTGACAGGAACCGAATTCCGAAAAACGCAGGGGCAGGTCCCGGTAGCTCTTCAATCCCTGGTTGAACACCTGAATATGGCCGGGACAATTCATGGGCTTGATCGCATAATCCCGGTTCTCGGAACTGGTAGTAAACATGTCCGCGTGAAATTTGTCCCAGTGGCCTGACTTCTCCCATAAACTCCGGTCCACCATCTGCGGAGTGTTGATCTCCTGGTAGCCTTTGCCGGCCAGCTTGCCGCGGATGTAATCCTTGACGACATTATAGATCGCCCAACCCTTTGGATGCCAAAACACCAGGCCCGGCGCCTCTTCCTGAAAATGAAACAAGTCCTGTTTCCTCGCCAGCTTGCGGTGATCGCGCCTTTCCGCCTCTTCCAGTCGATGTAAATATTGTTTCAGCGCCTTCCTGTCCGGCCAGGCGGTCCCATAAATCCGTTGCAACATCTCATTGGCGGGGTCGCCGCGCCAATAGGCGCCGGCCAATTTAGTCAACTTGAACGCCTTCAATTTACCGGTGCCGGGCACGTGGGGGCCGCGGCAGAGATCGATGAATTCACCTTGCTGATACAGTGACAATTCTTCACCGGCAGGGATGGATTCAATGATCTGCGCCTTGTACTCCTCGCCCATGCCGCGAAAGAAGGCAATGGCCTCATCCCGTGGCTTGACTAAACGGGTGACGCCGAGATCCTGTTCGGCCAGTTCCTTCATTTTCTGTTCGATCGCTTCCAGGTCATCCGGCGTAAACGGACGCTCATAGGCAAAATCATAATAAAAACCATTTTCAATGACAGGGCCAATAGTCACTTGCGCCCCAGGAAATAATTCTTTCACCGCCTGCGCCATCAAATGGGCGCAGGAGTGGCGCAGCACCTGCAAGCCCTCCTCATCCTGACCGGTAATGATCCGCACGGTCGTATCGGCGTCAACCAAGTGGGAGGCATCAACTAATTTGCCGTTTACTTCGGCAGCCAGGGTCGCCCTGGCCAAGCCGGTACCGATGTCCGCGGCAATATCCAATACGGACAGGGGTTGATCGTATTCACGTCTACTGCCGTCAGGCAGGGTAATAACCGGCATGTTGTCTCCTTATCATCAGTGGTGACCCCCACAACAGGCCACGTGTCAAAGAGAGTATCGGATACTATGTTGTGGTCATCAATGTTGGTAGGCGCGATTGGATTCGAACCAACGACCCCTACCGTGTCGAGGTAGTGCTCTAACCAACTGAGCTACGCGCCTGTAAGTTAATAATACCCTGAACAAGTCCATCCCGGTTGTCAGAGATTCCTTGATTTTGTAACTGACGACAAAGGATACAGGAAATTGAAGATAAAATCACCTAAAACAGGAAGTCCGATGGGTCCAGGTCGACAACATCGAAGCCGCGAAGCTTGATCCTGCCCCCGCCCCAGCCGGTCAGGTCTATCGCACTGTGGCCAGGGTCTCCCGATTTGACCAGGTCGCTGAAGGACAGGCCACTGAAACCGGAAAGATCGATGCGGTCTTCCCCGTTCGTAAAATCAGAGATGACATCAACGCCGTCTTCCCCGGCGCGGAAAACAAAGGTGTCGCTGCCTTCACCGCCTTGCAGACTATCGTTGCCGGCGCCCCCCGCCAGGGTATCCGCCCCGGCGCCCCCCGCCAGGGTATCCGCCCCGGCGCCCCCCACCAGGGTATCCGCCCCGGCGTTGCCCCGAAAGTGGTTATCGCCGCCATCACCGGTGAAGGCATCGTCGAAGGTCGAGCCCCATACACGCTCGAAGTTGGCAATGCGGTCACCCTCGGCATGACCACCGGCAACCGCGTTGTCAACCAGGTTCACCATGACTCCGGCATCCGACCTCCCGTAATTCAAGGTGTCCAGGCCGGCGCCGCCATCCAGGGTATCAGCCCCGGCATCGCCGGTGAGACTGTCATTGCCACCGCGACCCCATAGATTATCGTTGCCGTCACCGCCCCGCAGCCTGTCGTTGCCACTACCGCCATCCAGGTTATCATCGCCGGCATTGCCAATGAGGTCATTGTTGCCGCTGTCGCCGATGAGAATGTCATCAAAAGCCGACCCCTGGACGTGTTCGAAATTGGCAATGCGGTCACCCTCGGCATGACCACCGGCGGTGACGTTGTCAGCCAGGTTCACCGTGACCCCGGCGTCCGACCCCCGGTAATCCAGGACGTCCAGGCCGTCACTACCGTCCAGGGTGTCCGCTCCCGCGCCCCCCCAGACCCGGTTGTCGCCGGCGTCACCGATGAGGGTATCGTCGCCCGCGCCGCCGTACAGGCTGTAGCCCTCCCCGCCTGTATTCTTGACTAACACAATGATCACCACCGCGACGGCAAAACCTGAAACCAGCATATCCGTCACAGATATGAACGTCTTCATCTAACCGGCTTTCCGTCCATGGATTTCCAGGCTGAATTCTTTTATGCGGGCAATTTCATCGCGTATTTCAGCGGCTTGTTCAAATTCCAGGTCGCGGGCATGTTGGTACATCCGCTCTTCCAATTGCCGGATCTTTTTCGGCAACAATTCGGGGGTAAGATCCCCATAGCCGGTTTTCTCCTCCGCTACCCTGGCGTAACGTCGCGTTTGATTGCGATTATCCGCATAAGCCCCTTCCATAATATCGGTTACCGCTTTTCGGATGCCCTGGGGGGTAATGCCATGCCGCTCATTAAATCCCTGTTGTTTCTCCCGTCGCCGGTCGGTTTCCCGGATGGCCCGTTCGATTGAACCCGTCACCACGTCGGCATACATGATGGCTTTGCCGTTGATATTGCGCGCGGCGCGGCCTATGGTCTGAATTAACGTGGTCTCCGATCGTAAAAATCCTTCCTTGTCCGCATCCAGTATCGCCACCAGTGACACCTCCGGCATATCCAGTCCCTCGCGCAACAGGTTAATGCCGACCAGCACGTCGAAATTACCCAGGCGCAGGTCGCGGATGATCTCCACCCGCTCCACCGTATCTATATCGGAATGCAGGTAACGAACCTTGACGTCGTGTTCGGCCAGGTAGTCGGTCAGGTCTTCCGCCATGCGCTTGGTCAAGGTAGTGACCAGTACCCGTTCATTGAGTTGTGTACGGATATGGATTTCCGATAACAGGTCATCCACCTGTGATGCGACGGGACGTATCTCTACCGCCGGATCCACCAGGCCGGTGGGGCGGACGACCTGTTCGATGATCTCAGCGGACTTGTCACGCTCGTAAGGTCCCGGCGTCGCCGAAACATAAATCGTTTGTGGCGACAAATGTTCGAATTCATCAAAGCGCAAGGGCCGATTGTCTAATGCGCAGGGCAGGCGAAAGCCGTATTCCACCAGGTTTTCCTTGCGTGAACGGTCACCGCGGTACATGGCGCCTAATTGGGGAATGGTCACGTGGCTTTCATCCACTACCAACAAGGCATCGCCGGGGAGGTAATCGAACAGGGTCGGCGGCGGTTCGCCGGGTTTTCTGCCGGACAGGTGGCGGGAGTAGTTTTCAATGCCGGTGCAATAACCGATTTCCATCATCATTTCCAAGTCAAACCGGGTACGTTGTTCAAGGCGTTGTAATTCGACTAATTTATTAGCCTGACGATATTGTTCCAGGCGCGCGGCCAGTTCTTTCCTGATGGCCTCGATGGCGTCTAATACGATTTGGCGCTCGGTCACGTAATGGGTTTTCGGGTGAATGGTGATGCGCGGGACTTGTTTGAAGATCTCCCCGGTCAACGGATCAAATATTGAAATAGACTCTATCTCGTCATCAAACAACTCGACCCGTATTCCTTCACGCTCGGACTCAGCCGGGTAGACGTCGATGATGTCACCCCGAACGCGATAGGTGGCGCGGCGCAGTTCCACCTCGTTGCGGGTATACTGCATCTCGGCGAGCCGTCTTAATAAAAAGCGCTGCTCCATCTTGTCGCCGCGATCCAGGTGCAGGATCATCTTGAAATAGGTTTTCGGGTCACCCAACCCATAAATGGCGGAGACTGTAGCGACAATAATGGTATCCGGGCGTTCCATCAGGGCCTTGGTGGCGGACAGGCGCATCTGTTCTATGTGCTCATTGATGGATGCGTCTTTTTCAATATAGGTATCACTGGAAGGGACATAGGCTTCCGGCTGGTAGTAATCATAATAAGAGACAAAATACTCCACGGCGTTACCGGGGAAAAACTCCTTCATCTCGCCATATAACTGCGCCGCCAGGGTCTTGTTCGGCGCGAGGATTAACGTGGGGCGCTGTAATTTCTCGATGAGGTTGGCAATCGTGAAGGTCTTGCCGGAGCCGGTTACGCCCATCAGCGATTGCTGCGCGATGCCGGCTTGTATGAAATGGTATAATTGCGCGATAGCCTCGGGTTGGTCACCCGAGGGAGAAAAATCAGCTTGTAACCTGAATGCTTTTCCCACTGTTATTACCAAAATAATGCAATCGATTATATTATCATACTCAGACTGGGGCATTATCCCGCAGGGGCGCCCGGTGGCCTGCCCCTGCGGGAGGGTGTAACATGGCATTTATAAAGAGGATAAGGCCTTGGAAATTAAAATTGCAAACCGCGCTGCAAGCATCAAGCCCTCGCCTACTCTTGCCGTCACCGCCAAAGCGGCTGAATTAAGGGCGACGGGGCGGGACATTATCGGTCTCGGCGCCGGTGAACCCGACTTTGATACACCCCCACACATCAAGGATGCCGCCATCAAGGCCATTCACGACGGCAAGACAAAATACACGGCGGCGGATGGCCTGCCTGAGCTCAAACGGGCAATTGCGGATAAATTCCGGCGTGAGAACGGACTCGCCTACGAAACCGACCAAATCCTGGTTTCGTGTGGGGCAAAACACAGCATCTTCAACCTGATGCAGGGATTGCTAAACCCGGGCGATGAGGTGATTATCCCGGCGCCCTACTGGGTTTCCTACCCGGACATGGCAAGGCTGGCGGGGGCGAAACCCGTCGTGATTAATACAGGACTTGAGAACCGCTTCAAGATTACCAAAGAACAACTGGCTGGCGCCATAACGGATAAATCACGCTTGCTTATGATCAACAGCCCTTCGAATCCGACCGGCGTAAATTATTCCGTGGAAGAACTGGCGGAAATCGCCTCAGCGCTGGTGGACCACCCGGAAATCATCATCTTGACGGATGATATTTACGAACACATCCTGTGGGGACGGGCCGGTTTTAACAATATCGTGAACGTTTGCCCGGAACTTTATGACCGCGCCGTCGTAGTGAATGGCGTGTCCAAAGCCTATTCCATGACCGGCTGGCGAATCGGCTACCTGGGTGGCCCGGTATCGCTGGTCAAGGCGATGAAAAAAATCCAGTCACAGAGCACGTCTAATCCATCCTCCATAGCGCAGTACGCCGCTATCGCCGCGTTGGACGGCGATCAAACCTATATCAAGGAAAGCCTGGAAATATTCAAACAGCGACATGACTTTGTTTATAACGGGTTAAACGGCATCGACGGCGTTGAATGTATTGCCTCCGACGGAACCTTTTACAGCTTTCCCAATATGCAGGCGGTTATCGATAAACTCGACGGCGTTCATAATGATATTGAATTAGGCGAATACCTGCTGGAGAAAGCGGAAGTGGCGCTGGTGCCGGGGTCCGCTTTCGGCGCGGAAGGATATATGCGCCTGTCTTATGCAACTAACATGGAAAACCTGGAGACAGCGATCGACCGCCTGAGAAAAGTGTGAAGAAATGGCGAATGTCTTGCCATCAACCGAGAGGATTGGGGGGCTGTTTTTCCGTTCCGCGCGAAGTCACTCCAAAACAGCCCCCCAATCCTCTCTTGGCCCGGTCAGCTCTGCGAGTATGATCTTGCCCTGGCAAACGAATACTTTTCCGGCAAATGGGAAATCCGGGAGAAATGGCGAATGTCGTGCTGGCAGCCGAGAGGATTGGGGGCTGTTTTTCCGTTCCGCGCAAAGTCACTCCAAAACAGCCCGTAAATCCTCTCTTGGCCCGGTCAGCTCTGCGAGTATGATCTTGCCCTGATTGAATCAGGACAAGCGGTTGACCATCAGGCTGCCGGTTTGTATCATATGCGCTTTTGTGCAGGCAATTTCATTTCCCCGGTAGCTCAGTCGGTAGAGCGGGTGACTGTTAATCACTAGGTCGGCGGTTCGAGCCCGTCCCGGGGAGCCAACTTTCCAAGCCTGATCCCGCTAGTCTGTCCCCTGTTTCCCCATCAGTTCAGTGAGATATGCGTGAAATTCAGGGCCTGTGTCATCGTGTCTCAGGGCATAATCGACATTGGCTTTCATATATCCGAGGATTGAGCCACAGTCGTTGCGCTTGCCCTCGAATTCACACAAATAAACGTCCTCTTTCCTGATAAGCGCGGCAATGGCATCGGTCAATTGAATTTCATTGCCGGCGCCCCTCGGAGTTGTTTCCAATAATGGCATTATCCCCGGCGTGAAGATATAACGTCCCACAATAGCCAGGGTTGACGGCGCCTCTTCGGGCGCGGGTTTTTCTACGACCGATTTCATTTTTTTTCCGGCAACGGCGTCTTCAACCGTCTCGACAATGCCATATTTGGGGGTATCTTCAAGGGGCACGTTCTGCACTGCAACGACGCTGGCGTTTTTCTCCCTGTATATTTCAATCATCTGTTGCAGACAGGTCCGCGTCTCATGATAAATTAAATCATCGGGCAGGATAACAGCGAAAGATTCGTCTCCAACGAGATCTCTGGCGCACAGGACCGCGTGCCCCAACCCCAGGGGTTCCTGCTGTATGACGTAGCGGCAGTTTGTCCCGGCTGGGGGAATATTCCTGACGACCTCGAGTAATTCCTGTTTCCCCCTCAGCGCCAGCTCCTTTTCCAGCACGGCGTTTCGTTGAAAATGCGCCCGGATTATTTCTTTTGTCTCCGCGGTAACGAAAATCAGTTCCCTGATACCAACGCCGATTGCCTCCTCAACGGCATGTTGGATAATGGGCCGGTCGACCAAGGGCATCATCTCTTTGGCGAGAACCTTCGTCGCCGGCAGGGTACGCGACCCCATACCCGCAACCGGGAATACTGCCTTATTGATTTTCACCCGCCATTACCACTATGGGCAACGGGATTATCAGGGGAATCCTTGTCGCCGGCGCCTGGAACAATATCGGCTAATATTTTTTTTACCTGGTCGTCATTTGAATCCAAAAGGGCCTGCTCCAGGCGGGAGACCGCCCCTTCAATCTCATTCCAGTCAACGGTCACGTGTTTTGCCAGGAGTATTTTGGCATTCTCCGTTTCTTCTTTTCTTTCAGTATCGTAGAAAAGTTCTTCCGCCAGTTTCTCGCCCGGCCGTAAACCAACGTATTGAATGTCAATATCTTCACCAGGCTTTTTACCCGCCAGGAGCATCATCTGTTCAACCAGGTAGCTGATCTTGATGGGTTCCCCCATATCCAACACGAAAATACCGCCTTGCCTTTCCATTACGACGGCCTGCAGGATCAGTTGGCACGCTTCCCTTATCGTCATAAAGTACCGGCTGACTTCAGGATGAGTTACCGTCAACGGGCCACCCGCCTGTATCTGGCTCCTGAACAAGGGCACTATACTGCCATCCGAACCTAATACGTTGCCAAACCTGACCGTAATAAAACGCGTCGCGGAAACTGCATTCATCCCCTCACAATAAATCTCGCCGATGCGTTTGGTCGCCCCAAGGATATTGGCGGGATTAACCGCTTTGTCAGTGGAGATAAATACAAATTTATCGCAGTTGAATTTATTTGCCGCCTCGGCGACGATCCTGGTGCCCGTCACGTTATTTTTTACGGCTTCCGCGGGATGGGCCTGTAAAAGAGGGACGTGCTTGTAGGCGGCGGCATGGAATATCACGTCAGGCAGGTAAGCGCCGATAGCGTTTTCGACTGCCCGTTGATCGCAAATATCACCTAATACTGTAACAAGGTTGACTTGTGGAAAATTTTTTTCCAACTCCTGCTGTACTCGATATAAATTAAACTCGTTTCGCTCATAAATCACCAGGGAGTCCGGTCCAAGATCGGCAACCAAACGGCCAAGCTCCGACCCGATTGACCCGCCACCACCTGTTACCATTATTACCTTCCCGGACAATCCGGCCTGCATCGAGTCCCGGTCCAATTCAATTTTTTCCCTTCCCAACAGGTCTTCAATCGATACTTCCCGGACGACGTCAACCGTAACCTGTCCAGAGATCAAATCCTCGAATTTAGGCAGTGTTTTGAAAGGCGCGCTGGTACTTTTACATATTGCGACCAGCCGTCTCATCCTTTCAGATGATAGTGAAGGAATAGCTATGATAATCAGGTCGATACCCTGTTTTTTTACAATGTCAGGAATTTCATCGGAAATGCCTGATACCCGTATTCCATGAATTTCCCGGCCTGTCTTATCGGGATCATCATCAACCAAACCTACAGGCAGGTATTGCGTCCGGCCATGCCTTAACATATCTTGCAGCAACCTTCCTGCGGCCGCGCCGGCGCCTATGATCAAAACCCGTTTACCGCTACTGATTTGCACTCGGCGATCTTTCAGGTATCGATATAAGGCCCTGTTTCCACCAAGAAAAACGAATAATAAAATCGCATAAAGCGGGATCACCGTCCTGGGCGTCCCTTCCATCCTGGTGATCAGGAAAATCATCAGCATTGAAATTAACACTCCAAAAAAAATCGATTTGCCTATGCAGACGAGATCAGACAGGGAGGCAAAGCGCCAGATGCCGCGATACAAACCGAAAACCAGGTAACTGAAGGATTGGCAGATAACGAGGATCGGCAACGCCAGGGTTGCAGCCTGCATGAATTCTTCAGGAATGGCGCCCAGGTTGAACCTCAACCAGTAAGCCAGGTACCACGCCAGCGGGATCATCAATACATCATGCAGGAACACGGTTGCGCGCCCGCGCAGACGTAGCGCGAATGATTTTTTTCCTGTTTTACCGTTCATTGCGAATTAAACTTGCGCTGGTGAATGCTGGTATCATACCGCAGTCAGGTGGCATGTAATAGCCAGCTACTCCCGTTGTTCGTCGAAAGACGAAACAACAGCCTCCAAACCCACTGTCAGCGGGGACTGCTGTGCAATAGTGGACAGGATTGGCTTACTCACGCTGATAGCATAGAATATTTCGTTGATGGCAAGCGACCCTGGCTTACTCACATTGATAGCATAGAATGTTCCGTTGATGACAAGCGACCCGGGATTATAACTTTCCAAGGCACGTTGGTGAGATTATGCGGATTGAGGGAGCATACACACGTTGAGGTCAAAAATACCGGCGAGGGCACGCCCCCCTGGTGAGAAATGCGGGTCAGTAGAAGGGGTCAGCGTGATCATGGTTTCCTATTGGACCGGGCCCGTGCTGTCCACGGTCATCAAGGCGGTTCTCGCCCCGGACCAGGCAGGCGTGATCGAGCTCATACTGGTCGACAACGGTAATTCACCGGCAGTCGCCGGGGAGCTTGCGCGCTGGGCGGAGACGGAGCCGCGATTGACGGTCGTCAATGGTCACGGCAATATCGGGTTCGCGCGCGGCTGCAACATCGGGGCACACCGGGCAAGAGGCCGCTACCTGTTGCTGTTGAATCCCGACTGCCACCTCGGACCCGGCGCGATCCCCGCCTTGCTGGCCGAAGCCACGGCTCTCGGAGACGATTGGATGTCAGGTTGCCGCGTGCTCAACCCCGACGGGAGCGACCAGCGCGGGTCGCGGCGGGCCTTGCTCACTCCATGCACTGCCCTGGTTGAAGCATTCCGGCTGGACCGGCTGGCGCCGCGGCTGTTTCGTCCATATCGGCTCAACCACCATGATGATCCGCTCCCTGAAGCCACCACCCGCGTACCGGCCATCAGCGGCGCGTGCATGATGCTACCGGCCGCGACCTTCCATGCCGTTGGCGGCATGGATGAAGGCTATTTTCTACACGTGGATGATCTCGATCTCTGCTGGCGACTGCACGAGATGGGAATCCCGATCTATTACGCGCCGCGGGTGGAGGCAGTCCACCATGCCGGCAGCAGCCGGGGCAACCCGGTACGGATAGAGTGGCACAAGACGCGGGGCTTCCTGCGTTACTTCCGCTTGCACTTTTACAAGCTCCATCGGCTTCCTTTGCTGGCGCTTCTCAGCGCCGGCATTTTAGCCCGCTTCGGGATCAAGGCAATATGGTCGATACTCCATTGGCCGCGGAACGGACAGCCCGGAAACCACGACGCCAGGCGCTGATAACGGGGTGAGCGGGAAAATGCAATGGCTGCTCCATTGGCCGCAGAATGGACGAACCGGAAACCATGCCACCAAGCGCTGATAACGGGATGAGCAGGAAAATGCAATGGTTGCTCCATCAGCCGCAGAACGGACAGCCCGGAAACCACGACGCCAGGCGCTGATAACGGGATGAGCGGGAAAATGCAATGGTTGCTCCATCAGCCGCAGAACGGACGAACCGGAAACCATGACGCCAGGCGCTGATAACCGGGTAAGCAAGAAGCCGTTCGCCGTGGTTTTGGGCGCGACCGGCCTGGGCGGGCGGTATCTCGTGGAACGTTTAGCCGACAACGGCTTCGAGGGATTGTGTCTCAGCCGCCGGGCGGAACCGGCCCCATATGAAATCCCGCCGGGCTTTTCCTGGGATGTCGCGCCCGAGGAAAAAGCCCTGGACATCCCCGCCTCCGCCGCCTTGTTCTCCCTCGCGCCAATCTCCGCATTGCCGTCCCTCATACCGCGCATCACCGGGGGCAACCGGTTGATTGCCCTGAGCACTTCCAGCGTACTTTTCAAGGCGGAAAGTTCCGATCCGGACGAGCGGGAATTGGCGCAAGCATTAGCGCGGGCCGAGGAGAAAGTCCAATCACTCTGCCAGGGTCGAGGACTCATCTGGACGATCTTCCGCCCGACCCTGATTTACGATCCCGGCCGCGACCGCAACGTCAGCGCCATCGCCGCGTTCGTGCAACGTTTCGGGGTCTTTCCGTTAGTCTGGCCCGGTTCCGGAAGCCGCCAGCCGATCCACGCGGATGACGTGGCGCAGGCCCTGGTCGCCGCTGCCAACGCGCCCCGCGCACGGGACGCGCTCTTCGACCTGCCCGGCGAGACCTTGACCTACCGCGAGATGGTGCGCAGAATTTTCGAGGCCCTGGGGCGGCGTCCCGTTCTTCTCTACCTGCCGTCCAGTCTCGCCCGGGGGGCGTTTTACGCATGGCGGGCCATAACCGGTGAGAAATACAGCAGCGCAAGCCTGGATCGGATGAACATGACGCTTACCTTGGACCCGACCCCGGTGCGAGAGGCCCTTGGTGTCACCTGCCGGCCGTTTCGTCCCGAGTTTCCCGAACCAGCGAACCCGCGGCGAGTCTCCCGCGCCCCCAGGGTCAGTCCGTAGCGTCGTCGCCGTTAGAATCAGGCGGGCTGAACTCATCCGCCAATCGCAGCAAGTATTCACCATAGCTGCCTTTGCGCAGGCCATGGCCAAGCGCGACCAGGTCTTCGCGGCTGATCCAACCGTTCAGGAAAGCGATTTCCTCGGGAACGGCGATGCGCTGGTTCTGGCGCTGTTCGACGGTCTGAACGAAACCCGCGGCTTCCACCAGGCTGTCGTGCGTCCCTGTATCGAACCAGGCAAACCCGCGACCCAGCAGTTCCACGTGAAGGTCGCCGCGTTCCAGGTACCGCTTATTGACGTCGGTGATTTCCAACTCTCCGCGCCCGCCTGGCTTGATGTCCGCGGCGATACGAACGACGTCGTTATCGTAAAAGTAGAGGCCAGTCACCGCCCAGTGCGAGCGGGGACGCACGGGTTTTTCTTCGATAGAGGTCGCGCGACCGGCCTCGTCGAAGGCGACTACGCCATAGCGTCCGGGGTCGCGAACCTGGTAACCAAAGACCGTCGCTCCTTGCTGCCGGGAAGCGGCTTGGCTCAGTTTCCCGGTCAAGCCGTGCCCATAGAAGATATTGTCGCCCAGCGCCAGGATGCAAGGGTCGTCCCCGATAAATTCCCTGCCAATCAGGAAGGCCTGGGCCAGCCCGTCGGGGCTCGGCTGCACGGCATAGCTGAGCGCGATCCCCCAGCGGCTGCCATCGCCCAACAGGCGTTGGAAGTCTGAACTTTGGCGCGGCGTGGTGATCACCAGGACGTCCCGAATCCCCGCCAGCATCAGGACGCTTAATGGATAGTAGATCATCGGCTTGTCATAGACGGGCAGGAGCTGCTTGCTCACCACGCTCGTCACGGGATAAAGCCGGGTGCCTTCTCCGCCGGCGAGGATGATGCCTTTGCGCTTCATGACGCTCTTTTCCAAACGAGTTCCGGGATCAGCCTTTGCGCGTGGAACTGCCACGATGGCAGGTGAAGGCCGAACGCGCCGATCACTTTCCGTGTATCAAGACACGAATTCGCCGGACGTTTTGCCGCTGTCGGGTACTCGGCGGTAGTGACGGGACGTATATTCTCCGGACGAAGGCGTAATTCAACGCCGAGGCGTCGTATCTCGTCAAGGATATAACTGGCAAAGCCATGCCAGCTTGTCTTGCCGGTGGGAGTCAAGTGATAAATGCCGCCCGCCCGCTCCCCGAACGTCTTGTCCCGGGCCATGCGATAGAGGCACAGGGCGGTCGTATCCGCAATGAACTCCGCGCTGGTGGGCGCCCCGACCTGGTCGGCCACTACGTCGAGTGTATCCCGTTCACCAGCAAGCCGTATGATAGTCTTGACGAAGTTGGAACCATGGACCGCGTACACCCAACTGGTGCGAAAAACAAGATGCCTGCATCCGCTTTGTCCTATGGCCTCTTCCCCTTGAAGCTTCGTCCTGCCATATACGCTGAGCGGATTCGGTTTGTCGGCTTCAACGTACGCCCCCGACTTCGTACCGTCAAAAATGTAGTCCGTGGAGTAGTGAAGCAGCCACGCGTCGAGATGTTTTGCCTCGTTCGCTAACAACTCAACGGCTTTCACATTGATACATTCGGCCTTGTCGGGCTGGGATTCGGCTTTATCCACGGCGGTGTAGGCGGCAGCGTTGACGATGGCAGCCGGCCGATAGTCGCGAACAACGGCTCTCAGGGCATCCAGGTTCTCGAGGTCCACGGTATTCCTGTCGCAGGCCTTCAAACGGCCCAGGGGCGACAACGAACGTTGCAACTCCCAGCCAACCTGGCCGTTCGGACCAAGCAATAAGATCTTCATTGGTATTGTTTCTCGATCCAATTACGGTAATCAGCGTTGGTGATAGCGGTGACCCAATCCTGGTTTTCCAAATACCACGTCACGGTTTTACGGATACCTGTCTCGAATGTTTCTGCCGGCTTCCAGCCCAGTTCACGCTGGATTTTGGAAGCATCGACGGCGTAGCGTCGGTCGTGACCCGGCCGATCTTGTACCAGCGCGATCAGGGAATTGTACGAGTCGCCATTGGTCCTGGGGCGCATTTCATCAAGGATATCGCAAAGCGCATGCGCAACCTCCAGGTTGGTTCTTTCGTTCAGGCCACCGATATTGTAAACCTCTCCGGCGCTGCCGGCTTTGAGCGCCCGTTTGACTGCATTGCAATGGTCGCGGACATAGAGCCAGTCGCGAACCTGGCGTCCGTCACCATAAACAGGCAACGGCTTTTCGGCAAGGGCATTGTGGATGAACAATGGAATCAGCTTCTCTGGAAATTGGAACGGGCCATAGTTATTGGAGCAGTTCGTGGTCAGCACGGGCAACCCGTATGTACGGTGAAATGCGCGAACCAGGTGGTCGGCTGCCGCCTTGCTGGCGCTGTAAGGACTGTTGGGTTCGTATCGATTGGCCTCAGTAAAGGCCGGATCATCCGGTTCAAGCGAGCCATAAACCTCATCGGTGGAGACATGGAGGAAACGAAATCCGGCTTTTTCCTCCACCGGCAGTTCGCCCCAATAGCCTGAAACGGCATCCAGAAACCTGAAGGCGCCTACGATATTAGTCTGGATAAAATCTTCTGCAAAATAGATAGAGCGGTCGACGTGGGATTCGGCGGCAAAGTTGATGACAGCGCGCGGTTTGTGCCTCGTCAACAGCCTTGAGATCAAGGCGCGGTCGCCAATATCTCCCCGAATAAAAGCATATCGCCCATCGTCTTCTACGGAGGCAAGGTTCCGCAAATTGCCCGCATAGGTGAGTTTATCCAGATTAACGATACTCTCTCCATCGGATTGCAGCCAATCAATAATAAAATTCGCGCCGATAAAACCAGCGCCCCCAGTAACGAGGATGGTCATGGGTCTTGCATCTCCTGTATGAGCTACTATTAGAACGGCGTCACGAGTTCCGCCAGCCGCGGCTGCCTGCGATCCTTCTCCGAGAGGGTCGCTTCACTCTCCGCAATCGGCCACTTGATGCCGAGCGCCGGATCGTTCCAAAGAAGCCCTTTGTCGTGCTCCGGCGCGTAATAATCGCTGACCTTGTAGATCACCTCGACATCGGACTCAAGGGTCATGAAACCGTGGGCGAAGCCGATCGGCGCCAGGACCTGATTCCACTCCCCGGCGGAAAGAACGACGCTCACGTGCCGGCCATAGGTGGGCGAGTTCCGGCGCAGGTCAACCACCACGTCGAACACCGATCCCCGCGTCACCCGCACCAACTTATCCTGGGCAAAGGGCGGCGTCTGAAAGTGCAGCCCGCGCACCGTTCCTTTCTCAGCTGAGCGCGAGTGGTTGTCCTGTACGAAATCGATGTCGACCCCGGCCGCGGCGAAGGCTTTTTTGCTGTAAATCTCGGAAAAGAAACCGCGATGGTCGCCGTACTTCTTCGGAATCAACACCTTCACGTCCGGGATACTCAAGCGCTCAATATACATGCGTACCGTCTCCTCGCCCTCCTGTATAAGTCGCTATAATATGCCATCGGAGCAAGTAAGGCTAATCCCTGTTTTTCACGTTTATATAAACTTTTTTATTCCGATAAAATACTGTTGGACGTGACTATGGAGATAAGTAGAATATGCTCCTGTTATGACAAAAAACCGTTACATGCAACCTTCCCCTTTCGCGCCGGGAAGTGGCGTTATGCCGCCATACCTGGCTGGACGGGAGAGGGAGCAAAATGTATTCGGAGAAGTTATTGGAAAAAATGCTGGCCGAATGGGTGAACGTGGCAGGGATTGCGCCGCCTGGGTTATATCTGGAAGCCCCCGGGTCAGCGTCTGTTTGAAGCGGGCATTCCCAGCCTGATGACCCATATGCAGGAAGGTATGGAACGGAGGTAATTATGCCTGAGGCTATTAACTGTCGGAGCAATTAATCGCAGGGGCGGGCTAAACACGCTAACCCGCGTCTCATGCCTGCTGAACCAGGACACTCGCAAGTCGCGGGTCAAAAGAGAACGTCACTTCCCGGGCAGCGCCGATAATCGCCGGAAATCCCGGATGCCGGGGATTGAGCAGGAAATTTCTCTCAGCCGGCACGATGGCGCTAGGCACTGACAGAGCCAGCGATTCCAAACCGGTTAACCACTCATCACCGATGGCTGCGGTTGATAATGGCGCCGGGTATGTGCGCCAGTCATCCGGCAACGCTTCGTCAGGGAGTTCCATCACGTCCGTGGCCTGCAAATCCAGGCGCAATACCGCGTACTCCCGCAGTACCTCATAATCACTTGCTTGTACCATAATCTCAAGATGCCCAAGGGAAATAGAACTTGTGAGATAGACGCACGCTTGCCCCTTGTTGTTCCACCGTCCCCCAAAACGGCGGGCGCCCTCGCCATCGAAAGCGCTTGCAAGCCACCTGTGTTTAACCAGTCGAAAAGCTTGAATCACGTAATAATCCCATGCTCCATCCGGCCGATCAGGTCCTCTACGGCGCCCGCTTCCGTTGCGCTACGCAACATTTCAATCGGCGCCTTACCGCCCAATCCGGCGCTTGGACATAGCATCCAGCGGCGGGCACGGATTTGGTCTCCTTCGAAAAGATCAATGGTGGCCTTCAGGATTTCGGCGAAACGAAATAAGCGGTCACTTTCGGCGAGAGTGAAATGTTTCGCCTTGGCGCGGCGCGCCAGGGTCGCCGGAGAAATTGCCAGAAACCTGGAAAGCTGCTTTTTCTCCAATCCCGACAGTTCGGCCAGCAAGCCAAAAAAGCGGTAATGGAAGCCGGCTTCCAATTCTTCGAACAAATGCGGGCCGCGTCCGGGCACCCCCAATTGCTCCCAGAAAACATCACCAGCCCTGGCGGGCTGAAATACCTTGCTCATTGCAGCTTTTGCCATTAGTATAAATCCTCACTTGATTATTTGATAATATATCATATGAATACAGTGGGGCAAGGTCAAGCTCTTTTGGGCGGGTTATAGATGCAAGGCAGGGATTGCGCCGCTTGGCAAAATTGCCGAAGAAAACGGCGAAGACGCTTAAATCGGTAATCGATACCTGCAAAATTCGGTTAAACAGATATGACGATGAAAACGAGTAAGAAGAAACTGCTGGAGAAGAAAGGTTACAAAGTAAGTGACGCCCAGGAATTTCTCGGGCTCACTGATGAAGAAAGCGCCTATTGTCAATAAAAATTTGACTGCGCCGGCTTTCTCTATTATATTGTGTTCATGCCGATTGACGATGTAGTGACGGCAACAAACACTTACACTTGCATATACGGAAAGAGACAGGAGAACGGAAGCATGAACAGCCCCGCATTCGATACACTTCAATCAGTCAAGGCCATGAGAGAGGCCGGATTTAATGATACCCAATCCGAAGTAGTAGTTGAGACGATGAGCCGCGCCATGAATCAAAATCTCGCCACCAAGACAGACCTATTGGCGCTGAGCAACGACCTCGTGGTAGTAAAGACCGACCTGGAAAAGAGCATTTCAGGCGTGCGGCTTGAAATCGCAGGAGTGAAGGTGGAGATGGAGAAAAACTTCGGCGGACTGAGAGGCGATATGGAAAAGAACCTCGGCGAGTTGAGAACCGACATGGAGAAAAACCTCGGCGAGTTGAGAGGCGATATGGAAAGGAACCTTGGCGAGTTGAGAACCGACATGGAGAAAAACCTCGGCGAGTTGAGAGGCGATATGGAAAGGAACCTTGGCGAGTTGAGAACCGACATGGAGAAAAACCTCGGCGAATTGAGACTCGAAATCGCAGAAGGAAGAGCGGACATGGAAAAACAGATAGGCGAACTGAGGCTCGAAATCGTAGAAGGAAGAGCGGACATGGAAAAACAGGTCGGCGAACTGAGAACGGAAATGACCGACAAATTCGAGACCTTGTACCGGCACCTGTGGATAATGGGCGCCAGTATCATTGTCGCAAACGTGACCTTGGTTGCGGCGGTGATGACGTTGTTGAAAACAGCAGGATAAAATCTTGCTTCGTGCCGGGAATCGGTCTTTTTAAACCACTTCAGGACATCTCGTGCGGGAAATGGAATTAGATGTTAAGATAAGTCCGAATTTTTCCTCAACAAACTTACTCGTATCAGTACGATTTTTATGGCAACTTTATTAAATGACAGGGAATTAAAGTCTCTTTTCGGGACGGTTCTACAAAATGCTGATGAAGCCTGCCTTCGCCCAAATTCATACGTGCTTCGTTTTACGTTCGGTCCAAACGGGCTGGCGCACCGGTTGGGATGAAGGAATCCGAGTGGGAGAATCCGTTCGTGAAGGGTGGCCCCCAGGATCTGTTGGAGCAATTGATCTCTTCCGGTTATCCATGGGGAATACTCGGCAAACGCCTTAAGGCAATAGATGAGCAGTTCAAGGACGTGACCAATCAGTATTCCGAAATCCATGATGCAATCGAAGCCCTGAATAAATCAGTTACTCAAATTCGGGAAAACACTCCCAAGATGATTAGAAATATACTCAGGGATGAAGTAGGTTCGCTACAGAACCGATGGCTCATTGGCGCCGGCTCACTGATTATTGGCGCAAGCGGTTTCTTTCTGGCCGTAATAACAAGTTCTTCCGTGTGGGGGGTCCTTCAGGAATATGGCGTCGTCGCAGGCATCCTTTGTATGGTTGCCGCAGCCGCAACATTCGCCTTTATCGGACGACAAAAATAATTGTCGCCTTGTCTCATATGTAGTGGAACAAAGAGTAATTCTATGTCGTATTTTCACACAGTTTGGAGATAATCGGACTCTGGAGGCAATTCTACCCGCTTGGCAAAATTGCCGAAGAAAACAGCGAAGACGCCTGAATCGGTAATCGATACCTGCAAAATTCGATTAAACAGATATGACGATGAAAACGAGTAAGAAGAAACTGCTGGAGAAGAAAGGTTACAAAGTAAGTGACGCCCAGGAATTTCTCGGGTTTACTGATGAAGAAAACGCCTACATCGAAAAGTATGCGTTTGCCCTGCGTCAAAAATTATGACATATCCATTGCCACTGAATTATGCTATATGCTGATAATACTGCCATTTGCGCCGCTGTATGTGAGATAATAACCTGAAATTTATATGACGATACCAGCTCAAAATTCGACGTCTCCTTTCGCGAAAGCCAGTTTACTTTTCAGGCAAAACAAATTCCCTCAATGGCGTGAGTCGATAGACTCAGGGGATGAGTCACTTTCTCCTGATAGTAGTGTCCTGGTGAGATACTTGTTTAGATCGATTACATCTCCAACCTTGATATATGACTTGCCCACTTTGGGGAATGACACAGAGGCATTCAGAAAAACTGTAGAGTTACTGATAGAAGCAACTAAAGATGGCACTTTGACGGAAAACGAGGCCAATGCTCTGCTTCGGCTATTGGCCGGAGAATTTACCGCACGTAGATTTAACCGGATATTTGAACGGATATCAAATATGGACGAGACCAATTGGTTTTTAGTTGATTCAACGGAGAAATAGGGGGATAGACTCCGCTTTAGCTTCACATCGACGTAATGCTGGCATGGCCGGCCACTCTGCTCGCCGTCGTGCAACTGATAAAATAGAAACCAACTATCACTTTTAACGAGGTGTCCAATCTAATTAGACCACTTCACATCGTGCACACTGTCTCGTAGTTCTACTGTTATGCGATTCGATGACATCCTTTAAGCGCTTGAATCACTTCACTCCAGTTTGGTATGGCTCTTAGTTGGACGTAACATACCATCTCCTTGTACAAGGGCGGGTCGAAAACAACTAAAGGCTTCGCGGAGTGAAGCCCGGGAATGTATTCATGCTGATTCCGAGGAGAATTCAACGGATGAATCGCAGCGTGCGACGAGTCCTTGACGACTGATCTGACCATCATGACATGGTCGCCAAGTCCCATGTCTTGTAGTATCTCCCGAAGCTGTCCGGTCGTCAGGTGACACGGATGACCACTCCAGTTGGACCAGAAAAACTTCAACCCCTGGGCTTGGAGCAGATCGTCCGCGTCGAAATAGGGGCCTCGAATGAACAGAAAATCCGTTGCAACCTTGACCGCGCTTTCCAAGGTCTTGCGAACTTCCACGAGATCTCGCAGGTGTTCAAGCGTGTGGCTGATAGTAACGAAACGGACGGAATCCATGGGAATATCCAGGGATGTAATATCTCCCTCTATGCAGAAGTATCCCTTTTTACACATTTGCCTGACTTTTTCCGGATCTTTGTCGATCCCCAAGCCTTTTCGTCCACCAAGCCACGCCCTCGCGAAATCTATACTTCCCCCTTCTGATGCGCCGAAATCCAGAAAATCATAGTCATTCAGGTTCACGCTCGTTCCTTTGATAGTTCTCGGAATAAACCTTCTGACCCCCATGGAACGAATTGTTCTTAATAGGGTAGCAGCCCTTATCGTGCGTAAAAACCAACCGACGCTTAACCGGAATAGCCAGTGTGCGCGACGAAGCTTTCTCCAAAACCATTCGATACCCGATGATAGCGCCCGCAACGGGGCTGTAATTTTCCAACTGGTTGAATTATACAAGGCATCTATTGTGGCAACATGTTTCTGCAAGTCAGCGTCTTGTTGATCGATCTGTAGCCGCAGTCCATGCGACCCTAGAAGACAATCTGTCTTCTTCAAAACGAGAACCGAATCTGGAGAATAGCCTTTCCAGGCTTTCTCGGGGATGTTACAAGCCCTCAACTCATCTTCCCGAAAACGAGCCGTGAGATCATACACGTCGTCAAGCGCGTAGATTTTTCCCAAGTGCATGTGTAAATCACTCCGCCCAAAACGCGTAGTATGGTCCCATTGACCGAAACGTCTATGTCGATCGTCATCGCTGAGGTCGGGTGACGCGCAGCAATCAAAGTATCCCGATAAAATGGGAATGGAACATACCATGGTTCCCTCTTGACTCAGGATTCTATGCAGGTGATACAAAACATACGTGTAGTTACAGGAAAGGTGCTCTATGACGTGGCTGTGTACAATGAGGTCGTATGAATTATCATCAATGTCTTCAATATCCTTACAAAGGTCGAGTTTCTTTACTTTGAGCCGAGATGAAAATCTCGCCGGATCGATGTCGACAAAAGTGCAGTTTTCGCCGGCAATCTTGTAAAACTTTTCCGCTAAACCCCTTTCTGGAGCTATATGAAGTATCCGGGTATTTTGACAGGCCAAATTGCAGCGTTCAATGAGGAGGGCTATCGTCCTGGTTCTTTCGAATGAACCACATGTTGAACACTTGGCATTCTTTCTTGCCCCCTTATCGATGAAAGAAGCGCTTCCGCAAATGTTACACTGCATACGTCCCATGGCCAGTATCTTCAGGTCGGCAAATCGGAGATATTCTTCGCGCGGGAGCGAAGAATTGCAAGAATCGGGTTCTCTGCCATTGAACGTTCAGCTCTCTTGATTCGAGAACGGCCATACTTACGTTTGAAAGTTTTAGATGCCGCCCTCGCGAGTGGCAGACGTTTTTCTTCCGTATAACTTTTCGACTTGGCGTGAAACACATAGGTATGCGTCGCAACGACAAGGCTGAAACCGGCATCCGTCGCACGGAAGCAGTAGTCATTCTCCTCACCGTACCCCTTGGGGAAGTTCTCCTCGTCGAAATAGCCGATTTTCTCAATAACTTCACGGGTGACACCAAAACAAAACCCGTGAACCAAGGGAACGCGAGGCAATATGCCTGCGACAGTCCACTGCTCGCAATAGCTGTTCATGACCTCGGGAGCCAAACCCGAAGGCAACGTATTGACCGCGGTCTGACCGCCCGCGCCCTGATACTCGGGAATGGATTGATAGCTGGCCGCATTCGATAACGGCCCCACGATTCCAGCGCCCGGGGTCGAGAATACTGCATCAGCTAACTTTTCCGTCCAATCGTTGGTTACTACAGTATCACTATTAAGTAATATGACAAACTCTCCGGCCGAAGCGACTAATCCGCGATTCGCGGATCTCGTATAACCTTGAGCGGTATTATTACGATGAAGTTCACAGTGTGGCGTCTGGCTGGCGAAATGTTTCAAGTATTCCTCAGTGACCTCCCCCGAACCATCGTCGACAATGATTAATCTGTGTTGAGCGTCATTCCGCGTTTTCGAGACTGATTCGAGACAATCCCGAACATAGTCCAACGCATTATGAACACATACTATGATATCGACTCTCCGCGTTCCGTTAGCGCGGACCCGACTCTCTTTGACCCCGGCGTAAGACGGCCCGGCATACGGTTCAACTGTCACAGATTGAAGGGCATCTACCAGTTTGGCATTCGGCCCGACGCCTTTATCGTGCGGAACGAATGCAAAACCCGGTTGATTTCGCATACTGTCCGGTCGATTTGCCAGGGGCTGCCATTCAAGACCCGCCTTTGCCAGAGAATAGTTCAGACTGAGCTGATCGCGTTTGCTATGGTTATCGATTTCCCGCCACCAAGTATCCAGGAAGTGAGCAATCTTCTCATGCCTCAAGTCGAAGATCATAAAATTGCTTTCTATCAAATCACAATGGGAAAAACCTTCACCTTCATATTTGGCTATCTGCTCCCTCATCACGTCAAATTCATCCTTTCTTCGCTCCTCACAAACTGTAATCTCTTCATATATGGATTCTCTGAGGGGATGAGGGATAGCTCCCACGGCCTTTCCCGAAGACAGAAATTTCTTTATCATGTCATCAAGGCCATCCAGAATCGTAATGTTTGAATCAATCCAGACCGCGATATCGTAGCCTTTCAGAAGTAGATGTGGATGAGTCTTTATAAAACGGGCCGAGCGTGCCTTATCCGAGTGTAAGTAGAGCATTGGTCGAATCTGCCATATCTTCGTGTCCGGCGCCGGCAAATTCGTAAATAATATGTAATCAAAATCGTGATTCAACCGTTCAGGTAGTTTAATGGTGTCATAGTTATCCGATATTGCGGTAAAAATGACGACCCTGATCTCTCCCTTGGTTGCATGTCGCCTGTTTGCAGTCAGTTCGGCGTAGCTTTCTATTTGATTCCTGTATTGAGCCAAGTCAGAAAGCCTGTTTATTACACTGACCATAAGCTTGGCTTTTCCGGAAAGAGCCTCGTCATCGGCAAATTCGGAAAGTAACTCTTGCCAGAGTTTAAGGGCATTCGGCAGATTCCCATCCCAAAATAGCGCCTCCGCCGTCTTAGTCTTAGTCTGAGTGCGTGCTTTTATAGAGGCCAATAGACTACTAAAACCACCTGAGGTTTCTGTATTAACAGGAGATTTCGGGGGCAAGAGTATATCTTCAAACCCGGCCTGCGGGGTGTCTGTCAAGCGACCGTCAAGAGAGGCAGAACAAACGGAATCCCAATCGTAAGTGGGCACGGCGGAACCCGAAGACCGACGCTGCTGGTCAAGTCTGGTGAACTCTTCCCCAATCAACGTCAACAAGCGCGTCACTCTCTCATCCCAGGAGTTGGTCTTTAACAACTCCCTGATACGCTCCATGTTTCCGGAGACTGTATTGTTGTCGAGACAATAGCTGATGCGCTTGATGAATTCCTCTGGCGTCCGGCCGACCTCAATAAACTCTCCGAAATTTTCGATATTGGCAATCGACGTAGTCACGACCGGCACGTGTATTGAGAAGTACACATACAATTTCAAGGGATTCATGTGTCGGGTAAGTTCGTTATCCAGGTGGGGAATCATCGCCACGTCGAAGTAACGGATATAGCGGAGCGCCTGGTCATATGGGCGCACTCCCAAGAAATAGACGTTCTTGAACCTGTCCAACTTCAGTATGTCCTTGCTTCGGTGCATTGAACCGATGAAAACCAGGTTCCAGTCAGGCCGCTCGGAGGCTATGGTCGTCAGCAGGTCAAGATCAATCCGCGTGATGTCCAGAGTCCCGGCGTACCCGATCACTGGCCCTTTGATGCGCGCCAATTCCGCGGGTTTTTTCCAATGCTGCGCCTCTTCTTCCAGAATTTCGGCCGCGTTGGGGAGCAAGTGGATGTTATCGGTAAACTCCCCCATGGACTCGAAGACACTACGACAATTCGCGAAGACCAAGTGACATCGCGCCAGGATTTCTTCATAGTTTTGGCCCAATTTCTTCTTGTACAGGGGGCTGCAGGGCCATTTACGCTGATCATCGATGACGTCGGCCACCACCAGGTCGGGTTTGAAGCGATCTTCTATCAAGGGAAAATCGAAATTGTTGGGGCAAACCCAAAAGACCGTCCGCCGTTGGCCGACCTGGTG
Source organism: uncultured Gammaproteobacteria bacterium (assembly GCA_958295485.1). Taxonomy (GTDB): domain Bacteria; phylum Pseudomonadota; class Gammaproteobacteria; order Eutrophobiales; family Eutrophobiaceae; genus JAAXHV01. The sequence goes on from OY282354.1 coordinate 2,805,836, forward strand.
TCGTTTCAGCGCCCGGGCCAGGTAATCAAGGTAATCCTTTTCAGAGGGCAGAAGCCGTTTCATAAAGCCGGGCGCGCGACGTTGGGTTCCGAAGATGAACGTGTCGAATCGAACTTTATCTTTATCCTTGAGGCGTAATCTTCGTTGCAAAGTCTGGTAAAAAACGAGGCGAGAATGACTATGGCGACCGCCTTGACCGGATTTGAGGACATCATGACCAGATTTGAAGATATTGACGGGGGCGTCAAAATGCAGGATGCGGTGAATACGGGGATCTTTGGCCAGGTACTTCACCAACATATCCTGCCGCCGTCCGTAAATGCCGGTATCGTTCTGTTTCCAAAAAAATACGATGTCCATCTTATCGTCGATATACGACCGCGCTTCCAGGGGACGAGGGGTCGCGGGTTGGGAGACAGGGGCAGGCCTTGCAACAACTTTCGCGGTCACCCGGGGCAAATTGGTCGCGCCGGAGAACATCTCCCGATGACAGGCGACCAGTTCGTGGAATGCGTCGGGTATCGGGGCCGGATCACGCAAAAGGCGGCTTATCGTATCTCGCAGCCGGGGCAGGTTGGCGCCGTAGCTGTACTCGCGCAAAAATACTTCCCGGTTTTGCATCGCCTTATGTTTATATGCCTCATAATCGCTGAAGATTTCATCGATTTTCTGCTCTGGCAGCGCATCGCCCAATAACTCGACCAGCCCTTCCTTCGCGAGATTCACCAAGGGCGGAACCCCGGTTGCCAGCATCGGAATACCCATGGAAAGTCCGTCGGTGAATTTGGCGGGCATCTGGAAATGGGACGTTACCTTGTCCTCGTCCTGGAGCAGACAGATCAAATCGCCGGCGCAAAGGTAGCCGGGCAAATCGCAAAACGGCATGTTGGGAACCGCTTTCACCCGTTCGGGATTGATGTTCTTGAAGGAGCGCCTTGATTCATTGTCCACCGGGGAGCCAGCGATTAGCAGCTTGTAGTCCGGTCGATTCAAACTCTCCAAGGCGGCGACAATCCGGTCAAAGCCCTTGTGCATGCGGGGGGTACCGGCGAACAGGATGACTTTATCTTCGGGAGTAAAGCCGAGTTCCGCACGAATCGCGTCACGGGGGTAGGCGGTCGGGTCGAAATCATGTTCGTCGCGGATATGTGGCAGGACCATGCCGCCGAATTTCTTCTGCAATTCTTCATTGGAGACCGTGACCTGTTCAAACAGTGGAATGAGCGATTCGCCGTAACGGGTCCAGGTTTCATCGTGCGGCCAGCTGAAGTCAAACTTATGGCGTTCGGTTTTCACTACGTCCAAGGTTAATGGCCCGCGGTTATTGAAAAAACCGGGTTCGTAGTCGTCCACGTCCAAAATAACCGGGCGATTCCTGCACAACTTGGCTAAAATCGCCAACTCCAGGCCGGGCAGCCTCGGCTTGGATACATAAATGAGATCGCCCTCAACCTGTTCGGCGATGTCTTCCATGTGCTTGAAGTGCCCGGGAAAGTTGCCGCCGGGGAAACTCTTTATGGTGACTCGGCTACAGTTGCGCAATGGCTCCCAAACCTCGTTCCCAAATCGGGGAAACTGGGCGCCGATCAACTCCACGTCGTAATCGTGTCGCAAGACATCGGCCAGCAAGTAGGCGCGTCCCAGGGGATTGTGCCCCAAATCCCATGCGATCACCGTGACCTTGGTCCTGGCTTCACCGACAACGGGCCTTTCCCCAGAGCCAGTGGGGCCCGCGCGCGCTATTCGCCGTCCTTTTCCGCGTTCGTGAATCAGTTCTGATAGTCGATCCCTGGCTGTCACCTCTCGATTTTCAGGACGCGAAGCGGGTTTCGCCCCTGATTTTGCGCGCGGGAAGCGCACAGCTCCCGCAACGCGGGAAAACTGTCCGGTGAGCAACCAGGATAACAGCCTGAGCCCGTGGCGCAGTTTTCTCAGAAACCATCCGGCGCCCAGTTTTATCCCGCGCAACGGGGCCGTGATTTTCCAACTCGTTGAAGTAAGCAACTTCTTGATGGTCTTCTCACGCTCCCGGAGCGTCTTATCACGTTCCCGGATCGTCTCCTCGCGGGCGCTTACCCGGCCCTCCAAATCACTCACCTTCCTGTCACGCTCCCGGATCGTCTTATCACGCTCCCGGAGCGTCTTCTCGCGGGTACTTACCCGGCCCTCCAAATCACTCACCTTCCTGTCACGCGCCCGAATCGTCTTATCACGTTCCCGGATCGTCTCCTCGCGGGCGCCTACCCGGCCCTCCAAATCACTCACCTTCCTGTCACGCTCCCGGAGCGTCTTATCACGCTCCCGGAGCGTCTCCTCGCGAACGCTTACCCGGTCCTCCAAACCACTCACCCTCCTGTCACGCTCCCGGAGCGTCTTCTCACGCGCCCGGAGCGTCTCCTCGCGATCCTTGATCGTGTCTTGATACCTGGCCAACGAAAACTCGGTCGATTCCAGGTCAAGCAAGTGCCGCCTGGTTACCTGCGGGACCGAAGCGTCCCCTTCATACTTGAAAACTTCGCTGCTGCGAAGCCGTGACCAGAGCGCGCGTTGCGACGACAAGAGGTAATCTTCAGTCTCTTCATCGGTGACTCTCTGGCGGTAAAGAGACGGGTCGATAAACCGTTCGACAAGCCCACCGTCCGGCTTCGCCAAGTGGGTGACGGCGAGTTCTTCAAGCCGATCGACAAGCGCATTGAGCGTTTCCACCGGATGCAACATGAGCGATTCATGAGAAACCGAAACGCGCGGCAGGTTCACGGACGCGCTCAAGGCGCGAAGATTATAGGTCTCCCAGAGGGCGAGCCCGGCGGCGATGCTGAAGCCGTTGCGTCTTTGCAGGGAATACGCTACTTCCAGGGGATTGCGAAAGATATGAATGCAAACGGGGTTCTTTATGTAGTCGCGTAGAACGGGCAGGACAAGGCAGAGTCGCGGTTCTTTGACGACCCATGTTCCATGTTCGTCGAGCGCCGTAACGATCTTTTCAAATTTTTGGCGATGTCCGGCCAGTATCTCTTGGGGAATGGCATCCGGGTCGAAGCCGGCGATCTTCCACCAATCGGCGCCTGCCGAATGCAGGATTCCATCGCAAAGCTCGCGCATATCGCGCCTTTCCCAAAACCCCAAGGGATTCTCGACGTTTTTACCCGTGAGTTCCGTTTCCTCGCCCACCCACGCGCCACAAAGTCCCAGCGCTCCCGCCATGGCGCTGGTACCGGACCGATGCATGCCCAGCACTAAGAGCGCTGACCCGGATGACTTCTCATCAAGGCTGCGCGCAACGACGTTATCGGCGCTCACGCCGGTCTCTCCAGGACGAGTCGATCCAGGAGTTTTTTTCGTGGCCCGGCGGCGTGTCTTGCTCATAGCAAGCCTTTCAGGGTGAGTCGAAACGCCACGGCGCATTTATGAACGTCGCGCATCAGCGCGCCGATACAGGGCCGGACCCGATTGGATAAGCTGTTGAAACCTCGCATCTACGCCGCCTGCCTGTATTCCCGAAGCACTTCCCGAATCGGCCCGCGGGCCTTGACTTTCCCGGCGTCTAACAGGACTCCCGTGGTGCAGATACGCTCTAACAGGGAGAAGTTTTGCGAGGCTAATACTAAAATCCCGGCACGGTCTACGAATTCTTCAAGCCGGCGTCTGGCCTTCTCGACGAAGGCATGGTCGCCGACGCTGAGCCACTCGTCCATCAACAGGATCTCGGGCTCGATGCAGGTGCACACTGCGAAAGCAAGTCGCAGCCTCATGCCGGCCGAATAGGTATGCACCGGCATTTCCAGGTAGTCGCCAAGCTCGGTGAACGCCGCGATCTCATCCATGCGCTCGCGCACCTGTCCAGGCCTGAGGCCCAAGAACAAGCCCCGTGACATGATGTTCTCGTAGCCGGTCGCTTCGGCATCGATTCCCAACGATATATTCAACAGCGAAGCAGTTCGGCCGCGCCGCCGTACGCTACCGCGTACTGGTTCATAGGCGCCCGCGAGCACTCGCAACAGCGTCGTCTTGCCGGCTCCGTTAGCGCCGATCAGCCCGACGCGTTCGCCGTGCTCGAACGCGAGGTTCACGTTTTCCAGCGCGCGCACGCACAGGCGATTGCCGGCGCCGCGCCCGATGCGTCCGCCCGTGCCGTGATGCAACAGGCGGTTCTTCAGCGAACGGGCGCTGGCATTGTAGATGGGGAAAACCACTGTGACCGACTCCAGTTGAAGGTTGGCCATGGCGCTCATACCCAATAGGCGACCCGCCAGCGGCAATGGCAAAACAACGCGAACGTCACGAGCCAGCCACCGAGCGTGATGCCCAAAACCGCAAGCCAGGAGACGAGTTCCGGCGCTTGTCCCAGCAACGGCGCCCGCACCAATTCCAGGAAATGGTAGAACGGATTGAAATCCAGCAATATAGCGCGGCCGGGCAATAGCTCAGGCATCCAGATGATCGGCGTAACGAAGAAGGCGATCCGCACGATGCTGGCCACGATAGGCGGCACGTCACGGAAGCGGGCCGACATGAGTCCGAACAGCAGACCTGTCCATACGCCGCTCAAGCAGAGCAGCGCAAGGCCCGGAAGGGCGAGGAGCGCGGTCCAGCCCGGCCAGACAGAGAAGATGACGGCCACGACGACGAAAATCAGGATATTGTGGCAGAAGATGATGAGGTTGCGCCATACCATGCGGTAAACATGCACCGACAGGGGCAGGTCCACTTGCTTGATGATATTCTCGGCGCCGGTGAACGTGGCGCAGCCGTCGGTGATCAGGCTGGAGAGCAGCGTCCAAACGACGAAGCCGAGCACGAGGAACGGCGCGTAATCCGTGATTTCGACCTTCAACAAGGCGCTGTACAGCGTACTCAACGCCGCCACCAGCATGCCCATGCTGATAGTGAGCCAGAACGGCCCGAGCAGGGAGCGCCGGTAACGCCGTCGAATATCCTGCCAGCCCAGCAGGCCCCACAGGTAGGAGGCGCGCGCGCCTTCGATCACGTCAACCAGGGCGATTGCTGTCCGGGAGGGGGAAGGCGGCGGGGATGAGGATACAGGCTGCGGTTCGTACACGCCCTCAAAGGTGTCTTGTCTCATTGTCCCGGGGCACAGCCTGAACTTTTCCTGGACTTGGCAACGCAACATCCAGGGAGGCATTATTCTTCTTTTCGAGAAGCAGTTTCATGGTTTGTTTCCCATTGCTCAGGCATTCAGGCCGGTGAGTTTTCGCGCCAACCCTGAATAGCTATCTTTTGTCAATGAGCGAAGCTGGCCCCCCGACTTGTCCGCCCAGCCTGGTTTCGACACGTGCCATACGCTCCCGCAGATCTGCGGTATCCTCCCGTACATCCGCGATCTCGGTGCGTATACCAGCATGCTGATCTTCCATTGTAGCGCGTATACCGGCATGCTGCTCTTCCATCGTAGCGCGTAGACCGGCACGTAGCTCGGCATGCTGCTCTTCCATCGTAGCGCGTATATCGGCATGCTGCTCTTCCATTGTAACGCGTAGGTCGGCATACTGTCTTTCCATCGCGACGCGCAGCTCCGTGAGCCCATCGTAGAAAAATACCGCGCCACCTGAGATGATCGTCAGGGCAAAGGCCCCCATCCAGAGCAACAATCGGAATTCGCCGCGCTGAACAACGTCTTCGCGTTGACGCGCCGGCGCGGTCTCTTCAGTCCGAAGCTCCTTAATCCTTTTCTCGAACTCGTCGCGGGTAATCATATCCTCATAATTCATCGCTGCTTCCATCATATTTCCTCCCTGATAATATTCGGGGCCTGCGCAACAACCTGCTGCCTTCCCTGAAAATGGTTAATTGAGGGGGTCAGTATAACTGATGTTTCGGGTCAGGGCAAAAATTCATAAACCTGAACAGCTGACCCCGGATATTACTAGTTGGTCAGCGGTGAATTTTTTAGTAACCTGTTGAGATGAATATTATTTTGATGGCCCGGATGTCCCTTGCAACCAGCTTGGCCACCGGTATTTCCATCAATGCAATCCCCTCCCCCCCTGGTGGAGAGGGTCAGGGTGGGGGGAAGTGGCGACAACGGTTCTCGTGACCCTGGGCGTTGGGCTGTTGGCCGGCCTCATTACCTGGGCGCTGGCGCGCATGACGCTGAAGCTGCTGAGCGCCCATGACGTTGTTGACCGCCCGAATGAACGGTCCAGCCACGAACAACCCGCTACCACGGGTGGGGGCATTGCGGTTATCGGCGTGGCGCTGTCGGGTTGGACATTTCTCGCCCTCATCACCGGCACGCTTGCCGAGATCTGGGGCATCATGGTGGCGGCGCTCGTTCTGACAGTCATTTCCTTTATCGATGATATAAGACATGTCCCGCTGTTGCTGCGGTTCGCCGGACATATCATTGCCGTTGCTTTCGGACTTACCCTTTTGCCTGATACGGCGCTGCTTTTCGGAGGATTGCTGCCGTCCTGGGCGGATCGGCTGGTGACCGGCGTTGCCTGGGTGTGGTTCATTAACCTTTTCAACTTCATGGATGGAATCGACGGGATCACGGGTGTCGAAACCATCGCGGTGGCGGGTGGTCTCGCCACCGCGTTGTCGCTCATGGCTTTGAGCGGGGGCGGTGACTGGTCGATGACGCTGCCGGCTGCCGTGCTGGCCGGCGCGGCCGCGGGTTTTCTTATGCTCAACTGGCATCCGGCGCGCCTGTTCCTGGGCGATGCAGGGAGTATTCCCCTCGGCTACCTGTTGGGCTGGCTGCTTGTCTGGACCGCCTGCGTAGCGGGCCTTTGGTGGCTCGCGTTGGCGTTGCCGTTGTACTATTGGGCCGACGCCACGACGACGCTGTTGGCCCGTGGGGCGCGGGGGGAGAAAATCTGGCGCGCCCATCGCCGGCACGCCTACCAGGTCGCAGTACAGGCGGGAGCGAGCCACGCCACCGTTGCGGGATTCATTGCCCTGGTCAATGTCGCGCTAGTCCTCTTGGCGCTGCTGGCAGTGGCTGGGGTGATCCCCGTTTGGCCAATGATTGCCCTGGCCGTCGCCCTGACCTCGATAGCGCTGTGGCGCCTTCGCCACTGGCCCGACAAACAAAGCGGTCTCAATTAAATGCTTTATAAATCCAAGACATTGGTCGCTTGCGATGCCCTTGACTGACGATAAAGCCGCGCTCTTCATCCATATTCCCAAGTGCGCCGGCACAAGCGTGGAAATCGCCATGGGGTATGGCCATCGGTACCCGACGTTGGGAGAATCAAGAACTGCCACGACACCGGACTACGATGATTTGTTCGGAGGCGGATTACAACACCTTTCCATGCGTGAAGTGAGTGAAAACTATTCGCATTGCCTGACCCCGGTCAACCTGCGATTTGCAATCATTCGGCATCCCATTGACAGGATTATTTCCGTATACGGTTGGCAAATATACCGGTTTGCCCGCGATAACTTGCCCTCCACGCAGACCCTGTCCGGGGAATTTGAAGACTGGTTCGATGAAACCCTTCCCTTTCTGGAAGACAACTCGGTATTGGCGGATCCGCTTCAAGGTATATTGAGCGCCGAACACGCTTTCGATACACCGGTAATCAACGAAGAAAAAGGGCGCCACCTCATGCCGCAAACCGGCTTCATCTATAATCGCGGGAAGATAGACGTGGATTTGCTGATAAATTTCGACTCCGTCTCCGAGACTCGGGATATATTGAAAAGTTTCGGGATCAACGTCGGCAGCCTGCCTCACAGGATGAAGTCCATCAACGTCGCCGAGGTTAAAAGAAGTGTCTCGGAAAAATGTCGGAAACGAATCATGGACTTGTATCATTATGACCTTGAGCTATATGAAAATCTTCAGGGCCGGGCCTGTGTGGCGACTACGCCAATCGGCGCGGGCGCCGGGCCGGTGACTTCTTTCCCGCGCTCGTCAAAAGGACCGGGTTCCGAAAATAATATCCCCAAAAGACTATTCATGTATTGGCATCAGGGTTGGGACAACGCGCCGGACATCGTCAAACGCTGTGCCGCAACGTGGCAAAAGCACAACTCAACCTGGGACATCAACCTGTTGGATGCGACAAACATTGCCGGGAAAGTCGAACTTCCAGCCGCTGTAAAGACGTTGCAGCTGCCGCTCCCTGCGCTTTCGGACGTCATAAGGATATGCCTGCTCAAAAGGTACGGTGGGGTTTGGGCGGATGCCACGCTCTGGTGCACGCGACCGCTGGATGACTGGATCGAACCTGTTTGCGCTCGCAACGGTTTTTTCGCTTACGACAAACCGGGCCCCGATCGCCCCATCAGCAGCTGGTTTTTGGCCGCCGGCGCGAATTGTCGAATCATCGACCTTTGGCACTCCTCAATGCAGCATTTGTTGACAAAAACGCGAGCATACGCTCAATACGATAAGTGGTTCGACAATAAGCAGAAAGGTTGGCTGATTAATGCGGTTTCCAACCTGTGTATGAGCTACCTCCTGCTACGCTTCAAGTATGGAAAATTGTTGATGCCAACATCTGAAAATCCCGGAGGCAACAACTATTTTTGGTTTCACTACCTTTTCAGGGATTTGCTGGACCAGGATAGTGAATTTCGTCACCTCTGGACGTCCACTCCCAAGATAAGCGCCGACGGCCCTCACCTGTTGCAACATACCGGGCTCTTGAACCCGGCAACAGAACGAACCGATTTCGTTATCAGAAACAGATTTTCAAACGTGTTCAAGCTGACGCGTCGTGAAACTTTTCCTGAAGACATTGCCGGCGCGGTTCTGGATACCCTTTACCGCTCCGAAGATATTGTCAGGTACTGATTTGCCAGGCGCGAGACAGGCATGATTTTCAAACAAATTCCGGGTTCCCACAGCGAACGTCGCTGACGATGATGCGAATCCACGAACACTTGCTTGATTTCTTTATGGCGCTTTTTGCGCTGTCAAGCCTGACGCTATGGGTAATTATCGTGGGCGGGGGGTCGTTCAGCGTCTACGCTGTCCTGGCGCTGGCAGCCCCGCTGGTTTCCGGTTACCTGGTCATGGTAAACGGTCGAAAGCATATCCCGGCGGCGCCCCCGGAACCTGTGGCCGAGGGCTACGGCAATCGCTTCAGGGCTGAGTCCGTTGCAATCTTTGTCCTGCTTCTTTTTATTTTCTTTTCGGAATCCAGCCTGATCATGATTTCCCTCCTGCTGATCGCGCTGTTTCTGCTCCTGCGGCAAACGGAGGTCTGTCCGCGGCCTTTTACCCCACCTTCAACCATGGAAAAATCACCATTCATGCTTATCGCCGCAGTGGTCATCGCCGTTTCCTATACGTTGATTTCACATCGGCCCACTCAAGACGACGCGCTCTACCTGTTTTTCGGACTGCTGCCTCTCGATCAGCCTCACTTGGCATTTAATCTCCTGCCAATCAAGACCTGGTATGACGATGGCTGGGTACTGGTCAGTTACTCGACCATCGAAGCAGTCGTTTCATATTGGACCGGGGCTGATTTTCTAAAAATATACTACCTCGTTGTTCCTGCCTTGGCGGCCATGCTGTCCGCGCTCGCCTATTACGGGTTGTTTCAGAAGATCAGCAGTGACTATGCAGGCATGTTGACGCTTATGGCCATCATCATCCTGATATTGTGGGGCGATGGAAACCGGAGCCCCGGAAATTTCGCATTCGCTACCTTAGGCATTGGCAAGGCAATGTTTTATGCAGTGATCTGCCCTTATCTTTTCAGTTCGGCAATCGGTGTCTTTACCGGTCTCCCAGGCAGCAACCTTCGTTTGGCGATGGCAAGCATTTGCGGCATCGGCTTGACCCAATCCGCTATCATCCTGCTCCCCCTGTTTTTTACAGGCATGATTTTGGCAGGGTGGCTGGTTTACAGGGAGCCACCGAAACGCGCGCGCTACCTGCCCTTTCTGGTGGGGTTGACTGTGTTCCTGACGCTGGGCGCCAGCGTGGTGATTTACCTGGGGAAAATTCCCATCGGCATTACCCGGGACTCCGGGCTCGTGGAGGCCCTTGATACCGCCTTCTACGACGGTCTGCGCGGACCAATCGGCATCGCTTCCTTCGGCTTGTTGCCGCTGCTCGCGCACAACGCCACCAAACATAAAGCGGTTATCGCCGTGAGCGCGGGATTATTGTTGGTCGCGTTAAATCCTGTCACGGTCTTTCTCGCCGGACAAATCGCCTGGTCATTGACTTGGCGTCTGCAATGGTTGCTGCTGTTAGCCGGAGCGGCAGCCGCAGGCATCTTCCTTACAGCCGATTTCATCTCCCGCGGCAAACCGTCTTTACGAGCGCTGCTTTGCGCTTTTGGTTTGATCGGATTCGCCATGCTGGGTCAGACAACGTTTTCCATCTCGAACGGCAACCGTATCGGTATCCCCCAGATCAAGACGCCAGCCACCATAGATGGCGTTTTCGAACGTAACTATCGCAACCACTACAGGCTCCGGGACCACATGGAATATCGCCTGGAAAACGGGCGTATTTGCATGACGAATGGCTGCTACTGAATGCGACGATAATCCGCAAGGGCGGGCCCCTACGGGATTTAATGTCTCCTGCCCGTCTGAACCTGAACACCCCTTTTGCAGGAATTCCCGCTGCCAGGCAAACTAACGGCCAACGCAAAAATAGTCAAATCCTGCCTCGCGCATCAGCTCGGGTTCATAAACATTGCGCAGGTCGATAAATACATTGCCGTGCATTTGCTTTTTGATTTCTTCCAGGTCCATGCCCCGATAAGCATTCCATTCCGTCATCAACACGACTGCATCCGCCCCGGCTAACGCTTCATGCATATCATTAAAAAATATGACGGTTTCGGGCAAAAGCGCTTTTGCCTCAGCCATGCCTTTTGGATCATGCGCATGTATCCTTGCGCCGTTTTCAATCAACTTTGGCAGGATGGACAGTGAAGGAGCGTCCCGCATGTCATCCGTCTCCGGTTTATAGGTCAGACCTAATACAGCTATAGTCTTGCCGATTTCGTTGCCCTCCAATGCTGTCCTGATCTTGCTGATCATTCTCGTCTTTTGCGCCTCGTTCACTTCGATAACCGATTCAACAATGCGGCTGGTCAAATTGTTTTCCTGCGCCATCCTTACCAGCGCCCTGGTATCTTTAGGGAAACAGGAACCGCCATAGCCGGGACCCGGGTGAAGGAATTTTCTACCTATCCGGCCATCCAGTCCCATACCTTTGGCAACGACGTGCACATCGGCATTCACAGCTTCGCACAGGACAGATATTTCATTGATAAAACTTATCTTTGTAGCCAAAAATGCATTGGAGGCATACTTGATTAACTCGGCGGTTTCCAGGTTTGTGATAAGAACGGGTGTTTCAATCAGGTTCAAGGGACGATACAAACGCTGTATTAATGTCTTTGCCCGCCCTGACTCTACTCCGACCACCACCCGGTCCGGATGCATGAAGTCAGATATGGCAGCGCCCTCGCGGAGAAATTCAGGATTGGATGCAACGTCAAAATCAGCGCCTGAATTGACTTCCCTGATAATGCGCCAGACATTTCTTGCCGTGCCTACGGGTACTGTGGACTTATTGACAATAACAGTATAGCCACTGAGATATGGGGCGAGGTCTTTTACGGCTTCATAGACGTAGCTTAAATCCGCATGACCATCGCCCCTGCGACTGGGGGTGCCTACGGCAATAAAGACCAGGTCACTGTCAGGAATGGCGTCTTGATAACTATCGGTAAATTGCAATCTTGATTGCTTGAAATTGCTTGCTACCAAATCATCAAGACCTGGCTCATAAATGAACATCTCACCCCTGTTGAGTTTGTTGATTTTTTCCGAATCGGTATCGATACAGGTGACGCTTGCGCCAAATTCAGCAAAACAAGCGCCTGAAACCAGGCCGACGTAGCCAGCCCCAACCATTGTGACATTCATAGCAGTTACCCCTGTCTCCTATCACGCATTTCTTGTCATACCTTGTAATAATCTTTATACCAGTCGATGAATTTCTTTATGCCCTGTTGAAGTGAAACGCGTGTTTCAAATTTGAAATCTTTCAGCAACCTGGATGAGTCAGACAGGGTGTTGATAACGTCGCCCGGTTGTGCCCCCACAAATTGAATGGCAGCCTCCCTGCCGATTTCAGCCTCGAGAATTTTAATGTAACCCATGAGATTCACCGCGTTTTGATTACCGATGTTATAAATCCTGTGTCTTGCCGGGCCGCTTGCAGGCTCAGGCCTGGTTGCATCCCTGGCCGGAATCTTATCCGTTATTCTTACCGTAGCCTCAACCGCGTCATCAATATAGGTAAAATCCCTTTGGTGCTTGCCCTGGTTGAAAACCCGGAGCGGTTCGCCGGCGTATATTTTTTTAGTGAAAAGCATGAGTGACATGTCCGGCCTGCCCCAGGGACCGTATACGGTAAAGTACCGCAGGGCGGTCATCGGTATGCCAAACAGGTGACTGTAGCTGTGCGCCATTAATTCATTTGCGCGTTTCGTGGCCCCATAGAGTGAAACCGGATGTGAAGCCGGGTCTGATTCTGAAAAAGGCATTTTCTCATTTGCGCCGTAAACCGAACTTGATGAGGCATACACCAGGTGTTCCACGCCTGTTGCGCGACAACCTTCCAGGATATTAAAAAAACCCGCGATGTTTGAATTAATACAGGTATGGGGGTGAGTAATCGAGTATCGGACACCGGCTTGCGCGGCCAGGTGGACTACGCGTTCAGGGTTAATCTCCTTGAACAGGTTTTCCACCTGGTTTGCATTCGTAATATCCAGTTTTTTGAAACTGAATTTTTCAAAGCCTGAAATGGCAGCCAACCGGTCCTGTTTGAGCTTGACGTCATAGTAGTCATTCAAATTATCGACCCCGATTATTTCATCTCCTCTCTCCAATAATAGTTTGGCCAATGCCGCGCCGATAAACCCGGCGCAACCGGTAACAAGAATCTTCATTTACGCTTAAACCAGGAAAATATGATCCATGTTAAATACAGCTTGATATTTTGGCGTCCCCTGGGGAATTCGCGGAATCCCCAGATGGAATCGCCAGGCGCTCAGGATTATTGAATACCGGCCAACACACGGCTGCTCCGACAATAAATCTAAAGTCGAGTTGCAAGATCGAGTAAATATAGTAACAGATAAGGTCTGGACTATCTCACGCTCTCACAACTAATGTGAATTCCTGGGCGTCCCATGGCGCTCAATAATCCGAACATATTCCTCATCTAACTCTAAACATGCTCCCCTGTCCAGCTGCCCTACTGTCTTTCGATAGAGCTCCTGCCAGGGTGTCGCATTCTCAAGCGCCTCTTTCTTCAATTTCGCTTTGCGGAGTTCCAATTCAGCAGATTCCACCAGCAGGTTTACACTGTTCGATACCAAGTCAATTTCCAGCATATCGCCATTCTCGAGTACAGCCAGACCGCCACCTGCGGCGGCCTCTGGAGACACGTTAAGGATCGACGGGCTTGCCGAAGTCCCGCTCTGACGTCCGTCGCCCATACAGGGCAGTTCGCGGATTCCCTGTTTAACCAGTATGGCGGGCGGCAACATATTGACCACCTCCGCAGAGCCAGGATAGCCCACCGGCCCACAGTTGCGGATAACCAGAATGCAGTGCTGATCAATATCCAATGAAGGATCATCTATACGCTGGTGATAGTCTTCCGGCCCCTCAAAAATGACCGCTCTTGCCTGGAAACAATTTGGGTGTTGCGAATGGCTCAGATATTTTTCTCGGAACTCAGCGCTGATCCCGGACTTTTTCATTAGTGCGGAATCGAACAGGTTTCCGGACATAACGGCAAAGCCAGCGTTTTCCATCAAGGGAGCCGACACTGGTTTAATCACTTTGTTATTGCCAGGGAAGCAGCCCGTTATGTTCTCGGCCAGTGTTTTGCCGGTTACGGTCAGGGTGTCACCTTCAATCAACCCTGCAGCAATCAGTTGGTTTAGAACAGCGGGCATGCCGCCGGCTCGGTAAAAGTCTTCGCCCAGGAATTCCCCTGTGGGCTGGCAGTTCACGATGAGAGGGATATGTTCTCCATAGTTTTGCCAATCCGTGATATTTAAATCCTGTAATCCGAGCTGTTTGGCCATAGCCAGCCAATGCACAGGCGCATTGGACGACCCGCCGATGGCGCTGGTCACCACAATGGCATTATGGAATGCATCGGAGGTCATGATACGGCTGGGGCGAAGATCCTCATGTACCAGTGCAACGCTGCGAAAGCCGGTCTCATAGGCCATCTGCGCCCGCGCCTGGTAAGTTGCGGGAATCGCAGCACAGCCCGGCAACGACATGCCCAGCGCCTCAGCCATGCAGTTCATGGTCAGGGCAGTACCCATGGTATTGCAATGACCGACACTGGGACTGGAGTCGCGAACGTTGCGCATAAAGCCTTGATGATCGATTTCCCCGGCGGCGTATTGCTCGCGTGAACGCCAGATCACCGTACCGGAACCGATTCGCTCATCACCTTGCCAGCCGTTGTTCATGGGGCCGCCGGATAGCACGATAGCGGGGAGGTCAACAGCAGCAGCGGCCATCAAAGTGGCTGGTGTGGTTTTATCGCAGCCGGTAGTAAGCACCACACCATCAAGCGGATAGCCGTGCAGTATTTCCACCAATCCTAAAAATGCCAGATTGCGATCCAGGGCGGCAGTGGGACGGCGACCCTGTTCATGAACAGGATGCACCGGAAACTCCAATGGAATACCGCCTGCGTCACGAATCCCGTCACGCACCCGTTTTGCCAGTTCCAGGTGATGACGATTACAGGGCGCCAGATCGCTACCGGTCTGGGCGATGCCAATAATGGGTTTGCCGGACTGTAATTCCCCCGGGGTCAGGCCGTAGTTAAAATATCGCTCGACATAGAGCGCCGTCTGATCCGGCTGCCCGGGATTGTTAAACCAGTCTTCGCTACGAAGTCTTTTCTTACGTGAAGCCATGCATCAGCTCTGTGAATTATCCAACCAGGACGCGGGAAAGCGCATATCCGGTATACCCTGAGTATTGGTTTTCAACGCGAATAGCGAACCGGCCAGAGGCTGCGCCTCTAATTCAGCGTCACTAAGGCCTTTTCTCGCGGTGGTAATGTACAAAGTGCGCAGATCGGAACCACCGAAACAGCAACTGGTGACATTGGCTACCGGCATATCGACTACTTGATCCAGTGCGCCTCCAGGCGTATAGCGATGCAACCCCCATCCCGCAAACAACGCCACCCAAATATAACCCTGTTGATCGACAGTCATACCGTCGGGATATCCGAAATCTTCAGGAATAACAATGAAGGGGCGTTTGTTGGCAATCCCCCCTGCTTCATCAAGGTCAAAAGCGTAAATTGTCCTGTCCAGGGTTTCCGTGTGGTAAAGGATTTTTCCGTCCGAGCTCAGGGCTGGCCCATTGGTGATACCATAGCCCCTGTCCATGGCAACGAGTCCGCGATCGTCAAACCGGTAGAGCGTGCCGCAACGGGCGCTCTCCTTGTCATCCATGGTGCCAACCCAATATCGCCCGGATCGATCGAGCTTGCCGTCGTTGAAACGGTTGTTTTCGGGCTCTTGTTCAGGCCGATTCAGGAGTTTTATCCGGCTGATATCCAGGTCCAGCCTACCCAGTCCGTTTCTATGAGTGCAGAGATAACCGGCATCGCTACAAGGTACGATGCTGGTTACTTGCTCGGGGAAATACCAGCTTTCTTTCCGATCCATATCGGGTGAAAAACGATACACAAACTGTTGCTTGATATCGACAAAGAGCAGTTCCGCCTGGTCTTCAATCCAGACTGGCCCTTCACCAAGTTCGCAACCGCTCTGCCAGACGGCTTCTAGAAATCCACCCACTGACCGTCTGCTGCGGAAGATTTCAACACATTATCGATAAAACGTATGCCTTCCAATCCGTCTTCGACAGTGGGGACAAGCAGGCTACTCTGATCCGGTTTACGGTTTTCAATATTAGCCCGAATTTGCTCGGCTGCATCCAGATAGATCTGTGCAAAACCTTCCAGGTAGCCCTCTGGATGGCCGGGAGGTGTACGGGTTGCATGGGCAGCGGCCTCACCGGTACCCGCTCCGCCCCTGGTGATGATCTGAGCAGGTTCCCCCAGAGCGCTCCAATACAGACTATTGGGTTCTTCCTGCCGCCATTCCAGGCCTCCCTTTTCGCCATAAACCCGTATTTTCAGGGCATTAGCATTACCCGGCGCAACCTGGCTGGCCCAGATAGCGCCGCGCGCGCCATTGCTGTAGCGCAGCATGATTTGCACGTTATCGTCCAGTGCACGACCCTCGACAAAGGTATGCACGTCGGCTGACAATTGCCTTATCTTCAGACCGGTAATAAAGGCAGCCAGATTAAATGCATGAGTGCCTATATCGCCCAGACAGCCGGCCGGACCTGAGCGCGCCGGATCAGTGCGCCACTCCGCTTGTTTAATGCCTTCATTTTCCAGGGGAGTGGAAAGCCAACCCTGAGGGTATTCAGCCTGTACTACGCGGATATTACCGAGCATGCCTTCGGCTACCATGTGCCGCGCATGTCTGACCAGCGGGTAAGCGGTATAGTTATGCGTCAGTGCAAATACACAGCCGGACTGCCGCACCGCCGTTTCCAGGGCTTCGGCATCGACCAGCGATGAAGTCAAGGGCTTGTCGCAGATCACATGGATACCTTGCTCCAGGAAAGCTTTTGCTGCCGGGTAATGCAGATGGTTCGGAGTAACGATCCCTACCACATCAATACCGTCTTCGCGCTTTGCCTCTGCCGCGGCCATTTCAGAAAAGTCGTCATAGATGCGGTCCGGGCTGATATTAATATCAGCGCCGGAGGCCTGGTTGTTTTCCGGGTCAGTTGAGAATACGCCGGCAACGAGCTCATATTGGTCGTCTATGCGTGCGGCAACCCTGTGAACGGCGCCTATAAAAGCCCCGATGCCGCCACCCACAAACCCAAGTCGTAACCTACGATTTCTTTTAGTCGTCATGATGCGCCTACCGGTCGAGTCCTAACAGCCGCGCATTACCTTTGACATCCGGGTCGCCATTGGCAAAATCGTCGAAAGCCCGGTCAGCGACATGAATGATATGGTCAGCAATGAATTTGGCGCCTTCCGCAGCGCCGTCGTCGGAATGTTTGAACACGCATTCCCATTCACAAATCGCCCAACCGTCGTAGTCGTACTTCGCCAACTTCGAGAACACGCTCTTGAAGTCCACCTGTCCGTCTCCGAGCGAGCGAAAGCGCCCGGCCCGATCTTCCCAGCGCGAATAGCCAGAATACACACCCTGACGGCCATCCGGCACAAATTCCCCATCCTTGGCCACAAACACCTTGATACGATCATGGTAGAGGTCAATGAAATGCAGATAATCCAACTGTTGTAAAACCAGATGACTGGTATCGTAAAGAATATTGCAACGCGGGTGCCCGTCCAGCAAACCCAGGAAGCGTTCAAAGCTTGCGCCATCAAACAGATCCTCGCCTGGATGGATTTCATAACAGACATCAACGCCCAACTCATCGAACCTGTCCAGTATCGGTTTCCAGCGCTTTGCCAGTTCCGCGAATGCCGCTTCCACCAGACCAGCCGGTCGTGGCGGCCAGGGGTAGAGAAAAGGCCAGGCCAGGGCGCCGGAAAAGGTCGAGTGCCGATCCAGGCCAAGATTGGCGGACGCCTGCGCGGATAGCATAAGCTGTTGAACCGCCCATTCTTGACGGGCCACGTGGTTGCGATGTACGCCCGGCGGGGCGAAACCGTCAAACACATCGTCATAGGCCGGATGTACAGCCACAAGCTGTCCCTGCAGATGAGATGTCAGGTCTGTTAATTCCAGATTATTCTCAGCCAGTATGCCTTTGATGTCGTCACAGTAGTCTCTATTCTGCGCAGCTTTTTGCAAATCAAAAAACCGCGGATCCCAAGTAGGCAGTTGCAAACCCTTGTAGCCCAGAGACGAAGCCCATGCGGCGATATCAGGAAGGTTATTAAAGGGCGGGTTATCCGTGGCAAATTGGGCGATAAAAATAGCCGGGCCTTTGATGGTTTTCATTGATTTATCACCTTTCCAGGGTAATTAAGTGACAGAAAATTAATGGTAACGTTACCATAGTTTATCGAAATTTCAAAGTGTTCTGAACCTGTTAGAGAGCAGCTTAGCTCTATCCCCGCAACGGCGCCGTTGAATCCCGAACGACCAGCTTGTGCGAGACAATTTCAAGTGGGTTTGTGATCTGCTGACCCTGAATCAGACTGCATAGCAGATAGAGTCCGTGCTCGCCGATTTCCTGGGCTGGCTGGGCAATGGTCGTTAAAGGCGGAGTCATCACTTCAGCATAGCGGGTGTTGTCATAACCCATGATGGAAATATCATCCGGTATCCTAAGGCCGGCAGCCGCTATTTCCGCATAGGCGCCCAAAGCCATTTCATCATTTGTACAAAAGATTGCCGTTGGTTTGCCACCCATTTTAAGTATTCGCCGGGTAGCCTTGCGACCACCTTCGATGGAAAGACTGCCGGGCGCCACCCAAGCTTCATTCACCTTTAAACCAGCCTCTTTCATGGCTTCGCGAAAACCCATCTCCCGCTCACGCGTCAAAATCGAGCCTTCCTGACCACCGATACAGGCAATCTTTTGATGGCCCAATTGCAGCAGGTGTTTCGTCGCATCCTTGCCGGCCGCCAGGTTATCGATCCGCACGGCGGGCAAGGATTCCAATCCAGGTACGACCGCTTCACAACAAATAACAATAGGGGGAATTACTCTCGAGTTTTTCAGCGAATCGGAAAATGGAGAGCGTGCGCCCAACAGAATAATGCCGTCGGACTGCTTGGAGAGAATAAAATTGGTAAGCTCGTCCTTTGCAACCGGGTGGGCATCAGCTTCCTTAATCAGAATCATGTAGCTGAGCTCGCTGGCAACACGGTTGATACCCTCCATTACATCGGTAAAGAAGGGATCGCCGATGCCAGATACTACTACCACGATAATTCCGGTACTGCCGGTACGGAAATTCCGTGCTATCCGGTTGGGCGCAAACCCCATTTCCTGAACCACTTCAGCGACCTTACTTCTGGTCGCCGACTTGACGCTGTCCGGATCGTTAAAATATCGCGAAACCGTGGTTACCGATACGCCTGCCACTTCGGCAACTTCTTTCATTGACGCCATAAGACAACTTTATCTATCTCCGCATAATTGACCGCATTATACAGCTTGATTTGAAGCCGTCGGGAAAATCTTTTTCGGATTGCGCTATCAAGCTGTTTGGTCCCGACTGAAAAATGGAACAGCATTCATTTTAACACATCAAAAAATGGTAACGTTTGCATTTTTTTTCATAAACCTGAATAATTACCATCAAATAAACCGAAACAACCCTGACTGAATGGCCGCAAGACTTAAAAACAAAACCATCCTGGTAACGGGTTCTGCCCAAGGTATTGGGCTGGCCAGCGCCCAGGCGTTTTTGGCTGAAGGCGCCAAGGTGATTGCTACGGATATTAATCTTGGACCGTTAAAAAACTCTGGATTAAGTGGTAACGCCGAGATCATCCCACTGGACGTGACAGATGCTCAGGCGATTAAGCAACTTGCTATACAGAATCCCGAGGTTTCCGTTTTGATGAATTGCGCTGGCACGGTGTGCAACGGCGCCGTTTTGGACTGCACCATCGAAGATATGAAGAAAAGCTTTGCGCTGAACGTATTTTCCATCTATAGCACGATACAAGCCTTCCTCCCCGCTATGCTGGAACGCGCTCAGGGATCAATAATCAATATCGCCTCGGTGGTATCCACTGTTACAACAGCAACTAACCGCTTTGCCTACAGCGCCAGCAAAGGCGCGGTCATTGCCCTGACTCGTTCCGTTGCGCGCGATTACATTGAATCAGGTGTGCGCTGTAACGCTATCAGCCCGGGAACAGTATATACACCTTCCCTGGAGGAGCGTATTTCCGCAACGGATAACCCGGACGCCACCCGCAAAATGTTTATTGACAGGCAGCCCATGAAACGGCTTGGCCGAGCGGAAGAGATTGCGTCCGCGGCCGTTTATCTGGCCTCTGATGAATCGGCCTTTACCAGCGGAGAGAACCTGGTGATCGACGGCGGTTTCAGCCTGTAACCACAAGAAGAGGGTTTGAATGAACAGACAAACTAACAAAGCGGAAGACAAACTCGCCATTGTCACAGGCGGCGGCGCGGGAATAGGCGTCGATATTGTTCTAAGTCTCGCCAAACAGGGCTGGGACACAGTGATTAACTATTGGCATTCCGCCGAGCAAGCGAACCAGGTGGCAGAAAAAGCAACGGATTTCGGAGTTCAGGCGTTATGCGTGCAGGCCGATGTAGGTAATGCTCAGGATATCGGCAACCTGTTTGATCTGTGCATACAACATTTTGGCAAAACCCCAAACCTGCTGGTAAACAATGCAGCTGTGCAAACTTGGTCCAGCTTTCTGGATCTTGCCGAGGAAGACTGGGCCAGCACCATCCAAACCAACCTGACCGGCTGCTTCCTCACCTCACAAAAATTTGCCAGAAATCTGGTCCGGGATGGTAAAAAAGGAGCGATTGTCAACATTGGCTCAGGCTGTAATAAGTTGGCTTTCCCCAACCTGGTTGACTACACCGCATCCAAAGGCGGTTTGGAGATGCTGACAAAATCTGTTGCCGTTGAACTGGCCCCCCACGGGATAAGGGTCAATTGCGTGGCGCCGGGTGCGATAGAAACCGGGCGCACACAAGCCGAAGCCGATGGTTATGCGGAGATTTGGGGCGATTTCACCCCGATGGGAAGGGTGGGAACACCCGATGATGTCGCCAAGGCAGTACTCTTTTTTGCAAACCAGGACTCCGACTATATAACAGGCCAAACACTGTGGGTGGACGGCGGTGTATTTACCAAGGCAAACTGGCCCTATCAAAATGATCCGCCTGGAAAAAATTGATCAACAAAGGATTTCCTCCGGCGAAAAGGTCGGTCTGTACAGGCTATCGAACAGCCAGGGGGTGGAAATTGAGATAATCGAACTCGGCGGTGCGATAAGATCGCTTAAAACACCCGACTGGCGGGGCGACCAGGGAGACATTGTCCTCGGTTACCAAGGCGCCCAGGACTATCTGCTTGACGACTGCTATATGGGAACCCTGATTGGTCGCTATGCGAATCGCATCGCCGGGGGCCGATTCAGACTGGGTAACAAATCCTACCAATTAACTACCAATGAAGGCGGCAATCATCTGCACGGGGGTAGAGTCGGTTTCAATAAGCGCCTGTGGCAGGCATCCGAATACCAGGATTCGACCGGGCCGACGCTAAAATTGACCCTGCGCAGCCCTGATGGCGAAGAAGGTTTTCCCGGCACTCTGGATATCTCGGTGGTCTATTCGCTATCGGAAAACAATCGATTCAATATTTTCTACGAAGCCACCACGGATGCCGACACCATCCTTAACCTTACTCAGCATAGCTATTTTAATCTCTCCGCCGGGCAGGTGGATACCATTCTTGAGCATGAGCTGCAGATTCAGGCATCACACTACTTGCCAATCACCGAAAATCTCATCCCTGACGGTAAATTTGAAAACGTTTCCAGATCACCCCTTAATTTTTTAACTTCGAAACCTATAGGAAAAGATATTCATTCCACACACCCGCAAATTAATCTGGCCAAAGGTTACGATCACACGCTGGCGCTTGATCCTGGCCACCAGTCTTTCCACAAAGCAACGGTTAATGAACCCGTATCCCGACGCCAAATGTTACTTTATACAGATCGACCCGGAGTTCAGCTCTACACGGGAAACTCATTAATAAAACCTTTAAAAACAAAGGTAAAATCGGATTTAAACTTTATAAAATGGGGCGCCTTTTGTCTGGAGGCGCAGTCTTTTCCGGATGCTCCCAATCACCCCCTGTTTCCCTCTGCAAATTTATCCGCAGGCGGGATATACCGCACCGCCAGTAGCTATGAATTTCAATGTATCTAGATCCAATGAGCTCGTCGCGGGAATACTGTCATCTCGCAAATATCAATGAACTATTCCGGGTTAAATGTTGTTTTTTGTTTTTAATTATGGTAACGTTACCATAATGAATGAATATAAAGCGTAAAACAGTTTTCACATTTACTAATACCTGCAAACAACCTGCACAAATACATTACAAAAAGGGGGATTTCCACCATGTTAAATAAAAGCAATCCGTTTGGCTGGCTTAATCCGGCGTTTTACATAGCCCCACTTATCATATTTGCCGCATCTCCGGCAGTTTTTAATGAGCTCGTTACAAGAATACTGTCATCTCGCAAATATAAATGAACTATTCCGGGCTGAATGTTGTTTTTTGTTTTTCATAATGGTAACGTTACCATTATGAATGAATATAAAGCGTAAAACAGTTTTCACATTTACTAATTACCTGCAAACAACCTACACAAATGCATTACAAAAAGGGGGATTCCCACCATGTTAAATAAAAGCAATCCGTTTAGCTGGATTAATCCGGCGTTTTACATAGCCCCACTTATCATATTTGCCTCATCTCCGGCAGTTTTTATCGCTACCGCAACGATCAGCCCTTCCGTGCTTGCACAGGATGGCGCGTTGGAAGAAGTCGTAGTAAGCGCCCGTAGAAGGGAAGAAAACCTGCAGGATGTTCCGGATACGGTGGTAGCCTTCACGGCGGAAACCATAGAGCGCGCTAATATCGAGATGGTCAGGGATATAACCGCTGCTATTCCAAACGTCTCTATTGAGGAATCTCTAAGCCCGAACTCGACGTTCATTGGAGTACGCGGAATCGTTTCCACCCGGAACGGCGAACCGGCGGTAGCCATGGTCGTGGATGGTGTGCAAATAGGTAGCGCCGCGGAAGTGTCCCAAGCGTTCAGTGACGTTGAACAAATTGAATTACTAAAAGGTCCTCAGGGCGCCTTATATGGACGTAACGCCATCGGCGGCGCCTTATTGGTTACCACCAAAAAACCCTCCCAGGAATCCGCGGCTAACTTCACCGCAGGCATTGGTGGCAACGGGTGGGTCGAGGCTTCAGGGTCCGTCAGCGGTCCGATAAGCGACAACCTGTTTTTCAGGGTTTCAGGAAACTTCAAGGACTTCGACGGCACTATTGAAAACGAATACCTGGCGGGCTTGCTCGACAACAATGTCGTAATACCCGGCTTCCAGAATGACCTCGATAGTGACGAAACCTACGTAGACTTTGAGAATAACAAGGATTGGCGCGCACGGTTGCTTTGGGAGGCATCAGAAAATACCGAAGTTGATTTCAGATACTCCCACAATGAGCTTGAAGCAGGCTCCTTCTGGTATCGACCATTGTTTCGACTCGAAACTCCGGGGGTTCTCTATGATTTCCCCATCGGTAACGATGTAAACACTGCCGCCATCAGGGAGCTTGATAATTTTACCGTCAAAATCGACCATCAGGCATCTTTCGCCACCATTACCTCGATTACCTCCTATACCAGTACCGAGGAGCGTTATGGCGTCGCTTTTGAGGGCCGTGGTTCGTTTCAAATCGGCGATGTGGATTTCATAAACGACCAGTTCGTCGCCGAATTCGGCACCACGCGCTTCCCCAACGCTTCTCAAGCAGATATTGACCTTCTGAATGCACAGTTTGGCCAGGACGTGGGTAGTGACCAATTTTACGACATCGAAAACTGGTCACAGGAAATACGTTTTACATCTCCGGATGAAGGGCGTTTCCGTTGGGTGGCAGGCGCCTACGCTTTATGGACCGATCGCAAAGATACTATCCGCGCGGATTACTATAACAATCAGGGGTTGCCGCTTGACGGTACCTTGAATACCTCACCCGATGCGCAGGGGTTGGATGGCGCGCTTCCCAATGCACTTTTGTTTGAAACATCCAATGACCAGGACAATTTCGCCTGGGCCCTTTTCTTTAATGCTGACTACGATCTGACGGACAGACTAACCTTAACCGGTGCACTTCGCTACGATCGGGATGGCCGGGAACTTACCCGGATTTCCGGACCGACAGTTGATGACGGTGGCGCCACTGGAGCGCTGCTCCAGACCTGTGTCGCCGATGGCGGCGTGACCTGCACCGCGTCCGGCACGGTAGAAGATGCGACCTTTTCCGCCTTCCAGCCCAAATTCTCACTCGCCTACGCCTGGTCTGACGACGTCACCCTGTATGGTACTTACGCACGGGGCTTCCGCAGTGGAGGTTTTAACGGAACTAACGCGCTGCTGACAGAAACCTACGACAAGGAAATCCTGGACAGTTACGAGCTTGGCTTCAAGTCAACCCTGGTGGGAGGCACGCTACGACTCAATGGCGCCTTTTTCTACCAGGATTGGGAAAACTCACAAGTATTTGAGTTTGACGGCCAAGTGTTCGTACAAAGCCTGTACAACATACCCGAGAGTGAGGTTTACGGCGGTGAGCTAAGCTTTGACTGGGCCGCTACCGATAATCTGACTGTAAGTGGTGGCTTCGGCATCATGGAATCCGAGATCAAGGAATTTAATCCGGATATTCGCGACAGGCTGCAAGCTGAAATCAATGCCAGATTTAGCAACACCGTTGCCCTGACCCCGGATGTACAAGCCGAATTCGATAGCAATTTTGAAGGCAACAAGCTGGTAAAATTCCCACACCAAACGGCTAACCTCTCGCTGGTACACGAACTTCCCCTGAATAGCTTTGGAGGAAGCGATTTAATCACCCGCATTGACTACAACGTACGCTCCAAACGGTTCTGGTGGATCGATAATATCAACGAAGAGGACACCGAACAGTTCGTTAATGTCAGTGTTTCCCTGGGCTTTGGCGACAACTGGGAATTGCAGGGCTGGTGTAAAAACTGTTTAGACAACCAATCATTATCTGCATATGAACCGGCCGAGATGGTTCTGTTCGGTGGGGCTGCATTAGACGTCGCCTACGAGGCAAGGCGCAGAACCTATGGAATAAAAGTGAACTATAGTTTCTAACCCCCCTTCCTCCCCGGTTGAGTGCAGCCGTCCTGGCTCTCCCCACAGCTGCACTCAACTTTCTTTGAACATCGCCGGAAAATTAAGGAACTATAAGACGCTACCGTTAATATACCGGGATTGAACGGGTGGATACATTTTCGCGAACCACCGCAAACCAGCGCTACTACAACGGTCTTGAAGTAACAGGTTATCGCTGTAAGAAGAAATTTTCGCGTGGACAGTATTTCCGCTCCGGAGGAACAGTCGGCGTATCACAATCTTCCGCGCTACCACGAAAGGTCAATTCGATCATGATGCCGCTTGGGTCGTATACGAATAGCTGCCAAAGGTCGATTTCCTCAAGAATATTTTCTCGCCAGGCAAGCCCATGTTGTTCAAATAACGCCCGAAACGATGTGAATCCATGCGCTTCAATGGAGATATGATCGATAACCCCAGACCCCACAGCCATTGATCCATCTGGCTCGCGCGCGGTATCTCCGGCATAAAGATGAATAATGATATCGCCGCTGGCCGTACCGGTTCGAAACCAGGCGCCTTCGAATCCAACATCAGGGCGCGGCGCCGGTTCAAGCCCCATGACGTCAGAGTAAAAGCGTTTCGAAGCGTCAAGGTCCGGAGTCTTTATGGCGATGTGGAATAATTTTGTTACCAGCCTCATGGTTTTTTCCTCATGGTTTTTTCCTCACAGTCGTTTCGTCATTAGCCAGTCAGCAGCGCCCCGGGAAATCTAAGACGATGGCGTTCAAGCGCATCCGGATTAATGAAATTGATCGGCGTTTCGCCTTGCAGTATGCGCAGCGTTTCCTCAACCGCTGCCACACCCAGACGCTCGAGACTATCAGAGGTGACTCCGGCCATGTGAGGCGTCAGGATGACATTATCCATATGAAAAAGAGGATCCGTCGGGTCGAGCGGTTGATTCTCAAACACATCAAGAGCTGCACCCGCAATTTTTCCGGACTCCAAGGCTGCCAATAACGCGCTGCTATTGACGATCGGTCCGCGAGCGACATTGATCAGGAAGGCGTTATCTTTCATCTTTGAAAATACGTCCATACTAAAAAGACCGCGGGTTTGCTCAGTGAGCGGGCATGTCAGGGCGACAATATCGCATGTTGAAATAACCTCTTCGAAATCCCGGCCTTGCACGGATGAATCGAAATTGTTGCAAGAAGGGTCGCACGCAAGGATGGTCATATCGAAAGCAGCCGCTCGCCTGGCAACGGCCCTGCCAACATTGCCATAGCCGATGACCCCTAACTTTCGGCCAGCCAGGTCCTGGCCCTGCGTCGAATGAGCACGGCCGGCGAACCATCCATCTTTATGAAGATCACGTTGCACGACTGGAAAGCGGCGCAACAAGGCGATGGCGGCGAAAATGACATGTTCGGCAACAGTAGTGGCATTCAAGCCCGGCGCATTGGCGACTAAAACGCCGGCTTGGGTCGCCGCCTCAACCGGAATCATATCGAGCCCGGCGCCGTGGCGGATAGCAGCTCTCAGGCGTGGCGCATCAAATAGCTCTGGCGGCAAATGAGCGCGAACAATAATGACGTCAGCGTCCCGCACGCCTGCAACCAGCCCCGCAGCAGTATGGTCTTCCACAACGGAAATTTCTGCATGAGGCGCTAACAGCGCATGTGCCCTCGGATATAATGGATGCGTCGAGACAACCTGCGGCATGTTACTTTTCTTTCTTGTATCGTCGATGTTGAAGGAATGGCAATATATCAGCTACGAGAGCGGGTTGACGATTCACGATTGGTTCTCTCTTGATACAAAACGTTTCAGTGCATCCGTATTGATAGTAACACCCAATCCGACACGATCAGGAACGGGAATGCAACCTTCAACCGGTTGAATGCTTTCTTCAATGACATCATGTAGAACAGGGTTCGCGCCAAGCGAATACTCCACAATCCAGCCTGTAGGACTAGACGCAAGAACGTGCAGGCCAGACATAAAACCAAGGGCGCCAGTCCACAGATGTGGCGCAAGCGGGACATCATAAGCAGCCGCCAAAGCGGCGATACGTACACCCTCGCTAATGCCGCCACAGACCGCCATATCCGGCTGAAGTATGTCGACGCACCGCAGATCAAGGAGATCTCGAAAATCGAAACGTGTAAATTCACTCTCGCCAGCGGCAATTGGAATATCGGTAAAACAGCGGACCTCCGCCATCCCGCGTTTATTGTCTCCGGTCACCGGCTCCTCCAGCCACCCTATATTTTCGGATGTGACCATTCGGCAAAAACGCTTGGCTTCACTTACGGAAAATGTGCCGTGCGCATCACAAAAAATCTGAACGTCAGGTCCAAGCGCCGCGCGCGCCGCTTTTACTCGGCGCGCTGACAGTTCAGGCGAACCATCAAGCGCGCCAACACGCATCTTGACGGACGAAAAGCCGCCCTTTTCTATGTAGCCTGTCAATTCTTCACCTATGCCATCGACGTCGGCCCAACCACCGGAGGCATAGGCAGGAAAGCGCTCTTTGCGGCGTCCGCCAAGTAATTGCCAAACCGGCGCCTGCAATGATTTACCAAGCAAATCCCAAAGCGCAATATCGACGGCTGACAAAGCCGCTATAGTCACACCGCGTCGTGAAAGTTCTGGAAAAACACGTCCGGCCCGATTGGCATGACCGGCCCGCACACCGTTATAAACGAGCTCCCAAATCGATTGAATGTCACGCGCAGACCGCCCAGGCAGTAACGGCACGATGTCTTCACGCAGAATAGCGGCTAACCCCCCATATCGTCCCGTGCTGCCAGCCGCATTCTTTGCTTCGCCCCAACCTTCCAGACCACTTTCAGTGGTTATGCGCACAAAGACCGTATCGAATGTACTGACTTTCCCGAAATCGCTGACATGCTGCTTAGCCGGTGGGATGGGAGCGCTCAGCTGAAATACATCTACGCTCTCGATACGCGAATCTCGAAATGGCGCGCCCCCAAGCATCTTGGCCGGCGCCGTAGAACTCATCATTTATTCCTTATTTGAAAAACCCGCAGGCCAGGAAAATCCCTTACGAGTGGACTTGCCGCCGACCTTTTCCGATAAGTGGCAGCAAAGTGTCTGCGGTCCTCTCGAAAAGCATTGTGTAGAACTCCTCGCTGAGCAAGCTTGAACCGTGATCCTCAATGAACTTTAGTTGCTCGGGTGATATATCAACCGGATTGGTCTCGACTTGATTTGTCCAAGGGGAAGCTGGCGTACGATCAACCGACGCCACCATCTCTGCGGTGAGCGCGCCCTCGTATCCAATTTCCTCCAATACACTGACGATCATGGGGAAATCAAGCGCCCCCATGCCAGCCGAAAGGCGATTATTGTCCGCTACGTGAAAATCGAATAGTTTTTTTCCAGCAAGTCGAATGGCTGCAGCAATATCTACCTCCTCAATATTCATATGAAAACAATCCAGGCATACGCCGCAATCGGGTCCAACTTCTTTCGCAAGCAGCAACGCCTGGTCAGCGCGATTGAGAAAATACGTCTCGAATCGGTTGAGCGGTTCGATCGCAAGACGAATACCAAGCTGTTGAGACAAGTCGTAAACTTCACGTAGCGCGTCAACGACCCAACGCCATTCCTCTTCAGGCGTACCATCGGGGACGATTTTACTGACGGTTGCAGGCACAACAGTCACCTCCTCGCCGCCAAGGTCGTTTGAGAATTGAACAACGCTACGCATGTAATCGACGGTGGCCGCACGCTGCCCTTCATCCCGGGCTGCGAGATTGCGATCACCAAGTGTCAAGGTAACGCAACCCCAACAACGCATGCCATACTCTTTCAACGTCGCGCGTACTTCCGACGCGCGGTACTGAGCAGGTTCTCCACTGATTTCAATGCTTTCAAATCCTAAGCGTTTTATTCGCTTAATAGTAGTTTGGACGGGTTCTGCGCGCATCCAATTATGAGTTGAGAGGTGCATCGGGAAAATTCCTGAAATAGTTATGGTGATACTACCATTTTGGTACAGCCATTAGATTATTGTCAATAGCTACACAAAAACTCACGCCAAGTGACCCACCACCCTGGACTGTTGTATTCATTACAATATCCGACTGGATGGTGGGGATAGTCTGGCGTCCCCTAGGGGATTCGAACCCCTGTCGCCGCCGTGAAAGGGCGGTGTCCTAGGCCTCTAGACGAAGGGGACAGGTAGGGAAAATCCTGGTGGAGCCAGACGGGATCGAACCGACGACCTCTACAATGCCATTGTAGCGCTCTCCCAACTGAGCTATGGCCCCACTGAAAACTTTCTCGGTCGCTCCTCCATGGCGACGCAATCGAAATATCGCCCGACGCCGGGCCCGCTCTCCCGGTTCGCCGCGCGACCGAATCATTCCTCATTGTCCAAAGCGGCGGCAAACTGTACGTCACGGCATGGAAGCTGTCAAGTCCGCGTTCGGGTTCAGCGGAGCAACTTCTCGCCTTGCCGGCATGTCAACCTATACGGCCGACAGCCGCCGGCCTATGTATTCCAGGGCGAGAGCCAGGCGGGACAGAACTTTATCCCGTCCCAATAGCTGCAAGGTAATATCAATGGAGGGTGACACGGTATTGCCTGTTACGGCGACTCTCAGGGGCTGCGCAATTTTGCCAAACTTCATTGCATGTTTTTCAGCCGAAGAATTTATGACATCATGAATTGCCGGCTTTTCCCATTTTTCAAGCCGGGACAAAGATTCTTTAACATGCTGCATTGCTTCGAGCACAACCGGACGCAGGTGTTTTTTTGCGGCGGCTTCATCAAACGCGGCAAAGTTTATATAAAAGAGACGGCTTTGCTCGGCCATTTCCCTTATTGTCTTTACCCGCTCCTTCTGCACTTTGGCCAATTCGACAAGGCCGGGCGGCCCGACAACGTCAACCCCGAGTTCCTTTAACTTTGCTTCGAGCAGCCCGGCAATTTTTTCCGGCGCGCTTTCCCTGAGGTAATGCTGGTTCAACCAGGCCAGTTTTTCCGGGTTAAGGGCGGCGGCGGATTTGTTGACGCGTTCTATATCGAACAATTCAATCATCTCATCAAGCGTGAAAATCTCCTGGTCTCCATGGGACCAGCCCAGGCGCACCAGGTAATTAAGCAGCGCCTCCGGCAAAAAACCCTGATTTTTATATTCCAACACACTGGCGGCGCCCTGCCGTTTGGATAATTTCCCGCCATCGGGACCCAGGATGAGCGGCACGTGGGCGTACTTCGGCGGTGTCAGACCCAACGCCTTGAAGATATTAACCTGCCGCGGCGTATTATTGAGGTGATCATCTCCACGGATGACGTGGGTGATACCCATGTCGGCATCATCCGCAACCACGGTTAAATTATAGGTCGGGGAGTCATCAGAACGGGCAATGATCAAGTCATCGAGCTCCCTGTTGTCAATGACTACCCGGCCTTGAATAAGATCGTCGATGACGACTTCCCCGTCAGGGGGATTTTTGAACCTGACCACCGATTTCGGTTGGTCTTCAGGCACGTCAAGGAACTCCCTGGTCGCATGGGCCACGGACGACGCATCGTCCAGCGGCGGGAGTTGCGGCGGTTGGACTCCATCCCGACACTTGCCGTTATACCTGGGTTTTTCCCCTTTGCTCACGGCGTCCGCTCGCATGGCTTCCAATTCCTCCTTACTGCAATAACAATGATAAGCCTGACCTTCGTCCAACAGTCGTTGTATCGTGGTTTCATAAATTGCCGTGCGCCGCGACTGGTAAACCACGTCCCGGGCATGATCCAGCCCCAACCATGCCATGCCTTCCAGGATGACGTTTGTGGCCGCATCGGTTGTTCTCCGGCGATCCGTATCCTCGATTCTCAGCATGAATTCCCCCTGGTGACGCTTGGCGAACAACCAGGCAAACAAGGCCGTTCGTATGCCGCCTATATGCAGGTCGCCCGTAGGACTGGGGGCAAAGCGCGTTTTTACCTTATCAATCATTCGTGTCGGTTTTCAACGCTCCGTCCTCGAATATCTGCTCAAAACCAACAACTAAACAGGTATGTATTTATTCGCCTCGAGATAACCGATTACCTCCGCGACTGATTCTGCAACTGTTTTCTCGCCCGTCTTTATCCGCAACTCCGGGGCATCGGGCGCTTCGTAGGGGGCGGAAATGCCGGTAAATTCAGGTATTTCCCCGGCGCGGGCCTTCCGGTATAAACCTTTGACGTCCCGGCTTTCGCATACCTCCAGCGACGCGTCCACGTACACCTCTATAAACCCCCCCGCCGGGTGTCTTTCCCGAACCAAATTCCGGTCCGATTTATACGGTGAAATAAAAGCCGAAAAAACAATCAACCCGGCATCGGTGAACAACTTGCACACTTCGCCGATGCGACGGATGTTCTCGGTCCTGTCTTCGGGTGAAAACCCCAGGTTGGAATTAAGACCATGCCGTACATTGTCGCCATCAAGAATGAATGCCTTGACGCCCCGCTTGACCAGGGTGACTTCACAGGCCCTGGCTATGGTGGATTTGCCCGCGCCTGACAGGCCCGTAAACCAGACCGTAACCGGTTTATGGCCCATGAGGCCGGCGCGTAGCTCCGCGGCGACCAAGCTGTCACTCCAGGCTATATT
The DNA here is from genome assembly GCA_958295485.1 of uncultured Gammaproteobacteria bacterium. Classification (GTDB taxonomy): domain Bacteria; phylum Pseudomonadota; class Gammaproteobacteria; order Eutrophobiales; family Eutrophobiaceae; genus JAAXHV01. The sequence continues at coordinate 2,837,395 of OY282354.1, forward strand.
TTCACTCTTTGGTTGTTGCGCTGATATGGTTTCTTTATTTTTCATCATTATTTCCGCCTTGCCTCCGGGGTCAACAACGACGCGCCTGATTGCGCTCGTCTCCTCAGCCAGGAGCTTACCCGATAACGCGGGTCATTGGTAAGCCTGAACATATTATTTAATATTCCGACGATTTTGGCGCCGCCGACCTTGTCCCCCCAGGCTAAAGGCCCCAAAGGATAACCCAGGCCCAGGGTGACTGCATCTTCTATATCAGGCACGGTCGCAATGCCGCGTTGGGCGATATTGCCGGCGATATTCACGATTGTAGCCAGGATTCTCTGGCTGATAAAGCCGGGGCTGTCGTTGATCACGGTGACCGGAACCTTGTCCACCGATAACAAGCCGTGCATGCCGTTCCGCACCTCAACAGTGGTAACCGGCGACAGCATCAGGGTTCGTCTTGATCTCAGGTCGGGCAAAGGATCAAGGGCAACCGCCCGGGTCGGGTCCAAATTCAACTCCGCGCAGGCATTGCTGACGTCATTGCCCCAGAATTGCAACATGAGCATCGTATCCTTGCCAGCGGCGGAATCCATTAGCCGCGCGCCATTGGCTTTCAATACCTGCGCCAGTTGTCGGGAATGATCGGTTCCATCCTGAGCCAGCCACACCTTGGTTAAACCGATTTTGGTTGGATCGATTTTCGGGGTCGGGCTGGCTTCCGGTTCGACTTTTTGATTATTTTCGTATCGGTAAAACCCCCTGCCGGTTTTTCGGCCAAATAATCCCGCCGCCATTCTCGGTGGCAGCAACGACGACGGGCGAAACAGGGGGTCTTGTTGAAACTGGTCATACACGGACTGCGCGACTTTCCCTGACACGTCCAGCCCGGTCAGGTCGAGCAACTCGAAGGGTCCCATTCGGAACCCCAGCGCCTCCCGCATGACCCGGTCGATGTCCGCGGGACCTGCCACTCCCTCCTCTAAAATGCGCAAGGCCTCGGTGGTAAAGCCGCGGCCGGCATGATTGACCAGGAACCCGGGTTGGTCCGCGGCGACGACGGCGCGGTGTCCCGTCGAGGAGACCAGTGAGACCAGTTCATCGATAACAGCCTGTTCGGTTAAAACAGCCGGGATGATCTCGACCACCCGCATGAGCGGGGCCGGATTAAAAAAGTGCAAGCCGGCAACCCGGCCCGGATTGGCGCAGGCCGAGGCAATGTCTGCCACCAATAGTGAAGACGTATTGCTCGCCAGGATGGCCGAGGTGGGAACAAGCCGCTCCAATTCCGCAAACAGTTGTTTCTTTGCCTCTAAAATTTCAACGATTGCCTCAATCAGGACGTGACAACCGGATAATTCTTCCAGCTTGTTGCAGGCAATGAGGTTCGAGAGGATTTTTTCCCCTTCAGGCCTGGCGTATTTGCCTTTGTCCACTTGGCGGTTGACCATCTTGCGAATAAAGCCGACGGCATCGTTGACCGCGCCGGCATCCGCATCATAAAGGCACACCGGGTAACCGGATTGCGCAAATAACTGGGCAATCCCCCGCCCCATGACACCGGCCCCGACAATGCCAATCCGGCTTTTATCTTTTTCGCTGCCTGACATGCTTTCCTGTTGAGAAATTAAGGTAATATGAGGGAAAAATTCTGATCGTCAGGTGGTTATTATACCGGCAACCATCGAATATAGAAGAATGAACAGAAAAAACCCAAACAAGAGAAACAGGGAGATACGGTTATTGCCCCTTAACGACATGCCGATGGCGCTGCCCGGGGATAACCTGGCGGAATTGCTGCTGGCGCGTTTTCAGGAGACCCCTCCCAAAGACAACGATATTATTGTTATCGCGCAGAAGATTGTGTCAAAGGCGGAGAACCGCTACGTCAACCTGGCGGATATAAGGCCCTCGGACGATGCCATGCAACTGGCCGCGGAAACGGGCAAGGACCCGCGCCTGGTGGAATTGATACTGTCCCAGTCGAAACGGGTTGTCAGGCGACGGCGAGACGTCTTAATCGTGGAGCACGAATTGGGATTTGTGCATGCCAACGCCGGCATCGATCATTCCAATATCCCACAAAATGATAACAGGGAAATGGTCTTGCTGTTGCCCGAAGACGCCAATGCCAGCGCGCGTGAAATCCATGCTGAAATCAAAAACCGCCTGGGCATTCACCTTGCCGTCATTATCAATGACAGCCTGGGTCGAGCCTGGCGCAACGGGGTTACAGGTATCGCCATAGGCGCGGCCGGCCTGCCCTGCCTGTTGAATCTTTGTGGTGAGAAAGACCTTTACGGGAATACTCTCAGGGCGACCGAAGTCGGTATCGCCGATGAAATAGCCGCCGCTGCCTCGCTGGTCATGGGGCAGGCGGCGCAGGGAATACCCGCAGTGTTGGTCAGGGGGCTTGAATTCAGCGACCGAACCGGGGATGCCTCTGCCCTGATAAGAGCCCCGGACAAGGACTTGTTCAGGTAATAGTTAGCGATGGGTAAATCAATTTTAGCCCTGTGTGGCGGGGTGGGGGGGGCAAAATTAGTTCAGGGACTCGGTAAAACGCTCCGGCCGGGAAACCTGTTTGTTTTCGTCAATACCGGCGATGACTTTCATCACCTGGGCCTGCCCGTCTCGCCTGATCTCGACACGGTTATGTACACGTTGGCGGGAGTGGCAGACCAGGCCAAGGGCTGGGGCATCGCCGGTGAAACCTGGCATTTTATGGAAATGATTTCCCGGTTTGATGATTTATCCTGGTTCAATTCAGGTGATAAAGACCTTGCCACCCATTTATACAGGGCACGGGCGGCAAGGGAGGGCCTCAGGCTGGATGAGATAACCCGGTCACTCAGCCGTTCATTCGGCATCGAACACAACATTATCCCCATGAGCAATGATCCCGTGCGGACACTGGTGGTCACCGACCGGGGAACGCTCGCCTTCCAGGATTATTTTGTCCGGTTAAACTGCTCACCCAGGGTGAAAGCGATCAAATTCGCCGGTTGCGACAAGGCCCGCGTCCCTGGGAGCTTTACCGACCTGCTCAACGAAAACAAGCCGGATGCAATCATCATCGCCCCTTCGAATCCGCTCCTGAGCATAGCCCCCATCCTGTCCCTGAAAGACGTGCGTTCGGCCCTGCAATCAGCTTCCGTTCCCATTGTCGCCGTCTCACCCATTATCAGCGGAAAGGCACTGAAAGGGCCGACGGCCAAAATCATGGAGCAAATGGACATGCCCGTAAATAACGTATCAATTGCCGAATTTTATCGTGATTTTTTAGATGGATTGGTCATCGATAACAAAGATGAACATGAAACCGGTGAAATCGAGAAACTGGGCATCAGGGTAAAAACCACCGGCACACTCATGAATTCGATACGGGACCGGATTGCTTTAGCTGAAACGACCATCCGGTTTGCCGACTCGCTAAGCGCCTAAACGCTTTTCCCAGGCCACTTGATTTCGACGGGCGTCCTGTATGAACGGCGACAGCCGGATCAGTTGGAGCACGAGCCGGTTGAGCAACGAGCCGGGAAATTTCAACGGGCGCAGCACGTCTAAAAACAGCACCACCCGCATGCCATCCGTATTGTTTTGCACGCGATGTTTATAAGTGTCATCAAAAACGATGCACCTGCCCTCTTCCCATGCAGTTGACTTATCACCGACCTCTATCCAACAATCCTCCCGCGGTTCAGGGACGATCAAGGCCAGGTGGCAGCGCAACAACCCCTTGTAGGGACCCCGGTGCCTTGGTATGTGTTTGCCCGGCGCCAGAACGGAAAAAAAAGCCGTGAACATGCCGGGTATGTTTTCGATGATCCGCGTCGTTTCGGGACATTCATTACAGTTGCCGGCCATTTTATAGCCATAGCCGTAGAGAAAATAAGATTTCCATTTATCGTCCCGGGTGATATTAGTTTGATCCCGTGAGATGTCCTGAAAGTTCGGGATGCGTTCAGGGGCTTTCAGCAACCGGTCCAGCTCCTTGCGAATCACCTTCCAGTCGGACTCCAGCAAGTCAACCCAGGCAAATTCCGCGGGGGACAGGAAGGGGGTATCGCCAACCGGTGAGAATTTAACTAAAATCCGCTCTATCCGTTTGATTATCCACAATCCCAGGGCCACGCTGATACGGTGCTTTTTCTTCCCCTTGCCGGGCGGCGGGGCTGGCGGCGGGACAGCGGGATTCATCCGATCCATCATCTAATAAACCTGTCCCCGCGGGCTAACGTAAAACATCCCGCTTGACCAGGCGCCGGAATACCCGCCAGCCGAATAACAAGGGATGGCGTCGGAGCTCAGGGGTGATTTCGACGGCCACGTCGGTATGCCGGCGGATCTTCCAGGCGGCGTAATCAACGCCGCTCTCAAACGTCAAGGCGGCTTTCATCAGCCTCAGGACGGACAATATACGCCCCTGCCGGCTGCGCAGAGACCACAGGAACAAGGCCTTCTTCCGGGCGGCGTCATCACGACGGCGCAAGTAACCGGTTTCATCATGCCGGCGCAATAAACCATCCAGCCCGGGCAATGCCGCAGCCGTCAACCTGGCATAGTCGTCCAAACCGGATCGGGCCAATCGGCTGGCTCTTGACTTGGATTCAGGCCGGTATTCCGCGGCATAGGACAGGGATAAGGCCCTGGTCCAAATCGCTTCGATGCTGTTAAGCTCATCTTCCAGGGTCGGGGTCGTGGTTTTCAGGAGGGTCAGCGCCGCCTGCGCCAGGGTCGCGTGAAGCTCATGCCGCACTTTTTCATCCCGCGCGTAAAGTATCCGCGCCGGCTGGGAAAACCGCCCCCACAGGTAGGAATGGAACCAATTCAAGACCCCATTGTTAAAATCCGCCAAACTGATTACGGCCGACTTGATCCGTATTAACCCGTTGCTGCCTGGTATTTCCCGGTAAAAGACGTTGGGCGGCAACCAGGCATTCAAATACGCAAGGTATGGTTTTTGATATATCTTTTTGTAGTCATCGACAATAACGTAAATATCGGCAACGTTGTTTTCAAGGTCTTCGTCCTTCAAACAGGAACCATAGAACAAAATTCCGAGGAGCGCATCACCGTATGATTCTTGAATTTCCCGGGGTATGGCCTGGTATGCCCGGGGTACGGTGGCGGCGCACTGTCGCCCCACGACGGCAACCAGTTCCGTGGGTAATTCCGGGGGGGCGTTTTTCATGGCGGATGAGTACTTTATAATGATAGTCTTGTTGCAGCGCCGATAATTTTAATACAGGAAACTTCAATGCGCCACGTCCCCGGTTCAATAAAGTGAGGCTGTCAGCTTGAAAATCGCACACATTTCCGACCCCCACATGACGTCATTAGACGACGTTAAATGGCATGAATTATTGAACAAACGCATTTTAGGCTATTTTTCATGGCGATTAAATCGGCGTAATTCGCACAGCGTTGAAATACTGTCCCACACGCTCGATGACCTGGCCCGGCGGCAACCCGACCACGTGATCATCAGCGGTGATCTCACTCACCTGGGCACGATAAATGAATGCCTGGAGGCCAGCGCCTGGTTAAACCGCACAGGCGCGCCTGAGCATATCTCAATCGTGCCGGGAAATCATGATTGCTACGTGGCCGCCGATTTCGATGCGACAATTGGCCGGTGGCTTGCCTACATGCAAGGCGACCCGAATGAAACGGACGCCGTTAATCGCTTTCCATACCTGCGCATTCGCGACCCGGTGGCGGTCATCGGCCTTTCAACCGCAGTCCCCACTGCGCCTTTCTTTGCCACGGGCAGGTTAGGCGCCGAACAACTGCAACGGCTGCATCACCTTCTTGAAACAACTGCGAACCGGGGCCTGTACCGCATTATCGTGCTGCATCACGGCCCGCAGCCCGGCGCCTCGGGCCATCGGCGGAGATTGGTGGACGCAGGGGAGTTTCTGTCAACCCTGGAGGAGGCCGGCGCGGAGCTGATCATCCACGGTCATGGACACCGGCAGGTTCACCAGATGTTAGAGTCAGGCGGTCGCTCAATACCGGTCTTCGGTGTCCCGTCGGCATCGGCTCATTACAGCAAGCCGGAAAAAAAGGCTGGCTATAACATTTACGAAGTGAACAAAACCCCGAACGGATGGCTGACTCAGGTTGAATCCTTTGTTCTTGACGATGCTGATCAGAAATTTGTAAAAAACTTCTCCCGAGTCTTCAAAACCTGACCAGACGTCGCAAAAATCCAGCGCTCCCACGGCGATGGCCCGTAGAACCTGCCCCGGCGGTTGTGATGCCTGATGTCTGGCTAAGCGACCCGTTGCAGCCACAGGCGGGCCGTCAATATCAGGATAAATCCGGGCGCCAACGCAACCAACGCATAGTTCAAGTCAAGTAATAATCCTGCATTGGATAAAATTTGATCCAGCAGGTATACGCACATCCCGGTGATGCCTGCCAACACCAGGCGATTGCCAAGCCCCGTCCGTATCGAGCCGAAGACAAAGGGCACTGACAACAACAACATGGCGATCATGATAAAACCAGCGCCTAATTTTCTCCAAAAGACCAGCGAAATCTCATCGTGTTGTTGCCCTGTTTGCTTCAGGTAACGAATATGCTGGTATAAATCCAGCGGCGACAAACTTTCTGTCGGCTTGGTCAAGGTGGTAACCTGGTCAGGGCTTAAAAAGGGCTGCCAGCTCACTTGCTTCATATGTTTCGTGTTCGCCTGAGAAACGTAGAATTCCTTCTTTGTTACGTTATTCAAGTTCCATTTTTCATCGCTGATTATTTCTGCATTCTCTGCATGCATATATTCGGAGAGCAAACCCTTCTCATCCATTTTAAAAATTTCTATGTCTTTCATGTAGGAAGCATGTATCGACTCTCCTATTCTCAAAACATGATTTTCATCGCGCGTCCATATGCCCAGGTCCTCTCCCAATTCCGCGCTCTTGTTCAGCGCCTCCGAACGATAGGCGATCGCTTTCTGTTGCAATAAGGGCGCGCCAAATTGCTCCAGCAGAACCAACAGCGCCAACAAGCCTATGCCGACCTTGAATGATGCAAGACTGAGTTTCGCGGGAGACAGCCCGGCGGCGCGCATGGAAATAATTTCCGAATGAATCGCCAAGCGCCCCAGCGCAATCACGTTGCCAATCAGCGCGATAAACGGAAGTAGTTGAATTAGCCTCCTGGGGAGCAATAACAAGACAAAGTAGAACGCATCCTGCGTGCGATAATATCCCTCGCCAACGTCATCCAACTGCTCAATCAGGTCCAAAAAGCTGAAAAGGGGTAGTAAAACAGCCGCCGCGATTAATAATCCCTGGCCAATCTGCCGCATCAGGTATTTTTCAATTATCATCCAAAAACTTTTCTCTTGAACCCCGGGGAAAGAAATACAAGAACGACTGCCACCATCAAAAGATGCAACCACCAAATACCAGGAAATTCATCAACCGCGCCTTGTTCCACCCAGGTCCGGGCGACGCCACTGAGGTTATAGTAAACCGCGAATATCAAGGCAGCCATAAAGGCTTTTTCATTTTTCCCCTGCCTGGGTGATGAGCGACTCAGCGGAATGGCAATCAGCGCAAGCAATATGGTTACTATGGGCCTGGACAGCCTCCATTGGACTTCTGCAATATCCGACGGGATATCGGAATCGAGCAAGCTGGAAGTCGCTGCCGCTTTACGCTTATACCCGATACTGATCGCAAGATCTTCCTGGAACTTGACCAGCTTATCAAAATCAACCAGCTCATCGTCCGCCGAATTCCGCTTCAACTTGTACAGGCGACCATCCTTCAAATGCACTTGAAGTCCCTGGCCATCCTCCCCTTGGCGCTGGTTCGCGGTCACGGCCATGATGATTTCACTGTTGTTTCCATTACGCGTGTAATGAAACACGTTGGATACCTCGCTGGTTGCTTCAGCCTTGTCATTAACGTAAACAACGGCGCCGGTTTCTTCGTTGCCATAAAACCGGCCCGGCTGAAACCGGTCGATGTTCAAATCGGCATTTGCCCTGGCATCAAGAATATAACTGCTCTCGTATGCCCAAGGCCGTCCTTGCAAAGAAAGCGCCCCTACCACCATGCCGATTGGCACGGCAATGATAACTATTGAATGAATGATATGCTTGTCACCGCCGCCGGCCGCCTGCAAGGCGACTATCTCCTGGTCACGGTGCAACCTGCCTAATCCCATCACTATGGAAACATAAAGAGCGACAGGGATTAAAACTTCGAGGGCTATAAACGTCTTTAATAAAATCAATTTGAACATGAAATAGATGCCCAGGGTCTCAGCAACCGCTTCCGCCAGGTATCTTGCGCTGCTAAAGCAGGCAAACAAGGCGACTAAAATGATTAATACGAAGCTGAAGGGCTTGAGTACTTCGAAGATGATATAACGTTCGATATTGGCCATGCGCTGTCCGGCTGAATTTTACGGATGCCGATTTTATCCATATCCTGTAACATGCCGGATTGTATTATAAATTCCGTTAAACTTCCCGAAAGAAACAAACATCCATGGTTAACGCGATTATATTGAGCGCGGGACAGGGCAAAAGGCTGCTGCCCCTGACGGAAACGCGCCCCAAGTGCATGCTTCCCGTCGCCGGAAAAACGATATTGGAATGGCAAATTCATTCATTACTGGAAGCGGACATCGACAAGCTGTTTATCGTCACCGGGTTCAATACGGAGCTTGTTGAAGAGCATATCAACAAGCAATTCAGCGATGACCTGGCAAGGTTGAATATCATATTCAATCCCTTTTATAACGTATCCGATAACCTGGCCAGTTGCTGGATGGCTGGTCATGCAATGGATGAAGATTTCATTTTATTAAACGGCGATACACTCTTCGAACCATTATTATTGGACACCGTCCTTAATTCACCTTCCTGGCCGGTCACCTTGACTATCGACTATAAAGATGGTTACGACGATGACGATATGCGGGTCGAACTGCATGCTTCCATGGTGAAATCTGTCAGTAAAGCATTAACGGACGAGCAAACCCATGCAGAATCCATCGGCCTGCTGTATTTTCGTGAAAACGGGCCAGCCTTGTTCCATGACCATTTGAACCGGCAAATGAAAAAAAATGATGGCTTGAAGTTATGGTTTTTAAGCGTGGTCGATTTATTGGCCGGGCAATCCCTGGTGCGCCCCTGCAGCATAAACGGTCATCGCTGGCGCGAAATCGATTTCAAAAAAGATCTGGACTCGGCAGAAAACATCGTTCTTCCCCGGATACAGCCAACTGCCTGAATCCCCCCTTGCCGGCCCCATCATCCATCGTAACAGGCATCGCCTGACACCGGGTCAGGAGAACAGGAAGTCTCCCGCGTCCAGGTCGGCAATATCGAAATTCTCAAGCCGGATCGTTCCCCCGCCATGGGCCACCAAGTCGATTGTAACACCGCCCGAGCCGGACGATACGACGAGTTCATCAAAGCCCGACAGACCAAAGGCGCTGAGGTCGATCAGGTTATCACCATCGGTAAAGTCGGCAATGACATCGTCGCCATGTCCAAAATCGAATATGAATACGTCGTCACCGCCCCTGCCCAAGAGCCTGTCATTGCCGCCACCACCGGACAGCCGGTTAGCGCCGTCGTCACCCCCCAGCACGTCCCCGTAGCCAGACCCCAGCACGTTCTCAAAGTTAACAATTACATCGCCTTCCGCATCGCCTCTCTTTACCGTGCCCTCTGACAGGTACACTATTACCCCCCGGTCCGACCCCGCATAGGACACCGTGTCCACGCCCGCGCCGCCGAACAGCTGGTCTGCGCCCGCGCCCCCTTCCAGCATATCGTCACCGGCCCCACCCAAGAGCCGGTCATTGCCGCCACCACCGGACAGCCGGTTGGCGCCGTCGTCACCCCCCAGCACGTCCCCGTGAACAGACCCCAGCACGTTCTCAAAGTTAACAATCACATCGCCCTGCGCATCGCCTCTCTTTACCGTGCCCTCCGACAGGTACACTGTTACCCCCCGGTCCGACCCCGCATAGGACACCGTGTCCACGCCCGCGCCGCCGAACAGCTGGTCTGCGCCCGCACCCCCTTCCAGCATATCGTCACCGGCCGCGCCCAAGAGCCTGTCATTGCCGCCACCACCGGACAGCCGGTTGGCGCCGTCGTCACCCCCCAACACGTCCCTGTGAACAGACCCCAGCACGTTCTCAAAGTTAACAATCACATCGCCCTGCGCATCGCCTCGCTTTACCGTGCCCTCCGACAGGTACACGATTACCCCCAGGTCCGACCCCGCATAGGACACCGTGTCCACGCCCGCGCCGCCAAGCAACCGGTCCGCGCCGGCGCCCCCGTCTAACATGTCATCACCATCGCCACCGGACAGCCGATTGGCGCTGCCATCACCCCCCAGTACATCCTCGTAACCAGATCCCAGCACGTTCTCAACGTCAACAATCACATCACCCTCGGCATGACCACCCTCTCCCGTGCCTGCCTCGAGATCCACCATCACCGCTCCGTCCGAACTACTATAGGACACCGTGTCTACGCCAGCGCCGCCAAGCAGCCGGTCCGCGCCCGCGCCCCCCTCCAGCACGTCGTCGCCACCCCTGCCCGAGAGATTGTCATTGCCACCACCACCGGACAGCCGGTTGGCGCCGTCGTCACCTTCCAAAACATCCTCATATCCAGACCCCAGCACGTTCTCAACATCCACAATCACATCACCCTCGGCGTGACCACCCTCTCCCGTGCCCGTCTCGAGATCCACCGTCACTGCCTCGTCCGACCCACTATAGGACACCGTGTCCATGCCCGCGCCGCCGTCCAGCTGGTCCGCGCCAACGCCCCCCTCCAACACGTCGGCGCCACCCCTGCCCGAGAGATTGTCATTGCCGCCACCACCGGACAGCCGATTGTCGTCGTCGTCACCCCCCAGCACGTCCCCGTAACCAGACCCCTGCACGTTCTCAACATCCACAATCACATCACCCTCCGCATGGCCTCCCGCCACTGTGCCCGTCTCAAGGTCCACTGTCACCGCTTCGTCCGACCCGCTATATAACACCGTGTCAGCGCCAAGACCACCCTCCAACCGGTCGGCGCCGGCGCCCCCCTCCAACACGTCGTCACCGCCATTACCCCACAACTCATCATTGCCCGCGCCCCCCACCAGACGATTCACAACAGCATTGCCAATTATCCTGTCGTTGCCAGACCCGGCAATGACATTCTCAATCCAGGTATCACGCGCAATCACCACGTTGCCAACGAAGCCGTAAACATCCGAAATGCCCTCCGGACGCAAGTCAATCCGCTGGTCAAAGATATCCGTGCGCCCGTCCAGCGTGTCGCTGCCACCCGTGTCGTAGATCGTCAGCGTCACCGGCCAGTCAAGAGAAAAGTCCTCGGTCACCTGTGCAAAAAGCTGACCGAGGTAACCACCCACGTTGGATTCGTAACCATAGACGGTATCGCCGGCATTGATGTCAGTGGGCGCCCCATAGAGATTCTGGATCGCGATGATGTCCGCGATCATCGGTGTAACGACGTAAGCATAGCTCGCATTGATGTAGGTGTTCTCGGTCTGGCTGAAGTAGGACATGACCGTCGCTTGCCAGGAGTCGCCCGGGAATATGTTGTCGGCGCCGTAGGCGCCAGAACTGTTATAGGGCCCCGCGTGGCCCAGGCCGAGCGCGTGACCGATCTCGTGGATGTAGGTGGAGAAGCTGTAACTGTCAATTGTTGAGCCGTTGGCATCAAGCCAGTTCGTCGAGACATTGACGTGCGAGGAAATGATTTGGCTGCCCGACCAACTCGTGGATGCAAAGGCGCCTTCTTCTGCATCATCGAAGGTGATGTCGGCATCACCCCTCACGAACCGGAAGTCGATGTCGGTGACGTTAGTCCAGGCCTCCAGCGCCCAACGGGCAAGCTGCTGGCCTGCGGCGGTCAGACCGGTGATGTCGGCGTTCAGCGTACCGCCGGGCGCCACGTCGAAGGCGTGACGGGAACCGCCATCCCACTCCCAATAACCGTCGGCCAGGTAGTCGGCAATTTGATCATAGTTGACTTTGGGGGGTTCGTTTCCCCCTGATGATTGGGTTTCAGCGCCCGTCACCGCCACGCCGTGATTGCTTTTCGGAATTGTCATGTCTCTTTCCTCTTTACCGTCAGAAGACGGGATAGCTCACTTTCAAAAGACCCCGGACGAATTGCTGGTAAGCGCTCGGACCCAGCGGCGCATCCATGCCCCAGATCTCGACGGGTGGACCTGTCGTCCGGCCCGCGCCGCTTTTCTGCCCTGCCACCCCCCAGGTTAAACGCCCCTCCCAGCTATGGGGCTCAGTGCGTAGCACCTCGAGCACAATGTCTCGCGCCCCCGCAGGATAGGGTTCGGACTGAACGCGCCGCTGAACCACGCGGCCTGGCTCTCGCTCGCTGAGTTCTGCTTCGAGTACGGCGCAAAGCTCCGTAACAACCGCCTCGTCAGTATTTGTCTCGCCATGGCAGGATAACACAATCGGCGTCGCATCCCCCCACGCCGCTAGCGCCATCCCCAAGACAAGGCCGGCGCCCAGAAACTGTGTCCGTGAGGGAAGCCTATTCACGACTGGTTCGGTCAGTCATGGTGAACACCCTGATCTTCAGGCCATTGTCCTTCGACTCCTGAAAGTATTCTCTCTACTAATTCCTTGTCAGCCGGGGTATCCACGTCGATGCTGGCGCGGGCAAACGGCAACTCGACGAAATTCACCCTGACTTCAGTGTTTTTAAAAACAGAACGCCTGGCTTGATCAATACTCAATAATCCGAAGAAATATTTTACCAGCGCGCTAAAACCAAACAGTCTGACAACTATTTGCCAGGGTTTTTTACGATTCGCTTCAACCCGGCGCCAGAATGAAATAATGCCTCTGCCTCTCCTGGTGGAAACAGCATATAAATTACAGCTACAGAATTCACCATCAGAAAACCGCAGGACAGTGCGCTGCGCGCCCGGATACGTCTCTTTAACCAGGCTGTAATTTACCAGCCCGATATTGAAGTCAACGCGACTTTCATCCACTCTGTCTAAAAAACAATCAAGCGCGTCTACGTCCAACAAAGCGTGGTCTGCCGTTGTTATTAAAACAAGTGAATCAGGATCAATCTTTTCCAGGCCTGCCCGTATGCTATTACTGAGGCTTTTTTCGCCGGAGGTCCAGGTGACATTATTTTGTTTAATGAATTGTTGCAATCGAGGACAGCCATCAACGGCCGATTGAGACGGACCACATAGCACATACGAATCAATGCGTTCACATGCTTCCAGCGCATTTATTACCCGGATGATCATCGGTGTTCCCAATATCGGCGCTAATGCCTTGCATTCAGAGTTGGAAACACGCGCAACGGCATCGTTGTCCGTCCGGTCACCGGCCAGCAATAACGCTACGATTTCCCGCCCGTTTTCTTTTTTCACCACAGTTTATCTATAAAATAAACATCGTCTTAACCACGAGACTACGGGGAATATGCTTCCTGTTGCCTGTTGCCTGTTGTCTGATTCATAAGTATTTTTGGTATATCCGGTAAGTTTTGTACAAGCTGCTCCCTATCCTCTCGAGGATGCTGCGCATCCCCAGGTTGTCTTCCAGAATCCATGACATCTCCACCGCTTCGACCCCCCGGGCCATGAGCGCCTCCTTGACGCAATTTATCACTAAAAAGGCTAATGCCATTCCCAGGGGCGTGTTTTGCAATACCTTCCTGACACCCATTAACGGCACTCTTCCCGTTTTGATTTCCTGTTTTTTCAAGGCCCGAATTAACCTGAATATGCCCAGTGGCAATAATCTGCCATCCAGGCCCTTCAAAACCTCATTCAAATTGGGCAACGCCACGATAAAAGCGACCGGCGTTCCTTCATACTCCGCAATATAGACGTAATCATCCGGGACGAATAATCGTAGACTCGCTCCCAGCTCGGCGAACTCCGCCTGCGTGATGGGGGTAAACCCCCAGTTATCAGACCAGGCGTCATTGAAAATATTCCTGATAAGCTCCAATTCCTGTTTGAATTTTTTTCGATTCAGTTCTCTCAAGGTGACGGATTTTCCATACCTGTCGACCAGGGCTCGCATGACGCGGGGCGCGGTAAAATCGGTTTTGACCCAATAGGCGTACAGGTCTTTTACCGCGCAGTACCCCTGTTGTTCCAGCAATTCGCCGTACCATTCACGGTTATGGGGCATCATCAATGCTGGGGGAGTGTCAAATCCATCCACCAGCAGACCGCATTCCTGGTTGATGGAAAAATTGAAGGGGCCTGTAACGACTTCGGTCTGTTGTTGCAGCAGCCAACCCTCGCTCTTTGCCACGAGCGCGCTGGCTACGTCATGGTTATTTTCATACTCCAATAATCCGAAGTGACCGGATTTCACGGAATAATGGCGGCGATGCAATTCATCAACCTGGGCGCTGACCCTGCCCACAGGCTGGTTGCCCCGATAAGCAACCCACGCTTGCCACCGGCCATGGGCAAAATAAGGATTTAAAGAGGAAAAATGCAGTCTTCGCTCCAATTTCAGCGGAGGGACCCAATTGGGATCATCTGCATATATCTGCCAGGGCACGCGGATAAATGCCGCCAGGCGACGCCGATCGCTGACAGGCAAGACCCGTATGCTGCCAGAAGTAGCCGCCAACGCTTCCCCCCTTTATAATCCTTGCCGCGCCATTACCGCGGGCTGATAGCCCGCTTCACTAAAGAAAAGCAAGAATTCTTCTCAACTTTGAAGCACAACTGATTAAATTAACTGGAAAAATCATTTTAGTAGTGTAAACTGCGCCTATTTTTACCATAATAATCAGCGGAATGACAGAAGATATTAGCATCCCGAATAAGACGATGCTGAAATTCGGGGCGCCGGAGACCAGTATTCACTCCTATTCCTCCTGGTTGGTGTTACTGCGTCCGGTCCAAGTAACGTTGGGCGCCCTTGTACTGGTCGCCCGTGAGCCAGTGACTGCATTTTCACAGCTCAGCCCGGCTGGTTTTACTGAACTTGCCAAAGTCACGCATGACGTTGAGACAGTATTATCTCATCTCTTTCACTATGATAAACTGAACTACCTGATGCTGATGATGATTGACCCTGACGTCCATTTTCATGTGATACCCCGTTACGCAAAAAATCAGCAGTATGCCGCCCGGGATTTTTTCGATTTTGCCTGGCCCGGGCCACCAGATCTGGGACAAAATAATAAGGTCGATGATGAAATTTTTAATCATCTGCGGGATGAATTGAAGGCCAACTGGCCGGCTTGAGTGTGATAAGTAATGGATATAAAAGGATGCACGTTTTTACAAGGTGGTGTAATATTCCGTGTTGTGCTTCTTGGGAGGAGGGGTATGATAAATGGTTTTTTTATAGCAACTATTCATTTCTTTAACAGAACAGCTTAAGAGTTTTTTGCTTTTGCATGGATATTTGATATATTGTGATATGATAGAAAATAAATCTATCGCCGTTAACGGACGTAAAAAATAAGACAGAGGTTTATCAGCCGTGAACCGAAAAGCAACGACCACTGCTAATGTACTAGCGCAAAATTTAGCGGGTTTTCCCAGTTTGTCTGAGGCGTTGGACTACGCAGCCGCCGGTGTTACCGGATGTAATTTTTATGATGCAAGGGGAAAACTCTCTGTAGTTTTACCTTATAGTGAGCTACAGCAACAAGCGAAAATTACCGCCCGGCGTCTCTTACAACTCAATTTAAAACGCGGTGATCATGTTGCCCTGGTCGCCGATACCCATCCTGATTTCATTGTCCTGTTCTTTGCCTGCCAGTACATCGGTCTTGTGCCATTCGCAATGCCAATACCATTGAATTTGGGCAGCCACGCCGTTTATGTTCAACAACTCCGCGGCTTGCTGACCGGTGGCAATGCAAAGGTGGCTATAGCCCCCAAAGAATTCATCGGTTTTTTAGAAGAAGCGACGGTTGATGATAAAACCCTCGAGTGGGTTGGAACACCGGAGCAATTAGCGACCATTCCCCCATTAGACCATCCCCTTAGTCCAAGCAAACCCAACGAACCTGCGTACCTGCAATTTACCTCGGGCAGCACCAGGTTCCCTCAAGGAGTCGTTATTACCGGTAAAGCGGTAATGAGTAACCTGCAAGGAATAGTGAGAACCGGTTTAAAGGTCCACCATGGTGACCGTTGCGCGTCCTGGTTGCCGTTTTACCATGACATGGGGTTGGTCGGATTTGTCCTGGGTCCAATCGTATCCCAGTTATCAGTGGATTATTTACGTACCCGTGATTTTGCAATCCGTCCCCTGCAGTGGTTACACCTAATCAGCCGTAACCGCTGTACCATCGCATTTGCGCCACCCTTCGGCTATGAGCTTTGCACCCGCCGAATTCGTAAAGCGGATCTGCAAAAATTGAACCTGGCCAGTTGGCGCATTGCCGGCATCGGCGCCGAGATGCTTCGCTCCAGCACCTTTGATAATTTTGCGGCAAAGATGACTGAAACAGGTTTTGACTCCAAGGCTTTTTTACCTTGCTATGGACTTGCCGAAGCTTCGCTTGCAGCTACGTTTTCGGAACTGGATCGCGGTCTGAACGTAATGTCTATCGACGCGCTGACCATGGCCGAGCGAGGCACTGCTGTGCGGGTTAAATCGGATCACAGAAAAGTGAATGAAATCGTAAATTGCGGCCGCGCCATTCCTGATCATGACATCAAGATCGTCGATAACAAAGGAAGCTCCCTGCCTGATCTGCGAGTCGGCAGGATCCTGATAAAAGGGCCCAGCCTGATGAGCGGCTATTTAAACGATCAACAATCAACCGACCGGGTTTTATTGGATGACGACTGGCTGGACACTGGCGACCTGGGTTATTTATTCGAGCATAACCTTTATTTAACCGGGCGGCGTAAAGACATCATCATTGTAAACGGCAGAAATATTCGCGCCCAGGATCTCGAAGAGATCGCAGAAGACCTGGACGAGGTAAGAATGGGTGAGGCCTCCGCGTTCGACACTGAAGATACCGATGGAAGGCAAACTGTCGTATTAGTGGTTGAATGTCGTCTTACAGACAGCACGACCAGACAATCATTAATTAAACGCCTGCAAAGAAAAGTTTACGAAGGCTTTGGAATTTATTGCTATGTGGATTTGGTAGTGCCGCATACGCTGCCACGCACCTCCTCAGGGAAACTATCCCGTGTCGCCGCGCGTAAAGGGTTCATGGAAAGAGTAGACCTGAAGCAGACCGATTCAGGGCAGCTGGAAACCGGATAACGGGTTAAAATGTCGAAGCAGGTGGCGCTGACAGGAGCCACAGGCTTCATTGGAAGGAACCTGCTCACTTCACTGGTTAAATCAAGGGTCCCGACGCGGGCGTTAACGCGCCGGCAACAAACCGGGTCTGAATTGTCCGGGCTTGTTCATTGGATCAACGGCGATTTAAACAATCATTCCGCATTAAATGAATTAGTCGAAGGCTGCGCTTCCGTAATACATTGCGCCGGCGTCGTCAGGGGAAATTCACTGGAAGATTTTTTGGAAGTCAACCTCAAGGGAACTGAAAATCTTCTTAATGAAATCTGCAAAAAGGCATATAAACCAAAATTCCTCCTGATCTCATCGCTCGCCGCGCGCTACCCTGATTATTCCTGGTATGCCCAGAGTAAATCACTGGCGGAAACATTGCTGCTGTCGGAGAAGCATTCCGGGTTGCCCCGGACGGTCTACCGCCCAACCGCGGTTTACGGTCCCGGCGATAAGGAAATGCGTCCCTTATTCAGCGCCATGCGTCATGGTTTCTTGTTGGCGCCGAAAGTAGCTGACTCAAGGATCAGCCTGCTCCACATTGATGACTTGGTGAATGCCGTCTTAAAATGGTTAACGGCAAAAAATACCGGGGGCATATTTGAGTTGGACGACGGTACTGAAGATGGTTACCAATGGAAAGACATCGTGGCCATTGGACAGGACACCTGGAATAATTCGATAAAACAGGTCCGGGTTCCAATTCCATTATTAAACACTTTCGCCCATATTAATCTCCTGCTGGCCAGGATTTTTCGGTATCCGGCCATGCTGACTCCGGGTAAAATCAATGAGATTACCCATAAGGATTGGGTATGCGATAATGCTCCCTTGACAACCTGTCTGGGATGGGAACCAAAAATAAATTTAATCGATGCGATTAATGGGGCTTCAATTTAATCCATTTAGAGGCAGCCCTCGCGCCGGCCCTGGACAGGGCCGGCGCATACCAAGGTCGGGGATGATTTAAATTCGGGGAATGACCTATGCCTTCAAGTTATGAAGAAATATCGACAAAGATCACGAGTGAGCTATCCGGCCTCGTTCCGCCGGGCGTCAGATTAAGCGATGATTCCGAACTGGCTACGGAGCTCGGGCTGGATTCATTCAAGGTCCTGGACCTGTTGCTGGACATCGAAGATGAGTTCGACATAACCATGCCCGTGAATCTCCTCGCAGACGTTCACACCGTTAAAGACCTGGTGGATAAGATCCACGAAGTAGTCAATTCTTCCCCATGAGCGCCCCATGAGCCTGTTCGCCAAATTTCAACCCCTGGCGCAAGACCGGGAAGCCCTGCTTTCACAGGGCGTCGACCCCTTCGGGGCGCCCATCGAAGAAATCTACTCGCCCACGGAGGCCAGGATAAACGGGAAGAAGACGATTCTTGCCGGCACCAACAATTACCTGGGACTTACTTTCGATAAAAAGTGCCTCGATGCAGCCCATGCGGCGATTGATGAACAAGGCACGGGAACAACGGGCTCAAGGATGGCGAACGGCAGTTTCTCGGGGCACCGGGCGCTGGAAAAAGAAATAGCCACCTTTTATACCTGTGAAAAAGCCATTGTATTTACCACCGGTTACCAGGCAAACCTGGCCGTGATCTCCGGCTTGGCCAATAATGAAGATGTTATCCTTATCGACGCCGACAGCCATGCCAGTATTTATGACGGCTGCCAGCTGAGCGGGGCAGACATAGTCCGGTTTCGCCACAATAATCCCGATGATTTACACAAACGACTGGAACGACTGGGGGAGCGCGCGGCAAACGCCCTGATCATCATCGAAGGTATTTACAGCATGTTGGGGGACAGGGCCCGGATCCGGGAAATCATCGAAGTCAAAAAATCCTTTGGCGCATTTTTATTAGTTGACGAAGCGCACTCACTGGGGGTGCTGGGGGAAAAAGGCAGGGGGCTGGTTGAAGAAGCCGGCGTTATCGGCGAGGCGGATTTCATTGTCGGCACCTTCAGTAAAAGCCTGGCAAGCACCGGGGGATACTGTGTCAGCAATCACCCGCAGCTTGATTTCATCCGCTATGCCAGCAGGCCCTACGTTTTTACGGCGTCATCTCCTCCCTCAGTGATAGCGTCCACGCGGGAAGCCTTGAGGAGGATAGAGAAGGGCGGCGACCTTCGCGCAACGCTTTGGAAACATACCAATCGCCTGTACAAACACCTGCAGGATTCAGGCTATGAACTGGGTCCTGAACCCTGCCCGGTGATCGCGGCGCTCCTGCACACCCGCGAGCAGGCGCTGAGGTTATGGCGCGGCCTTTACGAACATGGAATATACGTGAATTTGATCTTCCCTCCTGCAACGCCGGGCGGCAAGTCGCTCGTGCGCATCAGCGTCAGCGCCGCGCACACCGCTGAGCAAATCGAAAAAATATGCCATGCCTTCACCACCTTAGCCGAAACGGCGTCAGCTTCTGATTGAAAAGGGTTGGGTGAGAGCTGCGGGTTATAACCCGTCTTGAAATAAAGCGCCATGCCGGTAACGCCTGAAAGTACAGACAGGTTCGAAGCAGCGGTGGATGACGGCCTGTTCCGTCGTGTTTTTAAAAATTCCGCCATGTTGACCGGTGGAAAAATATACACGGCCCTGGTGGGACTGATCTACCTGGCGCTGGCCACCCGGTCCCTGGGCGCGCATGACTTCGGCGTGCTTATCCTCATCCATGCTTACGTCGTCGCAATCCGGGATTTTACGACGCTGAAAACGGCGCAGTGCGTCGTCAGATATGGCGCTATTTGCCTGGAAAGCAACGATAAGGCAGGTTTTCAAAAGCTGGTCAAATTCACCACGCTGCTGGATTTCGGCTTTTGTCTTGCGGGAACATTATTGGGCATGTTGGCCGTTGCCGTAGTCGGGCCGTGGTTCAGCATAACGCCGGAATTGATGCCCATGGCGACAATTTATTGCTGCGCCATCCTGTTCAGCTTCAAGTCAACCCCCCTGGGATTACTGCGTCTGTTCAACCGTTTCGACCTCGTCGCAATCATGCTCATGGTCGTTCCGTCAATCCGCCTGATCGGCGCCTGCGCGGCATTCATGTTTTACCGGGACATCGTCTCATTTCTTTTCGTCTGGTTTATCGCCGGCGCCTGTAACTGTCTCGCCACCGTTTATTTCGGCTGGCGCGAATTCAGGCGGCAGGGCTTCGTTGAAGGAATGGATTATCGGCTCGATCAACTGACGCGCCCCCATGAAAACATATGGTCTTTTGTCTGGACCTCGAACATTCACAGGACGCTGGTTACTTCCCAGGTGCACTTCTCGACCCTCGCCGTCGGTTTTTTACTAGGCCCGGTCGGGGCCGGTCTTTTCAAGGTCGCCCAGGAGTCTGCGTCCATATTAATCAAACCCGCGCAGTTATTTAATGAAACGATCTACCCGGAAATGGCCAAAATCGCCACCGGCGGGCGTGGCCGTCAACTCTGGAAAGTAATCACCCACTCGGCCATGGTTGCCGGGGCTATAGCCGGCGTCATTTTTCTGGTCGTGTTCGTCTTCGGCAAACCTTTGTTGAACCTGATCTTCGGCGCCGAGTTCATCGGTTCCTATAACGTATTGATCCTGCTCATGATCGCGGCGGTAATCACCATGGCCACGTTTGCCCTGGACCCGGCCATGTACGCCATAGGCAGGCCCGCCATAGCCATGAACATCAGGATACTCACGTCACTCCTCCATGTAGGGGTAATGATAATGCTACTGATGGAAATCGGATTGATCGGAGCGGGCATTGCCGGCATCATCAGCAGCTTTACAACGGCCTTCTTGTTGCTGTTTTATGCCAACCGCCTGATAAAAAACAAGTCCTCCTGACAAGGGGGATTCGCGCCGGGGTCGAGGGGGTTGTCGCGGCGCCCCCTTTTATCCTCCCTTGTCAGGGGAGAAATTGCGCAAGCTGTCCGTTATCTGGGCCATAACGGATATGGCTATTTCAGCTGGTGACTGGGCGCCGATATCGAGACCAATCGGCGCATCGAGGCGGGCGATCTCAGCCTGTTTGAATCCGGCCCGCTCCAATCGTTTTACCCTTGCGGCCTGGGTTTTCCTGCTGCCCAACGCGCCGATATAAAATGCCTGGGACCGCAGGGCAACGTTCAGGGCCGGGTCGTCCAATTTCGGATCATGGGTCAATGTAGTTATCGCCGTTCGGCTGTCTATGCCCAAATTCGTCAAAGCGACATCGGGCCAATCCCTGTTGATTGTCACGCCGGGAAAGCGCTCCTCACTGGCGAACGCCTGTCTCGGATCAACCATGATGACTTCATAGCCACAGGACAGGGCGCTGGCCGCCAGGTATTGACCTATATGCACGGCGCCGATGATGATCAACCTTAACGGCGGGTTAAACGGCTGTATGAAATAATCCTGTCCCTGAAATTGTCGATGGAAACACCGGTCATTCGTCAAGGCGTTCACGGCACAGTCATGCAGTTCGGCGTCCTGGGCGGTTACATGAAGGCCGGGATTCATCACGTAGCTATCATGGGTATCCAGATTTCTTATCAATACGCATGGTTTGTTTTCCCCAAGATAACCGTTTATTTGCTCCAATAACGCTCTTCGCGGGAGCTGGTCCGGCTCAATCGACTCAACGTAGACTTTGATCTGCCCGCCGCAGGCCAAGCCGACTTCCCAGGCCATATCGTTGGTGACGCCAAATTCCAGCATACGCGGTTGTCTGGTCTTTATCACGTCAAGCGCTTCACTGATGACCGCGGTTTCGACGCAACCCCCGGAAACGGAACCTTCAAAGTGGGACCCTGTGTCCACCACCAACTGACTCCCCCTTGGACACGGCGCCGACCCCCAGGTTTCGACCACGGTGGCAAGGGCGATATTGCGGCCTTCTTCAAGCCAGCGATTCGCCGTCGTAATGATGTCTTCTGTTGCCATGCTCACTTTTCCACTATAACGTTATTGCAGGGACTGGTTTCAAACCCGTCCCTGCTGGAAGGAGGACGTCGTAAAAGCCCCGGCGGCGCCACCGACGCTGACCCACTGGGACAAGCTCCGTGGTTGCCCCTGCGGGATTAATGTCTCCGGTCATTTCGGAGACAGTTTACTTAATTCTTCGTAATTAAGTAAACTGTCCCCCCCAATTGGAATTATTCAAGGGTATAACATGTCCAAGCTGAAATATCCTGGTTTTGATACTTTGAGCCTGCACGGCGGGCAACAGCCAGACCCCGTCACCGGCGCCCGCGCGGCGCCCATTTATCAAACAACGTCTTTTGTATTCAAGGAAACAGATCACGCATCTTCAATGTTCGACCTGGCGAGATCCGGTCACGTGTACTCGCGCATCTCCAACCCGACCGTCGCCGTCCTGGAAGAACGCATTGCCGGGCTGGAAGGAGGAGTCGGGGCCGTGGCAACGGCAAGCGGCATGGCTGCAATCCACCTGGCTGTATGCACAATCATGGACGGCGGCAGCCACATCGTCTCATCACGCGCCTTGTACGGCGGCACCCATAACCTGTTTACCTATACCTTGCCCCGCTTCGGGATCCATGCCACTTTCGTGGACCCGGGAAATCCGGCGGAATTCAAACGCGCGATCACGCCTGAAACCAGGTTAATTTACGCCGAGACCATAGGCAATCCCCGTTGTGAAGTGTTGGACATCGAGACGGTCGCCAGGATAGCCCATGAGGCGGAAATTCCACTGATGTTGGACTCGACCCTGACCACGCCTTACCTGTTGAAGCCCTTCGACCACGGCGCCGACCTCGTCATCCATTCCCTCACCAAGTTTATCGGCGGCCACGGCGTCGCCATCGGCGGCATGGTGGTGGACTCCGGCAAGTTCAATTGGGACGACTCCGGCAAGTTCAAGACACTGACGGAACCTTACGAGGGGATATTGAACATCGACTTTGCCGAAGATTTCGGCCCCGGCGCCTTCCTCCATCGGGCGCGGCGTGAAGGACTGAGAGATTTCGGCGCCGCCTTGAGTCCCACCAATGCGTTTTATATCCTGCAAGGCGCTGAAACACTTTCAGTAAGGATGGATAAACATGTATCCAACACGAAAAAAATCGTCGAGCGCCTTGACGGCAATGAAGCCGTCGAATACGTTACCTACCCGGAACTGCCCTCTCACCAGGATTACGATCTGGCGAAAAAACTGCTGCCGAAAGGCTGCGGTTCGGTATTCAGTTTTGAATTGAAAGGCGGACGTGAAGCGGGACGAAAATTCATTGAATCGCTGAAGGTCTTTTCTCATCTCGCCAACGTCGGCGATGCCAAATCCCTGGTGATACACCCGGCCTCAACTACCCATAGCCGCATGGATGACAAGGCATTAAAAGAGGCCGGCATTACCGAAGGCCTGGTCAGGCTGTCCGTCGGCATGGAAGACCCGGAAGACCTGATCAACGATTTGAACCGGGCGCTTTATCAATCCCAAAAATGAGAATGCCGCAAAAGCGCATTATATTTCCCCCTCCCCTATGGAAATCAAGATAAATAACGACGTGGCCTTTGCCGCCACCGGCACGAAAGCCTTTGACCCCGACCTGCCGAGCATCGTCTTCATTCACGGGGCCGGCCTGGACCACACGGCTTGGACCTTGTTCAACCGTTACTATGCCAGACATGAATTCAATTCAATCGCTGTTGACCTGCCCGGCCACAATCGCTCGGGCGGGAAACCATTGGCGTCCATCGAAGAAATTGCCCGGTGGCTAATCGAATACATAAAGACCCTGGAAATAGAAAAGACCGCATTGGTAGGCCACAGCATGGGCTCACTTGTCGCATTGGAAGCGGCTTATCAAGCCGGAGAAACTGTTGATAAACTTGTCTTGCTGGGCACGGCGGTACCGATGTTGGTAGGTGAACCCTTATTGAATGCCGCAAAAGAAAACGACCACAGCGCCGTTGACATGATCATGTTGTATTCGCATTCTTACGCATCTCAAACAGGCGGAAATCCTGTAGCGGGCATTAACATAGTAAACAGCAACATGCGATTATTGGAACGTTCACTGAAAAACGTTTTATATACCGACCTTAACGCCTGCCATGAATACAAGAATGGAATCGAGGCCGCGAGAAGTATTGCCATACCGGTGAACCTGATTTCAGGGGAAGAAGACAAGATGACGCCACCTGCAATGGCGGCTGATCTCATTAATGCGCTGGTAAAGGCGGAGGTCGATATCCTGCCCCATTGCGGTCACATGATGTTGTCCGAACAACCGGAAGCCGTGCACCGGTCATTGGTGAAAATATTGAGGGGAAATAATGGTTAAGCGACTGAATCAATTAGAGAATTCCCTCAATTCAGGAAGATTTTGTTTCACTGCGGAATTGGTGCCGCCGTTATCGACCGAACCGGACAGGATACTTGAACAGGTAGATTCGATTAAAGGTCGAGTTGAAGCGATCAACGTCACCGACGCCGCCGCTGCCAAGACCACCATGTCCAGTTGTGCCGCGGCCGCCCTGCTCGCCCTCAATAATATAGAACCGGTCCTTCAACTTACTTGCCGGGACCGCAATCGTATCGCTTTATGCGCGGATTTAATCGGCTCAGCCGCATTCGGCATATGCAACCTGTTGCTGTTAACCGGGGATGACCCGGCTAACGGCGACCAACCTGACGCCAAGGCAGTCCATGATATTAACAGCGCCAGCTTGACCGCCCTTGTCAGGGATATGGGGGAGAAAGGAATATTGCCGAATGGCCGCCAAATTGATTCGCCACCGCATTTTTATATCGGTTCGGCAGACGTGCCGCAAAGGTTCGATAATAAAGGGGTCCCTCCTGCCATAATAAAAAAAATAGACGCGGGCGCGCGTTTTATACAGACTCAGTTGTGTTATGACATTGACCTGATCGAAGCATACATTGCTGCATTGGGTGATTGGGGCATCCTGGACAAGGTGAAAGTGCTTATCGGCCTGGGGCCTGTGGCGTCCGTCCGGTCGGCCCTATGGATGAAAGATAATCTTTGGGGCGTGGCAATCCCTGATTCTGTCCTGCAACGTTTGCAAGACAGTACTGATCCGAAACAGGAGGGCAGACGGATTTGCATCGAATTGATTGAGAACATGCAAAAGATAGACGGCATAGCCGGGGCGCACCTGATGGCGCCGGGCCAATCTATTCCATCGATTGCGGCTTTATTATCAGAACTTTGACAACCCCCCCCTCCAGGCAGGAAAGACTGGCCCCTTTGGGACGGGATACTGACATGGACTTCGACTTTGACACCTCCTCCAGGCAAGAAGGGCTGGTCCTGTGGTTGTTCTGCCCCCGGTACGCGCCGGCGCGCTCAGGGCTGGCGCGGGGCCTGCCCCTGCCTGGTCGGGGGGCTTGCAAGGTTCTGTACCCCATCCTGTTTTAGCTGTATAATCTCGCTCCATGAAAAAACTCGGTGTAATTATAGTCGTGCTGTGCCTGTCAATCACACCGGCGCTCGCTGACTTTAACGATGGCGTTTATGCTTATTCGATTGGTGAATATCGCAGGGCGTATAACACCATGCGGTCACTGGCTGAAACTTCCGACCATGGCCTGGCTCAATACTATTTGGCCATGATGTACTTCAGGGGAAATGGGGCAGAGCAAAGTTACGAAGAGGCGGCGAAATGGTTTCGAAAAGCGGCGGAACAACGAGTCAAACAGGCCCAATACCAGTTAGGGGAGTTTTATATGAACGGCAGGGGTCTGCCAAGAGATTATGAGTACGCCTATGCCTGGTATCGGGTGGGCGCTGAACACAAGCATAAAAAATCAATAGACGCGTTAGATGCGGCAAAATCGAACCTTTCGGATGAGGAACTGAAAGAAGCAGAGAAACTCTCGCGGGAATTTATAAAGAAATTCGGCCCGTTGCCTGACCAACCTGAAAAAAACATCGGCCCTTAATCCGGGAGAAACGGAGAGTATCGTGCCGTCAACCGGGAGGATTTGGGGGCTGTTTTTCCGTTCCGCGCAAAGTCTCTCCAAAACAGCCCCCAAATCCTCTCTCAGCCCGGTGGCTTTACAAGCATGAGCTTGCCTTGGCAAACGCGGCCTTTTCCGGAAAGTGGGAAATCCGGGAGAAATAGAGAATATCGTGCCGTCAACCGGGGGGATTTGCGGGCTGTTTTTCCGTTCCGCGCAAAGTCTCTCCAAAACAGCCCGCAAATCCCCCCTCGGCCCGGTCGGCTTTACAAACGTGGTCTTGCCTTGGTCAAACTATCAGGGTAAATGCATCAAAAATCAAAGACCTGGCCCCTTGCGCTTTGAAGATCTTCAGGCCGATCAATATCACGCCGCCTGACTAATTCATACGACTTTAATTTCAATTGCGCAACCCTCTCCCGGGTTTTTTCCAAAACCCTGTCTGTTCCCCACTCGATATTGATGAATAGTTGTCGATATGATTTTGTCAGTCCAATTAAATAATATCCGCCGTCATAAGCCGGACCTAAAACGACATCACAGCCGTTTATTAATTTTTCCAAGGCAAGTTCAAGGTCAAACTCGCTCAATTCAATGCAGTCACTCCCGATGAGCAATACACCGTTATAACTTCGCAAGGCCTGCTCAATGGCAAAACACATGCGTTCTCCTAAATCACCGCCGGCCTGGGTTTTAAGCGTAATCGAAAAATTTTCAGCATGGGCGGCCAATACTTGATGCTCAGTGGTAGGCGTACACCATAACTCTATATGCTTGATGGACGACCGTTTGGCGGTTTCAATCGTCTGTTTTAATAATTCAGTATGGATTTCAACCGCCCCGGCCTCACCTGTTATCGGTATAAGGCGGGTTTTTACCTTTCCCGGAATGGGTGTCCTGGTAAATATAAGCAATACCACCTCTTTTTTAACCCGCATATAGGGTACGCCCCGGTTTTGCAGGGATTAAATTCGACGTGGAAAGAAGTCGGTTGCTGTCATATGTCCGGCCTCTGTGTGGGGTGTATTTGCGAGATATGCGGGTTAATCATACTGATCGGCCAAAACCCGCGGGTCAAACCCGATGGCATAGCATAATCTTAATTTCCACATCGTCAGGATTGTCCTGATTATTCCATGCTTTTCCCATCGGCGGGATGAGCTGGTGACCGTTTTATCAACGCAAACAGGCGGAGAAATTCTTTTAAGCCTTGACGTCAAGTCTATGTCTTCCATTAATGGAATATCTGCATATCCATCGACTTCCCGAAAAATACGCTGGCCGACAAAAACAGCCTGGTCGCCCGTGGCGATGCCGGTGATGCGGGAACGGATGTTCATGAGCCTTTCGATACACCTGTACATCGGGTGTTCACCTGACAACTTGATATTAAACCGTCCCCAGGCGTCTCCTGAGATAGGCGGATTATCCAGTATCTTATCAAAATCACTATCTAACAAAGTATCGGCATGAAGAAAAACATAAACGTCTCCGGTAGCGATTTCCGCGCCATAATTCATCTGCCTGGCCCGGCCCGGCCCGCATTTTAAAACATGATCTACATGGTCTGCCGCTATCCCGCGCGTATCGTCAATACTGCCGCCATCCACAAGGATGACCTCATGGCCCCTGCCGCGCGCGGCCTGAAGGCGCTCCAGGGTTTTGCTTATGTAACCCGCTTCATTCAGGGCGGGTATTATGACCGAGTACTTTTGCATAAGGATAATGAACGGCTGGTTTAATATGACATATAGTCAAGCCGCCTCGAAAGTTTACCTGCTTGATGCGATTTTGTCCCATGGCTGAGGGCTGCTATCCCACGGGCAGCGTTCCGGTTTAGCGCATTATAAGACAAACCCGGGGTCAAGACCCATGAGGCAAGGACAGCGGTTCCCGCTAACAGTGGGTTTGGGGGCTGTTTTGGAGTGACTAACGTCAGGGATGAGCATGGGATGGGCTATGGAACGGAAAAGCAGCCACCAAACCCGCTTTCGACGAACAGCGGGAACTCTTGGGGTAAGGACAGATATTCCCTATCGGCCAAGTCCGCAGGGGCAATGAAGCAATCTCCTGCCTTTCCGGCTTCGCCGATAAGGTATTGATGCCAACGATATATCCCTGTATTGTTGGATGATGTTTTCAAGATTGTCTACAGATAGCCTTTATAGCTACGCCCTGATAGCTCAGATGGATAGAGCGTCCGCCTCCTAAGCGGAAGGTCAGAGGTTCGAATCCTCTTCAGGGCGCCATTTACCACCCCTTTACACTCCCATCCTCTCGTGATAAACTCTTGTAAGTGGTTATTTTGACTGATATTATGTCTCTCATACGCTATTATTCATTTCTAATCGTTATCAGACACTCTCATTTTTAGCGTGGGGAAAAACGTGGGAAAAATGAGAGTTGAGCCATGAAAAAAGCCATCACCGCCGCCGAAGCGAAATCCATCACGAATCCCAGCTCTTATTATGCCGGCGAGACCCTGTACCTGTCTATTGCGCCCGGCGGCTCGAAATCCTGGGTGCAGCGCCTCACTATTTGTTCTTAATGTATTTAATATCATCTCCTTGCTTTTATTCCCACGATTTCCCCAACAAGATTTGGATTGATAAAGACGAGTGATTCCAGGGCCTGTACTGATATCTTATTCGGTGAACCGTTGCCGCAAATCTTCCAGCATAGCGGCTGAAATTGAAAATCTTTCCTCCAGATAGCGCTCAATTGTTCCGTGATTGTCTTCCATATAGTTCAGGGCGCCCAATATATATTCCGCTTTCACGCCCAGCATGGCAAGGACAGAGGCCCTGTCCATCCCGGTATCCTCCCAGCCGTACCTGGCCGAAGCCTGGGCAACCTGCTGTTCAGGCACAAAACATTTGCCGGAAAGCAGGTAATCTTCAACAACAATTTCCCTGGGTACGCCCAGGGCCGATAGCAGAAGAGTTGAGCCAAAACCCGTGCGGTCCTTGCCGGCCGAGCAATGAATGAGCATCGCCCCATGCTCAAGCTCCGACAGGTACCGGAACATGCCGCTGAATTCATCAACATGGCTTGAAGCAAACTCAACATATATACCACGCATCATGTCGTCTATACACTGTATGGAGATTCTCTTTCCCGGTCCTGGTTTCACATAGGATTCCATTTGTCCCGGATCGATCGCCAGCTGCATAACCTGAGCGTTATCCGGCAATCGGCTGGGGTCTTTTCGTCTTTCATTTTGCCCCCGGAAATCACAGCAATAGACAATATCAAGACCGGAAAGATATTCGATGTCCCTGTCTGTCAGGTCACTCAATTGGCCTGACCGGAATAACCGGTTCCACTTGACCTGCCGCCCGTCGGTGGTTGGATAACCCCCAAGGTCGCGAAAGTTGACCCCGCCCTCCAGCGGTAATAATCGTTCCGGCATTCGGCTATTCAACAGATTGCGACCACAATTTCCCTGACCACAGATTTCATATCAGGCTCCTGAAATTTAAAACGGCAATCATGGTCTTGCCCCGGGAATATTATCTGAATGTTGGTTTAAAGTGTTTCGTTGTCGATTCCTTCGGCGCCACCTCCGAGACAACCGCCAGGCGCAGGGGCAGTGGCAATTGCCTGAGACCGTTAATCTGCAGGCGCACTCCTTCAGCGAGTGTGTAGTATGAATGTTATCCATATTCGTGTCCATGCCACTGGTCATTTGCTCTATTTCGTAAACAGGTTTACACTTAACGAACATTCAGTCAGAAGACTCTTCATGAACACAACCGCTTCACATTTGATCTCGGTCGCTGCAAAACAGTTTGCCGAAAAGGGTTATTCAGGCGCTTCCATGCGCAGTATTGCCAACGCCGCCGGGACGACTCAGGCAGCGATATACCACCATTTTTCGAACAAGAACGCTCTCTACCTGGCCGTGCTGGCCAGACATTTTGATGCTAAATCCAGTGACATGGCTGATGATCTGGCCCAGGTCAGTGATCCGGAAAAGCGTTTGAAAATCCTGGTTCACCGTTTGCTTGAACTGGTGGAGGAAGATGAACAGTTTCGCCAGCTCTATTTTCGCGAACTGCTGGAGACTGACGAAGAGCGTTTGCGCGTACTGGCAGACAACGTGTTTGGCGAATTGGCTGTCACCCTGACCGAACTTCTGAAGGAGCTGGCGCCGCGAATGGACTCTCACCTTATGCTGCTCTCACTCGGCGGCCTGGTTTGCCACCACCTTGAGGCGCGCAAGCTCAGTCCCTTCCTGCCGGGAGGCAAACGTAAACACCAACAGCTGGATGTGCTGGCTGAACACATTACGGAACTCCTCCTTCACGGAGTACAGCGGTCATGAGGCAGGGAAAAAGCGACTATCTGCACAAGGCCGATGAGATGTTCGGTCACCTGGGCCTTTGGATGTACGGCCACAAACTCATCGTCCTGCTGTGCGCACTGGGATTACTGAGCACCGGTCTTTACTTCGCCGGCAAGACTCGTGCCGACAACGGTCTGGATAGTTTTTTTGATGCGACAGACACTGCCTATAACGCCTATGTAATCTACCAGGATGAGTTCGGTTCAGACGAGGTGGCTTATATCCTTTACACGGTTCCCAACAGTCCCTACGGCCCCTTTGACCTGGACGCCATGCAGCGCATAGCGCAACTGACCGAGGCCCTGGAATACGAGGTGCCTTTCGTAAGGGACGTAACCAGCCTGAGTAACGTGGAGTTCATCACTGCCGATGGCGATTTCCTTGAGATCCACGAGTTGGCGCTGGATATGCCGGAGGACCAGGCCGGCCTGCTGGAGCGCGGCCTGGCGATGATGCAAAAGCCCAGTTACCGTGGCGCCATCGTCAACAACGAGGCCACCCATGGCGCTATCATCCTGGAAATGACTATTTCCATCAACGATCCGCTGGACGAAATAAGACTGGACCCGGAAGGTGGCGACGGGCTGCCCAACCTGTATCCGCAGGCGGCCAAACACAAGATCGACGAGATCCTGTCCCGGCCGGAATACACCGGTATTGACTTTTACCTGGGCGGCGATGTCCAGATGAGCACGGCCTATAACGAGACCATCACACGTGACACGGCACGGCAAACCCTGTTGACACTGGCCCTGGTCAGTATCATTGCCATGATATGCTTCCGCATGCAGCTTCTGGGGCTGGCCGGGCCGCTTTCAGTTGTGATTCTCGCCCTGATCCTGACCATAGGCTTCATGGGCCTTGTCGGCTACGAGATGGGGATTCTGTTCCTCATTGTGCCCACCTTCCTGACCGCCATCGGTGTTGCGCAGTCGGTACACCTGATCACCGAATTCAACCTGATGCGCGCCCGGGGCCTGGACCGGCGAGAGGCAGTAAAACAGGCCATGGAACACGTGGCCATGCCCTGCCTCCTGGCGGCATTTACCACGGCGGCAGGGTTCCTGGTCATGGCGACCTCTAAACTGCGCCCCTTGTCGGAAATAGCCGTGTACCAGAGCGTTGGTGTGATGCTTGCCTTCCTTGCCAGCATCACCGTCATGGTCTGTTACATGTCCATGGGCAAAGACAGACCACACAAATCACTCGATCCGTCGGAGAGGAAATCCGGCCTGTTGTATTATTTCCTCCACCGCGTTGCAGCATTGAACCTTAAGCGTCCCTTCGCCATCATGGCGGTGTTCGGTGTAATTCTGACAGGTTCCATGATCGGGATCGGCAAACTGCACGTAGGCTTCAACTTCCTGGAGGAATTCAAGCCACATACCCGGTTCCGGCTGGATACCGACTACATACAAAACGTGATGGGCGGCATGCTTAACGTGGTTTTCATCTACGACAGCGGTAAGGCCGATGGCATCAAGAGCAGCGAGATGCTTGCCCACCTTGAAGGGCTCCAGGCCTATGCTGAGCGGTCGACCATTGTCGAAAAGAGCTACTCTGTGGTCGATATTCTCAAGGATATAAACCAGAGTTTTCACAGTGATGACCCGGCCTACTACCGACTGCCGGAAAGCGGCGAGTTAATCGCACAGTACCTGTTGTTGTATGAGATCTCCGGCGGCGAAGAACTCAGTGATTTCGTAAGTGGCGACTACCGCCGGACTGCCCTGGAACTGCGAGTGGATATTACCGATTCGAGACATATCAAGGCCTTGATCGACGACCTGGAGCGCTATATGGCGGCGCACCCTGTATCCGGCGCAGAGATCCGGACCACAGGCATGGGTTTATTATGGGTCAGGTTAGCCAGTTATATCGCCGAGAGCCAGATGTGGTGCTACGGGCTTGCCTTCATCATAATCGCCCTGGTAATGTGCCTGGCTTTCCGTTCAGTGAAAGTTGGTCTGCTTGTCATGATTCCCAACCTGTTTCCTGCTGTTCTGGTTCTGGGCTTTATGGGCTTGAACGGCATGCAACTGGACTATTTCAAGCTGATGCTGGCGACGGTAGCCATCGGTATCGCGGTTGACGACACGGTGCACATTTCCACCCGCATACGAAAAGAGTTCCACCGTTCCGGCAACTACGAGGAAGCCATTCGGACCAGCCTGTTGAGCACGGGCCGGGCTCTTGTCATTACCACTATCATCCTTTCACTGTCCTTCCTTGTATACACGGTTTCCGATATGGCAATACTGGCAGATTTCGGGATACTGCTATCTGCCACCATGGTTTCGGCATTGGTCGCCGACCTGTTCCTGTTACCTTGCCTGGTGCTGGTGCTGAAGCCCTTTGGGTCGGAATACGAACCGGCCACTGTCAGTGATCCAGCGCCCGCAGCCCACACATTATGAGAGATCGTCATGTTTGCAAAGAAATACATGTATTTGATTACCCTGGCCATGAGCTCCCCGGCGCTTGCGCAGGCGGTCCATGATCGGGACGCCGTGGAAAAAGGCATCGCCATCGCCGCCGAAGCAGATCGCCGCGACAGCGGTTACGTGGACAGCGAGGAGTCCTTCACCATGGTGCTGCGGGACAGCAAGGGGCGCGAGCGTTTTCGTACCCTGCGCACGAAAACCCTGGAACGCACTGATGACGGCGACTGGAGCCTGACCATCTTCGACGAACCGGCGGACGTTAAAGGCACCGCCATGCTCACCTACAGCCACGGCCTGGAGCCTGACGACCAGTGGCTTTACCTGCCGGCCTTAAAACGCGTGAAACGTATTTCCTCCAAAAATCGCTCCGGGCCGTTCATGGGCAGCGAGTTTGCCTTTGAGGATTTGAGCGACTTCGAGTTGGAAAAATACAGCTATCGATACCTGCGTGATGAGCCGTGTGGCGAGCACAGCTGTTTTGTCTCCGAGTGGGTGCCCGCCTATGAGCACTCCGGTTACACCCGGATCGAAGTCTGGCACGACCGGGAGGAATACCGTGAGCAAAAAATAGAGTTCTACGATAAAGTCGGCAAGCACCTGAAAACACTGGTGCTTAACGACTACTCACTTTACCGGGAACGCTTCTGGCGCCCCCTGAAGATGGAGATGACCAACCACAAGACAGGCAAGGCCACCCTGCTCCACTTCAACAATATTGAGTTGGGAGCAGGTCTGACCGAGCGTGAGTTCGACCAGAACTCCCTCAGGCGTGCCAAGTAACCGTTTCGGTACCGGCGCCAGGCTATCCGGCGCTATCCTGGCCGGTATCCTGGCTACACCCGCCGCCATTGCAATGGATCCGGAGAAAATGCAGTGGTCCGGCCACGTGGGCGGGGAGTACCGGTATTTCACGGATGCCGGCGCCGGCGGGGCACGCTACCAGCACAATTTTTCCCTTGTCGCCGAACCGGAGCTTTACTATCCCGTCCGCGCCTCCGGCGACAGCCTGCGTCTCACGGCGTTCCTGCGCCTGGACGAGCACGATGATGAGCGCTCCCATGGTGACATACGCGAAATGAAGTGGCACAAGGTGGCGGACCGCTGGGAATTGACCCTGGGAGTCGACCGGATATTCTGGGGTGTCACCGAGACCATTCACCTGGTAAATATCATAAACCAGCAGGACTTTGTGGAGAACCCGGATGGCGAGGACCTGCTCGGGCAACCCATGATACGCCTCGAGCTTGTGCGGGACTGGGGAACACTGGGTTTATTTGTCCTGCCCTACTTCCGTGAACGTTCCTATCCCGGCACAGAAGGACGCCCGGGATCCGCCCTCGTGGTGAACACCGACAATCCCGTTTATGAGTCCGGCACGGAACAATGGCACACGGACTTTGCCCTGCGCTGGAGCCACTATATCGGCAACTGGGACCTGGGCGCTTCCTATTTCTACGGCACCAGCCGCGAGCCGCGCTTCGACCCGATGTTCTCAAGTATAACGAAGCAAGGCGTAACAACCCTGCGGCCTGTCTACGATATCATTCACCAGGCGGGTGTTGACGTGCAGGGCACCTTCGATGCGTGGTTGTGGAAGCTGGAGGCCATCTACCGGGATGGGCAGGACGATGCGTTTTTCGCCGGCGCCGTCGGACTGGAATACACCTTCTTCGATATCTCCGGCCACGGTATCGATATCGGCCTGGTCACCGAGTATCTCTACGATGAGCGGACATTTTTCATCAGTACCGATAATGATCTCAGCCTGGGCATGAGACTGACATTGAACGATATCGATTCGACCGAATTTCTGGCCGCCGTGGTGCAGGACCTGGACAATCAGTCACGCTATTTCTTTGTGGAGGCCAGCCGGCGTATCGGGGATTCCTTCAAACTCTCCGTGGAAGCCCGCGGCATTAACAACGTCGCTGAGGGTGACCCCCTGCAATTCTATGACGGCGACAATTTTATCCAGGTGGAGCTGGCGTACTACTTCTGAAATTATGCCTCCGGTTGGCTCTCAGTGTTCTTACAATGTCGTCAACGCCGAAATTTCTCTAAGTAGTGCCGACGAAAGGTGGAAATTTAAAATTTGGGCAAAAAATCTGTTTGAAGAAGACTATTCCATATTTACCAACACAGGTCAGTTTGGTGATCTGGTGGCATTTGCACCACCACGCGTTGCGGGTGCCAGAGTAGAATTTAATTTCTAATATTCTTACGACATCTTCATCTATTCATCCATTTTTAATATAGGTTTGATTGTTTTACCGGAATGGGTGTCGGCAACCGCTTCGTTGATCTGCTCCAACGAATAAAAACCCGCGAGCTTGTCCATAGGGAATGAACCGTCAAGATACATTTCTATCAATTGCGGAATAATTGCAACTGGATCGCAATCACCATTTACCACACCACGAATGACTTTACCGCTTATCAGTGGTAGCACATTTAGTGTAACCTGCGGTTCCTTCGAGGCACCAAGCAAGGTCAATGTTCCACGTGTTTTTAAAGCGTCAG
Organism: uncultured Gammaproteobacteria bacterium; assembly: GCA_958295485.1. Classification (GTDB taxonomy): domain Bacteria; phylum Pseudomonadota; class Gammaproteobacteria; order Eutrophobiales; family Eutrophobiaceae; genus JAAXHV01. The sequence continues at coordinate 2,872,913 of OY282354.1, forward strand.
CCGCAGTAGAGATAAGCGCCGGTACACCGCTGGTATCAACACCTTGATCAATCCCGCCCAGTTCTGCCAGTTCGCCGGCAAGATCCTGGTCCGCAGTATTAATAGAATCACTGGCTCCAAGCTCACGTGCCAAAGCAAGACGGCTCTCAACTCGGTCCACTGCAATAATTTTGCCTGCATTCATGGCTTTCGCAGCCATCAAGGCCGCCATACCGACGGCACCGGCGCCAAATACAGCAAGTGTCGTGTCCGGCCCTGGTCTTAATACATTCATCACTGTACCGGCACCTGTTAAATAACCACAGCCTAGTGGCCCCATGAGCTCCAGTGGTACGTCCTTACGGATCTTGATGGCATTCCGCGCCTGCGCTAGAGAGTAAGTTGCAAAGGAAGACTGGGAAAAAAAACCACCGCCAATGGCTTCTCCACTTTCGGCATGCAATGTGGGTGAACCATCCAGACGACGCCCCATGAAATTTAAAGGCATGTACTGCTCACAATAGGCTGGGTGTGAATCGCTACAGGGAGCACAGGCCCCGCAGGTATTGAATGTAAGAACGACGTGATCACCCGGCTCATAGCCGCTGACATTGGCCCCCACTTTTTCGACTACACCTGCACCTTCATGTCCAAGTACAAAGGGAAGCGGCAAAGGCATGATCTGGTCGACGATTGACAAATCCGTATGACAAATTCCAGTGGCGACGATCTGCACCAATAATTCATCGTCATTTGGGTCTGCCAGATCTATTCCTTCTACACTAAATTGACCTCCTGCCTCCCGTGCAACAGCAGCTTTTATTTTCATATTACTTCCCCCTGAGTCCGTCTTGCTTAATTACGTTCGCTTATTATCATTGGTAGTGTTTCAAGACCCCGGAAGGCCATGGGCGGTGAAAAATCCAACTCATCATTTACCAAACTAAATTCAAAACGCTCGATAAAGGCAGGAAAAAATTCACTCAATACCATCTTTGCAAGGCGAAGACCAATACAGTGATGCATGCCCGGTGCAAATACCAGGTTTTGGCCCTGATCCCGTTCAAAATTAAATTCATGAGGCTCAGCAAACACAGACGGATCCTGGTTTGCTGCACTTTGAAAAAGCAACACAAATTGTCCTTTCTTTATTATATTTCCATCCCACTCAAAATCTTCCGCGACAACCCGAGACATGAAGGTCGACATCTGTGCGCGCCGTTGAATCTCCATTATCGCATCTATGTCAATATCGTCGGATTGTCGTAACTTGTCGATAGATTCAGGCTGACGAGCCAGTTCAGCCACACCCAATGCCATGGTATTCACAGTCGTGTCATGACCGGCAATCAACACAATATGGCAAACGCCAAGCATCTCTTCCTCTGTTAACTTATCTCCCGCATCAACCGCCAATACCAATTCGGAAATAAAATCGCCGGTGGGATTTTTGCGTTTTTCCTCAAACTTGGGTTTGAATAATTCGTTCAACTCATTGATGACGCCGTCAACCTTGAATAATTGCTCAAGCGGTACATTGATGTTACCGATGGTATTCAAGTCGATTGACCAGCGTTGCATCTCGTTAATCAATGTATCGTCAAAGTCACAGACCTTCAGGATCATGCGAGCCGGAATGATGCGTGCCACGTTTTCAACAAATTCAACCGGGCCATCTATTTCTGCAACCGCATCCAGCGCCTCCTTAATATAGCGCTGCACATCAGGACGAATCGCTTCTACCACTGCGCGCCCAAATGCCCTTTGAATCAAGCGACGTATTCTCTGGTGCTCGTCACCGTCCATGTTCAGCAGCCAGGTCTTCGGCGTCTGCATCACAGCAGGAATCTGCGTCCTCTCTTCATCGCTCAGGTGTGCGGTGGCAAAAAACGGCAACCTCTCATTGGATAGTGGGAGTTTTCCCGAATAACCCATGAGAACTTCGCAATGACCCGTCACCATCCAGGCCTGGTTGATCTCACTCCAGTATATCGGGCTGGTCTTTCGTAAATCGTCCAGGCGTTCTGTCAGGGAACTACCCAGGCTCTGTATGTCCAGTGGGAAATCCAGCTCGCTGGCAACACTTTGACTAGGACCGGTCATGTCTAAAACTCCTTGCGGGATGTTTAGGAACGAATAATTTTAACCCATATTATAACAAACGCTATACAAAAAAGTTATCACCAGCCCGGATGTTGTGCAAGTAACTTATAAGGCGCAGTAATTGGGTATGCCTCCGGTTGGCTCCCAGTACGTTCGTTGAGTTTAACGGGCAGGCGTTCAAGGCCGCGCAACGACATGGCAGGAGAGAATACAAAGTCCAGACTATCCCGTATCCGGTCAGTCAAAGCTGCCAACCCCCATCGACGGCCAGGTTCACACCCGATATGTACCTGCCTTTTTCTGATGCCAGGAAGACTACCGCATTGGCGATGTCTTCAGGTGTACCCAGGTTACCCAGGGGGACTTGCGCGGTAATCGCCTTGATGGCCTTCTCGTCCATCTGGCCGTCCATACCTCTTGCCAGTTTTCCTCCTGCCAACCAGCCCGAACGGATGCTGTTTGCCCGGATGCCATAGCGACCATTTTCCCTGGCCACCACCTCCAGCAGGTTCTCAATGGCTGCCTTGGGCGCGCTGGAGAGCACACTCTTCGGCAGGTGTCGTGTCGCCTGGGTGGTGGTCACTGCGGTAATACTGCCGCCGCCGGTATCCTTCAATACGGGAAGCGCAGCCTGGATCAGGTTGAAACAGGCATGGGTGTCCTGCGTAAAGATGTTTTTCCAGGCTTCCAGACTTGTGGAACCGACAAAATCTATGGGTATTGCCGGACCTGCTGCATACACAACGCTATGGACGGCGACGTACTTTTCCTTGACCTGCTGCATAAATGAATGGGTGGCAGCCTCATCATGCAAAGCCAGTTGATAGTAGTCCACTGCAATGTCTGAAGATATACAGGATTGCATTACCTGTCGCGCCCCCTGCTCGTTCAGGTGATAGGTGAACGCCACCGGCGATCCCGACCTCGCAAACGCCTCTACGATTGCCGCGCCGATCCCCCCGCTACCGCCGGCCACAACCGCAACCCCCTCTTTAAACTCCTTTACACCCATTATTCATTCAGCGCCAGATACGGCGATCAATCAGCATATGCTATACCTACCATACTGAGATTTCATTTACAAAAAAAGCCACCAGTGTTGCTATTGGTGGCTTCGTTATTTCGGATTGCGAGTTCATACTAGAAATCGTATGCAATATATCCTCCAAGCTGTCTCGGATCGCCCGGGACGCCAAAAAGAAGGAAGCCGTTGCCGACTGCCCCGGTTTTGAAGTAGCCCTCGTCAAACAGGTTCCTGCCATAAAAACCAAGCTTCCAGTTGCCGTTGTTGGGTATGTACTGCATGTTCAGATTAACGGTCGCATAACCGGCATCTGTCGTGCCGCCGGAACCAATGCGGTTCTCTGCGTCATACCATGACCCATCGTTGTAGCGCAGCGAAGGTGTGATGCTCAGCTCACCGCTGGTGAGAAAAGGCACCCTGTAATCCAGTCCGGCTGCCAGTGTGAAGGGCGGGGCGCCGGCAAATTTCTTACCCTTCGTCGCCGCAAAGCCTGAAGTGCCGGCAAGGGTATTGAAAAAGGGTGAATCCTGCTCATATTCAGAATCCGTAATGGTCATGTTCACATACCAGGTCAGGCCGTCATTTATCAGGCCGCTCAGATCAAGTTCCGCACCGTACAGCTCACCCTCAGGCACGTTATAGATAACCTGGCCACCGACGTTGTTATCAATGAAGCTGATGTGGGGATTTTCGTAATCATAGTACCAGACCGCACCATTAACGAGCAGGTTACCACCCATCCATTGCGACTTGAAACCTATTTCATAGGATGTGACTTCCTCCGGTTCGGAAACACCAAATGCGGGGCCATCCGCATTCAGGTAGGCCGATTTGAAACCGGTGGAGGTACCACCGTAGAACATCCAGCTATCCGTCTTGTATTCCAGCCGGGCCGTATAGGTAAATTTATCGTCTTCCCTTTCAATTAGTCCGGCATTGGCATTCAATATTACCAGAACAGGGTTGGTAAAAGGATTGGTCAGATCGGTATGATCCTGCAACTCCAGTTCGTCCCTGTTATAGCGGCCACCCAGGGTAACGCTCCAGTTACCGGTAAACGGGTAGGTAATCTGCCCATAGACCGCGTAGGAAGTGGTTTCCCATTCATTCCGGGTACTTATGTTAAAACCACCGAAGCTGTTGCCATCCACACCATGCAACTGCTGCTCGTTAAAATAATTAAAGCCGATAAGCCAGTCCCAGTCCCAGGTATCATTCGACACCAGACGGATTTCCTCCTGAAACATGTCGTTTTCATACTGGCCGGTAAATCCGAGGCCGAGATTTGGCAGGCCCAACAAGCCCAGGGTCACGGCCCCCGGACTGCTTGGATCGATATTACCCACACCTGCAGCGCCGAAATAGTCGATGTCCGCATACGCGGTAATGGATGTCAGGGTAAACCGTTCAAAATCGATGTCGATACGACCGCTGAAAGCGGTCTCTTCGACTTGATGGCCGGAACCGGAAAAGGGCGATGCACTACTAAGAGTACCCGCAACCAACGCCCCGGCGGCGCCGACGCCTGCAATTTCATTGCTGTTAATCAAGTTGGCGTGAGTGCCGCCTCTCCCCCGGGAAAAGTCGATGCCGGCTGCGGTACCGATGGCAGTGGGTATCGGACCAATCGTAGGTATAACCAAAAGGGGTGTATTCCGGTCACCGGGCGGCAGTCCGAATCCGCCTCCCAGTATCCCGGCCATAAAGACTTCACCGCTGCTCAGACCATTTGCCGCCAAGGTATCGGCATCAAGGCCAATTGCTGCCAATGGACCACCCGGAGCCGTGCGTGGATCAATCTGCCGGATTTGTGCCGCAGAGGGTACCTCCCGATCGGATAATCCATAGTAGACATTAACCCCGTCAAGCTGGTCCAAATAGCTGCCCTTGAGCAGCACCGAGATATTGTCCTGTTCAAACAATAACTTGCCGGTCAACCCCCATTCTTCCAGATCATGTATGCCACCCCTGCCTATGTTCTGGCTGTCGGGCAGAAAGTCGTAAAACGGGTCATGTTCCTTGAAAAAGCCTTCCAGACTGAGAGCAGTGTTACCCGTCAGGCCCGTTGCTGCATAAACACTCAGGTCTATTGCGTCATGTTCGCCATAGCCGACTTTAACATTACCGGACGGTCCAACGCCGACTTCCGGTCTCCTGGTCTCAATGACGATGGAGCCGCCGGTTGAGTTTTTCCCATACAACGCTCCCTGTGGACCTTTCAGAACCTGAACGCTGGACGTGTTAACACCGACATTGCTGGCATAAGAACGTGGTATATACACACCATCCACATTGATGGTGGAACCCATATACACAGCGCCGCCCGGTATGATACTGCCCATCCCCCGGATGACCGGTATCAGGTAGCCACCCGTATTCATCATATTAACACCGGAAATGGCAGTGCCAAGCTCTTCCGTACGAGTAATCGCCGCTTTTTCCAGGCCTTCCTCTGTGAGTGCAGAAATCGAAATGGCTACATCCTGGATGGATTCCTCACGTTTCTGGGCGGTGACAATGATTTCTTCCAGTTGTGCCAGTGCCGGTGTCATCGACAGGCACAGACCGGTTGTAATGACAGAAATGATGTATAGTTTAATTTTCATCGAATTCCCCCGTCGTCAGACATTGATATACGTACACGCTCTTGACCTACGCAAGAGTATATAATAGTCATAGAACGTTTGCTATACTAGCAGATGCTATAAGGAAAAGACAGCTTTTTATTACCGGGGATGAAACCTGACATTAAGTTCATATAAACCCCGAAAAAAGCCATGGGCATAAAATTAAGCTTATCGTCTTGAACATCAACACCTTTGAACCTTTTGACCATAGCCAATAAAAACTCGCCAACCTCCATTTTTGCCAGCATATGCCCTACACAGTGGTGTACTCCAGGAGCGAAAACCATGGAGTTGGTATTGTCACGACTAAAATCGAGACCTAAAGGGTTATCATAAACTCTCGGATCGCGATTAGCCGCCGCCACGCAAAGCATGACCATATCACCAGCTTTAATTTGTTTACCGTGCCATTCAAAATCGTAACTGGCCACACGTAATTGGCCCGCATTCATGCAAACATAGCGCATGAATTCATTAACAATGTCGGTGATTTTATCGGGGCACTCCTCGATATACTGCCATGCTTCGGGGTGTCGACTCAGTGCTTCAACGATCATGGTAATTGTGCTGGAGGTACTCTCATGACCGGCAACAATCAAAATCAGCATCTGAGCAAAAAATTCATCTTCTGTGATTTTTTCACCTTCATCACTTGCCTGGGCTAAGGCAGTAATGAGGTCATCCTTTGGCTCTAACAATCGCTTTTCTCTTTCAATTCGGCCAAGCTCATTCATTTCTGAGGCACATTTTTCAGCGCGTGTTATCTGTTTTTCTGTGGACCCAATCGAGGAAGTCACCTCCATTATGGCGTTAGACCATTCACGCATATTGGCGAACTGCTCTTCAGGAATTCCCAGCATTTTGAAAATAACAAAGCCGGGTAGGGGTCTTGAAATCTGTTCCTGAAATTCAATTTCAGGGGAGTCAACTGCTTTTCTCAAGAGCTCTCGAACCTTTTCTCGAACGATGGGGCGAATTTGTTCTACGGCTTTTTTGGTGACAGCTTTCATCAACAACTTTCTAAGGCCTGTATGCTCAGGCGCTTCGGTATCGACAATAACCAGTGGAAGGTATTTTGAAAGCACTGGAAATTTCTTGGAGCGCTCATCAGGGGGGATTTTCGACATTACGCTGGAAACCAAACGACCTTTACAGGACAAGGCGGGGTACTTGTAGTTAAAAGCATCAGCAACATCCTGATGGCGAGTTATCATCCAGCAATTGGCTGTTTTATTCCAATAGACCGGGTCATATTCACGCAATTCATCCAAAAGTGTCAGGAACTCATTTCCCATTTCTGCAGGCCCTGCTGAAAGATTGATATCAAAAACACCTTCATTTGTGCGCATAGAAAACTCCACTTAACTTGGTTAACACATCCGACATCAAAAATTAGTATGGATATACGTACAACAGCCTCTTGACCTGCGCAAGAGCATATAATAGGTTTATATCGATTGCTATACTAGCATATGCTATAAGGATAAAGGCCGATGAAAAGGCAGCTAATGTTGCGGGTGCATTGCATTCACCTGCTAAAACCAGTTATATTTCAGAAAAAACAATCGGTTACGCGGGAGGATATAGCGTGGAAAGAGTAGGTTTTATAGGCGTGGGTATGATGGGAGGCGCTATCGCTGCGCGAATGATCGAAAACGGGGTGCCCGTGCTGGCCTACGACAACAATCCCGGTACACTCAAGGCAGTGGCATCCAGCGGGGTGACACCCGCAGCATCCGTCAAGGAAGTTGCTGATAATGTTGAAATTATATTTGCCTGCCTGCCGGACGCAGGGATCTGCCGTAGCGTCGCGCTGGACCCCGGCGGCATCGCCGATGGTGACAGGGCGACAATTTATATCGAGACCTCCACCATGGGTGGTGAAGCGGTCATCGAAATTGCCGAAGGCCTCGCGAAACGCGGCATTACCCTGCTTGACTCACCAATCGTCGGTGGCGTACCGGCCCTGGAGGCCGGCACACTGGGCGTACTGGCCTCCGGGCCCGCAAAGGCCTTTGAACAAGCGAAATATGCGCTGGAAACGTTTGCCGGACGACTGTTTCACCTCGGAGAACAGGCCGGCATGGGACAGGCCGGAAAAGTGGTGAACAACTCCGTTGCCTACGCGGCCTTACTGGCTACCTGCGAGGCCGTTGCCGTCGGGATGAAAGCGGGCTTAAGCATGCAAACGGCCGTCGACATTATCAATCAGGGCAGTGGCGCGAATTTCTTTTCCCAAATTGTTGTTCCCAATTTCATACTGCAGGGAAAATTCGAAGGCACCGGTGCAGTCGAAATCGGCGTGAAGGACGTCAAGCTGTTCCTCGCTGAGGCGGCGCGGCTGGGCATCGACCCGCCGGTGGCCAACGCAGTATCCGCCCTTCAGAAAGCAGTTGTCGAGTCCGGCCCCCCCGGACGGGACACCATGACCTACTTCCACTATTTCAGTGACCTGGCGGGTTTGCCTCGCCAGGGTTAACGTTGTAGCGTCTAGTCCAGCCCTTCAGCCAGTATGAACTGGACCTCGGCAGCATCTATCCGCGTATCCTTCGCTTCACTGTACTCAGGACTGTTATACCAGTTTACAGCCTGTTCATAACTGGGAAATTTGTACACGATTACGCAAACGCCCTGTTTACCTTCAACGAACTGCTGATTGCCCCTCGATGTAACGAGCGCTTCCCCGCCAAACTGCTTTATAATCGGCACAGCCGCTTCACGGTACAACTGCAGTTTCTCGATATCGTTGATACCTTGTATCGTTACTATTGCATAACCTGCCATTCTCATTTCTCCTGCAAGGTTTGACAAACTCTATGCATCACTGCTTCTTCCTGAGCCGATGAATATCAGGATAAATGCCGTGGACATCATGACCAGGCTGTAAACACTCGGGACCACGGCCCACTCAGGTTGCTCCAGGATGTTCAGTGCGATCATGGCGCCCAATGCGACATTCTGGATACCGACTTCGATAGCAACGGTGAGCCGTCGTACTCTATCCAGACCAAATGCAAAAGCCAGCGCATACCCGCCCAGTAAGGTTGCAAGGTTGAAGACCAGCAGCAAAGACCAGAGACGATTCAGGTTTTGCATGAAGAAGTCAAATTCCAGCGCCACCGACCCAATGAGTAATACCAGCAGGATGAGAATACCCGCACCCCGCATCCAGCGGTCAGATCTGACTGCAAAGCCGCGCACATATCGGCGCACCGCCATCCCGGCCAGCAGCGGAAGAAATACCAGTACGAGCAATTGTATTACAGTGCTCCGGACAGGCAACGCAACTATGTCTGCTTCACCTGCCACCTGCCGTGCACTCTGGAGAAGGTCCAGTCCAAAATGCAGCACCAGTGGTACGGTGACCAGGGCCAGGATACTGGACATGGCTGTCAGCGTGACCGACAGGGGGATATCCGCACGGGCGAGATAGGAGACCGTATTGGAAACGACACCTCCCGGGCACACCGCCAGGATAAGAACACCAGCAGAAACGGCCAGCGGGAGTGACGTGCCGTAAAGCAGCACAATGGCAATGGCGGGTAACAATACAAACTGGCCAAACAAACCCACGAAAACCGCGCGTGGATAACGCACTACCCTGCGCCAGTCTTCGGGCACGAGTTGCATACCCATACCAAACATCAGAAGTATCAACCCTGAAGGCACAAAGATTTTATAGATCGATTCCAGCATATAGTGTCACCCGTAGAATGGTTGCCGACTTTTTTTAATTGCGACTTGAAGGTTTCCAACAATAAGTTTATTGTAGCATGCGCTATATTCGTTACAACCCGTGAGGCCGGGAGAAAAAATCAAGTGAGTCGTTCTGCATCAGTACTGGAGGGTCTTTCTGTTGCCGATTTCGGGCTGGGCATGCCGGCCGCCCTGGTGTGCAAGTTCCTGCGGGAGGCCGGCGCAAAGGTCAGCCGGATTGAACCCCCGGCGGGCGACCCGTTCTACGACATTTACCCGGCTTACCAGGTCTGGCAACAGCACAAGGAGATACTACCCGCCGGCGCGGGTGCTGATGCCGCAATACAACTTGCCGCAGATGTCGACATTTGCGTTATCGGCGGTGAGGGCCATCCGGACATGGAATGGAGTTTTGACCCTCTTGAACTTGTCGAGACCAATCCGCGCCTGGTGGTGGTCAACATCGAAGCCGCACCTGAAATCACAGGGGAAGCGCCCCTGCCCGCGGACGAATTGCTTGCACAGGCCCGGTCTGGCTTCAGTTACGAACATTTCAGTGATCGACCTGTAATGTTCAACTTTCCGGTGGCAACCTACGGGGCTGTTCTTAATGCCTTATTCGGCGTATTTGCCGCACTTGTCCACCGTGAGCAAAGCGGCGAGGGACAGGTGGTTTCCGTCTCGCTGGTAGAAGGCGCTCTTGATGCATGCCGCTCCAGTTGGTTCACGGCTGAAAATCCAGACCGACGTTTCATGGCTGCCGTCCCCAAGAACTCGCGCATGACCATATTCAGATGTGCCGACGGAAAATACGTCCACCTGATGATGGGAACGCCGGGGGCGAAGGAACGATTTTACAAGCTGCTTGATCTTAAACCCGGCGAATTCACCGATACACTCGATGACCGGGGTATGCCGACCGGCATGGGCGACCCATCCACGTTCTGGGGCGATATTGACGCATTCTCTATGCGGATTTCGAAGTACAACAGTGACGAATTTATCAAGTTGTTATGGGACAACGGGTTCCCATGCTCTCTCGCACAAAAACCAGGCGACTGCTGGGACGATGCCCAGGTTGCTGCCAATGAAATTCTTGAGACAGATGAAGCCGATCGTCAGTACGTGGGATTTCCACTCAAGGGGCTATAACGTTGAAGCGATCATTATCACAGACGGCTAGCGAGGATGGTTCCCGGTGAATGCACCTTTGAAAGGACTGCGTATTGTTGACCTTGGCATGTATGTGGCCGGACCATATGCCTCGGTACCCATAGCGGACCTGGGCGCTGACGTCATCAAGATCGAACCCCTGACCGGTGACCCCAACCGGGTCATGTGGCGCCCGTTTGCCAGTTGTAACCGGGGTAAGCGGTCCATTCTCATCGATCTGAAACAAGCGGGGGGAATCGAGATAGCCAAAAAAATCTGTATCGCTGCAGACGTGGTCTCCCACAATTTTCGGCCGGGAGTCGCCGAGCGCCTGGGACTGGGATACGAACAACTCAGCAAACAAAACCCGGGGCTGACTTACATGGAATCCTGTGCCTACGGCGATACCGGTCCCATGTCAAAGATGCCGGGTTTCGACATGATGATACAGGCCATGTGCGGCCTGGAAGCCCATTGCGGTGGTGAAGGTAATGAACCCCTGTGGATGCGCTGGGCGCCTGTTGATTTTACCTGTGCTTACCTGAGCACAATCGGTATGATGGCAGGGCATTACCGCAAGTTGCGATCGGGCAAGGGCAGCCGCGTTACCACGAATTTGCTCGACGCCGGGATATTCCTGTTCTCAGAGCTGCTGCGGGACGGCCGGGATAAGGCCAGCCAACTGGCGCAGATGAATTCCAGCATGACAGGCGTCCACCCGGCGCGCTCGATTTACCGGACACAGGATGGCTGGGTGGCGATCGTTGCACGAACCGATGAACAAGGTTTGGCCCTGGCAGAAGCGCTGGGCGCTGCAAAGGCATCCACTGCACTACCGGATGACTGGGGTGATGAAGAATACCAGGAAATATCAACCGCTGCGGCCCGCCACAATAACCGGGACCTGATTGCACTATTGAATGAGGCCGGTGTGTGGGCAGAGGCATGCCGCGACGATTTCAATGACACATTGTTTAACTCCGGGGCATGGAAAGATTCCGGATTGCTGCGCGAATACCCGCACGGAGAGCGCGGCAACATCAAGCAGATAGGTAACTGCGTACGGTTTTCCGGCATGGAGCCTGACCTGGAAAGCACCGGCCGTGCGGCAATTCCGGGGGAGGACACCAGGGAAATACTTGCCGAATTCGATTATTCCGACGCACAGATCGACGATTTGTACAGCCGGAATATCGTTGCCTAGGAGTTGTCATTTGGGACCGCTGGAAGGCATTAGGGTCATCGAGATGGCAGGCATCGGGCCCGGCCCGTTCTGCGCAATGCTGCTTGCCGACCTGGGGGCAGACGTGGTACGCGTGGACCGCATGGCCGGTAACAGCGATGCAGTTGATCGCGACACCCGCTTCCAGCTCATGAACCGTAACCGCCGCTCAATCAAAATGGATATCAAGAATCCCGAGGCGGTTGCCACCGTGCTCGACATGTGCCGGAACGCGGATGCGTTGCTGGAGGGGTTCCGGCCGGGCGTTATGGAGCGGTTGGGACTGGGTCCGGATGTATGCCTGGAAGCAAATCCCGCCCTGGTGTACGCACGCATGACGGGCTGGGGGCAGGACGGGCCTCTGTCCAGGCGGGCCGGGCACGACATCAATTACGTGGCTATCTCCGGTATCCTCAGCATGCTGGGGCGCAGTAATGAAAACCCCCTCCCCCCCCTGAACATCATCGGCGACATGGCAGGCGGCGGACTGTTGATGGCTTACGGCATAGTCTGCGCGCTACTGAATGCAAAACTGACCGGTAAAGGTCAAATCGTCGATACGGCCATGACCGAAGGATCGGCACTGATGGCGGCCGCAATTTATGGCCTTCGGGGTGCGGGAATCTGGCAGGACGAGCGGGGCGTCAATTTGCTTGACGGCGCCCCCCATTTTTACGATGTGTACGCAACTGCCGATGCTGGCTTCATGGCGGTTGGCGCAATCGAGCCGCAATTCTATGCCGAGCTGCTGGATGGCCTCGAACTGGACCCGGCCGACTTGCCCAAACAAATGGACAGCACGCACTGGCCGGAAATGAAACGACGCTTCACGCACCTGTTCAGGCAAAAGACAAGAGACGAGTGGACCTCGATATTCGAGAACAAGGATGCCTGCGTTACCCCGGTTTTAAGTCTGACCGAAGCCGCTGAGCACCCCCACAACAGGCACCGGGGGACCTATGCAAGCCCGGATGGTGTACTGCAGGCAGTGCCTGCGCCCAAATTCAGCCGTACTCCCGGAGGCCTCGAGTCGCTTCCACCGCAACCCGGGGAGCACACGGAGTCCGTACTCCTGGCCTATGGCTTTGCGGACGCAGAGATCGCCAGGCTCAGGAGCGCCGGCGCAATCGGATAACGGCAAGGGTCAGTGTCCGCTTTTGGAATTATGAACATGCTTCAGGTACCAGTTGCCATCCTGTTTGATCCAGACGGAAGTGACGCGGGCAGTGTGCGGGGGCACATTGTTGTCTTTATCAGGGCGTTCTATCGTTCCGGTGCGATAATAGACGGCATAGGCCATGTTTCCGGATACATAGGTTTCGATATGCTGCAGGGCGACATTTACCGCAAGTCCGTTTTCAATAAGGTTTTTCAGCAGGTTGACCGGGATGTCGATTATAACTCCACCGCGGCTGGAAAACTCGGTAAACCCTTCAGGCAACAGATAGCCTTCGACGGTCTTGAAGTCACCATTATTCAAGGCCGTATAAAAGTCAGACACTGCCTGCTGGACCTCTTCCTTGTCAGCAGCGGCGCCGGGAAATGAAAATGTTAATGAAAGAAAGAAACCTGTGAGCAGCTTTTTCAATTTCAATCCCTATTGTCGGCCTCGCTCCAGAATAGCCATTGAATGCAGGGAATACAAGGAAGGAGGCTAAGCATTATACCCGGGGTGTAACAAATGATCGGTAGCGACACAGTAGTTTTACAGACATGAATAAGCAATTACAAACCTTGCCGGACAAACAGGCCATTGGTGAAATGATGTGTGTCTGGGCGGGGTTCGTCAGTATTACGCTCTTTGTATTTACATGGATAGTCGCTGTGGAATGGCTATTTCCGCCACCGCCAGACTTGAACGCGACTGAAATAACGGATGTATACCTGAAAAATACAATCGGGATAAAAATCGGCACTGCGGTAATAACCAATTTTGCCGCACCGTTAACACTCGTATTTGCGGCAATTATCACAATTTACATGTTGCGAATGAAAGGCCCATCTCCCGTACTTGCGTATATTAACCTCGCTACCTCAGCCATACAGGTATTGATCTTTATTATCCCGACGGAAATTTTTGCAGCGACGGCATTTCGTCTCGACAGGACCCAGGAGATTACCCAGTTTGGCAATGACCTGGGCTGGCTCATTTTTGACAACGTGGTGGGCCCAACCCAGGTGCAGTGGCTGGCGATTGCCCTGGCAATCCTTTGGGATAAAAGTGAGCAGCCACTATTTCCCCGTTGGTTTGCCTGGTTCAACATATGGGGCGCCACGGTTATCCTGCTTAATAATCTTGTCCTCTTTTTTAAGACCGGGCCCTTTGCCTGGAATGGTTTACTCGGCTGGTGGCCAGGCGCCGGTATATTTTGTTTGTGGTACTACGTCGCTTTTTATGTCATGTTCAAGGCAGTGCAAAAGCACCATCGTCTAATCGCAAATCAAACAACGCATAAAAACTGAAGCTTAAGGAAAATATATAAATGTTTCGCCTGTAGTACGCATACCCACCTCTTTTTTCGAGTAGTTTCCCGACTCTTGAAATCGGCAACAGCCTGGTCTTTTAATGTTCGGGGATTATATCCGTCAATAATATAACAAATGCTATATAATATTCCATAACTCCGTGAAAATAAGCAAAGTGACATTGCTCTCATAGAGCATTTGATATATTATTGTCCAGATGAATGGAAGCACGATTATAAAGATATACGGTTCTGTCCTGTCTCGTGCGAATCGTTGCCTATGGGTGCTTGAAGAGCTGGGTCTGGATTACGAACACGTAAACATTGACCCCCGGTCCGGGGAAACCCGGTCGGCAGCATACCTGGCGCTGAATCCAAGCGGTAAGGTTCCGGTTATGGTGGAAGAAGAGTTTGTCCTGACCGAATCCATGGCCATTACCCGCTATCTTGCCGGCAAGTTACCCACACGGTTACTGCCGGCCGATCCCGTGGCGCGGGCTAAGATTGATCAATGGACCCTCTGGGCCGTCACCGAAGTCGAACCATTTGCCACTTTGGTGGTACGGGAAATGAGACTTGGCGACTCAGCTGATCCGGGCCTCACCGGCAAATGCAAAGAACATGTAAGCAAGGCGCTTGAAACTATCGAATCCTGCCTGACGGACAGCGGTGATTATTTAATGGGCGACAATTTCTGCCTGGCGGATCTGAATGTCGCCGCTGTGGTCTATATGGTCCCCGTGATCGGAATCGGTATGGAGACAGCGCCGAGGACTTCCGCATGGTTGCAACGCTGTCTGAAGCGTCCCGCCTGGCTCAAGCTTCAGGACCTGTAGCACTTGCAGCACGCCTCGTTATGAGTCCCCCTGCGAAAAAACAATGACTCGGGAGGGAGTTATGCCTGAATATAATCTTGCGGGTAAACGAGTCATCGTCACAGGCGCCGCCCGGGGGCTTGGGCGGCCCGTCGCGATCGCCTATGTCAAGGCAGGGGCTCAGGTCTTGTTTACCGCGACTGACAAACAGATGCTGAATGAAGCTCGGGAAGATAGTGGCGGCAGCCCTGACCAGGCGATTGCTCTGGCTGCTGACCTGACGGACCAAACCAGCATCCAGCGTATTGTTGCCACTGCCAGAGAGACTTTCGGCGGGGTTGACGTTTTATTCAATAATGCCGGTTTGTCGACCACTGCTATTCGGCCGGATTTTTTTCGAAATCCGTTAAAGTTCTGGGAAGTCGACAATGAGGACTATCGCCGGTTTTTCGAGGTCAATACTTTGTCGGCACTTGAATTGTCATGCCTGGTGGCCCCCGAAATGATGGCCAGGGGGTGGGGACGCATAGTCTGTAACACCACCAGCCTTGACACCATGTTACGGCCTGGAAATACCCCCTATGGCGGCTCCAAGGCTGCATTGGAAGCGATGACGGCCTGTATGGCGGGAGACCTGGAAGGTACCGGTGTTACTGCGAATATATTGGTACCTGGCGGCCCGGCAAATACACGAATGATTCCTGAAGATATGGGGCTGCCCAAGGATCAGTTAATCAGTGCAGACTGTTTGGTTGGGCCGGCATTATGGCTGGCTTCTGATTTTTCTGACGGGGTGACCGCCTGCCGTTTTAGAGGTGTTGCCTGGGGCAGTAATGCTTCTTTGGAGGAAGCTTTGGCCGCATCCAAAGCGCCCATTGCCTGGACCGGGTTCGGCGCACAGGCGATTATACCTGACTGAGTTATTTACCTGTTCCTAATAACAAAGCAGAACACAAATCACGAACCTGCGGCAAATGGGCTGTTGAAAGCGGCAACACTTTATCAGAGGGACCTGGAAATCATGTAATTGCCCTGGTGGGACGGATCCGCTCCAGCCAGCCGTAGCCCGTTTCACCATCCCAGGTATAGATAGCGGGACATTCTATGGCCGTCATGTACCCGGCATTCGAAAGATCGAGACCGGGTCTCAGGCCCGTTGGCGGCAGCAGGTTGAACGGTACGAACCGGGCATTCGGCACTTCACACTTGAGCTCCGCCTGTCCGGCATCCGTTTGCAGTCGCACCACTCCGATATGTGGGTTGCCGGCAGTATCCACCAGGTCGGGATAGCAATCGGAGGCGGCAATCCGCATCTGTCCGTTTTCAAATACCTGACCCTTCAATATCTGCACTTCCTGCCGGCTGACCTGCAACAGGCTGAAAACCTTTCCGCTGGGAAAGGCGCAATGTGCCCAGGTTTCGGAGTCCAGGGTCCTGAACGTTCGACGGCTGACCGAGTGATCGCGATAACCGGTACAGCTGACCTCGATACGTTTACCTCCAATAACAAAGTATCCCCTGACCAGGGCACCCTGTTCCAGGTGCATACGTTCCGAGCCCAGGTTGGAATCGTGCATATTGTAAACAGGTTGGACTGCATCATAGACCAGGTGATACGACACGGCTTCTGACGGTTCGACACCAATCGGGCGCGTACGTAGCACGTTGGCATCCGCCCGCTGCATGGTGCCTTCAAAGCGGTATTGCCATACCTTGTTGGCGATGATCGGTTTACATTCGTATTCACTGTTTCGCGCCTGGCTTGTGTTGACGCCCAGGCTGCGATTGACCAGCACCCCGCCTTCCGGCAGAAAGACCAGGGACAAGCCTTCCCACATGGACCGGTCCGGCTGCATCCGTCCCATATGACCATACAGGCAAATGCCGGTGCCGGGGTCGTGCATGGTCCAGCAAATATTCTCCGTCCAGTCAGGCTTATCTGACGGGATTTCGGTGCGGATCAGATCAATGGCAATGTCGACCTTGTTGTGTAATTCTGTATTGTTCATCTGGATTAGACTTGTACTCCGTTATTTAAAATAACAGTTTATTTGTTACTGACAGATCCTGACATCCCGCTTGATCGTGAGTATAGCATATGCTATATTTAATAAATGACGGGACCAATCAGCGCATCCTCCACCGGACTTTATTTTACATGGCTTTCCCGGAGACAACTGATGAACCATATAGAGACCTACGCGAAATTTGCCATCCACGAAGGCTGCCTGACTGAGTTCCAGTCCCGTGTCAAAACCCTGGTTGATGTGGTGCAGGAGAAGGACCCCGGCACGCTGCGCTACGACTGGTTTATCAATAGCGATAAACTGGAGTGTGTGGCAATGGACGCCTACATCGATGAGGAATCCATGTACGCTCACCAGAGAAATGCCGCAAAGTATATGGGGGCGGTGCTGGAATGCTCGGATATATCTGTCGTATTCCTGGGCCTGCCTTCTGAACCTGCGCGTGAAAAAATCATGAAATTCAAGCCCCGTCTGTTTGATTTCCATAGCGGTTTGGGAAACGAGTCAGCCGCTTCAGGATTTTCACCCGTTGAGATACCCGGCGGCAGCAGTCACATCGAGGTGTACGCCCAATTCACCGTTGAACCGGAGCATTATGATTTATTCAAACAAACCGCTTCAGAACTCCTTGAAATTGTAAAACGGAATGATTTGGAGACGCTACGTTACGACTGGTTCTACGATGATGAAAACTGTCAGTGCACCACCATGGATATCTATAAGGACGCGGAAGGCATGTTCGCCCATATGAAAAACGCCCATGAAAAGCACAGCGAACTCATGCGGTTCTCCACTCTCTATACTGAATTTCTGGGCGAACTGCCGGAGGAGGCCCGGTCAGCGGTCGCGAAGTATGACCCGAATATCCTGCCGTTTTTTAAAGGACTGAAATCCTGCTCCTCGGGAGGGCTAAACCGGGCAGGTTAAATGGTCTGTTAAAATCACTTTCACTTTACAGCAACCTTGAGGTAAGCACAGGTAAAACGAATATGGAAAATTTTCAATTATTGATTAATGGGAAACTCACTCCCGGCGCTTCCAGCATGGATGTTATCAATCCGGCAAACGGTCAGGTTATCGCCGAATGCCCCCGGGCGGATGAAAATCAGCTTAATGCAGCCGTGGCAGCGGCTAAAGCAGCTTTTCCCGCCTGGTCAATGCTGGATATCGGAGACAGGCGCCAAAAATTGATGGCCATCGCTGACGGTCTTGAGGCAAAGACCGGGCAGTTCGCGTCATTGCTGACAGCAGAGCAAGGCAAGCCGATTAAAGAGGCGACTGAAGAAATTATCGGGGCGTCGATGATGATGCGGGCGCTTGCGAGCATGGAATTGCCGGAAAAAGTTGTGATGGACGATGAATCAGGAAAATTTATCGAGCATCGCTCACCACTAGGCGTAGTGGCCGCGATTACGCCCTGGAATATGCCGGTAACCCTGCTGGCAATTAAAATGACGTCGGCCCTGCTCACCGGCAATACCGTGGTGGCAAAACCGGCTCCCACCACCCCGCTGACTTCATTGTTATTCGCAGAAATGGCGGACGCGCATCTGCCCCCGGGCGTGTTTAATATTATCACTGACCGGAACGACCTGGGTACGGCCCTCACACGTCATCCGGACGTGGCAAAAATTTCCTTCACAGGTTCTTGCGCTACCGGAAAGAAGGTAATGGAAAGTGGTTCACAAAGCCTGAAGCGGGTTACTCTCGAACTTGGGGGAAACGATGCTGCGATCGTGCTTGACGACGTCGACCCCAGGGATGTTGCGGCGAAACTTTTCGCCGGCGCCATGTTCAACTGTGGCCAGATTTGCCTCGCCACCAAGCGAGCCTATGTCCCTGCATCTATCTATGACGAGGTCTGCGATGAACTGGCTCGCATGGCCAATGAAACCAGGGTAGGAGACGGCAGCCAGCCTGATACCGAGATGGGTCCTGTCCAGAATAAGATGCAATTCGAAAAGGTGAAAGACTTAATCGAATCCGCGAAGGCGGAAGGGACAATCATCGCCGGTGGTGAAACCATGGATGGCCCCGGTTACTTCATTCGCCCCACGATAGTCCGTGATGTCGACGAGGATGCACGTATCGTTAAGGAGGAACAGTTTGGGCCGGTTCTGCCGGTTCTCCGCTACGATGATCTGGAAGACGCCATCGCCAGGGCAAATGACACGCACTACGGCCTGGGTGGTACGGTCTGGACCTCCGATGCAACACGAGGCGCCGAGGTCGCCAGGCAAATCCACACCGGCATCTGCTGGGTGAATGCCCATCTGGCTGTCCATCCTGCTGTCTCGGTAGGCGGTGCCAAACAATCCGGCCACGGCACGGAACTGGGCGCTGAAGGCCTGGAAGAATTCACGCAACGCCACATTGTCTACGTCGCCAAGCAGGGCTAGTCACTCAACTCCGGAGTTGCCCAACACGCAATGGGTGGACCAGGCTACTCCGGGGGAAAACTCAACATTTCGAATGGGGAGAATCCCTCCCCGGTATCGGCATTGAGCGCCAAGTGTACCGGCCCGGTGCCACTTCGAGCATTGGAGGAGATCTCGGCATCGCAGTATCCCTGCATGCCATGGCCTTCCACCTCACACATCATCTCCACCATCACAACAGTACCGCGCTGGAACAGCACTCCGGCCATAGCAGTCAGTTCAAGGTAAATTTTCTCTCCACCTTCAAGGGTCAGGCGGATCTCACCCCCGCGGTGGGTCAACCCATCCGGTTCCATATAGGCAATCACGTCTATCCCGGTTGCTCTCGACAGCCGGTTATCACGCACAACATAACCTACACGAACCAGCTTGCCCGTGGGCGCCTGCGCAGTGATGGCCGCGAATGAGAAGGCTTCACCCATAGTGCCGGTGAACCAGCGATGGTTTAGCATGCCCCGTTCCCAGTCACGGGTTCCCCAGCTATGATCTCTGTAACCCAGACCTTTTATCGGGATTAATTGCCCCTGGTATCTGACCTCACCAGTGACCTGTCCTGCCACTTCAAAATGGTGGGGGAAGCGCCTGGCAGCCAATTCGTCGCCTGGCGGGAAAGGGTCCACAAGGTCAAAGAAATTACGGCAGGACAGTCGGGCAATCAGGTCGCCATCGTTAATCAACCAGATGGACGCATCATCCTCATACTGGCAGCGGAGTCGTTCGCCGGCGCCGAACCCGTTGGCAAATTCGTCTCCTGCGGCCAAGCGCATATCGGTGCAGCAACGATACTGCCAACCGGTTTTGCTGAACAGGTAACTCCATATGACCGCGCGACCGCCCTGGTTATTGGGTTCGTGGCCGACCCGGTGCCATCCGCCGATTCCGTGATCGCGGTCATACCAGTGCAACAAGGCACTTTCCTGCCATATGGACTCCTCTCCCGCCAGGTGGCGAAGTTCATCGCGCACAGTGAATGGAGAGTGTGTGAGAGGGGCAGCATTAGTCATTGGCATTCTCCCTGGGTTGTGGCAGCATAGCCACCAGGTTTAAATATAACACATGCTATAGAAAGGGGAATATATCATGCGGGACGTTTCTGCATTATTGCTGCGTACAATCAGCGATCAACTGAGGGAAAGGATTATTCCGGACCTCACGGCTGCCGACGCCATAGAACGAGCCACCCTTTCGACCCAGGTCCTTGAGTTACTGGCGTCTGATATCGATACACTGGCTGATGTAGCCGAGGTCCACACCCCTGAGTTTCGGAAAACGATTAAAACGGTACTTGGAACCCTGCCACGGGAGGTGTTTACGGAACTTCTGGAGAACTGGCTCAGCCGTCTTGACGCAATTGCACCTGAGACAGGCCTTGCCTGCCAACGGGAAATTCGCACCTTGCGCGATCTTTCCGCACATATTCTGCGAGCCTGCGCCGATCGATGCGATGAACTACCAGAGGGTGATACGCATAGCACGATATCAACCGTGGCGGCGACCCTGGGGGCGCAGGACCGGCGCTTGCTGGATGCTGTTGCCGCGGCCGGTTCCGTACGGGAAGAAAAGCAGCAGGATGTCAATGGCGGCCAGGACAAGGACTCTGCCGCACCGGCCGGTATCGAGTTAAGCCCCGAATCCGTTACGGGGTATCTCCGTCAACGCTACCCGGACTCTCCCGCCGTTAAGGCTACCGGTGTCGTAGCAATTCCCGGCGGCAGGTCGAAAAAAACCTGGATCATTTCCATTGAAAATACGGACGCCCTTCCGGGCGAAGTGGTCATGCGCCAGGATTATCAATTGCATTACGAGGGAACCAAGGTTCGGAATGAATATGAGCCGCTGGCGACATTCTCTGGCCTTGGACTGCCAGTGCCGGCGCCACTGCTGTTGGAAACCGAAGAGACCAGCCTGGGACAGCCCTTTATGTTGATGGAAAAGCGCGCAGGCGCGCCGCCAGGCACCTATTTCGGCTTACGCGATAAATGTCCCGGCGCAATCGCCGACCTCGCCAATACCCTGGCCTGTATTCATCAGACTGCTCCGGATGGATTGGGGTTTACTCCCGACGGGGACCCGGAACAAAGCCTCATGCGCCTCATCGGCAGCTACCAGGAAAAATGGCGAAAATATTCCAATAAACCGTCGCCGATCATCGACTTCGCCTGTTGCTGGGCAAAACAAATGTGCCGCCAGGACCCGGGAACGGTTGCGGTTGTACATGGTGACGTCGGGCCTCACAATATGCTGGTGGCAAATGACCGGCTCACTGCGCTGTTGGACTGGGAGTTCTCCCACCTGGGTGATCCCGCGGAAGACCTGGGGATAGCGAGGGTCTATGCCGAAGATGTTATGGCCTGGGAGGAATTCATCCACCTGTACAGGGAAGCCGGCGGCCCGCCTGTGCCGGCGCGGCGAATTGAACTGGCGATGGTTCTGCATTTTTTGAAAGGCGCCAGTCTTGTGGCCGTGTCGAGCCGTAATTTCGAGGAAGGCTGGACCAGTGAGTTCATTAAGGGAGCCACGTCATTTGCCGGTTTGAGACAGATTGAACTTGTAATCGGATCCTTACTGCAGCGCTTTAATGCAATCCCGTGAACCAGGAGGCCGCTGCTGGGAAATACTTTGATTGATTCCGGTATCAGGCGTTTACCAAAACTGCCTTCTTTATATTGGCCTTGCTGTCCGCCAGGATAGCGACGTCGACCTGTGAACCGGACTTGATCACATTCTGCGTCATGCGCATGAGTTTCGGCTGATTGACACCCAGCACCCCGACTACAACACCTTTTCGCAGGTAAAATATCATACAGTTACCGGAGTCCATATCTCCCCGTATGACTTCCTGGTCCCCGGAGATGACCCCCGCCAACTGTAGCTTGAAATTATACTGATCGGTCCACAGAGACTGTATGTCGGTATACGGTTTTTTTTCACCATTCATATTCAAGGCAGCGCATTCGGCCTGCTTCTGGGCATGCATCCAGTTTTCACTACGCATGATCCTGCCCTCCCAGGCATCCGGGTAACAGGCGACATCGCCGATGGCGAATATATCTTCGGCGCTGGTCCGGCAATATTCATCCACGATCACACCGTTATCGCATTCAATGCCGCATTCCCGGGCCAGCCGGGTAGCCGGCGCAACCCCCACGCAAATCAGCATCAGGTCTGCAGGCAGGCTCATTCCACTGGACAGTTGAAGGCGGGGACCCGCATTCTGATCCTGAATCCCGGCAACCGAATCTTCCATGAAAAACTTCACGCCCCGGTTCTCATGTTGTTCCTGCAACCATGCCGAGATATGTTCCGGCACCGACCGGGCCATGACGCGGTCTGCGACCTCGATGACGGAAACCTCACTGCCGCATTGTCGCGCGCTGGCTGCCACTTCAAGGCCAATGACCCCGGCGCCTATCAACACCAAACGCTTGCCGGAGCCGAGTCCGGCTTTCAATGCAAGGGCATCCTGGTAACTGCGCAGGTAATGGTAAGGTATCCTGTCCTGCTCCAGTTCTGGTATTCGGCGCACGTCCGCACCGGTCGCCAGCAGGAGCTTGTCGTATGCGAGGGCAGATCCATCTTCCAATACGAGTCGACGGGTACCTGGTTCAATACTCACAACCTGAGCGCCGGAAAGCAGCTCCAGGTTGTTTTCTTCATACCAGGTATCCGGCTTGAGATAGATGTCAGCCAAGGCATCGGCGCCCTGGAGAACGCTTTTAGAAAGTGGCGGGCGATCATAGGGTAATTCAGTCTCACCATTTATCAGAATTATGCGTCCGCTGTATCCCGCCTGCCTGAGCGCCCCTGCCGCCGCGACTCCGCCAAGCCCCGCACCGATAATTATTATGGTTTCCGGCTGATCCACCAACGTATTCCAGCTCCTTAGATTTCTTCTATGGCCTTGACAATGTCATACTGAATTTCATTATCAACCAGCTCAAGATTACATTGAATGGTGTCAATAAAATCACCAAAGCGTTGTTTGACTACCGGCGCAATGTCTTTTGGTTCACCCCTGACCGTGAAGGTATCCATCATTTCATCAGTAATGGGCTTCCACAAGTCGTCCCATTTCCCTTCCTTGGTCATTTTCCTGCATTCCGGATGGATGTCGCTCCAGCCGTGCATATCGAGTACGACCTTGTAAGCCGGCGTAGAGGCATAAAAACCGAGGCGTTGGCGATGCCAGTCATCGTTAAACTTAAACTCATCCTCATTACTGCCGGTGACGATGTAAAGAGGCACCTGTATTTCAAATTCCGAGCGCGGTTTATTGTTCTTTTTCAGTCTTTCCCGTATTGCCGCATAGTTGATTTCCCGCAGGGTTTTTTCAGACACAAAAGAATGGGTCATCAGGCCATCTGCTACATCCACGGCAGCCCTGGTCATGCCCGGTCCCACGGCGCCAAGCATTACTTTGGGCCGCCCAAAACCACCAATCCACGGTTTAAATTCCGGCGTAATTAACGTGTGTCGATACGTCTCCCCGATAAAATTCAAGGGATCGTCACTCTCGAATGAGTCCCAGATAGCGTGTAAGGCATTTACATATTCCCGCATTTGACTCGCCGGTTTATCGCTCCATGGCATACCAAAGCGGCGGGAGATATGAGGTTTTATCTGGGAACCCAGACCTAAAGTAAAGCGCCCTTCGCAATACTGATTCAATGAATACGACTCCATAGCCATTACCATCGGCGGTTTTGAAAAAGCCACGGCAATGGCAGTCGCAAATTCGGCCTCTTTATCGTGGCTTGCGCACATCAATGGAAGGAAAAACGGATTTGTTTTGTTTTCGAAACCGAAGAATGATTTATATCCCAGTTTTCTTTTGTGTAAAAAATCGGGCAACACATTGTTCAGATTGCCTGAGTGATTACTACGCAGCCTTTGTATCACTTTCATACTCTCTACCTCGCTGTATCTGTTGACTCATTTATGCCGGCGAAGACGCCGCAAGTATTCCGTTCAGCGCTCGTTTTAAATGTTGGAGGTCATCCGGCCCGGACAGGCGATGATCGCCGTTCTTAACCAGTTGCAAGACCACATCCCTACTTTCCAGTTTTTCCACCAGTTCCATGGAGCGCTGCCAGGGCACTTCCTGATCATCCAGCCCGTGCAATATTTGCACAGGAATATTGAGCGGAATAGCACGGTGTAATACATAGTGTCTTTTTGCTTCTTCAAAAAAGGATTTCCTCACTCGATAGGGTGCCCTGTCATCATAGTTATTGGGTACATCCAGCCACCCTTGCTCATCAAGCAATGCCTGTTGAGGCCCGGGTAGGCGCCTTAACTGGAATCCTGTCATATCCGGGGCAGGCGCAATGCCCACTAATGCGGATATTTTCATCGGTCTGTTCTTCGCAGCCAGCAACATCAGCCAGCCACCCATGGAAGAGCCGACCAGGTGTTGCTCGCCTTCTGTAACCGCGTCGAGGATATCCAGCGTGTTTTGCAGCCAGAGTCCGATCGTACCGTCCTCAACATTTCCGGATGATTGCCCGTGGCCATAGTAATCGAACCGGCAAAATTGGCGTCCCTGCTCCCGGCAATGTCGTTCGAGAAACAAGGCTTTATTACCCGACATCTCCGAATGAAAACCCGGGCAGAACACAACGCCGGGCGTTGTGCCTGGCGAGTGTTCATAAGCAAGGAAGTTATTATCCGGTTGATCCAGGAACAAGGGCATGACAGGGTTTAACGCGCAGTGTCCCCGCCTGGTCAGGCGACGGTAACGCCTGGTTCCGTGCTTCGGGCATTTCCATATCGTAAGGGGGATTGACGAGATTGAAATTCGGGGTCATGGGTTTTGCTCCTCGGTCACATGACCACGGGTTACGAGTACAGGTTCATACAGAATTGAAGTTCGCCTTGCGCTTTTCCAGGAATGCAGTTACACCCTCGACAAAGTCGGGATGTGCCGCGCAGTCACTGAATTTTTCGACTTCCAACTGCAGTTGCTCCGCCAGGGCATTATGGAAAGACTGGCCAAACAGTGACTTGATGTTACGGACAGCCGATGCAGGCAGGGCAACAATACGGGCAACCAGTGACTCGACTTCGGCATCCAGTTGTTCCGGAGTAACCAGGGTATTGACGAGGCCCCACTCGTAGGCCTCCCGGGCCGATACCTTCCTGCCCAGCATCGCCATTTCCAGCGCCCTGGCCGGACCAATCCTGCGCGGCAGCGCATAGCTGGTCGCGCCATCGGGACTGGTTGCGATATTCACGTGAGCGACCAGGAACAGCGCAGTCTCATCGGCAATAACAAAATCACTGCTCGCGGCGAATCCCACGGCAGCGCCGGCACAGGCGCCCCGTACCCGCGTAATGACCGGTTGCGGCATGGTCAGCAGGTTCCTGAAGATAGGTATCGAAGCGGCAACCTTCTGTTGAAATACTTCACGCCGCTCGTCCGGCGACATTTCGAGGACCTGTCCAAAACCGGCAACATCACCACCCGCCATGAAATGGTCACCCGCCCCGGTCAACACCACACAGCGTATGCTGCCATCGGCGGCCACCCTGTCGAGAAATACCGCCATGTCCAGCACCATCTGCGAGGTGATGGCATTCCTTGCCCCCGGCCGATTAAAGGTGATGCGCGCGACCGGCCCGTCGACGACGGTCAACAAGTCTGCATTCGGTCCCGATTTATCCATGAACTCTCCCCAATAATTGTGCTTTATGATTAACGGCCGCTGAACCGGGGTCGGCGCCTTTCCTTGAAACCGGCCACCGCTTCCAGCACATCCTCCGAAGCCAGGGATATCTGCTCATAAGCCATTCCGATGGCAAATACCTCGTTCGCCCGGGCTTTGCTCAACTGATTGAGCGCCTTTTTGGTACCCTTGACGGCAAGCGGCGCCAGGGCGGCAATTTCCTCAGCCAGGGCCTTTGCCGCAGGCAATGCCTCCTCCGGCGTATCCACCAAGTCGGTTATCAGCCCAAACTCACAGGCTTCTTCCGCCGACAGCATCTTCCCGGTGAGAAGGTAGCGCTTGGCGCGATTCAACCCCATGGCCATGGGCCAGGTCAGGCAGCCGCCATCACCGGCGACCAACCCCACTTTCACATGGGTGTCCGCCAGGTGCGCGGTCCTGCTTGCCACAATAATATCTGCGCACAAGGCCACGGACGCCCCAAGGCCGATGGCATCCCCCTGCAATGCTGCGACAACAGGTACGGGAGTGTCGAGCAATGCCTCGATTAACCGTATGCCGACATCACACGTCTGCTCCCGCAATTGCGCATCCTCCTGAAGACGCACAATCTGGTTGAGGTCACCACCCGCTGAGAATGCCCTTCCCTCGGCGGCCAAGAGTATCACGCGGACATCCGGGGAGTTGCGTACCTCCAGCAACGAATCGACCAGGGCTATATGCGTCGCTTCATCGATGGCATTGAGTGTGTCAGGGCGATTCAGGGTGATGGTCGCCACATGGTCATCAACGGAATACAGCAGCGGTTCGTTCATATTAAACCTCGGAAACTATTAAACCAGGTACCATAAAAAATGCCCACGCAAGCACGGGCCGTCTTCGGTATGATTGTCTTACAGATCGTGGAACATGTCCCGTTCATAATGAACCGGCGTCTGTGAGTTACGCACAATCCCATGAACAGGCTCATTCAGGCTTGCCGGGTCGTCAAGCGTCGCATCACAGCGCGCACCGTGACTTGTTCCCTGTAATACTGAATAACCATTCCCCCAGGCTTCAAAGTAACGTCCGGTAATATCTGCAGATTCCGTACTTGCCAACCAGGTAACCAGGGAAGCAACGTAATCAGGGTTTCGACGGGCCAACTGCTCTTCCGTACGCTCAATCAAACCTTCGGTCAAACGGCTTTCTGCACGAGGCGCCAGGGCATTAACGGTGACACCCATGCGCTTGAGCTCCAGGGCAGCCACAACACTCAGGATAGCCACACCCCCCTTCGCGGCGGCATAGTTGGTCTGGCCGATATTGCCGAACAAACCGGTACCCGAAGTTGTATTAATAATACGGGCGTCTAATTTCTCGCCGGTCTTCTTGTACTGGCGGCGCCAGTAGTTCACCGCGTGATACATTGGGGCAAAAGTGCCTTTGAGGTTCACTTCTACAACGGCATCAAAATTCTGTTCCGAGACGTTCCACAGCATGCTGTCCCGAAGGATGGCGGCATTGTTTACCAGTACGTCCAGGCGCCCATAGGTATCGATCGCCTGCTGTATCATGGCCCCGGCTTCATCCCACTTTGCTACGTTGGCTCCATTGGCAACGGCCTCACCACCGGCGGAGGTAATTTCCTCGACTACCTCCTGCGCCGGCCCTTTATCCTGTCCTGTGCCGTCTTTCTCCCCACCCAGGTCGTTCACAACTACTTTTGCGCCATGCCTGGCAAGCATAAGCGCGTGCGCCCTGCCTACTCCTCTACCTGCACCGGTAACAACTGCAACTCTACCATCGCATAAACTCATTAATCTTCTCCTCTCCTGTGTCACCAGGAATCATGACTCTTTTAACTTCAACGTAACAAGGTGCAGTGACAGCCATACCAGCGCATGCGGCTCGGGCCATATTTAAGCCGGTATGCCACCTGACAGGCGAGAGATGCAATCCTGTCCGGGCCTTGTTTTGTTAATATAGCATATGCTATAATTATTGCGATAGTTAAGCAATCGTCTGGATAATACCAAAATTATTGCTGTATCAAATACCCAGGGGTACACAAGACGTTTAACGACAAGGCATGGTTAATATATACAAAAGCAAATTGGGGGTTTACATGAAAACTAAAACATCCGGAAACATAGTCGCTTCAGCTACCATACTTATTACCTGCCTGTCAGTTTCCTTTAATGTGCCGGCGCAATTGGAAGAGATCATCGTCACGGCACAAAAACGTTCGGAAAATATCATGACGGTACCGATCTCCATTACCGCGATCAGCGGTGAAAGCCTGCTGGATGCCGGGGTCAGAACAACAGATGATCTGCAAGCAGTGGTGCCTGCTGCTTCATTTCGAAAGCAGATATCGGCCTTCGTACCGTTTATACGTGGTATTGGCTCTCAGAATACTGCAATCGGTACGGAAGCCTCGGTCGCGATGTATGTGGACGGAATATACCAGTCTTTACCGGTTTCCAACGCAATCGGGTTTAATAACATCGAGCGCATCGAAGTTCTTAAAGGCCCGCAAGGCACCCTGTTCGGACGTAATGCTACGGGGGGAGCAATCAATATATTCACCAAAGATCCGGAGCATGAGAGCTCGGGCACCCTCAAACTGGGTTATGGCAATTATGAAACGTTTAATGTTGACTTTTTTGGAACAACGGGCCTAACTGAAGATCTGGCCGTCAATGCCGCTGTACAATATGAAGATCAGGGTGAGGGATATTTTAACGATACCATTAACGACACCGATGTCAGTAAAAAAGACGGGTATTCCGCAAGAGTCAAACTGCTCTGGACGCCAGGCGAAAATACGGAAGTCAGGCTATCCGCAAGTTTTGAAGACACAGAAGGTGGCGTAGGAGGACAACGCGTCATTTCATCAGGGACAAATGTACTGGGAAACATGCCATTGGCCGGAAATAAACAGATCCAGCAGAACTACACGTACGGCACGAACACCGGATCAGAGTTTGAGGGAGCTGACCTGGAGCTCGAAAGCAGGGCTGTCACGTTGCGTATCGATCATGATATCGGCAACCATTCACTGGTCAGCATTACCGGCTGGCTTGACCAGGACTCATTTTACATCGTCGATCAGGACGTTGGCCCACTACCGGGCATTGATGCCGATCTTACTCACCGCAACAAACAAGTCAGCCAGGAGATCCAGGTGCTGTCAAATTATGACGGCCGGTTCAACTGGATTGCCGGTTATTACTTCTTGAATGCTGAACACGACTATGATCCGTTGCGGCTGAAGGGAATCTTCTTTCTGCCGTTGGACTTTATCGACATCAGAAATACTGCCGAGACAACATCTCATGCGGGTTTCGTGGAAGGTAATTATAAATTTACAGATGCAACCAAACTTACAGTTGGCTTTCGTTATACTGAAGACAAAAAGGAGTTGCGCGGACGAACTGACTACGGTGCAGGCGGTTTCATTGCCAACAGTGTCCCATACTCAGGCAGCAAAACCTGGTCTGAACCGACATGGCGCGCCGTTCTCGATCACTGGATTACCGATGACGTCATGGCGTATGCCAGCTACACCCGCGGTTTCAAAGCAGGTTCGTTTAATGGTGTTGTTACATCCGGAGTGCTGGGTGCGCCGGTGAACCCGGAAACCATGGATGGTTACGAGATAGGTTTTAAAGGGCAATTTCTTGATAATTCATTGGCGCTTACGGGGGCTGTCTATTACTACGAAATTGATGATCTTCAATATTCGCAGCAGATTGTCGGTGGAAGCATACAACGTAATGCGGCAGAAGCCGAAGTTAAAGGTTTTGAATTATCGGGGCAGCTTGTTATGACTGGGGGTTTCAGTCTGTCCGGGGGGCTAGCCTATACCGACGCTGAATTTGTGGATTTCCCTAATGGCCTGGCGACAATCCCTAATCCCGCCGGTGTTGGAAATATCCCAGATGAAGATGTGCCGGGGCAGGGAAAGGATCTGACTGGCAACACAGTACCAAGAACGTCTGACTGGACATTGAACCTGGCCCTTGGTCATGAGTGGGTCCTGGATAACAACGCTGGTGCCGTAAACTCTACGTTGACCTATTACTACAATGATGGCCACCCCTGGGAAGCGGATAACAGGGTTCGGGAGGATTCCTATTCACTGGTCAATGCCAAAATCGGTTATACCAATCCCACCGGTAGGTATACTGTGGAAATCTGGGGCAAGAATCTTACTGAGGAGGAGTATTCATCGTATACTACCTCGTCACTGCTTCAGGATGCTACAACGCCATCTGTACCGAGAACCTATGGCGTCAGTTTGACGGTCAGTTTCTGAATTATCATTCTTATTGGCGAAGCTACTCTACTCTTCCCGGAGCAAGTCCGAATGTCCGATTCTTTCCCGGGCAGGGTTGGGTCTCATCATAATGGACATGCCGCCATCAACGATGACCTCCGTACCGGTAACGTAGCTACCGGCGTCACTGGCCAATAGCTGGACCTGGCCTTCAACTTCCTCGGGACGACCCAACCGGCCAAGGGCCGAATTACCGGCAAAATCCTTAACAAAAGCCTCGCCGGCGCCCGGGCCATGCATTTGATCAAGGAGTTCAACTACGTTGGTTTGCATCATGTCTGTGTGGAAGGCGCCCAGGATCAGGCTGTTCACGGTAATACCATCATGGCCCAGTTCAGCCGCGGCCATCCGGGTGTAGGCATTAATCGCCCCTTTCGACGCTGCATACATCGACTGGCCGATTGATACAGCTCTGAGGGAAGATTCTGATGAACTGAAAATAATTCTGCCCCATTGTTTTTTTTTCATATGGGGTAGAAAACGTGTTACCAGGGAGACATTCGCGGCAAAGTTGACCTGCATCAGGTTTGCCATTATTTTCTCCTGGTCATCACTGACGCCAAGTCTTGCTTCCTGTCCCGCATTACCGATAAAGATATCAACACCACCGAGTGTATCAATAACATAGTCCACCGAGTACTCAATGTCTTCCCTGTCCGACAGATCGATCTTGCGATAAATTACGGCATTGCCGGAATCCTCAGAAAGTTGTTTTGCCGCATCTTTAAGGGCTGTTTCACGACGGGCGGCTATCATCACACCCGCACCGGATCGGGCCAGGCCCCTGGCCATATAATATCCCAGGCCGGTGGCTCCCCCGGTGACAAAGGCTGTTTTACCGGTCAGATCAAACTTTTTAAACGCATCGATATTCACGTTCGATTGATCAGATTGTACGGCTGATTATTAAACGCATTATTTCGGATGTGCCGGCGAAAATACGGTGCAGGCGAGCCCCTGTATATAAACGAGAGACATTATATTCATCCATATAGCCTGCCCCACCATGGAATTGAACACATTGATCGATAATCCTGCCTTCCATCTCGCATACCCAGAGTTTCGCCATGGCACAAAGTTCCATGTCCAGCTTGCCATTTGCCCTGTAGTTGCGAATGATTTCGTCAAGGAAGGCGCGGCCAACAGCTAACTCCGTCTTGATTTCCGCCAGTTTGAACCGGGTATTCTGGAACTCAAAAACAGGTTGACCAAAGCTGTTGCGGTTCTTTACAAATTCAACAGTTTCATGAAACGCCCGAGTCGCTGCAGCGTGACCAATGAGGGGCCATGTTATGCGATCCATGTTGACACCGCCGAGCAGAATACCCATACCCTTGCCTTCAACCCCCATCAAATTACCGGCTGGAACATGAACATTATCAAAAAATATTTCTGCCGTATTACTGGCATGATTACCCATCTTGTTCAGGTCACGTCCCAATTGAAATCCCCCGCGATCAGCCTCAACAATGATGACCGAGATACCCTGGGCGCCCGCTGCCGGATCGGTTTTACAACCCACCATAAAGAATTTGGCGTCCTTCGCATTGGAGATATAGGTTTTGGAGCCGTTGACTACCCATTCATCCCCTTTCCGCACAGCCGTGGTCCGCATGGAGGCAACATCGCTACCGGAAGCGGGTTCTGTGATGGCAAGACCGGCGCGCGCTTCCCCTTTGACCATAGCCGGCAACCACTTCCTGCGTTGTTCTTCGGTACCGTTTCGATAGAGAATTTCACTGCAGCCATCGCCAATCAAAGCGGGACCCATGCTGGCCCCGGCCGGGCTGTATCCCAACTCTTCAGCAATCACCATCCGGTACATGAAGTCCCCACCAGGTCCACCGTATTCTTCGGGAATATCCACACCTAAAATGCCGACCTCGCCGGCTTTCAACCAGAACTCAGGTTCCGGGCCACCAATTTCTATCCAACGGTCAACGTTGGGCTCTACCTCTTCTTCCAGAAAGCGCCGGAATGTCTGGCGGAAAATTTCGTGTTCCTCATCCCAGAGAGCTGGGTTGTGTGGGTAATACATTGCTGTTATCTCCAATTATTGAAATCGGCCCGGATACTGAGCTGTAATCAGTGTGCTGCGCAGACATGGAGCACATTACCGCGTTTCCCTGTTCCATTGTCTATTCCTGGTTGGCGGTTAATTATATAGCATATGCTATATTTAACAAGCAACAGGCTTAACAGGCAGACAGCCTGCTACAGCGGAAGCGATACACAACCGGGTTATCGGTAACCCGTAAATCAGTTCCTTTGTCAGGTAAAACCTTCGGGTTGCTATTCAGGTACGCGGGTGAAACTTCACGTTCATGCCGTACAGGCCGCGAAAAACTCCCACAGGCATAAAATCCAGTTTCCTGTCCAGGATTTCCACCGACTCAAACCGGTTCACCAGTGCCGTGAAGAACTCAACCAATTGCAGCTTGGCCAGCAAATGCCCGATACAATGATGCACGCCAGGGGCAAAAACCTGTGAATTGGAATTGTTCCGGAAAAAATCCAGCTTGTCCGGCTCATTCCATTCCCGCGGGTCGAAATTCGCGCCGATAACGGACAGGAACACGATATCGCCTTTTTTCAACTGTTTACCATGCCACTTGAAGTCTTCGCCGACAATTCGAGGCTGGCCGGATGACATGCCAATGTAGCGCATCAACTCGAGGATACAGTCCT
Organism: uncultured Gammaproteobacteria bacterium; assembly: GCA_958295485.1. Taxonomy (GTDB): domain Bacteria; phylum Pseudomonadota; class Gammaproteobacteria; order Eutrophobiales; family Eutrophobiaceae; genus JAAXHV01. Next base: position 2,906,138 of record OY282354.1, read on the forward strand.
GCATCCTGTCCGGGTGTTCATACATGTATTGCCAGGCCTCCGGGTGCCGGCTCAGTGCTTCGACACCCATGGTCATGGTATTGCTGGTGGTATCGTGCCCGGCGATAATCACGACATTCATTGTCGCGAGCAGTTCGTCCATGGTAAGCCTGTCACCTTCTTCCGTCGCATGAAGCAATGCGGTCAATAAATCATCTTTGGGATCGGTCTTGCGTTTTTCCAGTTCCACCTTGCATACCTCCCCCATTTCCACCGTTGCTTTCTCGGTGTTTTCAAGGACCTCAGGCGGCGGCATGGATGAGGTCATGCCTTCGACAACCGCGTTCGCCCATTCCCTCAGTGACGCAAAATGTTCTTCCGGGATCCCGGCCATTTTGAATATCACATAACCCGGCAGCGGACGGGCAATCTGCTCATTGAATTCGATTTCCGGGGATTCTATTGCCTTGTCCAGGAGAAAGTTGACACGCTCCCTTACATAGGGCCGCAATTTTTCCACCATTTTTTTGGTAAAGGCCTTCATCACCAGCTTTCTCAAACGCGCATGTTCTTCGCCATCCACACCGACAATCCAGTGATTTACATAATGCGATATAGTCGGTATGCGCAGTTCTCGTTCCTCGACCGGGATGGACGCCAGTGAAAATTCATTCCGGCCCGCATTTAACAACGGGACCCGGCATTCAAAGCCATCGCTGACGTCTTCGAAACGGGTGACTATCCAGCAATTGGAGGCTTTACTCCAATGGATCGGCTCCATCTCCCGCAACTGGTTAACGTCATTGATAAAATCCAGACCGCCGCGCTGGGGATCGCGCAGCAGGTCGATATCGAAATCCTGTCGTGCCGTCATAAATGCTCTCCAGACAAATTGCCTAAACAATCCCCGTAACAGCTGGTTTGTTTACAGGATATCACGGGGTTATCATTGTTCGATCAGGTCTGCGATCAGTTCGTAAAACCGGCAAGATCCGATGCCAGGTCGTTCAATATCTTAGGGAACGAATTAAAGCCAATGGCGGCTATACGCAGGTCCCGGTCAACACCGGATGTGTACATGGAATGAGCGCCACCCATTTGAATTGCAAGCATGACCGATCGCCAGATGGTGAAAAACTGCATGCGGATATCTGATATCTTCCAGCCCCCATTGCTGCGATAGATCTCCATAAACTCGGACCACGGCATAATGGATTCAATCAGTCCCTTGCAATAGCAGAGATCTTCTGCCGGGTCACCGGCGTGGGCGAACTCCCAGTCAAGAAGACCTGTCACTTGGTCGCCCTCTCCCATCACATTGTGCAACCCGGCATCACCATGCACCAGCTTGCGCTCATTGCCTATGTTATTCATTTGCAGGTATAACCAGGCAAAAGCAGTATCGAGTATCGGCGTTGGGGCTACTTTTTCCGTGTAACGCCGGTAGAAACTGTCAACCATGGCCCTGACGGGGTGTTGTTCCTCGCCCCAGTTCAAGTTGCCGGCGAGACTGCTGCGTTTTATATCCATTGAGTGTACCCGGGCCAATGTGGCGGCGAAAGCTCTTGCGATTGCCGGCGGGGCATCGCTCTGAAACAGGGTTCCCATGGCCTGGCCCCGCACCCTGGAAAAGGCGATGAATGCCCCCCCGATGACAGAGGTGTCCGTTTCAATCCACAGGGGTTCCGGGACCTGGATGCCGGCCTTCCATAATGCCACGATAACGGGGTATTCATAGGTGACGGAAACCCCTGTGACCATATGGGAGAAGTCGCGCCGAATGACGATGGAACGCGCGCCGTTTTGATCCTGCACATCTAGCAAAATCGTACCCTTTGACCTCCCGCCGGGTATCACTTTCACGCCGGAGACTTCAATGGCAGGATCGTCCGGGAATTTCTCTTTAAGGTATTTACTGAAGGTTTCTTTCGGAATGTTCAGTTCGTCACCCGAACTGCCTTCGGGCGCGGTACTGCCGGCGATCTCCACCAGGCGTTGTTCAACAGCATCACGGCGGGTCCGGTCTGCAGCGGCAAAACGGGCGATGGTTGCCGCCAGTTCCGGGATTCTGCCCCGGTCGATTGATTTATCATATAGCGTAGCGAGGTCTGCCGTAGATATGCCTTGGGGACAGTTGGCGCCATGTTCTTCCGATGAAACTTCAACCTCGGCGGCAATACGTACCAGCATCATGTCGATTAAGTCTGCCCGGTGCCTGGCCTGCGCTGTAGTCACATTGGTTCTTATGTCTTCACGCAAAGCCGTTAACAGGCTTTGTATCAGGTCAACCAGAACGGATGGTTTCATATAAACGATTTACCAGGGCTTTACAGAAGAATTGTCAAGGCCCCCATTGTGGCCAGACAATACAGGTCCAGTTCGACACGCTTTTTAACCAGACGCAGTCCGCCAGGTGTACGGGCCAGCGTGGCCCGGACCAGGGATGGATAGATCACGGTCTCACTACCTTTAGTGCGATAAACCGAAGCATTGAACTGAACTCCAGCCTGGCGCGCATCCTGGTGAATAATCCTTACATGCCCGTACATGTGACGGGTGCGAGACCGGACATACTCGGCATGGAAACTGTTCTTCTTCATGCGCACGATGCGCTGTTCCAGACGATAGCGATTGTCCGAAATCAGGAACATGGTACTCGAAGATTCCAGGGATCCCGGGTCGTCTTCACCCGTCGGCGCCACCTGGTAGCTCAGTTCGCCGCTCTCCGACCAAAGCCCCAACCATTCGTCCAGTGCCCATTGGTCGAGATGGTCCGCTTCAAGGTACAGAAAATCCTCTACTTCAGGCCGGTTCAATCCACAATTTTGTTGTTGCACGTTCTGTTCACCCCGCTGATGTTCAGGCATTCATCATGCGGTCCCACTCGAGCCAGTAAGCACGCATCTGCAACTCATCGTACAGATCAGCCTCGGCGCCTTCACGGGTAATCTCTTCTGCACTGAAACCTTTTGAGAAATCATTCCATTCCACGTCCGTCGCCTCATAGGCCCGCTGGCATAATTCCAGCATGGCCACATCATCGGGGGTAGCAAAGCCTCCCGGGCCGAGGAATGACAACATGTTATCCAGCCGTATCTCTCGCAGGGTGTCCGATTCGTCAATGGGACCCAGTGTCCAGGCCCTCACCATCATCCTGTTATATGCCGTGGGTACAATCGAACGTACAAGCACTGACTGCTGGTCATTGATGACGGAATTGGGAAAGATCACCATGTTGCGATGGGTATCACAGATGACATTTCCGCGCTCCTCACCCACGCGTGCGATGACTTCCTCACGCTTGGCCTCTACCTCTTCCCTGACCTTTTCACCCATGCTGGGGATCCATTGCGCCACCGCCCTGCCCGCCTTGATGGCGATTTCAAAACAGGCATGTCCGTGACCAAATGAACGGGCGGCACCGACAGGCTTCAGCTCCATTCCGGAGCCCTTCATCGTTTCCACCAGGTACTCTACATAGCTTGCGTGAACAGATGACAGGTGGTACCCGTCGTAACTGTTCTCGCACAGCAATTTATAGTTGGCATTAATTTCATATTCATGAACACCGCTTATGACTTCCATCCCCACTGCGGAGTGTTCACTGATCATTTGCAGGCAGTCGGCTGCTCCACCCAGGAACGACTCCAGTGACTGCGCATCCGGATCGAAATTAACGAAGTAAAAACCCGCATACTGCTGCAGGTTCGGCACGCTCAGCAGTGTAGTACGGCCATCGCAGAAACCGTCGGGAAAGGCCGCGTCGGCTTCGGGTGAACCGGTGGAAACCAGAACACCATCATCGCGATAGACCCAGCCGTGATACGGACAGACAAAGGATTTGCTGTTGCCGCCCCGGTCCCGGCAGACCGCCGCTCCGCGATGCCGGCAACTGTTATAAAACCCACGAACCACCCCGTTTCTGTCGCGGTTCAAAACCAGGTCCTTGCCAACCACCGTTCGGGTTATAAAATCACCCGGTTTGGCGATTTCCGCTTCGTGGGCCAGTGCGATCCAGCTTTTGTGCAGGACTTTTTTCTGCTCCAATGCAAAGACTTCCGGGTCCCTGTAGGCGTCGCGGTGAACCAGAAAAGTCTTTTCTGCCGGATTGATATTCAGGAAGCGTGATTTATAGCACTTATCCATCTTATCCTGCCCGATTCAGTTATAAAATTTGCTCCGCCAGGTACGCCTGCAGTCCATAGGCCGGCCTCCCCAGTATTGCCGTCACGGTTTCGGTCACGTTTTCATAAAGCCCTTCACGCATGCCGCGCGCCATTTGCAGCATCTGCTCCACACGATAAGGACGAAGCCCAGCTGAGAGCAAGGTATCACGCCATTGTTTTTCTGTTACCTCTTCATAACAGACTGTCCCGCCATAAGCAGCGGAGAGCAAACCGGTCGTTTCCTCCCAGGAGAGTGACTCAGGCCCTGTCAATGTGAATTCGCCACCCAACAGGTCATCGTCGCACAAGGCAACTTTCGCAACGCCGGCGATGTCCCGGGTATCAATAAAGCTGAGCCTGCTCCCGCGTCCTGCAGGGAAAGCAATAAGACCGCTCTTGACGCTTTGACTGAGAAAGCCGCGGGTAAAGTTCTGCATGAACCACCCCGGTCGCAGGATCGTATATTCAAGACCGGATTTGATCAGGTGGTCCTCGGCAGCACAGAGGACCCGCCAATCCTTATCGAGACCCATGGCAGTGGAAAACACGATCCTTTCTGCGCCGGCAGCGGCAGCCGCATCAATAAAAGGCAAAAGCGTCTCGTCCGGACAGGGATCGCCTGCCTTGGGAATCATGAAGATGCGCGTAACACCGGACAGGGCCGTAATCCAGCTGGTTGGATCATCGTAGTCAAAAACGACCTTATCCAGCGCGCCCTGTACATGGATTCCTTGTACGTTTCTTGACGCCGCACAAACATGCCGACCTTCCCCACTTAACTGCTCGGCGAGGCTTGAGCCGATATTGCCGGTTGCCCCGATGACAAGAAATTTCATTCCGGACAAAGATCAGGCCGCCGAGGCCATAATCCGCTGCGGATACTTATCCCATTCCTTCAGTTTATTGCGCAATTGGGCGTCGTAGTGACGGATATTATCCTCCTTGATGTGGCCATAACCCTTTATCATTTCCGGTAGCGCGGCAATTTCCCCTGCCAGCGCGTATTTGTCTTTGTCCAATGTCTCAAGGATATGCTCAATATGCCTGCGGTACTCAACGACAAGCGCTCGTTCCCGTTGCCGTTCCTTGCTGTACCCGAAGATATCGAAAGCCGTTCCCCGCAGCCGCTTTAGCTTTGCAAGAACACCGAATAGCGTGAACATCCATGGGCCAAACTCAATCTTCCCGGGCTGACCCGTGCGCTTGTTCCTGAATGATAGCAGGGGTGGCGCCAGATTGAATTTCAGCTTGTAGTTACCTTCAAACTGCTGCTTCAACCTGCGTTCGAAATCACCTGATGTATACAGACGGGCAACCTCGTACTCATCCTTGTAGGCCATAAGTTTATAGAGATAGCGGCCCACGGTTTCTGCCAGTTCCGTACTGTCACCGTCCAGGGCATCTTCCGCAGCCCGCACCGTGTCAATGAGTTGTTTGTACTCACCGGCGTAGCCTGCTCCCTGATAGTCCGTCAGGTCACTGATACGCCGCTCGATCAATTCGTCCACAGATTCGGGTAACTGCAGTTCACCATCATCCAGAGATGATTCTGCTATATAACGCTCCACCGCCTCCGGATCATGGGCAGCCATTCTACCCCACGCAAGGGTATGCAGATTGGTTGTAACGGCCACGCCATTGAGTTCAATTGCTGTCTCTACCGATTCTACGGTGAGGGGAACCAGTCCTTTTTGCAAGGCGAAACCCAGCATAAATACGTTGGTGGCAATGCTGTCACCCGTCAGCCTGGTTGCCAGGGTGGTTGCCGCAACATCTGACAGGCTATCATCACCGACCAGTTGCCGTAGCACGGCCAGCATGGAATCCTTGCCGAAATCGATATTCATGTTGCGCTGGAACTGGGCGGTAGGAACAACATCATTATTAACAAGAATACTGGCGGACTCGGAACGTACCAGGTCGGTTACCTGGGCGCCGGATGTCACCACCAGGTCACAACCGATAACCAGGTCGGCTGCCCCGCTCCACAATCTTGGGGCATTGATACTCTTTGTGTCGGGCGCAATACGTATGTGGCTCAATACCGCACCGCCTTTCTGGGCCATGCCGGTAATATCAAGAACGCTGCAGGCTTTTTCTTCCACGTGGGCTGCCATACCGAGAATTGCCCCGACAGTGAGTACTCCCGTACCGCCAATCCCGGTAATCAGGATGTTATAGGCGCCATCTCCTGACACGGTTTCCGGTGTAGGCAAGCCGGCAAAGATCTGTTCCTGTTCCGTGCGGGCTTGCTCTGCCTTGCGTAGCTCTCCACCTTCCACGGTCACAAAGGAGGGGCAGAACCCGTACTGGCAACTGTAATCCTTGTTACAACTGGATTGATCAATTCGACGCTTGCGACCGTACTCGGTATCCACCGGCTGGATGCTTATACAATTGGACTGCGTAGAACAGTCGCCGCAACCTTCACAGACATCCTGGTTGATATACAGCCGCTTGTCCGGATCGGGGAAAAGGCCGCGTTTGCGGCGGCGACGTTTCTCAGCCGCACAGGTCTGGTCATAGATAATGGCCGAAACACCTTTCTGTTTTTGCATCTCCCGCTGAACAGATTCCAGTTCATCACGGTGATAGACCCTGGTCTGGGGCGGCCAGTGCACGGATGCAGGGTATTTTTCGGGCTCATCGGTGACAACGGCAATCGGTTTGACCCCTTCCCAATAGATCTGGTTGGCCATCATCTCCACCGTAAGCTCACCATCGATTGGCTGCCCTCCGGTCATGGCAACAGCATCGTTATACAATAGCTTGTAAGTGATATTTGCTCCGGCGGCCAGGGCTGAACGTATGGCCAGGAGGCCGGAATGAAAATAAGTCCCGTCCCCCAGGTTCTGGAAGGAGTGTTCCAGATCCATAAAGTGGTGCAAACCTACCCAAAGTGAGCCTTCCGCTCCCATTTGCGCCGCGTATTCCGTTTCACGGTCAGGCATCACCAGGGGCACGATGCCATAACAACCCACACCCGTGAACGTCAGACTGCCATCAATGGTTTTGGTGGATGTGTTGTGGGGGCACCCCGAACAGAAGTAGGCGGTGCGAAAAGCATTGACCGGAGGTAATTGTGCAACCTTGCTGCGACGATTTTCAATTTCAGCCACCTTGGCATCCATTTGTGGATAGTTGATATCCAGTACCTTTAACCGGCGTACCAGTACGTCAACCATGAGGTTAACATTGGTTTCGCCGAACTCAGGGACCAGGGTGTTACCTTCATTATCCTTTTTACCGGTGATAACAGGACGCTGCGCCTGGGGTAATGCATAAAGCAGGCGCGTTAACTGATCTTCAATAATCGGGTTTTTGTCTTCCACCACCATTATTTCATCGTGATCGAGACAAAACTCCCTGATGCCTTGCGGCTCCATGGGCCATGTGACGGCCAATTTGTAGATGCGGATACCCAGGTCAGAAGCCATGGCCGTATCGATGCCCAGCTCCTGTAATGCTTCCATCAGGTCAAGATAGGGCTTGCCGGCTGTGACAATGCCTAACTTGCGCTTGGCGCTATCCTGCACTACCTTGTTCAAGCCATTGGCGTGGATAAATGCATCGACAAGGGGCAGCTTGAATTGAACCAGCCGGCGTTCCTGAACGAGGGGCATGAAGTCGTTGTGAACGGCATTGACACCTTCAGGCGGGAAGGTGCATCCTTCCGGTGTGATAATTTCCAGTTTTTCCGAATCGGCCTCGGCAGTGGAAGTCAACTCAATTGTATCGGTCACGCCCTTAAGAGCTACCCAGAGCCCGGAAAACCTTGAAAGCGCCCAGCCGTACAGGCCGTATTCAATATACTCCTGTGTGGAGGAAGGATAAAAAATCGGCACATAGGCGCCCACCAGCATGGGGTCCGATGAGGCAGAGGTAATCGATGACTTGGCGCCGATATCATCCCCCGTAAAAATCAGGGCACCGCCATACCTGGAAGTACCGGTAGTGAAGTTACCCGCTTTGATGGCCTCTATCGCCCGTTCTGTACCCAGCATTTTTCCGTACCACAGGGAAAAAACACCATCGTATTTTTTCTTGTCCGGATAAAAATCCAGCCACTGGGAACCCTTGATGGCTGACGCAGCCAGTTCTTCGTTCACTGCGGGCATAAACCTGATGTGATGTTCCTCCAACAGATCGCCTGCAGACCACAATGCCGTATCATAAGTCCCGATGGGTGATCCCCGATAACCGCTGATAAAGCCTGCCGTATTCAACCCCGCGGCAACGTCACGCCGCCGTTGAATCATGGGCAAACGCGTCATGGCCTGCAGAGTGTTGAGGTAAATCCGTCCTTGAGTTCGGGTATATTTGTCGTTCAGTTGAACAGCTGTTTTAGTCATTGGTTATTGTCATTGGTTTTTACTCGGTGGATATTCCGGTTACTGGCTCACTTGACAGTAATGTAAACTTCGCCATCTATTACTGTGACGGGATACACCTTGATTGGCTCCGTACAGGGTAAGGCAACAGGTTCGCCAGTGCGGATATCGAACTTGCCATCATGCCATGTGCACTCGATAATGTGTCCTTCCAGGTAACCCTCATCACCCAGTGATGCCTTGCCATGAGTGCAAAAATCATCGCTGACATAAATCTCATCTCCCTGGACACGGTAAACCGCGAGGGCAGACAGGTCTTCACCTTCTACTTCAACCTGTAAAGTATCTTCTTCATCGACGTCCTCAACTGCGCACACGCGCACGAGGCGCGTTTTTGCAGCGGATGTCGTTTTCATGTCGTCGTCAGTCATCAGGTTGCCCTCTCTCACGCATTTCCTGTTTACAGTGACAGGAGTTGCTTTGCATTTTCATGAGTGACCAGCGCACTTTCACTCGCTGACAGGCCAGCCCGGGACAGGAACCCGGGAAGATCTTTCTGCCCAATCTCGGTAGGTCCGTCGGTCCCTGCAACAAAACGACCTGCTCCCAGCCGGCGTACCAGGTAACCCAGATAGTCGGAACTGAAGGTCACCGTGTCATAGTAAAACCGTTTGGCATAGTCCAGGGGTCTGATGTCTCCGTTTACTTTCATCACGTCGAACTTGTTCCAGACCATATCGAAACGATCCAGGACCGCGCCGATACCACCGCCTCCGTGGCTGAAAACAAGCTTCAGGCGCGGAAAGCTCCCTAAAATATCAGTCATGATAAAAGAGCCAATTAACGCTGTTGTCTCATGGGGCACACCCAGCACCGGTCCCATAAGCGGAGAACCCAGCAGCCTGTCCAGAGATCCCGGTTTGATCCCATGGATAAACAGGACAAGACCAAGATCTTCCGCTGTTTCAAAAACGGGATAGAAACGCTCATCGGCCAGTGAGCAACCATTGATATGGCTGCCCAGGTGAACGCCCTTCAGACCGTGTTCGGAATGAAGACGTTCCAGTTGTCCAACCGCTTGCTGAGGATCCTGCATCGCAATGCAACCAAGCCCCTGGAAACGGTCCGGCGCCTTTCGCACCATGTTTCCCACGAATTCATTCATAAAGTCCGTAAGGACTACGGCAGCGTCAGCATCCAGCCAGTAGGAAAGCAACTCAGGCAGGGGCGATAACAACTCCATGTCAATGCCATTATTTCCCATTTGCTCAATGCGTGCGTCCACATCCCAGTAAAAACTCTCGAACTTTCGATATTCCTTGCCATTAATAATCATGCTGGACAGGCTTTCATTAACAGGCGCCATCTCAGGCCAGGCCGGCTCACTCACACCACCGGGCCGGGCAGGATAACTGTCCGGTACAATGTGTGCGTGAAAATCGATGATGGTCATGCCTGGCTTCCCCTGTCCGATGAATTGACTAAGCCTCTAATATAGCGCATGCTATACAAATTACGCAAGCCATAAAATCGGAATGTCATTATCCGACAATGAGTAAAGTCTTGAATAACGTACGAGTGATAGATATCACCAGGTACGTGGCGGGTCCTATTTGCACAGCCCAGTTGGCTGATCTCGGCGCTGAAGTGATTCACATCGAAAATGTGGGTGGCAGTGAAGACCGCACCCCATTGCCATTTGATCCGGATTATCCCGCCGGTGTTGGCTTCGTACAGTGTAATCGCAATAAAAAAAGCCTTGGTCTCGATCTCGCCTGCCAGGAAGGAAGGGATATACTTTACAGGCTTGTGGAGAATGCCGACATCCTGGTGGCAAATATGCCCGGCAAAGCAATGGCCCGTCTGGGAATTGACTACGACACAATTCAAGGCATCAAGCCGGATATTATCTTTACCCACGTGACTACCTTCGGTAATGAAGGACCATACGCCGACCGTACGGGATTTGATGCCATCGCCCAGGTCATGTCCGGCGCTACCTATCTTTCCGGCTGGCCGGAAGAACCTATGAAGAATGCGGCTGCCTGGGTTGACATGACAACAGGAAACCATGCAGTGACGGGCATTCTTGCTGCGCTTCTTCACCGGCAGAAAACAGGAAACGGACAAAAAGTTGAAGTCAATCTGCTGCAATCGGCCATGTCCATCATCAATTACTTCCTGATCGAGGAAGAACTCACCGGTATGGGCCGGACCGGAATAGGAAACCGCGCGCCATCAGGCGCCCCCTGTGACCTGATCAAAACCCGGGACGGCGCTTTTTATATTGCCATCCTCGGGCAGCCTATGTTCAAACGCTTCAGTAAAATGATCGGTCAACCTGAACTGTCCGAAGAACCCCGGTTCGCCACGGATGAACTGCGGGCAGACAATGGTGTTGAACTCAGCGGGCTGGCCGCCGGCTGGGCGGCAGATAAATCGACTGACGAGTGTCTGGACATACTGGCTGAGTTTCGAATTCCGGCAGGGCCGATGTTGAGTCCGCGCCAGGCCCTGGACGACCCCCATGTTCAATCAGCCGGATTCCTGCACAAGGTAAATGTGCCGGGCATTAAAAAACCCGTGCCTTATATCATGCCGCCTTACCGACTCAGCGACGCACCTGCAACCATTGAAAACGGACCGCCGCTTCCGGGCGAGCATACAGACGAAATACTGGCAGAGCTGGGATACTCGGGCGAAGAAATCGCCGGCTTACGGGACCGGGCTGTCGTTTAGCGGTAATAATTTTATTAAGTCTCACACAAGGAAAATCACCAATGAGCTTACAAAATAAGGTGATAATCATAACCTGGAGTAGACCGTCTCCAGGGAAACTCTGAGACTTAATCTCAGAGATTCCCTAGATGATAATTGTCATCTGCCCCGCATCGTTGAGGCTGTTAAGGTCCAGGGCAATGCGTTTACTCTTGATCCTGATGTCGGTCCCCTCCCGCACCAGCACATAACGCATCTCACCCATAAAATTCGTGGTTTTATCGTTGCCGGTGCGGTATACCACGACATTCGCCCGGACCCTGGTTTCTTTACCCCGGGTACCGGCAATTCGAACATTGGTGTACAGGTGTCGCGTTTTGGAGTGTGGATACTCACAGTGTGCGGCGCGCTTCATCAGGCGAACAGCCCTTGCGTCAATCCGGCTTTTCTTATCGGCAAGCACGAACAGCGACCTGGCTGGATCGGCATTAAAAGGATCTTCACAGTCAGTTGATGCGACTTCATAACTGCTGTCATCTGTATATAGCTCTTTCCACTCCAGCAAACGCCAGTCATCCAGAAGCTCAGCTTCGTAGTAAAGGAAGTCTTCTGCTTCCTGGCGTGTAATCATATGATTCTGCGACATAATTTACTCCTGATGGCTTATATCTGCTGTTCCAGGCTCACAGCGCCGCGCATCAGCATGTCCCATTGTGTCCAGTATCCCTGCATATGGGTCTCGTCGTCCGTCATGCCGGATGCAACACGCAGGTCGTCGACACCCTGCATACCCTTGGATAATTCGGTCCACTCTGTCGGGCAGGCAGTTATGGATTTCTGGGCGCTGTTCAACATTGAACCATCGTCCGGGGACCCAAACCCGGAAGGGCCCAGGAAGGACACAAAATTGTCCAGCCGAATTTCCTTCAATTCATCGGATTCTTCCTTTGGCGCTAGGCACCAGGCATTGACTTTCATGGCTATAGGCGAAACCGGCTCGATAACCCGTATGGTCAGGGCTAATATGTCGTTGATAACGAGATTGGGAAATATCACCGAGTTTTTTTGCATATCGCAAATGTAGTCGGCCCTTTCCTGACCAAGCTGATCGGTCAACCGTTGCCTGTTGGCGCCGATCTCCTTCTTTATGTCCGGGCCCCATTCCTCGATCCAGTAACCGACGGGACGTCCGGTCGGCACATTAGATGACAACAGGAAATGTCCGTTGCCCATAGCATACGCCCCGCCCTTCTCCTGGAAGTTGGCCATCTTTGCGAAGACCCCGGATTCCTTGGTGCCGCTGTACTTATCGGCAAGAAACTCAAGATAGGTCTGGTGTACGGGACCAAGGTGATAACCGTCCGCGCTGTTTTCTATCAGGAATTTGTAATTTGCATTGATCGAATAGGCGTGCTCACCCGGCAATATGATCATTTCTTCCGCCGACTGGGCATTTATCGAGTCCAGCAAGTCTCTGACCTGTTCACCAAGGAAATCGTAGAGCGATATGGCATTGTCGTTAAAGTTTACGAAGTTGAGGCCACCGTATTCCTCTACTCGCACACGGGGCAGGTCCAGGTGCCCATCTGCGTTGATATCTTCCGGATAGCCTGTCTCGGTATTCATCGATTTCAGCTTTCCTTCCGTATCGTATACCCACCCGTGATATCGACAGGAGTGTACCTTACTATTACCTTTTCTATCCCAGCAGACAGCCGCGCCACGATGGGTACAGGTGTTGTAGAAGGCCACCAGTTCCCCCTTCCGGCTGTGCTGGAATATCAGGTTTCGTCCCATGACCGTGCGGGTCAGGAAATCGCCCTTATTGGGAATTTCGGAGCGGTGCCCCAGATACAACCAGCATTTGTCGAATATCAGCGCCTTCTCCATTTCAAACACTTCCTGGCTGTAATATGCTTCCCTGTTGATACGGAAGGTCCTGCAGTCTTTGTCAACCTCTATCAGCGATTCTTGAATGGCTTTGGTATTCACGGTTTGATTACCTTCTTTTCGATTTATTCATCTGGACCGGCTGTGACTATATTTCCCGACTTTCCAAAAGCTTCATGGGGCCTGGCTCCCCAGAGATCATAATCCTCCGGGGCAGGGGACATATAGCGGGCGCGCCGGTAATTTTGCTCGGGAAACTGTTCCATACCCTGCGAATATTCCCAGGACATCCCATCAGGATCATGTATATAAGTGTGGACACTACCCGACGTGGGGTGTCGCCCGATACCAAAGCCAACGGTAATCCCGCTGTTCTTGGCTCGATTGTAGAATCGACCTATGTCATCGATTGTCTTGACCTTCCAGGCCACATGGTTAAAACCGGGCGGACCGCCGAATGTGGGCAAGAACGCAAACGTATGGTGGTGCGGTATGGGGTACGCCCGGACCAGCGTGCCGATGTAATCACCCAGGATATCCGATACGACAAACCCCATGTTCTCCACCGCGAATTCGGTACTGGCCTTCACGTCCGGGACGTTTACAGCCGAATGAAGAAAACCCTCAAACTCGGTACCCCGGATAGGCAATGGCGAGGAAATCTTCAACATATCGGAATAATATTCGAAGTAAATGCCCGCAGTGGGTTCCCGTACGCGAAAGACCGGATTAAGGCCCAGGCCCAGCACTTGGCTTTCTTCCTTCGAAAGCCATTTTGGTTTGAGCCCGATACTTTCATAATGACGATAGGCCTTTTGCACATCCTCCTCAGATTCCATTTCCCAGGCATGTCGAACAAAACCGGGTTGGTCATTCTGGTGCAGCACGACATCGTGGTGTTGTGGCCCGCTGCGAAAAAAACGCTCTCCACCCGGTCCTTCTCCCGCGGGACTTATCCAGAATATATTGGTAAGAAATTCGCTGGTTCGATCCAGGTCCGTGACATTAAGTACCGTATAACCCGGTTTACCGTATCTGAAATCTACCGTCATGGTTTTGCCCTCTTAATTGGTTTAAGTCACATTTTGTTCAATAAGGTCTTTCATTACAGCGATTTTGCGATGGATATTTTGCCGATCTCGGTCGTACCGGCGTAAATAGTCTGCAACCGTGCATTGGTATAGATTCGCGATATGGTGTACTCGTCCATATAACCGGCGCCCCCATGTAACTGCAGGCACTCATTGGCCACTCGCTGTTCCATCTCACAGATCCAGGTTTTTGCCATGGTAGCAATGTTTAAATCAAGTTCTGAATTGGCATAACGCACCAGGCAGGCGTCTAAAAAATCGCGGCCGACCGTAAGATCGGTCTTCATTTCCGCCAGCTTGAACTGAGTATTCTGAAATTCGAAAACCGTTTTACCAAATGCTTTTCGGTTCTTTACAAAATCCAGTGTCAGGTCGAATGCCAGTTCTGCGGCCGCCAGAGACCTTGCTGCAAGTTGTATACGATCCAGAGCGAATGTAGACAACAGGACTTTGAATGCACCATTTTCCCTGCCAAGCATGTCATCCGCACTCACGCGCACATCATCGAGGAAAATCTCGCCCACGGGATAGAGGGCGGCCCCCATTAATTTCAACGGCCGGATATCAACGCCCCTGGTACGTGTATCAACCAGGAAAATACTCATATCATGTGGGCCAGTGGCTGCCTCCGTCTTCACCACCACATAGAGCAAATCAGCAATCGGCGCATTACTGATATAAGTTTTATTGCCATTGATCACAAACTCATCGCCGTCTCGTCGCGCTGTGGCAGTAATGCCCGACACGTCGCTACCCGCCCCCGGCTCAGTTAAACCGAGTGCCTGAATCGCATCACCGGACAGTATCCTGGGGCACCACTCGGCCTTCTGTTCATGTGTACCGAAATGTACCAGCAGATGCGAAGCAATATCGCTGGTGAACGATGCGCCTAAAATCGCGCCACAGGGATAGTGTCCCAGTTCCTCGGACAGAATGATGTTAAAGAGGTCATCTCCGCCAGGCCCGCCATACTCTTCCGGGATACATATACCGAGTAGTCCTGCATCGGCAGCTTTGTTCCATATGTCCCTGTCAACACTCCCCTGCTCCTCCCAGGCTTTCAATCTGGGCTCCATCTCTTTTTCGATGAACTTCCTGACGGTATCGCGAAAAATATTATGCTCGTGAGTGAAGATAGAGTTCATTTTATATCCCCGCATTTAACAATAGATGCAGTTCACGATATTATGTAGCATTTGCTATATTAAATCAACACCCGTGAGGCGCCGATATCAGCACAGCAGGGATTTTCAGCCCGTGAAAAACGTGAAGACAGGAATAAAAATGCAGATTTAATCCGGAAAGCTATTCCCTGAGGACTGTGCCCACAATATAGTCAAGAAAAGCTTCCCTTTCCCGTTTGGAATCGGCTTTTCGCCGAAATGGATAATCGGTTAGTTGTCTTTTAGCCGGGCTCATCAATACGAAACCAAGAATCCCGCTCATGAGAATGATCGGCGCAGGCCCGTCGCCACCGGCCGGACGGATCTCATTCATTAAATCGGCCAGCGCCCTGTGAACTGATTTCATGGAGACACCAACCAGAAATTTATGGTTGACCGCGCTTGGGTCGAGCATGTTGCGTACCGCGATATGCCGAAAATTAACGTCCCTCAACAACGCATCGTACATTTCGGAGACGAAGGAGCGTAGTCTTTCTTCAGGATCGCCCTTGCCTTCCAATGCGTTGAGCAGGCGCTCACGTAATGCGCCGTAGATCTCAGCTTCGACCTCGCGGTACAATTTTTCCTTATCGCCAAAATAGTGATACAGGGTTGGCATGGACAGGTTTGTCGCGGATGAGATATCGCGAACTGTTACACGGTCAAAGCCTTCCTTGGCAAACAATCGGGTAGCTTCTTTAAGAATATAATCCCGTGTACTCAATCCGCCACTGTGCTTTTGCCTGGCTTTTGCGGTTCTACGCTTAGCGCCCCTGATTTTTGTTGCATTTGTTTCGTTTGATGTCTTAGTCATGTTTATCTTATGTATGCAACGTTCAACTACAACATTGCCCTCCTTCGGTGATGATCAGAATTGTTCGGACACAAGCCGACTAGATATCACGAATAATCTATGTTGATCAAACCACCTATTATATAGCAAGCTATGTGATATAGAAGACTTCACTCAGATACCGGCAGCCGCGAATCCATTCGAGATGACTATCCTGTCCCGCTCCCTGACTCTGGCTTGAAAAGATACCCCCCCTTCGTTCATCCAACCCTGTACCTGCAAGGTTTCTCCCGGCAGTACCGGAGCACTGAAGCGCAAATCCAGTGATTTCATACGCGCGCTATCATAACCGAATGCCCTGCGTAATAATGAGTAACCACAAATGCCATAAGTACATAAGCCATGAAGAATAGGAACATCAAAACCGGCTTTCCTGGCAATGTCCGGATCGGCGTGGATTGGGTTTCTGTCTCCATTCAAGCGATAAAGCAACGCAGCCCGTTTGTCGATCGGCAATTCATCATTGAAATCGGGGGCCCTGTCCGGCACGTTTGCAAGCGGTTCCGGCGCTTCACCGAAACTGCCTGAACCTCCATCACCTCTCAGGAACAGGGTTGATGAAACCGTACAAAGGTGATCGCCGGTTCCATTATCCGAGAGTATCTTGTCAAAGTAGACCAGCGCCCCTTTGTCCTCGCCTTTATCAACCACTGCCCTGATACGGTATTCGCCGCGTAACTCGCCTGACGGCGGCAGGGGCCGGGTGTATCGTGCCCGCTGTTCACCATGGAGCAGCTTTACGAAATTCACTTCAAATTTTTTATCGGCAATCCATGCGCCCGGATGCGCCAATACCGCGGTCACACTCGGAATCACCCGCAGGTTCTTCTCGTATACAAACGGCAACTCATTCTCATCAAGGGGATCGTCACAGACACCCAGGCTGAGTGCATACAGCATCACATCACGGTCAGTATAAGGGGTTACGGTAGTCTCAAATACATGGTCACGCAAAGCGTTCAGATTCATCGGGTTTTCAATCCTCGGAGATGGCTTTATTCAGTATGACCTCGGCAAGTCCAGTTCCTTTTCAGCAATGAAGGACAAGATAAGCTGTTCCGATACGGGTGTGAGCCGTTGCAGCATTGCCTCCCGCAGCAAACGCTCAACCTGGTACTCCTTTGCGTAACCCATACCACCGTGGGTCAGAACAGCCTGTGTTGCGGTGTCAAATGCAGCGCGACCACCCAGGAACTTGGCGGCATTGGCATAGGCCCCGCAGGACTTGCCGGAGTCGTAGAGATCGGCCG
Source organism: uncultured Gammaproteobacteria bacterium (assembly GCA_958295485.1). Lineage (GTDB taxonomy): Bacteria > Pseudomonadota > Gammaproteobacteria > Eutrophobiales > Eutrophobiaceae > JAAXHV01. Next base: position 2,923,579 of record OY282354.1, read on the forward strand.
CCTTCAGCATCATCATCCTGGCGGCCTCAATTTGACACCAGTTTTCCGCGAGCGGGTGCTGTATGCCCTGGTTCTGCCCTATGACTCGGCCGAATACCTCACGTTCCTGCGCGTAACGCGACGCCCGACGCAGCGCATCCTCGGCAATACCGACCGCCCCCGCAGCCACAATAATTCGTTCGGGGTTCAGGCTGTGCAGGAGGTAATAAAACCCCTTGCCCTCATCGCCGATCCGATCTCGCTCCGGTATAAACAGGTCCTCGATGAAAATCGCGTTGGAATCCACTGCGGACCGGCCCATCTTCGGGATCCGCTGGACCTCGATTTTCTCTCGATTTAGCCTGGTGAAAAATATCGTCATTCCATCGGTAGGCTTGGTACATTCCGCCAGCGGCGTGGTTCGGGTGAGCAGCAGGATGTTATCGGCTTCCTGCGCCGTTGAAGTCCATAGCTTACTGCCATTGACCACGTAGCCGCCGTCTACTCTCCCGGCAAATGTCGTGATGGCTGTGGTGTTCAGGCCCGCATTGGCTTCTGTGACACCAAAACAGGTCTTTTCAGATCCACTGATAAGGGGCGCCAGCATGCGTTCCTTCTGCTCCGGGGTCCCAAGGACGACGATGGGATGTGGTGCGAAGAGGTTGATCTGCAGGGTGGACATGGCGGCAGCACCACCTCCCCCTTTGGCCACGGCATTCATCATCAATGCTGCTTCTGTTACCCCAAGTCCCGACCCCCCGAGTTCTTCAGGCATGGTAATGCCCAGCCAACCTCCTTCTGCCATGGCACGGTGAAATTCATGGGGAAATTCGGCCTTTGTGTCTTTCTCGGTCCAGTATTCATCATCGAAATCACTACAAACTTTGGCGACGGCATCCTGAATAGCGAGATGTTCTTCAGTCAAATCAAAATCCATAGTATTCCCCGGGGCCACAAACTCATTTGGAAAAAATGTCCCTGCTGATAATCTCCTTCATGATTTCAGTGGAACCACCGGCTATTCGTCGAACTCGACTATCGATAAAAAGACGGCCAATAGGGTATTCAAGGGTATAACCGTATCCACCATGGAGCTGGAGACACTGGTCCGCGGTTCTACCTAACAATTCGGTCGACAGCATCTTGGCCTTGGCGGCGTCAACGGCATTCAATTCATTGACGTTCGCTAACTCCAGGCACCTGTCGATGAATACACGCAGGGCGGAGATTTCGGCTTCCAACTGGGCAAGCACAAAGCGCGTGTTTTGGAAATCGGCCACCACCGTACCAAATGCCTTTCTTTCCCTGGTATAGTCCACCGTCCATTTGATCGCCGCCTCAGCCATGGTAATTGCAGAGCAGGCGATGGTGATACGCTCATGGGCAAGGTTTGCGATGGCGATCCTGAACCCTTCATTTTCATTACCTATCAGGTTCTCAGCCGGCACTCGCACATCCTGGAAGAACAATTCAGAGGTGTCCTGCGCCTTGAGTCCGATCTTTTCTATGTTCTGGCCACGGGCGAAACCTTCCCGGCTGGTCTCAACGATAATGAAGCTCATGCCCCTGGCGCCGGCTGCAGGGTCGGTTTTACAAGCAAGAATAACTATATCTGCGAGCTGTCCATTAGAAATCCAGGTTTTCTGGCCATTAATTACATAGTGTTCCCCGTCGCGAACGGCGCGGGTTTTGATTGCTTTAAGATCGCTGCCCGCATCGGGTTCGGAAAGCCCTATCGCAGCGATCACCTCACCTGATACCATCCTGGGCAGCCAATTTTTCTTTTGTTGTTCATTACCGAACCGGGTGATATACACGGCAGCCATATCAGAGTGGACGGCAAACCCGGGGCCTGTGGCAAGCGCCTCGGCAAGTTCTTCGTGGAGAACCACGTTAAAGAGGAAATCAGCGCCGGGCCCGCCGTACTCTTCTTCAACATTGCTGCAGAGCAACCCAGCCTCACCGGCCTTCAGCCACAGCTCCCGCGGCACAACACCATCCTTGTCCCATTGATCATGGTAGGGGGTGATTTCAACTTCTATAAACCGGCGAACTGCATCACGAAAAATTTCATGCTCCTCGTTAAATATCGTTCTGCGTATCATATTTTTCCGTAAGCATCATGTTCAACATCAACTTGGAATCCTATCCGGGTTTATCGAAAAGGCAAATCCGACGATCGCCGGCGGGACCCGAGGCCGTTACCTCGCCACATTAATATAGCATATGCTATATTTATTTCAAGAACTGCTTCCTGTACGATTGCTGTAGCTTGAAACGCTGAACTAATATAGCGTATGCTATATTGAATTGGAAATTACGGTGTCTGCCTGGTTACCGGGGAATCAACTATGAGTTCATCAGGAATTACCGGCTTTGGGGCCTACATTCCCCGCCTTCGCATCCAACGCAGCTTGATCGCGGATGCTCACGCCTGGATGGCGCCATCACTGCGTGGCGCAGCAAAAGGTGAACGGGCCTTTTGCAGTTGGGACGAGGATGCGATCACCATGGCCGTTGAGGCAGGACGTGACTGCCTGAGCGGCATTGGCGTCGAATCAATAGAGAGCGTTGCCCTGGTCTCAACTACCCTGCCCTTCGCCGATTTGCAGAACAGTGCAGTCGTGTCCAGCGCACTGCAATTGAAAGCCAGCACTGAAAGTATGGACATTGCCGGTTCCCAGCGGGGCGGCACCTCCGGGCTTTCCCGGGCACTGCAATCGGAAAAGTCCTGCCTTATCATTGGATCGGAACGTCCCGTGGCCAAACCGGCCAGCGCTCAGGAACTGGCCTTTGGCGCAGGCGCGGCAGCAATCACCACCGGCAGTAAGGACGTGATTGCCGGGTACCTGGCCGGCGCTACCGTGACAGCCAATTTTGTCGACCATTTTCGCGCCGCGGAGGAAAAGTATAACTATTACTGGGAAGATCGATGGGTCCGTGACGAAGCAATCCTCAAACTGGTACCGAAAGCGGCTGCCTCCGCACTTGACCAGGCCGGTATCAGCGTACGAGAGCTGGATCATCTGATCATGCCGCCGGTTCAACGAAACGCGGCCCAGGCGGTTGCGCGAAAACTGGGATTCGAGGGTAAACTGGCGGATGAACTGAAACAGAATTGCGGTTACACCGGTGCCGCGCACCCACTGTTAATGCTGGCCGGCGTACTTGAAGAGGCCGGAGCCGGGGAATACATACTGCTCATCGGGTTTGGCCAGGGTGTTGATGCCATTCTACTGCGAACAACCGAACACCTGGCTGCGCATCAACCGATGCGGGGAGTCAAGGGCAGCCTGGCTGACAAACTGGACACTTGTGATTACCTGCGCATGCTTTCATTCTACCAGGGGATAGAGCTGGACTGGGGTATGCGCTCAGAAAAGAACTCCAAAACCATGTTGTCCGCCCAGTATCGAACCCTGAACCAGACAGCCGGTTTTAATGCGGGACGTTGCGCACAATGTAATACCATACAGTTTCCACAACTACAGTATTGCGTTAATGACGGATGCCGGGCGCCGTCAGAACAATTTGAAAATATCTCCCTGGTAGACGAACCCTGCAAGGTATTCACGTTCACCAATGACTGGCTCTCCTATCATCCTGCCCCGCCCCTTAATGTTGGCTTTATCCAGTTTGACAATGGCGCGCGGGTGTCAATGGAAATGGTCGATGCAGGCGCCGGTGGACTTGCCGTTGGCGTGCCCATGCGTATCGTTTTCAGGATCAAGGAAATTGACTGGCAACGGTGTTATCGCAGATATTTCTGGAAAGCCACCCCCGAATTGATAAAAGAGGACTGAACATGGCATCCGGCATCAAAGATAAAGTAGCAATACTGGGCATGGGTTGTTCGCAATTCGGCGAACGCTGGGACAAAGATTCACCCGATTTGATGGCGGAAGCCTTTGATGAAGCGCTGCTGGATGCCGGTGTGGAGCGTAATCAGATCGATGCGGCGTGGTACGGTTGTTGCACCGACTCGGTCAACGTTGGGAATTCGGCGATACCTGCATCCACTGCCTTACGGCTTGACGGTATCCCGGTAAGCCGTATGGAAAATATGTGTGCCACAGGAACGGAAGCGCTACGCGGCGCAACTTATGCCGTTGCTGCCGGCGCCGCTGACATCGCACTCGCCATCGGCGCGGAGAAATTGAAGGACACAGGTTACGGCGGGCTACCACCCGTATTCAAGGGTAACTTCAACGAACTGTGGTTACCACTGGGGTCCGCCCCGGCGGGATTTGCCCAACTCGCACACGGTTACGAACATAAACATGGCGTATCCCGGGAAGATATCAAGCAGGCCATGGCCCATATCTCATGGAAAAGCCATCAGAATGGTACTCTCAGCCCCAAGGCGCACCTGCGTAAGGCCGTGTCCATGGAGACCATTCTCAACGCTCCCATGATATCCGATCCCATCGGGCTGTTTGATTGCTGCGGTGTATCGGATGGGGCCGCATGCGCCATTGTCACGACCCCGGAAATCGCACGCTCCCTGGGTAAATCAGATCTGGTATCCATCAAGGCCCTGCAACTTTCCATCAGCTCCGGTATGGAATCCACAACCAATAGCTGGGATGGCAGCCATGTCCGAAATACCAGAATTGCCGCCCGGCGCGCCTACCGGGAGGCCGGGATCGACAAGCCCCGGGAAGAACTCAGCCTGATTGAGGTGCATGACTGTTTTTCCATTACCGAGTTGGTTACCATGGAAGACCTTTTCCTGTCCGAAGAGGGACAGGCAACCAGAGATGTTATGGATGGGTTTTATGATCGCGACGGCGGAGTGCCGTGCCAGACAGATGGAGGGCTCAAGTGCTTTGGTCATCCTATCGGGGCATCCGGTCTGCGCATGGCCTACGAGATCTACTCTCAGTTGCTGGACCGCGCCGGAGAACGACAACTGGATAGCCCCAGCATTGGCCTGGCACACAATCTCGGCGGCGTTCCATACTTGAGCATTTCAGCAATTTCTATTCTCGGATTAATGTGATTTCGCTAAAATGATCCGTAAAATACCACTTCAGGATGTACCCGATTTAGTCGGTCAGGAAATTGGCGTTTCAGAATGGGAGACAATAACCCAGGACATGATTAACGCGTTTGCGGACGTCAGCGGTGATCACACCTGGATTCACGTGGATGTTGAAAGGGCAAAGCGCGAGCTTGGAGGGACTGTTGGTCACGGTTTTCTGACGCTGTCCCTGGTTCCGGCACACTGGCTCAGCATCGCTGAGATAACAGGGTGGGATTACGGCTACATGTATGGGCTGGACAAGACCCGGTGGTTGCATCCCGTAACCAGTGGTACCCGCGTACGCTTACGCACCACCATGCTTGAACCGGAGGGTAGAAAAGGCGGCACCATCGTCAGTATTAACTGCGTGATTGAAATTGAGGGGGCAGATAAACCCGCCCTGGTGACTGACTGGAGAGAAATTTTTTATACACATTCCGGTGATGACAGCGGCTAAGTCATGCATCCACGCCACTGGTCAGCAGTCTACCCCGACAAACCTGCTTTAATCGCTGTCACTGCCGGTGAAACTATCAGCTATAAAAAGCTGAATGACCGGTCTGTTCAATGTGCCAACCTGTTGCGTCAGGCAGGGTTAAAGCCGGGGGACCACATGGCAGTGATCATGGAAAATCATCCCCGATTTTTTGAAATCAGCTGGGCGGCGCAACGGAGCGGACTTTATTTCACCGCTATTTCCTGGCGCTTCAAACCTGAAGAAGTGGCGTATATCCTCGAACACTGTGGCGCCAGGGTATTGTTTTCATCCACACAACAGAGGGAACTATGCCGACGGTTGGGCAAGACCACTCGAGGACTCTCCTGTTTTATGGCGGGTGGGGAAATGGAAGGCTTTGAAAATTACGAGTCTGCCATAGCAGGGCAACCAACTACACCGTCTGGGAAGGAAACCCGGGGAGTGGATATGCTGTACTCTTCGGGGTCTACCGGAAGACCCAAGGCAATCAAAATTCCGATCGAGGATGCTGCCATCGATGAACCGGCCGCGCTTTATGCGTTCTTCGGCCGGCGCTATCAATGGAATGAACAGACGAAATATCTCATGTCTGCACCGCTCTACCACTCCGGGCCGTTGCGCTTTTCCATGGCGCAACATTATTTCGGCGGCACCGTTGTAATGACTGAAAGGTTTGAGGCAGAACAAAACCTGGCCTTGATTGAACAATATCGGATCACCCATGCCCACTGGGTTCCGACCATGATGGTAAGGTTCCTGAAATTGCCTGATACGGTGCGCAAGGCTTTTGACATCAGTTCACTTGAATTTGTCATGAGCGGCGCCGCCCCGGTTTCAGTGGAAACCAAACAAGCCATGATCGACTGGTTAGGGCCCATCCTTGAAGAAGCCTACGGGGGTACGGAAGGTAATGGTGCGACCATGCTTAATTCAGAGGAGTGGCTGCAACACCCGGGTTCAGTGGGCAAGGCCGTGGGTTGTAGAGTACATGTTGTCGACGACGATGGTAACGAATTACCCGCCGGCCAGGTAGGCACAATTTATTTTGATGGACCTGAATTTGAATATTACAAGGACCCGGAACAAACCAGGGAAGCCTATAACGACAGGGGTTGGAGTACCCTTGGCGATATTGGCTACTTGGATAAGGATGGCTACCTTTACCTCACAGACCGTAAAACCGACGTAGCCATTATCAACGGTGTCAATGTTTATCCTCTCGAAGCAGAACAGTTACTGATCAATCACCCCAAGGTAATTGATGCCGCTGTTTTCGGCTTGCCGGATGGTGACACTGGTGAACGCCTTCACGCCGTTGTTCAACCCGCCGGGAGGAGTCTACCGGGTAAGGCGCTCTCGGTTGAATTGATTGACTATTGCCGGGCAAGAATCGCCGCAATCAAATGTCCTCATACGATTGATTTTCGCTCCCGGATCCCCCGCCACGAGACGGGAAAACTGTATAAGCGCCTGCTGAAAGAAGAATATTTACGATGAGGACACTCGAAGATTATGCCTGATTCAACCTACGACCGTTTACATGGCTATTACCTGGAAGACCTCAGTGTCGGTATGAGTGATGACTTTACAAAAACAATTACCGAATCTGACATTCTGATCTATGCAGGTGTTTCAGGCGACAACAACCCCCTGCACCTCGATGAAGAGTTTGCATCGCAAACCAGTTTCAAAGGCAGAATATCACACGGAATGCTGACAACAAGCCTCTGGTCAACCATCGTTGGTACAAAACTTCCCGGGCCGGGTTGTGTCTATATGAGGCAGAACATGAAGTTCCTGAAACCGGTGCGTATTGGCGATTCGGTCACTGCAACCATGACAGTAGTCGAGGTAAACGTTGAAAAACAGCAAGTGACCCTGGATGCTGAATGCCTTGTGGAGGGCGAACTTGTGGCGACCGGCCGCGGTCTAGTCTGGGTGCCCAAAAAGCAGGCAAGCGCCCCAAACGCATAAACGTCAGGTGTCGCGTCAGGTTGCGACCCTGGTGTAGTCCTGGTTTTGAATCGCCTTGACCGTGTACCGCCATATGATGCCGATCCACAAAAAGAAAAAGAATGCGACGAGCCAGAATCCAATCAGGCCATTCCAGGCGAAGGGGCCGCCATGAAAAAACGGCAACAGCACACCTGGAAGGAAAAGGACCGCGACCCAGAAATTAACAAACCCGAGCCAGCGGGGAAAGAGGGTTTTATCACTCTTGTCACCAAGAATACATAAGCCGATCGCTACGACCTGAATAGCCAGCGGAGGATAGGCGCCAATAAACATCAGCCATGCCAAATCGTTAAAAATCTGGATGTTTTGAGCCGACATATCCGGCCGGTAAGCAGCGGCCAGCACAAAATAACCTGTGAAGAGCACCGTTAATACTGCGCCTGAGGCTGACGCCATTTGTACGCGCGATAATATGGGATCTTCATATCCTTCTATTCGTCTCATTTGACCAGCGATTGCAGCAGAAAGCGACCAAAAGAATACACCGCTGAAAACACAAAGGCTGATACCAATGCGAATATATTGTCTGTCGGCGGAATACATTGCCTGAATCGCTTCAGCATTGAGCCCCGGTTCAACGGGAGGGAACCAACCAGGAATAAAAAACCACCCTGCACCAAGTAAGACAGCGAAGACAAGTCCGCTGTGCGCACAGATTAGCTGATTACGTTTATTCATTTTATTTATCCTTACGGTTTTGGCCCGGATGACATTTTGCCATTGATATATAGCATGTGCTATTATAGCATACGCTATAATATAATACAGCGTACTTTCATTCATCCATTACCGGTATATGTCGTCAATCGCATCTGACACACGGTTAAATCAACCAGAGGGGGGAATTCACCGCACTCCGGGCGAAATCGGAATCTGGGTGTTCATCTTTGGCGATTTACTGGTTTTTTCACTATTTTTTGCCGTATTTCTGTTTTACAGGCGTGTTGACGTTGAGTTGTTCAACGCTTCCCAGGCGCAGCTCAACCAGGTATTTGGCCTGATCAATACGGTTCTGCTTTTGAGCAGTTCCTGGCTGGTGGCAACCGCAGTGCATAGCGCCCGCTCAGGAGTCGAAAAGACGCCTCCGGTCATGTTCCTGATGGCGCTTGGATGCGGCGTGGTTTTTATCATTAACAAGGTCTTTGAGTACGGTGACAAAATACAGGCGGGCATTACTGTCAATACCAACGATTTTTTTATGTATTTCTTTATTTTCACCGGTGTCCATGCCTTTCACGTGCTGATCGGAATCGGAGTACTGGCCTATCTGGCCAACTATAGCTGGTCACGACGCGGCTCGATGTCAACATCGGACCTGCAGAATCTTGAGAGCGGCGGCATTTTCTGGCACCTGGTTGACCTGCTGTGGATTATCCTGTTTGCCTTGCTGTACCTGGTGAATTGACACCATGAGAACACTGATCGCAACTCGAATATCCTTAATTCTTGCCCTGCTTGTCGGCGCCACATTGCTATCCTGGTTTCTGGACCAGGGACAGGGGTCGAGTAGTTCTCAATACGCCAGTATTGCTATCCTTATCATTGCTTTTGTCAAAGTCCGCTTCGTGATTACGGAATTCATGGAGGCCAGGATCGCGCCATTACCCCTCAAATTACTGGCCGACGGCTGGTGCGTGTCAGTTTGCACCCTGTTAATCGCACTGTTACTCATTGCAGCCTGACCCTTGATTTCTACCGAAAAACCCTCGACGGAGGCCAATGGCAACAACCGGCGTAGTAGACATCAAAACCAATACAAAGGGTATCCGGACGATCACCATGAACCGTCCCGAGGTGCATAACGCATTCGACGATAACCAGGTACAGCGCCTGATCCAGGCTTTTGAGAGTGCTGCAACGGATAATAATGTTCGGGTAGTTGTGCTGGCCGGCGCCGGCAAGAGCTTTTCTGCAGGAGGCGATATCGACTATATGCGCCGCATGGGAGAAAACAGTTACGAGCAAAACCTCGCAGACGGCGGTCAGCTGGCGCAACTGATGAAGTCCCTGAATAACCTGCCTAAGCCTACCATTGCCCGGGTTCAGGGCGCAACCATGGGCGGCGGTGTCGGCCTGGTGTGCTGCTGCGACTACGCGATCGGCTCCCCTCGCGCCAGGTTTGCAACCAGTGAGGTAAAACTGGGTGTTCTTCCCGCTACTATCGCTCCCTACGTGGTTGCCACGATTGGCGAGAAGGCCGCGCGGCGTATGTTCATGAGCGGGCAGCCCGTGTCGGACGAGCAAGCCGTGGCCCTGGGCATCTTGAGCGACGTGGTTCCTGAAGAGAAACTGGACAGCGCCGTGGAGGCGCTGGCGGATACCCTGGTGAAAAATGGTCCCGATGCCGTGCGCCTGGCCAAGCAACTGACCTTTGATGTGTCCCACCGCCCGGTTTCCGAAGAGCTGATCGCCGCTACCGTGCGGCTGATTGCCGATGTACGTGATTCCGATGAGGGTCGGGAGGGTCTCAATGCCTTCCTGCAAAAACGCCCACCCAACTGGACTGAAGAGTAAACCATGACTAACAACAGGATTGTCCGCGTAGCCAACGCCCAGGGCTTCTGGGGAGACAGCTTGCTGGGTCCGATCCGCCTGGTGGAAGAAGGCCCGGTTGACTATCTCACCTTCGACTACCTGGCCGAGATCACCATGAGCATCATGCAAAAGCAAAAGATGCGCAAACCTGAAACCGGTTACGCCCTGGACTTCATCCTCATGCTCCAGAAAATTCTGCCCGCCTGTAAGGAAAAAGGCATCAAAATCATAGCAAACGCCGGCGGTGTCAACCCGAAGGCCTGTCTGGCAGCCAGCAAAAAGGTTTTTGAAGACCTGGGCATTACAGGCATGAAAATAGCGATAGTTGAAGGCGATGACATTATGGATCGCCTTGATGAGATTACGGCCGGCAATGAGAATCTGCAGAACATGGAAACTGGCGAGGATATCTCGACCATCCGTGACAAAATCACCAGCGCCAACGTCTACATCGGCGCCGGACCGATTGTTGAAGCACTGCAGGCCGGTGCGGATATTGTGATTACCGGTCGCGCCAGTGACCCCTCCGTGGTGGTGGCCCCCCTGGTATACGAATTCGGCTGGTCCATGGAAGATTACGACAAAATTGCCTCTGCCACGGTCATGGGTCACATTGTCGAGTGTGGACCTCAATGTACCGGCGGTAATTACGCGGGCTGGCGTCAGGTTAAAGACTTTGCCCGCATCGGTTATCCTGTCGCCGAAGCCAGTGCGGACGGCAGCTTCGTGATTACCAAGCATGACAACACCGGTGGCCTTGTAACTGTGGAAACCGTCACCTCGCAGATACTCTACGAATTGGGTGATCCAAAAAATTATCTGGGGCCTGACTGTGTTGCCGATTTCACCACGATTAATATCAGCCAGCAGGGTGAAAACCGTGTTGCCTTCTCCGGTATCAGGGGCGGTCCGCCCACACCAACCTACAAGGTGTCTGTGTCTCACTCCAAAGGTTACAAAATCCTCGGCACCCTTTGCATTGCGGGACCTGATGCAGTGGAAAAAGCCAATATCATTGCCGACATGATATTCCAGCGTATGGAAATGTACGGCTACCGCATTCCTGAGGAGGATCGCTTCGTCGAATTGTTTGGCACGAACGTATTATATAAAGGAATGGTTGAAAACAATGACCAGCCTCTTGAGCTGTTGTTACGTATTGGCGCAAAAGGCGATGACCCCAAGGCGCTCAATAGGCTGGGTACGGAAATCGCACCGGCTGTCACATCTGGTCCTCCCGGCGTGACCGGCATAGCGGCCGGCCGTTCCAGGGCCACCGAAGTGATAGGGTACTGGCCGGCATTGATCGACAAGTCCCTCATCAATACCAGCTTTGTAGTTGAGGAAGTTTAAGATGGCAAAGGTACAACTGTTTGAAATCGCCGTTGCCCGTTCAGGTGACAAAGGTGACGCCAGTAATGTCGGCGTTATGGCAAAAACACCCGAACTTTACCAATTTCTGGAACAACAACTCACTGCCGCTGTAGTCAAGGATTTCTTCAGGGAAATCTGTCATGGCGCTGTGACTCGCTACGAGCTTCCCAATCTTCAGTCGCTTAACTTTATCCTGGAAAATTCCCTGGGCGGCGGCGGCACAGAAACCCTGATCACGGACGCCCAGGGCAAGGTGCACGGCCTGGGTTTACTGCACCTGGAACTGGAAGTGCCGGACGACCTCCTCAGTTAGGCAATTGATCTCTCCGGATACACACCGCATCAATTGCATCTGTGTTGGCGACTTGACAGGGGCCTGACAAGATGGGCGGTAAACAGGGTATAGCCGTCATTGGAGCAGGTATGGCAGGGTTGTCTGCCGCCTGGCATTTGCAGAACGCAGGATTTACAACAACCGTATTCGAAAAAAATTCTGAGGTCGGCGGTAGGACCATTTCCATAAAAAAAGACGGCTATATCATGGATCCCGGCGCTATCACCCTGTCGCCTGCCTATAAAGAGACACTGCAACTCCTCCATGAAACTGGCGCCGGTGCAATGCGCGTTCATACCCAACCCGTACTGGCAATCGCCAGAGACGAAATATTGCACTATATCGACCTGTCGAAAATTGTTTCATCCGGACTGAAGACAGGATTTTTATCGTTGGGAGCAAAGCTGAAACTTTTCAGAATAGTGCCAACCTTGCTCCGCTACTGGTCAAAATGCGACTTCGAAGATATGGCACAGCTCGAGGTGTTGGATATAGAGAATTGTGAATCGTTCGCCATTCGGAAACTGGGCAAGGAAATACACGATTACCTGGTTGATCCTGTCATTCGCATGAATATGTTTAGTTCCACGAAAACGTCTTCCGCCGTTGATATCATCTGGCTGATGAAGATGTTCAGTGGTGCAGAGTTCGTGCAGATAAAAGGCGGGATGGGCGCCTTATCTGAAAACATTGCTGCTCAACTTGGCGACATTCGACTGAATGCCCGCGTTGAAAAAATTGAGATGATACATAACCAGGTCGTCCTGCAAGTGGATGGTGAAGCCCACAACTTTGACGCCGCCGTCATCGCGATCCCCCCGGAACTGGCGCTGAATATCGCCCCATGGATGTCAGGCCGACAACGCAAATGGTTTGATAAGATAAAGGGCGTCCCCAGCTTGACCGTCCATGTTGGCCTGAAGTCCCGGCCAGACAGTCCTGCATCCCTGGTAATGGTGCCCGGCATTGAAGCAAAAGACGTACTGGGCATTGTCCTTGAGCATAACAAATGTCCTGGTCGCGCACCTGAGGGCAAAGGCTTAATCGCTCTTCATATGACGGGAGAATGGGCTGAAACACAGCAGGATCTGGACGATTTGCAGGTGGCGCATAACGCACTTGATACCGTCAAGCCGTTTATGGGTGACCTTAAAGACCAGGTAGAGATGGTCAACCTCCATAATTGGGAATACGTTGACCACGAGCGTTATGTCGGGGTGTACAAATCATTAACAAAAGCCCGGCCTGAATTCATGGATGGGAGGGTGACTTTCGCCGGTGAATTCATTTCTGCCGGTATTGAAGGCGCGGTAATTTGCGGCAGGCGTTGTGCCGAGGCCCTGACGAGAGAATAGGCAACACCCATTATGGAAAAACGAATTATGCATTACCTGAATTCAGTGGCTGATATCTTGCAGCGGGTTGCTGCATCAGGAGAACTCACCGGGGAACACGCTGAGGACTTGATGATTGCCCGACGTTTGCTTGACATCCTGAAAATCGAGACAGAAATCGCGCCGGAGGCCGCTACCAGGTATTTCGATGCAGTCGGTCGCCTGCTATCGGAAGGCAATCTGATTTTGCATGAAGGTGTAGATCACATCGTTGAGCAACTGAAAGACCTGAGCGGTAACCAAGACATGCAACAACTTGATACCTTTGTGACTTTGGTAGCAAAGCTGCAGTCGGAGTTGAACAAGGGTAGCACAACAAAGACAGACGCTGTGAAACATTCCCTGATAAACGCCGACACCGGCTACGCCAAAGCGCTATTTACTGCTGGATTGACGTTACCGCAGGATTCAGGAGAAATCAGCAACACTCGCGCCTCAAATCAGAAAAACTATGATGAAGGCGCCTTGCTGGCTTTCATCCTGGATCGGTTTCCGGATAACGAGGGAGTTGAAATAGAACACAGTGGGTTCATATCAGGCGGGCATTCCAAACTCACTCTGAGAATTGAACTATCGGATGTAACGACACTACCCCGGCGAATTATTCTACGCAGTGATGCCAGCGGCAGGTTCAGTGGGGCCAGTGTGGTAGATGAATACCGCTTACAAACTATTCTTTTTGATAAAAATGTGAATGTCCCCAAACCCCTCGCACTGGAAGAGTCCGGAACAGTTTTTGGCACACCTTTCATGCTTTCAGAGAGTGTAACCGGGGAATCAATCGGCCACATGTTCAAAATGCCGGCACAAGAGTCTACGGCTCTTGCTGACGTTGCAAGCAACCTGGCAACTATACATAAAATAGCGCCCGGGGAATTTGGCGAGTCAATCGATAATGCCCGGGGGAAAACCAGCGATAAAGTCCTGTTCTGGCTCGGTCTGGCTGAGCGGGATTTTCGGGCCACCGATGTGAAATCCGCCACGTTTGAACTTGCGCTCCACTGGCTGAGAAAAAATGCAGGCCTGAGTGATCTAGCGCCAAGGACACTGGTACATGGTGACTACGGACTTAACAATATCTTGATAAAAAACAGTCAGGTCATGGCGATCCTGGACTGGGAGTTTGCTCATGTCGGCAACCCCGCCTATGACCTGGGTTACTTCTACTTCATGGCGCAGGCGCTGGGCTCCTGGGCGTTATTCCTTGAAGCTTACGAAAACACTGGTGCACCGCTGCCGGATGAAGACCAGCTTAACTACAATATTCTCCTGGCGGCTACCCGGGTGGGAGTACAATGCTGCCAGGTGCATAGCGCCTTTAACGCCGGCCTGGTGAGTAGCCCGGAGGCAGCCCGGGTTGTCTCACACCAATATGTCAATGAATCAATTTTACGAATTTCGGAATTGATGGAACGGATACATCACTCCTGATTACACAAACCACAAAGCAATACGGGCATTTTCAAGGAGCATACATCGATGGTAACTACAAATGACGACATGCCTCATCCAGTCCCGCCAAGCGCCTATCTGCGCTACAAGGAGAACTGGTTGTTTCTGATTTTTGATAAAGAGAACGATATCTTTGGCGCCATACACGTTGGTAGCGAACCTATATTTGAGCGCATAAGCTTTGCCTGCAATTTAAGTATCCAGGGCAAGCTGTTCAAGCACGGGAGACAGATTCCTTTCCCTGATGACTTCGCATTTTCCAGTGAAGTGGGAGATGGGTATTTGACTGTCCGGTTCATCAAGGCCCACGAACAAATTGACCTTTCGCTGCAAAATGACGACCTTGTTCTGGAAGTCAGTTTTTTCAAACGTGGACCCTTGTTCAATTTTGATGATTATGATTCGGCGAACCCGGATAAAGTGCTATTGAAAGAAGTCATGGGCATTGCCACCAATCAACAACATGTGCACCAGCAACAGGGTATGCAGGTGCGCGGAAAACTCTCGTTAAACACCAATGGAGCGGCAACCCGGGATTTTGACATTGATGCGCTTGGTTATCGCGACCATTCTCGCAGCATTCGCTCGGACAACCTAGTGCTCAGGCATATATGGACCGGTTTGCATTTTCCAAAACATATTTTTGGTGTCATGACGGTAACCAGCTCGCTTCGGCCCAATCTGCCGACCCTCTGTGGCTATGTATTTGATGAACGGCAGGGACTGCGGGCACTTGGAGATATAGAGTTTGAAGGAAAGGGAGAGGGACCGGATAATCAACCGGCGAATGTTGAATTTCGTTTAACAGACATCTACGGCGAAACTTTTTCGCTGTCTGCGGATTTGCAAAATCGTTTTGCCAGTGTACCCCTGCAATCAGAAAAGCCGGGGCCGACACCGTTTGTCTATGGCATCGTCGAAAATTTCGCCCCTTTGAAGTTGCATGATACGGGTGAAGAGGGTATCGGGCTGGTTGAGATTGGAAAGAGGGTGCCTAAAG
The DNA here is from genome assembly GCA_958295485.1 of uncultured Gammaproteobacteria bacterium. GTDB lineage: Bacteria > Pseudomonadota > Gammaproteobacteria > Eutrophobiales > Eutrophobiaceae > JAAXHV01. The sequence goes on from OY282354.1 coordinate 2,939,167, forward strand.
ACCAGATATGATTTCACCTGTCCGGCATCCTGGTGAGAATTGAACATGCAACTCCCATGATGTTTGCGGGTAACGAAGTGATAAACGGTGCCGGAAGGGGGAATAGAAATACACTAATAACCTATTGTGTTTAATGTACTTTATATTATTCCCATGCTCTATACCCAACGTTTATCCCAACAATATTTTAACCAATAAAGTCAATATTTAATGTCTGAACTCTACCGGGCCGACCAGGGCAAAGAAATATAGTCTGAAGTTGTACATAGTAACTATATAACAATACAATATTTTTCGCTTTTCTTTCCTGTTATTGTAATTTATAGTAGTACTATACAAATTTTCATGATATCCTCTATTATTAGAAATAATTTGTACTATGGTATAGCACTATGGGTAGCCAACCTTCAAAAAGACAACAGCGATTAGCTGCATTAATACGCGCAACGTCCGGCACAATCCGTGGGGCTAACGCCACGCGGGTTCTTGGAGTTGACCGGCAACATGCATCCAGATTGCTGGCGGGATGGCATAAACAAGGGGTTATCAGGCGTGTTGCACACGGCTTGTATGTTCCTGTTCAGCCGTCTGCCCTGGGTCAAAAACAGGTGCTTGAAGACCCCTGGGTGCTGGTTCCCGAGTTATACACACCAGGTTACGTCGGTGGCTGGAGTGCCTTGGAACACTGGGAGTTGACAGAACAGCTTTTCAGGTCAGTCTGTGTACTTACTCCTAAGCGCGTGGCCAATGGTGTAATCACTCATCAAGGTGTCAACTTCTTTATCAAACATGTCGCTGAAAAGCATTTATTCGGGACAAAATCCATATGGTTGGGAAATACGAAGATACTGATTTCAGACCCATACAAAACACTGTTGGATTGTATCGATGACCCGGACCTGGGCGCAGGCTTGCAACATGTAACAGACTGCTTGCTCGAATTTGCGCGAGTGTTCAATAAACAGAGTGATCTTAATACATTGTTGAAATATGCTATCCAATTGGATAACGGCGCATTATTCAAAAAACTGGGTTACCTGGCTGAAACGCTTGAGTTCAAGCCTTCTTTTATCAATGCATGCCGGCAACGAATTACATCGGGTTATTCCACTCTCGATAAAAAGTCTGAAAAAAATCGTCTGGTTACACGCTGGAATTTATGGGTACCGGGAGATAGGGCGAAATGATTGTCAAGGATGAAATACTGGCTTTTGCCGATGAGACGGGTTTAACGCCGAACGTTGTAGAGAAAGACTATGTGCTCGGTTGGTTGCTCGCTGCAGTTAATTCGAACCCTGTCTTATCGCAATCGTGGGTATTCAAGGGAGGCACTTGTCTGAAGAAATGCTACTTTGAAACTTACAGATTTTCAGAAGATTTAGATTTCACGCTTCGAGATCAGAGTCATATCAATGAGACAGTTTTGAAGGAGCAATTCGTCTCCATTTCTGAATGGCTATATGAAGAAACAGGAATAGAAATTCCTTCTGACAGGCTTGTATTTGACATATATGCCAATCCCAGGGGCGGACAATCCTGTCAGGGGCGCGTATATTACAGAAGCTATTTCTCCAAGGGTAAGCACAGTCTCCCTAGAATAAAACTGGATCTGACTGCAGACGAAGTGTTGGTCATGCCATCGACACGACGGCCTGTATTTCACCCCTATTCTGATGCTCCACAAGACGGTATTTTTATCGTCAGCTACGATTATGCTGAAGTCTTTGGTGAAAAAGTAAGGGCACTTGCTGAGAGGGGAAGACCGAGAGATTTGTATGACGTGATAAATCTGTTTCGAAATGATGACGATGACTTGCCGGCGCCTGCTGTTATCCAGGAAATCCTTTCGCAAAAGTGTGCTCATAAAGGAATAAGCAATCCTACTCTCGCAAGGTTGGAAGTTTATCGAGATGAAATGTTACGGAACTGGGAACCGATGTTGGCTCACCAGCTTCCAAAACTGCCCAAGTTAGATACTTACTGGGATAGTCTACCTGCTTTTTTTCGTTGGCTTGAAGGTCAAGAGACTCGAGAAAAGCCATTACTTGCACCTGTTCCAGGCAAAGGGCAGATATACCGGCCTGCATACGGCCAACTTGGAATGAGAACACTGAACGGCAACTCAATAGAAGTCATTCGATTCGCCGCAGGAAACAGGCTATGTGTTGATTTGGATTACACTGATGATAGTGGCCATAGAAGTTCAAGGGTAATCGAGCCTTATTCACTGCGGCAGGCACAAAATGGCAATGTGCTTTTGTATGGTGTCCGTATTGAAGATGGAAAAATCAGGTCATACAAGATCAATCAGATTAATGATGCGTCTATAACAAACAAAGTGTTTGTGCCGCAGTTTCAGGTTGAACTTAGACCATACGGTATCTCGGATGTTGACGCTCTATGACAAATCGTGACATCGGGGCTGAAATACTCGAAGGCCTTAAAGAAATCCAGGAGTATAAGCTGGGCAAGATTAAACTCAGGACTACAATAAACAAACCAGGGCAGGAAATGGTGCCGGAAGGGGGAATAGAAATACACTAATAACCTATTGTTTTTAATGTATTTAATATCATCTCCTTGCCTTTTTTCCCACGATTTCCCCAACAAGATTTGGATTGATAAAGACGAGTGATTCCAGGGCCTGTACTGATATCTTATTCGGTGAACCGTTGCCGCAAATCTTCCAGCATGGCGGCTGAAATTGAAAATCTTTCCTCCAGATAGCGCTCAATTGTTCCGTGATTGTCTTCCATATAGTTCAGGGCGCCCAATATATATTCCGCTCTCACGCCCAGCATGGCAAGGACAGAGGCCCTGTCCATCCCGGTATCCTCCCAGCCGTACCTGGCCGAAGCCTGGGTAACCTGCTGTTCAGGCATGTCAGTGCCGGTGTAAAACTCCCCACTTATGCCGGATTAAAATTCCCCAGTTTGTGGATGGTGGCAGGTCATTGCGACTTGCCGAATGTCACACCACTGAGGATGCTGTCCGTCTGGTTTCAACCGACGGAGGGTACCGAGGTGATTACCTGGGAGAGAGTATTCATGCTTCACGAACTGCATGCACAAGGCGTGTCCATCAGCGCCATTGCCCGCCAAACGGGACTGGACCGCAAAACGGTCAGACGTCACTTGGCCGCGGGGATCCAACCACCGGTGTACAGACCGAGAACGTCGCAAGGCTCGCGGCTGGATCCCTACACGGCGTATCTGCAGACCCGTCTTGCCGAGTATCCGGGATTATCCGGTGTGCGGCTTTTGCGGGAGATACAAGCACAGGGGTACACGGGCGGATACACCATCCTGACCGATTACCTGCGCACCATCCGGCCACCGAAGGAGGCCGGTTATGAGGTGCGGTTTGAGACGCCTGCCGGTCATCAGGGGCAAGTCGACTTTGCCCACTTTAAGGTGCGCTTCCGGCATGACCCCGAGGTGGTTCGGGTGGTCTGGCTGTTTTCTCTGGTGCTGGGCCATTCCCGTTACCTGTTCGGGCGCTTTGTCTGGCGTCAGACCCTGGACGTGGTGATGGCCTGCCACGAGGCGGCGTTTACCGAGTTGGGCGGGGTCCCGGCCCAGTTGTTGTATGACCGCATGAAGACCGCGGTGCTGGGCGAGTCCGAGTCCGGTGAGGTCATCTATCATCCCACCCTGCTGGCCCTGGCCGCTCACTACGGCTTTCGCCCCAAGGCCTGCCGGCCCTACCGGGCCAAGACCAAGGGCAAGGTGGAGCGTCCGTTTCGTTACGTGCGCCAGGACTTCTTCCTGGCCAGCCGGTTCGACGACCTGGAGGACTTGAACCGGCAGTTTGACGGCTGGCGCCATGAGATAGCGAACCGGCGCACCCACGCCACCACCGGCCAGGTGGTGCACACCGCCTTCGAAGCGGAGCGTCCGGTCCTGCAAACCTTGCCGGCCGGTCCGTTCCCGGACGTCCTGTCATTCGAACGCCGGGTGACCCAGGACGGTATGGTGTCCGTCGACGGCAACCTGTACTCGGTGCCGGATACTACCCGCAAGCGCCCGGTAGAAGTGCAACGCAGCGCTACCGAGATACGGATTATCGAGCAGGGTCACTGTGTTGCCTGCCATCCCCGGCTCACCGGCCGGGGCCAGCGCCGCCTTTCGCCGGGCCACCGGCAACCGCATAAAATAGCGCCAGCAGCGCTACCCCCGACCTATTCCGGTTACTTCACCCGCCCCGGTGAGGTGGTCGCCACCCGCGACCTCAGTGTCTACCAGCGCATCGGCCAGGCCAAGGCCCGGGAGACCCACACATGAACGCCGTCAGCCCCCTGGAGGCAGTCAAACAACACCTGGTGAACCTGAAGATGGCCGCCGCCCTGGAAGTCCTCGATAGCGTACTCGACCAGGTGGAACGCCAGCAACTCTCCACCCTGGAAGCCTTGGACTGCCTGCTCGCCGAAGAATATACCCGGCGTGAGACACGCCGCATCCGGACGCAACTGCTGACCTCGCGCCTTACCCAGGTCAAGACCCTGGAATCCTTCGACTTCAGCTTCCAGCCCAGCCTCGACCGCAACCGCATCCTCACCCTGGCCGAGCTCAGCTTCATCGACCGACGCCAGACCGTCCACCTGCTCGGCCCGCCCGGCGTCGGTAAAAGTCACTTGGCCATCGCCCTGGGGGTCGCCGCCGTCAAGGCCCATAAGAGCGTCTATTTCACGACCCTGACCGAACTCATTACCTCGCTCACCCAGGCCGAACGCGCCGGGTCCCTCACCTCGCGCCTGCGCTACATCAACCGGGTCGCCCTGCTCATCGTCGACGAAGTCGGCTACCTGCCTATCGAACCCGGTGGCGCCAACCAGTTCTTCCAACTGGTCAATGCCCGCTACGAGAAAGGCGCCACTGTTCTCACCTCCAATCGCGGCTTCAAGGACTGGGGCACTATCTTCGGCGATAACGTCGTCGCTGCGGCCCTGCTGGACCGCTTGCTGCACCATGCCATCGTCGTCGAGATCGAAGGGCATTCCTACCGACTGCGGGAACACGCCAACCTGGTCCCCGATACCCTCAAGGGCCAGTCGTTAGACCGCATGGAGAAACCCAAACGCAAACCCGGCAGACCACGCCAACGCCAACCCGCAGGGAGGGATTGATGCACGATTCGTTTAATCCACAGGTGGGGAATTTTCAACCGGCACTTTTGGGGAATTTTCAACCGGTATTGACAAGGCACAAAATATTTGCCGGAAAGCAGGTAATCTTCAACAACAATTTCCCTGGGTACGCCCAGGGCCGATAGCAGAAGAGATGCCTGCAAAGAGGTTGTCCATGAGAAAGATAAAAGACGTATTACGCCTGTGCTGGGGCCAGGGTTTGAGCAAGCGCAAGGCGGCTGGCAGTTGCGGGGTCTCACGCCCGACGGTGGCTGATTACCTGCGCCGGGCTGAGGCGGCTGGGCTGAGCTGGCCGCTACCGGCGGCGCTGGATGACGGGGCGCTGGCGCGTCTGCTGTTTCCGCCTGTCCCAGCCGTGCCCGCCGCGGCCCGCGGGGTGCCCGATTGGTCCGCGGTTCATCGGGAACTGAAACGCCCGGGTGTCACCCTGCAGCTATTGTGGCACGAGTATCGCCAGACTCACCCGCAAGGCTATCAGTACACCAGGTTCTGCCAGCATTACCGGACGTGGCGCGGCAAGCTGGATCTGGTTATGCGCCAGGGGCATCGGGCCGGCGAGAAGCTGTTCGTGGATTATGCCGGGATGCGCGCCCAGGTCATCAACCCGGCGACCGGGGAAGTCCGTGAGGCAGAGGTGTTTGTGGCCGTGCTGGGCGCGTCGAACTACACCTATGCCGAGGCCACCTGGACCCAGGGCCTGGAAGATTGGGTCGGCGCCCACGGGCGCTGTTTTACCTACTTCGGTGGGGTGCCGGCGGTGGTGGTGCCGGACAATTTACGCGCCGGGGTGAGCAAGGCGCACCGGTATGAGCCGGATATCAACCCCACCTACCAGGACCTGGCCGCACATTACGGGGTCGCCATTGTGCCGGCGCGGGTGCGTCACCCCCGTGACAAGGCGAAGGCCGAGGTGGGGGTCCAGGTGGTAGAGCGCTGGATCCTCGCCGCGCTACGCCAGCGTCAGTGCTTCTCCCTGGCCGAGTTGAACCGCGCCATCCGGGCGTTGCTCGAGACGCTCAACAACCGGCCCTTCAAGAAACTGCCGGGCACCCGGCGCACCCTGTTTGAGCAACTGGATAAACCGGCCCTGCGCCCCTTGCCGGTCGCGCCCTACGTGTATGCCGAATGGAAACAGGCCCGGGTCCATATCGACTATCACGTTGAGGTACACGGTCACTACTACTCCGTGCCCCATGCGCTCATCAAAAAACAAGTGGACGTGCGCATCACCCGCCATACCATTGAATGCTTCCATCGCGGCCAGCGCATCGCCAGCCATCGACGTTCAGACCACCCGGCGCGCCATACCACCGTCCCGGCCCACCTGCCCGAGGCACACCGTCAGGCCGGCGAGTGGTCCCCGCAACGCCTGGGCCGCTGGGCCGCGCAGGTCGGGCCGGCCACAGAAACCCTTGTCCGCCGTATCCTGTCGGCCCGCAAGCACCCCCAACAGGCCTACCGCAGCTGCCTGGGAATTTTACGCCTTGGCAAACGCTATGGCGACGACCGGTTGGAAGCCGCCTGCCAGCGCGCCTTGACCCTGGGCAGCCACAGCTACAAGAGTCTCGAATCCATCCTCCGCCATGGCCTGGATCGCCAACCCCTTGCCGAGCAGACCGAGGCGGGCTTGCCCGAGGACCACGACAACATCCGTGGCCCCGCCTATTACCACTGACCCACAACAGGAGAGTACTATGTTGATACATCCCACCCTGGATAAACTCCATACCCTGAAATGCCCCGGGATGGCCGCCGCCCTCACCGAGCAAATGACCCTGCCTGATATCGATGCGCTCAGCTTCGAGGAACGCCTCGGCCTGCTCGTCGACCGGGAGCTAACCGAGCGGGACAATCGGCGCACCGCCAACCGCCTGCGGCGCGCCCGCCTCAAACACCAGGCCGCCATCGAGAACATCGATTATCACCACCCCCGCGGACTGGATAAATCCCTGATGCAATCACTGGCTACCTGCCAGTGGGTCCGCGAACACCTCAATATCCTCATCACCGGACCCACCGGCGTCGGCAAAACCTGGCTCGCCTGCGCCCTGGCGCACCGCGCCTGCCGAGCCGGCTACACCGCCCTCTACCTGCGCCTGCCCAAACTCTTCCAGGACCTGACCATCGCCAAGGGCGACGGACGCTATCCCAAACTCCTTACCACCCTGGCGAAAACACAGGTCCTCATCCTCGATGACTGGGGCCTGGTCAAATTGAACGCCGAGCAACGCCGCGACCTGCTGGAAATCCTGGAAGACCGCCACGGCGCACGCGCCACCCTCGCTACCAGTCAATTACCGACCGAAAAATGGCACAACAGCATCGGCGACCCCACCCTCGCCGATGCCATCCTCGACCGCCTGGTGCACAATGCTTACAAAATCAACCTCAAGGGAGAATCCATGCGAAAACAGAAAAAAATATTGACGACGATGACCCCTACAGAGTCATAATGACCAACACCACGTCAGCACGCGCCTGGGGGTGGCAACTTTGCGGCGTTCCGGGTGGCAGCCTTCACGTGAAACGGGTGGCAGGATTCAGTGAAATACGCAGCGGTTCATAACAGATGAAAGTTCTAGGTATTGATTTCACAAGCAGTCCTAATCGTCGAAAGCCGATCACTTGTATTAACTGCACATTCAAAGGCCATGTACTACGCGCTGGCGAGTTAGAAGAATGGACAGAATTTTCAGCATTTGAAGAAGCTCTACAAAGGCTAGGTCCTTGGATTACTGGTATCGATTTTCCATTTGGCCAACCACGTAAATTTATCAAAAACATGGGCTGGCCATTACGCTGGCGAGACTATGTCATGTATGTTAAATCGTTTGAGCGAAAGAGTTTCCGTGATGCTCTAAATGCTTATAGACGGAACCGAGCGAAAGGTGACAAGGAGCATTTAAGACAAACAGATATTGCAGCTCATTCGAAAAGCCCACAAAAGCTCTACGGCGTACCTGTGGGTTATATGTTTTTTGTGGGGGCGCCACGCTTAGTACAGTCTGGTGTTTCGATTCCTCATCTTCTAGAGGGCGATCCAGACCGTATCGTCGTTGAAGCCTATCCTGGTGTTCTGGCTCGACAGATCATTAATCGACGTAGCTATAAAAATGATAAAAAGAAGAAACAGACTTTCGAGCAATATCAAGCCAGACTCGACCTCCTGGCAGGATTGCGTGGAGAATATTTAAACGACCTTTACAGTATCATTCTAGAAGCGCCTGATTGGATATGTATAGATCCTACGGGAGATCATATTGATGCTCTGCTTTGCGCTATACAAGCGGCATGGGCATGGCAGAATCGAGCAAGCGGATTTGGTGCCCCATTAACTGTCGACTCATTAGAAGGTTGGATTGCTGATCCGAGCTGTCTAATTTAAAAAGTGCCGTTTGACTATCTTCGAAATATATTGATTTCCCTGGAATTAGTTTCTCAGTATGATAAGTCCCTCATGCGTAGTGAATAAGGTTCAAGATTTACGAATTGGTTGTCAAATCCATTAAGGAACGCCAATTTGAAAATGGTCTAACATGATCAAATTTATTTCCTCTTTTGCTTAGACAGAGGTGGCCCCGAAAAACTGGACACTGACTTAAGTGGATAAGCAGCTGAATTTACTGCCTGCTGATGCAACCAATACAGGAGCTTATCATGGCAAAACGACCTCGCAGAAACCATTCACCGGCCTTCAAGGCCAAGGTGGCCCTGGCCGCCGTACAGGGCGATAAAACGCTCGTGGAATTATCGGAACACTTCGATATACACGCCAACCAGATCACACAATGGAAGAGCCAGTTGCTGGCCCGCGCCTCGGCGGCGTTTGAGGGGAGCGGTCCATCGGCCCCGCCGGTGGATGTGAAAACACTGCACGCCAAGATCGGCGCATTGGCATTGGAGAACGATTTTTTAGAGGGTGCGCTCAACCAGGCCGGCCTGCTGAGCGCAAGAAAATGATCGACCCGGCACATTCATTACCGTTGACGAAACAGGCGGCGGCGCTGGGTATCAGTCGCAGCAGTATTTACTATCTCCCGCAACCCGTGAGCGAACGGGACCAGGCGCTCATGAACCGTCTTGACCGGTTACACCTGGACTATCCCTTTGCCGGCACCCATATACCAGGCCAATATCGTGGGAAAATCAGTGGGAAAACAGCCAGCCTGTCAGACTAATATGTAGTAATATCAATAGGTTATTAGCCGGGTTCTAATCCTCTTCAGGCGCCATATCGGGGAAGCCCTGAATAAATCAGAGTTTCCCTGGAATTCAAAGATAATCGCATGACTGAACAAAATAAAACTCCACCGGATAAAACGGAAGCATGGCGCTTGCTCACAGCGCACCAACAACAGGTTGCCGATTTGCGGTTGCGCGACGTCTTCGAGCGGGACCCGGGCCGGGCGAAAAGGTTTTCACTGGAGCTGGAAGGCCTTTTTATCGATTTCTCCAAAAACCTCATTACCGATGAAACCCTGTCCCTGTTGTTGGGCCTTGCCGAAGAATGCGAGCTGGAAAAAAAGCTGGATGAACTATTTAAAGGATATGAGGTAAATAACACTGAAAAGCGTCCGGCGTTGCATACCTTGTTACGGGCGCCGGAAAATTTTTCTCTTTTTGTCGACGGCGTCGATCTTTCACGACAGGTACAAGATGATCTCGACAAGATGTTCAAGGTCGTGAATGATTTACATGAGGGACAAATCAAAGGGGCCACGGGAAAGGCCATTTCCAGGGTGGTGAATATCGGCATCGGCGGGTCTGATCTCGGCCCGCGCCTGGTCGATGAAGCGCTTTCTGAATTTCGGCATGATTCAATAGAAATCGACTTTGTCGCCAACATCGATCCCTTTGATATCGAGCGCGTGCTGAACTGCGCAAATCCCGAAACAACGCTGTTTATTATCGCCTCCAAATCTTTTACAACGCCGGAGACGTTGACAAATGCAAACCGCGCAAAAAGCTGGCTGATTGAAAACGGTTGTGATGATACCGGCAAACACTTCATGGCAGTCTCGGAAAACGCCGCCGCCGTCGAACGATTTGGCATCGATGAACGATATTACTTCAAAATCCGGGATTGGGTCGGTGGCCGTTACTCAATCTGGTCTTGCATCGGCATGATAGCCGCGATAGGGATAGGCGAAGATAATTTCAAACGGTTCCTGGCCGGGGCGCACGCGCTCGATTCGCACTTTCGCTCCGCCGAATTCAACAAAAACATCCCGGTAATATTAGCTTTGCTCAGTATCTGGTACAACAATTTCTTTGACGTCGGAACCCATGCCATTATTCCTTATGATCAAAAACTACAGGGATTGCCGGCATATTTAAGCCAGCTTGTCATGGAAAGCAACGGCAAGTCGGTGAACGCGGATGGAAGCAGGTCGGCGGTAAACACTTCTCAAGTCATCTGGGGCGGCATTGGCAGCAACTCACAACATGCTTTTTTTCAATTCCTGCATCAAGGCGCCCGGATGACTTCCATCGATTTTCTACTACCTCTGGGAAGCCGGCATGACCCCGGACGACACGGAATGCTGGCCGCCAACTGTTTTGCCCAAAGTGAAGCGTTGATGCAAGGCAAGACTAACCACTCCGAGCCACACCGAAACTTCGATGGAAACAAACCGAGCACGACTATTTTATATGATCAACTGGACCCTTACGCGTTAGGGATGTTGTTGGCTGTCTATGAACATAAAACTTTTGTTGAAGCCGGCATCTGGGGGATAAACCCATTCGACCAATGGGGCGTCGAGCTTGGGAAAAAACTCGCCGAACGGATCTTCAGGGAATTTGAAGCCGGCGGTATAAATCAATCCCATGACGCATCCACCGCATCATTAATGAATAAATATCTTTCGAAAACCAACAGGCCCAGGACCGACTGATTTAACCCATTGAATGAAGGCGATAATACTTGCAGCCGGCATCGGGCGGCGTTTGGGGAAAGTTTCCGCGGGGAGGCCGAAATGCCTGCTGCAATTCAGGAACAAATCCTTATTACAGCGTCACGTCGAAAACCTTAACAATCATGGGGTAGACCGGATAATAATCGTGGCGGGGTATCGTCATGGTCAAATTGAAGCGGCGCTTGAAAATATAATATCCCAAGCGCCCATAAAGACTATTATCAACCCGGATTACAAAATGGGCAGTGTCATGAGTCTGCATTGCGCTCAGGATCATTTAACCGATGGAACGGACACCCTGTTAATGGATGCTGACGTGTTGTATGACCCGGAGATTTTAGCCCGGCTGTTCAATACGGAATTTAAAAATTGCTTCCTGCTGGATCGTGATTTTGAACCCGGTGATGAACCGGTAAAATTATGCGTGGCAAACAACACACTGATAGAATTCAGGAAAAAAACAGGTGAGAATTCAGCCTGTGATTACCAGGGAGAATCCGTCGGCTTTTTTCGATTCGATTCCAGTGTTTCGGCGCGATTAGCCAAGCGGATACAAAAATACATCGATAATGCCCGTCTGGATGAACCTTATGAAGAAGCGATTCGTGATTTGCTTATTAAAACACCCGGCTTGTTCAGCTTCGAAGACGTTACCGGACGCGCCTGGATTGAGATTGACTTTCCCGGGGACGTCGTTCGCGCTGAAAAAGAGATTAGCGTGTTAATCCATGGCGCTGCAAGCTGACAAAGTCACGAAGGCGGGGCGGTTGCGCCGCCTGCTCGAATCCCCCAAGTTGGAATTCATATTGGAAGCCCACAACGGCGCTTCGGCCAGACTTGTCCAACAAGCCGGATTCAAGGGTATCTGGGCGAGCGGGTTGGCCATGTCGGCCCAGTTCGGCGTGCGGGACAGTAATGAAGCGAGCTGGACCCAGGTCGTTGACATGTTGGAATTCATGTCCGACGCCACGGATATCCCGATCCTGTTGGACGGCGACACCGGTTACGGCAACTTCAACAACATGCGCCGGTTGGTCAGTAAGCTGGAACAGCGCGACATTGCCGGCGTCTGCATAGAAGACAAGCAGTTTCCCAAAACAAACAGTTTTATCGATGGCGGGAAACAGGCGCTGGCCGATCCGGATGAATTTTGCGGGAAAATCAAGGCGGGAAAGGACAGCCAGACCGACCCGGATTTTTGCATTGTCGCGCGGGTGGAGGCATTGATTGCCGGTTGGGGCATGAATGAGGCCCTGAACAGGGCGAAGGCTTATGCCGCAGCCGGCGCCGATGCCATCCTGATCCACAGCAAGCAGTCACGGCCCGATGAAATCATCGCCTTTGCCGGCGAATGGAACGAGAGTTGTCCCCTCGTCATCGTGCCGACAAAATACTACAGTACGCCAACCGATGTATTCAGCAAGGCCGGCATCAGCCTGGTTATATGGGCCAACCACATGATCCGCGCCTCGATTAAAGCCATGGAAAATACCAGCAGGCAAATTTTCGAGCGGGAATCACTCACCGGCATTGAAGACAAAATCGCCGGCATCGATGACATCTTCAAGCTGCAGGGCGCCGATGAACTGCTCCGGGCACAGGAACGCTACCTGAAAAAGTCCGGGGAGCGCCGCGCCATCGTACTGGCGGCGAGCCGTGGCAACAACCTGTACGAGTTGACCGAAGACAAGCCCAAGACCATGTTGAAGATAGGCGGCAAGCCCCTGTTGCAAAGACTCGTTGATGAATTCAAAAAACAATCCATCAACGACATAACGGTCGTCGCCGGTTACAAGTCGGAAGCGCTTGATATAAACGGCATCGAATTGCGTATGAACGACTTCCACGAGTCCACGGGGGAACTATATTCACTGGCCTGCGCCCGGGATAAATTCAATAACGACATGGTGATCATGTACGGCGACCTGTTGTTCAGGTCTTATATATTACGGGATTTACTGGACAGTGAAGGTGAAATAGTGATTGTCGTCGACTCCCTGGTTGATGAAGTGGAAATCAGGAGTACGCCGGATTACGCCTATTGCAACCATCCCGACGATCGCTCAATGTTTATGCAAGACGTCGCCTTGCGGCAGGTCTCAGAAGAAAAAGCCCCGGATTTGGGGAACCCGTCCGGCCGTTGGACCGGCATGATGAAGGTAAAAGCCCGGGGGAGAAAGTGGTTGGAAGACGCGTTGGAAGCATTAAAAAAGCAGGCTGATTTCAATCAACTGACCTTGCCTGATTTACTCAATTACCTGGCGCGACAAGGCAAGACCGTGAATGTTCACTATATAAACGGACACTGGTTGGACGTGAATTCCGTCAATGACATAGACCGGGCCGGTGACTTTACCTCAGGCTGATCTTCAGGGGGGATTTTATATGGTAAATCATCCCAGATGATCAGCGCGGAGTCATTCATAGAGGCCGCAAGGGCCCGTGGGTTTACCCGTTACATCGGCGTGCCGTGCTCATATCTCACCCCGTTCATCAATTACGTCATCAACGACGATCGATTATCTTATATTTCCTCCTCCAATGAAGGCGACGCGGTGGCGACCGCCGCCGGTCTTGCCGCCGGCGGGGAACGTTCCGTCGCGATGATGCAGAACTCCGGCCTGGGCAACGCAATCAATCCTTTAACGTCCCTGACCCATGTATTCGACATACCCCTGTTGATCATCGTCACCCATCGGGGGAAACCGGGCTGTAAGGACGAACCGCAGCATGACCTGATGGGAAAAATAACAACCGATTTATTTGACCTGATGGAGATACCATGGGAACCATTCCCGGTAAAAGAACAGGATATCGAAACCACATTAAACCGGGTGACCCAGGTCCTGGACCGCCGACAGAAACCCTGCGCGCTGGTTATGAACAAAGATACGGTCGCCCCGCATCCGTTAAAATCCGAGTCGATTCCCTCACGGACAAATACGGAATGTCAACGCAACAGCTTTGCGGGGAAACCGGGAAATCCCGTTTCAAGGGAACAGGCATTGCGGGAAATAATCCGCTACACGCCGGTGGAGAATTCCATCGTGATAGCGACAACCGGCTATACCGGTCGTGAATTGTTCGCCATCGATGATCGTCGCAATCAAATATATATGGTCGGTTCCATGGGCTGCGCCTCTTCTTTTGCCCTGGGCCTGTCCCTGGCAAGGCCGGCGCTACAAACCATCATCATAGACGGTGACGGCGCCGGCCTCATGCGCATGGGGAATTTCGCCACCATCGGCAGTTACGGGCAAAACAACCTGTTACACATCTTGCTGGATAACGGGGTGCATGATTCAACCGGCGCGCAGGCCACCGTATCGAACAACGTCAACTTCGCCGACGTCGCCGCCGCCTGCGGCTACGGCCTTGCCATCAGCGGCAACGACCTGGATACCATCAAGGAGATATTGACCTGTAAAAACACGGACGGCGCGCGCTTCGCCCACCTGAAAATCAAGCCAGGCGCCATCGACGATCTACCTCGTCCCGACCTCCCCCCGAGGGCCGTCCTGCGCCGCCTGACAACCCACTTCAACATCGGATTCCATCCATGAACGAGTCCACATCGCGCTCGTAGCTTGTGTGCATGAGTGTATGGCCGCGATCTGACAATCGAAGTCCGCCCGACTCTGCCTCGGAAAGATGGATCGGGGGGAACTAACCGGGTAGCCCCTGCACATTCCACAATCCGGCATTGCAGATCTTGCGATTGGGGTGATGCAGGCCAAGCCAGTTTTTTGAAGGGCTGCAATCGAGGCACACCGCTATAGCGGAAATCATCGCCGACTCCGTAGCAAGCCTTTTTTGTTTATTCTCCACCTCAACCACGACAAAAGACAGGTTGCCTGCGATGTATGCGCTGACCTCCTGTTCTATTTCCTCCAGTTTTTCAAAATCAATTTTTTCCGCATATTTGGCACGATTGGCCCTTGTGGTCAGGTCTATTTCCCACTGTTCCAGAAATGGGTCATTTCGTTTTGCAAGAATGCACCTTCCGATATGTTTCCTGAAGATGCTGCGGTCCTTATTAGGCGTATAAAGGTGCTCGTTGATTCTCTTTGGCAGATTGTCTTTGCCCGTATGCGTACCAATTCTTACAATTCTATCTGTGTTGTGCGCGGCTTCACCATTTTCAAACACGACATAGAGGCCGTTATTCGGTACTTGCTCTTTCCGGTATCCATCGGAAAGCCTTGGTAGCGCTGAGAATTTCTCGTGCAGCCTTTCACACTCTCTACTCATTGCTCTCCCTGCCCAGCCAAGCCATCTGTTCTCCGATCCTCAAACCTTCCATCGGAACCCGGTAATGCTTGATATGAGGCATCAGGAAGGCGCAATAATTCTTACCGGCAAGAAAGACAAAATGATCATTGTCAATATCTGTATGGGTTCGCAACTGCTGCAACACCTTATCCGCCCATTGGCGCTTTTCGACCGCCTTCATGTCGTTGAGCGTCTTGTCATAAGGCTCTATCTCATCGTCAAGCCTCAAAAGCCCATGCTTTGCTGACAATATGAATATCTTATCCGGGTTCAGCTTCTTTTTTGCATATTTGAGGCTCTTTGTGAACAAGGCCCCCTTATACATAACACCAGCTTTAGCACGCTGGTCGCATTTTTTTTTACCACACGAAAGTAAAACTATTTTTCTCATAACTGTAGAGGGTCATAGGGGCAAGTGTGGACCGATGTATCCGATTTCGATTTTCCGCGAGTTCGAGTCAAAACGAAGGTGGATGCGACCATTACTCCCAAAGCGAGCGTGCCATTCGAATATTTCCTGCGTGCCGCGACAGGATCGGAATTTGCGCTTGGTCCGGCGAGTTGGATTGTTCATCACCATGTCGCTCTCACGCGTTACTTTTGTTCCCCAAGGCGGCTCAGACCCGCCCACGCCGCGCCAATCCCCGGCCGACTGGTCGAGAGACACAAGTTTCCCGACGATGGTGTTAAACAGATGCGAGGAAGCCTTGAGGTTGTCCTCGACATCCGGCCCAAAAAGGAGATTGGGGAAAATTATCTGGCGATTCTCCCATAATTCAAGAGGGTCACTGCCCGCGCGAAGCCGGTCACGGTGACGGGTACAGATGGGTTCAGCATGCGCTGAACGGGTAAGTTGATCAATATCTTCGGACGCTTCTTCAATGGTTCCGCCGGGCAACAACTCGTCAAAATCGACCGTAACCCGATCGCGATCCCAGACCGACTCCGATGGAAACCCGATGGTTATCCAGTCAGTTATGGCGCACAAGACCAGAGGCTCCCCATCATCCCCCGCTAGCGTTCGTTCTTCGCAAGCATGAAACCGATCTTCGACGTCCTCTCCAAGTTCGCCCAAGAGCGGCATCTTGGTCGCCAATTGCACAAGAAACACGTGCTCGTCCCGGAATCCCTGCTTTTTCAGCCAAACAAAGGCATCGTACAACGAGTAATCAGACAAACACAGCGTATCGTGGAAATCGCGTTTCGTCCGCAGACTTTTTCGGGAGACCTTGTCGCGAACGAGCCGGGCCATACCCCTCGCGACATCCTTGAGCCATTCGACGACCAAATCGCGATCCGAACCGGGCGTACGCACGCTCGCGTGATTGAGTACCATCTCCCGCATGTCAAGACTTCGGGGCTAACAGCCGGGCCAAATTCTCCTCGCGCTGGTCGAAAAAACCTGTCGGCCACGACGAGAGACGGCCATCAGCGTCCACCTGCGGGGACGACACCACCGCCTTGTTGCCATCGAAGTCGAAGTAATGAAATGTAGTCTCGTTCGGCTGAATCAGCCCATCCCGGACGGCGATGCGCACACCGTCCATAAAGTGGTCGCTGTGTGTTTCGGCAATGACTTGAACGCCGGCGAGAGAGGCGCGAACCGCGAGCTCGGCCAGCTTGGTCTGACCTTTCGGATGCAGGTGCGCCTCGGGATTCTCAATCAGGCATAACGTGCCCGGAGATGCCAGCAAGCCCGTCAATACCGGTAGCACGTACGACAAGCCGAAGCCGACATTCGTGGCCCGGTAACGTCTCGTCCTGACATCGCCGCGTCTGTCGAATGAAAACCCGGCAATTAAAGCGTCTGCATTAGTAATTGTCTCGAATTGAAGGTGGGCGCCGGGCGTCACTTCCTGCAGCCAGCGATCTACAACGTTAAGCAAGGATCTGCTCTGTTGACCTGCGGCGCGCGGATCATCAGCGGGCAAAATATCATTCTGGTATGCGTTCAAGTAATTCATCACATATTCGCCGCGGACGCCAAGGTGGGCGATGCGGGCGAAAGCATCCGACAAACTGTGAATCTTCTGTGGGCCAACACGATCGGCGCTGATATAAATGAGATTTCCTCCAAGCGGCGGGGCATCGCCCCACTGCGCCGGCATATCCAATCCCGCTCCCGTGGACGAGGAATCGTCCTTGGCTACCAACTGGTCGGCTTTGCTCGAATAATCGAAAGACAATATATAAGGCGTTGGAATATCCTCACGGTGAAGCTCGAACTCAACCACGTCGGTTTCAGCGCCTTCGAAGAGGACGTCCTGGCCAGTCCCAATATCTGCGAGTTCACCCCCTAGCACCAACCTTCCCTCTCCCTGCCTGGCTTGGCTCGTAATGCGCGGTTCTGCGAGTTCACTCCCCAGGGTCAGCCTGCCTTCCCCCAATTGACCGGCAACAAACGACTGCCGCAATACTAACAACGCCTGGATAACACTGCTCTTTCCCATTCCGTTCAAGCCGCACAACAGAGTCAGGGGGGAGCAGTTCAACTCCAGTCTCTCGAAACACTTGAAGTTCGTCAGCTTGATCTTTCTGAGCATTAAAGACACCCCTTAATCAGTTCTTCGATCGCCTGAAATCGTTTCCTGACGCGGGCAGGAACACTAGTAGAGTAGGAAATCGCTTCACCGAATTCCCGATCTTCGATCATCAGCAGTATAAACTGATCGATCACGCCTTCCCGATTTTTCACGAGGATTCTGATCTCCTCATCCGAGCGACGCGCCAATCCGACACCCCACGCCTCGAACAGCGCTTTACTGACCGGGGGGCGCCTTTCGCCCAGACCGTAACTCTTCCGGAAAGCATTATTTCCAAAGATATCGAATGCGGCTTGCATGGCTTTTCCAAAGCACTTTGAGAGACGGTTCCGATCACATGAAGCCATCTCGTTGATCTTCTTCATGGCGGTTCCAAGATAACCGTCGAGGTCATTGGCCGAATACTGCTCCCAGGAGTCAATATGGAAAGCGAGAAATCGCAGTACGCACTCCCGATCAGCCATGCGACGCGTTTTGATCGAGTGATCAGTAGCGTCCAGAAACTCCTCAGTTTCAGCCAGTTCCTTAAGGTAATCCCGAACCGGGCCCGGGTGCAGGGCATGGCGGATTTCCTGCCCATTGAGCGTCATTCCACCGGTATTGATACGGCTGAAGATGTTGAACATAACCTCTTCCGGGGTTCCAGGTTCAATGACGTTCACTACGAGCTGAGTCTCACGGATTCGTCGCTGCATTGCCCGCGGAAGCTCCTCGCAGAAATATTTGTTAAACCTCGTCAAGTATTCAAGCTGCTCCAAGGGAAAGTTGCCCTTCACGAAATCATAGATCGTTGATATCCGCTGGAGGCCATCAACTACGGACCAGGTCTCATTTTCATCCGCGGCGACGTAAAAAACGGGTATGGGAATGCGCAGCAGGAGGGACTCAATGAGGCGACTCTTCCGCTTGCTGTTCCATATGCCAGCCATACGCTGGAAGTCCGGAGCCAGATCTATCTCCTTATGATCGATACGCGAAACAATTTGCTCAACAACGACGTTGGCTGTGCGGACCTTGATCTTCTCGGGGTCGAAGGGACGTTTGATCTCACCGGGGACCTCTTCCTTTTCGATTTCAAGACCATCGCCTTCTTCAACGCCCATTTCACTATCAAGAGGCTGTTCGGGAACGGGCGCTTCTGCAAGCTGATCTCTATAACGCATTGATTTATAATAGGGTGATTTTTGCGTATTTGTCAATGCAAAGCAGCAATGTCCCCCTTCTGAGTCTATCGGCTGCCAGGAAAGGATTGCTCCTGTGGTTCAGTTTACACCGGCTATTCTTTCTCTCCCGACATGGGTCTTTCGCGTCCTGTCCTCCTGATATTGTTGGATGAATTCCAATAGTCCTTCCTTGGTCAGTTTTGCGTCGTTCAGCATGTCTTGTTGCGAGCCGTGTTGGATCAAGCGGTCGGGCAGGCCGTAGTTGACGATGAATTGCGCGATGCCCCGGGAGGCCAGGTATTCGTTGACTGCGCTGCCGGCGCCGCCCTGGATGACGTTTTCCTCCACCGTGACCAATAGTTCGTGCTCATCCGCCAATTGCAGTATCAATTCCTGGTCCAGGGGTTTGACGAAGCGCATGTTGACTACGGTGGCGTCGAGCTCGTCGCCGGCCTCCAGGGCCGGCTGCAACATGGCGCCGAAGGCCAATATCGCTATCTTCCGGCCTTGCCGCCGGCGCTCTCCCTTGCCCAAGGGGATGGCGGTCATCTGTTCCTGCGCTTCTACGCCCGGCCCGCCGCCCCGCGGGTAACGGACGGTAGCGGGTTGATCCAGTAAAAAGCCCGTATAGAGCATTTGCCGACATTCGTTTTCATCCGCCGGGGCCATGACCACCATGTTTGGAAGGCAACGCAGGAAACTGAAATCGTAAGCGCCGTTATGGGTCGGGCCGTCGGCGCCGACCAGGCCGGCGCGATCAATGGCAAACAATACCGGCAGATTCTGGTTGACGACGTCGTGCACGACTTGATCGTAGGCGCGTTGCAAAAAAGTCGAATAGATGGCGACGACGGGTTTCAGCCCGTCACAGGCCATGCCGGCGGCAACGGCAACGCTGTGTTGCTCAGCGATTGCCACGTCGAAGTAACGATCCGGGTATTCCTGTTCGAACCTGACCAGTCCCGACCCCTCCCGCATTGCCGGCGTGACCGCCACTAATCTCGAGTCCTTTGCCGCCATGTCACACACCCAGTTGCTGAAAACCTGACTGTAGGTCGGCTTGGACGGCGGGGCAGTGGACGGCTGGGCGGACGCGGCCATGCCTGTCTCCGGGTCGAACGGCTTGCTCACCGCGTGGTATTTGACCGGATCGGCCTCCGCCGGCGCATAACCCTTGCCTTTCCTGGTGATGACGTGGAGAAATTGCGGCCCTTCCAATTGCTTGACGTTGCGAATAGTCTCCAACAACGCGGGCAGGTGGTGACCGTCAATGGGACCAATATAGTTGAAGCCGAATTCCTCAAACAGCACGCCCGGCACAATCAGCCCCTTGATATGTTCCTCGGCGCGCCGGGCGATTTCCCACGCGGGTGGCATCTTCGATAACACTTTTTTGCCCTTCTCCCGCACGGTCGTATAAAGCTTGCCGGACAGAATTTGGGCAAACCGGTTTGACAGCGCGCCGACGTTGGGTGAAATCGACATGTTGTTGTCGTTCAATATCACCAACAGGTCGGCGCCGGCGTCACCGGCATGGTTCAAGGCTTCAAAGGCCAAGCCCGCGGTCATGCCGCCGTCGCCGATGATGGCGACAGCTTTTCGATCAGCGCCGGTATTTCTTGCCGCAAGGGCCATGCCCAGGGCGGCGCTGATGGACGTGCTCGAATGACCGACCCCGAACGTATCATAGTGACTCTCATCCCGCTTGGGGAAAGGCGCCAAGCCTCCCCATTTTCTTATGGTGTGCAACCGGTCCCGACGACCGGTAAGAATCTTGTGCCCATAGGCCTGGTGACCGACGTCCCAGACAAGCCGGTCTTCCGGGGTGTTGAAGATATAATGCAAAGCAATCGTCAACTCGACCGCGCCTAAACTGGCGGCAAAATGACCACTGTTCCTGCTGGCCCAAAGCAACAGGAAGGCGCGCATTTCTTCCGCCAAGGTCTTAAGCCGGGACTCCGGCAAGCGCCTTAAATCAGCGGGAGAATCCAGCGTATCCAGGATAGGCGTATCGATTTGCTCTGGCATTATATTACCCTGAGGTTACAAAACTACATTATGAATAAGCTCATGGGAGCTTGCAAGATAACCCCATCGGCTTTATTCGGATTAAATCGGCGCGCTACTGCTGTTAAATTTCGACAGCAGTTCCCGCTAATAGTGGGAACTGCTGAAATTTCGGGACAACCCTGTACTTTTGTGCGATCATTCTATACTTTACCAATTTTCAGAGATTTCAGGTATCGATCGCGCCATATTGCGGGTCGATCATGAAAAACGGAGTAATTTGATGGGCGTGCCATTAATCCAACAATATCGCATTACAAAATATATCCTGGGGAAAAAGCTTCGGGGCGAAAAACGCTATCCCCTGGTGCTTATGCTGGAGCCTTTATTCCGTTGTAATTTAGCCTGCTCCGGTTGCGGGAAGATCGACTACCCGGAGGAGATATTGGATAAACGTCTCAGCGTTGAAGATTGCATGACGGCTATTGACGAATGCGGCGCGCCGATGGTCTCCATTGCCGGTGGCGAGCCGTTGATCCACGGGGACATGCCGGAAATCGTCCGGGGATTCGCGGCCAAAAAGAAATTCGTCTACCTGTGCACCAATGCCTTGCTGCTTGATCGACGAATGGATGACTATACGCCGTCCCCCTATCTTACTTTTTCAATCCACCTGGACGGAAATCGTGACCGGCATGATACTTCTGTTTGTCGGGACGGTGTCTTCGACAAGTGTATCGAAGTGATTAAGCGGGCGCGAAGCAAGGGTTTCCGGGTGACTATCAACTGCACCCTGTTTCAGGGTGAAACAGCCGACGAAGTGGCGGAATTCATGGATATGGCGACGGAATTAGGCATCGAAGGCGTCACAATATCCCCTGGGTACAGTTACGAAAGAGCGCCGCGACAGGACGTATTTCTGAAACGCAAGGAGAGCAAACAACTGTTCAGGGACATCTTCAAAGCAGGAGTCGGAAAAAAATGGCGCTTCAACCAATCCTCAATGTACCTGGATTTTCTGGCCGGCAACCAGCAATACCAGTGCACCCCCTGGGGCAATCCGACCAGGAACATTTTCGGCTGGCAGAAACCATGTTACTTGCTGGTCGGCGAGGGCTATGCCCCGACGTTCGAGGCGCTGATGGAAGAAACCGAATGGCACAACTATGGCAACGGGCATAACCCCAAATGCGCAAACTGCATGGTGCACAGCGGGTACGAGGCTTCTGCGGTCGATGATACGTTCAGGCGCCCGTTGGAAGCGCTGAAAGTCGCTGTATTCGGACCACGAACTTCCGGACCCATGGCGCCCGAGTTGCCTGTTCTCTACGAGGAGTCAGTACCGTTCCCACAACCCCGACCGGTGGCGGAAATCAAGCTCGTTCCGGCATCAAGTGAACATGCCAAGAAAGTAGCCTGATGGAAGCAGCCTGGCTTGCCGTCCCGGGAGTCATCATTTGGGCGGGTATCCTTATCCTGCCCTGGCAACCCTGGCGCACCAGGGAGAAACTGGAGACGAATGACGGCAAAACTTCGGACCTTTCCGGCGTTACCGTATTGGTCCCGGCAAGGAATGAGGCTGCGGTCATCGCCGAGACCTTGCTGTCTCTTGTCGCCCAGGGGGAAAACCTCAATATCATATTGGTGGATGATCAATCGACCGATGAAACCGTGATCGAGGCCACAAGGCTCAATATCGGGAACCTGACAATCATCAACGGCCGGCCATTGGAACCCGGGTGGACCGGTAAATTATGGGCTTTGCATCAAGGCCTGTCCCAGGTAAAGACGGAAAATATTTTACTATTGGATGCCGATATTCAATTAAAGCCGGGGGTCATTTCATCCTTGCAGACCAGGATGAGGGAATCTGACCTGGACCTGGTATCCCTGATGGCTTCTTTGCGGATGCAAGCCTTTTGGGAAAAGCTGTTATTGCCGGCATTCGTTTATTTTTTTAAATTACTTTATCCCTTTCATCTGTCGAACTCCAAGTCGAATGTGGTTGCCGCGGCGGCCGGCGGATGTATCCTGGTCCGGAGAAATTCACTGGCGCAAGCAGGCGGCTTCGAGGGGATTAAAGACAAACTGATAGATGACTGCGCGCTTGCGCGCAAGTTCAAGGACGCCGGCCTTGCTACCTGGATTGGATTGTCGCGCGCCGCTGTCAGCCGGCGTCGTTACGATAGCCTGGCCGATATTTGGAACATGGTCGCCAGGACAGCCTTTACCCAGCTACGTTATTCCGGTGGCTTGCTGGCCCTGTGCAGCTTCCTGCTCATATCCGCTTACCTGCTTCCAATCGCCGGCCTGCTCATTGATGACGTGAACACGCGCCGGCTCGCCCTCCTCGGTATTTTCCTGATGATAACGAGCTACCTGCCGACCCTTCGTTACTACGAAATCAATCCGCTCTGGGCCCTTGCATTGCCGCTTGCCGGGACACTTTATCTCCTGATGACCTGGAGTTCCGCACAACGCTACTGGGGCGGAGTCGCCGCGAACTGGAAAAACCGGCGCTATGCCGGTGAAGGCGGCAGATTGTCCGCCACTCCCCTCGAGAGGGTGCCGCAAAAGAGGTAAAGCGGTGTCCAGGTTCAAACAGATGGGCGGCAATGATCTCGCAGGAGCAGGCCCTGCTCAAGGTCGGCAGGCGTCGGGGGTCAAGGCAGCCACAGGGAGTTGTCCCCATGGGCCATCGCCAGCGGCCATGGCAAGCCTTTTACGACACTATCCTCGACTGCTCCCGCTGCGGCGCAAGCTCCTGGTCATTGTCCTTGTCTTGAGCGTATCAGGACAAGCAAGCGCGGAGACGACATCCAGGCCGGCAAACACCGCGCTGACAGAGGATTTCAGCGCGCCCAGCCGGGTCGTGGATGAATTACACCATAAACTGGTTGACGTCATGCAGAGGGCCGGAGAGTTGGGATACCAGGGGCGATACCGGGAACTGGAGCCGTTAATCAGCAGCCGTTTCGATACCCCCTTAATCGTAAAAGTCATATTGAGTCGTCACTGGGGGAACTTAGACGATACGGACAAGTCTGAATTTACAAAATTATTCAACCGGCTCAGCATAGCCACTTACGCCTCTCGCTTTAATGGCTATGACGGTGAAGATTTCCTGGAAATTTCCCGGGAACCAGTGAAGAGAGGAAGGTTGTTGATAAAAACCGAACTCCGGCGGCCGGCCGGCGAAACGATATCCCTTGACTACCTGATGCACGAAAAAGATGGAAAATGGTATATCATCAGTGTCATTGCAAATGGGGTGAATGATCTCTCATTAAAAAGGGCCGAATACGCTTCCGTTATTAAAGAAAAAGGATACAATGGGCTTATTGAAAATATATCAGGCAAGATCCGCCACCTGGAAAATCAAGCTGGCGCGGATTAAGCAACGTCACCTGGAAAACCTTTAAGAGGGCTTTATCATGAATACGCACATGCTGAAACACTTGACATCCTTACTCGCGATATTACTTGTAGCAGGCACGTTTACGGGATGCGCGAGTACCCAAACCGTAGACGGACAGTACAACCCGGACCCCTATGAAGATACCAACCGCTCCTTTTATAAATTCAATGACGCGCTGGACCGGCGCGTCATGAGACCCATTGCGGAAACCTATGCAGACGCCCTGCCGGAGCCGGTGCGTAGCTCCATAACAAACTTTTTCAACAACCTGGAATACCTGAATGTCACCTTACATTCATTCCTCCAAGGAAAGCTGGGGCAGGGTTTTTCCGATGTAGCCCGGTTTACGGTAAATTCCACGCTGGGTATCGGCGGGTTATTCGACGTGGGAACATCAATAGGGCTGGAGGCGCATGAAGAGGACTTCGGCCAGACACTGGCCACGTGGGGCCTGGACCAGGGCGCGTTTTTGAACCTGCCCTTGTCTGGCCCGAACACGGTGCGCAACACCCCTGATCTTGCCAGCAGTTACTTTTCCAATCCACTCTCGTACCTTTCCGGTATCGCCTTGTTTCCAGTCGCCATCCTGAATCTCGTCAATACGCGGGCGAATTTACTGGAGGCCTCGGAATTCGTGGAGGAAGCCGCCATTGACCCCTATTCCTTCACCCGGGAGGCCTATTTGCAACAACGCAAATATCTTATCTACGATGGCAACCTGCCCGCTGAAGGCTACGATGATATATTCGACACAGGCATCGAGGATGAACCGATGCTTATCATAGAATAGCCCGCCCTGCCCCTGCAAGGCAGGGAACAATAGACAGGAAGTGAATGGTAATCCCCTCTAACTCCCCCTTGTCAGGGGGAGGACTGGAGATGTCCAATGAGTGAAGAGATACTCATTAATGTAACCCCCCATGAAACTCGCGTTGCCGTAGTCGAAAACGGTGTCCTGCAGGATGTTTATATTGAGCGAACCCGAAAGCGCGGCCTGGTGGGAAACATAATAAAAGGCCGCGTCTACCGGGTATTGCCCGGAATGCAATCGGCATTCATCGATATTGGCCTGGAACGCGCCGGATTTTTGCACGTCTCGGACCTCGTTGAAACCGTCGAGGACCTGGAGATTGAACCTGAGCAAAAAATTTCATCGGAAAATTCGATTGAAGCGCTGTTGACCGAAGGTCAGGAAATATTGGTCCAGGTAGCCAAAGACCCGATTGGCGCCAAGGGCGCCCGGCTTACTACCCGTATTTCCATTCCCTCCCGTTACCTGGTTTTTATCCCTGACCATGCCATTATCGGCATATCTCAAAGGATAGAAGATGAGGAAGAAAGGGAGCGATTACGCCATACCATCACTCTTTATCAAGCAGATACGCAGCTACTCGCAGTGGGCAACGACAGCAATGTTGTTTTACATGCTAAAACACATGAATCACCGATACTGGCCAAAGGCGGATTTATAGTAAGAACGGCAGCGGAAGGAGTTGACGAGGAAAAAATACATAAAGATATAGATTTTCTGCATAAACTGTGGGATTCGATATCCATACGGACAAAAAACACCTTTGCGCCCGGATTGGTCCATGAAGATCTGCCGCTGGCTATGCGAACCATGCGGGATTTGATTCATGATGAAATCGAAAAAGTACGAATCGACTCAAAAGAAACATATAAGAGAGTGATGAAATTCAGTAAACGCTTCATCCCTGAGTTTTTGGGGAGAATTGAATACTATCATGGTGAAAGGCCGATACTGGATTTATATTCCGTAGAAGATGAGCTGCAAAAATCATTGAACAGGAAGGTTCAATTAAAATCAGGCGGACATCTTATCATCGATCAAACCGAGGCAATGACGACCATAGATGTCAATACCGGCGCATTTGTCGGACACAGGAACCTTGAAGAAACCATTTATAAAACCAACCTGGAAGCCGCTCAAGCTATAGCAAGACAATTGCGCCTAAGAAATCTTGGGGGAATCATTATCGTGGATTTCATAGACATGCGGGACCAGGAACACGCACGCCAGGTACTGCGGGCATTGGAGAAACACACTGAAAAAGATCACGCCAAGGTAATTATAAGTGAACTTACGTCACTTGGCCTGGTGCAACTCACCAGGAAGAGAACCCGTGAAAGCCTGGAGCAAATACTATGTGAACCTTGTCCAACCTGTAACGGCAGAGGCTCCATAAAGACCCCGGAAACCGTCTGTTATGAAATATTCCGGGGAATATTACGGGAAGTCAGGCAGTTCGATGGCAATAAGCTCCTCGTGATAGCCGCGCAAACCATCGTGGATCTGCTTATGGATGAAGAATCTGCCAGTGTAGCGCAACTGGAGGAATTTATCGGCCGACCGATTACACTCCAGGTTGAACCTCTTTATACAAGGGCACAATACGATATCGTTTTATTGTAGATCACTTGCTTATGGCCCATAGAATCATCAAGGGACTTTATCATTCCACGCTTTATATAACCGGCCTGGTCGTGCTTGTCTCAGCAGTCGCGGTGACTATCATACGGCTTGCATTGCCAAATATCGGTGAATACAGAAGTGAAATCGAAATGTGGGTAAGCCATTATATGGAATATCCCGTTATTATTCATTCGATCGGGGCTAATTGGCAGAAGTGGGAACCGCGTCTGTATCTCACAGGGGTTGATCTTCTCAGCAAGGACGGCGCCCGGAAAATCATCGGTTTCGATACTGCGGAAATAGCTATAAACCCCATCAAGACATTACTGGAACGCCGGTTTATTCTCAGGCAACTGATTGTCTCAGGTTTCCAGGTTTCAGTCGCGCGCCTATCCAACGGCGCCATATATATGGAAGGCGTAAATATTACCGGCCCGGATATTCATGCGGATAATAAAAACGAACTGGCTGAATGGTTATTCAAACAAGACAAAATAGAAATTGAAAACGCTGATATTGAGTGGATTGACGTTAAACATCAACAAGAACCCATCCAACTGACTGACGTCAGGTTGACAATCCGTACGGATGACGAGAGAACACAGGTTGCCGGGGAAGCAAAACTGCCTGACAAATACGGCGCCGGGATGAATTTCGCCCTCGACACAAGGGGTGAGCTATGGTCATCGGACTGGTCTGGGGAACTGTATATTTCGGGCACGGATGTCAACCTGGACAACTGGTATAGAAAATACCAGCCGACGAAAATCAGCATCGCCGGGGGCAACGCGGATTTGGAGGTATGGAGCAGCTGGGAAAATGCCAGCCCCAGTCTCGTGCAGGGACGATTGAAGTATCGCGATTTCGCCGCATTATCCGGCGATAACGCCGTCCACGTCAAGAAACTGGCAGGCCGGTTCAGGGGCCAAAGACTCCAGGAAAACACCCGAGACGACAATTGGCATTTTTCCATGAAGCTGGACAGCTTATCAACGAAAAACGGCCATTGGCCAAGTTCAAACATCGAGGTCGCCGCGCTCGAAGATTCGGAGAAACGCAAATATCAATATGCTGTAAGTTTTGATTATTTGAGGCCGAATGATCTCATCCCGCTTATAGCCAACCTGGAAACTATCCCCGGGTCAATCAGGCGCTCCCTCGGGACAGGGTCAATAAACGGCGAACTGGGCGAGGGATTAATCATCTATGTCCCCGGGGGCGCTGCTGGTGAAAAACTTTTTTACGATGTCTCGTTCAGGGATTTAGCTGTCGAATTTGGCCCGGACCGGCCCGCGATAAGCAAGTTGTCGGGGAGGTTGCGCGGTTCGACCACAAGGGCCTTACTCGCCATGCATGGGGACGCCGCCGGGTTCAAAATCCCATCGGTATACGATCAGGCTGTTTTTTTTAACGGCATCAACGGCCAAATATCCGGATTGCGGGATGCGCGCGGCTGGCGGTTGCAGACGGATGGATTGTCATTGAAAACAGATGACTTCTACCTTGCAATCAATGGAAACATTGAAAAGGATGACGCGCATCGATTGCCTTATTTAAATCTTGTCGCCGAACTGGCCAGTGACAGGCTCGAAAACCTGTCCCGGTACATGCCATACACGCCAAAATTCAAGATCAGGGAATGGATGCAAAGAGCGCTGTACGCCGGCTACGTAAATTCAGCTGCTGTCGCCATCCGGGGCTACCCGGATGAATTTCCGTTCAGAAACAACAATGGACAACTGAAAGGGGTCATAAACATATCCGACAGCGTGGTCGAATACTCCCAGGGGTGGCCTGTCGTGGACAACGTGGACACAGAGATTCTGCTCAATAACGAGAAAATGACGGCGAAGTTCCGCCGAGGCAAAGTGTTCGACGCGCAAGTGGCTTACGGGACCGGGGGCATTGCTGACCTGACCAAACGGCCCAAGGTCATATACCTGAACGGTAAAATCAAGGGCGGAATAAACGATCTCAGCCGATTTATTTCCCAGAGCCCGCTGGCGCAGGACGCCATCCTGGAATACGCAAACGCAACGCTGGTATCGGGTGACATTGACCTGGACCTGGATATGAGCATCCCGGTAAAAGCCCCCGGGATGAAACCCGTCATTGCCGGCAAGCTCAACCTTGGCGGGGCGAAACTGTACGCCGGCGCCGCCAACCTGGAGGTCAACGACATCAACGGCGTCGTCGATTTCACTCAGAACTCAGTGGCCGGGGACGGCCTGGCCGCGCGATTTGCGGGACAACCGGTAAAGCTGCGCCTGGCAGGCGTCAGGGGCAGCCCAGACACTCCTCCCGCGTTTGAAATAACAGGAAATTCACCTGCCGCGTTCATCGCCGAACAAATCGCCAAGCGTTACCCGGGATTGCATCTCACCGCTTCCCGGCTGGGGGAGCGGCTATTCGGGGCGGCGGACTGGCAGGCCAGGTTCACCTTTGAGCAGGAGGCGCAAGGCCTGTCCCAGCGCCTTGATATTTCTTCCGATTTATACGGTCTGGCGATAGATCTCCCGCAGCCGCTCCGAAAATCGTCCTACAGCAGGAAAGAGTTGAAATTCAGCAAAAAACTGTCCGGGCCGGCGGCCGGGCCCACGCCGGTGGAATTGAGTTACGACTCCCAAGTGAGGGCAACGCTCAGTCAGGCGGCGGATGACCCGCGCAAGCTCAGGCAACTGGACATCATCCTGGGGGACGGGTCAGATGCGGATCGCGAACCGCCGGGTTGGGAAACTTCCGGCGAAGGCGTCTCTCTTTCGGGTTACACGGAAAAATTATCCCTTGATGAGTGGTGGAAAACAATCAAGCTGTTCAGCCCCGAAGGAGGGCCTGAGCTCGGGGGCGCTGGCGCGACAGGTTTTTTCAATTCCGCCGGCATGGACGTGGCCCTCAGGGTAAACCTGCTGGAGGCGTTCGGCCAATCTTTCAGGGAGATGGACCTGCTTGCCGACCAGGACTCCGAAGGCTGGCATATAAAGGCAACGAGCGAGGATTTATCGGGCGAAATCATCCTTCCAAAAAACCCAACCGACGAAAACAGGGTGAAACTCGACCTGGACAAGCTGGTCATAAGCGAGGTCGATGATAATAACGACCCTGGCGACCCGGACCCGAAAACCTTCCCCCCTCTCCGGGTCGAAGTGGACAATTTTGTCTATGGAAATAAACAGTTCGGCAAGATGCAGCTTTCTGCCTTACCCGCCTATGCGGGACTGTCCCTTGACGGGATTAAATTTGAAAAACCGGGATTGAATATCGAGGGGGCGGGAATTTGGGAAAAACCTGGCGGCATGGACAAGTCGAGCTTCAACATCAAATTGCAGGCCAAGACTTTCGATACGATGCTTGAAACGTTCGGCTATACCACAGCTTCCATGAAGAAAGGCAAAACGGACATCGCCATTGATGCGAGCTGGAACGGCTCACCTTATGATTTTTCCCTGGACAAACTGAACGGCGGCACGTTCGATATCCACATAAAGAAAGGCCGTCTTTTAGACATAGACCCTTCCGTCGGAAGGCTGTTCGGCTTATTGAACGTCCAGACTCTCCCCAGGAGGTTGTCGCTGGACTTCACTGATTTGTTGGGTAAAGGCTTGGCGTTTGATAAAATTACGGGCAGTTTCGACATTAGCAACGGGAATGCCTATACCAATAACCTGAACCTGGTCGGTCCCAGCGTTGATGTCCTGATCAGTGGCAGGACCGGGTTGGCTGACCAGGATTACGACCAAATCGTTACCGTGACTCCCCAGTTCGCTGACAACCTGCCCGCTGCCAGCGCCCTGCTGGGACCGGTCGGCATCGGGGTCGGCGCCGTGCTGTACCTGGCCGGCAACATGTTCGAGGCGATAAATGATAACATCAATAAACTGCTCATCTACCAGTACACGATTACAGGCAGTTGGTACGACCCGAAAATGGAAAGGATCAAAACTCCCCTGGCAGGCGAGCGGGCAAGCGTTCATCCCGCGCCCCAGCCTGTTCATCCATAGCCCACATATCTCACCAAATCGATCGTCATCAACCGAAAGTCGCATATCCTCCATGGGGAACTTGAAAAAAATCATCGTCGGCGTATCAGGCGGCGTCGACTCTTCGGTTGCCGCCTTGCTGTTGCTTGAACAGGGCTACGAAGTGGAAGCCCTGTTTATGAAAAACTGGGATGAGAACGATGAAAAAGGCAGTTGCATCTGGGAATCCGACGTGGAAGATGCCCTGTCCGTATGCGATAAACTCCGGATCGATTTGAATACTGTCGACCTGTCCGAGGCCTATTGGCACAAGGTGTTTCGATTATTCCTGGAGGAGTATCACCACGGCAGGACACCGAATCCCGATGTATTATGCAACCAGGAAATCAAGTTTCGCGCGTTCCTCGAACACGCAAGAGCGCTCAATGCTGACATGATCGCCACGGGACATTATGCGATAGGCAGGAATCATGCCGGTAAAAATTACTTGTACAAGGGCGCAGACCTGAACAAGGACCAGAGCTATTTTCTTTGCCGGCTGACGCAATCGCAGCTGAAACAAAGCATCTTTCCACTGGGAACGTTAA
Organism: uncultured Gammaproteobacteria bacterium; assembly: GCA_958295485.1. GTDB lineage: Bacteria > Pseudomonadota > Gammaproteobacteria > Eutrophobiales > Eutrophobiaceae > JAAXHV01. The sequence goes on from OY282354.1 coordinate 2,970,632, forward strand.
AAAAATCCGGCGTCCGCCGGCTGGCGAAAAAGGCGGGCCTGGTTACCCACGACAAGAAAGACAGCGCCGGTATCTGTTTCATCGGGGAGCGCCCGTTCAGGGATTTTCTCAGTCGCTACATACCCACGCAAAGGGGAATTATTCGCACCGTCGACGGAGAAACCATAGGTGAACACGCGGGCATCCATTTCTACACCCTGGGGCAGAGACAAGGTCTGGGAATCGGCGGGGTAAAAGGCTATCCTGAGGAACCCTGGTACGTGATGGATAAAGACGTTGATAATAATATTCTCACGGTGGCGCAAGGTCATGATCATCCATCCTTGTTCAGTCATTCGCTGGTCGCATCGAACCTGAACTGGATAACGGACAAGCCGGCATTCCCCCTTGCGTGCTCTGCAAAAACACGTTATCGACAGGCCGATCAAAACTGTACAATCGAGCGCGTCGATGATGACAAGATCAGGGTGGATTTCGCCCGGCCGCAACGGGCCGTCACCCCGGGTCAATACGCGGTTTTCTATGCTGAAAACCAGTGCCTGGGCGGCGGCGTTATCGAATCCACGCGCAAAAATCAGGAAAGCGCTTGATTTGAACGCTGCTTCTGTTATTGTTCAGTCCGAGGTCGCAGGAAGTTGGCCACCCAAGCGCCAAATCATCGCAGACGCCAAGGCCATTCCAAGATCGGGTCAAACCCACAGCAGGCAAAAACGGCGGTGAAACACCCCCTGATGGTGACCTTGGAATGGCCCTGCATTACAGACACAGAAAAAGGAGGTCCGAAATGAAACTTCAGCCAGAGTCCACGACGGCGCAACCCCAAGCGCAGCCGTTCCCACAACCCGCGCCGGCCGCGCCGGAATTTCCCGGTTGCCGGCCAATCACGATAAAGCGTGGGGACATCGACACGTACGATGGCCGCCTGGAGTATTGGGATGCCGATACCGAGATTGCCTGGGTAGTGCGCGAACCCACCGGCATTGCCCATGAACACCCTTCGCATTGCCTGGTGGAACTATGCGCAGTGATCGCGGCGTTGCGCGGCTCGCCTATTCGCTGCTACGGTTCCATGGACCTGGAGTTGCACGACAGCCAGGGCCGGCGGCGGCGCATCCTGCAGGCGGACCAGTCGGTGTACCTGCATCCGGTTCAGGCGCGGCTGCCGGAGGCGGCGGGCCTGGTGATAGGCCGGCATGATTTTCCCGATGTAGTAGTGGAGGTGGACAACACGACGGACGTCCGCCGGGGCAAGCTGGGGCTGTATGAGCAGTGGGGTTTCCCGGAGGTATGGGTAGATGTACCGGAGGCGGCGTCGCCGAGTCGGCCGGCGGGGCGGCGGCCGGGGTTAGTGATTCACCTGTTGCAGGGTGGCGCATACCGGCCGGCGCCGGTGAGTCAGGCGTTTCCGGGCTGGACGGCTTTGGAGATTCATAGGGCCCTGAACGAGCCGGTGTTATCGGCGACGACCGGTCAGGTGCTGAAACGGGTAGGCCGAACCTTGGGCGAGCGGGAAGGCACCTACCCTGACGATACGCCCTGGCTTCACAGTCAACGGGAGGAAGGGCGCGCGAAAGGACAGGCCGAGACCATGAAAATGCTCATAGGCAAGGTTCTGGGGATCGATGCCGGAGACCTGGACTTGACGGGCGTAAGCGACGAAGCGGTGATGGACGCTTTGCTCCAATGCGAGGGCGAGGCGGATTTCCGCGCCTGGCTTCGAGACCAGCGACGCTGAGTCCGGCAGACGGGGTTTAAACGCCTGAATGGGGGTATAGATGACTGGTAATAAAATAAAAAAGATACTCGATGTCAATGACAGGAAGTACAGGATCTATTCATTGACGGCCCTTGGGGATAAACACGACGTCAGCCGGTTGCCCTACTCCCTGAAAATTCTCCTGGAGAACCTGCTGCGCCATGAAGACGGGATTAATATCACTTGGGAGGATATCACCGCCTTGGCGAATTGGGATGCGAAGGCAAAACCAAATAAGCAAATAGCATTTACTCCCGCCCGCGTCTTGATGCAGGACTTCACCGGAGTTCCTGCGGTGGTCGACCTGGCAGCCATGCGCGACGCCATGCAATCCCTTGGCGGAGACCCGGACAGGATCAACCCGCTTTCACCCGCGGAACTGGTCATTGACCATTCAGTGATGGTCGATGTTTTTGGAACGACTGACGCGGCAGAGAAAAACGCGGCCATTGAATTTCAACGAAACAGGGAAAGGTATGAATTCCTTCGCTGGGGACAACAGGCATTTTCCAATTTCAAGGTTGTTCCGCCGGATACCGGCATCGTACACCAGATCAACCTTGAATACCTGGCCCGAACGGTTTTTACCAAAGAGGTCGATGGCGTGGTCGAAGCTTACCCCGATACCGTCGTGGGAACCGATTCCCATACTACGATGATCAATGGCCTGGGGGTGCTCGGCTGGGGCGTAGGTGGCATCGAGGCGGAAGCGGCCATGTTAGGCCAACCCATCACCATGTTAATCCCGGAAGTAGTTGGCTTTAAACTGGCCGGCGCGCTGCCGGAAGGCGCCACCGCCACGGACCTGGTCCTGACCGTAGTGGAGATGCTCAGGAAAAAAGGCGTGGTCGGCAAGTTCGTCGAGTTTTATGGAGAGGGTTTAAACAACCTGTCACTGGCCGACAGGGCAACTATCGCCAACATGGCGCCGGAATACGGCGCAACCTGTGGGATATTTCCGATAGACCGCGAGACCATCAACTATCTTCGCCTGTCCGGGCGCAGTAACGAACAGGTCGAACTTGTCGAAGCCTATGCAAAAGCGCAAGGAATGTGGCGGGATGCCGGTGAGACTGAGACTGAATATTCAACTACCCTGGAACTCGACGTGGGCACGGTAACACCCAGCCTGGCCGGTCCGAAACGCCCCCAGGACAGGATCCCCCTGATGGAATCCAAACCCTGCTTCCGCCGGCATTTGGCAGACATGATAAAAAACCGGGAGGGCAGCGGGGTTGCCCAGGTGGATTCGCTACAGGGTGAAAGTTACGAACTGGCAGACGGCGCCGTCATCATCGCAGCCATCACCTCGTGCACGAATACCTCGAATCCATCGGTGATGGTCGGCGCCGGACTAGTGGCAAAAAAAGCGCGGGAGAAAGGACTGGGTGTCAAGCCCTGGGTGAAAACCAGCCTGGCCCCGGGTTCCCTGGTCGTTCGCGACTACCTGATCAGGGCCGGGTTGATGGACGACCTGAATGAACTGGGTTTCAATATCGTCGGTTATGGTTGCACTACGTGCATCGGCAATTCAGGCCCCCTGCCGGCGGAGATAAGCCGGGCAATATCAGACGGTGATTTAATCGCAACATCGGTATTATCCGGCAACAGGAATTTTGAAGGTCGCGTCCATGCCGAAGTCAAAATGAACTTTCTGGCTTCGCCGCCGCTCGTTGTAGCCTATGCCATAGCCGGCACAATGGATATCGACTTGCAAAATGACCCCCTTGGCCGGGACCCTGACGGCAACGAGGTTTATTTGAAGGATATCTGGCCTGAGCAGGCCGAGATCAACGAAACAATAGCCGGTTCAGTCGATTCGAACATGTTCCGTCAATCCTATGAAAAGGTATTTGCCGGCGATAGTCGCTGGACCAGTATTGACGTGCCTGAAAACAGCAGGTATCAATGGAGAGATGATTCTACTTACGTGCAGAATCCGCCCTATTTTGAAGGCATGGGCGCGGATGTCGCCGGGACTGAACCAATAAAAGGGGCAAGAGTATTAGCGAAGTTAGGCGACAGCATTACCACCGATCACATCTCTCCCGCCGGCGCCATCAAGGCGGACAGCCCGGCCGGCAAATACCTGAGGGACAAAGGCATAGCGCCGGTGGACTTTAATTCCTACGGCTCCCGACGGGGGAACCACGAGGTAATGATGCGCGGCGCCTTTGCCAACATTCGACTGAGAAATCAATTAGCGCCGGGAACCGAAGGCGGCTGGACCATACACCAGCCTTCCAAGGCACAGATGTCCATCTATGCTGCGGCGATGAAATATAAAGAAGAAAGCGTCCCCTTGATCATCCTGGCCGGCAGTGAATACGGTACGGGTTCCTCACGGGATTGGGCCGCAAAGGGAACCAACTTGCTCGGCGTACGGGCGGTAGTGGCGGTGAGTTTTGAACGCATACACCGTTCCAACCTCATCGGAATGGGGGTGCTGCCCCTGGTATTCAACCCGGGAGAAAACGCCGGTACACTCGGTCTGACGGGATATGAAACCTATGACATCGACGGCCTGGAAACCGGCGTTGAAGAAGTCACGATCACCGCAAGCGCCGGCGACGGTTCAAAGACGAAATTCACCGCGGTCGTCAGGGTCGATACCCCCAAGGAATGGGAGTACTACAACAACGGCGGTATTTTGCACTACGTCCTGCGGAAATTAGCTGCCTGATATGGAGTAGGAATTACGCCTGCAACCACTTACTTGATGGGAGAAAATGAGGCAGGCTTGAGGAATTTTATTTCCTGCGCCTGAAGGATTTCAAGAGACCAGATTTCTCCGATAAATTTCTGCCAGGCCGGGTCGGCTTCCAGCTCGGCGCGGCGGCGCTCGCGGTCCCCCATACTCTCGTACGCCCACATGAAAACGACCTGGTGCAAGTTACCCACTTCCGTGGTAAATAAGCCCAAAAATTCTCCCAGGTGCTTTTTTTGAAGGGGCAGGCCTTCCGTTTCATATTTTTTCAGCCATTGCTTCAAGGCGCCGGGGCGGAACGTATAGGTACGATGATCTACGATCATTTTTTTCTCCTGTGGAACGGAATTATCCGGTTCTATGTTGGCTGCTTTTCTGCGATCGCGCTGGTTGGCGGGGCATTTATTGACTGCTCGGAAAAGAAAACTGCGCCTTCTCAACAGAATCCGGGGGCCAGCGTTGGGTAATGGTCTTACGCCGCGTATAAAAACGGATGGCGTCGGGACCGTAAGCGCTCAAATCACCAAACAGGGAACGTTTCCAGCCACCAAAACTGTGACAGGCAACCGGCACCGGCAACGGCACGTTGACACCGACCATGCCGATTTTGATATTGTCAGTGAAGTAACGGGCGCTGCCGCCATCGCGGGTAAATATGCACACGCCATTCCCGTATTCGTGTTCGTCAATGAGCTGCATCGCCTCCTGCAAGTCCTGCGCGCGTACCACGCATAAAACGGGACCGAATATTTCCTCCTGGTAAATACGCATTCCCGGGGTCACCCGGTCAAACAGACAACCGCCCAAAAAGAATCCGCCGGCGTGACCGGGGACCGTCAACCCACGCCCATCCACCACCAGTTCGGCGCCTTCCGCCACGCCCAAATCAACATAACCGCGCACTTTTTCGTAGTGAAGTTCGCTGATGAGAGGCCCCATTTCATTACAGCTATCGACGCCTGGGCCGACCTTCAACCCGGACACCCGCGCCGATAGTTTCCCCACCACTTCATCCGCCACTGCGTCACCGACACACACTACTACGGAGACGGCCATGCAACGCTCGCCACAGGAGCCATAAGCGGCGCCCATCAACGCGTTCACTACGTTGTCCATTTCGGCATCCGGCATGACAACGGCGTGATTCTTCGCGCCGCCCAATGCCTGTACCCTTTTTCCGTTAGCCGTCCCGGTTTGATAAATGTATTCAGCCACGGGGGTTGACCCCACGAAGCTGACAGCTTCCACCCCGGGCCCTGTCAACAAGGCGTCAACGGCTTCCTTGTCTCCATTGACAATATTAAACACACCGTCCGGCAATCCTGCTTCTTTAAGTAGTTTGGCTATACAGGTCGGCGCGCTGGGATCTTTTTCCGATGGTTTCAGTATAAACGTATTGCCGCAGACGATTGCCATGGGGTACATCCACATGGGCACCATGGCCGGAAAATTAAAGGGGGTAATACCGGCAACGACGCCCAACGGTTGGAATTCAGACCAACTGTCAATGTCGGGACCGACATCCTTGCTGTGCTCTCCTTTCAATAACTCAGGCGCGCCGCAGGCATATTCGACCACCTCCACGCCCCGGATGAATTCCCCGCGGGCGTCATCCAGGACTTTACCGTGTTCTTCAGTCAATAAAGCAATAATGTCATCCGCGTGTCGCTCCAATAATGCCTTGAAACGGAACATGATCCGGGCCCGCTTCATGGGCGGGGTCCGCCGCCATCCCGGATAAGCCGCCGCCGCCGCCGCAATGGCTTTTGCTACCGTTGCCTTGCTCGCCAACGCCACGCGTCGCGCGACTTGACCCGTGGCAGGATTATAAATTGCCTGCGTGCGCCCACTATCCGCCATGACTTGGCCATTGATATAGTGACCGACGATCTCATCGGCCGGGCGCAGGTTTTCTATTAGTTGCACTGAGCTCATTCGGGTATTTCCGGTTTAATCAATCGTATCGAGTACTTTACGGACAATGTCGAAGGTTTCGTCGAACAAATCCGGCGTGGAGGTTAAAAAGGGTGAGAACTGCAAGGTATCCATGGCATGGCGTATCATCAGGCCCCGCTCAAAGCACTTGACGTGGGCTTCCATTCCTCTTGACCCCGGCTGGCCGGGCCGTGGCGCCATTTCGATAGCGCCCATCAAGCCGATATTGCGTATATCTATCACATGCGGGACATCCCTCATGGCATGGATCGCGGCTTCAAACAGCGGGGTTATTTCACGCACTTTATTACCTATATCTTCCTCGATATAAACATCAAGCGCCGCCAAGGCCGCCGCCGCCGCCACCGGATGGCCTGAATAGGTATAACCATGGAAAAATTCGATGGCATATTCAGGGCCGTTCATAAAATCCTGGTAGATATTACTGCCCACCAATACCGCGCCCATGGGAATCACGCCGTTGGTAATGCCCTTGGCCGTAGTGATGATATCAGGCGTCACGCCGAACCGTTCACAACCAAAGGGGGCGCCAATCCGATAAAAGGCGGTAATCACTTCATCGAAGATCAACAAGATGCCGTGACGCGTGCATATTTCCCGCAAGCGTTCCAGGTAGCCCACCGGCGGGACCAATACGCCGGCCGACCCGGACACAGGCTCAACGATGACGGCGGCAATGTTCTTCGCATTATGCAATGTGATAATCCGCTCCAACTCGTCTGCCAAATGGCTACCCCATTCGGGTTGACCTTTGCTGAAGGCATTGTGTTCCAGGTCGAGGGTATGAGACAGGTGGCGAACATTGGGCAGCGTCACATTACCGAACATTTCGCGATTTGCCGGAATGCCGCCTACCGACATCCCACCAAAGTTGACGCCATGATAGCCCTTCTCGCGACCGATAAATCCGATACGGGTTCCTTCGCCCCGGACGCGTTGCCAGGCAAGGGCTATCTTTAATGCCGTATCAACGGCTTCGGAACCTGAATTGGTGAAGAACACGCGCTCGAAACCGGGCGGCGCGAAGTTTATCAACTTATCCGCCAATTCAAAGGCCCCGGTATGTGACACCTGGAAGGCCGCCGAATAATCCAGCTTGGCGACCTGCTCCTGTACGGCTTTCACGATCCTGGGATGACAGTGGCCCAAGCCGCTGGTCCATAGACCCGAGAAGGAATCCATGACGGTTTGCCCGTCCCGGGTTTTATAATAAAACCCACTCGCGGACTCGATGATTCGCGGATTCCGCTTGAATGCCCGGTTCGCCGTATAGGGCATCCAGTATGATTCGAGATTAAGCATATCTTCCACCTTCAAGGCGCTTTTGCATTCATTATATACCCAAGCCCGATTTTTTTCTTTTATCCCCGCTCAACTGCCCTGGGTGTGTTGAGACCAGCCATTTTTTCCATCGCATCGTAGTAAGGCGCATAGACCGGCCGCTTGATATAGCGGCCAATTCCTCGTTCAGTCCGCACGTCGCCGTCCTGGTAGACCACCTTGCCTTGACTGACGGTGACAACGTTGACGCCACGCACCGTCATTCCCTCGAATATATTAAAATCCACGTTCTGGTGGTGGGTGTCCTTTGAAATCGTTCTCTCCCGGTCCGGGTCCCAGACAATCAAGTCGGCATCGGCGCCGACGCTGACACTGCCTTTACGCGGGTACAGGTTAAAAATCTTCGCGGCATTGGTCGAGGTCACCGCGACGAATTCGTTCCTCGTCAAACGGCCCGTGTTAACGCCGTGATGCCACAGGACGTGCAAGCGATCTTCTATGCCACCGGTACCATTGGGTATCCTGGTGAAGTCATCCCTGCCCATTTGTTTCTGGGGCGCGCAAAAACAACAGTGATCCGTTGCAGTGGTTTGCAGCATACCAGCCTGTAACCCGCGCCAAAGGGCTTCCTGGTGCTCCTTTGGCCTGAACGGCGGGCTCATGACATGGGCTGCCGCAGTATTCCAATCAGGATGCCGGTACACGGAATCATTGATGAGCAGGTGTCCCGCCAAGACCTCGCCGAATACCCGCTGCCCCTCGTTTCTCGCCCGAATAATGGCCTGCAGGGAATCGCTACATGAAGTATGAACTACATAGAGGGGAACACCCATCACCTGGGCTATGCGTATGGCCCGGTTAGCCGCCTCCCCTTCCACCTCGGGCGGCCTGGACAGGGGGTGACCTTCCGGCCCGGTAATGCCTTGCTCGAGGATTTTCCGTTGCAGGTGGAATACCAACTCTCCGTTTTCAGCATGCACGGTGCATATCGCGCCAAGCTCGCGGGCGCGCCCAAACGAATTTACCAATACCTCATCATCAGCCATGATGGCGCCTTTATAGGCCATGAAGTGTTTGAAACTGTTTACCCCGTAGTCCCGCGTCAGTGTTTCCATGGCTTTGTGAACCGACTGGTCCCACCAGGTAATGGCGACGTGAAAACTGTAATCGGCAGCCGCTTTCCCGGCCCAGCCACGCCATTGATGGTAGGCTTCCATAATATCCTGTTGCGGGTTGGGAATAACAAAATCAATTATCATGGTAGTGCCGCCAACCAGGCCCGCGCAGGTGCCGCTGAAAAAATCCTCGGAAGCAACGGTACCCATGAACGGCAACTCCATGTGGGTATGGGGGTCAATGCCGCCGGGCATGACACAGCAACCGCTTGCATCGATGATCTCAGCCCCGGCGTCATCCAGGTCCTGGCCAATAGCATCAATTATGCCGTTTCTGCACAATACCTCAGCGCTGAAAGTCTGATCGGCGTTTACTATCGTTCCGCCCTTTATCAACACGGACATGATTTACCCCCCTCTGTTTTGCTTACCCCGTTTCCAACTCGGTCAGCGCCCCATAGACTTCGGGCCGGCGGTCACGCAGGAACTGCCAACCATTGCGAACTTCACGGATCATATCCAGGTCGATCTCATGGACTAACAATTCGTCTTTATCGCGACTGGCCATGACTTCTATATCACCGCGGGGATTAACAACGTAGCTTTGTCCATAGAACTCGCCGATATTCCAGGGCGCTTCAGCGCCGACGCGATTGATTGCGCCGATATAAACGCCATTGGCGGCGGCTGACGCAGGTTGTTCCAGCTTCCATAAATACTCGGACAAACCGGCGACGGTCGCGGAGGGATTCACGATGTATTCCGCTCCCTTCAAAGCCAGCGCCCGCCACCCTTCCGGGAAATGGCGATCGTAACATATGTAAACGCCGACCTTGCAATAAGCGGTTTGGAAGACGGGCCAGCCGGAGGCCCCGGGCTTGAAAAAGAATTTTTCCCAAAATCCGGCGACTTGGGGAAGATGGGTTTTACGATATTTACCCAAGTATGCCCCGTCAGCGTCAATCACTGCCGCGGTGTTGTAGTACACCCCGGGCACGGCTTCCTCGTAGATAGGCGCGATGATCGCCATCTGGTATTGTTTTGCATATTCCTGCATCAGTTTCGTTGTATGACCGCCGGGGACGGCCTCGGCAGCCGCATACCATTTCACGTCCTGGCTGGGACAAAAATAAGGTTGGGTAAATATTTCCTGAAAAGACAGGACTTGCACGCCCTGTTGCGCCGCCCGCTCGATAAAAGGGATATGCGCCTCCAGCATGGCATCGCGAAGTTTGTCGACGTCCATTGACGCGTCTCCTTTCAAACCCATCTGTATAAGACCTGCTTTTACTTTTGACACGGGCTGATTTCCCCTGCTTGCATGGTGGATGAATTATAGAAACTGATTTCAGTTTCATCAATTTTTATTTTATCTTTTGGTCAAAGATATTACAGGATCGCGCGCCGGCATATATTGAAATCCTTGATAGCGGGAGTAAAATGGTTGTATTGCCGACGGGCTGACCTGATCAAATTGTCATAATCACATAAAGACGCAAACGATGTTGAACTCGAATTTTCCCTTGCCTGACGGCTTGGACACGGAAAAAAAAGGCGGAAAAAAGAAAGACAGCCGGATTCAAGTCCGTAACAGGGAGAAAATTCTGGATGCCGCCACGGAAATTTTTTCCATGTACGGCTACCGGGGGGCGACAATCGACCAGATCGCAAACAAGGCCGAGATGTCCAAACCCAACCTGCTTTATTATTTTTCTTCCAAGGAAGCGCTCTACCTCGCCGTGCTGCACAACATCCTGGAAATCTGGTTGCAACCCCTGAAGGAACTGAACGAACAGGAATCGCCGGAACATGAAATCGGCGCATATATCGACCAAAAAATAGAATTTTCCAGGTTATACCCCATGGCATCGCGGGTATTCGCGAATGAGATCGCAGCCGGCGCGCCCATCCTGAAACCGGTGCTCGATACCTACTTGCGCGACGTCGTAAGGAAAAAGGCCCGCGTGATCAAAAAATGGGTGAAGCGGGGGGAAATGATTGATATCGATCCCTATCACCTGATCATGATGATATGGGCCGTGACACAACATTATGCGGACTTTGCCGTACAAATCGATTCCGTGCTGGGGAAAACCCTGGACAACAGGCGATTTTATAATCAATCCAGGAAAAACATTAAACAGATTCTAATGCGCGGAATATTGAAATAGACAATCAGGAAACCCTCAACGGCAGGCTGGCCAGGCCGCGACTCTGAATTCCGGGCCTCCATTCGAGCCGCTCTACGGCCGTCGCCAACCGCAACCCGGGTAATCGCCGTAAAATGGCATTAAACATGATCACCATATTCTGGCGCGCGAGGTGGCTGCCCAGGCAATGATGGACACCGCCGCCGAAGGCCAGGTGCCGGTTCGGGTTGCGCCGGATATCGAATGAATCCGGAGCGTCAAAACAGGCGCCGTCCCGGTTGGCCGAGGCATAAAGAAATCCCAACTTCGTCCCCTTTTGAAACGCGTGCCCCTTGTATTCCATATCTTCCAGCGCATATCGATGAAAATAGGGTAAGGGTGGCTCATAGCGAAACATTTCCTGCACGGCGGTATGAATAAGCCCGGGCTCGGCCCTCAGCGCGGCCAGCTGTTCCGGGTACCGGAGCAGCGCCAGCATACCGTTACCCAATGCATCGATGGTTGAGCCATGGCCGGCCATGAGAATCGTCATGGCAGTCGAGATTAATTCATCGCGATCAAGGTGGGCATCGCCGTCCCGCCAGATGATCATTTCCGAAATCAGATCATCACCCGGTTCTTCCCGGCGTATCGCTATCAACTCAGCCAGGTAAGCTGCAAACTCCGTAGTCGCCCGCTCCGCCAGTTCCCGATGCGCGGCAGTCCGTTCCGGTTCAAAAAACTGCACGATGTTTTCCGACCACGCCCGTAATCGGGGGCGGTCCCGTTCCGGCACGTCTAACATTTGTCCTATGACAAAACCCGGAATGGGCGCAATCAGGTCTTCGATGAAGTCGATCTCTTTTTCAGATTCGACGGAATCGATTTGACGGTTAATCAAACCCTGCACGTAGTCACGCAGCTGCTTGACCCCTACGGTCGTGAAAACCTTGAATACCGCCTTGCGCAAACGGCCATGCAATTCCCCCTCGCTGTCAATGATCGAGGTTTTTACATAGCGGCTGTGCTCAGGCGCCGCGGCCCAGTTGTGTTTTTTACGATACCCGGCCAGCTCCCCAGGGGTCAAGACGTGATCCATCGTCCTGCCAAGGCGTTCATCCATGACCAGTGTTCTTATATCTTCATAAGTAGAGAATAACCATGTATCCCATTCTTCGTGATAATAGACGGGGCATTCCCTGCGCATACGCGCATAGACAAAATAGGGATCTTCGGCGAATTCCGCCGAATATGGTTCAAAGCTGAATGAACGACGCATTATTCACAAACTGAAAGTATTTGACCGTATAGTCAATTTTTATTATAGTACGAATTGCCCGCCGACTGCCTCTTATCCATCAATGCCAGCAAATAAATACAGGATTACATTGGCCAGCTTCATGGCTTATTTTGTCATGTCTGCGGTTATTTCGCCGTTGGGTATCGTCACCGCCCCCATCGCCCGGCATTACGGCGTGTCGATAACGACCGCCACCGCCGATTTCACCTACCTGACCGCAGGGATATTGATCGGCACCCTGATATCGTTGTTTATTTTCGACCTTGTCAGGATAAAGAATATCATCATGGGTTTTTCCAGTCTCACCTGTATCTCCTTGGGGGCCATGTACATGGTGGACCTGTATCTTTTATTCCCCCTGTGGCTGTTTTTGATCGGCTTGGCCTGTGGCGTGAATTTAACGGCTGCGATCATCGTCATTACGAATGCCTACGCCGCCAGTCTGCGCGCGTCGATGATGTTGCTGACTGATTCATTCTACAGCATGGCCGGCGTGCTCAGCACTTTTTTGGCCGGTAAATTTATCGCCGGCCAGCTGCATTGGAGCAGCGCCTACCTGCTTGCTTTCTCAACAGCGCTCCTCATCGTCCTGGTTGTCGCGTTCTCCAATTACCCGACTACGACCAAGCGGCCGGCGCCCCATGGCGCCGGGAATGCGAATAGTCACTGGCCGGTCGAAATTTACCTGCTCGGCGGCGCTATCCTGATCTACCTGGCGGGGTTTGTCACGATCTATTCCTGGATACCCAATTATACCCAGCAACAATTCAATTTAAGCGCAGACGCGGCGGGTAGCCTGGTCAGTCGGCTTTTCACCGGCATGTTTATCGGCCAACTGATCATGTTCTGGCTCGTCCTGAAATTCACGCCGACCAGGGTGATATTTATTTCCGGCATAATAGCGACGCTGCTGACCATCACGTTGTGGACTGTCGATACGGCCTCCCAGTTGAATGCAAGCATGTTCATACTGGGCCTGGTTACCGGTGGCCTGTTGAAATTGATCATCGCCTTCGGCACCATGTTGGTCGAAGAACCAAGCCCGAGGATGATCAGTTTCCTGATATTCAACTCGGCCCTGGGAACCGCCATAGCGCCGGCGGTCAGTTCATTCATCGTCGATAAATATGCAATGGTGACGGCCTTGCAGTTTACCAGTCTTTGTTACTGCGCGATGCTGGCGCTGATTACCATTTCCCACGTTTCCCAAAGACGAAACGCGCTTATCTCCTGAATTCAAGAATTTCAAATTCACGCCGGTCATTGTAAAATGAATTCATATCTAACGCAGGCGCAAACGATATTGGACCTGAATTTCCCCCTGCCTTACAGCCTGGAGACATGCTGATGACGATACCGCTCAAGGAGGCGTTGCATGAGTTATTGCTGGACTGGCGCGCCGATCTTTCCCAGGAATGGCGCCGGGTTCTGGACGGCGTCGAACCCGCCTTCGACGACGTGGACGAACAATTGGAGCTATGCCCCTGGGAGCCGATATTTCCGTCGCGGCGTAATTTCCCGTTGCCGGGGCAACCTCCCGACGCACACATGTTTCGGGCTTTTGACCACTTGACTCCTGGTATGGTGCGTTGCGTGGTAGTGGGGCAGGACCCGTATCCTGACATCGGTTTTTCTACGGGGCGCTCGTTCGAGGCGGGAGGATACCGTTGCTGGAGTGAATTGGAAAAAATGTTTTCCTGTAGTGTCAGAAGCCTGCTCCAGTGCGTATATGCCTTTCGTTCCGGCGAACCGCGTCACGCCGAGGGAACCAGTAGGTGGCCCGGCGTACTCCGGGTTATTCGCGACCCGGCCCTCGGCTTTCCGGCGCCGTCTCAGCTGGCGCAGGAGTGGGTAGAGCAAGGCGTCCTGCTGTTGAATGCCAGCCTGACCATCAGCCGCTTTTCAGTGCAGGGCGACCCCCACCAGGCACGCGGTCACCTGCCCCTATGGAAACCGTTGATCGCGCGTCTGATCAACTACTTTTCCGCTCGTCCTTCACAGCCGGTTGTTTTCCTTTTATTCGGGGATGCCGCGCAAGAAGCTGCCGTAACCGGCGGCATTGCCCCAGCCGATAAACTCGACAAGCATCCCGCGATTGTAGCCATGCCGCACCCGGCGGCGGGAGATGATTTTTTGCGCCGTCCGAATCCCTTTAGTCTTTGTAACGAAAAACTGGGCGCAATGCAGGCGGAACCAATCCGCTGGTAAGCGCCGGAGAAAATCGACATGCGGGCCAAAGAGTATGATTACATCGTGGTTGGCGCCGGCTCCGCCGGCTGCGTAATCGCAAATCGGCTTTCGGCAAACCCGGATAACCGGGTCCTGCTGCTTGAAGCGGGAGGCCGGGATACCAACTACCTGTTTCGGCTGCCCATGCTGATGGGCAAATTGATGCACTCGGGTATCTATAACTGGAATTATTACACCGAACCGGAACCTCACCTCGCCGGCCGGGAAGTATACTGGCCGCGGGGCAAGGTACTGGGCGGCAGTTCAACGATTAACGGCATGATTTACGTGCGCGGCAATCCTGCGGATTATGACGGCTGGGCGCGGCTGGGGTTGCCGGGTTGGTCTTACGCCGACGTGCTGCCTTGTTTCAAGCGCTCAGAAGGACACACAGACCGGGACGACCCATATCACGGCCGGAGCGGCGAACTGACCGTTCGCCGCTCCCGTGCGAGTAACGCCATGTACGACGCCTTTATCGAGGCGGGCCAACAGGCGGGCTATCCCTATACCGATGATTTCAACGGCGAGCGCCAGGAAGGGTTTGGCCGCTACGATTTCACGATCAGGCGGGGCAAGCGATGCAGCGCCGCAACCGCGTTCCTGAAACCTGCGGCGAAGCGCAAGAATCTCAAGGTGATCGCCAATGCGCTTACGCGCCGCGTCGTGTTTTCGGGTACCCGGGCCGACGGAGTTGAATACCAGGCGGGCGGCAAGCTCGCATTCGCCGGGGCGGAAAAAGAAGTCATCCTGTCCGCCGGCGTGGTCAATTCTCCACAACTGCTGATGCTGTCGGGTATCGGCGACAGCGAGGAACTGGGCCGACATGGGATTCCGGTCGTCCATCACTTGCCCGGCGTGGGAAAGAACGTCCAGGACCACGTGGATTGCTGTCTTGTATACGAATTGAACCAGCCGGTGTCACTACGCAATGACCTGCGTATCGACAAGGTGACCCTTGGAGTGGCCCGGGCCACCCTGTTCGGCGCCGGATTTATAACGACGTTTCCCTACGAGGCAGGCTCCTTCATGAAATCTTCTGCCAGCCTGGACGTGCCGGATATCCAGACACATTTCATGCCCGCCACCGAGGATACCGCGAACCTGCACTGGTCCCTGCCGTTTTTCGGCAAGAAAGACGCTGCCCGTTACCACGGTTTGACAATTCGGATAGGCCCGCTGAATCCAAAGAGCCGGGGCAGAATTGCCTTGCGTTCCAACCAGGCCGCGGATGCCCCCCTTATCCATGCAAACTACCTGGACGACAAGCGGGACATTCAGACCGCGGTCGCCGGGGTACAGCTGCTGCGCGAGGTAATGGACTGCAAGGCGTTCAACGGGGTTCTAGGCCGGGAGCTGGCGCCGGGTTTACAGTACAAAACCGATGAGCAACTCGCCGGCTGGCTGGTGGATGCCGCAATGACTACTTTGCACCCGGTCGGGTCCTGCAAGATGGGAATCCATGAAGAAGCCGTTGTCGATGGGGATTTGCGGGTACGGGGGGTCGAGGGCCTGCGGGTGGCGGATGCCTCGATCATGCCGACAATTACTCATGGAAACACCAATGCGCCGGCCATCATGATTGGCGAAAAGGCAAGTGAGCTTATTTCAGGCGAGCGGCTTGGCGCGCCACCAACTTTGGATTGATCGATGGAAGGCAGGCACGGGGACCTGCCCCTGGGTCATTCTCGATTCCTGATGTACTTGGCCATATAATCCAGGGCGTCGATGCCCAGGCCGATCGCGCCGGCAAACGTTACGAACCCGTGTACGGTCCCCCTGTACAACTTGTAATCCACGGTCACGCCGGCCTTCCTCAGCTTCTCGGCATAGGCCCAACCTTCATCGCATAAAATATCGCATTCCGCGGCGATCAGGAGCGTATCCGGGAGAGCGGTAAAATCGTCGGCTGCCAGGGGTGAAAATCGATAATCATCCAAATCTTCCGGCTTGCTTGCATAAAGCAAAATCATAGCGTTCAACTCGGAATTACTGAGAATATATTCCCCATTACCGAACAACTCCCTGGAGCGGTTGCGGGTCCTGGGCGCTTCAACCGCCGGATATATCAATATCTGCCCGGCAATCTTCGGGCCGGCTTGTCTTTTATTGATATGACAGACAACCGTTGCCAGGTTTCCACCGGCGCTGTCGCCGGCAACATATAGCCTGTTCGGGTCGCCGCCTGCCTCCAAAATATTCTCGACAGTCCAGCAAAGCGCGGCATGGCAATCGTCAACCGCCGCGGGAAAAGGAAACTCCGGCGCCAGCCTGTAACCCACGTTAATGATAATGGCGCCACTTTCAGCGCAAAGATATTGTACCGTGCCTTCATGGGTATCCAGGTCACCACAAATCCAGCCACCACCATGATAAAAAATGATCACCGGGCGTAATTGATCATCATCGACCTTCCCCGGTTTATAAATCCTGACCGGCACGGGGCCATGGGGTCCGGGAATATCGCGACTTATCATCCGTACCTTAATTTGCCGGCTGATTTCAACGGGCAGGTTTACCTCGAGATGCGCCTGCTTGAGGGTCTCCCGCACAACGGCAATAGTTTCAGCCCTGATGTCCAGCGGTCCGGCTTGCCGCATTTTCAACAGAAATTTCTTCGTGTCCGGGTCCAATTGGATTGTGTTCTGATGATTCATTGTTACGCCACTTTATAATAAAAAGGGGTACCGCAGTACCCCCTTTTAACCCGCTCCCGAATGCGGGAGCCTAATCACCGCCGAAAGTTTTGGAAAAACGCACTCCAAATTCGCTCCGGTCATTGCTGCGAATGGTAATGGAGAAAGGATTGCCGAAGGTGCCTGAGGCGTTATCGTAAGCCTCGTTCAGGACATTCTCGCCGTAGATTGCCAGATGCCAACTCGGGTCGCCGGGTTGATAACGGATGTTGAAATCCAGTAAATCGCGGCTCTCAACCAGGTTCAAAGGTTGGTTATTTGCCTCACCGAACATATCACCGCGGTAATTGTAATTAAGGCGAAACGCCAGGGAGCCGCCGTTATTCAGGCCCATAACGTATTCCGGTGATATGGAAAACGTCCAATCCGGCGTCAACTGTGGAATGCCGCCTTCGACGGTTCCTGCAACCGCTTGGTCAACCTCGGTAAATTCCGAATCCATGTAACCCACGGCGGTTTGTACGCTGAAATTCTCATTCACTTGCAAAGTGCCCTCAAACTCCACGCCCCAGGTACGCGATTCACCCGCATTTTCAGTGATGGTCAGAAAACCGAGGGCCGGGTCAAAACGATTCGTTTGCAATTGCAAGTCCGTATAATCCGTCCAGAACAGGGTCGTAGCCAGGCGCAGACGGTCAAACAAAATACCTTTTATCCCGCCTTCGTAGTTCAACGCGAATTGGGGGTCGAAGGAGACAAACGTTGCGTCACCGCCGAAAGGACGCGCCGGGAACCCGCCGCTTTGATAACCGCGGGAAATCGCCACGTAAAAATTCACATCCTCATTGATGGCATAAATGGCAGACGCATCCCAGGTCACTTCAGTCCAATCCTCCGAGCGTGGCACGGGAACAGCCGGCTGAAACAGGGTGGCCACGCCGGCGGCATCCTTGCTGTCATGGGTAATGCGGACACCACCGCCTATATTGAGGGAATCGGTGAGCGAATAATCGACGGAGCCGAATAGCGCATAGCTCTCGACCTCCTGGGAAACATTGATTTCACCATCGGTGACAAACGGGGGGAAGATTTCAAATGGGCGGGATACCGTCTCGCCGTCTTCGCTATAATAATACGCGCCCGTGATAAAATCCCAGGAAGCAAAATCGCCGCTGAATTGCAGTTCAACGGAATATTGGTCGGCCTCGCCCCGCTCCGGAAAGACAACGCCGCCGATGCTATCCTGCTGGTCGGTCCCACCGGTATATTCACCAAAGCGGTAACTTCCGATGAGCTTTACGGCATAGACGTCCGAAAGGTTCCAGTCGGCCGTGGCTGAAAAGCCGTAAGCCTGGGTGGTCTGCTCGGCGATATTATCCGCGGGCGAAGCGTTATCATCGGGCTTGTCGGCAAACAGGGCGCCGGCCAGACCATTGGGAAATTGCCCGGGCGCCGCATTGAAGTGCGTCGGGGATTGGCCATAAGCGTTGTCCGCGAAATCGGCGGTCACCAGCACGGAAAAATCGTCGGAAGGGGTAAAATTAAACATGGCCCGCACCGCGGCTTCACGAATCTCACCAATATCAACTTCCGTATTCGGCTGGTTGATAAATTCACCGATACCATCACGCCTGTTATAAAAACCCGTCAACGAGGCCGCCAGGTTGTCCGCCAACCGGGTAGTACCGTAAAAATCGAATTTCCCGCGGGCGCGGGAACCTCCCTGCACCGTCAGCGTCGCTTCATCCTCACCCGTCGGTTTCTTCGTTATGACGTTGATCGCGCCGCCAATCGAATTGCGCCCGTATAACGTGCCCTGGGGGCCGCGAGCCACTTCGACCCGTTCGATATTGGAAAGACTCAGGTTCGAGCCGACCTGGCGACCCAGGTAAACGCCATCGAGATATAAACCGACCGCCGAATCAACCGTAATGATGTGATCTTGCGTGCCGACGCCGCGCATGAACACGCTGGTATGATTTTGGTTGCCATTGCCGAAATTTCCGATAAAAAGGTTAGGGACGTTTTTCCCGATATCGAACAAATCACCCATGTTGAGGTTGGCGAAATCCTCTTCGGTAAAAGCGGTCAGCGCAACCGGAATATCTTCAAGGCTTTCCTCCCGTTTTCTTGCCGTTACGACAATTTCTTCAAAAACGCTGGCGCCCGCGCCTGAACCCTGGGCAAATACGACGTCTCCACTCGTAAGGAGAAGCGCCAGGCACAAAGATATGCTGATCGAATGAAAAAACAGTGTAGTACCACCAGTTGAGAATTTTAAATTACCCATTTTTATTTCCCCCTGTACGCCGCGTATCTGAAAACTGTTTCATTTTTACAAGGCCCGATATGGCCACTTGGAAAATCATTTCATTGTTCTGACCAGAAAGTCAAATATTTATTTATCATTTAGTCAAAATAATTCGATGGTTTTACGGATGACCGGCTTGGCTGAAGGTTTTTCGCCGGTAAGCCTGAATGCCCGCTGCAATGATGCAAACGCCGCGTCAGCGCCGGCCTCATCCCGGGCGTGGACGCGGGCCACCGGAGCACCCGCGCCGATACAGGCGCCGATGCCCGCCACGTCCGTCAGTCCAACGGCATGATCGATACGATCTTCAACGCGCCTTCGACCGCCGCCTAATGCGACAATAGCATTCCCCACCATGCGCACGTCGATATTGGCGACGTACCCTTCTTCCTCGAGAAAAACGGGTTTGGCAACGGGGGCCGGCGGCAAATAATGATCGACGCGTTCGACAAGGTCGGCAGGGCCTCCCAGGGCGCTGACCATTTCAGCAAAAACCCGGGTTGCCTGCCCCCCATCCAATACTGATTGCAACAATTTCCGCGCCTTGCGCTGATCTCTCTCTATCCCGGCCAACTCCAGCATATCCGTCGCGAGCGTGAAAACGGCTTCATGCAGGCGGCTGTCACGATAAGCGCCCGTCAAATAATCTATCGTCTCCCGTATCTCAACGGAGTTCCCTGCATTTCTCCCTAATACTTCGGACATGTCGGTGATCACAGCCTTGACGGGCAAACCGATTTCAGCAGCCGCGTTGACGATGGATTGACCCAGCGCTTGCGCGTCAGCTTCGGTTTCCATAAAAGCGCCCGTCCCGGTTTTTATATCCATGGATAAACCATCCAGGCCGGCTGAAATTTTTTTGGATAGTATCGATGCGGTAATCAACGGAATGGATTCGACGGTTGCAGTTACGTCCCGGATTGCATAAAACCGCCTGTCCGCAGGCGCCAGCTCAGCAGTTTGGCCGATGACCGCGCACCCGACCGACCTGACCACCTTTTTAAAAGCACCGAGACCTGGAGACGTAGCATAACCGGGAATACTGTCCAACTTGTCAAGGGTACCGCCGGTATGCCCCAGACCGCGACCGGAAATCATCGGCACATACGCGCCGCAGGCGGCAACCATCGGCGCCAGCATCAAGCTGACCTTGTCACCTACGCCCCCCGTTGAATGCTTATCGACAACCCGCCCTTCAATCCCTTCTTCCGTCCAGTCAATCACCTTGCCTGAGGCCACCATCGCCCGGGTTAACTCACCGGTCTCAGTAAAATTCATGGATTGAAAAAAGATGGCCATGGCCAGGGCTGATACTTGTTCGGATGAAACTGAACCATCTGCCAGGCCGTTCACGAAGAACCTGATTTCAGCGAGCGTCAGGACCTCTCCATTTCTTTTTTTCCTGATAATTTCCTGGGGAAGCATGGGCAGTTCATTCCGCTATTCGATAAATCGGGAGCCGGCGCCGTTGCAGGAATAATCCCCTGTCCCCTTGAGGGCAGCGCAGAAACCCCATCGCCGCCACTGGCGCCGACCCGCAGGGGCAACCCCCTGTGGTTGCCCTGCCCCCCGGCAAGCGCCGGCATGACCCGGGGCAGGCGCGGGGGTCGGCGAGCGCTGAGCTGGACTGGTTCATTTTTCTGCGGCGCAAGCTCCCGAGGGATAAACTCAGGGGGCAAACCCGGGGATGATGGATTCTGCGTACTTGGCGATGATCTCTTCTTCATTGCCGTTCTCCAGGTAGATATTAAACTGGGTCGTACCCGCCGCCTCGAGTTCTTTCAGTTTGGCAATATGCTCAGCAGGGCTACCCAACACGCAGAAACTCCTGACAATGTCCGGGGTGATAAAATCAAGGAAAGGGTTATCGCTTTCGCCGTGTTTTTCATAATCATAGCCCCGGCGCTTTTCAATGTATGCAGTCAGGCTTTTCGGGACTTCTTCCGAGTCCGCGCCATATTTTTCAACGATGTCGGCAACGTGGTTGCCTACCATCGCCGGAAACCACCTGGTGGCCTCGATGCATTCATCCGCAGGACCAAAACAGGCCGGCGCGGCGGACATTACCCTGAACGTTGACATATCCCGTCCGGCGGCCTTGCCCGCGGCGCGGCACTGTTCAACAAACCAGCGCACCAGGGCCGGTTCGGCAATCTGGAGGATCACCCCATCGCCATGCTCGCCGGCCGCCGCCAGGGCTTTCGGGCCGTAAGCGGCTATCCATACGGGTATTTCGTGCCCCGCAACCCACCGGAACCGGACGGGCTCGGGGCATTCGGCATAAGTCACTTCCTCGCCACGAGCCAGGGCCTTTACTTTTTGAGTAAATTCAGCAACGCGGGCGATGCCCGCAGGTTTTTTCCCCATCACCCGCATGGAACTGTCGCCCCGACCCAGGCCAACATCAAACCGTCCCTCGCTTTGCAGGGATAAACCCGCAAACATGCTTGCCGCCACGGACCAATCCCTGACGTTCGGATTGGTCACGCAAGGGCCGAAACGCATGTGCCGCGTGTGCTCCAGGCCCATGGCAATGGCGGAATAACAATCACGCCAGAGAATATGGGAGTCATAAAACCAGCAATAGGCAAACCCGCCCATTTCCGCCTGACGGACCAGGTAACGCACTCTTCCGGGTTGGATGAAACCCTTGAAACAAATACCGAACTCCATTAACAACACCTCCGAATGAATAAAAAGCCTCGTTTAATTCCAGGCCGGCGGTTCATGCCGGCCCATGCTCATTAACAGGTAATAAATAAATCCGGCTATAAATGCCCCGACGAACCAGGCATAATGATACAGACTGATAAAAAAATACGGTAAATCACTTGCGAACCCGATGGCATTCAAAAACCCGGGGAGATTCGGCGCGATCCCCAGGCACAGGGCTGTGATGGCATTGACGTTCCAGCCTTTCTTGTAACTGTATGCTCCATGCCCGCTATAGAGCGCAGCCGTCTCCAGGCGACATTTCCTGATAAAAAAATAATCCGTGATCATGATGCCGGCAATGGGACCCAACAGGGATGAATAACCGATGAGCCAGATAAACAAATAAGCCCCGGCGGATTCCAGCAGTTTCCAGGGCATGATGGCAATACCGAGCCCGGCGGTAATATACCCCCCCAACCTGAACGAAATTCTCTTTGGCGCAAGGTTGGAAAAACCGTTGGCCGGCGCAACAATGTTCGCGGCCAGGTTCGTGGTTAAAGTGGCAATCGTCAATACTGCCAGTCCTGCAATGACACCGATCCCGCCGAGTCGCCCGGCTAATACAACCGGGTCCCAGATCGCTTCCCCGAAAATTATCACGGTTGCCGAGGTGACAAACACGCTGACGAGAGCAAGCAACGCCATGGGGACAGGCAAACCGATGCCCTGTCCTAAAAATTGATCCCGCTGACTGCGGGCATAGCGGGTGAAGTCCGGGATATTCAGCGTCATGGTTGCCCAGAAACCCACCATCGCGGTCAAACCAGGCCAGAATACCTGCCAGAATTCCCCTTCCCGCGCGCCGCCGGGCACAAATGCCGAAGGCATTGACAACATGTCGCCAAAACCGTCGGCCCGGACATAAGCCCATGCCAGTAACGCAAACGCGGCTAATAATAAAAAAGGAGCGGCCAGGGTCTCAAGCCAGCGAATGGATTCCGTCCCTTTCTGTATAAAAACAAGTTGTATTGCCCAAAATGACAGAAAGCACAACAACTGGGTAAAATCGATGCCAATAAAGGGAATGACCGGCCTGATGAGGGCGCCACCGGTCATTGCATTGAGTATCTGGTAGATGGCAAAACCCCCTACCCAGGTCTGGATGCCGAACCAACCACAGGCCACCAGGCCGCGCAACATAGCCGGCAGTTTAGCCCCGACCGTGCCGAACGAAGCGCGCAATAAAACCGGAAACGGCACGCCATACTTTGCGCCGGCGTGACCGTTCAGCATCATCGGGATCATGACGATGATATTTCCCAAAAATATCGTCAGCGTCGCCTGCCACCAGGCCATGCCCTCCTGCATAAGACCGGAAGCCAATAAATAGGCCGGGACCGAGACAACCATGCCGACCCAAAGCGCCGAGATGTTTATCCAGTCCCAGGTCCGTTGCTTTTCTCCCGTCGGGGCAAGGTCCGGATTCCATAGAGAATTGCCCGTACTCGCCAGCGCGTCCAACTTCGGGCCAGACGTTTGGGCTGTACCTGTTGTAATTGTGTCCACAAGGCCCATTCTTTCAAATTCTGACCAATCAGTCAATTTTTTTCAGGCCTGGGCGAGGAGTTCCCGCCGTTCGTCGAAAGTGGGTTTGGGGGCTGTTTTAGAGTGACTGACGCCAGGGATGAGCATGGGACGGGCCAGGGATGGCCCATGGAACGGAAAAACAGCCGCCAAACCCACTGCTGGCAGTAACTGCCAGGCATGGGTATTTGTGGGCTGGTACGTTATACTATCCGCAGGCGTCGCAGAAGAACCCCTTCATTCAAACACTGAATAACATGACGATAATCAGACAAAACGATCTAATAGAAAGCGTAGCCGATTCTTTGCAATTTATTTCGTACTATCATCCCGGGGATTTTATCGGGGCGGTACACCAGGCATACGAAAAAGAGGAATCCCCGGCGGCCAGGGACGCGCTGGCGCAAATACTGGTTAATTCCCGCATGTGCGCCGAAGGCCGGAGGCCGATTTGTCAGGATACCGGAATCGTGACGGTGTTTATTAAAATCGGCATGAACGTTCGTTGGGACGATGCCGATATGAGCGTGACAGACATGATTAATGAAGGCGTCAGGCGAGCCTATACCCTCGAGGATAACGTACTGCGCCCCTCCATTTTATCGGACCCTGCCGGCAGCAGGAAAAATACGGGTGACAACACGCCGGCAGTCATTCATACGGAGGTGACGCCCGGGGATGAAGTCGAAGTCCACGTCGCGGCAAAAGGCGGAGGTTCCGAGAACAAAGCGAAGATGGCGATGCTCAACCCCAACGACAGTATTTCCGATTGGATCGTCGAGGTAGTGCCGACCTTAGGGGCAGGCTGGTGCCCGCCGGGGATTTTGGGCATAGGCATCGGCGGCACCGCGGAGAAAGCCGTCATACTGGCAAAAGAGGCCTTGCTCGCGCCCATAGACATCCAGGAACTGAAACAACGGGGGCCCCAATCAAACATTGAAGATTTGCGGCTGGAAATTTTCGACCGGGTTAACGACCTGGGGATCGGCGCCCAGGGTCTTGGTGGCTTGACTACGGCGCTGGACGTCAAGATCATCGACTATCCCACCCATGCCGCATCACTGCCCGTGGCCTTGATCCCCAACTGCGCCGCCACCCGTCATACACATTTTACCCTGGATGGCAGCGGGCCGGCCCTGCAAACACCGCCGGCCCTGGACGACTGGCCGAAGATAAGCTGGGAAGCCGGTCCTGACTCCCGCCGCGTGAACCTGGATGCGCTCACGCGGGATGACGTCGCCGACTGGCGTCCCGGTGAAACCCTGTTGTTAAGCGGCAAATTATTGACCGGTCGGGACGCCGCCCATAAGAAGCTGAAAGACCTGTTGGATAAGGGGGAACCGCTGCCCGCTGAAGTCGATTTCAGTAATCGGTTTATCTATTACGTGGGACCCGTTGATGCAGTCAGGGATGAAGTCGTCGGGCCGGCAGGGCCCACCACTGCGACCAGAATGGATAAATTTACCGGCATGATGTTGGAGAAAACAGGGTTAATCGGCATGATAGGCAAAGCAGAACGGGGCCCGATTGCAATAACGGCCATAAAGCAATACGGCGCCGTCTATTTGACCGCCGTCGGCGGCGCCGCCTACCTGGTATCCAAGGCGATTACCAACTCCAGGATAGTCGCGTTCCCGGAGATGGGCATGGAAGCCATACATGAATTTGAAGTAAAAGACATGCCGGTTACCGTTGCCGTGGATGCCAGCGGCAATTCCGTCCATCAAATGGGCCCTGCACAGTGGAAAGAAATCATCATCAAGAGAAAAAGCTCGTAGACCGCTTTGCTATCATTCTTCAATTTTGTTATCATTCCAACCATGAGAACGAACGTTGTTGAACGTCGCGGAAAGTTGGAGGAGCTTGATCGTTCGTTTGATGTGCGCTTTTGGCAAGCGCAATCTCCAAAAGCGCGTTTCGACGCTACTTGGAGTCTGATCGCTCACTACGCCAAGATCAAAGGCCTTGATGTTCGTCAACTCCGACTTCAGCGATCTGTTGAGACTTTTCAACGTCAACCGCGTTAGATACCTGGTCGTCGGCGGGTACGCCGTAGTCCAGTATGCCGAACCGCGTTTCACCAATGATCTCGACCTCCCACTCTCTTCATCCATTATGGGATACGTGGCTGACATTTTTTATGAGTGAGCTCAAGGCGATCATTTTTGACATGGATGGAACGCTTGCCGATACGGAAGATATTCATCGCCGGGCCTTTAATCTCGCTTTCGAGGAATTTGGCTATCCGTTGAACTGGTCCCATAGTGAGTACAAAAGGCTGCTCTCTATTTCCGGCGGAAAAGAGAGAATTCGTCACTGTCTGGAATCCCGGCATCTGGTCAATAACGAACGTAAAGAATTATATGAAATTACTGACGCCATACACCGGAAGAAATCTGATTTGTACAGGCAAAAACTTGTGGCGGATAAAATTGAATTACGCCCGGGCATTCGCAGACTTATTACCGAATCCGGACAAGCGGGGATTCAATTGGCGATCGCGACAAGTTCCTCCGGAAAAAATGTAGTGACCTTGCTGGATAGCGCCCTGGGCAAAAACAGCAGCGAGCTTTTTTCCGCCATAGTCACGTGTGATACCGTGCAGGATAAAAAGCCATCTGCCGCGGTTTACCATGCCACGCTATCTGAATTGGGTCTTGAACCGGAAAACTGTATCGCGATAGAAGATACAAAAAATGGCAATCTTGCCGCGCTTGCGGCCGGCATGAAAACGATAATAACCACGCATGCCTTGACCGTTGATGATGATTTCTCAGGGGCGTCACTTGTTTTATATCACCTGGGGGAACCCGATAAACCATTCAAATTGATAGCGGGAAACTCATACAATGCCCATTACGTTGATCTTGCCCTGTTGAAATTAATACACTCTCCCCCTGAGGCCATCCCGGCCGACCAAGGCTTGTCCAACTACGCAAGGGTTGCCGCAAAATAAACGGGGAGGCGGTTGAAGCATGACTCTCACGGAATTGCGTTATATCGTCGCCGTCTCACGGGAACTGCATTTCGGCAAAGCTGCCGCAGCGTGTTTTGTCAGCCAACCCACGCTCAGCGTCGCCGTCAAAAAGCTGGAAGACGAACTTGGCGTGACCCTGTTTGAAAGACATCAACATGACGTAGCGGTCACGCCAGTCGGACGGCGCATCATTGACCAGGCTATTTTAGTGTTGGAACAGGCAAATTTAATAAAATCAATCGCAGGAGAGGGAAAAGATCAATTAAAAGGACCATTGAGGTTGGGGGTGATATACACGATTGGCCCTTTTCTGCTGCCGTATCTCATACCGTTGCTCAACCGGGAAGCCCCGGATTTAACCCTTATAATCGAAGAAGATTTTACGATGAATTTAGCCGGGCAATTAAAGCGCGGCGAGTTGGACATGATTATCATTTCCACGCCTTTCGAACAACCGGGCGTAAACATGGATATATTGTACAAGGAACCGTTCACGGTCGTATTGCCCAAAAACCATAAGTTGACGGATAAAAAACAAATCAAGGCAGACGACTTGATCGATGAAACCCTGTTATTGCTGAAAGCGGGCAACTGTTTCAGGGACCAGGTCATGGATGCCTGCCCGGCCTGCAGAAGTGATACTTTCTCAAAGGACAAAATACAAAAAACCCTGGAGGGGAGTTCAATTGAAACCATCAAACAGATGGTTGCAGCCGGGTCAGGCGTAACCGTATTGCCTTCAACCGCCGTCCAGGCGCATGATGGACTTGGCAACCTGATTGAATACATGCCGTTCGCAAAACCGGCGCCGGAGAGAGACGTAGCCCTGGCCTGGCGCAATTCCTATCCGGGAAAACAACTCGTGCAATTTATCGGCCAAATGATCAGGAAATGCGAGCTTCCCAACAGGGCAAACGCATACCTTGATCAAAATCCCCTGGGGATACCCTGAATAAGCCCCCCTGACAAGGGGAACAAGCCTTTGGCGATAACCCCTTACCAGGTTATGACTTAAAGTATGCGTTTGCCCTGGGATTAGCCGGCGATTGAATGTTTATTGAGCCGGCGATATTCGGTAAACGTCTGTCCGAACCAGGTTTTGAAACGAAAGGAAAAGCTGGGGAGATCGGAAAAACCAAGCATATAGGCCAACTGTGTCGCGTTCGCGCCGGGATTCTGGATGTATTCCATGGCCAATTCCTTTCTTACCTCTTCCAGTAAGTCACTGAAACTCACTCTCTCCGCCCGCAGTTTTCTCTGCAATGTCCTGGCGCTCATATTCAAACTGGAAGCTACATATCCGATACCGAATTTATCGCTGGTCAAGGTTTGCTTGATCTTCAATCTTACGCGTACTGACAGGTGTTTACTTTCATCCAGGGAGTAGAGGTAATCACGACATAATTTATCCTGGTAGTTTGCCAGTTGCATATTGGCGCCGGGCAGCGCTCTTTCAACGTCGGCCCGCTGAAACCGCAAGGTGTGATGTCGGGACTTGTAGAATAACGGCGCCCGGATCAGTTCGTTGAATGAATCAGGATACTGGCTCTTGTCCCATGGCACTTCTACGGCTGTCGGCGAGAACTCGGGCCCGGATAATTCCCGACAAACTTTTAACAGGAACAAGACAAGGACATCGGAAGTAATGTGACTCTTTACCGGCCGTAAATCCTCAATAACAAAGATAAATTCGCGTTCCGTCCTGCGCGTGAACAGGTTGACCGATGAACTGAACATCTCGCGATAGGCGCATAATCGGTTAAACAGGTCCACAATAGAGCTGCTTGCGTACAAAGCGAAACCCAGGGCATGGAATGAACTGGCGTTAAGGTATCGGACAATCCGTTCTGCAAGCAGCGCGCTGTCCGCAACGCTGGTCTCGGCGATACGCCAAACGTGTTGCATTTTCTCAACAGGATTTCGCACGTAGGATTTTCCCTGCTCATTGGGGTCTAACCCGCAGTCAAGAAATACCTGATGCCCGTCAATCCCCAAGGAGTTTAACGCCAGCAGTACCGCCCGACCCCAACCGCTGATAGAGGTGCCAAGATGTAATTCTGCGTTTCTGGTCATTTTGGCATTCGTATTTGTTGTGGATATATCTGGCCCTGTTTCAGAAGCTTCCCGCATTCTCAGTCGTCCAGTCATGGGTAGACATCTGCTGATTTTGGAAAGGCCAGGCCAACACACTAACTATGGCATATTATATTAATAAATTGGCGTGAAATATTAAGATTTTACATAATCTATCCAATAAATTGTTATTCATTCAAGTACTACCTATGGGGACTGTGACGAATGAATATCCGATTTATAATTCTTGCCAATTTATTTTTCCTGATGAGTGGCGCTATATCCGCACAGACCGTATTGGAAGAGATTACGGTGACTGCCAGAAAGAGGGTGGAGTCCTTGGATGACGTACCTATTTCAGTTTCCGTCACCAGCGGTGAAAAACTGGACCGTATGTCCATTCGCCGTCTGGAAGAACTCTCGGCATTTACGCCTAACTTGCAGATTAATGAGAACGCGACCCAGCAGAGCGTCACTATCCGCGGGATAGGTTCCGGGGCGAACCAGGCCTTTGAACAATCGGTCGGCACTTATATAGACGGGGTGTATTTCGGCCGCGGCCGGTCCGCGCGCAACCCGTTTTTCGACGTGGAACGAGTCGAAGTTCTGAAAGGCCCCCAGGGTATCCTGTTCGGCAAAAATACGATCGCCGGCGCCATCAACGTCATCACCAGGAAGCCGAGCGAAGAAATGGAAGGCTACATTGCCGGGGAATATTTCACCGAAACGGATCAATGGGGTATTACCGGCGTACTTTCCGGCCCGTTGAGCGATAGCTTGTCAGGCCGCATAGCGGCCAACTATCAATCGGCAAGCGGCTATATCGACAATTCCTATGCCGGTGGCGATGAGCCGAATCGCGAGGAATACATGCTACGGGGCACTTTTGTCTGGGATGCTACGGAGCGACTGGCGGTCACGCTCAAGGGAGAGGTTTCTTCCTATGACGTTGACGGCAGGAACGCGCAAATGGTGGCCGCAGGACCATTGGCGGGGCTTTATGCGGCGACCGATCCGGCTTTTGAGACCGAACTGGATTATAACAACGCAACGCCCGGGGATGATTTTGACAACACGGATACCGGCAATGTCACCCTGACCCTTGACTATGAGGTCAACGACAGCCTGACCCTCACGTCGATCACGTCCTACGTGGAATACGACTTTACCAACAATATACCGGCTGAGTTTGCCCCCGTCCCGGAATATGCGGAGCAGTCAAATAAGCAGGAGCATGATCAATTTTCCGAGGAGCTACGGGTTCATTTTGTCTCCGCCGATTCCCGCTTCGAGTTCCTCGGCGGTCTCTATTACCAGACTGAAAACCTGAGTATCGAGGAATCATTCAATTTCAACTTTTCGTCGCTTATCGCCGCCGGTGTTCAGCTGTTTCCGCTTGACTCCAGTGTCATTACCTTTTATGACCAGGATACGGAGAGTTTTGCGGCATTCGGCGAGGGGACGGTGAACATTGTTGATCGGTTGCGTCTCTCTGTCGGGTTGCGTTATACGGATGATGAAAAAGAAGTGGATAAAGAACTGCTTATCGCCGCCCTGGGTACGCAAACCCGGGCCCCTGGGCAGGAGCCGTTTGCCCGGATAATCGGCCGCATCCCCCACGCCTACAACCTGGACAGGAACGATACGGATCTCTCTCCCTCAGCGGGACTGCAATTTGACCTGACCGATGAGGCCATGATTTACGCCACCTACTCTGAAGGGTTTAAATCCGGCGGCTTCGATGCCCAGAACGTGGGGGGCGCGCTGGAGCTCGCCGCGTTTGACCCGGAGGAGGTGGAAGCCTGGGAAACAGGCGGCAAGTTTACTCTTCTCGGTGGCGCCGCGAAGCTGAATATAGCGTATTTCAATAATCAATATAAGGATTTGCAGGTGGCGGCCTGGAACGGTTTTGCCTTTATTGTCGAAAATGCCGCATCAGCCACTTCCCAGGGAGTGGAAGCAGACGGCCAATGGCGGATAACGGAGAACTTTACCATTGGAGGCGCTATCGCCTGGCTCGACGCGGAATACGATGACTTCCCCGGCGCCGTCTGTACAGCGCCGCAACAAACAGCATTCGCGGCCACGGGCCGGCCGGCCGGACAATGCAACCAGGACCTCTCCGGCAAGGATTTACAGTTCTCGCCGGAAATAGCCGGCAACGTGAATGCGGAATACAGCGCGCCGGTTGGCAATTACCGTCTGACATTGCAGGGCGACGTCAACTTTACCGGCAGTTACCATACCGCGCTGGACCTCGACCCGTTGGCAAGACAGGACGGTTTTGCCAAACTGAATGCCAGGGTCGAGCTCGCTGCCGGCGATGATCGCTGGAGTGTGGCCCTGGTCGGCAAAAATCTCACCGATAAAAAGACCACGACCTGGATCAATGATTTGCCGGTATTTCGCGGCGCTTATTTCGGTTTTATCGACCCCCCGCGCAGCGTCGGTGTACAGGCGCGTATTTCCATGTAGAATCAGGCGGGATATTTTCAGTCACGAACAAACATAAGCTCAACATCAGGGTAACGCGCGGCGGCAATGCGTACTTTTTTATCCATGGCAGTCTGTATTATGGCCTGTTTCGCTTCAGCGCTCAGCGCGGCGCCCGCGAAGCGCCCCAATATCCTGTTTATCCTTACCGATAACCAGGCAGCCTCACTGCTTGGAAGCTATGGCAATCCTGATATCAGGACCCCACATATAGATAAACTGGCCCGGGAAGGCATCCGCTTCACCCGGGCCTACGCGGTGAACGGCATGTGTTCCCCGACCCGCGCGACGCTGATGACGGGGCTGATGCCGTCGCAACACGGCATCCACAACTGGCTGGATGACGCGATGCTGGGGGAATGGCCGGAAAGCTGGTCAGCCGTTGCGGAATTTCGCACTTTGCCATTGACCTTGAAAAATCGCGGTTACCGCACGGCCCTAATCGGTAAATGGCACCTGGGACAACCCTGGAAACCATCCATCGGTTATCAACACTGGGTAACCTTCAAGGATGGGCATACGGTTGATTTCTGGAACAACACGGTCATCGATAACGCCCATACTTACCAGGTCAATAGCCGTCACATCGTTGATTTTTTCACCGAAAAAGCAGTTGAGTACATTGAAGCTCAGGATGGCGAGGAACCGTTCTACCTGCAACTGAATTATGATGGTCCTTACGTCAATCCGCCAACCAACCTGGGACCGGCGCGCAATCGCTTCTACCGGGAATACGCGGGGCAGGAATTCAAGTCGTTTCCGCGGGTGGCGTTTAGCCGGAACCTGACAGATCAGCTCCTGAACCCGGACCGGTACGGCTTGCAGCCTTTCCTGTTCCAAAAACTCCGGGAAGCGCTTGAGATGCATAACGACCCGGCCACCATGGCAAACGTCGCATCGCAGAACGCGCTGGTGGATGACGGAGTAGGCAAGGTACTGGCCGCATTGAAACGCAAAGGCCTTGCGCAGAATACCTTGGTGGTTTTTTCGTCCGACCAGGGCAATTTCTACGGCCAGCACGGTCTTTGGGAACACACCGTCGTGACCACGCCTTCGAACCTGTATGAAACGGCCATGAACATCCCGCTGATCCTGCGTCACCCGGGCAGGATCGAACCGGGCCGGGTTCATGATGAGTTGATTGGACAGTATGACATTCCAGTGACAATCCTGGACTACCTGGGAATCAATGACGCCACTTTCCCGTCCAGCCCCGGGAGGAGCTTTGCGGCCTTGTTACGCGGCGTTGTGATCGAATGGGTTGATAAGGTCTTCTTCGAACAAGAGGAAACCAGGGGTATACGTACCCCGCGCTTCTCCTACTGGAAACGATTGAAAACGACCGGAGAACCGGAGCTCTATGACATGGATAAGGACCCCGGGCAAAACACTGACGTATACAATCACCCCGACTACGCGGATGAAGTCGCCATGCTGGACCAGGAACTGGAAGTTTTTTTTCATGAATACTCGGATGAGCAGTATGACTTATGGCGCGGAGGAGTGGCAAAAGGCTCTGTAATCAGGCCGGAAATGTTTCGCCGGCTTTATGGTGAGGGCTGGAAGACGAAAACGCAAATAAAACCCGC
This sequence comes from uncultured Gammaproteobacteria bacterium, assembly GCA_958295485.1. Classification (GTDB taxonomy): domain Bacteria; phylum Pseudomonadota; class Gammaproteobacteria; order Eutrophobiales; family Eutrophobiaceae; genus JAAXHV01. The sequence goes on from OY282354.1 coordinate 3,003,423, forward strand.
ATTCCGGGAATGAGGAGGTTGAAGGTGTCGAATTGGATGGAAAACATTATATGGCGCTGGGCGCTCGTCACACTCATTCCCATGCCTGTCCTGGCCGGGAATCTCGCTTATGATCAACCCTCCCCCACTATTCACCCGCGGCTGACCGAACATTCGAAAATAATGGAGAAGAAGGTCTATCGCGTCAGGGATAACGTCTATCTTGCTTATGGTTACGGCTTGGCGAACAGCACGATGGTCGTAGGCAGCGACGGCGTCATCATTATCGACGTGATGGAAGACCTGGAGCGCGGTACCGAAGTACTCGCCGAATTCAGAAAAATCACGGACAAGCCGATAAAGGCCATCGTTTACTCTCATAATCATATCGATCACGTCGGTGGGGCGCGGGCATTCGCCAGTAAGGAAGACGCCACTTCAGGCAAGGTAAAACTGATTGCCCATTCATCGTTAATGGATGCCGTCGTTAACTGGACCGGAACAGTCGGCCCGATCCTGGAGCGGCGTTCATCCTATTTCGCCGGCGTTTTCCTGGAGCAGGGTCCCGATGGCTGGGTCAACATGGGGATAGGACCGCGCATATTTACCGGCCGGGCGACTTTTTTACCGCCGAATCTCACCTTTGATAAACGTCTGGAATTAACCGTTGCGGGTATCGACATGCAGGTCATCTACGTACCCAGCGAGACTAATGATGAAATAGTGGTCTGGTTTCCCGGCTTGCAGGTATTGCAAACCGCAGAGGTATTACAAGGCGAGGCGTTTCCGAACCTGCATACGATGCGAGGCACGAAATACCGGGACCCGGTAAAGTGGTATAAAGCAGTCGATGCGTTGCGCGCCCTGCCGGCAGAATATATGGTCCCTTCCCATGGCAGACCGGTGCACGGACATGACAATATCCAGGAGGTATTAACGCATTATCGCGACGCCATTCAATATGTGCATGACCAATCCGTCCGGTTGATGAATAAAGGCGCTCTCCCGGAAGACCTGGCAGCCTTGATCAAACTTCCTGATCACCTGGCGAATCATCCCTGGTTAGGTGAATTTTATGGTTCAGTGAAAAATTCAGTCCGGCAGTTCTATGCGGGTTACATCGGTTGGTACCAGGGTGACCCATGGGAAGTCGACAAGCTGCCGCCATTGCGACGCGCAAAACATTACGTCAGGACTATGGGAGGCAGGGACGCGGTGCTTGCCGAGGCCAAATTGGCGCTGGCTGAGGAAGAGTATACCTGGGCAGCCGAAATCCTCACCTACCTGCTGCGCATCGATGCCGAGGACAAGGCGGCGCGCCTCCTCAAGGCCCGTGCATTGCGGGAATGGGGCTATCGACAGATTACATCTACCTGGAGGAACTGGGCCTTGACTGCGGCAAAAGAGCTGGAAGGAACCTTGCCGCTCCATAAAGGCATCATGAAGAGCTCTCCTGATATCGCCGATGCCTTGTCAAGCGGCAAGATGGTTGAACTCTTGTCCACAAGGGTGGCGGCAGAGCGTTGCACTGACGTCCGGCAACTCGTGGGGATAGAACTTACCGATACCGCTGAGGCGTACGCTCTCGAGTTAAGGCGCGGCATTGCCGAGTTTCACCCCGAGATGCCGGCAAACGCTTCCGAGAAAATCAGGCTCACGCGGCAACAACTGATCGATGTTTTTATCGGTAAAACCAACCTGAAAAGCATGGCGGCCGGGTCGGCCGCCGGGATGAGGTTTGAGGGAGATCGTGAAAAACTGGATTTATTCTTCGGTTGTATTGAAGGCATGGACGGCCCTCCCATCACGCTGAGCATTCCTGTTGACCTTGCGGATTTGGCCAACTGACCCCGACTTACTTTATCACCAGGAATGCTGCGGCATTGCCCCTTATCACCCTGAGCAATAACGCGTCCTCGCCTTTATCGACAAGTTTCAGGAACGATTGCAAATCCGGGACGGATTTATGGTTAACGGAGGTGATAATATCTCCTTTCCTCAACCCTGCGGACCAGGCCCGCGTGCCCCGTTGGATTTCCACGATGATAATGCCCTTGAGTTTTCCATAATGAGGATGGTTCTCTTCGATATCTCCCAATGTTACGCCTTCCAGTCTTGGATTCCCGACCCCCTGGCTGGCGCTCCACTCCTTGCCCGCAGTCACTCTTGTTTTCAGTTCCTTCTTTTTGCCGTTTCTTAAAATTTCAAACCGGACCTCTTCCCCGACCAGCAACAAGCCGATATGATTTCTTACGTCACCGGCTGTTTTCACCGATTTTGCATTAATTGACGTAATAATGTCCCCAGGCTGGAGGCCGGCTTTTTCCGCCGGAGAATCCGTCATGACACTGTTCACGATAGCCCCCTTCTGGTTCTTTATCCCGAATGCTTCCGCGAGATCCGGATTCAGGTCCTGGACCTGGACACCGATGAATCCCCGTTCCACCATCCCATTGTCAAGCAGTTGTTCCATGATTTGCAGGGCAAGATTGATCGGTATGGCAAAGCCGATGCCTATATTTCCTCCGCTACGTGAAAATATGGCTGTGTTAATGCCGACTAATTCGCCTCCCAGGTTGACCAGGGCGCCACCTGAGTTACCGGGGTTTATGGAGGCATCCGTTTGAATGAAATCTTCATAACCTTCAATGCCAAGACCACTGCGACTGAGTGCGCTGACTATGCCTGACGTTACTGTCTGTCCCAAGCCAAACGGATTGCCGATTGCCACCACGAAATCACCAACCCGCAAATCATCCGAATCAGAAACGCTTATATCCACCAAGTCTTCCGCCGGCACTTTTATCACGGCCACGTCCGTTGCAGGGTCAGTCCCGACAATTTCGGCGTCAAAATGCCGCCCGTCGCGTAAAGTCACCGTAACCTGGACTGCATTGGCGATCACGTGATTGTTTGTCAACACCAAACCACGTTCGGCATCGACGATAACCCCTGATCCCAAACTCTGGGTCTTTCTTTCTACCGGCCTGTCCGGCATGTTGAAAAATCGCCGAAAAAATGGGTCGGCAAACAACGGATTTTGTCTGGTCCGCACGCGACCTTCAGTAGCGATATTGACAACGGCCGGAGTAACTTCATCCAGCATCGGGGCAAGACTGGGTAATTCTTTATCACCGGCGGACCGGGGCAGCGCCGCCTGAGCCGGGATGAGATAAAACAAAGACGCGATGAATACTAAAGCAGAATACGCTGGACCTGGTTTGAAGAGCATGGATTTTTTTACCTTGGTGATTTAACGGTTACATTCATTATTGTTAGAAAACAGGCATTATAAAAGTTCAACCGCAACAATTCAGAAATAACGGGCAATCGCTTACTTTTACGCCCCCGTCATTCTGAGGAGCGTAGCGACGAAGAATCTCTGCCTTTGTTCGGTATAGATTCTTCGTTTCGCTCAGAATGACGGCCTCTCGGTGGATTCTTCGCGTAGCCTGTCCTTGAACGAAGCGAAGGGCCCAGAATGACGAGATGTTGAACAGGCTCGCCGGCCCCCGGAGGGGCCAGCTCGCATTTACGGATGGAGGGCTTTTAGTGGCTTACCTCGATCCTTTGGGGTTGCGCCTTCCGCTGTTTTGGAATTGAGATTTCCAAGACTCCATTTTTGCCGTTGGCCGCTATTTCCTCCGCAGCGACGCCGTCGGGCAGGCTGAAGCGGCGATAAAAAGCGCCCTGCGCCCTTTCCACTTTCTTATAGCCGTCTTTCTCTTCCCGGGTCTCGGTTTTGCGCTCACCTTTGAGGGTCAGCATTCCACTTTCCGCCGTGACTTCAATGTCCTTGGGGTCGACGCCGGGCAGGTCGGCCAAGATGACAAACCGGTTATCTTCCTCTTTGACATCCACCGCCGGCCGCCATTGACTGACAATGGAATCAGACCGGCCACCAGACTCAAGCCCGCTAAAAAACGGTTCAAACAACCCCAACCGGTTGGTGAAATTAAATGGTTCATAACGAATTAATGACATGATATTTCTCCTGATTCAAGTTGTGTTAAAACGTTATGTGGGGATACCCCTGAAAAATTCAAGGGCCGGCGCGGGCCTCAATCAGGGATTTTCGAAACCGCCCGATTTTCAAATCCAATAGGCGGTAGTCGTCATCACTTTTGAACAATAACGCATTGTCACCTTAATCGGCTTGGGTAATTCAGCGGCGCCGGCGGCCATTGCGGTAGTCGCATGTTGTAATTCATCCGCCCTCATTTGTTCCAATATGCTCCTGCTCCTCTGGTCTTTTTCCGGTAATCGCTCAAGGTGTTTATCCAGGTGCGCGACAACCTGGCGTTCTGTTTCCAGCACAAACCCCAGGTTCCATTTATCCCCCGATAACCCGGCCACCGCGCCTATGGCGAATGAACCGAGATACCAGAGGGGAGTCAGGCAACTGACATGGCTGTCGAGCTCTGTCACCCTTTCTTCACACCAGTACAAGTGATCGCTTTCTTCCGCGGCGGCCCGCAGCAGTGATTTGCGCACCCCGGAGTCCCTGGCGACAAAGGCCTGCCCGGAATACAATGCCTGGGCCGCCACTTCCCCGGCGTGATTAACGCGCATGAAGCCGGCAGAGCGGCGTCTCTCTGACTGTTCCAGCGCATGTTCCTCCAACCCCCCGGCGGGATTTTCACGCTTCGGTCGATTTTCATTGGAAAAAACCGCCGATAAAGCCTTATCGAATCCAATGATCAGTTCATCTACAGGGCTATAAACTCTCTTGGTCATAAGCTGACGTTTCTGATTTTTCCCGAATCCCGATACCGGGGTACATATTATAAAGTGTACAGGTTCAGAAACATATTGCACTACAGAGAGGGTTAAACAGGGAAGCCGCGCCGGGTACGACGATTATTCCAACAACGCCTTCAACAGCGCATCCGGCGTATCCGAGTAGAACTGTACGTTGATCCGCGTTGCCATGTCGTCGGAGAGGTCGAACAACTGCTTTCGCGCGGAAACCGGCATCATTACAACGGTCGCCCCCTTTTCCACGGCGACTTCCACAATGCTGACGGCATTCGTCAGGGGCTCTACCGACCCACCGAGATTCAATGCTCCAACCGTGATCAGGCCGCCCTTGGCGCTTTTCTCCAGCAACCCACTGCACAGGGCCATCAGCGCCGGCAGGCCGAGAGCGGTCCCGGTGCGGTCGTTGTCCATCGCTCGTAGCTGCATGGAAAATTCGTGAGCGCGTGGGTCCCGATCTCCAACCAGCTCCTTCGCCCTGGCGTACAGGTTCTGTTCCGCGTACTTGGCGCTTTCGCGGAACGCCGGCGGAACCGGGGCGTTTAATATCCTGACGCCTCCGCCCCTGCCCACCGTGGCCTCAATGCGGTAGAGGCTGGGTCCCGTCTCCGGCCCGCCCGGACTGATCCCCCACACCTGTCCCGGCGGCAATGGGTCTGGGTCTATGGCATCGTCGCTACGCAGCTCCGGCGGGGAGACGAACTTCTCGATTCCGTCTTCGCCCATCGCATAACTGAAGTGCGTGTTGCGGAACTCGCTCTTGAACACCCGCTTCTGTTGCTCCTTGACCCGGCGGCGCACTTCGAGAGCGGTACGCACCAGCTTCTCCAACTCATCGTCTGGGACAGCCATCTCGGGGTCCGGATATAGCAGCTTGAGCAGACCACTCACGGTTTTGTTGACCGCGGTGATGTCGCGTCCGCTGAGCGCGCCGCCGTAGTTCACCCTGCCTTGCAACGTCGGAATCCGACTGCCGGTACGCAACCGGCTCCAGCACTCCGACAGAAAATCGCTGACCAAGCCGAAATGAGCGGTGAAGTGCTCGTTCGGATTGAGCTTCGGAAAATCCCAGCCCGGAACATAGGCGTGAATGCGATCCATGAACGCGGTGTCGTCGCGCATGTCCGGGGACAATGGGCTTAGCAGGTGCCCGACGCGCTGCTGATGCTCGATATCCACATCAAGATTGCCCATCATGACGACGCCACCTTCAGCCCGGATACTTTCCTTGCCGCGCGAGAACTCGCCGGACTCCATGTAGCCCTTGAGAATGTTCACCCCATCCTTCTGGTCGAAGGAGACACCCGAGATCTCGTCGAAACACACCACATCGTACTGGCAGACAAGCCCACGCTGGCCGTTGGCGTTGTTGACGAACATCTTCGCCACCGTCGCCTTGCCACCGGAGATCAGATGAGAGTAGGGGGATATCTGCTGGAACAGGTGGCTCTTGCCGGTCCCACGCGGGCCTAACTCGACCAAGTTGTAATTCCTTTCTACAAAAGGCGCCATCCGGATCAGCGCGACCATTTGCGCCCTCTCTGACAACGCCGCGGGTTCCAGTCCGATACTACGTAGCAGAATCCGCCGCCACTCTTCACTGGTAAATTCATATCGCCCGCGCCGAAGCGTATCAAGCACATCCGCCTTTGAAAGTTGAATGGCTCTAATAGCGTCTATGGCAAAGGGACGCCCGTTCTTCTCCTGGGCGATGGCGGCGTCGTAGCTCAGCGTGACCTCGGCATAGAAGCCGTCCGTCAACATGCGCTCGTGCTGCTTCACCAGGCTGTCTTCGACACGGGCATCTTTGATCACAAGGCTGGGAAGTTCCGCTATCAGTGAATCCGTCCTTGCGTCCAGTTTCGCCCTGACGACATCTATCAGCTTGATGGAACCCCGCTCTCGGGCCCTCGCCTTGAACAGCTCTTCCTCACCTGTGCGTACCGTCCGGTCGGCAAGCTGCCGCTCGACGATCGCCAGCCCTTCCTCGATCTCCCGCTCGTCGGTGGTCGCGCAGTAACGTCCGAGGAGGAACTCGACGACGTAAGTCGGCACCGGATACTGGCGGCTGTATTTGCGAACCAGGTCCTTGCGGACCAGGTAACCTTCAAACGCCGTTGCCGCCCGCTGGTCGAGTTCGTCGAGTTCCAGCTTCAATCTTCACCTCCGATGATCGTCGATTGCCTTGCTATGACCTGGCCATCCGCATCCAGGATGACGACAGCGGCCGGCGCACCCTCATGCCCGTCGTCGGCAATCAACAGGCTTGACCTGCCTTCGTCATCCACCGGCCGCGTCCCGCTGACGCTCGAATTCGCATCGTTGACCTGGGTTCGCAGGTCGATGGACAACCCCGGCCGGACAACATCGATCCGCACCCGGCAACGTAACCCGATCCAGGAAACATTGATGATGCTCGTTTTTACCTTGGCGGAGTCAGCGCCGGGAGTGACTCTGATGACAGGAACAAGGCTCTCCTGAAGGCTCAAGCCGCCGTGGGCGTATTCATTGCCTGCGCCGAAACATGCGATGCCGGGACCGATGGCGACACGTTCATGGGTGTTCCAATGCCAAGGTACGGTCGGGGCCTCAACATTAGATTCGCCCTCAATCGCCGCGCATCTCGCCCAACGGCTCTTGGTAAGATACTTGGGAAGATCGACCTTGGGCAGTCCGCCGGGAAGCCACAGCCAGCCGTGGTCCGTCACCACGCGGACTTCATCCCACCCGGAGTCGAGGAGCGCCTCAATGCGTTCGAGCAGCAGATCGACCTGTTCCTCAATCTGCGCCGCGAGCTTTCCTTGCAGCGAATGGCCCAGCTTGTCGAGTTCCCCGTTCTCGGTCCAGGCACGGCCCGACGGATCTCCCGTTTCATCGGCGCCGACATACTGATAGCCGGCGGCGGCGAGGAGCTTGCGGAACCGGTTAGTGGTTAAGGGGAGTTCGGTATCTGTCGCGACAGGCAGGAAGTCTTCGCCGAGGGATGCCCCTTTGATGCCATCCGTCACTGGAGACACCGCCGGTTTTGCGGTTGCCGTGACCGTAGGGAGGCCCGCCCAGCGCGTCGATACGGACACGGATCGGCCCTTCGTTCGCAGCTGCTTCGCAAGACGCTGAGACACATCGAACCGAAGACCGTCCGCGAAAAGAATCACTGTGCCGGGTTCGACGCGCACGTCGTTCATGTCTTGTTTATCGCGGCCGGGGAGCGGCTCCTTTTCTGCCAACTCCTGGAAGCGCCGGGCCGCGGACTCCAACCAGGGACGATAGATCGCATTCAATGTCTTACTCACGGCTTGGGTGTCCACGGACGATTTCAGCCTGACCATGCTGTCAAGCGCCGCGGCATCGATCTGCCAAGCGCCGTCGGTGTACAGCTTGGCCATTTCAGCAATGGATGCTCCGCCCAGTTCGCTTGATGCACGTGCCGCGAGCGCCGCCAAGCGCGCAAGGGCATATGCCAGGGGCGCCTGATCGAGTTTCGCCCAGACCCAGTCCCGTCGTTCGCCATGTGTCTTCTCCAACTCGATGATTTCCTTGCGCGCGACTGGCGGCGGCTTACTCTCAAGGCCATGAAGGGCCCGGCGAAGCCTTGCTTCGTCGCCTTCATTGTCCTGGGGCCAGGAGGAAGGCGGTTCCACGAACAGGTCGTTCGGCTTTGCCTTGCGCAGGAGTTCCGGCAATCCCGAATACAGAGCCGGTGACTCGGCAAAACGCTGCCATACCGATTCCCATGCCCCTTCCCGCTTTCCAAGCCGTTCCGCTGCGACAATCTCGCCATCCTGCTCCGGGTCAAGATCGAGATCTGCCTTGCAGCGCGACGTGAAGGCGTTCCAGCGTTCGGTATCCCAACAGGTTTGTACTTCTTCGGAGTCGCTCAACCAGAACAGCACGTCTCTGACCGGGTCGTCGGAGAAGAGCCGATCGAAGTCCTCCGCTTCGAGACGCTTGCCCCTCAGCGCTTGCACCGAGGTGGTCGCCAATTCCTTCAAGGAACGCAGCATGGATTGCCGTGTGGCTGTGTCGCGCGCGATATCCAGACCAAGGCCACCGTCCCCGGATACCAGGAACGCTTCCACTGTCCAGTCCCTGCCGTTCTTCTGAGCCCAACAGGCGCCGCGGTACTGGAGTTCGACCAAAGGTTTCAAGTGGTCCGGGCAAGTCTCAGCGGCGCCAAGCTCCTGGCGGCCTACGCCGGGCAGATAGACGACAGGCGTCATCTCGGCGGGAACCTCAGGAGCCTCCAGCGCCCGGCCAATCACGCATCGCAGCCAGACCGACGGCCCGGTGCGATCCTCGGACCGGTATTCACCAAGCGTCAGCAGTTGCGGCATGAGGCGACGGAGTTGTGGGACAATGGGCTGCCACCGCGAATCGTGGTCGGTCCACAGGACGGCGGCGGGTTTTTCCATGTCGCTGGAGTTGTAGGCGGAAGCGGCTTCCAGCGAGGAAACCAGGGCCTCGATGACAGTGGTAAATGAGCGGCCTTTCATACAGGTAATTAAACCCGAGTGGATACCCATATAATATGCATCTTACCTAAATCCTCCACCGCGGATACATATATCCTCACAAACCATATATAAGGTCATGCGACCCGTGAATATGGATAACTATTCTTTATGTAAACGTTAAGAAATTGTCCCTTAGATGAAGCCTGCATAATTTGCGTGTGCATATGCTCTGGAACACCGTAGTACTGATATACCCAACCACTCATGAACTCTACCTCAAGAGTTCCCGTTCGTGGGTCGTATCCTATTGCACTGACATTTGTCGATGAAACAGCTTGTTTATCCATGGTTTTATCCTCTATCGTCTGTGGGGTTGTCTCCAACTGAAACTCGAGTTATGTTCAGATTCTGTGTTACCGCAAACGGCTTTTGAGCTCTCCACGAGGCCACTGTGCGTTCGTAACCTTCCTCGCGCCTTTCCAACTTCCATTTAATGCTAACTTCCGGATCCTCGCTATGTGGCCGGTGCATTTTAGCGGGCAACGTAACGCGGCAGCGCATTGGCAGCTTTGCCGCCTCTCCCGTGACGATGGCCTCTCCGGTACGAAGAATCGGTAGTACATCAAGAAGTCCTGCGAGACCGTCCGGCAATGTTCCTTGCACCCGCGCACGATCGGAAGGATTGGACAGCCGTAGCGCGAAAAAAGTGCCACATTGCGAAAGAATCGTCTCATTCACTTCGGAGGGGCGCTGGCTGATAATCATGGCGCCTATACCGTACTTCCGACCCTCTTTAGCAATTCTTTGAACCACTTCGGAAGCTAATCCATCCGACTTATCAGACAGATAGCGATGTGCTTCCTCCATCACCACCAACAGCGGACGCTCAATGCCACCTTCTGTTTTCTCTCGGCTCCAAAACAGCGCTTCATAAACAATCTTGAGTATCGAACCCACCAGTTGTTCGAGAACAGCGCTCGGAACACCAGAAAGATCGAGGGTCGTAATCGGTTTGACACCACCCAGCCAACCACGCAGAAGCTCGTCCAGGTCTTTTGGTGGCTTTCCGTTAAGATCAGGTTCCCATTTTCCGGGATGAAGAAGGAAATCGTAGCGACGATCCAACAGTCTCGAGCGCAGCAGATTCAGTGGCCGTTGAATTCCAACTGCTTGTGGGTTAATAAACGGTCCAGCGGAGCCCATTGCGTGTAGTTTGTATTTTGGAGGTGTCAGAGTATCAGCATCTCCTGGATCTTGAAGTGTGGATTGATCTCGGTTCTTACCTTCAAAAGTAGCGGTTTCAAATTTGATGAGATCGTGCCAGAGCTTCTTGAGGCTGAACGGCAGGGGTGTATCGACGGTAATGGAAGATGAATCTACACCGGGAAAATGCGCTGCCTGATGGGATGCCAACTTGAGTTCAAAGATCTTGTCCGTGAACGCCGTTTCAGGATTCCCTTCCAGTCCACCGGTCAGAAAATTGAGCAATTCACTCGTGTCAAGCGCCCAGTAAGGTATGAACAGTCTTTCTTCTCCATATCGCGGCTCGACGCTAAACACCTGGGCGACGTCCGTCAGAGGGGCCGAATACTCACCATGCACATCCAGCATCAGTACCCGTGCATTGGGATATGGCTCGCTTCCTTCGGGCACCGTGGTGATGGCCCTGAGGAGGCTGGCGACCGTGGTCGACTTGCCGGAGCCGGTTGACCCCAAAACCGCGGAGTGACGTGTCACCAGCTCGTTGAGCGCAATCTTCGCCATGATGCTTTCGGCACTCGATAGCGTTCCTATCGTGACGTGCCCGTGACTTCGAATGTCGTAGATTCTCCGCAGATGTTCCTCGATCGCCAGATGAACGAAGTCCCCGATATTGGGGTATTGACTGATTCCGCGTTCGAAAGTACCCCCGACGGTCTCACCTACCAGTTCAACCTTCATCCACCGACCGGTGTCATCAGTCGCGTTCATGTGCTCAGGAACAGCGTTGGCTCCAACCTCGGATACGACACCAAACATATCCTGGTAGCCTTGCGGAACTCGAACGAAGCTGCCGACTTGACCGACCCTGTAGGTCTGCCCATTGATGATCGACAAACCGGAAGCGACCGATTGGGCAAGATGGACGTTGAGCGCCGCTCCGGAAACTGCGGCAATTTTACCGAGCAATGTAGGGTCATGACTGAGCATCAGGGACCTCCGCGCAAATTGGATGTTCATCAGACTCCGTGCCATCCTGATTCTGGTCGGACACGGGAGATGACATTTGCTGCGCCTGAGTCAATGCGAGAAACTGAGCAAGCTTGGCAAAATCGCCTAGCAAAAACTCCGCTGACCTGTTGTCCGGTGCATCATGCCAGAACGTCCGGCGAATATCTTCCCACTCTTCGTTGAGGGGTTGGCCAGGTTGCCAACGTCCTGCAACCCCGCTGATTATCGCGCCGTCTCGCGCATAGACACTCATGTTGGGACGAGAGGATGCGAGTCGCATCGCAGACTTTTCCTGCTCAAGTGATTGGAACTGGAATGCGAAGATTGCCGTATGTGCGTTAGCCGCCAACGCTTCGTCGAGCACCGCGCAGATATGGGAATCGAGAAATGAAAACCCTGTACAGATCAGCAGAGTATCCGGTGTCATCAAGAACTGGCGGAGTCTATCGAACAATGCAGAGTATGGAAGGCGCGTTACTTCATCGTACTTGAGGTGGTCAGGGTAAATCAATTCCGTAGCTTCTCTTTGTCCGGTTCTGATGACGATGTTGCCAACTATTTTCCACCCAAGAGAACCGTGTAATTTCCACAGACGCGACCAGCGTACAGGGAGTTCGTCGGATGAAATACTGGCGGGATCGAAGAATGGTTTATGGGAACCCGTGAAGCCATCGAAATATGCAACCCGTGATCGCTCAAAGGCTTCTTCTATCAGAAGATCGTAATTGGGCGTGAAAATCTCGACCGAGTGCTTCCTTTGCGTGCCGGAGATCCAGGAAACGAGTTCTGAATAGGGATTGGGAGCATCGGGGAGACACGCATTGACCTTACTTCCAATTTTCTCACAAATCCTTTTTCCCAATGTTCCATAGGCACTACCGTCCAAATCATGCACAGTCGAGCTTCCAATTGCTTGGGCAAGTTTACGGACTTTCGTCAGTATGGTCTCGATGTTGACGGGTTCGATAATCTCTTTCTTCAGAGTTTCTATGATCTCTCGATCATCTTCACGCAGATCGGAAACCACGGCATCGGTCAAACCGGCCACATCCGGAATCAGAGGGTGTCCTTCATCTTCGACGATCCGATTGCTATCATCGACCCGGATGGCTGTCGGAGCGCCCGCCCCGATCAGTATCCCGATGCGCTTGCGGCCTTGCGACAGAATCTGGCGCAAATCGGCCATGTAACGGTCTGGATTGTGAAGAGAAGCAGGCTGCATTTGTCAAACCTGAAGACTCGAGGATATATTCGCCTGAAATCCGGCGGAGACTTGAGTCTCGCGGATAATTCCTTCTTGACGGCGCTTCGACTTCTCCGCAACGATCAGATGTACGTTGTTCACTCTCAGGCCGGTGAACTCGTCGTCTCGCCAGAACCAAGGGAACTGTTCCTGTTCACGGAAGGGTTCCTTGCCGCGATCCTTGCGCCAGTGGACGCTCGGCTTGGCGCGCAGGATGCCGGCGCCTTTTTTTCCACCGGGGATGTCGTCGGCCATGAAGGGGCGGATGTTGAGGCGCACGCCGTCGTTGATGTCCGGTTCCCAGCCTATGGGCTGTGCTTCGATGGGCTTCCAGCGGACGAAGATGTCGCAGGGTGGCTCGCCGGAGAGGATGGCGACGAGACGTTTTTGTAGCTCCAGCGCCGCGGCCAAGCGGTCTTCGGCGCCGTCCTCGCCACGCTTCACCCCATCCTGCTGGCGGGTGATCCAATCACCCAGATAGCTATAGGTGAGGACTTCCAGGCAGCGGCGGCCCTTGCCATCGCCCTCGGCCAGCTTGTGGTAGTTGACCAGCGCATGGAAGCCGTCGCGCCGGCGGCCGTCCCAGATGTGCCAGACGAAGGGACGGTGGTGGAACAGCTTGCAGTGCTCCTCGAAGAAACGATTGCGCAGATAGTCGTCAAGGCTCGGACTACCGGCCTTGGCGAGCAGCCGGGTGAGTACGCTGTCACTCCAGGCATCACCGAACGCGGCGGCCAACAGTTGCAATACTCGCTCCCCGGCGGGCGACTCGCCCCGTACCGGCGGGATACAGACGATGCCGTCCTTGTCCGCGCCGGCAAGCAAGGTCTTACAACGTTGTACCCACTCGCGTTGCTCGTCAGCCAGTTCCATGCCGGCGTCCTGTTCCGCAGGCCAGCGATAGCCCAGCAGGCGGGCGACGACGACCTGCAATACCGTAGGATCGGTGCGGAGCGGACCATAGGCGGTTTGCTTCCCTGTCTCATCCCACACCACCGATCCGCATGGATGGCCGTGGAAGATCCATTGAGTGGGGTCGTCAGAGTAGGGACAGGGAAGTCCGTTGGGATATTTTTCTCGGGCAATCTCGGTCCAGCGGTCAACGTTAAAGGGTACCTTGACCAGCGTGGCGTTAGTGACTTTAAGTGCCTGATCAATACGCCGCACGGCGTCGTGGTATTCGGGTGAAGAACAGAAGCACCAGATGGCGGGGAGGTGTTCCAAGTCGTCCGGTACTACTGTTGCCCCGTTCTTTCCAAACACTTCGCCCGTGTAGAACGTTACGGGGAGCTTTCCCATCTGGGTTACACGCAGCCCGGATTTTCCCAGAATCCTCCTGCCGTTCATGATTTCGCCGGGGAAGTTATGTGCGGTCGGGAAACGGGACAGCGCGCCGGCGCCGCCCTCCCACAGAATGTGATCCGTCCGGGCTCCGAAGTATGTGGTGGAATCGACGTTCTGAATGTACGGCTCCCAACCGTCCGAGAACCCGCCCTCCCAGAATTTGCCGACGAATCTCTCCAAGTCTCCCGTCGTCAGGCCCTCAATGCTCGCGCAATAGCCATCCAGCCCTGTCTTGGTGGAGATGTCGCTCAGTGCCACCCGCGCATCCGGATTCCCCAACTGCCGAGCCTGCTCGACGCCGATGAGTTCCACCTCCCGCAACTGTATAGCCTTCTCGCCGGCGGTGCGAAATTCGGAGACATCCAAGCCATACATGGCGCCGGCTACCACCGCTTCGCCGAACAGCCCGCCCGGATAGCCAGCGGAATTGCCGCGGCTCAGGGTAAGCAGGATCGCCTTAACGACCTCTCCGCTGACAGTTTCAAAGGCGCCCGGTCCCAATCGCGCGAGCAAATGCCAAGTCTCCGTTTTCAGCAGTTTTTCCCGCAATTTCCGGTAGCTGACGAGAAACAGCCAGTTCTGCGGCAATACGAGACTGGCGGTCCCGTCTTCTTCACACAGTTCCAGGCAACGCTCCAGGAACACGGTGGCTAAATCGTTCTTCGCGGCAGCGTAGCGCCGCTGGCAGAAGGCGCGCAACGTCTCATCCTGCTTGCCGCGGACGAGGTACGGCACGTTGGTGATCACCAAGTGGTACCGCCCGGCCAACAGTTCGGCGGCCTCGGCAAGCCCGTGTGCCGCTATCGCGGTTTCGCGTCGTTCGTCGGACTGCTCCCGCGCGAGGGCCTGCGCCAGAACGGTGGACAGTTCCCGCCGGTCCACCAGCTTGGCGGCGTCCGTCGCGGCGGGATTCAACAGGCTTCCCAGCACCGGCGCATCCCTGAACGCCTCGTACATCCAGTCCAGCGCGATGCGCAGGTTATGCCTGCCTGCCGCCAACTCGGTCCACTGCTCCTTGGCGGTACCGACCGAAAGCCCTGAGCAGGCGACATTCAACTCCGGCAGGGGCCGGTATCCCTCCGCGCCGGGATAGGTCCAGGCGGCCAGCGCGAGGGCGAACGCCGCAAGCTCCACACAACGCGGGTCCAGTTCCAGCCCGTGCAGGTTGTCCCGCAAGACTGCATCCACGGCGTCACGGGCAGTAAGGCCCTCCCGCATCACACGCATAGGCGCCAGCATCGAGAAGGCGGCGACCAGGAAATGCCCCGAACCGCAGCAGGGATCGAGTACTCTCAATTCTCCCAGATGCTCCGGCCAGCTGTCGAATGCACCAGCGGCGAGACACCACCCTGGCTGCTCTGCCGTGTCTTCCCGTTGCACGAAACGCAAGTAATCCAGCGGCACATCGGGGATCGCGACCTTCCGACGCAACTCGGCTTCCGCGCCGGCTTCCCTCAGATCGGAGTCACTCAACCGACGCGCCGCCCACCAGGCCCCCAGGGAGTTGTCGAGCAGGAAGCTCACTATGTAGGGCTCGGTGAAGAGCTGGGTTACCGCGGGCAATTCGTCGGCGCCGATCTTGGTCTCGGAGCGGTTGACTTCAGCCTTCTTCCTGGACTGCCAGAACTGATAAACCCAGCCGAGAGAATCAGTCGCCGCGAATACGTCGGACGGCAGACCTTCGACCAGTCCTTCCAGCTTCAGCTGGTGCTCCCGCGCGAACCGGACATCGAAGACCGGAAGATCGAGTCGAAACACCTGGGGCAACATCCGATGGGCGAAGCGTGCGGCCAGTACCCATTTATCGACGCCATCGTCTTTCCCCAGCTCCTCACATTCTTCCAACGTGACGGCGACACCGTGTTCAGGCTCAATGAGCAGATGGTTCTCGGCGAGAAATCGAGCGAACAGCATACCGTGCCAATGTTCATAGGCGCACTCTGACACCAAATGTTCGATGGCCTGACTGCCAGAGCGCGCATCGCGCCGGTCACCGAGCTGGCGGGCGTGGGCGCGCAGCCGCCGACGCAAGGTGCGCTGCTCCGCGCTCATGTGCTCGTAGGGCTCATGGTGGTGCACGGCAAGCGCCTCCAACGCCGCGCGGGCGCCGTTCTCCGCCATGTCCCGGGCATCCGCGATGGTTCGCTCAAGGTGTCTTCTGAGTTCAGATGACAGGCTCTTCATCATTGACTCGATGCCCTATCAATAAGAGTACTGACAAGCCGCCCTGCATAGGGCGAAGCCGCGGTCACCTTGCCCGGGACGATCCGCGCTAGAATGTCAAACGAATGCCGGCCCTTGTTATATTGAGCCTTTGTAGCGCAAGAACGCGTGGCTTTTTTTAATCCATCCAACACATCTGTTTTTGCAATGTTCTCAACATCCGTTCGAGCAGGAAGGGCGTTCTTGTTGAAGCCACTTCCGAAGTACTCAGCCAAGTTCTCCTTGTCGGCCAGAAACCAAGTCTCCATGACCTGAACCATGAGATGAACATTTTCGTCCGTGGCGCCCTCCGGCCTATCCCAGTCGTCACGACTTTTCAGGTGCGCCCAAGGACCATCCGTAACGGAACCCTCGCTATCAACCAGTAAGACGATGAAGTCGTTATCCCCGGCTTTGGCCAAGGCGGTGCGGAACTTGTCGTAGGCAGTTTGCCTCCCGCCACAGGAGATGACCCGCGGCATCTGTTCGCTTAACCTCGTCTTTCGCAGGAAGGCGCTGAAACCCTTGCGACACCTCACTTTCGACTCCCGCTGGTCTCCACCCCCTTCTACGTAAATTTTCACGGTCACCAGCGATTCCCCCCCAGCTCTCCGGAACTCCAGAGTTCTCCGAGCCGATAACGGTCGAGCCAATGGGCCAAGTCGTCCTTGTCCAAGCGTCTCAATGTCGTTTGCCCCCGGTCTTTCTCACAAACGACAATGCTTTCGGGAGTTTCGGTCAGGGCATCGACAAGAACGTCCGAGTGGGTGGTGACGATCAACTGACAGCGTTCGGACGCTGCGCGTATCAGGTCCGCCAAACCCGGAAGAACGTCAGGGTGCAGGCCCAACTCCGGTTCCTCGATGCAAACCAGCGGCGGTGGGGTTGGGTGGCATAGGATAGCCAGCAGACACAGGAACCGCAACGTACCGTCCGACAGTCGTGTCGCCGGCATCGTCATCGTGATATTGGCTTCCTCAAAAAAAACCTGAACCGTGCCGCCTTCTATGATGACATCGAAGTCGATGATGCCTTCGTAGAGTTGGCGCAAGGCTTGCAGAATCTGATGTTTGGTCTCTGGTTTTCGTTTTAACCCGTTCAGTACCAAGCCCAGGTTTTTCCCGTCTTCGCCCAAGAAGTCGTTACGGAGATCCGCCTTTTGCGGCAGACGCGGCGGCGTATATCGGCCAAAGGACCACTCGCGGTAGAGCCGCATGCGGCCGAACATATCACCAAGCCAAGTCAACTCCGGGTAATGGTCTGGGTCTTTGCGCCGGGCGAGGATGGATTGCTCAAAGTCAATCTCCTCGGGACGCAACCGCCTTTCATTTAAACCCTTGTAATTCAGGGTTGCACGACTGCCCTGCAACTCGTAATAGATATACGGCTTCTGGTGGTCAGGGCCAGGATGTTCATTTCCTATCCACTCACTAGTCAGCTCGAATCGCTGTCCCTTCTCCGCGAAACCAAGGCAGTACCGCAGTGCTTGAGGCGCAAACGGCCTCTCCAGAATCGCCTCAATGTGGGCCGACGATGCCCTGGGTTCGCCCCGCCAAATCCAATCGCGAATCCCCCCACCTTCGCGGATTGGATCTGTGAGGTTTCTGGGAGCGGCCTGTAGCAGACTGACCGCCTCAATGAGATTTGACTTCCCGGAACCATTCGGGCCGATCAAGACATTTAGCGGCTTGAGGTCCAGAGATTCCATATCCGGCCCGAAGGAAAGCAGGTTATTCAATTTAATGCGTTGTATAAGCATAAGTCAGCCTCCTCAGTGCACTACAATGGGGCCATGCTTGATCTGGTCAAGCAGTTTCCGCTCGGTCGATCCGACCCATTCCTGCACGTCTTTCTCCGTGCGCAACGCGGGACTGGCGAGCTTCACATGACGAGTCTTCGGTTCGACAAGCTTATCAGCTTCCGCCCGGGCCTCTGCGAACAATTGCGGAAGCGCCGCGGTGCGCGTCCTCCAGTCATCCAGAGAAGCGCTACCCAGGGATTCCAATACCTCCTGCTCGGTGCCGGTAGCGCCCTTCGTTGCCTTCGCAATGCGTAGCCGATGGAGTATTTCATCGCGGTTCTCCTGTTCGATCTTTTGCCAGCTTTCGGCGCTGGACAGGCGTTTCCACTCTTCATCGTAGGTTTCGGCATGGCATTTTTCTGCTTTCGCCAGGGCGGCCCGGAGCGCATCCGCCAGTTTCCCGGCGAGGCCAAGGGTCGGGTCCGTCGTAGCGAGCAGGTTCCGGTTCACCGCGATTGCCTCGATCTGCGGCTTTGCTTCCTTCGCCTTATCCAGGTCCTGGCTATGCCGGACGAGGGCCAACAACCGCTGGTAGGCAGGCAGTCGATCTTTCGCTAAGGCACGCATCTTGCTCCACTGCTCGAGGTTCTCGGCAAGTTCGTCATACCGGTCGAGCATGGCTGCGAGTTGCTCGTTGCCGGCAAGCGACCGGATATCCGACAAATGGCCGATATCAGGGCGTTCGGGTAATGGCGCATCGCCACCGATGGCTTGGGCCAGTTCGCTGAGTTGTTTCAGAAACAGGCCAGCAGCCGTGATTTCCTCGTTCGGCTTGCAATCGATCCCGGCAGTCTGAAACAGCTTGCGCAACTTCAGGCGCTGCCGGGTATCTATAGTCTCGCTCTCAATACGGAGGTCGGCATTCGGCACCTTCGCTTGATCGAGTTGGGGCGGACGTAGCGCTACACCGTTCGCGGCGGCGCGCAGATGCCCGGCGCCAAACAGGCTGATGATGGCCGCGTCAATGGCGTCCCGCGGCCAACCATAGGGCGGGTCGGAGAAGTGCGAACGCACTTCCTTCCCCTTTTTACCGGGACCCACGAAGGACAGCACGGCGGAGCATACCGGATGCCCCTCGGTCTTACCACTGTGACCCAGGGCTTCCAGCGGGTGCTCGGCGCCCTTGCGGGCGCGTTCGATTACTTTCGACCAACGATGATCGTCGGCATCATTGAATTCGTGAAAGAGTCGGGATAAAGAGGCGCCGGCGGCTTCCTCGACCTTGTCGGACAGGGTCGATTCGAACCGTTCGTTGCCGCCGCCCTGGATAACCTTTGTCCCATCAATGATCTCGGCCAGCAGCGCGCGTAGATTGTTTTCCGCCTCGGTATGGCGTGTTTTCATTCCCTGGCGAGCCTCAATGCCTTCATGGGTTGAAGGCACACCTTTGTACTCCAAGGTGTCGTTGGCGGCGTTTTGGGTGGCGATGAAGCGGGCCAGCGCATCCGCGCGGGACTTCGGCACAAACACGTAGATCACCGGACTGTCCAGCCCCGCCGCGCGCGCGTCGGCAATTACGCTGCTCTCATCAGCGCCCCAGCCATCGCGTATCCACGCCGTAACGTCATGGCCACCATCCGGTGGCGGTTCAGCGCCGAAGTGCAAGGAGAGCTTGCGCGGTTCCTTGCTGGTTCCATGCAGGAGCCTTATGGACCCCACTATATTCTGCACCGTAGCGCTAAGGAGTTGAGCGCGCTTGCTGCTCATGCTCGCAAGATCGTTAGCGAGTTGGCTCTGCCGGTTGCGGAACTGGGCCTCCCAGTCGCTGCTCTCCCGCGTTTGCAGGCTATATTCGTCATCCAGCTTTATCAGCGTACCGGCCTCGACCAGTTCGTTCAGGAGCGCCGGCAGCCGGCCACGCAACGCCGTACCGTCACTAGCCAGATCCTGTACCAGCAGATCTGCCAGCGCATCCGCGCTGGCGCGCACGCCGCTATCGATACCGGCTTCGCGTGGGAGTTTACGGATCAGGAATACCAAGGCGCACAACCGGGATTTGAGCACACCATCGGGAGTGTCGTCGTTCTGCTTGACAATGGTTTCGTGGAGTTCGCGGAGCAGCACGTTGGATTGCAACAGGTTGGCCGATATCTCCTCAAACAGGAAGTCGGCCGGCACTACCGTACCCACCGGGTCATCGGCGGTGCGGCGGATGGCATCGTAAACGATGCGAAGCTGCGTGCGGAGCTGACCTGCCATACCCGCCCGATCGACCGCGCGTAACGTATGCTCCCAGAAGCGCCGGCGGACAGGCAGTAACGGGTAATCTTCCACCAGAACCTGTTTGTCCTCACCACGGGGACCGATCCGAGTGCCGACCAGGTGACGATCGATTTCCCCGGCATTCACATCCAGCGTCGCCAAAATGTCGCCCACGCGATCCGGACGTTTCGCCAATACAACCCGCCGGATTACCGTTTCGACGTCATGGTCCGACAACTCTACGTTGACCATGAATCGCCCTTGGAGACGTTGCAGCGCCGGCGTGCCGGACAGCGCCGTCTGCCCGGTACCCAAGAAGAGCAGACGGTCGCCGAACCGCTTGCTGCAGGCTTCGACAACTTCTTGCACGACATAGGAACGGCCGGTGTCATCTCCGATGTACTGCTGAACTTCGTCGAGGATAATAACGGTGCAAGGCATCTCGCCGTCAACGGTCAGCGTGTCCTGTAGCGCGTCGGAAAACTCGTCCATCGTGATGTCATCAGGTCTTGGAAACTGGTCACGCAATGCTGCCTTGGTCTCCTTCTCGCTGACCGTGAAGTTCGGATCCGCGACAAATAGCGCCTTGGCAATGAGTGGGCTGACATACATGTCGTTCAACTCACGTTGAAACTCCCGGCCGTGCGCCTCGACCTCGGCGCGGACCCGATCATAGATGCCGTTCTTCTTGAGCCAGAGACAGAAGCGCGCTTGGGGGAAACTCTCCGGGAGCGCCGCGGACTTGAACACGATGCCTAGTAACGCGAGCCGGACGCTGTCCCCGGCGCCGGCGCCAAGCGTTCCTGCCGCAGCATGCAGTCCACAGCCGCGTCTGCCGAGGGTAGAAACCTCCTTCAGTAAATCCAGCACGTCGTTCGGTAGCCGCGCCAAACCACGGGCGCTGGCGCCGTCTTCGGGGAACGTGTAGTCCGTCCACAGAAAGCGCAGCATCTTCGCCAAGTGCGATTTGCCACTACCGAAGAAGCCGCTGACCCACGCGGCTGGCTGCTCGGGCTGACCCTGGTGGTTGACGTAGGATTCCAAGATGCGAATGAGTCCGTTCCGATACTGGCCTTCGCAGACAAAGTGCTCTAACTCGAAGCGCAGTGTACGACGCTCGCCGTCAGTCAAGGCGTTGGTCACAGTCGCGACTCCATTGTTCAGGAGAGCAATCTCGAAGGGATCCCTCTGGTAGATGTCTCGGTTCTTCATACCTCGTACCCCGCTCGGTACTCGTGCAACGTGATCGGGACCGCCAAGTAGTTCCATCCGTCCCGCGCGTCCAGGAGTCTGTAATTGTTATCTTCATATTCACCTGGGAAAAACACCACGATGCGGCCTCGGATGTCTTGCTCTATCTCTTTCATCAATTCCGAAACTCGTATGAATCCGAATAGCGAGGCGATTCCAGAGACGGCAACAACCGAGTTATCATCCGCATCCGGCGCCGTCAGAACTTCCCGCACTCTCCCGGCGACGTGCGCCGAAAAGTCGTCATCCAGTTTCAGATTCAGGTCTTGCGGAGACTCAAAGTAGCTATCCCGATACTCAATACTCGCCATCCACCCCGCAAAAGCTTCGGTCAGGTCGCAGTCGGTCCAGCCGTGTCCGGCATCCTTGGTCGCCAACTCGAAGAGAGTCTTGCGCGCTCGCAAACGCCGTTCATCGCTCTTGTCATAGACGATAAATATGGCGCGTTCCGCGCCGGCGAGATCCTTCCGCCACGGCAGTGCGATGTGGTTCTTGTAGCGTTCAGCCAGCTTATCAATACGACCCATGGATCAACTCCCGTTCCTTCTTGGTGAACATCGACGGAAACGACACGTCAATCATATGTCCAGACTGTTTGATATCCACCAACCCGAATCTCTTGGCATCAACTGCCAAGTCAATGAGCTTGCCGGGGGGCGAATCCAGGATCGCGGTCCAAGGCGTCTCGAACAATAGGTGACCACGATATCCGACCGCGAAGCCGAGTAGCAACGCGTATGCCGTTGTCGCCGGCGTTACCTCAATTTGCTGCCTGGTCTTCCGTCCCCTTCCTCGCAAATGACCGGACTGCGTCCAAGACGAAGCGGCATTGCGCACCACCTTGTCGAGCGTCGCATCGTTCAGACGCTCCCCCACGGTGTCAGAGAGCGCATCCTTCATGGTCTGCCGCCCGAACTCATGTCCGAATGGAGTAGCGAAAACTGACTGGGAGGTCGCTCGCAGGAGCGGGTCACGCGCCAATGCAAGCAGAAGCGCCAACAGGGGTCGACTGGTCTCGTGTCGCCGCCACAGATTTCTCATAATCCGGAAAAGCAGCAGCCTCGCATCGAGTCCATAGAGTTCGGTCAGCCGATAGAGCGATATCTTGCGGGTTGCCGCCGTCCGCTTCCCGAGACAATTGCCATCCATGATAATATCCGCGTAGCCCCGGCGCGTCACCTCGCCAGAGGCTGCATCCAGAAGTTGCGACAGTTCATTAAGCATGATCGTCCGGCTCGCGTGTATGCCCTGCTTACCAGAACGGAACCCCCAGAGCGAGGCCAGGTCCGGGGGGAGGCCGGCGATCCCAGGCTCGAAATTCAGGTTGAAGATTGTATTCATTGTGGGTATTATAGGGGAGAAATATGAAAATGTCAATCTTTACCGTCTAGTTTGCCGGTAAAATTTGAACCGACACCTTTTAACTCGCAAGTAAATGGGGGGCATCAAGTCCGATTTTATTGACAATAACGGGAACAATCCGTAATATCATTTTCTTTTTTTCGGTTGCGAACACATGGGGACTTACACCGCTACACCGTCGGACATAAAACATGACTGGTATGTCGTTGATGCCAAAGGGAAAGTCTTGGGCAGACTGGCCTCTGAGATAGCCCGGCGATTACGTGGAAAACACAAGCCCGAATATACGCCACACATGGATACCGGTGATTACATTGTTGTCATCAACGCAAAAGATATCCAGGTAACCGGAAATAAGGCCACGGACAAAACCTACTATCGGCACAGCGGCTACCCCGGCGGGATCAAATCAACCACTTTTGAGAAAATGATCCAATCCAGACCCGAGCGGGTCATTGAAAAGGCCGTCAAGGGAATGCTGCCCAGGGGGCCGTTGGGACGGGATATGTTCCGTAAATTGCGCGTCTATGCCGGCGGCGATCATCGACATGCCGCGCAACAACCCAAACCACTGGAAATTTAATCATGCCTGATGAAGTTTATTACAGCACCGGCCGCAGAAAAAGTTCAAGCGCGCGTGTTTTCTTGAAGAAAGGCGCCGGTAGTATCGCTATCAACAATCGTACCCTGGAACAGTATTTCGGGCGGGAAACCGGCAGGATGATCGTTCAGCAACCGTTGGAGAAGATCAATATGCTGAACGATTTTGATATTAAAGTCACTGTCAGTGGCGGGGGCATCTCCGGCCAGGCCGGCGCAATCCGTCACGGTATCACCCGGGCGCTGCTCAAGTATGACGAAACCCTCCGCAAGACGCTTCGCCAGGCAGGATTCGTCACCCGGGATGCCCGCGAAGTAGAGCGAAAAAAGGTTGGCCTGCATAAGGCCAGGAAACGACCGCAATACAGTAAACGTTAAGCCATAGGCTGCTTGCCGCCGGGCTGAGGAGCGACCGCCCCCTTGCATTGAATTGGAAGAGGATTGTGAGCGGAGAAGAAAACAACGATAGCGCCAACCAGCCTGAATGTGATCATTGCGGGATATTTACCATTCCTGCGCCACATCCCATCATGGGCGCCTGGCGGGATATTTCCTATGTCCCCGTTCGCGACAAAATCTGGTCCGTCAGCGAGGGCATTTACCGCGCCATATTCCTGGAAGGCAACAAGGGCGTCATCGCGTTTGACACGTTGACGACTCCGGGCACGGCCAAGGCCTATGCCGGCGCTGTCGGTCGGGTATTTCCCAAGAAGCTCATTCATACCATCGTCTATTCCCATGACCATCTCGATCATGCCGGTTATTCTGCTGATCTGGCCCCTGATGCAGACATCATCGCCCATAAGTTGTGCGCCGACGTGGTCAAAGCAAGAAAGTCCGACGGCCAATTACCGGCGACGGAAACCTGGGACGGTGAGCGAAAAGCATACGAAATCGACGGCGTGTACTTCGAGTTGCTCTATCCCGGCCCAACCCACGGCGATGGCAATATCGCCGCCTGGTTTCCCCAAAGCAAGGTACTGTTCATGGTGGATACCGTCATCCCCGGCGTGGGTTACACCTTCTTTCCTGATTGGCACTTCAAACCCTATGTGCCATGCATGAAGCGTTTTCTGAGTCTCGATTGGGACGTATTCATTCCCGGTCATTTCTGGATCACGGACCGGCAGGGGTTTATCGATAACCTGGAATACTATGACCTGATGGCCGATTTTGCCCAACAGGCCATTATCGATGGGCTCGACCCGCACGACTGGGCTGGAGTTTGTCAGTATACCGAAGAGAAGTTGTCACCCTCGTTCGGGCATTTATTCCGTTATTACGAATATTGCGCCATGAACCTGTCGAGATACATGCAGGAATACCTGACCGGCGGTTGGGGCATCGAAGGCAATGTTCAACCGAACACGACGCCGTTTTAATCGGGAACCAGCAAGCCCATGAGTGAGAACAGGGGACTATTTACCACAGACAAGGCCCGGGATTACCTGGCTTTTGAACCGGAAATGTCGGTCGATAAACTATCAGAACGCCTTTGGACTATCAGTGACGGCGTTTATCGAACCATTTTTCTTGAAGGCAACGAAGGCGTGATTGCTTTCGATACCTTCGGCACGCCCGGAAAGGCCCGTGCCTATGCCCGCGCAATCGATAAGACCATACCACATAAGGCAATCGCCACGATAATCTATTCACACGATCACCTGGATCACGCCGGATTTGCCGAAGATCTGGCGCCCAATGCCGAAATCATCGCTGATGAAATATGCGCCAAGGTTATCAAGCTGCGCCAGGCTGAAGGGCAACGCCAGCCCACCAACGTTATTTCCGGTCCTGAAAATCATTTGACGGTAGACGGCGTAGACCTTGTTTTATTAAACCCGGGGCCCACCCATGGTTCCGGCAACCTGACGGCCTGGTTTGCCCCTGAAAAATTATTGTTCTCATCAGATACCATCTTTGCCAATGCCCGTTATGGACTATTGCCGGACATTCACCTGGCGAACTTCGTCAAGTTCATGCGTGGCTTTTTAAGGCTGGACTGGGACACATTTGTTCCCGGACGTTACGAGGTAACCGACCGGGAACGTTTTGAAAAGGGCTGTGATTTCATAGAGGCGGTCCAGGAAGCCTGCCAGCAGGCATTTGTAGAATTTGTCCCCATCTGGGCCTATGAACCCATGCAAGGTTACGTCGCAAACAAACTGAAAGACAGGTTTGGGGACCTCGATGGTTTTGAGGAGCACATAGGTTTGACCGCGATACGCATCGTGCATCATTACCTGATGGGGGGCTGGTCATTGGAAGACACACCCACTCCGGGTTATATTCTCGCGGATGAAGTACAGTTGTAACGAATATCCTCCTCCCGTACCCATAGGGCGCGTTTGAACTTTGGTAGTAATATATGGGAATTATATCGAATAGTCACAAAAGGTGTTTAATGTAGTGCAGCAACATGTTATACTTTTAGTCACAATTTGATGTAATCGGAGAGAAAAATGGCAGGTAAATCATATCGTAAGGGACTGACATTGTTTGATGTAATCGGCATGTTTCCTGATGAGGATACAGCGAAGCAGTGGTTAAGTAAAGTTCGCTGGCCGGACGGTCCTGTTTGTCCTCATTGTCACTCTGATAACGTGCAATCTAATATTAAACACAAGTCGATGATGCACCGTTGTCGGGATTGTGAAGACAGACGGATGTTTTCTCTCAAGACGGGCTCTGTCATGGAAGGTTCCAATTTAAAATACCGGGTCTGGGCGATTGGTATTTATTTGTTCACCACAAACATTAAAGGTATTTCCAGCATGAAATTGCATAGGGAGTTAGGCATAAGTCAAAGGTCGGCCTGGTTTATGTTGCATCGGCTTCGTAAAGCGATGGAATTGGAAATTGGTATGTTTTCTGGTCCGGTTGAAGTTGATGAAACGTATATTGGCGGTATCAGAAGGAATATGAGAGTCTCCAAGCGTAAGGAACAGCAAGGTCGCGGGCCAGTGAATAAGTCACCTGTTGTTGGTTTGAAGGATCGAGCGAGTAACGAAGTTCATGCCAAGGCTGTTCAGGAAGTGGATGCTAATACTTTGCAGGGTTTTATTGTAGAGCATACGGACTGGCAAGCTCAGGTTTATACGGATGATGCACTGGCTTATAGAAGTTTGCCGTTCAAGCATGAGACTGTTAAACACAGCATCAAGGAATATGTTCGCAAACAGGCGCATACTAATGGGATCGAGTCGTTCTGGGCATTGATGAAGCGAGGTTATCATGGGACCTATCATCATTGGTCGGTTAAGCATGTTGATCGTTATGCAAGAGAGTTTTCCGGTAGGCACAATATTCGAGAAATGGATACTGTTGATCAGATGGCGTCTGTCGCGCGCGGCATGGTCGGGAAACGTTTGAGGTACCATGATTTGATTGCTTAGTGGGGGCAATCATAATTTCGGGGTTGTCGGGCGGATTAGAGTCAGGTCTATCGCAGGTAGTGCAGGCATCGTGCTTGGCGTACAGCGTGAAGTCTTCATTACGTTATCCTGGCGGTAAGTTTCGTTTGGTTAAGACGATCAAGTTTTATATCCTTGATGGTATTAATGGGATTTTGTTTAATTAATCGTTATGGGTCAGGGGAGTTAGAATGAAAAAGTCACAAGACAAGTCGGAGACAACAACGGGAATGATCAGAACGCCTAAGCCTGATTATCAGCCCTCAAAAGCAGAGAAAGAGCAGGAGATAGATATGCCTGGGGCATCTGTTGAAATTGTCAAGGATGCGTTTTTTAGGCCGGTAAAAACCAGTGAATAAAGTTTATTAGTCAATAATATGGATGAATTTGGCGGTTCATTTTGTGATTATTTGATGTAATTCTTTTTAATTTGATTTTTGGGAGGAAGGAAGTATGGAAGTTCGTGGCGGTAGTGGTAATGATGTTCTTAATGGTGTAGGTGGGAATGATAAATTTTGGGGTGGGGGTGGGGATGATGTGTTGCGAGGGGGTTCGGGGGTGGATTATTTGGATGGTGGGGATGGAGTGGATATGGTGTTTTATGGGGGGTCTGGATCGGGGGTGTATGTTGATTTAGAGAAGGAAAGTGGGATGAGGGGTGATGCTAGGGATGATATGATTGTTAATATTGAGAATGTTTTGGGTTCTATGTATGGGGATCGGTTGAAGGGGAATGAGAGTGATAATTGGTTGGTTGGGGGCGGTGGTGATGATGGGCTTTGGGGCAGGGATGGTGATGATGTGCTTTGGGGGGATGGTGGTAATGATAGAGTTTGGGGTGGCGCTGGGGATGATCGGCTTTTGGGGGGGGATGGGGTTGATGGGTTGAAGGGTGAGGCAGGTGATGATTGGTTAGATGGAGGAGATGGGGATGATTTTTTAGATGGGGGTTTGGGTAATGATGAGTTGTTTGGTGGGAGTGGGGATGATGTTTTTAGTTTTGGTTCTGGATATGGTGATGATGTTATTAATGATTTTGAGGATGGTGTTGATTTGATTAATCTTATTGGGTTTTGTTTGTCGGGTTTTGATGAGCTTGTAATTTTTTCTTATTTTGGGAGTGTTATGATTAATTGGCCAGTTGGTGGTGGAATGCTTGAGCTTAAAGGTTTTGATTTAGTTGATTTGTCTGTGGAAGATTTTTGGTCAAGTCCAGATCTTGATTTGTTTTGTGAATATCAGATGTAATTTTTTAGGTTGGTAGTGGTTGGTAGTGATTTGATCCTGGGTTTATATATTTTGTTTGTACTGAAGGAGTTTGTTGATTTTTGCTTTGGTGCTATGGTCAATTTTTAAGCTTTTTTGTTTTCGTTTAATATTTTTTGCCCAGATACTTAAAAGGAATTTTTTAGCTTCTTATCTTTCAATAGTATGGATGGATTTGACGGTTTATTTTGTGATTATTCGATACAATTCCCTTTTTTTAATTGGTCGGGTGAACCGCCCCGGGAATTCCGGAGACCTGTTAGTTTGAGTCATGCCGCTTCGCATGACCGGTTATGCCTATCATAGTACATCTGTTCATACTCAGCCGGTGGCACATGGCCGAGAGGTGGCCCCGTTTATCTGAACAACATTTTTCATTTCTTAAGTGGATCCGCAGCCCCTGTTATGCCGCCTCCTGTGAAGGCAGCGAGTTAAAGTAAACCTGATCCGGTGTTTGCCGGTCAAGTGTTGAGTGTGGCCGGCGTTGATTGTAAAAGGTAAAGTAATGGGCGATCTTCAATTTTGCGTCACGGGTCGATTCATACGCATGCAGATACACGTGCTCGTATTTCACCGTGCGCCAGAGGCGCTCAACAAAGACATTGTCCCGCCAGGCCCCCTTGCCATCCATGCTGATCTGAATACCGTTGTCGGATAGATACCGGGTAAAGGCCAGGCTGGTAAATTGGCTGCCCTGGTCGGTATTCATGATCGCCGGCGCACCGTGTTCCCTGATGGCCTGTTCCAGCGCAGCCAGGCAAAACTGTGCATCCATGCTGATAGAGACCCGATGAGACAGCACACGACGGGAATACCAGTCCATCACCACCGTCAGATAGACGAACCCCCGGGCCATCGGGAGATACGTAATATCCATCGCCCATACCTGATTAGCCCGGGTAATCGGCAGCCCCCGGAGTAAATACGGATAAACCTTATGCTCCGGATGCCGTTTCGTAGTCTTAGGCTTGCGATACAGCGCCGCTACGCCCATTTTCCGCATCAACGTACCCACGTGCTTGCGGCCCACGTTGAAACCTGCCTGATTGAGCATATCCCGGAGCATACGGGCCCCGGCAAAGGGATAGTCCAGGTGTAACCGGTCAATCCGGTTCATGAGCGCCTGGTCCCGTTCGCTCACAGGTTGCGGGAGATAGTAAATACTGCTGCGGCTGAGACCCAGCGCAGCCGCCTGTTTCGTCAACGGTAATGAATGTGCCGGGTCGATCATTTTCTTGCGCTCAGCAGGCCGGCCTGGTTGAGCGCACCCTCTAAAAAATCGTTCTCCAATGCCAATGCGCCGATCTTGGCGTGCAGTGTTTTCACAGCCACCGGCGGGGCCGATGGACCGCTCCCCTCAAACGCCGCCGAGGCGCAGGCCAGCAACTGGCTCTTCCATTGTGTGATCTGGTTGGCGTGTATATCGAAGTGTTCCGATAATTCCACGAGCGTTTTATCGCCCTGTACGGCGGCCAGGGCCACCTTGGCCTTGAAGGCCGGTGAATGGTTTCTGCGAGGTCGTTTTGCCATGATAAGCTCCTGTATTGGTTGCATCAGCATGCAGTAAATTCAGCTGCTTATCCACTTAAGTCAGTGTCCGGTTTTTCGGGGCCACCTCTCCGAGCGGCGCCAACAGGCGCCGATTATTGAACCAGTCCACCCATTCCAGCGTCGCATATTCCACCTCATCAATGGTCTTCCATGGCCCCCGCGTTCGGATCACTTCCGTCTTGTACAAGCCGATGATGGTCTCCGCCAGCGCATTGTCATAGGAATCCCCCACACTGCCCACGGCGGATTCTATCCCGGCCGCCGCCAGGCGTTCGGTATACCGGATCGACAGATACTGGCTGCCGCGGTCACTGTGATGAATCAACCCTGTGGTACCGTGCCGTGACCACAGGGCCTGTTCCAGTGCGTCCAGCGCCAAGTCGGTGCGCAGGCAACGGCTGACCCGCCAGCCCACGATGCGCCGGGCAAACACATCCACGACAAACGCCGCATAAGCAAAGCCCGACCGGATGGCCACGAACGTGAGGTCCGCCACCCATAACCGGTTCGGCCCGGTGGCGGCAAACTGCCGGTTTACCCGGTCCGCCGGTTGCGGCAACGTCTCATCACGCACCGTCGTCCAGCGCTTTGCGCCCCGTCTCACGCCCTGTATTTCAAGCTGTTTCATCAGTCGCGCCACCGTACAACGGGCCACAGCACGCCCTTCCCGTTGCAGCTGGCGCCACACCTTCCTGACGCCGTATACCTGGAAGTTGTCCGCCCAGATACGCCGTATCTCCCGGCATAGCGTCCGGTCCCGTTGCGCCCGGGCTGGCAACCGCCCCGGGTCCACTGCCCGGGCCTTGTGCTCATAGTAGGTTGATGGGGCGACCGGCAACTGCTGGCAGATCGGCTCGACCCCAATATCTTCCCGGTGTTGGTCGATGAAGGTCACCAGCTCGCCGGTTAGCGGTCGAGCTCCGCCTGGGCGAAAAAAGCCGATGCCTTGCGCAGAATCTCGTTGGCCCGCTTCAGTTCCCGATTCTCGCGTTTCAACTCCCGCAATTGGTCACGCTCAGCGCTGGTGAGACCGGCGCGTTGACCTTGGTCAATCTCTGCGCGTCTCACCCAGTTACGCAACGTTTCCGCGGTACAGCCAATCTTAGCGGCGATGGAAGTAAGTGCAGCCCATTGGGAGTCATAGTCCTCCTGGCGCTCCAGCACCAGCCGCACGGCTCGTTCCCGAACTTCCGGGGGATAGCGTTTATGTCTGTTCATTGCTCCATCCTCTCAAGAAATGGAGTCTCCGGCAAACCCGGGGCGGTTCAGGGTTTCTCCTGAGTGGAATCAGGTATCTTTGTTTTTGTCCTTGTATAATTCGGGAATTGTGAATTAGACTTGTTGCCTGTTAAATTTGAAATAAGGGCCGGAAAGGTAGGTCTGTTTGCCGAGACCTGGGGCATGAATGCATCGCCAAGCTTGGGTGCTTACCGGCAATTCCAATTTGTCCGGGGTCTTTTGAAAGTAATCTGTCTTGTCTTCTGATAATAAAGGGGAAAGAAACATGATAATTCCGAAAATAAACATGACAATTCCGAGAAGTAATCACGACATGGCGGTGACGAGCGCTGAGAATCAATCATTGAGGGGTACCGACGGTGATGATTTTCTCCAGGGTGGTGCCGGCGATGACGATCTCCATGGTAATGACGGTGATGACGAGCTCTGGGGTGAGGATGGTAACGACCGGTTGAATGGGGGCGCGGGGGCGGACTGGCTGGATGGTGGTCTTGGCGTGGACACGGTGTCCTATAGTGGGTCGGACAAGGCGGTGATAGTGTATTTGTCGGAGGGCACGGGAAAGCGAGGCCATGCGGAGGGCGATGTGATTGTGGACGTTGAGAACGTGCTGGGGTCTGGTTACGGGGACGTGCTGGGGGGTGACGACGGCGGCAACCGGCTGTTCGGTGGTGACGGCAATGACCGGCTCTTGGGCGCGGGCGGTGACGATGTGTTGGAAGGGGGCGCGGGTGCGGACCGGTTGTTCGGTGGGGTGGGCGTGGACACGGTGTCTTATGCGGGGTCGGACCGGGGGGTAATAGTATATCTGTCGAATGGTACGGCAAGGCGAGGTCACGCTGAGGGCGATACGATTGCTCAGTTTGAGAATGTGTTTGGGTCTGATCGTCAGGATCGGTTGGGGGGTGATGATGCGGATAATTGGTTGTTTGGTGGGGGTGGCAATGACAGGCTTTTGGGTGCGGGTGGTGATGACGTGTTGGAAGGGGGCGCGGGAGCAGACCAGTTGTTTGGGGGTGTGGGCGTGGACATGGTGTCTTATGCAGGGTCGGACCAGGGAGTAATAGTGTATTTGTCAAATGGTACGGCAAGGAGAGGTCATGCTGAGGGTGATGTGATTGTTAATTTTGAGAATGTGCTGGGTTCGGTTCACGGGGATCGGTTGGGGGGTGATGGTGACGCCAACCGGCTGTTCGGTGGTGACGGCAATGACAGGCTTTTGGGCGCGGGTGGTGACGACGTGCTGGAAGGGGGCGCGGGCGCGGACCGGTTGTTCGGTGGCGCGGGCGTGGACACGGTGTCCTATGCGGGGTCGGACGAGGCGGTGACGGTAGACCTCGAGGCAGGCACGGGAAAGCGAGGCCATGCGGAGGGCGATGTGATTGTTGACGTTGAGAACGTGCTGGGGTCTGGTTACGGGGACGTGTTGGGGGGCGACGACGGTGCCAACTGGCTGTCCGGTGGTGGTGGCAATGACCGGCTTTCGGGCAGGGGTGGTGATGATGCGCTGGAAGGGGGCGCGGGCGCGGACCGGTTGTTTGGCGGTGCTGGTGTGGACTGGGTGTCCTATGTAGGGTCAGACCGAGGGGTGACGGTGGATCTCGGCGAGGGTACGGTAGAGGGAGGTCATGCGGAGGGCGATGTGATTACCGATATTGAGAATGTAATCGGGTCTGAGTATGTGGATGTGTTGCAAGGTGATGATAATGCCAACCGGCTGTCCGGTGGTGGCGGTAATGACTGGCTTTCGGGTAAGGGTGGTAATGATGTGTTGGAGGGGGGGTCGGGGGCGGACCGGTTGGATGGCGGCGCGGGTGTGGACACGGTGTCTTATGCGGGGTCGGATAAAGCGGTGACAGTGTATCTGTGGAATGGCACGGTAGAGGGAGGTCATGCGGAGGGCGATGTGATTATCGATATTGAGAATGTAATCGGGTCTGAGTACGTGGATGTGTTGTATGGTGATGATAATGCCAACTGGTTGTTCGGTGGTGATGCCGGGGATTATCTTCTGGGTCGCGCTGGTGATGATTCTCTTTGGGGTGGCGCGGGTGGTGATTATCTCGAGGGCAATGACGGTGATGATTCTCTTTGGGGGGGTGCGGGTGTTGACAGTCTCCATGGCAATGATGGTGATGATGTTCTCTGGGGGGGTGCCGGTGATGACAGGTTATATGGAGGTGCGGGCGCGGACCGGCTGAGTGGCGGCGCGGGCGTGGACTGGGTGTCATATCTTAGGTCGGATCAGGGGGTGACTGTGGATCTCGGAGAGGGCACGGGAAAGAGAGGTTATGCGGAGGGCGATGTGATTACCGATATTGAGAACGTAATCGGGTCTGAGTACGGGGATGCGTTGGAAGGTGATGACAATGCCAACTGGCTGTCCGGTTGGGGCGGCGATGACAAGCTTTGGGGTGGTGTTGGTAATGACCAGCTTTATGGAGGTGACGGTAATGATAAGCTCTGGGGTGGTGTCGGTAATGATTCTCTCACGGGAGGGGGCGGCGATGACTCTCTCTGGGGCGGTGCCGGTAATGACTCTCTCACGGGAGGTGGCGGCGATGATTCTCTTTGGGGTGGTGCTGGTAATGATGTGTTGCGTGGGTACGGCGGTGATGATGTGTTTGGATTCGATTTTGGACATGGCGATGATACCATCACCGATTTTACTGATGGTGATGATCTGATCGACCTTAGTGCTTTCGGTCTATCGAGCTTTGATGAACTCGTGGTATCGTCTTACTCGGGTGGTGTTACGATTGACTTGACGGATCATGGCGGGGGAAGTATTCGGCTTTGGTCTTTTGATAGTGCTGATCTAGATGCGGGAGACTTCCTGTTTTCCTGACTCGGTGTCAGGCGGTAAGTGCCTGTTGTGATGGATATTGCCTTACTTTAATCGATAGTATGAATGGACTTGGTGGTTCATTTTGTGACTATTCGATATAATTCCCTAATATATCCTCTTCTTTTTGCCTGGGACGGCGATGATTCCCCACCAACCTTGTGAGTAACAGGCAGTCCGGGATTTTTTACGGCTGGTGGAACGTCGCCACCGGCTTCGTCGGCATGGGATTGAGCTATGCCATGTTCACGATATTTGCCTTCGGCACCCTGGTAAAACCCCTTGAGGAAGAATTCGGTTGGACCCGCGGCGAGCTTTCGTTTGCAATAACAATGACCAACTTCGCCGTGGTGATCGCCTCTCCCTCCCTGGGATTCATTATCGATAAATTCGGCGTCCGACGAGTCTTGATCCCTTCCGTGGTACTCATGGGCCTGACCGTCGCGTCCATGACGCTGCTTTCCGCCAATATATGGCATTTCTATGTGTTGTATTTTTTAATCCCGTTTCTTGGCGCGGGCACCCTCCCCCAAAGTTACTCCCGGGTCTTGATCGCCTGGTTTTCCCAGCGCCGGGGCATCGCCCTAGGCATCTCCCTGGCCGGTTTCGGCGTCGGGGCGATGCTAGTGCCGATCTTTGCCCAAGCGATGATCGAAAGCCACGGCTGGCGCATGGCCTATGCCGGTTTTGCCGTGTCCGTCTTCGCCTTGGCATTGCCCATGGCAGTATTCATCCTGAAAGAAAGACCTGGAGAAATGGGGCTCAATCCGGATGGCGACCCTGGCAGCGACCCTGCGGAAAACACAGGCACGGACGTTGATCCGGCGCCGCCCGCGTCCCCGGATGGCGACCCTGCGGAAAACACAGGCACGGACGTTGCTCCCGTATCGCCCGCGTCCCCGGCTGCCGCCTCCCCCCTGACAAGGGGAGATCAAGGGGGGGTAAGTGATGACCGCGCGCCGCCGGCATCCCCGGACGCCGGATTATCATGCCCGGAAGCTGCCAGGACCCGTAGTTTCTGGTTGATCCTGGTGTCATTTCTGCTGGTAGGCATCGGTATAACCGCCATTTTAGCCCACTTGGTCCCCATGCTGATCGGCCGCGGCGTGGAACCTGCCATTGCCGCCTTGTGCATGAGTTCACTTGCCCTCGGCCTTATCGTCGGGCGTATATTGGCGGGCTTCCTGATGGATTATTTCTTCGCGCCGTATGTAGCCGCATTTTTCCTGTTGGGCTTGCTGGCAGGCATCATTATCCTTGCAACGGGGACGAGTAGCGGGCTGGTATTCATCGCTGCGATCTGCGTGGGCTTGGCCACGGGTTCGGAAATCAGCGAGATAGCTTATATATGCAGCCGCTACTTCGGCCCCCGCGCCTTCGGCCTCATCTACGGCCTCATGTTCTCGGCTTTCCAGTTGGGATCAATGATAGGCGCGCCGCTGATGGGCATATATTACGACAGGACCGGCAATTACATCGGCGCGCTGTGGAGCATAGCCGCCATCGTCATAATCGGGACAATACTCATCACCCTGTTAGGCCCCTATCCCGAAAACCTGCCATCGCAGCGAGGCATTGGTAAAAACCGTAACCAGGATCGTTTCATCGAAACTGAACCCAGGTAAAATTTCACCGCCAGGGCCGAGAGGCTGTATAATAGGTTGGAAACTGTATTCAGCAGATAAGGCGGACAGGAGGAAAAACACATGGAACAGGCATTGGAAATTCTGCGTAATACTTTCGGCTATCACAGCTTTCGCGGCGACCAG
Organism: uncultured Gammaproteobacteria bacterium; assembly: GCA_958295485.1. Classification (GTDB taxonomy): domain Bacteria; phylum Pseudomonadota; class Gammaproteobacteria; order Eutrophobiales; family Eutrophobiaceae; genus JAAXHV01. The sequence goes on from OY282354.1 coordinate 3,038,913, forward strand.
CAGGACATCATCGGCGACCTGCTCGCCGGGCACGACGCGCTGGCGCTCATGCCGACCGGCGGCGGCAAGTCACTCTGTTACCAGATCCCGGCCATGATCCGTCCCGGTACGGGCATCATTATCTCTCCCCTCATAGCCCTGATGCAGGATCAAGTCAGTGCCCTGTTGCAACTTGGGATCAAGGCTGCTTATCTCAACTCAACCCTGCCGGTGCAATCCGTGCAGGAAATAGAAACAGGCTTGTTGAATAATGAGCTGGATTTGCTCTATATTGCCCCGGAACGCCTGTTGCAGGAACGCACATTAGCATTGCTGGAGCGAATCCAGATCGCCCTGTTCGCGATCGATGAAGCCCACTGCGTATCACAATGGGGGCATGATTTCCGCAAGGATTACCTGGCCCTGGAACAATTGCCCCAGCGATTCCCGGCCGTGCCCCGTATCGCCCTGACGGCGACGGCGGATGAACGCACCCGACGCGAAATCCGCCAACGCCTGGGTCTCGACAGGGCGAAGGTATTCATCAGCGGCTTCAACCGTCCCAATATCCAATACCGGATCACGACCAAACTGGAGGAGCGTCGGCAATTGCTGCGCTTTTTAGAGACAGAGCATAAGCAAGACGCCGGTATCGTCTATTGCCTGTCCCGCAAAAAGACCGAGGCTATTGCCGACTGGCTCAGCGAGCAGGGCCGAACGGCCCTGCCATACCATGCGGGACTTGGCCCGGAGATACGGCATCGCCACCAGCAACGTTTTCTACGGGAAGAAGGGATTATCATTGTCGCTACCATTGCCTTCGGCATGGGTATCGACAAGCCGGACGTGCGTTTCGTCGCCCACCTGGACTTGCCCAAAAGTATCGAAGCCTATTATCAGGAAACCGGGCGGGCGGGGCGTGACGGGCGGGCGGCTGACGCCTGGATGGTGTACGGCCTCGAAGACGTAGTCAAACTGCGGCAAATGCTGGAACAATCGGATGCGGATGAAAACCACAAGCGGATTGAAAGGCACAAATTAGATGCCATGCTGGGCCTGTGCGAGATCACCAGTTGCCGCCGCCATGCCTTGTTGCAATATTTCGGCGAAGAATCACCGGCCCAATGTGGTTTCTGTGATACCTGCCTGCATCCCATTGCAACCTGGGACGGCACCACTGCGGCCCGCAAGGCCTTGTCCTGTGTCTATCGCAGCGGCCAGCGCTTCGGCGCCAGGCACCTGATCGACGTGTTGCTGGGAAAAGAAAACAGCAAGGTGAGAAAGTTCAACCATCAACGACTCAGCGTCTTCGGTATCGGCGGGGAACTGGATATGGAGCAATGGCGTTCCGTGTTCCGGCAATTGATCGCGCGCCGATTTTTAACCGTTGACATGGAAGGTTTCGGCTCCCTGCGCCTGACCGATCAGAGCAAACCTCTGTTGCAGGGCGAGACGCAGGTCTTCCTCCGTAAAGACAACAAAGTCGAAAAACCATCGCGGCGGCGGCGTGATGAAACCCTTGCACAAGTCAGCGACCCGGAGTTGCTGGAGAAACTCAAGGCCTGCCGCAAGCAATTGGCTGTTCAGCAGGGTCTGCCGCCTTACGTGATCTTCCACGATGCCACCCTGGTGGAAATGGTGCGTTACCTGCCCGCGAACCCGGAAGAGTTCTTGCAGATCAACGGGGTGGGCCTGAACAAACTGGAAAAATACGGCGAGAGCTTTCTCACCATCATCCGCGGCCATCAACCTGCCGCCAAAACTATTAGTCCTTGACACTAATAGTGCCTTATACTATTATTGAACCGTGATCAGGAGTTACCGAAACAAGGACACCCAGGCGGTAGCCGAGCGCCGACGCGTCAGCAAGTTCCCCGAGGATATCCAGCGCCGGGCACAGAGAAAACTGACGATGCTGAACAACGCCACAAATGTCAACGATCTGAGAGCGCTTCCGGGAAACCGGTTGGAGTTCCTTTCGGGAGACCGGGGCGGGCAGTACAGCATTCGCATAAACGCCCAGTGGCGGATCTGCTTCTCCTGGAGTGAAGGAGACGCCTATCAGGTGGAAATAGTGGATTATCACTAAGCGAACAAGCAAAGATAAATAATCATGAGCAGAAATATGACAGACAGAACAAAAAAGCTGCCCCCCATCCACCCGGGAGAAATTCTCAATGAAGAATTTCTTCGCCCGATGAATATCAGCCAATACCGCCTGGCCAAAGCGACCGGTGTGGATCCGCGCAGGATTCATGCTATTGTCCACGGACAACGGTCCATCACAGCTGAAACGGCTTTACTGCTCTCGCGTTTCTTCGGCAACTCTGCGGAGTTTTGGCTGGGACTGCAAGGCCAGTATGACCTGGAAACCACAGAGGACCGCCTTTCCTCAAGGCTGGACATGGTGGCGGCTCACTCGGTAGAGTAATCCAATATCCTCACTACAAGGTCACGGGCTGGAACCTGCCCCGTCATGCTGGCGAGCGCCGGCATCCAGTCAGATAACGCGCCATCAGGGACGGCACATTACTGACTTGCGCCAGAATAGGCGGCTATGCTCATCGTCGCCGGCGGCCGCCAGCCAAAGCGCGCCCAGGGCATCCATTGGTGAGACATGCAGGCTAAAAAGCGGTTTCGCCACCTCCGTAGGCTTTGATGGGGACGCCGGACAGGGGTTCGCCGCCGTTTTTGCCTACCCTGTAGGTTTCCTGGAAGTACAGGGAATGGGTGCGTTCCTGGTTCATGAAATGCGGGTGCATGGAACATACCATGTTCTCCGGGAGCACGAAATCGAAGCCTTCGCCTATGCGCGGCATTTCTATCATGGTCATGCCGATGGAATGACCACAGACGTGGCCTGATCGATAACCCCGATCAAATATCGGTTTCATGCAGGCGTTGCTCGCCGCCTCGGCCGTATTGCCGGCTTTCATGTGTTCCCCGGCAAGCTCGTGGAACTCCTGGTAGGCCGTCATCATCTCTTTTGTGACGGCATCCATGCCCCCGGGAAACATGGGGCGGGAAAACTCGACCCAGTGGCCACCCTCGCCGGAGATCTCGAGGCCATACATCAAACCGTCGGAATCCTGTACCGGTCGATTGGTCGGGAATACCATTTGCGGCTCCAGGGAACCGTTCGGGCCTATCTGCACCATGTCCATGGTATTCCTGGCGCAACCAGAAGCTGCAAAGGTATTCTCGGCAATACCCATCAATTCCGCCTCCGTCCTGCCCGGTTCATAGGCCCTGAGCACGTCGAGCACGCCTTGTTTATTTATCTCCATGGAATGCCTGACCGAGGCCAGTTCCTCTTCACTCTTTTGCGCGCGGGCATAGTCGAACTGAATTTCAAAATCGATTATCTCAAAGTCTTTTGCCGCCAGGGCGGAATAATCACGCACGTTCATAATGTACTGCAAACCATAGATACCCAGCTTTTTAACGCCTTTGCCCTGTAAAAAATCAGCCATCCATTCACCGCAATGGGCGGGCAACTCGCGCTTTTCGATAAAGGTGGCAGTGTGATCACCCACCCAGGTCGCTTCCCGGGGGAACACGCAAACGGGGTCGCCATCGGCGGGTATGACCACGTAGGCGTAGCGATGCAATATCACGAATCCGCACATGTAACGCACCGCCCCTTCGAAGCCCGTGTACTCGCTGCCGCTGACGACGAGCGCATCCAGTCCCGCTTTTTCCATGGCGGCGCGAATGTTGGCGTAACGCCGCTCAATTTCAGCCTGGCTGGGACGAAAACGATTTACATAATCAGTCATTATATTTCCTCATTAATAAAATATTTTTGGTTAATGCTCGGGGTATTCAAGAGTCCAGGAGAACTCGAGTCCCTTGATCATTGCGGTACACGCCTCGTTCATGGGACAAGGGATGCCCAGCTCCCGGCCAAGTCTGGCGATACCGCCGTTCAAGGCATCTACTTCAGTCAGTCTTTCCGCCATGACGTCCTGCAACATGCTGGGCGGATGGTAATAGGCCTTTTCCCTGCCGTAATCGAGCAGCGCCTCCGGGTCACTGTCTAATGCAATACCCAAGGCTTCCGCCACTGCCTCGCCTTCCTTGACCAGGACCGACATGATTTTGCGCACGCCTTCCTGGTCACATGCCACGCCGTGGGGCAGCCGCGTCAACGCGCCCATGGCATTAGAGGCGGAATTGAATATGAGTTTAGTCCATTGCGCCCCGCGGGCATCCGCCATGGCCAGGCAGTCTATCCCACTACGGTTAAGGGCATCCGCCAACTGTTCGACTTCTTCCATGCGGGCCGGTTTGGTTGCAAACGGCCCTATCCAGGTCTTGCCGCCGGCGTCGTGATTGACCACCCCAGGCCCGGTAATATGTCCCGCCGGGAAAATGGTGCCCTGTATCACCCGCGGCACGTACTCGGCCACTATCTCTTCATTGCCGATGCCGTTTTGCACCGAACAGACCGCGCCATCCTCGAAAATCCGCGCGGCCGCCTCAATCGCCGAACGGGTGAACATGGTCTTGGTCGCGATAATGCCGAGCTCACACTGGGGGATTTCTCTTGCATCCGTCCTGGCATGGACGGTGGCGACAAAATCACTCAGTCCGGTCAGGCGCAAGCCGTTTTTGTTGATGGCGTCCACGTGCTCCCGGGCAAGGTCAAAAGCCCACGCCTCAACGTCGTCCAACCTGGCCAAGTGCGCCGCATACAAACTGCCAATAGCGCCACAACCAACAATACATACTTTCATCGAATACTCCTGTTTTTATGTAGCCTCACTGTAAACAACCCGCTCTTCCAGGACCCTGTCTATTCCTTCCATCCAGTCCAGGTTACGCCCAACAACCAATTCCGTCATCTCAGCGTGATGCGTATTTTTCATAGGAACAGGCTTTGCCTGCAAGCGATATTTTTCAGCAAGTTCTTTAACTTCGGTCGCATTGTCATAAGTCATTATGAAGTCGCCGCTTAAATTCACACACTTTTGAAAGAGTAAGTTATGATCCACATCATAATGCGTATAAAGCCTTTTTCCTGCATTTTTCCCCCCGGCCGTGTAAGGGGGATCAATAAAAAATACGGTGTTTTCCTTATCCGTGTATTCATCAAGAACATCAAATGCGTCAGCGTGTCTGAATTCCAACTTTTCAGAAATGAGGGCGATGTTCCTGAATCTCCTGGCGAGGGTTTCCGGATACCACCTTGAGAGAATACCCTTTCCAGCTTCTCCCTTTTTCAAAAACCCTGAGCCTGCAGCTAAGATACCACCATGAAAACAACGGTTTTTTATGATTGTTCTAAATGCGATATCCCGCAGTGAATCAGATCTTCTATTGATTTCATCAGTCGCATTATCGATATTCATTTCAAACTCTAATATCCTGTCAGCCAGCCATCCTGCTTCTCCGGAGACAGCAGTTTCCCAAACCGCTGCTATCTCTTTATCCAGTTCAACCATCAAAGCCGATTTAACCAAATCTTCACAAACCGAGGTCAAGGAAATTATACCCCCTCCGGCAAAGGGCTCCACGAGAAGCTCCGGTTTTTTCTCCCGGGTCATCAACCATTCCCTTAACCGGGGGATAAACCACGTCTTCCCCCCCGGATACCTGAACGGACTTCGTTGAGGAACTGAGGCAATATTTATGACCTCAGCCGGCAAATGTCCGAAAACTTCGGCGAGAGGCTGTGGCGCTTTTGTCATATCTTTTCTCCAATCATCGTCGCCGGGCGTTCCGGGTCCCTGACAATCAATGACCGGCGTCCTTTCTCGACCAACTGGATTCGTAGGCTTTTACCAGCCTGTACAGGGTCTCGTGGTATGGCGCCGGGACTCCCGCCTTAATGGCTTCGCGGACGATGGCGCCCGTGGTCCAGTTTATTTCCGTCGGGCGTTTGTTACGCACGTCATTCAGCATCGAGGCAACGTGGGCGTATTCTTCACCGCTGGTGTTGCCCCGGTTGACCGCGTTGACGTTCATTTCCCAGGGGTCATCCGCCAGTGTCACGCCGCGGGCCTTTGCTATGCGCTTGGCTTCATCCATCATGGCATGGACCAGGTGACCCAAATCTTCCAGCTTGTCTTCAGCGGCAAAGGCCTTGACGTGGGGCAGGTCCGTCAACGCGCTGATACTGTTTACTGCTGAATTAAAGATCAGTTTAGACCACTGGTGGGGCAACAAGTCTGCATAGGCTTCCGCTTGCAAACCCGATTTATTCATAAGCGCGGTAACTTGCCGGGCATCTTCATAAGTGGCGGGGCCTTCCGCCCAGGGGCCCATCCAGGTGGCTGTATCCAATTCATATTCCACATGCGTATCGGAGTGACGGACGCCGCTCATAAACGTGACGCCGGATATGATCGGCCAATCGCCAAAACGGCTCACCATTTCCTCACAGCCCAGGCCGTTTTGAATCATTAATACATGGGCGCCGGGAAAATACCCTTCCAGGGTCTTGGCGCCGGCTTCAACTTCCAATGCCTTGGTCGCAATAATGACAAGATTAATATCGCCTGATTCCGCTTCCAGTTCCGCTGGGTCCGTCGAAGCCGTAACGGTCGCATGTAATTCGGATTTACCACTCACGCGCAGACCCTTGGCGTTCAAGGCCCGGGCGTGTTCTTCCCTGCGCGTCAGTACGGCTGTATCGACTATCGCACCCAAGTGACCGGCCAGCAAACTACCGATAGCGCCGGCCCCGACGACACAGACCTTGTTAATCTCTTTCATCCGTTATCCTGATGCCTGCCCCCGCTATCCTGGGCGGAGCGAAGGCCTGTCCTTGAGCGAAGCGAAGGAAAAACCAGATTCTCCACTTCGTTCAAAATGACGTATAGTCCCCCGCGGCAAAATTTATCCATGCTTCCTGACGCTGATCATACGACCCGCGCGACGATGTCCCTGAACTCAGCATCGGTTACGAGACGGGCGTTTTTCGTGCCGAGCGCTTTTACTTCCGCCAGCACGCCGGCGCGCCGGTCTTCCGGTATATCCAATCCCAGTTCTTCACCCTTGAGCCTGACGTTGGATAATCCGCTTTTTTTACCCAGCACGATCCGGCGGTCGGCATGGACGACGTCGGCGGAGTACGGTTCTATGGCTTTCGGGATATGAAACTGATTGGCCACGGCGCCGCTCTCCCGCGTATACAGAAATTCCCCAACCACGGGCTTCCATCCGTCCACCGTGTAGCCACCAGCCTTTTGCACGACTTGTGACGCTTCTCTTGCCTTGGTCAAATCCAGTTCCACCGGCACGTCGTACAGGCATTGCAGCGCAAGGGCGACTTCGCAGATGTCCGCATTGCCGGCGCGCTCACCCATACCATTAATCGTCCCTTGTATCCAACGGGCGCCGCCGCGAACGGCTGCTACCGCAGAGGCAGTCGCAAGACCGAAATCATTGTGACCATGCCAGTGTATCGGGATAGCCGGGCCGACCCAGCTACCGACTTCACCAATCAACCATTCCACTGCTTCAGGGGAACAGACCCCAATCGTATCTACCACGGAAACCTCGTCGGCGCCGCGCTCGATTGCCGTTGAATAAACGTCTTGCAGAAATGCCAAATCACTGCGGGTCGAGTCTACGGCAAAGAAGTTGACCGTTTTCACGCCGTTATCTTTCGCATGTTTGACTGCGTCCGCGACGCGCTTCAAGACGACTTCCCTGGTGAAACCATAGGCTTCGATCTTCAAATCACTGGTTGATATTTCAATCAGGACGTGTTCCGTGCCCAATTCAAGGTGGGCATCGATATCCGCCTGCATAGCCCGTGCAAAGCCCCAGATCTCCGACTTCAAACCCGCGTCCAATATGCGTTTTACCGCCGAGGTATCATCCGCCGACACTCGGGGAAAACCCGATTCTATTCTATCCACGCCCAACTCGCTCAGCTTGCCGGCGATATTGAACTTTTCGTCCGGGGTAAAACACACACCCACGGATTGTTCTCCGTCCCGTAGCGTCGTGTCATAAAAACGAACGGGCGCAGTCCGGTCAAACCGGGACAGGATGGCATCCGTCCTGTTCAACTCGCTCGTCCAGATTTTATCTTGTGAAATTATCGCGCTCATATCGTTACTTTCCTGATGGTTGATTAAAAGGAACCTGATTCACATGGACAGACAGGATGAACAGGTTTTTTGATCCTGTCTGTCCCGTACATCCGGGTTAATCCTGACTGAACCAGTCATATAATTCATCCGCCGTTGCAAACCAGACGTCGCTTTTCTCCAATATATGGTCACAGGCCGCTTCAAAATACTTTATCCTGTGGGGGACGCCCATTATATAGGGATGGATACTCATTGACATGATCCTGGGTTGTTCCTCGCCTTCCTCATAAAGCCGGTCGAACTGATCGACGGCGCGGTTCAACCAGACCTCCGACTGATGCTGATGGACGACCATCATGGGCAGGTCACTGAGTTCAAATGAATACGGCATGGCCATTATCGGCCCCGCGCGGGTTTTCATGGCGACGGGATGTTCATCCATGGGCCAATCGCACACGTACTTGAAACCAGCCCCGGCCAGGTATTCCAGCGTATCCAGGGTCTCGTGCAGGCCGGGACCCAGCCAGCCCTTGGGGGCCTTGCCCGTATAATTTTTCAGCACGGCATAGGATTTATCAATCGCCTCTTCCTGGTTTTCGATAACGTGCATGGCGGCCTGGGCATAACCGTGCCCCATGAAGTCCCAACCGGCATCCAGCATGGCCTTGGCGACCGGCTCGCCTGCGCCTTCACAAACCCGCGCATTGACGGCGGCGGCGGCCTTGAGATTGCGTTTTGCAAGCGCATCCATGATGCGCCAGATGCCGACGCGCATCCCATACTCATGCCAGGCCCAGTTGGGGATATTCGGGACGGTCGCAACCCCGGCCGGCGACGTGACGTACTCCCTTGCAACAGGCTTTTCGATGTCCCATTCCTCGACGTTGACCACCAGGTACACCGCCATGCGCGCGCCATCCGGCAGCTTTATCGGCTCGCGCTGCGGCATGGCCGAATAATCGAATCGTTCGCTGGGTAATTTCATTATCGTATTTTATACTTTTCTCAGGCTTTTTCGATGTTACACATCAGACCCTTCAGGTTCGTAGCGCCCATGCCCGGGTCCAGGGGCGGGCCGTCCATGGTCAGTACATTGATATTGGATTCATTCCAGCCGTAATCGGGCGCGCCTTTTTCCGGAAACCACCAGCCAAATTCGGCGCTGACCACCCTGGGGTCTATCCCGTCAAATAATTTCGCCCTGAGTCTCACCCGGCCCCTGGGCGTTTCTACCCAGACCCAGTCGCCATCTTCAATCGCTTTTGATTTCGCCAGTTCAGGATGTATCTCAATTAGTGGGTCGGGGTGGCTCTTCCGCAAATACCCGGACTGGCGAAGTTCAGAGCCGAAATAATTAAAAATACGATGTCCCGTTGTCAACACCACCGGGTACCGGGACACGAATTCTTCCTCCCTTTCCGGGCTTTCAGGGGGTTCGACAAAATCCGGCAGGGGATCATAACCCCATTCTTCGTACTGTTTCAGATAAAAATCCAGTTTCCCGGAAGCGGAGTTGAACCCGTATTTCTCATGTTTCCTGAATTCCGGCTCGTTGCGCAAATAAGGCATTTCCCTGAACTCCTCCCAGGTCAAACCCGCCGGCTCCAGGATAAAGTCCAGCGATTCTTCATAGGTTTCCCAGAATTCATCCTTGAAACCTAATTTTTTCCCCAGCTCGTTCAATATTATATGGTCAGGCCAGGCCTCTCCCCGCGGTTCCACTGCCTTTAACCGGGGGAAAATATAACCATGGACTTTCCAGTAGTCGGCAATGTTGTCATTTTCCAGCCAGGTCGCGGCCGGCAACACGACGTCAGCCAACTCCGTGGTGGGCGTCTTAAAAATGTCGGTTGCGACGAAGAATTCCACTTTTTTCAGCGTATCGTAAACCCGGTTGGCGTTTTCGCGGGCCATCAACTGGTTGCTGGCGAAGACAACCAGGGCGCGCACCGGGTAAGGGTCGCCGGATTCAATGGCATCCCAGACCACGTGCGGCGTGATGCGATTGATGGAAGCGCCTAATTTATATTTGTCGCCGCCCAGCAGTTTCCGTCGTTGTTCGTCGGGCAGCTGGTCGAACATGGCGAACTTCGCCCGCGGCAATCCCGGCGGCAGACCGAAAATCACGTTGCCGCCGGGGACGTCCAGGTTGCCGGTCAGCGCCACCAGGTAAACCAAGGCCCGATCCGCATCGACGCAATTGACGTTCTGCTCGACGCCGACGCCCCACTGCAAGGCGGCCGGTTTGGTCGTTGCGTACAGCCTGGCTGCTTGAATAATCTTTTCTTTCGGCGCCCAGGTGATCTGTTCAACCACGTCCGGCGGGAATTTCTCCAGCCGTTCCTTCAGCTGCTCAAATCCCGTCGTGTACTTGCTGACGAAATCATGGTCGTACAAACCCTCTTTTACGATGACGTGCATCATGCCCATGGCCAGCGCCGAGTCGGTTGCCGGTCGCAGTCGCAACCAGATATCCGCCTTGTTGGCCAGTTTGCTCCCCCTGGGATCGATCACGATCAGTTTGGCCCCGCCGGTCAGCGTCTTGGCCAGGTTGATGCCCTTGTTTTCATCCGGGTTTGAAATAAGGTGATTGCTTCCCCAGGCAACGACGCATTGCGGTTTGTTATCGTAATCGCATAAAGGGATATCCATGCCCATTACCTTGCAGATCGCGATACGCGGCAGGTAGCACATGTGTCCCGGCGTGAGCACGTTAGGCGAGCCATACAGGTTGGCCACGCGATAGACGAACCGGTGGAAATCACGACCGGTGCCGTGCCCGAAAACAACGGCCTCCGCCCCTGACTCGGCCTTGATTTGATTCAACTTGTCGGCGACAATCGACAAGGCTTCATCCCAGGACAGCCGCCGCCATTTCCCTTCACCCCGTTCGCCGACGCGTTGCATGGGGTAAAGCAGTCGGTCCGGATGGGTTTGCAGTTCCAGGAAACCGTGGGCTTTTTTACAGGTATATCCCTTGCTGACCGGGTGTTCCCGATCCGGCAGGATCTTTACGGGTTCTCCATCTTCCACCGCCACGTAAATCCCGCAACCGCCGTGCCCGCAGGCGCGGCAGATGGTTCTTACCTCAGTTCGGCAGGCTGTCATGGGTTTCAACGCCCGACCCGCGTTTCTCGCTGGGGTTTAACCCCCATTTATCCCCCCTTGTCGAAGAGGAGACAGAAGGAACCCTTTCGCGACATCCTCTTGTCAGGGGGGAAATACGGGGCGAGTCCTCCTGACCAGGGGGATTTAGAGGGGTCGGGCCGGGAGGCTGCGCGACTTCCCCCGCAATGGCGTCATATCCGGTGGTTCGTTGTTGCGGCTTCCTGCCCGCGGATAAAATCAGTTGCCGCATGTCCGGTACGGTAAATTCCTGGCCGTAGGTCGCGCCCGCCGCGCGGCTGATGCTCTCATTCATCAGGGTGCCACCCAGGTCGTTGACGCCGGCATCCAGGCAAACCTTCACACCGTCGCTGCCCAACTTCACCCAGGAAGCCTGTATGTTGTTGATGCGCGGATACAGTACAAGCCTGGCAACGGCATGCATCAAAACCGCCTCGCGGAAGGTAGGCCCCTTGCGCGCCCGTCCCTTGCGATACAAAGGCGCCTCCATGTGCACGAACGGGAGCGGCACGAATTCAGAAATCCCGCCGGTTTCTTCCTGCAGGTCGCGCAGGCGAAGTAAATGCCGCGCCCAGTTGACCGGGCCGTCCACGTGCCCGAACATGATGGTGGAGGTGGTATTCAATCCCACCGAATGGGCGGTCCTGACGACCTCGAGCCATTGCAAAGTATTCAATTTGTCCGGACAGATGATCCGCCGAATCTCATCATCCAGAATTTCTGCCGCGGTGCCGGGCAGTGTCCCCAGGCCGGCCTGTTTCAACTCCCTGAGATACGCCGCAAGCGAAAGGCCCAGAGTTTCAGCGCCGTGGGTAATTTCCAGGGGCGAAAATGCGTGCACGTGGATCCGTGGCTGCGCTTCTTTTACCGCCCGGACAATTGCGAGATAGGTCTTGCCGGTATAATCCGGGTGTATGCCGCCTTGCAGGCAAACCTCCGTGGCGCCCCGCTGCCAGGCTTCACGGGTACGTTCCTGAATCTCATCAAGCGGCAGGTTGTAGCCTCTTTCGCGCAGGTTCTCGGCAACGCGCCCCTTGGAAAAGGCGCAGAAGCCACAACCGAAATAACAGATGTTGGTGTAATTGATGTTTCTATTCACCACGTAGGTTACCGTATCGCCGTTGACCACGCGTCGGAGTTCATCGGCGGCCTGTTGAACCAAGGCGTAATCGGCAGACCGTGCGGTAAACAGGCAGGCGATTTCTGTTTCATTCAACCGTTTGCCGGCAAGCGCCTTATCGATGATCTGGGTAAATGAACCCCGGAAACTTGCGCCGCGGGAGTAATCCCCGCCCCCCTGGAGGGGGGAGAGCGCGCGCGGCGGCACGGGTTTGTTGGCGCCTGGGGACCAGTCATCGGAACGGGCGAAACCCGAGGCGTCTATCTTTCGGATTATGCCGACGCGCAAGTTCGGGGCGACCCAGGTATCCATCGCTTTTATGTATTGCGGGTAGATCGGCAAGCGGGGAACCAACTCTTTGCCGGTTGCCTCCGTGGCGGCCCGGAGCTTGTCCAGGTGGGGCCAGGCCGCTTCCGGGTTGACGTGGTCCGGCGTCACGGGCGACACGCCGCCCCAATCGTTAATCCCCGCGCGGATGATGTCCGGCAACGCGCCGGGCGACAGGTTCGGTGGCGCCTGTATATTCATGTCAGGGCCGAAAATGATCCGCGCCATGGCGATAGTCCACAACAAATCGGCCAGGGTCGGTTCCGGGGCATCGTGCATTTTTGTGCCGGGCTTGCGCCGGAAGTTCTGGATAATGATTTCCTGTATATGCCCGTGGGTTTCATGCAACTCCCTTAACGCCAGCAAGGATTCAAGCCGCTCGTAACGCGTTTCACCTATGCCTGTGAGGATGCCGGAAGTAAACGGCGTCCGTGCAACCCCCGCGGCGGCAATACTATCCAATCGGGCTGGCGGGCGCTTATCCGGTGAACCGTAATGGGGCCCGCCTTTTTCACACAGGCGCGGCGAGACATTTTCCAGCATCAACCCCTGGGATACCGACACGCTGCGCAGGTCAAGCAGGTCGGCGAGACTTAATACACCGGGGTTCAAATGGGGCAGCAAACCGGTTTCGTCCAGGACCAGTTGCGCTGTTTCCTTGAGGTATGAAAGCGTGGAGGAGTGACCAAGTTCACGTAACTCATTCCGCGCGGTCAGGTAGCGCAATTCAGGCTTGTCACCCAGCGTAAACAGGGCCTCGTGACAACCTGCATCAACACCGGCGCGGGCAATAGCCAACACTTCCCCTGCCGTGAGATAGGCTCGTTGCCCTGCTGACGGTGGTTGCGCAAAGGTGCAATAGTGGCAAACGTCGCGACAAAGTTTTGTCAGGGGGATAAAAACCTTGGGTGAATAGGAAATGACTTGGCCGTGACCCTGATCGCGCAGGCCCGCTGCGTGCCTTGTCAATACATCAATGTCATTGAAATCAGACAGTGACAGTATTTCATCGACATCGAGCGGTACACCTTGAGCGAATTTATCCTGCCCAAGTTTCTCGATGGTTTTTTTTCGCAAGCTCATTAGCCCGAACGGTTCAGTCCACCGTTCCGCAGATCATCAATATCGACTGGATATAGACTTTGATAATATCCAGCATGTCGCCGATGTGGGCCGCTTCACCCTGGGCGGTGGAGAAACCACCGCTCCCGGTAGTGCGGATGCGGCCTGCCGACCCATAATTCACCGTCGGTATGCCGTAGCGGTTCATGTGCGCTGCATCGCTGTACCAGGTTTCCATCCCCATTTCCGGCGGTTTGCCCAGTTGCTCGGTATGCGCGGCAATGACGGTTTGCACCAATTCATGGTCATCGGGTATGGACGTGCCGGGCGCGGACAAGAATATCTCTACCTTCGCGCCGGCTAATTCTTCATTGTCATTGACGACGGACGCGATCAACCCGCGTACTTCATTGTAGGCTTGCACGGGCATCACGCCGGGGACTGTCCTGACGTCCATATAGATGCAGCAGTTGTCCGGGGTTCTCGCGCCGCGCCACGGCCACCCCCCTTCAATCGCAGAGACGTTGACCCGGGGCTGGAAATCACCGACCTGGTTGCGCCGGCAGTAATCAGGGATCCAGTCGTGGATTGCATCCAGTATTTTTCGGGATTTATTTATCGCATTGGTGGCCACGCGGGACCAGGCAGTATGGATCAACCGGCCCGGCACGGTTATTTTCAGCCAGGTCGTGCCGCAGTGACGGGGGATCAACATCATGTTCGTGGGTTCGCCCAATATACAGAAATCGGCCACCGCGCCGTGGGTAATGGCATATTTCGTCCCCACGCCGTAGCCCTGGTATTTTCTTCCCTCGAAATCATTTACCGGGGACTTTTCTATCTCACCGGCCACGCCGGCAATCACCACGTCGCCCGCCAGCTTGATGCCGGCTTTTTGAATCGCCTCCGTGGCGACGATATAAGTTCCCATGGCGCTTTTCATATTGAAAGAGCCCATTCCGTAAATCCATTCATCATCGATCAACGTGGCCTTGCATTGATACCCGATACCGCGATGCGCCTGCTCCGGGCCGAATGACGTATCCAGGTGGCCGTTGAACATGAGCGACTTGCCGGCGCCATGCCCTTGCAGCCGGCCGATGGCGTTATAACGATCATCGCCGATGGGTTGCAAGGTGGCGTCAAAGCCGGCGTCACCAAGGATTTCATGCAAGGTCCGGGCAACATTTTCCTCCTCGCCGGTGGGACTGGGTATATCGACCAAGTCCATTACCAATTTCACCAAACGGTCCCGGTCGATGTGTTCAATCGCTTTTGCCGCCAGTTCTTTATCAATTTCTGTCGTCATGATATTTTCTGCATTTGCCACGGATGAACGGGATTTTTTAATGATTTATATCCTGCCATCCATGTGAGTTATACAATTCTTGTGGTCAAGGTGCCCAGCTTTGCGATGGTTGCGTCAACCGTGTCGCCCGGTTGCAACCATCTCGGTGATTTCATCCCCGCCGCGACACCGGGGGGGCTGCCACTGGTAATCACGTCGCCGGGATACAAACCCATGTGGGACCACCAGGAGACCAGTTCCGCGGTCTTGTAGTGCATTTGCGACGTATTGGCATCCTGGCGTATCTCGCCATTGACCCGCAGTTGCATATCCAGGTCATGGGGATCATCCAACTCATCCAATGTCACCAGCCAGGGACCCAGGGGACAGGAACCCTTGAAACTCTTCCCCATCAGGATCACTTTATTGGAATGCTCCCGGGCCTGAATATCCCGGGCGGAGAGGTCGTTGAAAATGGTATAGCCGGCCACGTAGTCAAAGGCATCGTCAATACCCACCTTGAATGCCTCTTTGGCTATGATTATGGCGATTTCGATCTCATAATCCAGTTGCCTGGTAAAAACCGGGATCTCGACGCCGGCGCCACTGGGAACAACGGATGAAGGCGCCTCCAGAAACCCGGTGGGATGTTCAAAATGAAAATCACCCCAGTTGTGGGACTCCCATTCAGGGTCCTTCCAGGTCGTCAATTCCTCCAGGTGGGAGTCAAAATTGCAGGAGGTATGCACTATCTTCCCGGGCAGGGGGACCGGCGACTGCAAAGTAATTTCATGTTTTGCATGGATATGCTCGCCGGCGCCAGGCTGCAGCCCCGCCAGCAACTCACGGGCCTTGTCCATGGCCGCATCACCCGCCTTGAGAAAATCAACCATGTCATCCGGCAACCCACCGCCGGATAAAGCCGCCAAGTCCACATAAACATCACTGTGATATGCGCCTACAGTACGTTTACCGGTACCATCAATGTCGAATGTCGCCAATTTCATCAGTTTCTTCCTTTTAATAATTATTCGTCATGCCGAGGCAGGTTCGAGATGGGGCAGCACTTCCTCGCCCATCAAACGCATGGTCTCCAGGTTGTCGGTCTCATCGGCGCCGACAACTTCCAGTAACGGCAGGTTCAACCCTGCATCGACCAGTTCCTGGATGATCTCGAGACAATCCTCCGGCGTGCCTGAGATGACGGTAAATTTACGCATCATCTCATCCGTCACGTATTGGGTGACATGGTCCTGGGTACCTTCCGCTATGGCCTTGCGGAATGGGTCCCAGGCGGTATCGGGAAGCCCCGACCCCGCGAGGATAACGTCATTCTTGATGTTCCTGATCTTGTTGACCACGTAGGTGCCCGTGTAGGGCCGGGTTGCGTCACGGGCCTTGTCGCCGTCCTTTGAACAGGAGCAAAGAATGACGCCACCTACCGGAAAGTCCGCCGGTAAAGTACGACCCGCTTTTTCAGCGCCGGCATTCATGTTAGCGCGGGCATATTTAACGAACGCGGGAGAGGTCAGTCCCGCCAATAACATGCCGTCACCTTCACGACCGCAGAGTCTCTGCATGAAAGGCCCGGTAGCGCCCACGTAGATAGGAATTTCGGTGCGCAAGCCATCCCCAGCCCGATCATAGGCCGGCATGGAAGATTTAAAATACTCACCCTGGTATTCATAGGCCGCCCCGGCGAAGACTTTACGCATGATTTCCATTGACTCATGATGAACCTTGACCGGTTTCAGCTTTTCAATATCGTATTCAAGATATTCGATGCCCACCTTGCCCACGCCGATGCCCATGATAAAACGGCCACCGCTCAACTCATCAATTCCCGCCGCCTCGGAGGCTTGTATGGTGGGGTGACGCGTATAAGGAGAAGTGATGCCAAGGCCGATGGGTATCTTCTCCGTCGCCATGCTGACTGCCGCCAGGGTGGTGAAACAACCACGGGCTTCCAGCCCATACTGGCGAAACCAGTGGTAAGCCTCGGCGATCCAGAACCCGCCCGTCATGTTCGACGCCTCCGCCTGCCGCGCATATTTTTGCATGGAAGACAAACGTTCATAAGATTTGAATATGACACCCACCTTGGGGCCGACGGACATGCTCATTACTGTTTTATCTCCCGGGTTTTATTTTGATTATTCACAGGCTACGGTTCTCCAAGAAGCCCGATTATAGCCGATTTATTCCTCACTGTCCCCCCTGTATTTGGACTCAGGAGTTCCCGCGAAGTGTGAAGTTTGAAGTGTGAAGTTCCCGGCAATCTCGTCGAAAATGGGTTTGGGGGCTGTTCTGGAGTGACTAACGCCAAGGATGAGCGTGGGATGGGCCATGGAACGGAAAAACAAGCGCCAAACCCGCTATTAGCGGGAACTGCTGATCAGGGCTTTTCTTCATTCGTTGGCGCAAAGCCGTTCAAGGCGCGCGAGGGGGTCCTGGCGATAGAAGTCGCGCAGGTGTGCGTAGATGGCGGGGTATGCGACGTCAAGTACACCGGGGGCATCGAAAAAATACTCGCTTGTCACCGCGAAGAACTCGCCGGGGTCTTCGGCTGCGTATTTGTCTACAGGCAACTTCCTGCCCGCGTTGATGCGGCGGTTCAAATCCCCGAATGCGGCGCTGAAGTCCCGGCGCCAAGCCTCAGGGTTCATGTCGCGGTGCAACGGCGGGCGTCCGTTCGTCTCCTCGTCAAGCATGTCTAACTTATGTGCCAGCTCGTGGATGATAACGTTGTAACCGTCACCCTGGCCTGATGCCATAATATCTTCCCAGGAAAGGATGACCGGGCCGCGAAACCAGGCTTCGCCGGCGCGGGCCTCCTCCCACTCGTGTTCGACGCCGGCCTCGTCCACCTCACGTTCACGGGAGACAAAGCCGCCGGGATAGACGATGACGCTCTGCCACGGGGCGTAGGCATCAAGGCCGAGCGCAAGGACCGGCAAGCAGGCCTGGGCCGCGATCACAACAAGGTCTCCCCCGTCTAAACGCTGCCCGCGTACCGGCTCAATAGACTTGCCTTCGATGAAACGCGAGGCCAGTTCACGAAGCTGCGCGAGTTCATCCTCAACAAGCGGGTCGAGGATGGGAAGAGCATCGAGGGCCGCCGTCCAATCGGCGTCATCAATCAGCCGGCAACGGCGCGACCACATGCGCTCCTCCACGGTAAATCATAGGTAGCAAAGAATGTTCTATTGACGACAATCGACCCCGGATTATACCATCCCCGAGCTTGATATGGAGACAAGCGTAGTCAGATATACGAGTTACCTCGTTTCGACTGTTCAGGGCAAGATCATACCTGCTATATAAAGGGGCCAAGTGAAATAATGCGCCGGCTCCGGCGGCACGTTACACGTTATCTACAGCAGCTATAGGCACAAAACTTACTTCCATGCCTTGATTTTTAAGCTCTGATTTCTTCGGGTTGACTTTGCAAACTTCGCTCAATTCCACCATCAACCATTTTTGCTGCTCTTTAAAATGACAATAAATTATTCCCCTCTTTTCACCTCTGGACTGAAGACAATATTCTCCATGGGCATGGAGTCAATCTGTTTCAAAAAGTCTCTGATTTGTGGAAGACGCTCGATTTTATACACGAAGTTCCAAAATTCCGGGTTTTCCGAGTCCCCTGCATTTATAATATTCTTCACCTTTGCCCTAAATTCAGCATTTTCCCTACGATAGATAGCACATAAATATATATAGGGGTCAAAGTGTCGGCCTGGAATTTCCTCCCGGCTGGTTATCGGGTCAGGAAAACCAGCGTGTTCTCTGTAGAATTCCAAGTTTTCCTCGAAGGGAAATTGTGCGGTGTCGTCGTCGGCAGCAATTATAAATTTTGAATATAAGTCAGGGTTAATCGATCTCAACATAGTAAAATAGACAAGAAACACGGGAAATACCCTCGTCCTGTTCGCAAGCTTTAGGAAAGGTATTCCAAGGGCCGAAGTAAGTTGTTCCTGATTTCGCAAAGAGATATTGAAAGTTTCAGAAAACGATTTCAGCCATTTTTTAACATTATCAAGACTTTCAATGCTATATCTAACATTCGATGACCCTTCGGGTCTTTCCGTCAGGTCTTCCAGGCCGGTCTTTTTAATAGACGTGTCTATCAAATTGCCTGTGTTGACAAGGGAAATGGTTTTGTCAAAGAATTTCTGCAAATAACGTTCGCTGTCTATTTCCCCGTATATCGTGTTGATGGACTTTTTCAATTCGTTTTTGTTTACGGCGAAAACGAAGAATATGAATTCAACATCAAAGATATGTTTCACTTTTTCGAGTACTTCGATTGCAAAGGTCGGTCGACAGCGGTCTAACTCGTCAATGAAGATAACAAGTGGTTTGCCCGATGTTTCTTTCACAGATTTGGCTGTTTTTCCGAGTTCCTGCTTGAATTCGTCAACGGCAGTCCGATAGTTCAGGTAGTCCTCGATTTTGTTGTGTTGTTGTATTGCTTCTTGTATGGCTTTATCTACTACTTTTCCTGTAATTCCGGCAGCTTCGATGATGATGGATTTGCCTATCGATGGAGCTAATTTGAACAATTTGCTTGCTGTATCCTTAAAAGATGGTTCCGGTTCAATTTGTTTTTGGATTTCTCCAATCAAAGTGGGGAGCGCCTCATCGTAGAAATCGCAATTCCAAGCATCAAAGAAGACAGTCTTGAATCCTTGCTGTTTCAAATATGCCTGCCACATTTTAAGGAAAGTTGTCTTTCCATCACCCCATTTTGCATCGACCGCAAGAACAAAAGGCGTTGAAGATGACTCGATAAAATTAGTCCATGTTTTACAGAGTACCTGCCTGTTCAAGCCATCGCCTTCAAAGGGGTCTTTCTCGTTTACTTCTAACGGTTGGATTTTGGTTTTTAATTCAGCCATTTTGGAGGCCTCCCGTATCATGCTCTGAACATTCTCTCCTTCTGGTAGAAAGCAATGGGCGATTGGGCATATTTTAACAATAATTTCAGGATACCCATAAATTTCCGGTTTAATTTATGGGTGTCCTGAATTTTGTTGGCTCTGAATTTTGATATACTTAATCAATTGAATTTATTCGATCGGTTAAAGTTACTCGTCGTGTGCCACTGCGAGAGAGATGGAGATACCATTCGCATCATCTCGGCTCGAAAAGCAAATCCACATGAACGACGTCAATATGAAAGTTTCAGCCATGCGTGACAACTACGACTTTTCTAATTCCGTACCGAACCCTTATGCCAATCGCATGAAGAAGCAAATCACCATTCGTCTGGATGAGGACACAATCTCATACTTCAAGGAACTGGCGGAGAAAAAAGGCATTCCTTATCAAAGCCTGATTAATCTCTATTTGAGAGACTGCGCAGCTTCACACCGTGATTTGAAGCTTACGCGCTCATAATCTTCGCCGGCAAGTCAATATAGTTCTCCGAGTCCGCCGCTCGACAGTGGCGCCAGCGTACTGTCAAGAGGCAGATGTAAATCACATAACATCGCCCAGATATCAATCTATTTGCTTTTAACAGTGTGCCGGATGAGGCTTGTTTAGATCTGAAAAGGTGTCTATTCTGCCCGTACTTATGGCGACCATACACAGCGAGATCGCGGCGAAGTTAAATTTTGCCGGCCACCAAAGCGCGTTTGCGTTTTTGCGGGATCTATGGATAGAAAATGACGATCCTGAGATTCAATTGGACGACGTGCTCGTTACCCTGTCATCGGACCCGGCGTTCCTCAAACCTAAATCCTGGCAGGTGGACCGAATTGCCCCACAAGAGGAGGCATTGATCAAGGACAGAGATATTGAACTGGATGGTGGTTTCCTGCTCAACTTGGCTGATTCCATTCGCGGTAGCGTCACCATTACCATTGAAAAGGACAACTCGATCATTGCAGAAGAGAACCAATCCGTTGAACTGCTGGCCTATAACGAATGGGGCGGCGCCGGATATATGCCCGAACTGCTTGCCGCTTTCTCCATGCCCAATGACCCTGCGGTGGACCGGGTGCTGCACGACGCGAGCTTGGTTCTGCGCAAGGCAGGCAAGCCAGATGGCATTAACGGTTACACGACGGGGAGCCGCGAACGCGTGTGGGAAATCGCCTCGGCTATCTATGCGGCCATCGCCAATCTCGGCATCAGCTATGCAGTCCCCCCGGCGAGTTTTGAGCGGGACGGGCAGAAAATCCGGTTGCCTGGTCAAATATTAGAGAACCGCGTAGCGACGTGCCTCGATTCCACTATGTTGTTCGCCTCGGCCTTGGAGCAGGCCGGACTCAATCCGATCATCGCTCTGCCCAAGGGACATGCCGTGGCAGGTGTCTGGCTACAGCCTGAAGAACTCGCTACCATCGTCATCGACGAGGCGGAGACCCTGCGGAAACGCATCCAACTCAAGGAACTGATACTGATCGAGACGACCTATGTGACCTCTCACCCGGCGCCGCCCTTTTCCAAGGCCGTTGCTGCCGCAACGGAAACGATCATCCCGGACAATGACGCTACGTTCCAGGCGGCGGTCGATATTCGGCGCGCCCGAGCCCATCGAATTTCACCTTTGGGATTGAAGGCAGATCACTCAACCGAGCCGGCGGAGACCACGGACAATGCCCGCGTCGAGCTCACCTTGGAGGAAGCTCCGACGCTACCGGGCTTCGATGAAGGGGTAAAAGAAGAGACAGCGCCTGAAACCCCGGACGGACGCTTGGACCGGTGGCAACGCAAGCTATTGGATCTGTCCGCGCGCAATCCGCTCCTGAATCACAGATCGACCAAAACGAGCTTACATATTATCTGTCCTGATCCCGGGAAGCTTGAAGACAAGTTGGCCAACGGGGAGCGGATTTCCATTCAGTGTGTTCCGCAGTTACCCCAACGGGGGCAGGATGGGGAATTGCATCGACAACGCACCGGCGAGAAGCTCACGGATGAATACGCCAGGGGCGCCCTTGAGAAAAAACAAGTTTTGGTTGACCTGCCGGAGGACGAGTTGAAGCGCCGGAGCGTCAATATTTACCGGAAGGCCCAAACCTCGCTACAGGAAGGAGGAGCGAATACGCTCTTCCTGGCCCTGGGTTTTCTGTTGTGGAAACGCGACGAGAAGGATGAACGGCGTTTTCGCGCCCCGCTGATCTTGTTGCCCGTCACCTTGGAGAGAAAATTCGTTCGCAGTGGCATCAATATGTTGGCCCATGACGACGAACCGCGCTTCAACACGACCCTGTTGGAGATGCTGCGAAAGGATTTCAGCATCGATATCCACGACCTGGATGGGGTGCTGTCGAAAGGCGAAAGTGGCATCGCCGTCGACGACATTTGGGATAAGGTACGCCGGACGGTCAAGGATGCCCCAGGGTTTGAAGTCGTCGAAGACGTGGCGCTGGGGCATTTCTCCTTTGCCAAATACCTCATGTGGAAGGATTTGGTTGACCGCACCGACGCGCTGCGGCAAAGCGCGGTCGTCAAGCATCTTTTGGATACTCCACGCAACCCCTACCCCAGCGATATTGACTTCGTTAGCGGCAACCAAGTTGATCGTCTCTACAAACCATCCGAATTGTTGGCGCCCCTGCCGGCGGACTCGTCCCAGATAGCGGCTATTGCTACGGCGGACCGCGGCAAGGACTTCATCATCATCGGCCCACCGGGAACCGGGAAGAGCCAAACCATCAGTAATTTGATTTCCCATATTTTAGGCAAGGGAAAGACGGTACTCTTTGTTTCCGAAAAGACTGCGGCCTTGGAGGTAGTCTATCGCCGCCTGAGCGAGGTCGGGCTCGGGCAATTCTGTTTGCAGCTGCATTCCAACAAGGCCCGCAAGAAAGACGTACTTCAGCAATTAGACAAGGTCTGGCAACCACATCAAGCCGACAACGCTAATGAGTGGGAAAAAGAGGCCAAACGGCTGCAGAAGATGCGCAACCAATTGAATAAGGTCGTTGATCGACTGCACGTCCAACACCCGAACGGCCTGAAAGTGCATAACGCTATCGGGGTAAAGGTTCGGGACGAGCATTTAACGACGCGGGTGCGCTTCTCGTGGCCGTCGGCGGATCAGCATGACGAGGCCCGGTTGGACGCTATGCGCATGGCTGTCGAGAAACTGCATGTGCAGTTCGCCATGGTGGAGAACCTGTTCGACAGCCCCTTACGCTTGGTGGCGACAGATAATTGGTCGCCGCAGTGGGAGGCGCAAGTGGTTGAACGGGCCGGCCACCTGTCCGCGGCTGCCGTGGCGGCGAAGCGCGCTTGCGAGACGCTGTTGGGCGTCATCGGGATTGCCATTCCGGATCGATCCATGACACGCTTGGAGGCGCTGGCCGACCTGGCGGCTGTCTTAACGGAATCCTATCGAAAGCAAACCGCTTATGCCCTTGAACCGGATGGGGCCGATCGGATCGAGGCGCTCGAAGAGGCCGTCCAACGGCTCAAGGCCTATGCAGACGCTCAAGGCATACTGAGTTGTGTCTATGAACCCATGGCCTGGCGCAAGTTGGACGGCGCAGAGATCACTCGACGCTGGCAGGCAACGAAAACAACTTGGTGGCTCAAGCGTTTTTTCGCCCGCCGCCGAGTGATAAAGGACCTGAATGCGGGTGGCGCGCAAGGCGTCCCGGACCCGGCTCAAGACGGGCCAACGCTGGAGAGGTTGCGCATAGAAGGGGAAGCCATCGATCGCCTGGACAGACAACTGGCACGCTTCAAGGACTGGGAAGGTCATGCGACCAGCCCCGATGCAGCGCTCTCCCTGCAAACCCTGGGGAGGCGGGCACGAAGCGCCGTTGGCCTGTTGGCCGACGATGCGCAGGCGATTACGGCGTTGTACGATACGGTCAGAACCCTGTTGCATGACGGCAACGACCTGTTGGCGCCAGAGGCCGCTGTCGGGCGGGCGGCCTATGCGTTCTTATCGGCAAACTCAGCATTACAAGAAGCGTGCTCTGACTTCGAGGCCATCGCCGGCCAGTCGGGGCAGGACAGTTTCTCGGGTGCAGATAAGGAGTTGGGCGCTATTCGGGAGATGGCTGACGGCATCGCTACACGTCACGCCGAGTTAAGAGACTGGTGCGCCTGGCGCCGGCGCCGGGCGAAGGCTATGGACTTGGGGCTGGGTCCGCTGGTGGAAGCGATCGAAAAAGGCAATATCCAGACCGAGGAAATTGAAGATACCTTCGAGGCCGCGTATTGCGCTTGGTGGTCGAGCGCTGTCATCGGGGAAGACGACGTGTTACGCACCTTCTCGACCCCCGAGCATGTGGCGACCATTAAAAATTTCCGCACTATCGACGATCGCTTTCGGGAACTGACAGCGAGATACATCAAGGCGAAATTGACGGGGAACGTTCCAGATCGGGATAGCGTGCCGTCAAACCCCTGGGCCATTCTGCGCCGCGAGATCCAAAAGAAAAGGCGGCACAAACCCGTCCGACAATTGATTTCGGATATTCCTGACGTCCTGACCAAGTTGACGCCGTGTCTGATGATGTCACCTCTTTCCGTTGCCCAATACCTGCCGACGGAGCAGGCGCTGTTCGACGTGGTCATCTTCGACGAAGCCTCGCAAATTACCGTGTGGGATGCGATAGGCTCCCTGGCGCGGGCGCGTCAAACCATCGTCGCAGGCGACCCGAAACAAATGCCCCCGACGAATTTCTTCGCGCGCGCTGACGACGACTTGGACGGTGACGTGGATTTTGAAGGCGACCTGGAAAGCATCCTTGACGAAATGTTGGGCGCCAGCATCCCGTCACAGACCCTCAACCTGCACTACCGCTCCCGACGGGAGAGCCTGATCGCCTTTTCCAATAACCAGTACTATGATAACAGGCTGATCACTTTTCCCGCGCCGCTTCACCCCGACCATGGCGTGCAACTGATTCGGCCCGACGGGTTCTATGCGCGAGGTGGGGCACGTCACAATGAAGGCGAGGCCAGAGCCATTGTTGCGGAAATCCTGGAGCGCCTGACGCACGAAGATTCGACGAGGCGGGAGCGGTCCATTGGGGTGGTGACGTTCAACTCCGAGCAAAAAACCCTGATCGAGGACCTGCTTGACGAAGCTCGTAAAAAAATTTACCCGGACATCGAATGGGCATTTTCCACTGACGGGAAGATAGAACCCGTCTTCGTGAAGAATCTGGAAACGGTGCAGGGTGACGAACGCGACGTGATCCTCTTCAGTATTACTTACGGCCCGGATCAGGGCGATCATGTCACCATGAACTTCGGACCTCTGAATCGGGACGGTGGAGAGCGGCGTTTGAACGTAGCCATGACGCGCTCCCGCTGGGAAATGCTGGTTTTCTCAACACTGGAACCGGACCGCATCGACCTGTCCCGGACTCAGTCCCAAGCGGTCGCCGATCTGAAACATTTTCTGGAGTATGCCGAACGGGGAGCGCCTGCCCTCGGCGCGGCAGTTCATGGCCCCGTCGCAGACTTCGATTCGCCATTTGAAGTCGCGGTGGCTCGGGCCTTGCGGGACAAGGGCTGGGTTATCCATCCGCAGGTCGGCGTGTCCGCTTACCGGATTGACTTGGGGGTTGTCCACCCGGACAAGCCAGGGGCGTATCTTGCCGGGGTCGAGTGCGACGGCGCAATGTACCACAGTTCCGCCAATGCCCGGGAGCGTGACAAGATCCGCCAAGAAGTGCTTGAAGGGCTCGGCTGGACCTTATTTCGCGTTTGGTCAACCGATTGGTGGACTAACCGTAACGGCGCGCTGGAGAATCTCCACCAGGAACTGAGCGACCACTTGCAGACCGTCTATATCAACCAATAGGGCCAATAGAGGATTTTATTTTTTCGGTCCCAGCAGGGAAGGCCGCCGTAGGCGATGATGCCGAAAGGCGCTTTGTATTTCGGGATGAAACCAGTAAGCAATGAAGTATCGATTTGGCTGCGGTCGGTACCGGCCTTGGTTTCAAGGGGTATCAGCCGTTTGCCGATGCTTATCACGAAGTCAATTTCGCCGGCGCTGTATTTGACTTTATTATTGACATCGATGGTAAATGGTTTGTAGTAGTTGATGTGGGTTTTCAAGGCTTTCATCTGTAAAATCTGTCTGAGCCGGTTGTGAACGTAACCCTCCACGCGAAAGCCTTTTTCCGTATCATCCTCCAGTAACTCCTCCCCGGTTAAATAGGTGACAATACCCGGGTCGATATAGGAATAGTTGCTGAGGTAAGACCTGCGCGCTTCACCGATAAGGATCGGCTTCTTTTTGATCAAATAGCCATGATTGATAAGGTCATCGATGACCTTATTGATTTGGTCACGGCTTCTCAGACCAGTCCTTTGGAAAACCCCCCGGTAGGCAAATTCCTTGGAGTCTAATTTGGCTAATTCCAGTTTAATTGTTTCCGTGGTGTTTTCATTATTGACGGACAGGAGTTCAAAGCCGCGCTCCACGATTTTGCGTATTTCCACCAACTTGTCATCATTGTTCCGCGCCAAGTGAGCCCGGGGGAAACCGCCGTAACACAGGTAAGTCGTAATGATCCGCTTGACGCGCTCATCAAGGTCCAAAGGGATTTCCACGTCCCGCCCTTTTTTCCAATTGAATATTACGTCCTGGAATTGTCGAATCCATTTTTGTTCCACAATTTTTTCATGGCAGAGGATTTCCCCAAGGGAGAAGGGGGGCAAATTCCAGAGATCAGCCCTGCGTTGCAATCGCTTTTTAGCCTCTGTTTGCAGAAAAGCCGGGTTGGAACCGGAAATAACAAAGGCAACCTTGGTATTGTCGAAAGCATATTTTACGGCATCGAAGATGAGTTCTGATTTTTGCGCCTCATCAATAAAAATGAGACTGGGACGCGTGGTTTGGGCGCTGACCTGTTCGTGAAGGTAACGGGTATTCCCGGCCACCGCTTGGCGAAATTGCACGTCGTCGCCGGTGTACGCGAAAATACGGAAGTCTTTTTCCAGTTTTTTCAGGACGTGTTCAATGAGCGTTGTCTTGCCTGAGCCGACGGTGCCAGTCAAAATGAGCCCTGAAGGAAAATCCGGCTTGAAAAAGCGCAGCAAATTCTCTTGTAATTCCCGATAGATATACATGGCTGGAGATTTTACTGTTTCTTTTGCAAAATCTCCAGAGATTTTACTATTTTTTTCGTAAAATCTCCAGGATGAACGCATACTTTTGGATCCAGCCCCCGTCATCTTGGCGAAAGCCAGAATGACGGGGCTCTTGCGACTTCATACCTTGACCTGTTTATGGCCTGACAGCGACATGGCAACGGCAGGTAATCCTTGGACTCAAAAGTATGCGTTTGCCCTGGGTTCGACTATAAATTTTATGGATGCGAAATGTTTGACGGGTGATAAAACGTGGTAATATGGGAAACTCGCAAGAGGAGGCAATTGAATTATGTATCCTGCGCCATTTCGTTATCATCGTCCCGGCACGCTTGGCAGCGCGCTCAAGCTCTTGGCGGAGTTGGGTGAAGGCGCGAGGCCGCTGGCGGGGGGGCAATCTCTCATTCCCATCCTGAAAATGCGTATGGATGAACCGTCCGACCTCGTGGACATCGGTCGGCTGGCGGAACTCATGCACATCAGGCAGGAAAAGAACCGGGTCTGCATCGGCGCCCTGGCAACCCATGCCAGAATTGCCGTTTCCGCTATTGCCGGTGAAATTCCCATCATCCGTGATTGCGCCGGTGGCATTGCCGACCCCCAGGTAAGAGCCTTGGGCACCATCGGCGGTTCAGTCAGCATTGCCGACCCCAGCAGTGACTGGCCGGCCCTGTTGCATACGCTGGAGGCTGAAATAGTCTGCCAAGGTCCCTCGAGTAAACGCGCTATCAAGATCAATGACTTTATCAAAGATTCATACACCAACAGCCTGGCCGATGCCGAGTTGGTGACGGAAATTCAAATCCCGATGCCGCCTGAAAACAGCGGTGGCGCTTACATCGGTTTCAAGAAGGCGGCGCCGGCTTACCCCGCGGCTTCGGCCGGGGTGCAGTTGACACTGGCGGACGGCAACCTGTGCCGTGATATCCGACTGGTACTGGGGGCGGCAGGCCCCGTGCCGGTTACTTCCAGGCAGGTTGAACAACAACTCATCGGCCAACCACTGGCGGAAAAAAACCTGAGCCAGGCCGCCGAGGCGCTGGTGGAATTGTCCGACCCACCCTCTGACTCCCGCGGTTCGTCGGAGTTCAAACGGGCGATGCTGCGTTCCTTATTCATGCGGGCGGCCAACCGGGCCATGCAAAGGGCGGGCGGTGAAAAAATTACGGGAAGCCATGACTATGTCTGAGACATTACAAATTGGACCGATAGATTCTTCGCGTAGCCTGTCCTTGGTCGAAGCGAAGGGCTCGGAATGACAAAGAGGACCCCGATTATGTCTAATACCATGCCTGTTGAAATCACCGTCAATGGTGAAGCCCGTCAGCGCGAGGTGGAACCCAGGATGCTGCTGGTGGAATTCATACGCGAAGAGTTGCGCCTCACCGGTACCCATATCGGTTGCGACACCAGTTTTTGCGGCGCCTGTACCGTGTTGATGGATGGGGCCGCCGTTAAATCCTGCACCTTGTTTGCCGTACAGGCCGACGGCGCGGAGATCATTACCGTCGAGGCGCTGGAAAGAGACGGGCAGCTGCACCCCATACAGCAGGCGTTTTCCGACGATCATGGCTTGCAATGCGGCTATTGCACACCGGGGATGATGCTGTCGTCATTGGCGCTGCTTGCCGAAAACCCGACGCCAAGCGCAAAAGATATTCGCAAGGCGCTGGCGGGAAATGTATGTCGATGCACCGGCTATCAAAATATCATCAAGGCGGTACAGACTGCCGCCGGGCAGTTGCGGGGGGCATAAACCATGGAAATGAAATTCTCAGGTGAATTTACCGTAGATATCCCCAAGGAAAAAGTCTTCGCGCTGTTATCGGACCCGGAAAAGTTCGCGCCGTTATTGCCGGCTTTCCACAGCATGGAAATGAAAGACGCCAAAACCGCCGTGATTAGCGCCAGGGTCGGTATCGGGAAGATCAGTGGCACTGCTTCAACGGAATTAGTCCTGGAGAAATCCGAGGCGCCCCATCACGCGCGCTACACCGGCAAAGGCAAGGTCATGCAGGGCGCTTACCGGATGACCGCCTCGTTCGACCTGGAAGATGCCGGCAACGGCGCCTTAATCAAGTGGCAGGGCGAGACTCAACTGGTGGGTAAAATTCTGTCTCTTGCCGGCGGCGGCATGAAGGGTTATGCCGAAAAGGAAATTAATAAACTGATTTCCAGTTTGCAAACGGCGTTATCACCGGATTCCGCGACCGCGCCGGCGGCGGCAAAACCGGAAGGATGGTTTGGCCGTATTTTGCGCGGCCTCGGCGGCGAAAGCGAAGCGCCGACCATCGGCGAAACCGAAAGCCCGCCGCCATCGCCTGAAGAGGTACAAAGGGCGCGTGATGAATCCCGCAAACGTATCAGCTCAGTCCTCGATACGTCGCGCCGGGATGCAAAACCGGCAAGAAAAGAAGATGATCGGCTGATCAAAGGCAAGGGCTTGTTCGTTGATGATTTCAGTCCGGCAGGACTGTTGCACATGTCCCTGGTGCGTTCGCCCTATGCTCACGCCCGCATCGTCGACATCGACGTATCCAGGGCCGAGGCATTGCCCGGCGTGGTATGCACCCTGACCGGCAAGGAAGTTATGGAAATGAGCGAGCCGTTTATCCAGATCGGCGCCGGTTCGCCGCAAAATATCACCGACTACGCGCTGGCGACGGACAAGGCCATTTACCAGGGCGACCCCATTGTCGCGGTCGTCGCTGAATCCATTGCCATTGCCCAGGATGCCGCCCAATTGGTCGAGGTGGAATACGAGCCGCTGGAGGTCCTGACTGACGTTGAAGAAGCGCTGAAAGATAAGGTGATTATCCATGATGAAACCGGTACCAATGCGACTTTCCATGGTATTTATGAATACGGCGACGTAGACAAGGCATTCGAGGAAGCGGCCCATACCGTCAAAATAGACAAACTGTTTTTCCACCGCTTTGGTAGCACCGCCATTGAACCCAATGCCTGCGTCGCCACCTGGGACCAGCGCGGCGAGATCGACTTGTTCTCCAACACCATCATGACGATTCCCCTGGTATTTATTGCGCCGGCATTGCGCATCAACATGGACAGTATCCGCCTGCGCACCTATGACATCGGCGGCAGTTTCGGCAACAAGATCACTAATTATCCCTACCTGACCCTGGCCTGTCTTGCCTCCAAAAAAGCAAACGGAGCGCCGGTCAAGTGGATAGAAACCCGCGCCGAGCACATGTTGGCCGGGGGCCACGGCAGTGAACGAGCCTACCTGGATACTGAAGTCGCCCTCGACGGCGACGGGGTAATTACTGCAATCCGCTCACGACATATCGATGACATCGGCGCCTATCCCCGCTATGAACCCTTGGGCTGCGCCATCTGGTCCCAGGTCTTGCCCGGGGCTTACAAGCTGCGCAATATCAAAATCGATTTCAACCAGGCTGTCACCAACAAAGGCCCGGCGGCGCCCAATCGAGGTTATTCACGGCTGCCGCACATCTGGTTCATGGAGCGGGTTATCGATATCTGCGGACACGAATTGGGTATCCCCCCTGATGAGATGCGCCTGAAAAACTACATAGAAGCATTCCCCTATGAAACACCCAATGGTTGCGTCTATGATTCCGGGGATTTCCCCGCCATGCTGGCAAAAGCCAAGGAACTCATCGGTTGGGATGAATGGAAGAAGAAACAACAGGAAGCCCGGGAAGAAGGCCGACTCATTGGCATCGGCATCGGCACCACCCTGGATTCAGGCACCAATAACTGGGGGCAAGCCAGGTATGTGAACCCTGACGCCCCGTTCTCGGGTAATTCAACTGCGGCCACGGTGAAATTGGATTTGGACGGAATGGTGGTTGTGAGTTTAGGCACTTTCCCCCAAGGGCAAGGCCATGAAACCACCGCGGCGCAAACGGTTGCCGAGGTGTTGGGGGTCTCTCCTGATTTGATCCGTGTCAAGACCGGTTTTGATTCGTTGAACGACAGCCATACGGCTCAATCGGGGACTTATGCCAGCCAGTTTGCCGTAACCGGTTTGTCGGCGGCCCACGGCGCCGCAGTCAAGCTCAAGGCGGAAATGACCAAACTGGCCTGTTTTGCCCTGGATGCCGGTGAAGAAGACCTGGAATTCGGCGTCGGCGACATGGGTCCGCAGGTTAGCGTGAAAGGCGCCGACCGGGCCGTCAATTACTGGATGTTAGCCAATCTCATCAACTCGAACAGCGCCGCCCTGCCCGAAGAACTCCGCGACCTGTCACTGAATGCGCGGCATGTTTACATGCCGCCGTTTCAAATACCCGACGTAGAAAAGAAGATCGGGAACCTGACGCTGACCTACGCCTTGCAATTGCATATTTCCGTCGTTGAAGTCGACCCGGATACATTTCAAACCAAGGTGCTCGACTATGCCATCGTCGATGACTGCGGCAAGGTGATTAACCCCATGATCGTGGAAGGTCAGGTGCATGGCGCGACCGCCCACGCTATCGGCGCGGCGCTGGTCGAGACCCTGCCTTATGACGCAGACGGCAACGCCATCTCCGGTTCATTCACCGATTATGCCCCGCTTACGATCAGCAGCATGCCCGATCTCAAATGCTTTAACCGCGAATCACCCTCCCCGTTCACTTTCAACGGCGCCAAGGGCATGGGTGAAGGCGGCGGCGGCCCGTTGCATTCCTTATGCGCCGCCTTGCAGGACGCCCTGCACGGCAAGGATATCATTATTGAGACCTCCCACAATTCAGCCATGTCCATGTTCGACCAATTCTCAAACGGCAAGGCAAAAGGGGTCAACGTCGCATCGCGTTAGCCTGGCGCAAAACGAGCTTCATTCAAGCATTGCTTTCTCTACGCCCTGCCCGGCTTCGAGTTCCGCAACTGATTCCAGCAGGTACCTGGCCCTCGACGCTTGGTAAAAACAGGTTTACTTCACTTGCAACCGGTAGGCGAATTCAGCACAGACATGTCCTTTCACTACCGTTTCCGATTCCTCCAATAACTCCACGTCGCACCACGGCTCATACAACGCGTTGACTTCATCGTCATGGACCCGATAAGGCGGGGGGTTAATCCGCCCTTCTTCATAATGCAAGTTGATCAACAATATTTGAACGCCGGGCAGTAACAAGTCCTTCAGCTTGTTAACGTATTTTATTCGCATATCAGCGGGCATGGCTATAAGCGAAGCCCGATCAAACACTGCGGATATGTCCCCTGTCAGCCCCGTCATCAACTCAGTAGTCAGCAAAAAGAAATCCCCGCAAAAAATCTGGATATGATCTGACTTATAGCTAGTAAACGGCCCGGCTTCACTCCTCGCCGCGCTCAATCGCTGTTCGTCGAAAAATGACCGCACGGCGATTTCACTCAATTCCACCCCCAACACGTCATGGCCCTGCTCTGCCAGCCATGCCATGTCCCTGGATTTACCGCACAGGGGGACAAATACCCCGCCACCGGATGCAACGTTCAAGTTACCCCAATGCTTGACCAATAACGGATGAAATTCATCCTGGTGAAAACCAAGGTCATTGGTTTCCCACCTGTCATGCCAGAATTGCTGCTCCATACTTGTTGTTTACCCCTTTATAACGCTTCGTTGAGTTTCACCGAATCATGGCTGATTTCCAATACCGGCATGTCGATGGCCTGGAAGGAAATATAATTATCACTGGTCCCGTCCGCCCGAACAATTCTCCGGTTTTCCCGGCGACAGGGCTTGCGCCGCAATTTCGGCGGCGGCGCCTTCGCACTGATCAACCAGGGCGCAATTACGTCGGACATAACAGGATTATATAGGGAAAAGTTGGCCTTAGTCACTCCAAAACAGCCCCCAAACCCACTTTCGACGAACAGCGGGAGCGCCTGGTTTCTTGACAACCGGATTGATTTACTCATGCCCATGGCGTATTGTCAGCAGTTCACATCAGACGGCCTGATTTGTCTCATATGCATTGAACCAGGACAGGCACGGTGGCGTCATTGTTGGGTACGGCGGCTGCTTCGTGCGCTATTTGGGGTCACTGAGACGGAGTACGGTCTGGCAGGTCAACCCGCTTGCTGGCCAGGATAAGAGGTTCAACAGACAAGGCAAATGAAACAAAATACCCTTTTTGCGTCACTCTCCTCGAAGAAGAGGAGATTATTCCTTCTGCGACACGGCTTTGCTGTGGGAAACGGCGCATGAAGGCGTTGATCTACGACCGGCACGGCGGGCCGGAGGTCTTGCAATACAGGGATGAGCCCGACCCCGAACCGGGCCCACGGGATGTCGTGGTCGAAGTCGCGGCAACGACGGTAAATCATTTGGACGTCATACAGCGCAATGGCTGGTTCACTATGCCAGGCTTCAACCTGCCGCATATTTCCGGGATGGACGTGGCGGGCACGGTGCTCGAAGTCGGCGCGCAGGTTACGCGGGCGAAGCGGGGCGACCGGGTGCTGGTTGATCCCTCGCTGGCTGAAGCGCCTGAGGGGTCGAAGCTGGCCGGCATGGGCGACCTCTATGGTGAACTCGGTATCGTGGGAGGCACTGTTGCCGGCGCCTATGCGGAAAAATGCCTGGCGCCGGAGACCCACCTGCACCCCATTCCCGCTGATATGTCGTGGCATCACGCCGTCGTCTTCCCCACCTGCTGGATGACTGCGCATCATGCCCTGTTCGACGTGGGCCGGCTCAAAGCCGGCGAGACGGTAATGATTCATGCCGCCGGCAGCGAGAAGAAATGTCAGCAGGCGCGTGAATTGGGCGCGGATCACACCTGCAATAACCGCGCTATCGACGTGGCTGCCTGGGCCCGGGGAAGGACGAACGGCGCCGGCGTCAACCTGGTATTCGACCACGTAGGCGAGGCCCTGTGGGAAGCCTCACTGTTTGCGCTGGCGCCGCGCGGGCGGCTGGTGAATTGCGGCGGCACTTCGGGTAATTCGCCGGTCATCCCGAATCTCGGCCACCTGTACCACATGGGCCTTAAAATCCTGGGATCGGATCCCTATCGCCATGAGGAATTCGCGCCAGTCTGGGCGCAATATTGCGCCGGCGACTTCCGGGCGGTTGTGGACAGCGTCTTTCCCCTGGCTAAAGGGAGAGACGCGCAAGAGAAGCTGCTCAGAAGAGAATTCTTCGGAAAGATCGTGCTGGAACCATGAGCCTGTGGTTATGAGCGCCGACCCGCCCTATCCCGAACTCAAGAAAAGCCACACCATGGCCCACAGCGGTCGCCCGTGGCAGGATTATTTACTCAAGATAGTTTCGATTCGCCCGACACTTTCACTCATATCCGCGAATCGGGAGTCCAGACCCGCGAATCGGGAGTCCAGACCCGTGAGTCGGGAGTCCAGATCCATGACTCGGGAGTCCAGATCCATGACTCGGGAGTCCAGATCCATGACTCGGGAGTCCAGATCCATGACTCGGGAGTCCAGACTCTTGATATCGGCGCGCAGGCTGGCATGTTCTTTTTCCATCGTAACGCGCAAGCCAGCCTGCCCCTTTTCCATCGTAACGCGCAAGCCAGCATGCTCCTTTTCCATCATGACGCGCAAGTCCGTGATCCCCGTGTGCAAGAACACAAACCCGCCTAAAATGGCGGTCATGGCAAACGCGCCCATCCACAGCAACAAACGGAATTCGCCGCGCTGAACCACGTCTTCACGCAAACGTTCAGGGACGACTTTCTCAGTGAGGATTTCCTCTACCATTTTTTTGATCTCACCCCGGGAGATTGCTCCTCCGGGGTTCATGGTTGTTTCCATACGATTTCTCCATAATAAGGATTAGTGAAACGACACATCCAACCGTGTCTGATTTGACCCTGTGAACCTTACCGCATAAACCGGGAGGAGTCAACAGCTTGTCCAGGCGCTCCCACTGTTAGCGGGAACTGCTGCAAGCTTGTCCGGGTTCAGGCGTTCATTCCTAATTCCAGCTATACCTGACCGAGCCGATGACTTCCCGCGGCGGGATGTACTCGTTGCTCGTGGTCCACAGCCCGTACGGGTTGGTGAAGACGTTGTTGATGCCGTCCTCGTCGAAGACGTTGGTCACGCTCAGACTAAAACTGAGTGGCATGTTGGCGACGTCACAGGAAAAATACAGGTTAACCAAGTTATAGCTGGGCACGGTGTCCACCAAGGGATGGTTGAACACGCGGGCCTGGAAATCGCCCCGATGGATGTACTCCACTCGTGAGGTCAGCACGGACCCATTGCCCAACGGAAGCGTGTTCGTCAGGGCAAGACGCGCGGTGATGTCCACCAATTTCGGCGGCTTGTTGCCCTTGAGATTATTGGCGTTGTTCATCCTGGTGCGTTCATCCACGGCGCCTGGAGTAAAAAGGCCGAACTGGAAGGGTACAAGCGCTGCACGAAAATCCTCCACGTCGAGCGCGAAAAAATCCGACTTTACCTTGCCGTCCTGCCAAGCCAGCATGCCGTCGAGCTGCCAGCCGTCCGCGACCAGCCACCCGAGCTCGGCCTCGATTCCGTACTCCTCCAACTTCGGGATGGTCCACGTGCCCCCGGCGAATGGCGCAGGGTCTTCATAGGTGAACTGCAAGTGCTCGTGGTCATAATAGAAGGCCGTGACGTTCAGACGCACACGCCCGTCGAGGAAGGCGTTGCGGGTTCCTGACTCGAACGCCGTCACCTCTTCGGGCTCGAATTGGGTAGGTATAAAGACCCCACCGCTACTGGAACCGCCGTTCTTCCAGCCGGTGGATACCAGGCCATAGACGAGATTATCCTCGGTGAGATTCACGTCCACACCCGCCTTCCAGGTCACTTTCGAGGCATTCGTTGTCCGACTGGCATCCCCGAAAACACCGAAGAACTGGGACGTTTCGTCGAGTTGGTCTTCGTCCTGGTAACGCAGGCCCGCGGTAACGGCGAGCATATCATTCAGCCGGTACGTGGCTTGTCCGTAGACCGCGTAATCCTCGCGAGTCACAGTGCGGACTTCAGCAAAATTCAAATCGGACGCGAACGGCGGCAAGGTTTCAGCAGTCAGTTCGGAGCGGGGACGGGACGCTGGCGAGGCCGGGAATGGCGCGGCGCCCGTGGCCTCCAGGAAGTCATTGAAATTCTCGTGGTGCAGGTAATAACCGCCGATGACCCAATTCAACTGATCGCTGGCGTAGCTGATGCTGAGTTCCTGGCTGACGGCATCGGAGTCGTTATCCCAAAATGGGAGTATGTCCCAGTTGTTAAATGCCCAACCTGTGCTGTTAATTGAAGTGAACTCCTCAGTCAAGCGATCACCGTCCGCCGATTGCTCCTTCCTGAGCGCCTGCCAGCCGGTAAGCGACTTGACCGTCACCCCCATGGGGGCATCCCATTCCATGATCAACGAGGCGCTGTAATTCTCCAGCGCGAAAATGCCCGGGTAGTCCTGCGTCAACTCCCGCGGGTCGGGGTTGGGATCGTCCACGTTCTTCTGCGCGGCTGCATGTTGGTCGGAGTCGTGCATGAAGACCTGGGCATGCGCGGAGAAATCGTCCGACGGCTGCCACAGCGCCGCCAGTTTGCCAGTGAAGGAGTCGGCATCGTCCAGGTCATAGCCATCCAGGTCCCCGCCTTCAATCTCCGCAAACCCATCGCGTTTGTATTTTTGCACCGAAGCCCGGAACGCCCAAGTGTCCGAAAGCGGTACGTTCATTGAGGCGCGCCCCCTGATGTTGTCATAGGAACCGTAGCTCACTTCAAAGGAGCCATCCAGCTTGTCGAAGTGGGGTTTCTTAGTGACCAGGTTGATGGAGCCGCCCGTCGTGCCCTGGCCAAACTCCGTACCCTGCGGGCCGCGAAACACCTCGACGCGTTCCAGGTCGCCAAGGTCCAGGCCCATCGCCAATGAATTGGCAAGGTAAATGCCGTCGATATAGGTCAGTACGCTGGGCTGGGTGGTGAGGTTCTGGGCAGTCTCCCAGCCGATGCCGCGAATGGCCACGACGCGGCCGGCGCCGTCGTTCTTTGCGATAGTAAGCCCCGGCACGTAGCCGTTGAAGTTATCCAGTTTCACGACGTTGGATTTGTCGAAGTCCGCCCCGGACAACACCGACACCGCGATAGGCGCTTCCTGGAGCGCCACCTCGCGCTTTCGCGCAGTCACCACAATCTCCTCCAGGGACGTTTGCGCTACTGAGGGTGGCGGCGCAATCATCGCTGAGATCACAGCCCCTGCGATGGAAACCTTCACTGACTGATACACGCCATTCTTGAACCTGGCCATTATTACCCTCTCTTGTTGTAGGCAGTTGTATTTACGTTGTTTCCCCAGACCTCGCGGACCTTCTCATAAACCCCCTGGTCGCAGGAAAATTCTACCATGTTTCCCTCCGGGTCACGCAGGAAACAGATATAGCCGATCCGTTTGGGCATCTGCTGAGGGCCGAGGATCAGGCAGCCGGCCTCCTTCGCCCTGGCGAACGCTCATTCGCTTCGATCAAAAATCAAAGACCTGACCCCGTTACTTTTTTTGACCCCGTTGCTTTTATCGGGGGGCGCATCGACGCGACAAAAATCAGGATGATCAAAAGCACGACGGAATAGCCCTGGAAGAGTATCGAAACCCCGCCCAGTTTGTCGCCGATAAGACCGCCCATTACCGGCCCGAACATGGCGATTGTCGTAATCAGGTTCATCGTGCCCAAAATCTCCGGGTTGTTCTTTGGCCCGAAATAATTGACCAACAAGACCGTCGTGGTAAACAGGCACATGCCAAAGCCATAACCTTCCGCGATGGCAAACAACGCGATGGTAAACGGGTTGTCGGCAACGGCCAGGGCCAGCATACCGATAACCTCCGCCAGGAGGGCCGACGCGAGGAGCCACCTGGGGTCGACACGCGTTGCCAACGCCCCGCCGAAAATGCGTGAAAGTGAATTAATCGCCGCGTGGGCGCTGAGCGCGCCGGCCGCGATGGATGCCGAGACACCCATTGCGCCCATGTGCGCCACCGCCCAGGTATTCAGGGTCACGCCGCAAAACAAGGTTATCGTCATGGCGGCCACGATTACATAGTACTGCGGTGTACGCATCGCCTCCCGCAATGACCAGTTCACGGCGCTCTGGTAAACCTTGTCGGAACGTTTCTCGCCGGCGGAATCCTCCTCCTGTCCGCCGGCGGCAGCCGTGTCGGGGGCGCTCTTCACAAAAGCGATCGCGATCAACACGAGAACAAGACTGACGGCGGTCATGGTCCACCAGTGGATACGCCAAGAACCGGTGGCGCTCACTATGCCAGTGACTACCAGGGGGCCGGCCACGCCCCCCAGTCCGCCAATCATCATATAGGCGCCAATGGCAAATGAGCGTTTATCCGGCAGCCAGTTATTGATCAAATGAACGGCGGGGACACTGGCGCATAAGGGAAAACCCAATCCCAACAAGCTGGCGCCTAAAAAATACCGTTGATGACTGTCCGCCAAGGCAAGCAGGGTAAAACCCGCGGCCATGATCACTCCGCCGATGCCATAGGTTGCCTTGGTCCCCAGGTGGCGCAAGGTCCAGGCGGGTACGGTGCTGGCCAACCCCGTCATCAACGCCAACAAGGTAAAGCCGAGCCCCGCATTGGTCCAACTCCAGGACAACTCCTCGATCATATAGGGCAAAACCACCCCTAAAGACGTAAACGTGGAGCCGGTAATATGGAAAAAGATGATGCTTATTATGCCGAACAGCAGCCAACGCCACCATGCCATCCTGTTATCGGTCATTCCAGTTTCCTCTTTTACGCGTCAGGCGACGCTGGCGTTCCCATTGCGATATCTTGCCAAGTCCTCATCAGTCATTTGTCCGGGAGAAACAAGGCGATAATGTTTCTCATCATTGATAACTACCCCCTTTTCCCCTTCTTCAAAGGCGAAAAGCGCAATCAGGTTATCCTCCATAAACTGTGCCGCGACCGGACGACAGACAAGTTGCGGAAATTTCGTGGCGCACAAAGCAAAATCCTGTTCAATCTGAACAATACCAAGTTGGCCGGCGCCACTTTTAGCTTGAACCGGAAAAACGTACTGTACACCGCGCTTGTCTATGCCGATATAAATCTCATCTGTTTCAACTTGTCCCATATCCGGTACGGTTGTCCTGAGATGATTTTGAAGTGAATAGCACGCAACGCCTGAAAAAATATCAATCAGGCGATTGTAGCGTAGTCTTGCCAAGAGCGCTTGCTCATCGGTGAAGGCATATTTTGCAATGATTCCAGGCGTGGCATCTGGAATTTTTGTCTCAGCCAAAAGGGTATTGGGAAGTATTCGAGGCGTTGCCGTTAGAGAGAATTGGTATTTCGCTTGACCAATTGGACGGATGATCCATTCCAAACCCTCGGGGGCATGTTTGCGAATCGATTCCGGCAGGGGGACTCTGTAACGGAAACTATAAATGATGTCGCCGAGATTCTTGGGTAGCTTTACCCCAAGTTTCGTTGCGGCGTTGATTAAATCTTCGCGCTGAAAACTTACCTCTTGCGCGCCCTCCTGGTAGTTTTTGAAAAAAATATCCTCTATCAGTTTTGAATAGCGGTCGCTATCCTTCGCCATTTTGAATCCTCCTCATTGACCTCCGGGCCATTGCAATACCACCACTTCTTCCCGCATCTGCTGACGTGTCGCAGTTGCAAAACGGGTGCGAAACAGATCAATGCCGGCGACCCGATAGCCTAATGACTGGGCGATATCTGCAAGCAGTTGTCCGGTGCGGATCATGACTTGCAGGTACGAAGCTTGATCTCCCACCACGTAACCGAGATATGCGCCCGGCCTCAGAAATGGGCGTAATTCGGCCAAATGACGCGCCATGCCGCCGAAATACAGTTTCGTTACCTTGCCGTATTGTCTCTCAAACCCCGAGGTTTTACCCAAGGCGATTCTGCGTTTTTCTATTTCTGTCGCCAGCGCCTGTATTCCTGTATGTTCCGCGACCCATTCATCATCATCGTCACCCTTATACACGTTGCGAGTATTCGACCTGAGCAGACTTTTTTTCAATGCTCTCAATGCTTCCTTGTTCTTGATGAAACCCAACACCACACTTTCCAGGCGCGTGGTTCTGGTGTAGTCCTTTTCATTGGGATAAGGCGGGGAGGTAAAAACGGCGCTGATGCTTTGCGGGGGCAATAACGCAGTTAGCTGCCGGGCGTCTGCATGATGAACGGTAGCCGGGGTATTGCAATATTTGGTCTTGCGCAAATCTGCCGCAATTTTTTCCACTTCAGCCAACCAGCTTTCGATAACGGGCGCATCATCTTTTTTTACTCGTTGTACGCCTACCTCCGGGCCGAAATGCAGGTTGCTGACGGGAGAAACCAACGATTTTGCAAATGCCAACAATTCATGCCGTTTGCAACAGGCGCTCTCGCTTTTCTTGATTTGATTCAATAATACCAAGGACTTATGCAGTGGTAGCGGGCTGATTGAGCCCTCCAGCAACAGGTTAAATGATTCCTCCGGTAGTGTTCGAAACGGCGGGCAGCAGCCCTCTGCAGCAATGATTTTTTTCGCTCGTCTTGCAATTGCATCGGCATGTTCAATCAACCCGTCAGGATCAATATCCCAATCCACTTTAACAGAGCAGGCAAAGTGGGCCATGGTATTGGCTTCAATGCCAATGCTCGGTATCCCATGCAGCTTGGCCTCGACGAGAGTCGTTCCCGTGCCACAAAACGGATCCAGGATAATATCGTCTTCATTCAGTCCGAACCTGGTGACGTATTCACGCACCAAGTGGGCGGGAAACGAGAGAACAAACCTGTACCAATCGTGAAAATGCCGGTCATTAAAATCCAGTTTATTTGCGCCGCCGTTACTTCTGGGCGCTATAGTTGTAACAGTATCTTCTGGAAATAGACTTTGTTGCAAAACAGTCTCCATTTTCTTTTGAAATCAGCAATAGTTATTTCAATTAAAGAAGTTTGTATCTCTGGATGTTGTAATATAGCAAGATATGCTACGTGGATAAACTCACTGCTCGCCGATTTGGCGTTTGAAGTCTGCGCTGTCCCAATAATCCACCCGGTGGGTGATATAATCGCCGCTCACCCGAAAGCGAAACATGCCCCGGATTGAAAATGGGTACTCACCCGGTTTTTCATGGTCGGGCCCGCGCCAAGTGGCTGACATCCGGTACGGCACAGCCACTCGTTGGCCATCAACGATGACATCTTCGATTTGATAACGGAGCTCCCTGAATTCGTTTAAAAAGATAAGGAGACGCTGGCGGTAGGCGTCGCGACCAACGACGGTTGCGCCGAGGGTCGAGGTGTGTTCGTTGACGAAATCGTCACTGACGCAAGCGATAACGGCATCGGGGTCACCGCTGTTCAGGGCAGAAATATAGGCGCGGACTATCTTCTCCGGCGCGGGTTTGTCGGTCATCGTTTTGCTTCCCGCCAAATAACGGGCCAGGCGCAGACATTCGGAGCCATAACCGTTGGTTCCGAGGACGATAAAGACCTCGCCGCGAAAACCCGCTTTCTCCGGTAATTCGCCGACCGGCAAGCATAAATGGTGCATGACGTCACGCCACGCCTGGCCTTGTTCATGCTCCGCAAACGATGCTGAGGTGAATTTCCAGGGCTTCATGAATTTCCATACTGAGTCGTTTTTATCATCAACCGGCGAAATTTTTCCATAGTGAGTACACCATCGCCGACGTGGCCACCTATCCCTGGACCATGGAAAAACAATGGGAGTTGCACAGGATTGACATAGAACAATTTCCCAACGTAAAAAGATGGAACGCGCAGGTTTCCCAACGCGAGGGAGTCAGGCGCGGCGTGGCTTTACTGGCGGACGATATGAAAGTCGGCAATCCAACGGAGGAAACCTACGACAACATGTTCGGCGGGAAACAGTACAACAGGCAGCGGACCTGATTACTACCGTGCGGCGCTGTGCAGGCGCTGTTCCGCCAAGTCGAAAAACGGCGCGAACAACCGCTGAAAAAAGCCGACTCGGACTTCCCGCGCCGGGTCGTAGCCCATAGCCCGCAATAGCTCGTTGTGGCACAGCGTGTCCAGCACCCGCAATACCGGCGGCTCGGTCGCCTCAATGGTCAGTCGCGCGGCCGTCACCTCCTCGATCAATGTCGGCGTCAGGTCAGTCTGGCCGCGCGCCAGCCGCCGCTCCAAGTCAATGAATTGCCGCGCCAAGTCCGCATGTAGCCAAGCTTGCCGAGTGGAACCCACCACCAGGTCCAGCCCCGCCAGCACGCTAACCGTCGCAGCCGGCAACGACTTGAGCCATAGTGGCCAGTCCGCGCCAATGGCCGCGGCAAACGTGGCCACCGTGACCGATCCCAACACCAGCGCCAAGAAAAGCACCGCGTTGTGCAGGCGCTCGTAATGCTGCCGGCGGCGGCTGTGATAGCGCACCGAGCGGCGCACACCGAACAACAGCCGGTTGTAATCTTTCTCAAGGTCAGCTTGCTCGTTCATGTCAGGTCTCCAGCTTAGTTAAAGCGGATTGTCAGTTACGCTTGGGCGGTTTGTCAACCGGCTTGTCTGGCGGCGGCGGGTGCGTATCGCGCACTTGCTTCTGGTCCCGAGGCGGCGGCTCCGAAAACTCCACTTGGCGTTTATCTTGCCGCTTGTCGCTTTTCTTATCAGCCATGACTTGCTCTCCTTAGGTGTTGTCGTTTTGGTTCCCTCGATGATCCGCCAGGCGAGAACCCGGCGCGGCGCGGCCTGCTACGAACAAGCTGGCGTAGCGATTCTTAAAATCACGAATGAAATGATCACGGGCGTAGTCACTCCCGAGCGCATCGTAATGAGCCGCGATAATTGCCAATACCTCCGCAATATACCGGTCCCGCTCCGGGACGCCCCCCCGAAAAAGAGATCTTTCTGTCGCTGATAAGGGGCCACCTTATGTCTTCTTTCATTGTCTTCTTGCCCCCCTTATTTTTCCTGTCAATCAGTCCGGGCGGTCGGCGACAATATCCATCGCCTGGTCGTAGGGCGCGCCGTCGCTTTCCTGCATGCCCTCCAGTTCCGCCTGGATGATACGCGTGATTTCTCCCAAAAAAACTTCTCGTCTCTCCGCCCGTTCCTTGAGGGCGGCCTCACTCGGTTGAAAGTTCTGAATATCCGTCTGGGTAAATAAATTTCTCTCTTCGGCCAGCCGTTCCATGGTATCCATCCGGTCGCGCATGACCGATACCTCTCCCGCCAATCCCATCAGCATAGCCAATAATTTGTCAACGGACGGGTCCTCGAAAAAATACGGTCTTTCGCCCTTTGCCTTGCGTTTTAATTTTGGCTGTTCGCTCATCGGATTTATTTTTCCGCGCCGTACAAAAACCAGAGGCCGCCACCGCCGAAATCGCCCCCTTGAAAGACCTTGGACCGCCTCGCCTGGGCAATCTGGTAGGCGCTGGGCGCCATGACCTCGAAGACCTTGTCGCCGTCAAACCCCTCTTTCCTGCTCAATTCAACGTAGTCGATTTCATGGGAACGCGCCCAGAACGGTTCGTTGTTATTACGCGTGTCCCAATCCAGCATGAAGGCGTCAAACGGTTCCAGGTTCTTGTACGGAGGCGTTTC
This sequence comes from uncultured Gammaproteobacteria bacterium, assembly GCA_958295485.1. Lineage (GTDB taxonomy): Bacteria > Pseudomonadota > Gammaproteobacteria > Eutrophobiales > Eutrophobiaceae > JAAXHV01. The sequence continues at coordinate 3,082,466 of OY282354.1, forward strand.
CGCATGGACCATCAATCCGCCCGGTTTCAGCAGGCGATGACATTCGGCGATGATATTGTGAATGGCCTTCTCCGAAGTCTCGTGCAACAGGATATGTGAGACGATTAAATCGAATGAGGCGTCTTCGAAGTTTGTTTTTTCCGCATTCTGCTGGGAGTAATGCACTGTCGCGCCCAATGACTCGGCCCGCGCATGGGCGTAACGCAACATGGGCGCGGCAACGTCGATGCCGTGCACCTCCGCCCCAGGCCAGGCTTCCGCATAAGGAACGGTGCTGTGGCCTACGGCACAGCCCATATCCAGGATACGCGCAGGCTTGAGGCCCGGGTGATTTTCCCTGATCCAGGCAACGGCGCTGCTGCCCATATCGGCATTATCCGGCCCCATCTGCCCCATGGCATAGATAAAAACCGCACGGTCATAGATTGCCCCGGGCGCGACATCGTCTTCGGTAATTTCGGTATGGTAACCACCGGGTTGACAATGAATATCCACGGCCTGGTGGTAGCGCGGTATTTCCAGGTCCGGGTCGAGCCTCAGCGTCCCTCCCGCGCCCCCTGTACCCTTGGTCTTTTCTATCAACTTATCCAGTTCTCTCTGCACCGGTTTTTGTGAGGCTGACCACATCATCTCCTGGCTGGTGCGAAGCAGCGAACTGAACATCCTGTAATGGGGATCTTTCGTCATCACATCGCGGACTTCAAAACGGGTTTCCGGTTCACGATTGTGTTCCTCGACAAAATCGGGTTTGACCCGATGCTCATAAGCAAGCCGGTTGCCAGGATGAACCTGGGCGACTAAATGTTCCTTGAATGAACGGACAAACTGCTGCCTTGCCAATTCATCATGGGTCGGCTCCGGTAAGACGCCGTGTTTATTTTGTTCCAGTTCGCTGGTCTGCATGGCCCTGCTCCCGAAAATTCATGAGTAAAAAGACTATGCCTGATTATACGGATTTTTCCAGCCATGAAAACAGGTATCCCATCCTGCCCAGGAGTTCCCGCCGTTCGTCGAAAGCAGGTTTGGTGGCTGTTTTGGAGTGACTAACGCCTGGGAGCGCGAGCGTCCCGTCCGCATGGAGGCAACCACAGGGGGTTGCCCCTTATGCCTCGGACAGAATTTGCTCGTAAACCTCCTTTAGCAAGTGCCCGCTTACTTCGTTGCGGAACGAGTCCTCGTTCATAAACCTGGTGGTGATTTCCTCATTCTGGTCCATCCGGTCGATGAAGAAGCCTTCCAATGCCTTGTGGAAAACGTAGCCGAAATTCTCCATGGTGTTTGCTATCGCCGCCTGGCGTAATTCGGAATCGGCGACCGCATCCTCTCGTATGGATTCAAAGAAGAGCTGGTCCCCCGGCTTGAACTCCGTTCCGAAACGTTTATTCAGAATGTCGATGAGCTTCGACAGTTCAATGTCGCCGTCGCGCACCCCGCCGGTTCCCACAGCCATAGGGCCGGATACCGGTTCCTGCTTGCCAGCCTCCAACTTGATCGCCCCCTCGCTGATCTTCTGGAGACGGTAGTACTTGAGCGCCACGTCGTCGTCGAAGTGATAGATGGGTCCTCGGTCGCCTCGAGGCAGCTTGGCCAGCAGGAAGCGGATGTAGGAATAGAGCTTCTCCAGGTCTGAATCCTGGAAGGGAATCACCTGTGCCATGAAAGCGTATAGATTACGGAAGGCAACCAACTCTTTCCGGAACTCCTCGCGCACGTCCCCTTCAAGCCCGCTGAAACGGCTGACCGCCGGGTCGATACACGCATTCATGCGGGCATGGTCGGCGAGCGCCTGGTTCCGCTTGGGCTTATAGAAGACTTTACAGAACTCCTCAACCTCAGCCTTGTAGTAAACCTGGCGTGCATCCAGTTTCGATTGCAACTCGTAAAGTTGGCTGGCTTTGGCTTGTTCGCCAACCGAGGTCTGCTCGTAGAAGGGCTGAAACGCCTCGTGGATCTCCTCCGGCTTGTTCACGAAGTCGAGGACGAAGGTGTCTTCCTTGCCGGGGTGAGTCCGGTTCAGGCGCGAGAGCGTCTGCACTGTCTGGATGCCTGACAGTCGCTTGTCCACGTACATTGTATGGAGGAGCGGCTGGTCAAACCCGGTCTGGTATTTCTCGGCTACGATGAGTACTTGATACTCGTCCATGGCGAACCGCTCTGGCAGTTCCTTCTGGTTGATGGATACGCCTTGAGCATCCACGTTCATACCGGATTCCGTGTATTCGATGCCCGGCGCGGCGGGGTCAGCTATGGCGCCGGAGAAAGCCACTAAGGTCTTGATGCCGGTGTGTTTCTTCTCGGCGATGTACTTGTCGAACGCCTGTTTGTACTTGACCGCCTGCAATCGGCCTGAGGTTACCACCATGGCCTTGGCCTTGCCGTCGACCCTGTGCATCGTGAAACGCCGGAAGTGTTCTACCATGACTTCGGTCTTCTGCGCGATGTTGTGCGGGTGCAGGCTCATAAACCGGGCAAGCGCCTGCGCGGCCTTGCGTTTGTCTACCTTGGGATCATCCTCAATGGACTTGATGAGCCGGTAGTAGGTCTTGTAAGTCGTGTAGTGCTTGAGCACGTCCAGGATGAAACCCTCCTCAATGGCTTGGCGCATGCCGTACAGGTGGAAGGGACGCGGCTTGCCGTCCGGTCCCGGTTGGCCGAAGACTTCCAGGGTCTTGTACTTGGGAGTAGCGGTAAACGCGAAGAAACTGATATTGGGTTGCTGTCCGCGCTCAAGCATCGTCCTGATGATCTCTTCCTCGTAATCCGGCAATCCATGTTCTTCCTTGTGTTTCGCTGCCATGTCGCGGGCGTGTCCCCCCGCCAGGACTCCCTTCATTCCGGTAGCCGTCTCCCCGCCCTGTGAACTATGGGCCTCATCAATGACGACCGCATACCTCCGTTTTTCGAGACCGCTCATCTTCTCCGTGATATAGGGGAACTTCTGCAAGGTGGTAATGATGATGGGAACGCCCTTGGTCAGGGCTTCGGCGAGTTGCTCCGAGTCTTTGTCGATCTTCTGCACGACGCCCTGCTTGTGCTCGAATTGGTAAATGGTGTTCTGTAATTGCTGGTCCAGGACCACCCGGTCAGTCACCACGATAACCGAGTCGTAAACTTTCTCGTCCTTATCGTCGTAGAGCGTCGCCAAGCGGTGCGCCAGCCAGGCGATGGAGTTGGACTTCCCGCTTCCTGCAGAGTGTTGAACCAGGTAATCAGTCCCCGCGCCGCGGTCACGGGCAGCGGCCACGATTTTACGTACGCAGTCAAGCTGGTGGTAGCGGGGAAAGATCATGGTTTCGCGCTTCACGCGCTTGCCGTCAAACTTCTTCTCCTCGGTTTTCAGGTGAATGAAGCGCGCCAGGATATCCAGGAAGCTGTGGCGTTCCAGGACTTTTTCCCAGAGGTAGGCCGTCTTGTAACCGTCCGGATTTTCCGGGTTGCCCGCGCCGCCGTCGCAGCCCAGGTTTAAGGGCAAAAAGCCAGTCCGGTTCCCTGACAGGCACGTAGTCATATACACTTCATCCACGTCTACCGCGAAATGGACGAGCGTACGTTTCTTGAATTGAAAGATAATATCCGAGGGGTCGCGATCGTGCTTGTACTGGTGGACCGCATTCCGCCAAGTCTGGCCGGTCATGGGATTCTTGAGTTCCGCCGTGGCCACGGGAATGCCGTTCAGCGCCAAGGTCACGTCCAACGCGTTGCCGTGTCTTGACGAATAACGCAACTGCCGGGTGACACTTAAATCGTTGGCTTCATACAGCGCCAGCGTGTCGGGATTCATCCCACTGGCCGGAGCGAAGCAGGCCATGCGAAAGAGCTTGCCGAAACACCTGAAACCGTGGCGCAACACGGAAAGACAACCTTCGTGCTCCGAGTCGAGCGCACGACACAGGTCGTCAAGCAACGTCGCCTCGGCCTTGTCCTTTTGAATGCCCTCCAGATACGCCCACTCCCCGGGCTGCGACTTCTTGATGAATGCCAGAACATCCTGAACGAAAAGGCCCCGCCCCGGATCGAAGGCGTCGCGGTCGCCTTTACGGTAACCACCCGCTGTAATCAGCCACTGCTCAATAAACGCTTCAAAGGCCTGTTCAGTATGTTGCCCAGCCATCTAAGATAGCCCCCATCGCTGATATAACCCTGCCCTACTCATTTTTACAAACCGCGCCGCGAGCTTGTCACAGCAACCTGTCACAGCTTGATGTCACAGCTTGTCACAGTAAATTGTCACAGGATTCCCTCGGCAAGTTGATAGCGTTTAGTGGGATCAGTAGGGCTGGTCCCCCGCTCCGACAACAAACCCTTGTCTATCATCCCTTTAAGATCTCTTTGCAGTGTTCGGCGGTTCACGCCGGGGCAAAGTTCTTCGTAATCCTGAATAGCCAAATCGCCATGTTCCAGTACATGCCGTAACGCCAGCGATTGACGCTCGGAAAGCCCGAACTTCTTCGCCAGTATATCCCGGCGGATTGTCTGCTCGCCCCGCTGTCGAACCTCGCTCAATTGCGTGGCCAAGCCGTCGGCAAAGTATTCCAGCCAGCCGGTCATGTCCATATTATTTTCACGTACACTCTGAATCGCCTTGTAAAAAGCGGAGCGGTTACGGTCGTAGTACTCGCTAATCGTGAAAAGCCGTTTGAAGTCGTACCCCGCCCGATACAGGCAAAGTGTCGAAAGTAACCGAGATGCGCGCCCGTTGCCATCCAGGAATGGGTGAATGTGGACGAGTTGAAACTGCGCGACGCCGCTGACCAGGATTGGGTGAATCTTCCCTTCTTCGTTTAACCAGGAAGCCAGTTCTCCCATCAGGATAGGGACGTCATACGCCGGCGGCGGCTCGTAGACAACCTGCTGCGTGACGGCATTCACTACGTAATTCTGCACCCTGCGGTACTCGCCCGGCGCGGCGCTCCCGCCACGGACGCCCTCAACTAATCGCTTGTGAATCTCGCGAATCAGACCTTCGTTGATTGGACTGTCGCCCTGCACATATTCCGCGACAAACTCGAAGGCATCGCGGTAATTCAGTAGCTCGCGGGCATCGTCCGGGTTGGTCTCAGGCAACTGCTCGCCCGCCAGCAGCCGTTTCGACTGCTCCAACGTCAATTCCGTCCCCTCAATATGGGTCGTATGGTGAGCTTCCAACAGAAACGCCCGCTCACTCATCGATTGCACCCACTCGTCAGAGAGCATCGCCGCATCCAGAAAGCCCCGGGCGCGCTCGATGGTCGTCAACGCCGCCGCGACGCGGTCGGTAATCGTGAATGTTGGATTGAAGCCGTGCCGATCCATCAAGCCGCCTCCTTCCGAACGTCGATCTTGCCGGTAACGGCGGCGGAGATGAGGGCCGTGCGATATTCGCGAAGCAGGTCAATAGAGGCTTCGACTTTCTCGATCAACGCATCAATCCGCGCCGTCTCCCGGTCAAGAAAGGCAGCAATGGCGCGTTGTTCGGCGGGTAGCGGCAGGACAATAGCAAACTCGCCAAATTTTTCACCGGTAAAATGAGCAATTGTTGCCTTATTGCAGAGAATTTCAATCCATTTGTTGGAGCCAGCAACCTCTAACAAATACATTAGATATTTAGTGTTGTTTCTTCCCTTAGCCCTAACCCTGTGCAAGGCATTTTGGATAATGCAACTGTCCGGCACATCCGCTAAAATTCCCGCCCTTCCAACCTCTCCGCCTTCACAAACAAGTAAGTCTCCATCCTCAACGGAATAGTTTTTAAGGTCACTCGGAGAAGCCCACATCTCAGCAAGGTCGGCAGTGTCAACTGTTTCCCATCGGACATTTAACGCTTTCAAATACGGAACTTTTACATCGGTGGGAGACTGCGGTTCATTCTGCAACATTTTCCCAAGTTGAATTGAATATGCAAACTTACAACCAAGCGTATTCCAGTGCGTCAGAATCTCCCCCAACCATTCGATACCGGAGTCCTTCATCCTGGCATTGGGGTCAAGCCCCTTGGTGACGGCGCGGCTGATCAGCGCGGTACGCTTCTCCTGCAGGAGTTCGACCTGCCGCTGTTTCTTCTCAATCAACGCGTCAACCCGCGCCGTTTCCCGGTCGAGAAAGGCAGCAATGGCGCGTTGTTCGTCGAGTGGAGGCAAAGGACATGGAATAGAACCAATCATTTCCAGATTTAGTCCATCACGCTGTTCATCACCGGCAAGCCCTCGTATGTTTCCGTACTGGCTCTGTAGCCATTGAAGGAGGAATCTCGATTCGACAACTTCGTCTGGGCAAATAGCCGCCAGGGATTGATTGCAGGTGGTCCTTATCCCTGTCTGGGCAACCATGCCCTTTGTCTTCCCTTGACCTGCCAATGCCATGAGTAAAGCGCCCTTTGGCACCCACTTGGCACTACTACCTCGTAGTGCGCTTTCAGTAATGAAAGCCGAAGGTGTTTTGATCAACGCTTGATTAACGGTTCCTGAGTTCACCCAGGGAATTGTTCCATTAATCCAGAAGTCTAAATTGTTCCTGTCTGGCGTTCCCCCAGCGTATCGTTGTGAAATCCATCTCAAAGACGCATAACTCCAGTGCTTCGGAATCTCCCGCAGCGATTCGATGCCAGAGGGCTTGTAGGCCGAATAGGCTGCTCGGCTGTGTGTTTGTGGAGTTATTTTGGTGATCACATGATTTTCTGGTTGGATTTTGGGGCTTAATGCAAAAAACGGGGTCATTACGCGGTTTTCTTAAGGGGTAATATATGACCGGGTTCGCTGTATAAGTTCTTCTATATATCCGATGGCTATATTCATGGTTGGGCGGTATGCGGTAGGATGAGCGCACTGATTACGCTGGGATAGCTGGCCCTGCAATACTTTCAAATTAGATTTGTTGATAAACCTAACTTCTTTAGCCACATCAAGGAGTTGTGATTCTGGATGGTTCTCCTTAAGCTCTGCCAGATCTCTGAATTCCCATTTATCACGGGCTACTCTGATGTCTTTTTCATGTCTTGAAAATAGGGTTTCAGAGAACGTGTGGAAGTATCCTGTCCAAGCGGTCACAATTGCCAGCCTGTACAACTCGTGTTCTATGCACATGACCGCTTCCTTAAAATAGTCTTGAACATCTATTGGCGCGCCAGATAGAGAGGCTATTAAAACATCTAAATGAATAATTCTTGATTTGGCAGATTCATGCCCAGACAACGCCAGAAGGGCTAACCGGCGAGCCTCACTCGCTCGCATTACCCAATCAGTAAGCTCCATTCAGTTTTCTTCTGGAGAAATCAGTTGCTCGCGCAGCGCCTTGAAACATTTTTCATACACTTCCGCATTGTCAGTCTCTGGAAGATGCAGCTGAATATTGATAGCAATTGATGGAGCGGTTTGGATAGCTGATGGAACCTTTGCAGTCGAATCTGACGCCGGCAGTGCAACTTCAGTTTTGCTGGTATTGTTGGATGGGGCGCCGGATGCTCCTGTCTCCGATTTGTCACTGTGCGTGACATTCTTGTTCCCTGATTCTTGCGAAGGCGATGCTACGGTTATCTCTCCTTCAGTCTCAGTTAGCAGGCCCGCAATACAAAGGATCTTAACTAGGGCATTTGCTCCTGTCTTATTGCGTACAGTAGTGCGTTGGCCAGAAGCGTACAAAATATAAGTTATAAGTTTATCCGATGGCATACCTGATTGAGTGCGAACGGTTGTGACCAGTTTTGAAAAAATATCATTACTTTGTATGGCTTCTCGCCAATATTTTTGCACATCTTCGGCTTGGTTATGTTCAAGGGCGTGGGCCAATTTCCTCCCCAAATATGTTGAGAATTTTTTATTCCCACTCGTAATAATTCCAACTTCAGTCAAGAACTTATTGTTCTTGCTTATAATGTTTTTGCTGATGCCAGTAAGCTTCACTAGTCCGTCCTGATCGGTATCCTCATCTATATGAGAGTACCCCTTTACTACTTTGACAAGTTCCTCGTAGGAGGACCCTGGCAGGCTGGTTTTAGATTTCACTTCTTAATCTCCTTTGAATTTTAAAAAAGTTCTCAACACTAATTTATCATATAGCGCAAGATTTCAAAGCACTCTATTTCGAGCTGAACACAAACAAGCTCGATTTGAGCACCAGAGACGTGGTAGGCCCGGCTTGATCCAGAACGGATTTACCTGTTGGAGAAACAAGGTATCGGGAGTCATCCCTCACCATTATTCATTCCCTGAATCTCGCTTGTGAGCCACTTCCAAAACTTTTCGTCCTTGAGGTCTAATGTTTGCTCATCTTCAGCATTAGTTTTCATGTTGAGCGAATGCCAATAGCCAGAACCAGCGCCAAGGTCTATTTCCAGCGTAACCTCGTTGTAACCCAGTGACCACTCCGCCTCTATACCCCCATCTTCCGTTGGGTAAAGACATGGCAAGGGCAGGTCTTCAGGGTAGTGCTGATCGAAAGCCTGCGAAAGCCAATTCAGCCCCTCATCGGGTAGCGCAACTCCCTGCCCATCAAGCCAACCGTCCTTTAATAACCGTAGCTCTCTCAGACGAGCGGATATATCCAACGGGTCATGGATATTCATGTGTTTGATTGAATCGAAACTGGGCAGACGCCTGATATGGTTCTGTTTTCATTTCGTCACCTCTGCCAGCATTGTAGCAATTTCTGACTCAATTTGTTGCAGGTCGCCCTCGATTTCTTCCAACGGGCGGGGTGGTTCGTACTTGTAGAAGTAGCGGTTGAAGTTGATTTCGTAGCCGGTCTTGGTCTTGGATTTATCCACCCAGGCGTCGGGGACATGGGGCCGGACTTCGCGTTGCATGTATTCGTCGATGTCTTCCTTGAGTGGTACGTTTTCGTAGTCCCGTAACTCGGGGTCGGGCTCCGGGTTGCCCCTGGCATCGGTGCATACGTCCGCGGTCTCGTCCCGTTCGGACAGTGCCATGAGGATTGCCTTGAACAAGGCTGCCGGCGTCTTGATTCCGGCTTTGTTGAAGCGCGCTTTTATCATCTCCGCAAAGGCCTCCCGGTTTCTCATGTTCGCAGGGGCAAGCCCCTGTGGTTGCCCTGTATCGGGGGATTGCGATGTATTGTCAGGACGGGCACGGGGGCCTGTCCCTTTGGGGGCGACGACCGCCGGGGAAGCGAGGTCGTCAAGGGCGCGCAGGATGGCGCGTTGAAGCGCCTGCCCTTCGGCGATTTCCGCTTTGGCGGCCTCTGTATCCTTGCGCTTCTTGCTTGTTGCCAACTTCTGGAATGCGGGCGCTTGTTGCAGGCGTTCGAGGCGCTCCCTGTTTACCGCGAAGTTGAGCCTCAGCGGGCGTTCGACCGTGATGCGGCGATAGCCGAAGTCGTCGTTGTCGAAGATGCGAACGTGTTCTTCTTCAATGAAGGTTCCGTAGCGACGGCTGATGTCGTTGCGCCGGTCTTCGCAGATCTCGTTGCGCTTGTTGCCGAGACTCTTGCGCATTTTCTTGAAGAAGCCGACCCCATTGACCAGTTGAATTTTGCCCTTGCGCGCCCGTTGTTTGCGATTGGTAACAATCCAGAGATAGGTGTAGATGCCGGTATTGTAGAAAAGCTGATCCGGCAACGCGACGATGGCTTCTAACCAGTCGTTCTCGATGATCCAGCGCCGGATTTCGCTTTCGCCGGAACCGGCTGAACCGGTGAATAGGGGCGAGCCGTTGAAAACGATGGCTAAGCGCGTGCCGCCTTCCGACACACTCTTCATCTTGCTGATCATGTGCTGGAGGAAGAGTAGCGACCCGTCGTTGATGCGCGGCAGGCCGGCGCCGAATCGGCCGCCGAAGCCCTGCTCCTCATGTTCGCTCAAGATAACGTCCTTTTCCGGCTTCCACTCCACGCCAAAGGGCGGATTAGCCAGCATGTAGTCGAACTTCTTTCTGGCGAAGTAGTCGTCGGTGAAGCTGTCGCCAAAAGCGATATGGTCGATGTTCTGGCCCTTGATGAGCATGTCGGAACCACAGACGGCATAGGCTTGAGCGTTGTAATCCTGACCGAATACCTCGAGGCGGGCGTCCGGGTTCAGTTCGCGCATGTAATCTTCGGAAACCGACAACATGCCTCCTGTCCCGCAGGCCGGATCAAACAGCGTCTTTATAATCCCCGGTGTGCAAAGCACGTCGTCATCTGGCATGAAGATAAGGTCCACCATGAGGCGGATGACTTCACGGGGGGTGAAGTGGTCGCCCGCTTCCTCGTTTGACGCCTCATTGAACTTGCGTACGAGCTCCTCGAAGATGTATCCCATCTCGATGTTGGACACAACGTCCGGGTGCAGGTCGATTTCGCAGAAGCGCGACACGACCAGGTACAGGCGGTCGGCCTTATCGAGCTTGGCGATGTGCTCCTCGAAACCGAAATGCTCGATGATTTCACGTGCGGAGGAGGAGAAGCCCTTGATATAGTTGATGAGGTTGGCGGCGATGTTGTCGGGGTCTCCCTTGAGTTTTCCAAAGGTGTAGCGGCTCGTGTTATAAAAGGGTAAACGGGTGATCCGTTCCAGCTTCGCGTCAAGAACGCCTTTCCCCTTGCTTTCCCACTTCTCTTTCTCCTCCAGGACTTTTTCCCTGGTCGGTTCAAGTACGCAATCGAGACGTCGCAGGACAGTCAAGGGAAGCATCACGTCCTTGTACTGGTTGGGTCTATAGGGGCCGCGCAGCAGGTCGGCGACTGACCAGATGAAGCCTGCTTTTTCGTTGAAGTTATTCATCATTCGTGAATGGGGGGGATAAATATGTTACTGTTTTCCGTGTTATGGATTCAACTCAAAAACTGTTGCGGAAATATCACCATGAAGTTTTGGACCCGGGCTCTCCCACGCCCCTGTATCATCAATTGTACACGATGTTAAGGGATTGTATCGTTGGCGGGGTGCTGGAAGATGGTTCGAGGATGCCGTCTGAAAAAGAATTATCCACTTCCTTCAACGTGTCCCGTATCACGGCAAGGCGCGCCTTGCATGAGCTGGCCGCAGAAAACCTGGTCGCGCGGCAGCGCGGGCGCGGCACTTTCGTTAATTACCGTTATCGTCCGGAACTGCTTAACGCGCCCCTGGTCGGGGTGCTTGAAAGTCTTGAACACATGGGCAGGGAAACAAAAATCAAGGTGATCAACCTGCGTTTTACCCGCCCGCCGTCATACATTCTTGATGAATTTGATATTGATGACGACCAACAACTGTGTCATATGATTCGCATAAGAAGCAACAAGAGTATGCCGTTCGCCTATTACGAGAGCTGGTCACTGGGACTTGACAAATCCATCACCAAGCGGGCGTTGGAAAAACACCCGCGTTTGGAACTGCTACGAAAATCAGGGGTAAAAATAGCCAGCGCCGAGCAGACGTTAAGCGCCGAAGCCGCATTGCCGACCGCCGCCGATGCCTTGGGCGTCATGCCCGGCAAACCGCTGCTGAAGCTCATTCGACGCTCCTTCGACAAAAAGAGGAAACAACTCGATCATTTGAATGCCGTGTATAACCCGGATCGTTTCCAGTATCAAATGACCCTCACCCTCGGCAAGGAAGGCGCCGCAAAAGGGGCAAAAAAAGGTGCCAAGGTTTAGACAGGAGACATTAATCCCGCAGGGGCAGGCCCCGCGCCTGCCCTGGGCCAGGCCGGCAGGTAGCGGGTAGCGAGAGCCAAGACAACCACAGGGGATTGCCCCTTTGGGTCAGCGTCGGTGGAAGCGCCGGGGCTTTTGCGCCACCCGGCAGGAGTCAGGACAACCACAGGGGGTTGCCCCTGCAGGTCAGCGCCGATGGAAACGCGGGGGCTTTTGCGATACCCGGCGGGAGCCAAGATAACCACGGGGGGTTGCCCCTACGGGTCAGCGCCAGTGGAAGCGCGGGGGCTTTTGCGCCACCCGGCGGGGGCCGGGGCAACGAATGAGGCGGGGCGATTCTCTACCCATTCGCGCATTGGTCAATTATGATACGGTCGCTTGAGGTACTGTCCGGCAGGTTCGCCCACTATCCTGCCGTCGTAGATTAATTGCCCGCGCAGCCAGGTTTGTTTTACCTTCGCGGATAACTCTATTCCTTCAAAGGGTGTATAACCCTGTGTGGATTCCGATTCGTCCGCGCGCACCACCCAACTGTCATGGGGGTCTACCAATACCAGGTCCGCATCGTAACCAGGCGCAATATCTCCCTTGCTGTTCAGGCCGTAGCGCTTGGCCGGATTATAGCTTGATACTTCGGCGACGTGGTTGAGGCTCATCCCTCTTTTCGCGCCTTCGCTGATGAGGGCCGGCAATAAATACTCTGTCCCGCCAAAACCCGACTTGGCGAGAAATACATTGCCGGGATCAGCGCTGTCTGTCTTGAACTCGTGCCGGCAACAGGCGTGGTCGCTCACAACCCAGTCCAATTTCTTGTCCAGCAACATTTCCCAGAGATATTCGACGTCTGCGCGGGGACGAATTGGCGGGTTGACCTTGGCTAAGGGGCCGCAACCGGAATCCGTATCCAGCATCAGGTGGCCAATAGTCACCTCGCGGCGAAAATCAACGTGGGGAAAGGCGTCAGCCATTAATAAGGCCGCTTCAACCGCCTTGCGGGAAGACAGGTGCAACAGGTTGAGGTTCACGCAGTCTGTTTCATGGGCCAGGTAAGAAGCGATAAATATCGCCAGGCCCTCGGAGTGCGGCGGGCGCGATGCGTGGTAAGCGGGAAGACCGCTCAGCCGGCCTTCCGACTCTACCAGCTGCGTGTATGCCCGCATGATTTCGGCGGTTTCACAGTGCATACTGAGGCTGATTTGCTCCGCCTTGTCCGGAAATCGCTCCAGCGCTTTGCGTATGCCGCGCATGACGAATTCGAAATGGGCGAAATCATAACGTTCATCTTTTCCGATCATGAGAAAATCGCTTTGATCGTCTGATTTTCCGTGCAGCCCGTGGGAACCGTAAAACATGAAAATCTTGAAGGACGTCACGCCGTGTTGATCGATCAGGTCTTCGATTTCATCGATATGTCCCGCCGTCATCGGCGCCAGGTGATAGGCATAATCCACGTGAAACCGATTCGCCGACAGGGACAGCGCTTCCGGGAAAAACTCCCTGTAAGGGCCGCCCTTGTTCAGGTAATACATGCCGGTCCGCATGTAGTTGAGGCTGGAAGTCACGCCCCCCATGGCCGCCGCGCGACTTTCACTGAGGGCGTCCTCGGCCAGGGGCGAGTAAATACCCGTGTGCATGTGGGCATCGACGACGCCGGGAAAGGCCAATCGCCCCTTGCCATCCACCACTTGTTTCGCCCCTGCCGGGTCCATATCCGCTTCAATCCGGCTGAATTTACCGCCGGATATGGCAATATCCCCATCTTCAACCGAATTTTCATTCGGTTTGACTATTTTTATGTTCTTGATCAACAAATCAATTGCTTTCGTCACAACAGTTCTCCGCTCAGCCGTTGTAAAGTTATAATGATATACTTTTATATCATAACCCGAAAACAGCTTTTCGATTAGCCGCCCGCGCCGCTTGCGTCGAGACAACATGCCGAAAACATTATTTGAAAAGATCTGGAACGATCACTTGATCGCCGAATTGGATGACGGCGCCTGCCTGTTGCACGTTGATCGCGTTTTTCTGCACGAGCGAACCGGCGGCATCGCCTTGAGCAGCATGGAAGCGGAACAGCGGCAGGTGCGCAATCCCGGACATGTTTTCTGCACGATGGATCACATCATCGATACGTTTCCAGGCCGGGGCGACGCTACCATGGCGCCCGGCGGCAGGCAATTCATCACCAGCGCCAGGCAGGCGACCCGGCGCGCCGGCATTACCTTGTTTGACGTCAACGACCCCCGCCAGGGCATCTCACACGTCATATCCGCCGAGTTGGGGGTCACACTCCCCGGGTTAACCGTGGTATGCCCTGACAGTCATACCTGCACTTTGGGGGCGTTGGGCGCGCTGGCCTGGGGCATCGGCTCCAGCGAATGCGAACACGCCTTGACCACCGAAACCCTGAGACTGGTAAAACCAAAACAAATGGCTGTTCGCCTGCAAGGGGGGTTGGCCGCCGGCGTTACCGCGAAAGACGTGATTCTACACCTGACGGGAAAATACTCCGCCAGCGGCGGGAGCGGCTGTGCCATCGAGTTTTGCGGCGAGGGAACCAGGCGACTGCCGGTGGAAGCAAGAATGACCTTGTGCAACATGGCTGTCGAATTTTCCGCTTTTACCGGGATCATCGCGCCGGATGACGAGACACTAAAATACATTTCCGGTCGCCCCTACGCGCCTGAAGGCGGTGAATGGGATAAAGCCGTCGAATACTGGCGCCGACTCCATACCGATGCGGGCGCGAAATACGATAAGGAACTTCACTTGGACCTGGCGGAAATCGAACCAACCGTAACCTGGGGAACCAGCCCGCAACATGCAATCGGCATTTCCGGAATGATTCCCGACCCTGACAAGGAAAGCAATAAGGGCACGCGCCAGGCCATGCAACGAGCCATGGATTATATGGGCCTTACCGCCGGCACAGCGATCAACACCATCCCCATCGATGCGGCTTTTATCGGTTCATGCACCAACAGCCGCTTAAGCGACCTGCGTGACGCCGCGCGCATATTGAAAGGCAATAAAATTACCCGGCGCATCAAGGCAATTTGCGTCCCCGGTTCCAGTCGGATAAAACGTGAAGCAGAGCAGGAGGGCATCGACCGGATATTCACGGAGGCGGGTTTCGAATGGCGTGAATCCGGTTGTTCCATGTGCTTCTATGCCGGTGGCGAGGGCTTCGCTGAACGCGAGCGTATCATTTCCAGCACCAACCGCAACTTTGAAGGACGGCAGGGACAGGGGGCGCGCTCTCATTTGGCCAGCCCGGCAACCGTCGCCGCCTCCGCGCTGACGGGTTTTATTACCGATGCGCGCAACATGGCCATCCAACAATGAAACCCTTCACCACCCATAGCGGCATCGCCGCGCCCCTGCTGCGTATCAATATCGACACCGACGCCATTATCCCTTCCCGCGAGATGCGGCGCGTGTCAAAACGCGGTTTAAGCGAGGGGCTGTTTGCCGGTTGGCGCTATCTCTACGAAGACGATAAAAAGCTGGGAGCTAACCCGGACTTTATCCTGAACAAGCCGGAATACGCCGGCGCCAGCATCTTGCTCGCTGGTGATAATTTCGGGTGTGGATCTTCCAGGGAACACGCAGTCTGGGCATTGGCGGAATATGGATTCCGCGCCGTTATCGCCCCCGCTTTCGGCTCGATTTTCTATAACAATGCCGTGCGCAACGGCCTGTTGCCGGTAGAACTGTCCGAGCAGTCGATAACCGCATTAGCTGAATATTCAACCAGAGCGCCCGCAACCAACCACGTCAACATCAGCCTGGAAAATACGACGGTCAGCAGCAATGCCGGTGATGAATTTCATTTCGATATTGAGCCACTGCATAAAGAAATGTTACTGCAGGGCCTCGATGCGATAGACATGACGCTGAAACATCTCGACGAAATAGAGGAGTTTCAAAACCGCGATAAAACCAGCCGCAGTTGGGCTTATTTATGAAACCGGCAGGAGCGCCCGGGTGAAGTTTGAAGTGTGAAGCAGGCGGGCTAGCCAACTGCCACTACCTGATCGTCGATCAAGGCGTCTATGTCCCCATCGCTGAACCCCAGTTCCTGCAAGACATCCCTGGTATGCTGTCCCTGTTTCGGCACGTCGCGCCTGACGCCAAACCGTTTTCCGTCCATTTGCAAGGGCAATGCCGGCAGTTTTGTCTCCTGGCCGGCCGGCGTGGTGACATCCAGCAAACCACCGGATTCCAACAGGTGTGGGTCATTAAAAAGCTCTTCCGGTTTGGATATGGGCGCATAGGGCAATCCGCATTGCTCTAACCGTTGCATCAACTCCATTTCAGTAAAAGTCCTGAACAGTGAACGCACGCGCGGGATAATTCTATCCCGTTGACCCACCCGCCCTGAATTTGTAGCAAGGCTTTCATCCTGTTCAAACTCCCCGAAGGAAAAATACTCACAGAATTTTTTCCACTGCGTATCGCTTACTACCGCGACGAATACCTGCTTCCCGTCTTTGCTGTTGAATACGTCATAGATCGCCCAGGCGGACATCCTTACGGGCATGGGCGGCGCCGGCTCGCCGGTAACGGCAAACTGCGCCATATGCTGGCCGACCAGGAAGGCGACGCTCTCGAACAGGGAACTGTTAATCCATTGACCCTGACCGGTGCGATTACGCATTTCCAACGCCGACAATATGCCGATGACACCGAACATCCCGCCAACCACGTCTATCACCGATGTACCGGCGCGCAAGGGCTGACCGGGCGGGCCGGTCATGTAAGCCAATCCTCCCATCATCTGCGCCACTTCATCCAGCGCGGTACGATGCTCGTAGGGGCCTGACAGGAAGCCCCTGGCCGAATAATATATCAGCCGCGGATTTTCCTTCGACAATTCAGCATAGCCATAACCCGATTTATCCATGGCGCCCGGGCGGAAATTTTCGATCAATACGTCTGCTTCCTTGACCAACCGCTTGGCTATCGCGCGTCCCCTTGCAGATTTCAGGTCGATGCACACACTGCGCTTGTTCCGGTTATACATGGAGAAATAACCGGCGCCGGAACCACGTAAACGCCGTGTGTTGTCACCCGTCAACGGTTCCAACTTGACGACGCCGGCGCCCATATCGGCAAGCAAAAGCCCGGCGCTGGGACCCATGACCATGTGGGAGAACTCAACAACCTTGAGCTTGGCAAGCGGTAGTTCCTGACCTGTCATTTTCCGTTCGGCAATCCCCAGTAAAATGTAACGGGTTAGCGCGCGCCAGGCAGCGCAAAAGACGACACCCGGGGCGATGCCCGGCTTCCCCGGCAACCGGTAATATATTATATTATTATACCATTATGACAAGACGAATGCCATCAACCTTATTCTTGAACCGGGATTGATAATGGGGGTGCTGGCCGGCATGGCGAAATTCCTGTTCGCCTTCGACCTGGTGGAAAAAGAAGCCTATTGCCCCATAAAGGGATTGGAATGATTGTGCATGTCCGGCCCGTGAGAGGGAATTCAATTATGGACCAGTTCCAGCATTTCACCGCAGGGGCCTTTGCAGAAGCCGACTTGTTTACCGTTATAGGGCGGACTGTCCAGGCCTGAGACCTTGTCACAACGGACGTTCGGGGGATTATTACAGTCCAGACTCACGATCGCTATTCCGGGCGGCAGGGAACCTGTTCTTTGTCGCCGGTTGACCGCGGTGGCTGGAAACTCGTCTACCTCGATGAGATAACCGGGGTTGAGCGCCAGCGCGGAGATTTTATGTCGATGCTCCCGCGGCAATCCGAAGGCTGCGGATAATACCGTTAATCGCGCCTCGATAACCGGGGAGTCAGCGGCGCCTAATTGTTCGCAATAGAATGTCTTGGCGTCGTCCATGTCCGCCGCGCCCAGGATCATGACGAAGCAGTGCGCTACCGGTCGCCCGGTCCGGGGTAATTCAAAACCGGGCACGGGGCCTTTGATTTGGGTCAAATAGAGTATCTCACCGGCAGGCCCCATCACCTGACAGGCGCGAATTTTATCGGTGAATGATAAATCGCAGGGAGGACCGATAACGGCAAAGGGCGAATCCGCCAGGCTGTCGGCCAAGGCATCCACATCGTTGACGGCAATTTCGACCGCATTCCAGCCGAACGTGGTAAAGGGGCGGTAATCCGGGCCGGCCTCCGTTTGAATCAACCGAATGAAATGCCGGTCATCGGCTTCAGGCGCGAGCAATGCGTATTCGGCCCCCGCGACCGCTTCCAGTCCCCACAAGCGCGCCAGTTCCTCCGGTATCTGCCCCTCGCCCGCCACTTCATGGAACAGGCAGCGACAATACGCCTCCCTGGCGACCTCGAGGTCGCTGCAACTTATCGTCACCATCATAATTTTATCGATCATGCCGGCATCATCGGACACCGGATTACCCGTCTGTCGGCGCCGGCTGTCGTTGTTTGAATTCCTTCTTTCCTTGTTGAATGAGGGCGTAGATATGCCCGGCCTGGCCACCTATATCCCGCAGGAGTTGTTTGTGCACCGGCAATGACAATGCCCGCCACCGCGCATGTTGTTCATCATTCAGTTCGTGAACGGTTACGTTCATTTCAGGCAGAGTGTGTTCGAAATAATCATTGAGCGCCCCGCGGATAAACGTCCGGTTCACTTCAACGCTTTCGATGCTGCCGAAAATAATTTGCCTGTGTTTATCGGACAGGTTGTCATACCATTTCTTATCGGCCAATATCGGTCCCATGTCGAAGGCATGCCTCGTCAGCATCAAATGGGGCGCGGCCTTGGCAATGCCGGAGATCGTATACATGCCGGCGCCCGACTGGCCACTTTCAATCAGGTTCGTCTGCAGGGCCGGAATCACTTCTGAAAAACTCAATGGAATCAGGTCGGCGCCTATCGCCTCGGCAAAATAGCGCGACCCCAGGGCATTTGACGCCCGCATGGAAACACCGTTGACGTCCTTCGGGACCAGCATCGGTTTTTTTCCATAAATATAAAACCAGCCCACCTCTGACCATTGAATGAGGGCCAGACCTTTTTCAGCAAACAATTTTGTATAGGCATCCGTCACGTAATTGTCCATGACGAACGCGGCCTCCTCCCGGGAATCGAACAGGTACGGGGCAAGCAACACGTTCAGTTCCGGGATAAGGGTGGCAACGCCTTGCAGCGCAAACCCGCCAACCTGTATTCGTCCCCGGCGCAGGTTTGCCAGGGCCGTCTCTTCGCTGCCCAGTTCACCCGAAATAAACAGGTCCAAATCGATCTCTTCAGAGCCTTGCGTCCGGGCCAACGTTGCTTCAAAACGCAGCCAGAAATCGTGCCAGGGCGTATTGGGCACGCCTAATGAGGTTAACCTTACCTTGACACGGTCTTCCGGTTTGTCCGAACAACCGACCGGCAAAACCGCTGCCATCCATAGCGACAAAATCAATATGCAGGTACGCCGGAGTGACGGCATTATTGATTACCGCTTATAACCGGGCTGACGCCTCCCCCCTAATCGCTCCCGCAATTCCACCGCCTCGATCATAAAATGGATCAAATCATCGGCCGGCAGCCAGTCACGTAAATCCGGCGGCGGCAGACAGGCCTGGTCGCGGTTGGCTTGCACAAATTCACTCATGGGGTTAGTCTCGACAGGGATGGCTGTTTGATGGGTGGATTGGACAAGCATTATAACATGAGCCGGGGTGAAGTTTGAAGTGTGAGGTTTCCGCTAATCTCGGCGAAAGTGGGTTTGGGGGGCTGTTTTGGAGTGACTAACGCCAGCTGTTAGCGGGAACTGCTGGAAGAAGAGCGAAGTGTGAAGGGATGGCTCAGGGAACGGAAAAACAACCGGCTAACAGTGGAAAAACGAACCGGTATGCGAGTGGATTCATATAAACAAACAGCAGAACAGATCCTGCGTGGCCTGGGGCGCGCGGAACGCCTGATCACCACGTGCGCATTCACGGCGCTAATCGCAACCATGTTCCTGGACGTACTCAGCCGCGAAACGACCGGGGTGGGATTGCACTGGGCTCGTCAAGTGGGGGTTTACGCCAATATCGTCGTGGTGATGTTCGGCCTTGGGCTTGCTTCAGCCGGCGGCAATCATATCAGGCCGCGGTTTGCCGACAATTGGCTGCCAAGCCGGTGGAACCCTGTTATTCATCGGCTCCAGGATGGCCTGATGAGCGCGTTCTGTTTGTTTGCCGCCGGCGCCGGCGGGCAATTGACCTGGGAATCGATCCGGCTGGGTGAACGCTCGGCCTTGCTCCCGGTACTGATATGGCCGGTCCTGATGGTAATTCCCCTGGCATTTTTTCTGGTTGGAATACGCCACGCCATATATGCCGCCTGTCCCGACTTGCGGCCCCGCGATCCGCTGGTCGCCGCCACCGACATCCCATCCCCCACAGGGGCCGCCCCCCCTGCCGGCGCTGACGACGCGGCGCAGTCGCCCGATACGAGGCAGCCCCATTCACGACCGCCAAAATCATCATGACTGAGGCGCTCCTGTTGGCTGTATTGATTGCCGCGCTCATCGTGTTGCGCCAGAACCTGCTGGTCGTGCTCGGGGTAGCGGCTTTTTACGTTTACCGGGTATACGGGGAAGAACCACTGCGCTTTGTCATGCTGGACGCCTGGCACGCCTTGAACAAGGATATACTGCTCTCTATTCCCCTGTTCATTCTTGCCGGTCAAATCATGACCCGCGGTTCCATGGCTGAACGCCTGGTCCGGTTGGTGAAAGCAATGACCAGTCCGGTCCCCGGCGGCCTGGCCGTGGCAACGGTGCTCTCCTGCGCCTTGTTCGCGGCCATCTCCGGTTCCTCCACGGTGACTTTACTGGCGGTAGGCGGCATCATGTATCCCGCCTTGTTGAATGAAGGCTATTCCAGGTCTTTTTCGCTGGGCGCCCTGTGCGCGGCCGGCACCCTGGGCATCGTGGTCCCGCCCAGCATCCCCCTGATTTTGTACGGGGTGATGACCCATACTTCCATCACCGATCTTTTTATTGCCGGCATTCTGCCGGCGCTGGTCCTGACGATATTAATGAGCGGTTATGCGCTCTGGTTCAACCGAAACATACCGTCCAGCGAGCTGGACCTGCGGGAATTATGGGAAGCATTGAAACAAGGCATCTGGTCCTTGCTCATGCCTGTCCTGATCCTGGGCGGTATCTACAGCGGACATTTCACGGCGACGGAATCCGCGGCCGTAGCCGTCGTATACGCCCTCTTCGTGGAGTTATTCATACACCGGGAGCTGAAGCTGGCGCACTCTCACGAAGTCATCACCGATACGACCAGGCTGCTGGGATCGTTATTTCCTGTTTTGATGTTCGCCGTCAGTCTCAATACGTTTCTGACTTATGAACAGGCGCCGATGGCGGCGGTAAACTGGTTTTCCGAACACGTTTCCAATCAACAGGGCTTTTTGTTGGGTTCCAACCTGTTTTTATTGATGGTCGGCACTATCATGGACATTGGTTCTGCAATATTAATCCTGGCGCCCATGTTAAAACCCATTGCCCAAACCCTGGGAATGGATCCTGTCCATTTCGGCATCGTCATGATCGTCAACCTGGAAATCGGTTACCTGACGCCGCCGTTCGGATTAAACCTGATCATTGCAATGGGCGCATTCAAAGTGACGTTCCTGGAAGCCTGCAAAAGCGTCATGCCTTTCCTGGCACTGATGCTGGTCGGGCTTTTCATAGTGAGTTTCATGCCGGCCCTGTCACTCTTGCTGTTGAACTGATTATCGGGGGGAGCCTGTGCGGGAATTCGCAGAAAAAGCGTTGCCGAAACTCCGTCGGATTGGTAAATAAACATGGTTATTTGACCCGGCGTAAAAAAGTGATATTATACTTTACATACCTTGCATGAGTACATTCATCAAGGCATGAGGGAAACTTGTGAATACAATGGACAATGGAGGGAAATCATGAGCAGTGAGTTAATTGCAATTATAAGCGTGGGCGTGGCATTCATGAGCGTGGGCGTGGCATTTTTGGGTTTACTGTGGACGATACGCCGGGACATGTTGAACGGACAGGTGACACTGCGCTCGGAAATGCGGGATGGCTTTGCAAGTCAAAGCCGGCAAATCGCGGAACAAGGCAGACAGATCGCGACGCTTGGACAACGGATGGCGCATCTTGAAGGACTGCTTGAAGGGCTGCGCGAATCGTTTCGACGCGAGCCCCAGGCGACCTAGCCCGTAACATCGGCCCGTCCGGGGCTGTGATAATCCCGTTATTTGATATGGTGCGGAAGGTCTTTCCGCGCGCTTGAACATACATTTACAAAAACAGCCGAGCAATAGTCAGCCATTCCCGCTAACAGGGCGTTAGTCACTCCAAAACAGACCCCAAACCCACTTTTGGCGAACAGCGGGAACTCCTGGGCGATAGTCAGAAATATTGACGATATAATATTAACAGCGCAAGAAAACGACGGGGATTTATCGTGTCAAATAAGGTCAAGGCCATCGATGCCGTAGTAAATATATGGACGAAAGAGACATTGTCCCGGCGACCGGGTTGGGGCAATGATTTTTTTGTCGGGAAGATGAAAGCCCAGGATGGCTTGATGCGGGGCTTGTCACTGGAACAAATGCTGGATCGAATGCAGGAAGCAAACATCGAACAAGCCTTTTTGATCGCCGCCAAGGTCGGCCGGCCCGGTTTGCCCGGCTGCTATCACATGCCACCGGAAATCGTAGCCGAGGCCGTCGCAAAACACCCAAAGCGCTTTTCCGGACTGCTGGGAATCGATCCGTTCATGGGTATGGACGGCGTCAGACAACTTGAAGACGCGGTCAAACATAAGGGGTTCATCGGGGCGCATTTTTACCCCCATTGGTTCGAGTTGGCGCCCGATCATGCGAAATGCTATCCCTTCTACGCCAAGTGCTGCGAACTGGGGGTTCCGATTCAAATACAGGTCGGGCAGTCAATGATTTACGCAAAGGAAGCTCCACTCAAAAGCACGGGACAACCCATCAGGCTGGACGCGGTTGCCTGCGACTTCCCGGAACTCAAATTGATCGGCATACATATCGGCATTCCATGGACGGATGAAATGATTGCGATGGCGTGGAAACATGAAAATATCTACATCGGCGCCGATGCCCACAGTCCAAAATACTGGCCTGACAGTTTTACCAGGTACCTGAACAGTTATGGCCAGGACAAGGTCATCTTCGGGACGGATTTTCCCGTACTGGATTTCAAGCGCACCATGCAGGAGATTGACGCGCTCGGGTTAAAGCCGGAAGTCATGCAGAAGTTCCTGCGGGGTAACGCGCGGCGTATTTATAATCTTGAATGATCGAACCTGACCCGGATATTGCGCCAGTTCGCTTGCCATCAACGGAAAGTTCTTTGCTGCCAATGAGTGATTCATCCTTATCACTTTCGTTGCCTTTGCAAACCGCGCCGGCTGCGCTGGACGCGCCCTGCCGTCAGCGGGCGGTGGCGACTTGACTATGAACCTGGCGTCCATACTTCAATGTTACGCAGGCAGCCATGGAAATAAGACGGCTATCGAATTCGCCGGTGAGCGACTCACTTACGCCGAATTATGGCAGCGGCTCCAATGCCATGCCGCTTACCTGGATGATCGGGGGATAACGGCGGGTGACAGGGTCGGGCTTGCCTTGAAGGAGCATCCCGATCATTTGATTTTACACTACGCGCTCGCCCGGTTAGGCGCCGTTATCCTTCCCATCGACCATCGCTGGACCCCGGCGGAAAAGACCGCGGCGGCCTCCGCCTTTGGCGCAAAACTGGTTATCACGGAAAAAAATGAAGAAGCATCGGTGGGATATGAAACCCTGGCATTCATCGCTGACTGGCTGAAAACCGATCCCGTTCACCTGCCGGCAATGCCCGAAGATGACGATCTGCCTTTACTCATATCCTTATCATCCGGCACCACGGGCAAACCCAAGGGCGCATTGGTCAGCCACGAACAAATGTACCAGCGCTTCATCAGCCAATGGGTGACAATGGGCTTTAATGCGCAGGACCGATTTTTGGGGCTGACCCCCCTGTTCTTCGGCGCCGGCCGCTCTTTCGGCATGGGCTTCCTGGCCGCCGGGGCCACGGTCATCCTCGACCCCCCACCCCATGAACCCCGTGAACTGGTTGAAGCGATCAACGCTTCCCGAAGCGCCGTTACGTTCCTGGCGCCTACCCAATTGCGCGGACTCCTGCCCCTTCACCGGGAGGGTTTGCTGCTGCCCGGATTGGAAAAATTGCTGGTCAGCGGCGCGGCGCTTTACCCCCTGGAGGCGAGGGAAATACGGCAAAAAGTGAACCCGGGTTTAATCGGCTATTACGCCTCCAGTGAAGGCGGCGGCATATCCGTATTGAGTGCTGATGAATTCAGCGACTACGCCCATACGGCGGGACGGGCCACCTTCAGGACCGAAATTCAAATCGTGGATGAACGCGACTTCCAGGCAGCGCCGGGGGAAACCGGACGCTTGCGCTACCGGGGTCCCGGCGTCGCCACGCGTTTTATCGACGGTGACGGCAGGGAGGCAGCGGCAAACGCGGACGGCTGGTTTTATCCCGGTGACCTGGCCGCGCAATTGGGCAGCGGCCATATCGTCCTGCGCGGCCGCGATAAAGACGTCATCAATCGCGGCGGCGTAAACATCCATCCGGCTGAAATCGAAGCCGTGTTGATGCAGCTGGAAGCCATCCGGGAAGCCGCCGTCATAGGCGAACCATCAGAAAAATTCGGTGAAACCGTCACGGCGTTTATCGTGGCGAACGCAGCCGTCTCCGAAGCTGCCTTGGCTGAGCATTGCCAAAAACAACTGGCTCCCTACAAGATTCCCTCCCGTTATTTACTGGTCGATAAATTACCCAAAAAATCCTCGGGTAAACTGGACAAGGCAGAGTTACTCAAGCAACTTGGGTGACAATGCGGCATTCGACTTTACTTTATGCCAATTCTGTTGATTTGCCCGTATACTACGGGCGACAAAAATCGTGCTAGTCGGCAACGGGGATTCTTCATTCTTGCGTAAAACAAAAAACAATTTCAATCGGATACTCATCGCCAATCGGGGTGAGATCGCCATTCGGGTCATACGGGCGGCGAAGGAACTGGGCATCGGCACGATTGGCATCTTCTCCGAAGAAGATCGATTTGCCTTACACCGGTTCAAGGCGGATCAATCCTATCAAGTGGGTATCGGCGATCGACCCGTCGAGGCCT
The DNA here is from genome assembly GCA_958295485.1 of uncultured Gammaproteobacteria bacterium. GTDB lineage: Bacteria > Pseudomonadota > Gammaproteobacteria > Eutrophobiales > Eutrophobiaceae > JAAXHV01. Next base: position 3,107,219 of record OY282354.1, read on the forward strand.
ATTTGAACGGCGGCGACATAGTGCGGATTGCCGTTGAATCTGATTGTGACGCCATTCATCCGGGCTATGGTTTCCTGGCGGAGAATGCTGACTTCGCCGAACAATGCAAAGAGCAAGGCGTCGTATTCATCGGGCCGACAGCCAGTGTGCTGAGAAATCTAGGCAACAAGGTAAAGGCAAGGGAATTAGCCATGGACGCCGGCGTAGCCGTCATGCCGGCGTCAGGCCCCTTGCCCCAAGACGAAAAAGAGATAGAACAGGTCGCCGAGGCAATCGGGTTGCCGTTGATGCTGAAGGCCAGTTGGGGCGGGGGTGGTCGCGGCATGCGCGTCATCAGGAAGAGTCTGGAATTACCTGACGCGGTGAAGCGCGCGCGCCATGAGGCCAAGACCTATTTTGATAATGACGAGGTATTTCTGGAAAAGCTGGTTGAGGATGCGCGCCATATCGAAGTGCAAATCCTCGGTGATAACCACGGCAATATCGTACATTTATACGAACGGGATTGTTCATTGCAACGCCGGCATCAAAAAGTCATCGAACGCGCCCCGGCGCTGTACTTATCCCAAAAAATCCGCAGGAAGATTTGTCAATCCGCCGTTGAACTCGCCCGCGAGGCAAAACTGGATAATGCGGCCACCGTCGAGTTTCTCTATAACGCGGTGGACGAAAAATTCTATTTCATCGAAGTCAATCCAAGGGTCCAGGTTGAACACACCGTTACCGAAGAGATAACGGGCATAGATATAGTCAAGGCGCAAATCAGGATTGCGGCGGGTGAAAAAATCGGCAAACCGGGCTCGATAGTTCCGCCACAATCTAAAATCAGGCTTTCCGGGACGGCAGTTCAATGCCGCGTGACGGCTGAGGACCCGCACAATAATTTTATCCCTGATTACGGCAATATCATCGCCTACCGAAGTCCGTCGGGACCCGGCATCAGGCTTGACGGCGGCGCGGCTTACAGCGGCGCGTGGATCTCCCGCGCCTATGACAGCCTGCTGGTAAAAGTCACTGCAAGGGGTAGCGACAGCAGTGAAAGTGTCAGCCGGATGCGCCGGGCCTTAATGGAATTTCGCGTGCGCGGCGTTGCGACAAATCTGCCGTTCCTGCTGCAACTGTTGATCCATCCAAAATTTCAATCCGGTGATTACAACACGCGCTTCATCGACGAGACCCCGGAATTATTCGAATTCGCCGAAGGCCAGAGTCAAATTGAAAGATTACTCAGGTTCATTGCCAACGTGATCGTGAACGGCAACCCGGACATGAAGGAGAAGCAAGCCCCGGTATCTTTGCGCGAACCCGTCGTGCCGGCGTCACCTGAAGAAAAGATTAAAAGCGGCGCGAAAGCGGTCTTTGAGGAAGCCGGGGCAAAAGGGCTGGCTGCCTGGGTCACTGCGCAAAGTCGGCCTCTCGTCACGGATACCACGTTTCGCGACGCGCACCAGTCACTGTTGGCGACCCGGGTTCGAACGAAAGACCTTATCGCCATTGCCCCCTATTACGCGCGTAATATGTCCGGGTTGTTTTCCGTCGAGTCCTGGGGAGGGGCCACGTTCGACGTCGCGCTTCGATTTTTGCATGAAGACCCGTGGGAAAGACTGTTCGACTTGAGCGCGGCCATGCCGAACATCATGCAACAAATGTTGTTGCGCGCTTCCAATGCAGTCGGCTATAAAAATTATCCTGACAACGTAGTCCGATTTTTTATCTGCGAAGCGGCCAATGCGGGTATCGACATATTCAGGATATTCGACAGCCTCAACTGGCCCGAGAATATGCAGGTGGCGATAGACGCCGTCGGTGAAACAGGCAAAATAATCGAAGCCGCAATCTGTTATACCGGCGATATCCAAAATCCGTCAAAACAAAAGTACACCCTGGACTATTACCTGGAACTGGCAAGGCAATACGAGAAGTCAGGCGCCCACATCCTGGGCATCAAGGACATGGCGGGGTTGCTGAAACCGGCGGCGGCCCGGCAATTGATCACTGCATTAAAACAGGAAATCAACCTGCCCATCCATTTACATACCCATGATACGAGCGGCATAGCCGCCGCCACCGTGTTGGCCGCGGTTGAAGCAGGCGTGGATATTTTCGATGCCGCGATTGACAGCATGAGCGGCCTGACGTCACAACCGAACCTGGGCGCTATCGTCGAATCCCTGGAACACACGGACAAGCGCACCGGGCTGGATGCAGGCGCCACCCGCACAGTCAGCCATTATTGGGAGCAGGTAAGGGAACAATATACGGCCTTTGAACCGGACATTCGCGCCGGGGCCTCGGAGGTTTATATCCACGAAATGCCGGGAGGGCAATATACCAATTTAAGGGAGCAGGCCAAGTCATTGGAAATAGACAAACGCTGGCCTGAAATCGCCCAGGCATACGCTGATGTCAATGAGCTTTTCGGCGACATCGTCAAAGTCACGCCCACCTCCAAAGTTGTCGGCGATATGGCGCTGGCGATGGTCACCGCCGGTTTATCGAAAGAGGATATCGTCGCTCCCGACAAGGAAATCGCTTTCCCGGAATCCGTAGTTGAATTTTTTCGCGGGGAATTGGGACAACCCGCCGGCGGGTTCCCGCAGGCATTGCAGACCAAGGTATTGAACGGCAAAACCCCCATAACCGGCCCGCCCGGCAAATCATTGCCCGCGGTTGATTTGGACCAGGCGCGAACGACGCTTTCCGAGAGACTCAAGGAAGAGGTGTCCGATTTTGACCTGGCGTCATATTTAATGTACCCGGATGTATTTTTGCGTTATGCCGAAAATGAAAAAGAGTATGGCGACGTCAGTATCCTGCCGACGCATGTTTTCTTCCATGGCTTGAGAAGTGGCGAGGAAACCGTTTTATCCTTCGAGGATCAACGCCAGAGCATTATCCGTTATCTTGCAACGTCAGACCCCGATGAAGAGGGAATGCGGCGGGTATTTTTCGAACTGAACGGCCAACCGCAGACCGTTATCATCAGGGATAACCGGCTGACCCGCGACATCCACCAGAATGAAAAAGCGGAGCCTTCCAATGCTTCTCATTTAGCCGCGCCCATGCCCGGACTGGTCGTCGCAGTCGAGGCAACGTTGGGGCAACGAATCAAACAGGGTGACGCGGTGGTAGTGTTGGAAGCGATGAAAATGCAATCCGCCATCCCTGCGGAAAAATCCGGCCTGGTCAAGCGTATCGTTGTAAGCCCCGATCACGTCGTGGACGCCGGCGACCTGCTGGCCGTGATTGAGTAATATGCGCCGCTGACATCGCAGCCTTTGGCGGCACAGGCGGGTTATGTAGGGTACCGTTTGGCAGTCACGGCATAAGATTTTTCATCGTGGATGAATGTATAAGGTTTTAGCCCGCGTATCTCACCGCTTCGCTTGTCATCAATGGAAAGTTCTTTGATGACAAGCAAACTGGCGCCATATCCGGGTTAATCAGGACCGTCTCGCCCCGATGAGCGACACCACCTCTTCCGGCGTCAGCGGCAGGCGTTCGACGTTGACATCCATAGCCTCGGCCAGGGCGTTGGCCAGGGCGCCGGTGGGTGGCGCGATGGGTGGCTCACCGACCCCTTTCGCCCCGAAAGGGCCTTCGCTCGCAGGTCTTTCCACCAGGATTGTCTTTAAGGGCGGCATGTCCTCGGCGGTGAGCAGAAGATAGTCGGCAAAACTCGGGTTCAGTACCTTGCCGTTGACTTCACGTAACTCTTCCATCAGCGCGAGCCCCAGCCCCATGGCGACGCCGCCCTCAACCTGCCCTTCACAGCCCGTAGGATTGATGACTTTGCCTACGTCGTGCGCGGCCGCGTAGCGCGTTACGGCAATCTCGCCGGTTTCCTCGTCCGCGGTAAGCTCCACCGCATGGGCACAGAAACTGGGCGCGGGGAGACCACCAATAGGGTGCGCTTTTGTCGTTGCCGGCGCGTCGTCCAGGACCGACGAGACGCCAATCATCGGGCCGCCATGTTTCTTGTGACGGTTATAGCAAATTTTTGCCAGCGGCATGGAATGCGATGCATCGCCACGGACGAAGACCTGCCCGTTCTCGAGCGCCATATCATCTACCGAAGCTTCAAGATAATCCGCGCCCTCCTTGAGCAATTGCTGCTTGAGATTTTTCGCTGCCTCATAGGCCGAACGCGCAATGGTGAACACCATACGGCTGCCGCCGTGCCCGTGATCCCAGGGCAAAGTATCGGTATCGCCGCGCACGAGTTGGATTGACTCGACCGGGACGCCGAGACCGTCGGCGGCCATTTGCAGGACACTCGTGGTCATCCCGCCGGTACCCATGTCAACGCAGCCGGAGATGAGTCGAAAGGTGCCGTCTTCGTTCGTTTCTATCAAGGTCTGGGTACCCCAGGTCCCGCTGACCCACCAGTTACAGGCCAGGCCTTTGCCGACCCCGGGCGTCCGTGGTTCACCCCACTCCACGGCATCCGCCGCCTTTTGCAAGCATTCCTTGACGCTGACCGCGTCAAGCGCCTGTCCGGTGCAGGTCGTATCGCCGTCTTCCCAGGCATTTTTTAACCGAAACGCAAGGCCATCCATGCCGACTGCGCGCGCCACCTTCTCGAGATGCGTCTCAACCGCGAAGGCCATCTGCGGTCCCGAGGGACAACGGATGGAGCCATTTGGAACGTTGTTGGTATAAGCAATGAGGCCCGTTATTTCCAGGTTCGGAATCCGATAGGGGCCGCTGGCCATAAGACTTGCCAACGCCGCAGTGTTAGGTCCGTAGGGGCCAAAGGCCCCGGTATTGAAAAGCATGCGTACGCGCTGGGCGACCAGGGCGCCATCCCGCTTGACACCGGTCTTGAGTTCCACCTTTGACGGATGGCGAAGCAGCGTCGCCCCCATCTCCTCCTCGCGGGTCAGGGTCATTTGCACCGGCAGCCCCGACCGCTCGGCGAGTAAGACCGCGTAGGGTTCAAGACAAGGGAACAGCTTGCCACCGAAGCCACCACCGATGTGGGTAGGAATAATCTTGAACGAGCTGAGCGGTCGCTTCAGGGCAGCAGCCAGATAGCTTCGAAAGGCAAAGGGTTTCTGGGTCGTAGTCCATATTGTGGCGCGGCCGGAAGAATCCACCATGGCGGTTGAGCTATGGGGTTCGATAGCGCCGGGGTGCGCCTCCGGTGTTTCATAGGAGCCTTCGATTACCTGATCCGCCTCCTCGAATCCCTTGTCGACGTCACCCTCCCCGATTTCGATTTTGTAGCAAAGGTTGCCCTTTCGCTCCGATTCCCAATCAAACTCATAGACGTTCACGTCATCGTGCACAAGGGGGGCGCCCATGGATAATGCTTCTTCCGGGTCGAAGACAGCGGGCAGTTCTTCGTACTCTGCCTTTACCTTTGACGCCGCTTCACGGGCAATATCAGGGGTCGTCGCCGCTACTGCTGCAATGGGTTCTCCAACAAAACGGACCTTCTCCAGCGCGAAGACGCGTTGATCGCGAACTTCATAGCCATAGTAACCCATCTCAACGTCCCGGCCGGTTACTATGGCCTTGACCCCCGGCAACTGCCGCGCCGCGGAGGTATCGATGGAAAGGAGCTTCGCATGGGCATGGGGGCTGCGAACGAGCGCCCCGTAGATCATGCGCGGCAGCTGGACGTCTTCGGCGTAAACGGCGCGGCCGGTGACTTTCTCCAGCGCATCGGTCCGCGCCATACGCGAACCCACTGCCCCGTCATTGCCATCGGCGGCGCCCGGCGGCATGCGTCCGTCAATCACCGTTTTCGCGGCATCGAGGATCTTGCTGTAGCCCGTGCACCGGCACAGGTTGCTCGAGATAGCGACTCGAACCGCTGCCTCGTCCGGACGGGGATTCTGGTCGAGTAGTCCCTTCAACGACAGCACCATGCCCGGGGTGCAAAACCCACACTGGATGCCGCCACTCCGGATCATGGCCTGCTGGATCGGATGCAGGCTCCCCGGTTTACCCAACCCCTCGATGGTGGTGACGTCTCGCCCTTCGGCCTGGAGCGCCAGAATCATGCATGAGTTCACGGCCTTTCCGTCCAACAGCACCGTGCAACTGCCACAATCCCCGGTGCCACAACCTTCTTTGGCGCCGGTCAGGCCAAGGTCGACGCGCAAGGCATCGAGCAGACGAGTACGCGGCGCGATCTCAATTGATTCGGCCTGATCGTTAAGGGTGAAGCTCAAGGTCTGTTTTTTCATCTCATTGTCATCGCCTGGAATACTCTTATGTAACCTCTGTGTGGACAGGTCCGGAAAGCACAGGGTAAAAGCGTAAGCCCTTTACGCCGGACAAGCAATTCGCGCCTGTAAATATTTAACCCACATATTGCGCCAGTTATTATAGATTATTACAGATATAAACCATCCCGTCATTCTGAGGAGCGTAGCGACGAAGAATCACAGTCCCCAAACTTTCTTTCAGTCCGGTTAGCGGGGCGTCAAAAATCAAAGACCTGACCCCATGAATGCATTAATATTCCAGTATCTACATGCGGAGGTGACAGATGACGCTGGCAGCGGTTTCTTTAGATGACAAATATACCTTAGACGCCACACGGGCTTATCTCACCGGTATCGAAGCATTAGTCCGGCTTCCCATCATGCAACGCCAGCGCGACCTTGAAGCCGGATTGAATACCGCGGGCTTCATCTCCGGTTATCGCGGGTCGCCCTTGGGCGGATTGGACCAGGCGCTCTGGAAAGCCAAACCCCGGCTCGACGAATGCCACATCCATTTTCAACCCGGCGTGAATGAAGAACTCGCGGCAACGTCCGTCCGGGGCAGTCAACAAGTTACTTTATTTCCCGGCGCCAGGTATGACGGTGTCTTCAGCATGTGGTACGGCAAAGGCCCCGGCGTTGACCGCAGCATGGATGCAATCCGTCATGCCAATGCCTCCGGCGTCTCGAAGCATGGCGGCGTATTAGCCGTCGCCGGCGACGATCATGCCTGTAAATCATCCACGCTTCCCCACCAGACCGAGCACATGTTTATCGGTGTATCCATGCCGGTACTATGTCCGGCCAATGTCCAGGAGGTGTTGGATCTCGGTATCTACGGCTGGGAGTTATCACGCTACAGCGGTTGCTGGGTCGCCCTGAAAGCCATCACGGAAAACATGGATTCGGGCATCTCTGCCGAGATCGACCCGCACCGCGTAAATATCGTCATCCCCGATGACTTTGAACTGCCGGAAGACGGCGTACACGCCCGTTGGCCGGACGACCCGCTGGAGCAGGAAAGGCGCCTGAATAAATTCAAGATCTACGCCGCGCGCCATTTCGCCTACGCGAACAATCTCAACCAGGTGAAGATAGACAGCCCCGAACCGCGGCTGGGCATCATCACGACGGGCAAGGCCTATTTAGACGTCTTGCAGGCCCTGGATGATCTCGGCATCGATAAAAACGAAGCCGCGCGGATCGGCCTGCGGGTTTACAAACTCGGCATGAGTTGGCCCCTGGAACCGATTGCCACCCATGAATTCGCCAAGGACCTGGAAGAGATATTGGTGGTTGAAGAGAAGCGCAGCATCGTCGAAGATCAATTAACGGGACAACTCTATAACCGGCCGGTTGCCGATCGGCCCAGGGTCATTGGTGAGTTTGATGAGTACGGCAACGACCTGCTGCCCAACCTGGGCGAATTGACCCCGGCCATGGTGGCGCGCTCCATTTCTTCACGCATCAGCCGCTTTTATAACAGTAAAACCATCCAGGAACGCCTGGACTTTCTTGCGGCAAAAGAACAACGTTTGTCAGAACCGCGCAAGGTCATTTCCCGGTCGCCGTATTATTGTTCCGGTTGCCCGCACAACACCTCAACCAAGGTGCCGGAAGGCAGCATGGGACTTGCCGGGATCGGCTGTCATTACATGGTCACATGGATGGAGCGGAATACCAACACCTTTACCCAAATGGGTGGTGAGGGCGCCACCTGGATCGGGCAGGCGCCGTTTGCCGAAACCCGGCACGTCTTTCAAAACCTGGGTGACGGCACCTATTTTCATTCCGGTTTGCTCGCCATCCGCGCCGCGATCGCCTCCGGCGTCAACATCACCTACAAGATTCTTTATAACGATGCGGTTGCCATGACCGGCGGGCAGCCGGTTGACGGGACCTTGACGGTTGCCCAGATCGTTTATCAATTACGCGGGGAGGGAATTAAACGTATTGCCGTTGTCTCCGATGAACCGGATAAATACCCGGGCGACTTTCCGCGATTTGACGGATTGACCATCGATCACCGGAAAAAACTCCCGCGGATACAAAAGGAGTTAAGGGAAACACCGGGTACGACCATCATTGTTTATGATCAAACCTGCGCCGCGGAAAAACGCCGGCGCCGCAAGAAGGGCTTGCTGGAAGAACCGGCAAAACGGATATTCATCAACGAAGCAGTCTGCGAAGGTTGCGGCGATTGCAGCGTACAATCCAATTGCCTGTCCGTGCTGCCGAAAGAAACGGAACTGGGCCGTAAACGCGCCATCGATCAAAGCGCCTGCAATAAGGACTATACCTGCGCGGAGGGATTTTGCCCCAGCTTTGTTTCCGTTATCGGCGGCAACTTGCGCAAGCGCAAGGCGACGGAGGGTCCCGATGGCCCGGGGACTTCGCCGGATTCCCGCTTTGCGGCCCTGCCCGACCCGCAACTGCCGGACCTGGCGCAACCCTGGAACGTGTTGATAACGGGCGTGGGTGGCACGGGTGTCCTGACGGTCGGCTCCATATTAGCCATGGCCGCGCACCTGGAAGGCAAAGGCTGCGCCACGCTGAACCAGACCGGCCTGGCGCAAAAATTCGGCTCCGTGATCAGCCACGTCCGCATCGGTAAAAATCAAAACGATATTCACGCAGTCCGTATCGCCGCCGGCGATGCCGACCTGATGTTGGGTTGTGACCTGGTGGTGTCCGCCGCGGATGAAGCCCTGGCGAAATTGCATTCCAGACGCTCCCATGCCATCGTCAACGAGCATCAATCGCCCACCGCCGAATTCATTGCCGACCCCGATATCGCATTCCCGGCGGATGAGATGAAACGCGTCATCGCCGAAGAAACGGGAGAGGAAAAGACGCAATTCATCGATGCCACCGCCATCGCCACGGCGCTACTCGGCGATTCCATCGCCGCGAACATGTTCCTCCTGGGTTATGCCTGTCAAACCGGCCTTATCCCCGTTACGGCGCGGGCGATTGAGCAAGCCATAGCGCTTAATAACGTCGCCGTGGAATTCAACCAACAGGCCTTCCGCTGGGGACGCCGGGCCGTTTGCAACCTGGAAACAACGCTCGCCGCCGCCGCTGTCAAGGCAGATGAAGCCGCGCGACCTGCCGGGTTGGATGACGTCATCCGCCAGGGCATGGACTTTCTGGCGCAATACCAGGACCAGGACTACGCCCGGCAATACAAGACCTTTATCGATGCCGTGCATGAGAAAATCAGGATGCGCTCTACACTCGCGACGGGGGATGGAACAAGGTTCATGATCGCGGTGGCGCGTTACCTGTTCAAACTCATGGCGTATAAAGACGAATACGAAGTGGCGCGCCTGTACAGCAACGGCGAGTTCATGAGAAAACTCGATGAGCAGTTTGAAGGAAACTACCGGCTGCAATTCCATCTCGCGCCGCCTGTATTCGCCGGGAAGGACGGTGATGGCCGCCCTGCCAAACATGCCTTTCCGCAGTGGACCCTGGGGCTGTTCGCCCTGTTGGCGAAATTCAAGGCGTTGCGCGGCACGCGCTTCGATATATTCGGTTACATGGAAGAACGACGTAAAGAAAGACGATTGATTGAAGACTACAAAAACCTCATCGATGAACTCCTGGAAAACCTGGACGACGATAATTATGAGACTGCCGTGGAAATCGCATCACTGCCCGAATACATTCGCGGCTTTGGCCATATCAAACTGGACAGCATCGATCAAGCCGGGCGCAAACAGGCCCGGTTGCTTGATGAGTTTTATGGCCGGGAACAAAAAACCTGCTCCGCCTGAACGTTTTTCAGCAGTTCCCGCCAACAGTGGGTTTGGTGGCTGTTTTTCCGTTCCATGGGCCATCCCTGGCCCATCCCACGCTCATCCCTGGCGTTAGTCACTCCAAAACAGCCACCAAACCCACTTTCGATGAACAGCGGGAATTGTTGACATTTTTTGCGACTCAAGGAATGTTTGCTGAAAAGATATTATAATGTCCCCTTTTGTAACACATGACCGATAGGCGCAGGATAATGCAGCTCTCCAAATTCGCACAACGATTTTCAGAAAACTCCGGCATCTTCCTGTTGATGGATGACCTGGGCAAAGCCATGGCCGGCGAGCAGAAAGTATTGATGCTGGGCGGCGGCAATCCCGCCCATATCCCCGAAGTGCAAGCGCTCTTCCGGGACCGAATGCAACGCCTGCTTGATAAACCGGCGGAGTTTGACCGCGTTATCGGTAATTACGACTTGCCACAGGGGGACAAGGCGTTTTTAACGGCCATCGCAGACCTGCTGAACCGTGAATATGGCTGGGGCCTGACCGGGGCCAACGTCGCGCTCACGACCGGCAGTCAAGCCGCCTTTTTCTCGTTGTTCAACATGTATGCCGGCGAATTTGCCGGTGGCGGCGCGAAAAAAATCCTGTTGCCTATGGCGCCCGAATACATCGGCTATGGCGAAGTGGGCCTGGCGGATCATTTTTTCAAGGTAAACCGTCCGACCATCGAAAAGTTCGAGGATCGCACTTTCAAGTACCGCGTGGATTTTGATCAACTGGCCGTGGATGATTCAATCGGCGCTATTTGCGTATCGCGCCCGACCAATCCGACGGGCAACGTCCTGACGGATACCGAGGTGGCAAAACTTATGGATATAGCCGCGGATAACGCCGTCCCGCTGATTATAGACAACGCCTATGGCCTGCCGTTTCCGAATATCATCTTTACCGGGGCGGAGTTGGTCTGGACGGACAATATCATTCTTTGCATGAGCCTGTCGAAACTGGGACTGCCCGGCACGCGCACGGGGATTGTCGTTGCCCGGGAAGACATCATCAAGGTCGTCAGCAGTATCAACGGCATCTTGACCCTGGCGCCGCAAAGCGTCGGCCCGGCCCTGGCCCTGGAACTGGTTCAATCCGGCGAAGTGACCCGGATAAGCAAGACCGTGATACGACCTTATTACGCGGAGAAGGCGCAACGGGCGATCACGTTGCTGCACGAAGAGCTCGCGGGGGTCGATTATTTCATCCATAAGGCGGAAGGCGCGATATTTCTCTGGTTATGGTTTCCCGGCCTGCCCGTCTCCTCCCAGGAATTGTATCGCCGGTTGAAAGAACGGGGGGTCCTGATCATGCCGGGCCATTACTTCTTTCCGGGCCTCGACGATGATGCGTGGCCCCATAAGCAGGAATGTATACGCATGGCGTATTCGAGCAACGATAAGATAGTGCGGGAAGGCATCAGGATCATTGCCGAGGAAGTAAAAAAGCTGTACTGACTATTTCGGTGAGATTGGCCCGGGCTTCGCATTCAAGAACGGGTATGTTTGTCTGTCCTTAAATGACAATTTAACAGCCGGTTTTGTCATAGCAAGGGTTCTGTCGCCTTACTAAAATTTAATCTTTGAATAAAACTACCCGGACAGTAAATAACATGGGGCAAGCCTCTGCAGAAGCCCTTAAAGGGCTGGAAGAATACCGTAAGGCGGAGAGGCAGGCCTATAATGCCGCAGATTTGAGCCTGGCGGATCATTTTGCGGAGGATTTTATCCTGACGTCCAACGGAGCGCCGACAGTGCAGGGGCGCACTGCCGCGCGCGAACTGTTTCGTAATATCTGGGCCCAGTATCGCGCCAGATTTGCCGAAGTACACGATGACGTGGTGGTAGAAGCCGGCGATTTTCTTTTCGTGAATGGTCGTTTTACCCTGGAGTTGACGCCAAGACAGGGCGGGGAAACGATTTTCGACAGGGGTCGGTACCAGGGCGTATTGAAACGCGGGAAGGATGGGAAATACCTGCTCTGGAGGGAAGCGACCATGGATGAGGGAAAGCCGGCTTGATTACCGCGCCCTCATTGGAGCAATACGGGTTCCGTATTGGCCAATCAGGCAGTTATGCCACTGCTAGTCACTGGTATGAATTCCCCAGCAATGACCCGGACATCCTGGAAGTCTGGACTTATACCGACCACATCAGTTATGCCCCTGGAGATGAAGTAAACTTTCACGTCTATGCCAGCGCGCCGACGTTTTCTCTCGAGATAGTTCGGGATGGGCATATCACCGAAAAAGTGCATGAAGTCTCCGGTTTGCCCGGTGTAATGCCGGCCACCCCGGACAACGCCTATGAAGCGGGGGCCGGCTGGCCCGTAGCGCATACCTGGAAAATTCCCGAAGGACTGCGGTCCGGCCCCTACGTGGTGACTTCTCGTGTTGAAAATGGCGCCGGCGCCGTGCGCGAACATCACCATATTTTCATAATTCGGCCTGCCGGAGACAACAGGAATAAAGCCAGATTATTGATGCTGTTTGCGAGCAGCACCTGGATTGCCTATAACGAATGGGGGGGAGCAAATTTTTATCAGGGTATTGCCGGTGATGATCAAAAGAGTTTTTCGCCAAAACTTTCCATTCAACGCCCCTGGCACCGAGGCTGTGTGCGATTGCCTGAGGGCGCCCCTCATGCCAGTCACGAGCGGGAGATTCCCCCTGCTTGGGCGGTTGACATTCCATTTTTCAGTTGGGCTATGGGTAACGGCTATTCCAAGTGGTATGTCGGCGGCAGCTATGCGGAATATGACAGCCTGCTGGTGAAATGGGCCGAAAAAGAAGGGTACCGACTAGACTATATGACACAACATGATCTGCATTTTGGCGCGGTCAAGCTGGATGATTATTGCGCTGTAGTGATCGCTGGTCATGATGAATACTGGTCCACGGCCATGCGCGACCATATCGATGCATACGTCGACAGAGGCGGCCGCATAGCCCGGTTTGGCGGTAATTTCTTCTGGCAAATTCGCTTGGAAGATGAAGGAAATACCCAGGTTTCATACAAGTTTCTGGCCCATGAACAGGACCCGGTGCGGGACGACCCGGAGAATAAGCGCCTTCTGACCTGTGTATGGGATGATCGAACGCTGGGACGCCCGGGTTGCCTCACTATGGGATTGAACGGTACCCGTGGACTTTATGCGCGTATAGGCGCCATGGCGCCGAGACACTCCGGTGGCTTTACCGTTTACCGCCCGAACCACTGGATTTTCGCCGGTACTGATCTTTACTACGGTGACGTGTTTGGCGCCGATGCCGGCATTTTCGGATTTGAAGTAGACGGATTGAGCTATACCTTCCGGGAAGGATTGCCGTATCCCACCGGGGAGGATGGCGCGCCGGTGGACCAGATCGAAATTCTGGCCATGGCGCCGGCGGTGACACTGGAAGAAGATCACGGTAATCCGCTGTCGAATGTCTGGTGGTTGAACGAGGATGCCCGTATCGTTGCCAAGGCCCTTTATGGAGATGATGGCCCGGAGAATCTCAGGAAAGTCCGCTACAGTTCCGGAATGGTAGTGCATTACCGACGTGGAAGAGGTGAGGTGATTAATGCAGGTTCGTGCTTATGGTCACTGGGACTTAAGCGGCATGACTTCTTCACCGAAAAAATTACCCATAATGTGCTCAGGCGGTTCAGTGAGTAGTTTTATCGAATACAGATTTTCTCTATCTCATGACTGATTTACGTATCGAATCCAAAAGTGACCTTATGCAGTTGCTTAAAGAGAGAAACGTGTCGCACGTCCAGGTAGGTTTCACCGATCATACGGGGCAGTTACGGGGAAAATACATCTCCAGGGACAAGTTGCTGAGCGGTCTGGAGCATGGCCTGCCCATGACGCGTAATCTTGCCGCGGTGGACTTTACCGATGTTATTTATCCCGTGGAAGGTCTCATTGTCAATGGCGGTGGTTTCGGTGACAGCGTGGCCCGCGTGGTCATGGAATCATGCCGTCAAGTGCCCTGGGAACCAACGGAACGGAACCTGTTTTTCCTGATTGAGCATACCGGTGAGGGAGTGGAATATGATCCTCGGGTAATGTGTAGCCGGATAATGCAAAAAGCCGAGTCTATGGGCTTTCATGTTTTGCTCTCCTGTGAACTGGAATTCAGGTTGTTCAACGAAACCGTCGAGTCCTTATACCGGAAAGACTTCAAAAATCTTGAATTGGCAACGCCGGTTTCCAACTACCTGGGCGTAATGAGGCAGACTGTTTGGTCGGAGTTTTTTGCCGGGTTCATTGATGCCATGGAACATCTTGGAATACCGATTGAAGTTGCCCATTGGGAATTGGCCCCGGGATTTGCCGAACTGGTCCTGGCTTACGCGGAAGGGATGCGCGCCGCGGACAATGCAGTGATATACAAAACCTTTGCCAAGGCATTTGCATTGCGGCATAACATGTTGTTGAGTTTTATGGCCCGTTATGACGCACATAGCGACGGTTCGAGTTGTCATATCAATCTCTCCCTTAGAGATAAGGATGACAACCTGGTCCTGTATGATCCGTCGGAACCGCATAATCTCAGCGAAACCATGCGTTATTTTATCGGTGGCATGCAATACAAGATGCCCGAGGTCCTGTTGATGATGGCGCCCAATATCAACTCATTCAAACGTTACGTGCCCGATATTTTCGCGCCGGTGGCATCCAGTTGGGGTATTGATAATCGTACGACCAGTTTGCGGGTGATCAACAGTTCTCCAAAGGCGCAACGAGTGGAGAACCGTATACCAGGGGCTGACGTCAATCCCTACCTTGCTATCGCCTGTACCCTGGGTACAGGCCTCTGGGGTATAGAAAACCGAATAGAGCCTGCCGCAGAAACAGCAGGAAACCTGTACGAAGAACTCGACAGTGTACCGGACGAATTGCGCTTTCCGGCGTCATTTGGTGAAGCGATAGAGAGGTTTCGCAACTCGGCATTTGCCAAGGAATGGTTTGGCGAGGAGTTTGTACGGTTTTTCAGCGCCAATAAGCAGGAGCATGAGCTGGAATATCGCAAATCCATCACTGATTGGGAATTACGTCGCTACCTGGAACTTGCATGAGTATTCAAGCGCCCCGCGCTTAGCCAGGCTATCTCAACAATAAGACCTGAATAGATAATGTTTTTGGCGGAAATGATATAAAAAATCGAAGCCGGTAAATCTATATTTCTTTTTAGAAATCTTAATGATTTCTCGTACCATTACCAACTTGGGGAGGGGTATCGAGATGGCTACAAATTATCAAACTTACCTGAAGTTTACCGCAATCATTTTAGCCTGTGCATTTGCATTTCCATTTGATCAAGCGCCAGCCCAATCGGAAGAGGATTCTGCTATTGAAGAAATCATGGTAACTGCCCGGAAGAAGGAGGAGTCTTTGCAGGATGTTCCCTTAGCCGTCAGTGTTTATACGGGCGCTTACCTGGAAGAAGCGCGGGTTAATGACGTATCGGACCTGCTGACCCAGATTCCCGGCGTTGGCTATGGACAGCCATTCAAGAGTTTTACTCCTATTGGGATCCGGGGCGCTTCTTCGCAGGATGATTATCCGGGAGCAGACCCGAACGTCGCCATATTTATCGATGAAGTCTATCTTGGCACGACGACTACACTGGAATTCGACCTGCTTGACCTGGAGCGGGTCGAAGTGCTGCGTGGCCCGCAAGGCACCTTGTTTGGCCGTAATACCAATGGCGGCATTATCCACTTTATCACTCGTAATCCGGATGAAGAATTCCGCGCTCGGGCCAGTCTGACTGTCGGCAATCATGAGAGACTGGAAATATCCGGTCTGGTGAGTGGTCAGATTGCAGAGGGCGTGTTCGGCAGCCTGACGGCAAAAGCCAGGGATACCGGCGGTTACACCAGGAACCTGGCTACCGGTTCCAAGCTGGGAAAGGAAGACATTACCAGTATGCGCGGCAAGCTGCGCTTCATGCCAAACGAGCAACTGGATATCATCATTACCGGCGATTACATGATTGATAACTCCTTCGGTATCCCGCAGGATTTTCTGGGCGGGCAATCCCAACTGATGCGCGACCTGGGTATTCCGGCAGTCAACAGCTTTGATGAAGTGTCCCAGGACCTGGATGGTCATTATGATCGTGACAGTTGGGGCCTGGTCGCGAAAGTCAGTTATGACGCAGGGGTTGGCGTATTCCACTCTATCACCTCATACCGGGACTACAAGAATGAGATGTATGATTACGATTTTGACGGCGTTAACGGAAAATCGAGCAACCCCTTGCATAGCGCTGAGGCCTTTCCTTATCAGAATACGGAAGTAGAAACCTTTACGCAGGAATTACGCATGGACTGGGAAATAGGCGAGAAAATTGACCTGGTAACCGGATTTTATTATCTGGACCAGAAGAACAGGCGGGATGAAGTGCTCAACCCGAACGGCTTGCCCAACAGTGAGGCCTCGGCCTGGACCGTCGTTACCGAGGAACAAGCGGATCAGCTGGTGAATTCCAACAGCTATGCCGTATTTTTTGATACCACGATCGATGTAACAGAACAGGTTGCATTATTCGGTGGGTATCGCTGGACCAGGGATGAGAAAGATGGGACGTTCTTCTGCCATGTTGAGGGAGGTTTCTGGTGCTCGAACGTCTTCGAGAGCGACTTCAGTGATTCCTGGGAAGAACCGACATGGCGTGTCGGCGCGAATTTTCACCTGAACAGCGATATCATGGTTTATGGTTCTTATACCGAAGGCTTCAAGTCTGGTGGTTTTACCGGCGCCGGCGCCGGTAACTTTGATGCAGAGGGCAACCCGATAGGCGAGGAAAGCGTGAAAATACCCTATAAGCCGGAATTTACCGAATCCTGGGAAGTCGGGCTACGGACTCAATGGCTGAATAACCTTGCAACTGCGAATATCACTTATTTCAACGTTCAATATAAGGATCTGCAGTATCTGTTGTTGAATGCGGCAAGCGGTGGGTCCCAGTTCGACGCGGGGAATATCGGTCATGCAAATAATAACGGCGTTGAGACCGAATTTTCATTCCAGCTAACGGAGAACTTTCGCCTTTGGGCAAACTACACCTGGCAGAGCGGTGATTATGGCGGTGGAGCCTCCAACTTTGGCGGTGATTCCTTTGACGGCAACCCGCTTAAACTGACTCCAAAACATTCCTTTGGCATGGGAGGGAGCTATGATCATCATCTCCCCAATGGGAGCGCGCTGAGACTGAGCGGTGACTGGTCTGAAAAGAGTCGACATTACTTTGCTGAAGAAAGCGGTCCGGACGACAGTGAAAAACTCGCCGGACTGGTAAACTTGCAGGGGAGTTGGACAAGTCCTTCCGAAAGACTTGAAGTTACCTTGTGGGTGAGAAACCTGCTGGATAAACGCGATAAAACGGGTTACTGGGACGACTTTTTTCAATGGTGGCTGCGTTATGAGACGGAAGTTGACTATATAGTTGATGTTGCGAACTTCTCCCCCCCACGTTATTTTGGCGCGACCGTGACCTGGCGCTTCGAGTAGGATGGCGGCAGCCGTCCGGTAACCGCATGGACGTATAATGAAACCCCCCTTTGGTATGCCAGGGGGGTTTTTTTTAAGCAAATGGAAAAAGAAAGCATAAATAAAAATATCATACTTGTTTTGCTCATTCTCACATCAACGTTGATGACGATGGCGAATGATCTCTATGCGCCCGGCCTGCCGCATATGCCCGAGTACTTCAACACGACGGCGGATAAAGTGAAGCTGACCATCAGTTTCTGGGCATTGGCTTATGGCAGCTTGTTATTGATTTACGGTCCCTTGTCGGAACGCTTCGGCAGGAGGCCGATCCTGGTTGGCGCCATGGTCATATTTACGGGATGCAGTTTTTATTGCTCTGTGGCAACGTCCATAGAACAATTGATCGCGGCGCGGGCGCTCCAGGGAGCCGCAGCCGGCGCAGAAGGGGTGCTTGTCTTATCTATCATTCGGGATTGTTTCGATGAACAGGGGCAGGTGAGGGCATTTTCTGTTTATCGCGGCGTTTGCGCCATTCCGCCAATCATCACCCCGGTTATAGGAGCTTATGTTTTTCTATGGTTTGGCTGGCAGGCCAATTTTATTTTGTTAGCCGTCAGCGCGGCCGTGGTGACAATGCTGCTTTGGAAATTCCTGACTGAATCCAAAAGCCCCGCTATCAATGCGGTGTCCTCGGGAAAAATCGTCTCTGATTACCTGCAACTCTTATCAAGCGCAAGGTTTATCAGCTTTGCGGTTATCATGGCTTCAGCAATAGCATTTTTGATTGTGTTTTCTACGACGGTCCCGTTTATCGTGGTCAACATACTTGGTTTTACGACGCAGACATTCGCTTATTTACAAGCAGCAATGATGATTGTATTCGTACTTGGCAGCCTCAGCGCAAATCGGCTCGCCGGCAGGCTCACTACGTCGCGCATACTGTTATTGGGGATTGGCGTGGTGGCGGTTGGCAGTGTCCTGTTATTCGCCATTGTCCAGGGGGATAAATTAACCCTGGCTACCCTGGCTGTCCCCCTGGCGCTGATATCTTTCGGTAATGGTCCGGTGCTTACAACCGCGCCAATTCTTGCCATGAATGCAACAGACAGCGCAACCGGCGCATCCGCCGCGATGCTTCTGACGTTTACTTCTGTCCTGGGTTCATCGACCGCAGTCATCGAGGGCGCCCTGAATGATGGCAGCGCGCGCGCGTTAACCGTTGTGATGGTATCTGTAACGTTGTGTGCCCTGCTTGCCTTCGCCACGGGCACGCGTAAAAAATAATTCAGCCAATCAGCCTGCTTATCGGCAATGTAAGTGTAACGTTCCAGGCGCTAAATTCGGTGGTTATGAACAAGGGGAATACAAGCCAACTGATAACCTTGATCCTGCTGGTGTTGACGACGTCCCTGACCATTATGTCACTGGACCTCTATGCGCCCAGCCTGCCTCATTTACCGGAATATTTTGGCGCGACAACCCAGATGGTAAAGCTGACCGTAAGCCTTAACGCATTAACATACGGGGTTGGCACCCTGGTTTACGGCCCTTTGTCGGAGCGGTTTGGTCGGAGACCGATACTTGTCGGCGCCATATGTTTTGCCACGTTGTGCAGTTTGTTTTGTACCCTGGCCGTATCCATAGAACAACTGATCGTCGCCCGTATCCTGCTGGGATTGGCCCTTGCCGCCGAGGGCGTGCTGGTTTATTCGATTATCAACGATTGTTTCAAGGGCAAGGATAAGGTTCGCGCGTTCGCCTTGTGGGGCGCCGCCTGCGCGGTAACGCCCATATTCTCGCCAATACTGGGCGCCTATATTTTTGTGGCGTTTGGCTGGCGGGCAAATTTTGCGGTGTTGACAGTCATTGCCGGCGCCCTGACCCTGTTGTTGTGGAAGTACCTGGATGAGACTGTCAGCATCGAGAATCGGGTTGTTTCGATCAAAAAGATATGCCGGGATTATGCCCGGATATTACGCAGCCGTGCGTTCCTGGGTTATGCCGTCATCCAGTCTACCGGCGTGGGTTACTTTATTGTGTTTCCCACCGCTGTTCCGTTTATCCTGGCAAACCAGTTCGATAAAGCGCCTGAGTTTTACGGGTATTACCAGGGCGGCATTATCTTTATGTTTATACTCGGAACCCTGGCCACCCGGAGTCTGGTGAATACGTTACACACCGATCAGGTCTTGACGCTGGGGGTAAGCCTGGTCGCAACAGGGTGTGTGCTGTTATTACCGGTCTCATTTTTATCCGCGGGGTCTCTACCTGCGCTTACCATACCCCTGGCGTTAATCGCTTTCGGCAACGGTTTTATCTTCACGACTATTCCTTCTCTTGCCATGGATGCTACCGACAGCCCGGCCGGTGTTTCATCGGCGGCCCTGTTGACTATTCAGACTACGCTGGGTTCACTGACTTCAGTTACCGACAGCGTTTTGCCCGATGGCGATATACGCCAGTTGGCAATGATCATGGGCGTGGTCGCAGCCGTGGCTGTGCTGGCCTTGATACTCAAAGGAAAAAGCAACCCGGAAACAGTATTACCCGTCAATGCGCACTGACCTCATCCGCAATATTGGCATCATGGCGCATGTGGATGCAGGCAAAACGACGCTGACCGAGCAGCTTTTATATACAGGTGGCGCTATCAGGACACCAGGTCGGGTCGATCATGGGACTTCTTTGACAGATTCACTGGAAGTGGAGAAAAAACGCGGCATTACCGTGCGCGCCGCAGCAGTGGCGCTGGATTGGGCAGGGGTGAACATACGCATTATCGACACCCCTGGCCATGCTGATTTCTATCCCGAGGTGGAACGCTCGATACGAGCGCTGGACGGTGCGGTCCTCCTTATATCCTCGGTAGAAGGCATTCAATTACAGACCTCGACAATATGGACGGCCCTGCGCGAGTCAGGCATCCCAACCCTGATATTTATCAACAAACTGGACCGGACAGGTTCCAGCTCCCGCAGGTTAATCGGAGAAATGAGACAGCGACTTGCTGCTACGATATTGCCGCTGCAGCATGTTGCCGGGGAAGAGACCAAGTCGCCGCGTATCAATAATATTGCTGATAATCCGGCCCTGCTCATGGAGGCCATGGAATGTCTGGCCCAGCTTGATCAGGAGATTATGGACATATATCTGCGCGATAAACTTGCCAACTGGCCGCAAATTGAAACGGTTATCCAAAGCCTTGCGCGTCAAGCCAGGGTACAGCCGGTTTTATTTGGCGCAGCGTTGTCGGGAACAGGTGTCCCGGAATTATTAAATGCCATTGTTGCTTATCTGCCCGGACCAAAAGGACACGCCCGCAATGACCTGTCCGCATTGGCATTCAAGGTTGAAACAGATAAAGCAGCCGGCCGCCGTGTATATGTACGTATTTTTGAGGGTTCCATTACACCGCGGGAAACAATACACAATGACACGGTAGACAAGTATGAAAAAACGACGCGAATACTTAAATTGGTCCGTGGTGAGGAGTATAAAAACACCACCCACCTTGTGGCAGGCGATATAGGGATTCTATATGGTGTACAGAGCTGTAAAGCAGGGCATGCGCTGGGCAAGGACTATGCGATTCCGCTGCTGTCAACCCCGGTGGAACCCATGTTGACGGCCAGGATAGACCCCCTCCGGACAGATAATTGGAATGAATTGCTCAAGGCTTTGCAACAGTTGGAAGATGAGGACCCCCTGCTGAATATCCAATGGATTGAATCACAGCGTGAGCTTCAACTGCGTTTTTTTGGTGAAGTACAAATGGAGATTATATGCGACCTGCTCTCTTCGCGTTTCGGTCTCGATGTCAATATATCCAGGCCCGGCGTTATCTACAAAGAGACGCCAATGGGGGTGGGTGAAGCCGGTATAGAGTACAGGGATGGCGGCTATGCCGACCTTGAACTCAGGGTAGAGCCGTTGCCTGCCGGCAGTGGCTTTGAATATGAAGAGGCGATAAGTGGCGATGACAGAATTTACCAGAAGTTCATGAAACAGATCCCCCGGATACTGGAACAATGCTGCAGTAAGGGACCCCTGGGTTGGGAGGTCACGGATCTCAAAGTAACCTTGCTTGACGGATATTGCAAGTATGATCTTGGCACGAAATCCGACGACTACAAGATTGTAACTCCCAGGGTGTTTGCAGAGGCTTTGAGTAATGCAGGAACCGGATTGCTGGAGCCCGTGGTGAATTTTGAGATCAGCGTGCCCAAAGAATATGGTTCGCGGGTTTATCGGGAACTGATAAGGATGCGAGCTTCATTTGAACAACCTGTCGCTGATGCCGGACGGTTGTTATTTAATGGCCGGGCGCCGTTTGCTGAAACCTTCAGGTCCACTTCTGCCCTGTATGCTTCATCTCATGGACAAGGGATTTTGAAAACAGAATTTTGCAGTTATTCCCCGGCTTATTGCCCAAAATGATAACCATGACGCCGGTTTAGCCATTGCCATTAACCAGCCTCATCATATCATCGGCAGAACCTGGCGGTTGTCAGGTAACCAGGTGGAGTAATCAACATGACCAGACAAACAGCGGGCGCAACCAGTTTGGATTTTGATTTGACAGGGCGAGTTGCGGTGGTCACCGGAGCCAGTTCCGGTATTGGCGCAGCAATTGCCAAGGCGCTTGCGGCATCCGGAACCAGGGTTGTCGCTACAGGCCGCAACAAGGAACGCCTGCAGAAAGTGAGTGGTGAGATTGCCGCTGCCGGGGGGGAAGCCGTATCCATTGAAGCAGAACTGACTGATGCAAATGGTGCAGATCATATCATCAACACCGCCCTCAATTACTTTGGCGGTCT
The DNA here is from genome assembly GCA_958295485.1 of uncultured Gammaproteobacteria bacterium. Classification (GTDB taxonomy): domain Bacteria; phylum Pseudomonadota; class Gammaproteobacteria; order Eutrophobiales; family Eutrophobiaceae; genus JAAXHV01. Next base: position 3,129,551 of record OY282354.1, read on the forward strand.
GGACATTCTGGTTCCCTGCGCAGGGATATTCATACCGGCGACTTTTGCTGATACCACCCTTGAGGAGCTTGATAAGCAGATTGACATAAACCTGAGGTCAGCGTTCCTGTTGAGCAAGGCAGCATTGCCCTGTCTCAAACCCGGCTCATCAATCATATTCGTCACCTCGACCACCGCAAGAACAGGCTTTGCCAATACCGCCGCCTATGCCGCGTCGAAAGGCGCCCTGGATGCATTAATGCGCGTCATGGCAGTTGAACTTGCGTCCAGGGATATCTCTGTCAATGCCGTGTCGCCCGGTTGGACGGCCACCCCGATGAACGAGCGTCTTCGTGCAGATGCTGCCGTGGTTGACGCGGCAATTGCATCTACACCTGCCGGCCGGCTTGCCATACCCGAAGATATTGCGCCGGCTGTAGTTTTTCTGGCATCGCCGGCCGCACGTTTTGTACAGGGACTGATACTGACGGTTGAAGGTGGTTATCCCAGCCTGCCGGATGTCATTCGCCGTAGCGAGGCTGTTGCGTAAAAAGCGGTTCAATGGATGGAATGCGGCTCGCGATTGATACAGGAGGAACGTTTACCGACCTGATTATCGAAGATTCCGGGGGAGAGTTGTCCTTTTATAAAGGGCCGACGATACCGGCAGATCCGGTGATAGGGGTACTGGACGTTTTGCGCATTGCGGCTGATGAACGGGCTAGCGCCCTTGCCGATTTTCTCGGCGGCTGCGCAAGCCTGATGCACGGCACGACTCATGCGCTTAATGCGATACTCAGCCATAGCGCCGCGCGAACTGCGTTCCTGACCACTGAAGGTCATCCCGATATTCTGTTGTATCGCGAGGGTGGCAGGACTGACCCGTTCAACTTCACCCGTGAATTTCCAATGCCATATATTCCTCGTTCCCTGACCTGGGAGGTGCCGGAAAGAATTGGCGCAGATGGCGGCGTCGTCAAGCAACTGGATGAGAAGCGGGTTGTCGAAATTATTGGTGAACTGGATGCCAGGCGCATCAAGGCGGTGTCTGTTTGTTTACTGTGGTCACCCGTTAACGGTTCCCATGAAGAACGGGTCGGCGAATTGCTGGCGAGGCATTTACCCGGAGTGCCGTTTACCCTGTCGCATCAGCTTACGCCCATGCTGCGTGAATATCGACGCGCTTCAGCCGCTTCCATTGACGCTTCACTGAAACCGTTGATGAGTGACTACCTGGCCAGGCTGGAAAGTGAATTGCATAAGGCCGGCTTCAACGGGCGTTTATTGATGGTAACGTCCGGCGGCGGTGTCCTGGATGCCACACAGGTTTCCTCAGCGCCGATACTGGCCATTAATTCGGGTCCCTCGATGGCGCCGGTAGCAGGTTTGCATTTTGTCGAGAAACATACAGGCTCAACCACGGCTGTGATTGCCGACACCGGCGGCACCAGCTATGACGTCAGCCTGGTGCGGGACGGGCATATTCCGCGCACGCGGGAAACCTGGCTGGGAGATCGTATCTATGGTCACATGACGGGATTTCCTTCCATCGATATCACGAGTATCGGAGCAGGGGGTGGCAGTGTTGCCTGGGTTGATGAGGGAGGGTTGCTGAGAATCGGACCGCACAGCGCCGGCGCAGACCCGGGCCCTGCTTGCTATCAACGTGGCGGAACACATCCTACAGTCACAGACGCCAGTGTCTTCCTGGGTTATATCGACCCTGATTATTTTCTGGGCGGGAAAATGAAATTAGACACAGAAGCGGCACGGGAAGCAATTACACGTGAAGTCGCCGGGCCGCTTGGATTGGATACTGAGGCGGCTGCCTGCGCCATAATTGAGTTGACTACTGAAGAGATGATCCATGCCATAGAGGACGTAACGGTAAATCACGGTGTAGACCCGGCTTCTGCGGTACTGGTCGCAGGAGGAGGGGCAGCCGGATTGAACAGCGTGAAAATTGCGGCGCGTTTAGGAACCCGGCAAGTATTATTTCCCTATACCGGTGCAGTATTAAGCGCCTCAGGGGCCTTAATGGCTGAATTATCGGCCAGTTATACCAGCCCGGCGGTGGTTACCAGCGGCAATTTCGATTTTGCCGCGGTTAATAACTGCCTGGATACGCTACGGAAAAAGTGCGAGGCATTCAGCGCAGGACCGGGCGCGGGCGCTGCTGCCACATCAGTGAAATACAGTGTTGAAGCGCGTTACGCCAGGCAGATCTGGGAACTCGAGATCGAACTGCCCCGGCCCTGCTTTACTGGTCAAAAAGACGTTGACCGGCTGCTTGACGCCTTCCATAAAGAGCATCAAACAATTTTTGCCGTCTACGACCCTGACGGAGAACTTGAAATGCTCAACTGGAATGCCAGGATAAGTTGCCAGTTACATAACAGACACAGATCCTCGCTACCGGAAGTCTTCGTGGAACAGGGAGGGACCCACACACGCATGGTTGGGTTTGGCGCCGTTGGCAGACTGGAGACGATTATACGACCAATCATGAGCATGGTGACAGGCGAACAGGCAAGTGGTCCGACAATTATTGAATCGGATTTTACATCGGTTGTCATTGACCCGGGAGCGGTTGCGGAATTGTTGTCCGATGGCAGTCTTATGGTGACCGTTACCCCGATAAAGCAATCAATGAGAGTGTGAATATGGCAGTCAGCAAGAAGTTCGAGAAAATAGATGGCGGCCTCCTTGCCGTAGTTCAAGCTCGTCTCGAAGCGATAGTCCGCAAGATGACCAATACCTTGTTTCGTACTGCGCGTTCAGGCGTGATAAATACAGGACGGGATTTTTCCTGTTGCATAGTGACGGCAAAAAATGAATTGCTGGTTACCGCGGAAAGTCTGCCAATTCACGTTATGGCAGGGCCTGATTTGATGGCGGCAAAGATGCGTGAACTCAGCCCGGATATCCGACCGGGTGACGCATTTTTGAATAATTCACCCTACCACGGTAATTCTCATGCCGGCGATCATACTTTACTGGTTCCGGTCATTGATGCCGAAGGCGTCTATCGTTACACCGTGGTAGTGAAAGCGCACCTGGCGGATATTGGCAACTCCGTTCCCTCAACCTTATTTGCGACAGCGACAGACGTGTATCATGAGGGCGCCTTGATATTCCCGTCCGTGCGAATACAACGAGATTACAAAGATTGCGCTGACATTATCCGCATGTGCAAAGTACGCATCCGGGCGCCGGAGCAGTGGTACGGTGATCAACTTGCGCTGACCGGCGCAGCCAGGGTAGGTGAGCGGGAGTTGCTGGCATTGGGAGATGAACTGGGTTGGGATTACCTGGAACATCATGCCGAACAATGGTTGGATTACAGTGAGCAACGAATCCGCACGGTAATCAGTGAGTTGCCCAAAGGTAAAGTCAGCGCGAGCAACTTCCACGACCCAATGCCGGGTATGGATGAAGGCGTGGCAATCAAGGCAAGCGTTGCAACAGACCCGAAAAAGGAATTGGTCACGGTTGATCTCCGTGATAATCCTGATTGCGTACCTTTCGGGCTTAACCTGACGGAGGCGACAGCCATAACCGCCGGCATGGTGGGGGTTTTTAACAGTCTTGGACCTGATATTCCTGCAAATGCCGGCAGTTGCCGTCGAATCAAGGTACTGCTCCGCGAAAATTGCGTGGCAGGCATACCGCGCCATCCGGCCAGTTGCTCCACTGCTACCACCGGTGTTGCGGATCGAGTGACAAACGCAGTCCAACGGGCTATGGCAGACCTGAAAGAGGGTATCGGCATGGCTGAATGTGGTCTGGGCATCCCGGCTACTGCCGCGTTTATTTCCGGAAAAGACCCGCGTAGAAATAATCAACCCTACGTTAATATGATCACATTGGGACAAACCTGCGGCGCCGGCGCTCCCTGGTCCGATGGCTGGCTCACCATAGCCCACGTCGGCAACGGGGGTTTGGTCAGGCGCGACAGCACGGAGATAGATGAATTGATGTACCCTGTCCGCATCATAACCGACCGTATCGTTCCCGATACCGCCGGACCCGGTCGCCGGCGCGGCGCGCCATCAGGCGAGGTGGAGTGGGGGCCGGTAGACAGTTCGATGGAAGGGATCTGGTCCAGTGACGGGAATCGATATGCGGCCCTGGGCGCGCGTGGAGGCGGTCCCGGCGCAAGGGCCAAGCAATTCAAGCGGGAGCTCGACGGCAGTTTAACGCCCTTGGGCGCTTTTGATCACGTGAAATTGAATGCCGGTGAATCGGTGCTTGGGTTCTCCTGCGGTGGTGGTGGTTATGGTTCACCTCTTGAGCGTGAACCGCACCGGGTTGCCCGAGACGTCACCGAAGGATGGATCAGCGCTGAACACGCAGTAAAAGTTTATGGCGTGGTTGTCGATGTTGAAGGTAACGTTGATAAGGCAGCGACTGAAGAACTGCGCGGACACATCCGGCATGACTGATTCTGCCGTTGACGCAAGCAACGGATTGCACCGATCATTATGGCTGGATCAAGCGCTGACAAAACCCGGTTCACCTTGCCCGCCACTAGTCGGTGATCGGCTCGCCGACATTGCCATAGTGGGTGGTGGCTATGTCGGTTTATGGACAGCGCTTGAACTCAAGCAACGTGACCGGGCAATCGACGTCGTTATTCTGGAACAGGATATATGCGGCGCAGGGGCCTCAGGTCGAAATGGTGGATATGCTTTATCATGGTGGACAAAAGCGCCTTCATTAAGAGCGAAGTGGGGAGATGAAACAGCCCGGGATCTAATTCTGAAATCAGAGGCGGCGATTGCCGGGCTGGCCGCGTTTTGTGACGAAGAAGGCATTGATGCCGAATATACTAAAAGTGGCTGGGTCTGGGGCGCATTTTCCAAAGCTCACACAGGGGCCTGGGAGCAGGCGGTTCAGGCTTGCCGGGAACTTGATGTCGGCGACCTCCATGAATTGAATCGTGAAGCTGCCGTGCATTTATCCGGCACAGAGACATTGGCGTCTGCCGTGCTTGACAGAACAGCCGCCATGCTGCATCCGGGTAAACTGGTAAGGGGCCTGCGGGAGGCGGCTTTACGGCAGGGAGTAATTATCTATGAACACACCAGGGTCCGGCATTTTTCGCGGGACCGGCCGGCGCGGCTCGTGACAGACAAAGGGATAGTCAAAGCCGATAAAGTGATATTGGCGACCAATGCCTGGAGCGCTGCTTTGCCGGAGTTATCTCGCTCCATTGTTGTTGTATCCAGCGATATAATAGCCAGCAGCCCTATGCCGGACCGGCTTCGGAATATGCAATGGCTGAATCGGGCCGGAGTGAATGATTCTTCCCAGATGGTAAATTATGTGCGTACCACGGCTGAAGGACGTTTGCTGGCCGGGAAAGGTGGGCTTGCCTCAGCTTATGGCGGACGCGTGAATAAAACAATGTTTCACAGTCCGGAGCGGGCACATGTAGTGAAACGCCAGTTGGATAAGCTGTATCCCGAATTTTCAGATGTGCCTGTCGAATGTGCCTGGTCCGGCCCCGTAGATCGTTCCTCTGATGGTCTGCCGTTGCTGGGTTCCCTGCCAGGATGTAAACACATTATATATGGAATAGGTTGGAGCGGCAATGGAGTAGGGCCAAGCCGCATCGGTGGTCGAGCCCTGGCCAGCCTGGCGACTGGTTACAGGGATGAATGGTCATCACTTCCCGTCGTAGTTGATTGTCCGAGACGTGATTTACCCGCTGAACCCTTCCGTTATTTTGGTGGTCGCCTGGTACGCGCTGCCGTCGCCAGGAAAGATCGCGTTGAGATGCAAGGACGGCATCCGGACTGGATTACGAAATCACTGGCTGCATTGGCGCCCAGGGGCGTCGAAGACAGGTAGCGGGATGCCTGCGCTGTTTGAACTCTCGGTTAACGCCATGCTGGAAGGTTACCGTAGCGGAGCTTTTTCTCCTGTTGACGTGGTCGGTGAATTGAGCGCACGGATTGAGCGACTGGATTCGATCTATAATGCGTTTACCACTCTTGACCTGGAAACTGCCGCGGACAGGGCGCGCAGAAGTGAAAAAGCCTGGCGTCGCGGCGAGGAACTTCCCCTGCTTGGCGTGCCGGTTGCAATCAAAGATATAATCGATACCGAAGGACTACGCACCACTTACGGCTCGGCAATATTTTCAGACAATGTTCCGACAACCGATGCAACAGTAGTGGCTAAACTCAAACAAGCCGGCGCAATCATAATTGGTAAAAGCGCGACTCACGAGTTTGCCTGGGGTTTCACCAACGACAATCCCCATTACGGCCCTACACATAATCCCTGGGCACGGAATAGAATTCCGGGCGGTTCCAGTGGTGGAAGCGCGGTTGCTGTAGCAACCGGGATGGTCCCTCTCGCTGTCGGTACCGATACCGGTGGTTCGATCAGGGTTCCATGCGCTTTCTGTGGTATAACCGGAATTAAACCAACTTACCGCAGCATCAGCGCCAAGGGGATCTTCCCATTGGCGGCAAGCCTGGATCACGCCGGCCTGATTGCCCGTATCCCGGAAGATCTTCAATTATCATTACAGGTGACACAGTCCGCGCAAGGCCGTGATGGAGACGGCAACGCTGAAACAGTCTCTAAATCCCTGGCGAGTGTGCGCATTGGTATAGCCGAGCGCCTGCATCAACCCGCGCCTGAGGTGGATATTGCCACTGTATTCAACCGCGCCTGCGAAATTTTACAGGGAGCCGGCGCAATAATAATTTCATTTGATGACATGCAGTTGCCGAATATCCCGAATGTTTTTTCGACAATTATGCTGGCGGAATCCCTGCATGCTCACAGGCAGGTTCAACTATACCCGGAACGCTACGATGAATATGGGGCGGATGTTCGCCGGCGCATTGACCTGGCATTGGGAGTGACGTTAGCTGATTACCTTGATGCATCAGAACAACGCAGGACACTTGCTATCGAACTGGAAAAGGTTTTATGCGATGTCGATGTTATCGTTTCATTGTGCGCGGCATCGAGTCCCCCTGAAATTGAATCCTTGTTCCCGCCCACGCCCGAAACGCAAAAACAATATGATTTGCGCAGAATAGTATTGGGTTATACAGCCTTACAGGATCTTACAGGATTACCCGCATGCACGGTCAGGGCTGGTTTTGACAACAATGGCTTGCCGGTTGGAATCCAGTTCACCGGGCGTCATGATGAAGATCAAGCTGTCCTGTCAGTAGCAAAAGTATTTTATCATCTCACCCCTGAGGTTCAGAAAATTTGTCCGGAAGTCGAAGGATAGTGAGGAATGTTCAAAAAACAGCGGATGTCATTGTCGTCGGCCCCGGAGGGACAGGTTTGATTGCAGCCCTGTCTGCATTAGAAAGTAAATAAACAGTATTAAACGCCATATGCTTTGTGATAGTCTGAACTGATAAACTTTTGGCCGATAAAGCCATATATGTAGCTGCTGTCGTGAAATAAACTAAGATAATATGAAGTTAATTCTTCGATGTTTCCGGTGACGTTGGTTTGATCATATTTTTCTTTGGGCAGGATTGACTTATGCAGATATTACGTTTTCACCATGTAGGGATACCCACAGACAAAAAACTTCCCAATGGGGACTATAACGAAAAATTGAAGCTCCATGGTTCCGGTTATTTTGATAATCCCTATGGAATAGAATGGCATAACTTTGATGAAGACAACGAATTGCCTGAGATTATCAAAACCACGCCACATGTCGCGTTTGTCGTTGACGATATCAAGGAGGCCCTGAAAGGGAAAAAGGTGGTATTGGAACCGAACAGTCCGGCGGAAGGCGTGACTGTCGCATTTATCCTGGATGGGGACGCCCTGGTTGAACTTCTTGAATTTGCCCGGCCGGAACAGGAAGTATGGCCTCATCCCGGCAAATTCCAAATCTTATAATCGAAAAATGATCGAAAAAAGTGAACTGAAATACCATCATATTGGTATTCCATCCAAAGAGAAGAGGGAGAATGAAATATATTTCCCTCACCTGAAATTGTCCTGCGTTCCTGGAATTAATAATGCTTATGGAGTGGAATGGACGCGGTTTGATGAAGATGCCGATTATCCCGATATCGTCAAGGAATACGCGCATGTGGCCTTTGAAATCGACAACCTGGAAAAAGCGATTGAAGGGGAACAGGTGATCGTTGAACCTGGTGAAATCATGCCCGGAGTCAGGGCAGCGTTTATCAGCGTCCTGGATGCGCCGGTCAAACTAATGGAAATTGACCAAGCCGGCGCCGGCGAAGAAGCAAAAAACCCGGTCGCAAACAGTGGTAAACAATTGAAATATCACCATACGGGCATGCCTTGTGATAAAACATTTGATAAAGAAATCAAGGTGCCACATTTGAAACTGGCTTATCTCCCGGGACAGTACAATAATTACGGTGTCGAATGGATGCGCTTTGATGAGGATAATGAAAACCCAGACATCATTAAATATATTCCTCATGTCGCCTTTGAAGTGGACGATATCGACCAGGCGCTCGTCGGTGAAAAGGTACTTTACCATTCCGGACGGGGTACGCCGGGGATTATCGTAGCCATGATCGAAGTTGATGGCGCGTCTATTGAATTCATAGAATTGGACCGGTCCATCACAGGCAATCAATACGATGCCTGAGACCCGATGACAGGCCTGCCCTGCTGCTGATACGCTGTAACAAGCGACTATAAAGCCGTTTTGTTCATCGAATTATTAGCTGGATGAAAGACCGGAATCGATAAGTTTTGTGTCATTTATGCCATGAAATAGTCAGGGGTGTATTCGTACACTGTTTCAATAGTTCCCTGGAATTACGGCCGAATCACAACTTGAGGTATTGATTCTGATGTTGGTGGATGTGGGCTTTCCATTTATGACAAGTATGCATGCATTGCCTGTGTTCCCCGCATGGACTTTGTTTCGATATGCGCGTTAATCATTCACTCTCAATCCGCGATGGACACCTGTTTATGGAAGACTGCGATACGGTAAAGATCGCCCGGGAGTTCGGCACGCCGTTGTTTCTCGTATCAGAAAATCATTTACGCCATAATTTACGTTCATACACCCGGGCCTTTGAAAATTGCTGGACGGAGGGGCCCGTTCGTATAATGCCTTCACTCAAGGCTAATCCGGTTATTGCAATACGAAAAGTACTGTCTGACGAAGGAGCCGGTTGTGACGTTTTTGGCTCCGGAGAATTACACGCGGCATTGCATGGCGGGGTTGCGCCCGATGCCATATCGGTAAATGGTTCCATCAAGGACAGGGAGATTATTACAAGGGCCATCGAAGTCGGCGCCCGTATTGTATTGGATAGCCCCAGGGAGCTTGATTTATGTGAAGAAGTCGCGGCCAGGTTAGATCAGGTTGCCCGCGTTATATTTCGGATCAAGCCCTGCATGGAAGAGCTTGATGTCATGTCGGATTATACCCCGGAGTATGAAATCAGGTTTATGACCCAGGTCATCAAATACGGAATTCCCACCTCAGAGTTATTACCCATGGGGCTCAAGGCAAAACGCTCTCCTCATATTGAGCCTGCAGGAATTCATGCGCACATGGGCAGACTTAGCAAGAAGCCGGAAGTCTGGCGTTCATGGGTCATTAATTGCGTAAATCTTACCAAAGAATTGAGTGATGCCATGGATGGTTGGGTACCCGGAGAAATGAATTTGGGGGGTGGATTTCCAAGTTTTCCGGATAAGGATACGGACGTAACCATCAAGGGTTATCCGGGGCCATCGCTGGAAGAACTTGCAGATGTATTGACGTCTTCCCTGCGTGAAGGCATGAGAAATAATAATCTTGAAACAAATGGCTTATTAATTGAGGTTGAGCCTGGTCGGGGCATTCACTGTGATACCGGGATTCACCTGACCACAGTAAGAAATATCAAACATGAAACCAGAAATCTGGAACACAGGTGGGCAGAGGTGGATACCTCCCAGGTTTTTCTGGGCGTGAGTGGAGCTAATTTTAATCAGGCAAAATTTGATTTTATTGTCGCCAACAAGGCATCGGATGAAGCGAACACCACCTCGGATATAGTTGGTCTGACTTGCAATCTCGAGGTATTGTTTTACCAGGCTGAGGTCCCGACATTAGAACCTGGAGACTTGGTTGCATTGCTTAATACGGGCTCATATATTGAGCCATGCACACAAAATTTTAATGCCTTGCCTCGACCCGGTATGGTTTTGGTCAATGGCAGCCAGGTTGAGTTGATAAAACGTCACGAAACCATTGAAGATGTATTTTCCAGGGATATTGTTCCCGCGCGTTTAGCCGACGGCGAAAATCCTCAGCCCATCGGGAAAACAGCCAGACCCGCATATTGAACGAGAAACTATAGTGGCGGCGCTGAATGAATTCTTATGATTAAGGGGTTCCATCATCCGGCAATTGTAGTGCCAGACCTTGAGAAAGCCAGGGAATTTTATGAGGAAGTATTGGGTTTCACCCTGGTGAGGGAATTGTCCTGGAACAACCCCAGTCCCTTACACGATCAAATTACCGGGTTAGAAAACTCTGCCGCCCGGGCTTATCTTATGAAATGCAACAATACATACCTGGAGTTGTTTCAATACAGGTCGCCTGCTTCCCATTGTGAAGAACGCCAGCCCTGTGCAAATGAACCGGGGATACGGCATCTGGCATTTGAAGTGGATGATGCACAGGTTGAGTATGATCGCCTTGCAATGGCCGGTGGAATTAGCATGAATCCGCCATATATTTTTCCTGAAGGTGGTAGTGCGGTTTATTGTCGGGACCCATTTGGCAACATTATAGAATTCACTACGGCAGGAAAAGGTTTTCCCAGCATTGATGATTTACAGGAGAAATAATACCCTCACACTAGAAATTCTTGCACTTCAGGACACAACCTTATCATTTCAGGGAAGATTGTCTATAATCAGATTCGTATATGAATCTGACAGCGCATAAACACAGCGGGCTGAAACAGTCTTCCGGGCTGACTCCCACCATTTACATGAAACGTTTGCTTGAGGTTGCATCTGACTTTGGCGTGAAGTCCGATGTCATTCTGGAACGTATTGGAATGGACAGGAAAGAGCTGGAAAACAGTGATATGTACTACACGATTGAACAGCACTTTGAGTCACTTCGCGCAATCCGCGAAATAGTTGATATACCGGCCCTGGGCTTGCTGGTCGGGCTGCGGACTTCTATAGCTGACTTGGGCATTATGGGTTACGCGATGCTCAGCAGTCCGACACTTCGAAGAGCTATGGACATAGCTCTTCGCTTCCAGAGAATAACAGACCCGGTGTTGCATATCCGCTGCTGGCTGGATGGGAATGACGTTGTCATTACGATTGAACCCTTGATACTTTTGAGTGAAACGTATCGCTACGACGTCGAAGTGACGTTGGCAATCTGGCGGCAGATTCTGAAATTTTATTTTGGGGATACTGCAAAGATTAACAAAGTTTGCGTGACTTGGCCTAAGCAAAGCTACGTGGCGGAATACAAAGAGGTATTTCATTGTCCGATCTATTTTTCACGGGATACCAATGAATTGCGATTTCCCGCTTCATATCTTGACAAGGAATTAAGCCTTGCCAATGAACAAGCAGCCCGAATTTGTGAGCAACAATGTGCAGAGTTGCTACGAAAATTAAGTCAGGGTGAAACTATTCTCGATACTGTAAGACGCATATTGATTAATACGTCAGGGCGTTTCCCTAATTTAGTGGAAGTGGCTGAAAAACTTCACACGACGCCACGGAACCTTCGGCGCAGGCTTGCTGATGCAAATACGTCGTTTCGCGTGATCTCCGAGGAAGTACGAATGCACTTTGCCATGCAGTATTTAACAGATACGTCTTTATCTATCGAACAGGTGGCCCTTCTCGTCGGTTATTCCGAAGCTTCAAATTTTCATCGCGCTTTCAAAAAACATGTGGGCATGACACCGAAAAATTTTCGTAAATCTTCCTGATTGACAATAACGACTATCCGGCGTACCCAGCCTTGAATACTGAAAAATTCAGTGCGTCTCGCAGGTCCCGATGTTCAAATGCAGATGACATGCGCTCAATCTCTTGCCTGGATAATTTGAATTGGGCGGCTACGTCCCGCCACGTGGATACTGCCATGGCTACTTCATGGGCTATTTCCCTGGCTTTATCCAAAGACAACCCGAAATGCTCTGCAACGCTCAATGCCAGCTCCAGGGAGGCTTCGTTATCATCTAACTGCGGCGCGCCTTCCAAGTCTGCATATACGTATACTTCATTCATGACGGATTCTACCGTCGTGGCAGGCGCACCCTGCGCGGCAACCTCTCTTCCTCCAGTGCAAGTCCCACCGGATCATTTGTCGGAGCAGCCAGTTCTCGCAAGGGGTCAAGCAATCCCAGGGCATAAAGCGCCATTGCGTAGTTGCCCAATGCCACCCCACCGTCTCCCCGTTCAATTTTAGTCAGCGTCATGCGGCTGATTGACGCCCGCTCAGCGACAATCGACATTGGCAGGCGCCGACGCAGGCTGTGACTGGCCGGGCTCGCTGTTTTACCCGGAAATATTGAACACCTATGGCAGAGAGCTGGGTATTACAAATTTCCAGGCAAGTTCATATCGCCTGTAGTTAAATCCGGAACGGCTATTTTAGCGAATTATATTCCAAGCGTAATTAAGCTGTTCAATAATGCTTTTGCGCTGTCTTTGGTCGACTTAAACGCACTACCCCCTGTGCCAGCAGGGTAGTTGTGAGTTGGTTCAGACTTACACCTTCATTTTCTGCGCATTTGGCGAGTTGCATGTGCAGGCTTTTAGGAATACGCTGCACAAACTGTCCACTGTAAGTTTTAGGCACAGGCACTGTTGCCTGATCTTCCATCTCCGCCATCATCCATGCTTTGAAAGCATCGCGTGCTTCCGATATGGCATCCTCGATACTTTCGCCATCCGCCATACATCCCGGTAAATCGGAAAAAGTGACCAGATAACCACCGCCCTCATCAGTGGGGATGGGACTGATATTGATAGGATAATCTTCAAATTTCATCGTCTGCCTCAATGAGTTCTACCAAGCGTTTTATGTAGAGTGGCTTAACAGGTTTGTGCATTGGTATGGTAATATGCTGTCCTGAACTGTTTGTAATCACAGCATGGTTCGTGCCACGTTGACGTAAAGTTAAATTAAACGCCTTAACCAAAGTTTTTATGTCGCTTTGAGACCAGTCCGCTTTGGGATTGGCCTTCATTTTTTGAAGTAATTTAACTGCTTTACTCATTGGCTATTGATACTATATATAGTATCTTAAGTCAAGCAATAGCTGTAATTATCTGTATAGCACAGTTGCATATTTTCAGATGCCGGCGGAGATCTTGAGGGACGCCTCAGTGTTGCTGATTTATTCTCCCTTGTTGGCGGCCAGGTTTTGTCAGGTATCTCGTTTAGAGTCTATGGACAACGTATCGTCGGCACGAAATGCCAATAAAACCAACGTGGCAAAGAATACCGTACTTGAAGGAAAGAATAATATATTAACCTGAGCTTCACCGAACAGAACCCCCAGGGGATCGATCAGGGACTTCCAAACCGCCAACGCCCCGATACCCAGCACAACTGATTGAAGCGGATAAACAATTGTCCGCCACAAACCCAGAATGACAAGTAAACCCAGCAGTATTTCTGCAGCGCCCCACACCTGATGGATCAGTTCGCTTTGAACGAAACCCATGTAATATTTATCGGTCACATATTGGCCACTGTCAGGGTCGAAGAGTTTCATGTAACCCCAAACAGACAGCAGTAATCCAGTCGATAACCGTAATAACAACAAACTCAATGGTTTCATAATCTATTCTCCATTTTTAGCCGAGACCCGGCCATCCATCAGCAGGCTCCAGCAGGAACAGTTCCCGCAAGCCGCCTTTCAATTTCAACCGGTCGCGGACGGAGAAGCATCTGCGGACTTCCGATTCGAAGTTCTCGGCGGTGTAGTCCGCATAGTCCTCCCGCTTGTTCTCCAGGAGGATTTGGAACATCTCATCGTTGCGCCCGACAAACTCGAGGATACAGGTCGCATCCAGGCTTCGCAACCAATCGATGAACAGCCGCAATGGGATGTTCGCCGCGACCCTCAGGTGATGAACCAAAGCCAGGCAAAGCACCATGTCGGGACTTCGCCGCGCATCGAACGCCGGGCGCTCGCGACCGGCCCAACCCTCTTTCATCACGTGCCGGGCGTTGGGGAGTTCCGGCTGGAGCAGTCGGGTCGCCACCACCTGACCGCCATCCACCAAGTCCTGGAAAAAGGGCTCGGCAAGCAGTTTCTCCATTATTCCGGCGGCGGATTGATTCAACCCGCGAACGATGCTCGCCTCTCCGGCGTCCCGCATAACCCGGTACACCTGTCCGGCCGGGTCCTTGAACGACCCGTTGTCAGCCTTGAGAGCTTCCGTCATCGGCGCCTGCGTCCATGGAATCGGAACCGTCGCCGTCCGCGACCGCCTTCCTGTCGCTATGGAAAATCCGGCGCTTCAAGCGACCCCAGTACTCCCGGACGATATAGCCACCAGCCGCCAGAGCGCCCAGCACACTGGTAATGATGAAGCCGGCGGAGCCGGGGTCGATGTAGGCGTGAGCCGAGATCGGCACAAAGACAAACGCGGTGGCGGCGCTCAACTGGGCGCGCCGTGTTGGTCTACTCATAGAGAAAGTCCTCGTAGTAAGGTTTGTCGTCCAGGGGAATCGGGCCCTGCGCGGGCTGCGTGTATTTTCGCGGATTGATGAGTGGGCTTTCGCCGCCGGACAGGCAGCGAAGCAGGGCGTGAACGGCATCCAGAATCGTCATGTAGCCCTGGGACGATGCTTCATCGAACCACCCAGCGCACGTATCACGGGGATAGACGCCGCCCAGAATGCCGTAATGGTCTTGGAAGACGAACTCCGGATCGTCCTCGAATTGCAGCCCCTTAGACAGGAAAGGACCGTGGTCACCGTACACGAGCAAGATGGCGCCAGGGTTATTTTCTTCCAAATGCCGGATGATTAAATCCAGGTAGTGGGCTGCTCGTTCTTTGCTGTAGTAGATGTATTCGGCTCTGAATTTCTCGACCTGTTCCGCATCATCATACCGGAATGATTTATCAGTATGCCCTGGCGCATACAGGTGGGCCATCACAAATTGAGGCTTGTTCTTGGCGCTCACCCTGGTGACCCACTCGGCGCTCATGTCCAAGGCAGCGGACCATATGCGGTCTTCATGGCTACAATCACTGCAAATGACCCGCTCGGCGCTCATGTCCAGGGCAGCGGACCAGTCAGCCCTTCCGAACCGGCAATATCCCCAGAAAGAGAAATCCCGTATGCCGGCATCCAATAAACTACAGATGGTTTTATTCGAGAACGTAATGTAATTGTTGATATATTTACCTTTTTCTTCTCCGAAATAGCTGTCTACATAGATTGATGTTGTCTCGTAGCCGTTTTTGTGAAGGGTTCCAAGGAGATTTGACGGGTTTTGACCAGAGAAGAGACGCGGGTCAGGGTCGGCGCCCCTTGCCTTAAGCTCCCTTTGTTGTGAGGAATACGCATCCTCATCCAGCGCCAGGACCATGTTGAGAGAATTGCTGGTGTAGACGGTATTAGCGAAGAAATTTGGGAAGCGACGGAAACTGCTATCGAATAAATCGTGGAATTTGGTGGTTTCCAAAGCAAGGTATTTCTTGAGCAATGCGCGTGGGGCCAGGGCATCGAAGGAAACGAAATACAGGTTCGGCGTCTCCCGGAAGGAGATGTCCCGCATGTTCGTCGTATCTCCCGTTGCGGGGACATCACCGATCCCCAAGTGCCCGTCGGCAATAATCCCAAGCCCGAACAACGCCGCCACCGAGAGCGCCGCGCCGCCCCAGTGCAGTTCGTCTATGAGCCGGAAGGCGACGAACAGCCCTGCGCCGGCGCCGGCGCATAGCGCAACGAGGACGACCCCGTTTCCGGTCAGGAGATCGGTATGGATGATGTGCGTCGTCGCAACGCTGGCCAGCACAATCAGCGACAGAACGGCGTTCGCTATGACCCTGGAGCGCAGGAAGAACAGCGTACCGAGCAAAAGGACGGTGTTAACCGTCCCGCCGAGCATGAGAATACTTCTCATGTCCGACTCGGAGAAGGCCGCCGCGGATGACGTATACGTAGCGGCAAAGGCCACCGCCACGAGCAAGGTCGCGAAGATGAACTTGAACGCGGCCTTTCCGGGGGAAGTCAGTTTAGCCCGGCAGACGGCGTCCGGCAATCGGCGCAGGCAACGCATCGCCAAGTCAAAGGCGCATTGGACGCCGCCCGGCGCGCCGTTCGTTCTTGACCGTTCGTTCCCCATAGGCCGCGATCATAGCACCTCCGGAGCATGAATGGGGTCACAGCATGAATGGGGTCAGGTCGCACAATGCACACCTGAGATAAGCATGAATGGCATGAATGGGGTCAGGTCGCACAACATGTGTATCAAAACAGGTTATGCTGACCAATTGTCGACTTTTAATCCGGGTACGCGAGAAAACTCCCGTACATTTCTCGTAACTACGGCGCAGTCCAGCGCAAGGGCTTGTGCTGCAATAAGCATATCATTCGGTCCTATGGGCGTGCCTTGTTCTTCAAGATAGACTCGAATCTTTCCGTAAAGACGATCGGCAGGCGCCTCGAACGGCATGACTTGCATTGTCGAGAGGACCAGGTCAAGCTGCCGGGTCAACTGTTCGGAACTACGCTTATGGGTGCCGAAACGTAACTCCGATGCCACAATGATACTGGTGCAGACGTTGTCTTCACCTTCAAGCGAAATTCTCTTTGTGATGACGCCACGTGGGTGACGTGTCAAATCCGATACCACGTTGGTGTCCAGAAGATAAGCCGGCTTCAAGATTAAAATTCCACGTTATCGGGAGGCAGCAATGCTTCATCCATATCTGGAAAGGTAGTCTCGATATCCTCCAGGGTAGCCAGCAAGGCGAGTAGTCCACCAGTCCTGACGGGCTCTATGATGAGCTTGTCACCTTCCTTGCGGATAATAGCTTTCTCAGCCGCCAACTCAAACTCCCGGGGTATCCGCAAGGCCTGGTTACGGCCGTTACGGAACAAACTCACACGTCGTTCAGGCAACACTTTACTTCTCCTTCATTGTCTTGACATAGGCCATAGCATAGGTCATGGAAATACCCTTGTCAATCCGTGGGAAGTGAGATTTGTCAGGGCAGCCAGTTCTCGCAAGGGGTCAAGCAATTTCAGGGTATAAAGCGCCATTGCGTAGTTGCCCAATGCCACCCCGCCATCTCCCTCTTCAATTTTAGTCAGCGTTATACGGCTGATTGACGCCCGTTCAGCGATAACCGACATTGGCAGGCGCCGACGCAGCCTGGCTTTGCGGATATCATCACCCAGTTCACGTAATACCCGGTTGACATGGATAGACAGTCATAGGCTTTCTTCTTCGGCGCATGAGGCATGATAATTACAAGTTGCTATAACGTTTTTTTAGCCGAGACCCGGCTATCCATCAGCAGGCTCCAGCAGGAACAGTTCCCGCAAGCCGCCTTTCAATTTCAACCGGTCGCGAACGGAGAAGCGCCTGCGGACTTCCGATTCGAAGTTCTCGGCGGTGTAGTCCGCATAGTCCTCCCGCTTGTTCTCCAGGAGTGTTTGGAACATCTCATCGTTGCGCCCGACAAACTCGAGGATACAGGTCGAGTCCAGGCTTCGCAACCAACCGATGAACAGCGGCAATGGGATGTTCGCTGCGACCCTCAGGTGATGAACCAAAGCCAGGCAAAGCACCATGTCGGGACTTCGCCGCGCATCGAACGCCGGGCGCTCGCGACCCGCCCAGCCCTGTCCCGGCGAGAGATTCGCCAGGTCCATCACCAGCGGAATGACGTTCCCCGGCCCGCTCTGCCGCACTTCGCGATAGAGCCAATCGACGGCATCCTGATCCGCGTCTACGGCAACGACCACCCCCGAGCGCTCGGCGGCGACACGCGCGAACGCGCCGGTATTCGCGCCCAGGTCCCAAGTCAGCCCAGGGGCGCGCGCCGCGACGTGCCGTAACACGAAGTCCTTCTTCCGTTCGAAGTCGGCCGCGTCGTAGGAATGATTCCTGGCGTACTGCGACCAAGTCGAACGAGCCGGGCCACTGGACAGCCCGACGATGAGCCGCCGCAGGCTGTCCCACAGCGCGAACAGCATCGTCTTCGGCTGTCGTCGACGTGGGCGCGCCGGTCGGGGAACGGCGCGCTCGGCCCTGGCGGGAAACCAGACATGCGACAGGACGCCGCGCTTGAAACGCCCCAACCCACGGAAGTACCGGCTTGCTTCTTCTGGCGGGATACCCTCGAGGCGCGAGCGGAGCAGCGGCTGAAACGGGATGCTCAGATGCGCCGTCAGCAGCAACGGCGTCAGGAAGGTCGCGCAAAATTGACGATACCCCCGCCAGTATTCACCCTCCTCCCAAGGAACAAACGACGGTATGTCGATGAACACCGGGCGCACGCCGATCCACTGCACGTTGAACGACGTCGCGTCCTTGAGCAGCCAGCCGTTTCTGGCGCCCGTCTCCAACACCTGCAATTGCAGCAGCGCCGCGTCCTTGAGCATCGAGAACGACCACTCGTAGGGCCAAGTCACGAAGTCCACCGCCTCGTGCTCCACGGCGGCGCTCCAGCCCTCTTTCATCACGTGCCGGGCGTTGGGGAGTTCCGGGTGGAGCAGTCGGGTCGCCACCACCTGACCGCCATCCACCAAGTCCTGGAAAAAGGGCTCGGCAAGTAGTTTCTCCATTATTCCGGCGGCGGATTGATTCAACCCGCGAACGATGCTCGCCTCTCCGGCGTCCCGCATAACCCGGTACACCTGTCCGGCCGGGTCCTTGAACGACCCGTTGTCAGCCTTGAGCGCTTCCGTCATCGGCACGTGCGTCCATGGAATCGGAACCATCGCCGTCCGCGACCGCCTTCCTGTCGCTATGGAAAATCCGGCGCTTCAAGCGACCCCAGTACTCCCGGACGATATAGCCACCAGCCGCCAGAGCGCCCAGCACACTGGTAATGATGAAGCCGGCGGAGCCGGGGTCGATGTAGGCGTGAGCCGAGGTCGGCACAAAGACAAACGCGGTGATGGCACTCAACTGAGCGCGCCGTGTTGGTCTACTCATAGAGAAAGTCCTCGTAAGTTAGTCCGTCGTGTCCGTGAAACTGGTGGTTCCAGGGCACCGTGTATTCTTTCGGCTTGATGAGTGGGCTTTCGCCGCCGGACAGGCAACGAAGCAGGGCGTGAACGGCGTCCAGAATCGTCATGTAGCCCTGGGAAGACGCTTCGTCGAACCACCTGGCGCACGTATCACGGGGATAGACGCCACCCAGAATGCCTAAACTGTCCTGGAAGACGAACCCCGGATCGTCCGCGAATTGCAGTCCCCGAGACAGGAAAGGGCCGTGGTCGCCGTACACGAGCAAGATGGCATCGGGGTCATTTTCTTCCAGGCGCCGGATGATTAAATCCAGGTAGCGGGCTGCTCGTTCGCTGCTGTTGATGTATCCACGTCTGAATTCCTCAAACTGTTCCACGTCGTCATACCGGAATGAGCTACTAGTATGTCCCGGCGTATACAGGTGGGCCATCACGAATTGAGGTTTGTCGTCGGCGTTCACCTTGGTGACCCGCTCGGCGCTCATATCCTTTGCATCGGACCGATCAACCCTTCCGAACCGGCAGTATCCCCAGAAAGAGAAATCCCTTATGCCGGCATCCAATAAGTTACAGACGGTGTTATTCCGGATCGTAATGTAATTGTTGATATATTTACCTTTTTCGTCTCCGAAATAGCTGGTTGCATAGATTGATGTTGTCTCGTAGCCGTTTCCGTGAAGGATTCCAAGGAGATTTGACGGGTTTTGACCAGAGAAGAGGCGCGGGTCAGGGTCCTCACCTCTTAAATGAAGTTCCCATCGTTGTGAGGAATACGCATCGGGATCCAGTGCCAGGACTGTGTTGAGAGAATGGACGGTATTGATGGAATTGGCAAAGAAATTTGTAAAGCGGCGGAAATTGATGTCGAACAGATCATGAAATTTGGTGGTTTCCAAAGCAAGGTATTTCTTGAGCAATGCGCGTGGGGCCAAGGCATCGAAGGAAACGAAATACAGGTTCGGTGTCTCCCGGAAGGAGATGTGCCGAATGTACGTCGTATCTACCGTTGCGGGGACATCACCAGTCTCCGGGCGCCCACCGGCGATAATCCCAAGCCCGAACAATGCCGCCGCCGAGAGCGCCGCGCCGGCCCAGTGCAGTTCGTCTATGAGCCGGAAGGCGACGAACAGCCCTGCGCCGGCGCTGGCGCATAGCGCAACGAGGACGGCCCCGTTTCCGGTCAAGAGATCGGTATGGATGATGTGCGTCGTCGCAACGCTGGCCAGCACAATCAGCGACAGAACGGCGTTCGCTATGACCCTGGAGCGCAGGAAGAACAGCGTGCCGAGCAAAAGGACGGTGTTAACCGTCCCACCGAGCATGAGAATACTTCTCAGGTCCAACTCGGAGAAGGCCGCCGCGGATGACGTATACGTAGCGGCAAAGGCCACCGCCACGAGCAAGGTCGCGAAGATGAACTTGAACGCGGCCTTTCCGGGGGAAGTCAGTTTAGCCCGGCAGACGGCGTCCGGCAATCGGCGCAGGCAACGCATCGCCAAGTCAAAGGCGCATTGGACGCCGCCCGGCGCGCCGTTCGTTCTTGGCCGTTCGTTCCCCATAGGCCGCGATCATAGCACCTCCGGCGGCGAGAGAGAATCCTTTTGCCTGAATTGCCCGGCCTGCTCAATATCCAGAACGAAGCATGAATGGGGTCCATGAATGGGGTCAGGTCGCACAATGCACACCTGAGATATATTCTTTCAACGCTCGGCCCACTGTAGTTCTGCTGACCCCGAAATACTCCGCCACTTCAACCATAGTGTAATGCCCTGACCGATAGGCAGCAGCCATAGCGCTTTGACGCGTCGTGAATGCTGATTCGTAGTAGTTAAGCGGTTTGGGTGGATCCAGCGTTTGCGGCTTCGGGATATCCTTGGAAACCTTATCCGGTTCTATATGATTCAACATTTCCTGCACAAAGGAATCCGAACCCAGGTAAATTTGATTTTTGAGATTCTCCCAAGGTGACGGTTGGTTTTGGTCGGTGTTAACAAACTCCTGGTACTTTGATCTTGCACTGTCACACCTTTCCGAAAATTCGACTAATACCCTGTCAATTGTTAAACAAGGTTCAGGGCGTGCCAGTCCTGCCGTGGCCCGGT
Organism: uncultured Gammaproteobacteria bacterium; assembly: GCA_958295485.1. GTDB lineage: Bacteria > Pseudomonadota > Gammaproteobacteria > Eutrophobiales > Eutrophobiaceae > JAAXHV01. The sequence continues at coordinate 3,150,830 of OY282354.1, forward strand.
AACTGCTCCAGGGCCATTCTTGAGCCTGTCTCACCATCCGTGCTCGAACCGGGTTTAAAACTATGTACCGTACCAGCTCTAAAAAATAGGCGTCACTCTCAACCAGAATTCCTTTGAACCGGCCCTGGAACAAGTGTCCCACTCTGGTATGACGTTTATTATAGCGTTGCGCATAAACACCGTTGAGAAAGCGCATTCCTTTTGACAATCCGGGCTGGCCGGTTTCTATGAGCAAGTGATAATGGTTGGACATCAAGCAATACGCATGACACAACCAACCAAACCGCTTACCTGCTTCACCTAGCAGCTTGAGAAATTGATAACGGTCAAAATCATCTGAAAATATATCAGCACGTGCGTTACCGCGGGAGGTGACGTGGTAGAATGCTCCTGCAAATTCTATTCGGAGAGGTCTTGCCATAAGTTCATCCTTGAAAGCTACTTTAGATAAAATCTCTGTTATGGAATGCTGGCTTATTCAGAGGCTGGCTGGAATCCTACCATTAGTTTACCTGCTTTTCAAATAAATCAGGTTAATTTGGAACCTGTTACGAGCGATGTGCATTGTGCGACCTGACCCCCTCATCACGAGCGATGTGCATTGTGCGACCTGACCCCATCATCAATGACCCCATCATCATCACCAGCAGGGTATTTGCCAAGCATCAGGAATAATATGATCGACAGGATCAATAATCCGATCGAGCCGTTCAGTACCATACCGTACCCATGCCAGACCGCCGCGCCGGCGCCGAACAGAGGTGGCGCAATACCGGCGCCAACCGTAAAAAAAGCGAAAATGCCACCGAATACTGCCGGGTAATGCGCAGGACCAAAGTAACGACCGGTAAGGTAGGCAAGCATGTCCAATTCGGCGCCTGCGGCAAGTCCTATAGCGATACCGATTACTATTCCGGTCCCCATGGACGGGACACCATATTTCATCAGCAACATTGCGATGATGGGCATCACAATAAACACCGATGCGACGGCCGGCGCCCAGAATCTGTCAACTAATACGCCGACCAACAGTCGCCCAACAATTACGGTCAATCCCATTATCGCTGCGATACTCGCAATATCCGCGCGTGCTAATCCGCGAGCTCCCATGATTCTCTCGAAATTCGAAAGCAAACCGACAATGACGAAAACAGTGATGAACAAGACACTCCCGAGTACCCAAAAACGGTAGTCGCGCAACGCCTCCGCCCGCGTCATTCCCCAGCTTGTATCCGGCGCCATCGAATTTGCTTCACCGGATCCCGCCTCCGGGTTTTCATTGAACAACAAAACGACTATTGGCAAGGACAACACTAACGCGCCGATACCGATACCCTGATATGCCGTACGCCAGCCATAGTTGGAAATCAGGAACTCAGCGATTGGCGGTAACAGGAATGCGCCAAATCCGGTGCCCGCCATTGTAATTCCGATTGCCTTGCCCCGATTCTTCTCAAACCAGCCATTGAGGACGGCCGTCCAGATGATCGGTAGCGAACCCGCTCCGAGAATCGCGAGAGCAGCGAATGTCAGGTACCACAGCGTCAACGACCCATTGTTCAGCGATATCAATACGTACGCCAGCGCGTGTCCAACGAGTCCGAGAATACCCAGGCGCTTGATGCCGTACTTCGATGCGAGCGAACCAATGAATGGCGCAGTAAAAAGTCCCAAACAGGCCGTGACCGTGAATGCAAGGAAAAACTCCGGCGCCGACCAGCCAAGGTCGGCCGTAACGGGGCCAACGAAGAATCCCTGTGAGTAATTGGTTATTGTGAGCAAGCCGCACATCATGCCAACCGTTGCGGCCAGCAAGGGTCCCCAGCCTTTCCTGAATTCGTTCATGCTATTTCCTGTGGAATGGGGTCATGTGGAATGGGGTCAGGTCGCAATGGAATGGGGTCAGGTCGCACAATGCACATTTGAGGCTCATTCTTTCAATGTTCGGCTCACTGTAGCTCTGCTGGTTCCAAAATACAATGGAATGGGGTCAGGTCGCACAATGCACATTTGAGGCTCATTCTTTCAATGTTCGGCTCACTGTAGCTCTGCTGGTTCCAAAATACACTGTCACTTCGGCTATGTGGAATGGCATGGAATGGGGTCAGGTCGTACAATGCACATTTGAGGCTCATTCTTTCAATGTTCGGCTCACTGTAGCTCTGCTGGTTCCAAAATACAATGGAATGGGGTCAGGTCGCACAATGCACATTTGAGGCTCATTCTTTCAATGTTCGGCTCACTGTAGCTCTGCTGGTTCCAAAATACACTGTCACTTCGGCTATGTGGAATGGCATGGAATGGGGTCAGGTCGTACAATGCACATTTGAGGCTCATTCTTTCAATGTTCGGCTCACTGTAGCTCTGCTGGTTCCAAAATACACTGTCACTTCGGCTATGTGGAATGGCATGGAATGGGGTCAGGTCCGCATGACACAACCAACCAAACCGCTTACCTGCTTCACCTAGCAGCTTGAGAAATTGATAACGGTCAAAATCATCTGAAAATATATCAGCACGTGCGTTACCGCGGGAGGTGACGTGGTAGAATGCTCCTGCAAATTCTATTCGGAGAGGTCTTGCCATAAGTTCATCCTTGAAAGCTACTTTAGATAAAATCTCTGTTATGGAATGCTGGCTTATTCAGAGGCTGGCTGGAATCCTACCATTAGTTTACCTGCTTTTCAAATAAATCAGGTTAATTTGGAACCTGTTACGAGCGATGTGCATTGTGCGACCTGACCCCGTTGATAGTGATAGGAGGGAATAAAAATGATTGTCGATCAGATTTGGACCGGTAATAACTGGCGTAATTTCAACTATCTCATAGCCTGCCCGGATACCGGCGAGGCCTTGGCCGTCGACCCCCTTGACCATGAGAAGTGCCTAAGCCACGCGAAGGTCCAGGGCTGGGAAATTACCCAGGTGTTGAATACCCATGAACACCCTGATCACACCGGCGGCAACCGCGCGATGATCGCGGCCACGGGCGCCCGACTGCTTGCCCATGAAAATGCCAGGGACAGGATAGTCGGCATAGATATACCGTTATCCGCCGGCGACGTGGTAAAGGTGGGAAATTCCGTTGAACTGGAGGCGCTGGATACACCGGGGCATACCATGAGTCACGTTTGCCTGCTTTCACGAACGGACCAGCCGTCCCTGTTCTGTGGAGATACCTTGTTCAATGCAGGCGCGGGAAATTGCCATAACGGCGGCCATCCCAACGAGTTGTACCTGACCTTTGCCGGTCAATTGGCGACATTGCCCGATAAGACCCTGGTTTATCCCGGCCATGATTACATGGTCAACAACCTGCAATTCACCTTGAGCAGGGAACCGAATAACTCCGCTGCCCAATCATTGCTGAATGAGCTAATCGACCAGGACCTGGACGATGCCCTGGTATCCACCATTGGATTGGAAAAAACCATCAACACCTTTTTCCGCCTGAGAAACCCCGAGGTCATAGAGAAACTCCAGGATGATTTCCCTGATTTACCCGCCGAACCCGATGAAAAAACCGTATTCCTGAAACTACGCGAATTGAGAAACAGGTGGTAATGATCCGGCATGACGGATCAGCGGTTCTATCTACTGCTCGCAGCCGATGGGTTGCTGATCATTCACGCCTTGTTCATTGTCTTTGTAGCTTTTGGATTGAAATGGATAATTCTCCCACCATGCGGCGCCATCTTCACCGGTTTTCACGCGCTCACGTCGGGACGCCCGGAAAGTCACCACCACCTTTGATGTCAACCTTCTTATTGGGGCATCAGCAGTTCCGGTTCATCCTCCACCATGAAAGACATCATCATATTTGCGCTCAATAACCTGTACTTCTGCATTGGTCAATTGACTGAATTCCTTATCACGCGCTCGCTTTGACAGCTTACCGTCGTTTTGATTGAGAAAACGGATAAGCAAATCGACCAGTTTGTCCGGCATATCGATATAGTTTTTGATGAAGTCATCAAGCAAGTCATACTTCGACAGATAGCCCACTTCTTCGGGCAGGATTTTATTTACTGTTTCTTCAATACACTCGAAGAAAAACTCAGCTTGTCTGGTCGCATCAAAATAGCGATACAGGTCAATAGTCTCGTTTAATATCTCGACATTGCCTTTGTCGGTTGGCCGCCACTCGATCAGGTCAAGTCTGGGCTTTGAGTAATGCTCCAGCGTTTCCCTGTAATCGGCTATGCGATCCAGGATGACGGCAGAAACAGGAAAAACCAATCCTTTGGAAACAAAACCCTTTTCCGCCAGGACATGGTGAAACAGGTAACGGTGGATGCGGCCGTTCCCATCTTCAAACGGGTGAATGAATACAAAACCAAAAGCGATCAGGGTGGCTGTGAGCGCTGCGTCATAATCACTTTCGCCAAGCAGTTGGCAGGTTTCAATCAGACCAGACAAAAGGCTTTCCAGGTCTTCTGCGCGTGCGGAGATATGAACGGGTATCGGTATTCCTGTTGTCCGGTCATGTTCACCGACAAAGCCACCTTCAACACGGCAGCCGGGCATGACAAAACGATGATCAGCGATAACAATCGTTTGAAGATATTCCAGTTCTTCAACGCTCATCTTTCGCTGTCCTGCCTCGCCAATAATCTTCCCCCATCGCTCAATGCGGTTATGCGCCGGCGCTTCCCCTTCGATGGTATAGGATGCTTTGGAATCTTTGAGCAAGAGAAATGCGGCTGCCCTGCTTAACAGGTCTGCGTGCGTTTTGCCAATATGGTCTATAGCTGCCTGTGACAGGTTCATCGCGATAAAGCGATCAAGCTTCTCTGTTCGCCTGATCAGGGGGCAGAATTCACGGGTACCCGGCAGGTTATTACGAACGCGGTGACGCCTGGAATCACGTATCGGCCCTGAATATTGCAGGGCGTCATCGATGAGTGGAACAAAGTTCCCCCGCGTAGCGTTCTTGATATCAAGTTCTTTGTCACACAACCATTCATACAAATACCAGATTCTTCGGCTATATGCGCCGGTTGGTTTTGCTCGAACAATTTCAGCAATTGCCTCCGGTTCGATAACCTCAAACAAGGCTTTGAGCGCGGCCAGGTCAACGCCTTCATACTTCAAAGCAAAGGTCAGGTGGCCATCCAGGCTATCGTCTGGCTTGTGTCGAGGCGTAAAAATGCGCCAGCGTCCCCTGACATACTTCTTGTGTTTGATACCGATGGCGCACAGGTAATCCGGCGCCGGTACAGACAGGTCATGCGCTACAATCAGCGCCGCATACCCGGCCAGCGTTGTAGCGTCTTCCAGCGCCGTGAACGCTTGAAAAACGTCTACTGATTGTGACTTTTGATTATATTCTTTCACTTCTATGAATTTTAATTATTTCCAGCTTTTCGCAGCATGGCATGAAAAACGATTATTTTCCATGAAAAATGATTATATATAACTTATATATATGATTGAGGCTATTCGCCGCCTGGCCCTGGCCGGCGCCCGGCTGGCCCGTGCCCAGGTCAAAAGATAATCTTGACAATACTAACGCATGGGGTTAGTATCACTCGAGTGATTAAATCCTTTAAGTGCCGGCAAACAGAACGGATTTATCAAGGGCGCTTTTCCCGCCGTCTCCCGCGCGATATCCAGCGTATAGCGGCCCGAAAACTTGAAATGCTCACTGCTGCAGGCCAGTTGAGTTCCCTGCGGATTCCGCCTTCTAACCGGCTCGAAAAACTTGAAGGAAACCGGTCCCGACAGTACAGCATCCGAATAAACAACCAATGGCGTATCTGTTTTATATGGAAAAATGGAAACGCCCATGATGTGGAAATAGTTGACTATCACTAGAGGTATAAGATGCGCGAACGAGATTTTGATCCGATTCATCCGGGAGAGATTCTATTAGAAGAATTCCTTCATCCCATGGAAATTTCCCAGTACCGCTTGGCCAAGGATATCAGCGTACCCCAACGCAGGATCAGTGAAATAACGCAAGGCAAGCGTTCAATTACCGCCGATACCGCGTTACGCCTGGGTCGTTATTTTGGCATGGAGGCGCAATTCTGGTTAAACCTGCAATCCCGATACGATCTTCTTCAGACAGAGTATGAACTCGATGCGAGGCTAAAAAAAGAAGTCAGGCCACGTGCAGCTTAAGCCTTGGCCCACCTCTGACAACGGGCGAACCGGCGCAATATTCGGGTCAAGCGACTTTTTGCAGCGTTGCTTCGAGGGTTTCCCCTTTCTCGTCCGCCAATGCCGCTTCGCGTAATTCCCTGACTGCGGACGCCGCATTCGGCCTGGCCCGGATTTCATCCAGCGACGCCATGATGCGGTTGAAATTGGCCAGGCCTCTTTCGTGGGTTTCGCCGTAGCCTTTGACCAACCGCTGGCATTCGGCGAGTTCGACCGCCAGGTCGTAGTCAACGCCGGCGATATTCGTAATGATGGACAGCCATTTTTCGATGCCGGCGTTTTCTGTGTTATAGCGCAGGGTCGAGCGACGGAACCGGCGCAGGCCGGCAACCAGGTGAAGCAGCAGGAAACCGGACAGGTTCGTGGTTTTTATCCTCCTGCCCTTTTTACAAAAGAGTCCGATAAGTTTTCTCAACACGGGGGTATTCAGGCACAGGGAACCCAACCAGGCGGGCATGGTGTCGCAAATTTCCCGAACCCTCGGGTGCATGAATTCCTGGAAAGTGACCACTTGCTTGTCCACCGATTGCACCTCTTCCCTTACGCGGGCAAAGCGCGCCGGTCTTGTTTTCAGGTCCGCCACCCGGATGGTGTCTTCATAGGTCATCCACAGGGCCAGGTAGCGCGCGGTTTCGATGGTAAGCCGGTAATCCTTGCCGGCGCGATCCGTTTTCAAAACCGGCGCCAGTCGGCGCAGGTATTCATCGGCATAGTCTGTGTCCTGGTAGTCGATGAGTCTGCCCAGGGCCGCTATGATGGTTGCCCGGGTTTGCGCCGGGAAATCTCCATAGACTCGATCAAGCAGCGCCTGCGCGTCCTTGTGTTTTGCCGTGACGCGCCCGGCCGATTTTTCTTCTTCTGCCTTGTCTTCCTGCCGTTTTTGCGCCCGTTCATAACCGGCGTTGAAACCTTTCAGGTTAGCTTCCACGGCAACGCCCATTTCACTGATTATCGCTGTATAGGTCTCTTTCCTGAAGGGCAAGGCGCCCGAACCGGCGACGGCGCCCAATAACACGGCGCTGATGACGCTGTCCGTCTGTTCGGCCAGGGCAGCCATGTCAAAACCAATGAAGCGCTTGGCGTTTTCCATGGTGACGGTGGCGATCTTCCCTGAGTCCGCCCTGCCGTCACCCGGGGCGATTTTCTCCCCGACGGCATAATCCCGGTGGGTGGAAACGAGCGCCGTCGTCCTGTCCGGGGTGATTAAGCCCCTTAACACGGCGCGGCCGGCTTCAACCAGTTCGCCGGCAATGACGATATCCACGTAACCGGGCACCGGCATGAGCGCGAGCACGGCGGAGTTATCTCCGCCCGCTTCCCGCGGGAGGGCTTCCAGGTAATAAACCGTCGCGCCGGTGCGTTGGGCAACGCCGGGAACGGAGGTGGATTGAGCCAGGCAGCCGGACCGCTCAGCGACCTGGATGAGCCAGTTGCTGAGTACGCCGCCGCCTTGCCCGCCCATGGCGAGGATGGCGATCTTGACGGGTTCGACTTTATCGCCCGGCTGAGAGTCTCCCCCCGCCTCCCCTGACAAGGAGGGGCTGGAGGTTAGGGCATCCAAGGGGGTATGCCAGGCTGACCCGTCCACCGACGTACCCCCCGCCTCCCCTGACAAGGAGGGGTGGGAGGTTGGGGCATCCAGGGGGGTATGCCAGGCTGACCCGTCCACCGACGTACCCCCCGCCTCCCCTGATAAGGAGGGGCGGGAGGTTGGGGCATCCAAGGGGGTGTGCCAGGCTGACCCGTCCGCCGACGTACCCCCCACCCCCCCTGACAAGGAGGGGCGGGGGGTTGGGGCGTCCAGGGGGTTATCGCGTCGATTTATCGCCAACCCCGCCTGACTACCCCTCGCCGGGGGAAGGACATCCGACCATTCATGGCGTCTTTTATCCGCCCATCCCTGGAATCTTCCGATGACGAATGAGCGGATGGCTGCCAGGGTCCGATCGATGACGTTGGGGTTATAGATAATGTCAGCCTTGTAAAACGATGGACAGAGGACCGCGGCATGGGCCACTTCGCCGCAAACGCCGCAGCCGACACAACTGTTGACTACGGTAGCCACAGGATCTTTCCTGAGCGGGTCGGGATTATCCTTGATGGTAAGCGAGGGACAACCGGACAATCTTATGCAGGAATGGTCGCCGGTGCAGGTGTCTTCATCGATGCCGAAGCGTTCCCGCACGTAACGTTTCTTTTGTTTAAGCAGGTTTCTTACTTGCGGTTTGATCCGTCGCTGCCGGTTGAGTTGGCATTCTCCTTCCGCCACGATGAGCTTGGGCCCCTTCTCTTTCGTGGTCATGGCCTCCCTCAAGGCGTGCAGGGATTCCTGGATATGATAGGTGTGAACCTTCCTGATCCATTTCACGCCGGCGCCCTTGAGCGCATCGACGATAGATACGCGGTATTGACGCTGTTCCGCATCCGCCCTGGACGAGGGGATCCATTGGCCGCCCGTTGCGGCGGAATAACCGTTGTCGACGACTACGATAACGCCGTCGTGTTCGTTTTCCACCGCATTCCCGATGCCCGTAGTCAGGCCGTTATGCCAGAAACCACCGTCGCCCATGATACTGAGTGCGCGTTTCCGGTGGGGAACCATGAGGGCCGAGGCGCTGGAGGGACCCAGGCCGTAACCGGTGATGGTGTTGCCGATGTTGAAGGGGGCGACAGTGGCAAAGGAATGACAACCGATGTCCATGCTTACTTGCAGTTTGCCGAATTCTTTTTCGATCAGCTTGACCGCGGAGAAGAACGGACGTTCCGGGCAGCCGGTGCACAAACCGGATGGACGTTGCGGGATCAGTTGCGCCAACTCTTTCCGCTCCACGCCACCGGCTTGCGCCAATGACGGCAGGGTAACGGCGCCGGGTTCCCACTGCGCCAGGAACTTGCGCAGGCCCGCTTCCATCAACTGGCAGGTGTACTCCCCGGCCATGGAGAAGACGTCCTTGCCGTGAATCCGGGTTTGCACGTCGTTGCGCCGCAGGATGGTATTGATATTTTGTTCAATGTAATCCGGCTGGCCCTCTTCCACCATGAGCACGGCTTTTTTACCCTGACAGAATTGGATGATCTCCGCATCGACCACCGGGTAGGCCACGTTCATGACGTACATGGGAATGGAGGCATTGCCAAAGACATCAGAGCAGCCCGCGTGCTCCATGGCCCTGTTCAAGGTGTTATAAAGTCCGCCGGGGACGATGATGCCCACGTCGTTATACCTGCCCTCAAGCACGTCATTCAGTTTATTTTCCTGTATGAACTTCACCGCGGCGGGCCAGCGTTGTTCGGTTTTTTCCACTTCATGTTGATAGTTATAGGGGGGCAGGACTATCCGCTCGACGTCCCGGGCCGGGGCATCCAGCGCCTCGGTGACGGAAAAGGCCGGGCGTTTGTTGTCTTTAGTATCAAGCACGCCGTGTACGTGGCAGGCGCGCACCCGCACTTGCAACATGACGGGGGTGTTGGATGCCTCGGAAAGTTCAAACCCCTTCTCGACCATCCCGGCGATGCTGTTCAGGTTCGGGCGCGGGTCCAGCAACCACATCTGGGATTTCATGGCAAAGGCATGGGAACGTTCCTGCATAATGGATGCGCCTTCGCCGTAGTCTTCCCCTATTATAATCAGCGCCCCGCCCTTGACGCCGGCGGAGGCCACGTTAGCCAGGGCATCGGCGGCCACATTGGTGCCAACGGTGGATTTCCAGGCGACGGCGCCGCGCAGGGGGTAATTGATCGATGCGGCCAACATGGAGGCCGCCGCCGCTTCACTGGCGGACTGTTCAAAATGAACGTCCAGTTCTTTCAGAATGTCCCGGGAGTCGGAAAAGACATCGATTAAATGGCTGATGGGGGAACCTTGATAACCGCCGATATAGGCGACGCCGGATTGCAACAGGGCCTTGGTGACGGCCAGGATGCCTTCCCCGTGGAGCTTGCCGCCCTCGCCCAGGCGAAGCATTTCGACTTCTTTCGCAAAGGATCGTTCAGCCACCGGCGCCCCTCCGCCCCGCCCTCGCCCAGGCGAAGCAGCTCAACTTCTTTCGCAAAGGATCGTTCAGCCACCGGCGCCCCTCCGTCCCGCCCTCGCCCAGGGAATGCAGGAACAGCTTGCCGCCCTCGCCCAGGCGAAGCATCCCGACTTCTTTTGCAAAGGATCGTTCAGCCACCGGCGTCCTCCTGTCCCTCCCTTGCCGGGAGGCGGGCTTCTTTACATGACGACAAGCGCGCCTCGCAGAAGCTGTTGTGATACATGCTAATCCCCGGTGATTGCAAATACCCTGGCGGGGGAGCCGTCAAGACCCTCCAACGGCAATGGTATGCCGTACAGGGTGAAGTCTTTTCCACCTAATTCACCGACGTTGCTGACTAACTGGATGATGATGGTTTTGTTGCTCAGCAGTGTTTTATGATTTCGTCCCGGGGGTTCGTCCGCTTCAATGCCGAGCCAGAAGGGCGCTTCGGGGAAGCAGTCCAGAGCGACTGCCTTGCAGCCTTTCTCAACGATGTATTCCGCCGCGGTGGTATCCAGGAATATGGAGTCGCCCCAAAAATCGTCAGCGCCCCAGGCCCGGTCGGTCCAGCCGGTATGCAGGACGGGAATGACGGTGGCATCGATCTCCACGCCGGTCTTGATGATCTCATCGGCGGTAATGCATTCCCGTCCCTGCAAATGGGTCAAGGGGACGACCCGGCCTTTACCGATGGTGCGCTCCAGGGGGATTTGCTCAACCGACCAACCACCAGCCTCCAGGAAGTGACAGGGGGCGTCGATGTGGGTGCCGATGTGGGTGAGGATCTCCAGCCTGGATAACATGTGCAAGGTGAGCTCCAGGTTTCTATCCAGCTCGATGCCGCGACTTTCGAGGTGTTCTTTTTGTATTTCGCCCATGCAGGACAAAACGACACAGCGGGTGGGGTTCTCTTCGTACTCGCGCAGGCCCGGAATACCCTGCATGTGGCGATTGACAGGCAGGGTCAGGTCGATGACGGCCATGCTCTCCTCCAGTTGGCTCTTTTTTTACATTCAAGCGGCGACGGCTTACAGTACTTCGGGATTGCGCCGGGCAACCTCAACCGTATTCATACAAACATCTTCCCTGACCTTAATGGCGTTTCCTGTCAGTGAGAATATAATGCTGAACCGTATACTGTCAAACCCTTACACCCCGGAAAGCCCCGGCGGCCCCGTCATTTCGCCATGCGGGGAACTTGACAAGCGAGCGGTGGCCATGTAAAAGTGCTCGTTTTTCAACGGCCATCTCAAACGAGCGGCATGGTCGCAGGAGACGAATAAGAAAATGTCTTTCCAAAAAAGCCTGTTCATCATTTTCATATCCATATTGACACTTATTCTTGGCTCCCTTTTCATATTCTTCGAAATCATCAAAAATGAAGAAAAAATCTCGGCAGGAGAAGCAAAAAGATACAAGTCATATCTATTAGCCGACGAATTACGGCAGAGTTCGGATGACTTGACCCGCATGGCGAGAATTTACTCGGTAACGGGGAACCCCCAGTATAAAGAGTACTTTCAGAGAATCCTGGACATCAGGGATGGAAAGGCGCCCCGTCCGGTAGATTATCACAACATCTATTGGGATTTCGTGGTTGCTACGGGAAGGCATCCGCGCATAGGCGACACTGCCAAGGCCCTGAAAACGCTGATGAAGGAGGCCGGATTTACCGAGACTGAATTTGCCCTCTTGAGAGAAACGGAGGATGAATCAAACCAGCTCATCAAGCTGGAAACCAAGGCAATGAACGCCCTGGCGGGTCTTTTCGAGGACAGTTTGGGACGTTATACCATCAAGGGCGAAGCCGATGCGCAGCTGGCGCGTGGCCTGCTCCACGGCAAGGAGTATCACCGGGCCAAGGAAAAAATCATGAAACCCCTGGCAAGATTTCTGGACGCCATCGACAGGAGAACTTCAGAAGAAATTACCATCCTGAATGAAAAACACCAAAGACTGAACCTGTTTCTGGCGACGACCATGAGTTTATCCATTCTCTTGATCTTCGCTTCCGTGCTATTGGTGTTCCTGTCTTTTAATAAAAAAAAGGAGGCGTCAGGAAGAGAGAAACTGGCGAAACAGTTGGCGGCCAGGGGTTATACGTCCCTGCCTGGCAAGAAAGAGAAAACGGGAAGAGAGAAACTGGCCGAACGGCTGAAGGCGCAACACAGCGACTACCCGCCTTTATCCCTGCAAATGAAACAGCCAGGAACGGGAGAAAAACCATCCCTGTTGTTTTTCTTCAAGGAGCGATTTTTGGAAAACTGGCCGCTGCTCATGGCGACCACCGTAGTCATCTTCATGACCTTGAGCTTGTCCTGGTGGTTTTCGAAAGAAAACAAGGCCCTGGCCTACAAAAACACCAGGGAAGACCTGGCTTCCGATTTGAACGCCACCTACTATGCTGTTTTAGACCGGCTACAGGGAACCAGCCTGGAAGCGTCTCTCCTTGCCGAGACAATCAGCCATCAGGTTTCCAGTGAAAACTCGCTACGCGAGCTGAGGGACAATCCGTCTCACCCCCTTCACCAGCAATTGAGAAAGCTGGACATTTCAGACTCGCAGATTTTCAAGAATTATATTTTAGTCGATTTCAACAGCGTTGTGGTTTCCAGTAACCGGGAAGACTTGATTGGAAAGTATTTTGAACTTCCCGAAGACACCCTGGAACAAATACAGAAATTTCCGCACTATCAGGTTATCCATTTCCCCCAAGGCGATGAAGCTCACGAATTACTATCCGGAAATATCCTTTTTGGCGCCTCCCTCCAGGAAAAAGAAGGCGCAGTATTCTTTATCGTATCCCCCCAGACCCTGTTGACCAAAATTTTGCGGCGCGGTTACTCGGGTGATTTTGGTGAAATCTACATGGTCAACTCCAAAGGCCAGTTCATCAGTGGGAACCGCTGGGAAGAGCAAATGGTCGAGACCGGTTGGCTTGCCTCGGCTGCTTCCTCCATCGTTGGAATGCGAGTCAGCCAAGATCCCCAGGGGGGGGACCTTATCCCCTCCGTGAACAACGTCGCAATGGGTGAAACCGGCGGGGAATTAAACGAATACGAGAATTACCTGGGTGAGACGGTGGTAGGACTTTGGAAATGGGACAACAGCTACAGGTTCGGCATCATCAATGAAGTGAAGAGTAAAGACGCCTTTGCCGAGTACCGGTCTTATAAAACCCAGACTATCGCCGGGGGCAGCTTTACGGTCGTATTGATCCTGTCCCTGACCCTCTTGTTCATATGGAGTCGTTTAAGGGTTACCAAGGTCAACGATAACCTCAAGGAGGCCTATGAAACCATCAAGCAGCAAAATAACAAGTTTGCCCGGGACCTGGAAATCGGCAGCAAGGTACAGATGGACATGCTGCCTGATACAATCAAGGGGGAAGGCTTTTCCCTGGAGGCTTTTTTGAAGCCGGCGCAAACCGTTTCAGGCGATTTTTATGACTTTTCTCTTTTGGACGGACAAAAAGTTTATTTTTGCGTGGGAGATGTTTCCGGCAAAGGGGTGCCTGCGGCGCTTTTCATGTCCATTACAAAAACTTTGCTGGACAAGGTGTTGGACCAAACCGACCAGACCAAGGACATCATGGGAAGAGTCAACCGGGAGCTGTCCACAAATAACGAGAATTGCATGTTCGTGACCCTGGTTGTGGGTATAGTGGATTTAAAAACGGGGGAGACGCTGGTCACGAATGCGGGACACAACCTGCCCTATATTAAAAAACAAAACGGCGAGATCGTCTGCCTTGAAAAAATCCAGGGGCCCGTTGTCGGGGTCTTCGATGACATAGAGTTCGAGCAACAATCCATACGGCTGTCCAAGGGAGATACTTTGCTTTTTTATACGGACGGTGTAACGGATTCCCAGAATATAAAAGACGAGTTCTATGGCGATGAGCGCCTGGAAACCCTTTTGGGGAAAAATGAGTTTGCCTCTCCCAAGGAGATGGTCCGCGTCATTTCCAGGAACGTTACCCGTTTCATAGGCCGCGCTCAACAATTCGATGATATTACCATCCTGTCTTTTCAGTATTCGGGGCTATGAACAGGAGGAGCAATCCCCTCCTCCCTTGAGGAGGGTCAGGACAGGGAAGCGTTGGAACTGCTTACTCGGCAATAGATTTGAAGATGGTAATCTGGTTTCCCCCCCGGGAACCATGATACTCAACGCGGTCACTAAGGCTTTTTACAAGATGAATTCCGAGGCCGCCAGGTTCCCGGTCCGCCAAATCTCCTTCGGGAACATCCGGCGCTTCTCTCAACAGGTCAAAGGGGGGCGCCTTGTCTTCCAGGGTCACTTTAAGCTCTCCGTCAACAATTTGAGCGGATACGGTCACGACTCCGCCACTTTTATAGCCGTGGGAAAAAGAGTTGACAATGAGCTCCTCCAAAGAAATCTCCAGGTCAAAGAGCTTGTTTTCACCCACGCCATTAGCTTGACAGAAAGCCTTGAAGGATTCAGAAAACCGGGGGAAATCTTCCCTCAAACTCGTTAAAACCCAATGACCGACTTTATCTTCTAATCCCATAAGCTCATGCCTCATAAAAGTTGCCGTTTCTCTATTCTATATGAAATTTTCGAGTAATGGTATAGATTCAGGCAAATTACAGGAGTTCCCGCCAACAGCGGGAACTCCTGGGTGAATCAGCTTTTACCCGTGGGCCATTGGCGATATGAATGGGATGCGCGGGCGACGTTCAAACGATAATAATATAGATCATATGTATAAATTCTTCGTCATCGCATTCAGCATAATCGCCGCCGCCGTCCTGGGTTATTTTTTCGCAATGACCGGGAAGCCAATAGTAAACGATACAGCGCACACCCGGCAATCACAATCAACCTGCGCAAAATCGACGGGACACGCTGATATGGTCTGGGTCGAGGGAGGCGTCTTCACCCGGGGCGCAACCGGGTTTTATCCCGAAGAAGCCCCCCCGGGGGAAATCGAAGTTGATGGGTTCTGGATCGACAGGTTTGAAGTCACCAATACAAGGTTCAGTGAATTCGTCGAGGCGACCGGTTACGTCAGCATTGCGGAACGGGAGCCGAACCCGGAAGACTTTCCTGGTATCGAAGCGGAGCTGTTGGAACCCGGTTCCATCATATTTATCAGGCCGTCTGAATCCGCCGGCCGCCTGACCCAATGGTGGCAGTTCGTCCCCGGGGCAAACTGGCGGGAACCCACCGGCCCCGGCAGCTCAATCAAAGGCAGGGAGCATTATCCCGTTGTTCACGTTGCTTATGAAGATGCCCTGGCTTATGCGAACTGGCTGGGACACACCCTGCCGACGGAGACACAATGGGAATACGCGGCCCGGGGCGGCCTGGACAAAGCCGTTTTCGCCTGGGGCAATGAATTTCTGCTTGAAGGAAAATACCAGGCCAATACCTGGCAAGGGATATTTCCCGTTATGAACTCGAATGAAGATGGCTTTTCCGGTACGGCGCCGGTGGGATGTTTCCCCGCCAATGGCTACGGCTTGCATGACATGATCGGCAACGTGTGGGAATGGGTTGACGCCTGGTATTACCCGGGACATGGACAACAAGTTTCCGCCAATGGCAATAGCCATGCCCAGGGCCATGATCCGCGCCAACCCGGTGTCCCGGTAAAAGTGATTAAAGGCGGCTCGTATTTATGCGCCGAGAATTATTGCCGGCGCTACCGCCCCGCCGCCAGACACGCGCAGGAAACCATGCTGGGCGCGACGCACATCGGCTTTCGGACTGTAAAAAACCGGGGCTAAACGGGATTGAGTTGCGGCGCGCGTAATAAATAGGTGGCGACGCAGGCTATGCCAAGGGGGATAGCGAAGATGACAAAATTCACTTCCGTCGAGTAACCGAAGCTGATAAACACGCCACCCAAGTAAGGGCCGATGATCGCGCCGATTCGACCGGCGCCGATGCTCCATCCCACGCCCGTAGTGCGAATCTCCGTGGGATACAGGCGCGCTGCCGAAATATAAAAGCCGACAAACCCACCCAACACACAAAAGCCGATTAAGAAACTCAACACAAACAACAACGCCAGCTTTGCCGGTGAAAAACCGAATATCACCATGAAAATCATGCCCCAGATAAAAAACCAGATGATCAAGGGGCGTAACCCGAACCTGTCAGAGAAATAACCCAGCAAGGTACCGCCGAGGAACGCGCCGAAATTCAACGCTGTACCGATATAAATGCCTTTATCCACCGGCAGCCCCGCATCAACGGTAATCTTCGGCACCCAACTGAATAAAAAGTACAAGGTCAAAAATGACATGAAAAAACCACCCCAGAGAAGCAAAGTCCACTTGCGGTGGTCTGTAGTCAATAACTGTTTCACTGACGGTTTTATAGCGGTTTTCAAGGCGTCAGGCAACGCCTTGATATGCGGCCAGCCCATGCGGGTCAATATTTGATTGATCTTCTGCAGGGCGCCGGCCGGTTGTCGGGTGGAAAGAAATTCCATGGATTCAGGCAGAAAGAAATAAGTGACGAAGATGGCGGAGAACGAAAGCAAACTGCCGCAATAAAATACCGCCGGCCAACCGGATTGCCCAATCAGCCAGACGGCGGCAAATCCACCGGCGGTTGCGCCCAGGGGATAACCTACCTGCATGAATCCCACTGCCAGGTTACGTTTTCTGGCCGGCGTGTATTCAGCGACCAGGGTAGTCAGGCTCGCAAGAATACTGCCGATGCCAAGCCCGGTGATGACCCGCATAACTATCATTTGAGTCGCATTCGTGGTCAAGCCGGTCAAGGCCATGCTGATGCTGATGGCGATCAATGACAGTATTATCATCGCCCGCCGGCCGATAACGTCGGTAAAAGGCGCAATGAATGCCGCGCCCAGGGTCATGCCGACGAGGCCGGCGCTGAAAATGATGCCGAGCGTGTAAGGCGTCAGTTGCCATTCCTGGGATATGGTGGGCGCAGTAAAAGCAATGGCCAGCACGTCGAACCCGTCCAGCATGTTCAAGGCGAAGCAGGCGAGGATTACCCGTATTTGCAAGCCGCTGACGGGATTTTCATCGATGAGTTGCCGGATATCGGTAGTCTCGGGCATGGCGTTATTATTCTTCTGGTCTTGGTGACGTCATCATAAACGGCGAATGCGCCTTCTGGAAGCGGAAAGATTATGTGTTGCAAAAGCTGGCAGTTTATTTATTTGTGAAAATGACTTGACAGGTTGGCAATTTATTTATATAATTGCCAAAAATTTATACTATTTATGGAGATAAATATGTCAAATTCCATAGCAGATCAGGAGGCCGTATATCATCGGTTCGGCCCCGACGTCAAAGCGAACCAGGCGAGCATGTATTGCCGGCCGGGTCCCAACACCAAAACCGGGCGGGTCTGGGAAATCGCTGATGAACTCACGCGCGAGAAAGGTCGTTGCGCAAAGCGGCGTGAAGTCATAGAGCGTTTCACGGCAGAGAATGGCAAACCGGGAACGGCCAGTATCCAGTATCAGCATTGGAAGAACTGGCATAAACGGCAGCCGGGTCTCGCGGCCGCTTCGCCCGATAAGCCTTGCGATGTCAAGCCGCAGTCACTCAAGGTCGCGCCGGACGGCCGGTTTTCGGTCCCTGTCGAGATGCGGGAAGCCATGCTGCTGGGAGACGACGGCCGCGTGACGGCACGCGTCGAAGCGGGGGAACTGCGTATTGTTTCTCCCGTCGCCGCGGTCAAACAAATCCAATCCCGTATGCGAAAATACCGGAAACCGGGTGAGAGCATCGTCGATCAATTCCTCGCGGACCGGCAAGCCATGTGGGGAGAAGATTGAGCGTCGTCTTCGACAGCTCCGCATTGCTCGCGATTACCTTCGAGGAAGAAGGCGCCGAGGTTGCGGCGCGCGCCTTGAACGACGGGATAATTTCGGCAGTCAATGCCGCCGAGGTCATCACGCGATATGTTGACCTGGGAGCAAGCGAAGATGACGCCCGCGCGTCCCTCTCGGCCTTCGGTCTCGAGATTCGTCCGTTTGACGAGGCGCTCGCGATCACAGCGGGGCTTATGCGAACGTCAACCCGGAAGTTGGGTTTGTCACTCGGCGATCGCGCCTGCATGGCCCTGGCAATTCGGGAACAGGCCAGGGTTCTCACCGCAGACCGGGCCTGGGCAACGCTGGATTTGGGCGTGGAGGTGGCGCTGATCCGTTGACTTGTTCATACGGTCGCCAGCACGTCGTCCAGCGTTGACAAAAGCAGGTCCGCATTGTCTTTTGAAAAAGGCAGGGGGGGACGCATCTTCAACACATTGCCATACACGCCGATATTGCTCAATAACACGCCCCGGTCTTTCATGCGGTTGACGATGAGCCTGGTCTCTTCCGCGGCCGCCGTCTTTTTTTCCCTGTCCGTCACCAACTCGACGCCGATAAACAGGCCATGGCCGCGCACGTCGCCGATCAGGTCGTATTTATCCTGCAACTTCCACAGACCCTGCATCGTGTAATTACCTACTGTCAGGGCATTTTCCTGCAAGTTTTCCCGCTCGAGCACGTCCAGCACCGCCATCCCGACCGCGCACTGCACCGGGTTGCCGCCGAAGGTATTGAAATACATTACATGCTCGCGAAACTCATTGACCAGGTCGGCCCGGGCCACCACGCCCCCTACGGGATGACCATTGCCCATGGGCTTGCCCATGGTGGCGATATCAGGCGTCACCCCGCTTGTCTGGTAACCCCACATTCTCTTGCCGGTGCGGGCAAACCCCCCCTGGACCTCGTCGGCAATGTAAAGCCCGCCCGCCTCCCGCACGTGCCCCATGGCTTTTTCCATGTAGCCATGGGGCACGTCGGGCAGTCCTTCATTGGCGAATATGGAACAGATCAACATGCCGGCAAAACCAATCCCCTCAGCCTCGAACTCATCGATGGCCTGTTTCACTTCACCGGCGCAGGCATCGGCCAGGGTCTCACCCGCCAGGCCGTTCAGCGGCCGGTAGGTCTCGGGAAACGGCACGGTTTTGACATTCGGGCCGGGCGCTTTGCCATTATGAAAAATACTGGACAACTCATCAACAGCGGCGGTGTTGCCGTGGTAGGTATGGTTGGTGCAGATGATGCCTTGCTTGCCGGTATGTCGTCTTGCCATTCGCAGGGCAATTTCGTTCGCCTCGCTGCCGGTGCAAACGATAAAAGCCATGGCCAGGGGATCATCGTGCAGCCCGGTCAAACGCTCCGCGTATTCCAGCACCAACTCGTGCAGGTAACGGGTATGCACGTTCAGGGTTTGTGACTGTTTGTACAGGGCTTCGACCACGTGGGGATGACAATGCCCGACGTTCGGGACATTGTTGTACACGTCCAGGTATTTTTTACCATCCGCATCGTAAAGCCAGACACCCTCGCCTTTCACTATATGCACCGGTTCGTCGTAAAACAGGGGCGCCCCGGCGCCGAGCAGGCGGTACCGTCGTTCGAGTAGTCGCGCGTTATCCGTCACAGGGCCATTCATGCAGTCAATAATTTATTCACTTCCCGCCGGATCACGTCGATGGCTAAATCCACGGTATCGATATGGGTGCGATAAGAGAGTATGGCAAACCGGAGCATATAATCATTATCGATAAGCGTTGACGTGATGAAGATGGCGCCGTCGCGACGGATCGCTTCAATCAACTTCCGGTTGAATTCATTTACGTCGCCTTCCACGTCGGTATAACGGAATACAAGGATGGATAATTCAGGCTCGGGTCCGACTTCAAACCCGGGCAAGGATTTGAACCGCGCATAGACATAACGGGTCAACAATAATTTCTCACTCAGCATGGCGCGAAACGGGGCTACGCCTATCAACTTGAGCGGCAACCAGAGGCGCAGGGCGCGGAAATGACGAGTCAATTCCGGGCTTACGTCCGCGGGTGAGAGATCTTCCTTGTCGAAGAACGTATCCTGCATATAGTTTGCCGTATAAAAATGCGCCTTATATAACTGCTCACCGTCCCTGACGATGGCCGCCCCCAAACCAAACGGTGTATGCAACCCTTTATGGGGGTTCATAACCACTGAATCGGACAACGCAATCCCGGTAAACTTGTCCCTGACCAAGTCGCTTAAAATAAAAAACCCGCCATAGGCGGCATCCACGTGGAACCACAGTCCGTTTTCTTTTGCGACGACGCTGATTTTGTCCAACTGGTCCACGTTGCCCAGGTCCGTCGTGCCGGCTGAGCCGGTGACCAGCCAGGGGTCGAGCCCCCTTGCCCGGTCATTGTCGATTGCCTCTGCCAACGCAGCGGGGTCCAGCCTGAATTGCGCATCCGTCGCCACTTCGCGTTTTACGCAGTCCGTCATGCCGGCGATGTGCAGCGCCTTATCGATGCAATGGTGGGTAAACCGGGTGTAATACACCACGGCTTTCTCATAATCCCTTGCTTTAAGGCCATGGGCTTCCCTGGCCGTGACTATGCAGGTCAGGGTGGCGATGCTGCCACCCGATGCCAATACCCCTTTTGCCGCATCCGGCGAATAACCCACCAGGTCAGCCATCCACTTGATCAATTGGTATTCCATGCGCACTGCGCCGGGACAGCTGGAAAAATCACCGGTAAACTCATCCATGATCGCCGCCATGTAATCTCCCAGGGCCGAGTAGTACATGCTGCACGGGGGAATGTAACCAAAGAACTTGCCGGACACGGGACTCAAGCCTTGATCATCCACGTTTTCCTTATAGATACGCAACGCTTCCTCAACAGCCATGCCCTGTTCCGAGATAGGTGACTGGTAGATGCCCCTGCCCATCTCGTCGTTATTGATATAGGCCGGACGGTCCGGCAGCGTTTCGAGAAAATTCTCGGTGTAATCATTTACCGCGGACAATAATTCCCGCCGCCTCGCCGCATCCGGTTCCATGACGCCGGCCTGTTCTTCAAACGCCTTTATTTGCCGTACCAGTTCTTCCACGTCCGTCAGGCTGCCGCGCCCTTCTCGAACAAGCTGTCTCGTAAAGGCAATCTCGTCTTCGCTTTGGCGCAGACGTCAGGTGGAATATCGAACACCAGTGAATTATCGGGGCCAATCCCCTCCTCGCGTAAACAGGCGGCCATATCATCATCCGCCTCGGTAAAACCGGCCCGGCGATTAAACTCCCATTCATCTTCCAGGCACTGCCAGCCCTGGTCAGCGATTTGTGCACGGGTCACCGCTTCGCCATAGAACAGGCTGTAGCATTGACGTATTTCATCCAGGGTGGGCTGCATGAACTGGCAGAAACCGGAGGCATCGCACACGGCGTTGACGACCTGCGCTTCCTGGGAGGCGCGTACCGCAGCATCCCCCGCCAATTCGGGATCGATCACCAGGCCGGCGGTATGGTCTGCGCCCATGGCGCTGGTCGAGTAGGTCACGCCGGCCGCTTTCAAGGGTCGCGGGTCCCAGGCGGGCAACGCCTGCCCTTTCGCCACGGGGATGCGATGGTGATTCCTGTGGACGCCAATGGAAAGCGCGCCGTTGCCTATCAAGACGCCGATTTCGCCGCCCTTGCTGAGCTCATTGCGTAACAGCGCCTTCGCCCCTTCCGCGTCACCCCATTCCATGCCCCCGGAGTCCATGTACACGGCGATGGCCGCGCCGATCTCGATGGTATCGACTCCCAGCTCATCACAGAGCCTGTCCAGGTCGGCCACGTCTTCCCAGTTATTAATGGCGCAACAGGAGCCCAACAAGGTAAGGGTCTCGAACTCCAGGGCGGAAGTCACGTAGCTACCCTCCACATCATGGATGATATTGGAGCAACGCACGATACAACCGGTCATGCAGTTGTGCATGCCGCCGCCACGCCTGGCAAAGGCTTCGTGGATGCGCGCGCCATCCAGCCTGTCCACTTCCGGGTTCCTCCCCGCCGTCCGGTTTTTATAGGGAAAGGTATTCAGCATGTTGGCCATGGGGACACCGGTACTGGTGCCGCCCTTGAAGATATTATGCCGGCCGTCACCCAGGTAGGCCTGGCTGAAGACTTTATTGTTGGTGGTAAACGCCTTGTTGTCCGCCGGCTGTCTCAAGCGCGCTTTACCCGGTTCTATCACCACCCATTTCAAGCATTTCGAGCCCATCACGGCGCCGACGCCGCCCCGGGCGGCATGGCGCGCCGGGCGGCGCGCCTTGTCTTTATCAGTGCAAGCGACCGAGGCGGCGCTCAGCATTAATTCTCCCGCCGGGCCTATACTGATGGCGGAGGCATTTTTTGGCCTGTCGGCCAATAATCTTTCACAACAAGCATAGTTCCACATGCCCTTGTATTCATCGGCGGCGGTTAATCGGACTTCTTCTTCCGACACCACCAGGCCCCAGCGTTTTTCCCGGTCTGCCGGTTGACCCGTTACGATAACTCCACGGTATCCCAGCTTCATCAAATCCTGGCCCGGATTGCCCCCGGCGTTGGCCTCTTTTATGCCTCCCGTAAGCGGGCTCTTGCAACCCACGGACAGGCGTCCCGACGTGGGGGCGGAGGTACCCGATAAAATGCCCGGGGCCAGGACCAGGACGTTATCCGGGCCCAGGGGGTCACACCCCGGATCACATTCATCCAGCAAGATGCGGGCGGATAGTGAACGTCCTCCCAGGTATTTCCAGGCAAGCGGATAAGCCTCAACGGCAACGGTAAGCGCGGTCATATCGACGCGGAGCAGCTTGTCATTATCCCAGACGCCACTCACGTTATTCTTCCCGTTTCACTCGTCATGCGCTTATTAAAAAAACGTTGTCTTTTGCTGTTCCCGGTCGAGACAATCTAGATTATCTTGCTACCATTTGCAATACCATCGGGGGTAATATAGGCGGCATGATGGATAAAACACGGGAAATATCCGTTGCGGATTTCAGCCTCACCAACCTGCCCGATGATTATTACGAGGATCCCTACCTCTATTACCGCGCGCTGAGAGAACAAGCTCCCATACATCGTTTTGCCGACGGTAGTTACTTATTTACCCGCCACGCCGACCTTGCCCGTATTTATCGAAATCCGAAAGTCTTCAGCTCTGATAAAAAAAAGATGTTCAAACCCTTGTTTGGCGACACCTTATTGTACGAACATCATACGACCAGCCTGGTATTCAACGATCCGCCGCTACACACCCACGTGCGCAAGGCTATCGGTGACGCCTTATCACAAAAAACCCTGGTCGCCATGGAGCCAGGCTTGCGTAAATTGACCATCGGGCTATTAGACAAGATCGAAGCTGAGGGCGAGTTCGACGTAATATCCGATTATGCCGTCCTGGTCCCCGTTGACGTTATCGGCAACTTGCTGCGTATCCCCCATGAAGATCGCGGGGTCTTGCAACGCTGGGCAAGCGCCATATTAGGCGCGCTCGAGTTTGATCTATCCAAAGAGAAACGGGATTACGGCAACCGGTGTGTCAAGGAATTCCTGGATTATCTCACTGCGCTGGTGGAAGACCGCCGGAAAAATCTCTCCGATGATCACGATGACATATTGAGTCGATTGATAAAATGGGAAGCCGATGGCTTTGTTTTATCTGATAAACAGCTCTACCACCAGTGTATTTTCATCCTGAATGCCGGCCATGAAACCACTACCAACCTTATCGGCCATAGTGTCTATTGTTTGCAGACCCATCCCCGGCAGTTGCAACTATTGAAAGAGAATCCGGAATTGATCGACTCCGCGATCGAAGAGATATTGAGATATGAGGCGCCGGTGCAATTAGGCAACAGGCTCACCACCGAAGAAGTACAATTCGATGATGTCACCATACCGGCTGAGACGATATTGACCTTTGCCATCGGCGCGGCAAACCGGGACCCCGCAATGTACCCAAATCCCGACAGGCTGGACATTACCCGTCATCCCCGCAACCACATGGCATTCGGCGGCGGGATCCACACCTGCGCGGGACTCAATGTAGCGAGGCTGGAAGCGCGGGTCACCATCCCGGCATTGTTTAACCGATTTCCAAAGCTGAAAATAACGGGCGAACCGGTACGGGATAAACGGGCCCGCTTCCGGGGGATACTCTCACTGCCCATGTCCACGCACTAAGCGACCGACGTCATCCCACTTCAAACTTCTCACCTGTGACTGTTCCTCCTTTGTCAGGACTCGAACATGAAGGCCATGGTCGCCTCCTGTTTAACAGGCGCCAGTTTTGCGTTGGATGCACCCTTCAAAGGTAGCCTGGTCCCTGACCGCGGGGACGGGGAACTCCACCTTCCAGATCTGGCCTTCGCCGGGGGTGAACTGCCCGGTTCTGATGCGGGCAATGGGATAGTCGGGCAACGGATACTTCGCAATGCACATGCCGCCAAAGACCAGGGCGGCGATTTCCCCGTAGCGGAAATCCAGATTGTCGAAGCCGTACTGCCGGCGGCCGGCCGGCAGGTCTTCCACGTCTTCCGGGACAACGTGCAGAAAAAACTTCGCTTGCACATCTGCCGCGCGGCACGGCGACCTGAGGTAGGTCACCGTGTTCTCACGAAGATAGATGTCGAAGACGGCGCGGGCCGCCGGTTCGCCGGCCGCGATGGACTCATAGTCCGCCAGCCAGGAAGGGCGTGGAGGGGGCACGGTCGGGCGCTTGCGCATCGTGCAGATCTCCTGGTTCTGCTTCAGGTACTCGAGCAGGGCTTCCGCCGCCCATTGATGGCCTGCCGTGTTCCAGTGGCCGTCGTGCGCCCACCGCACATCCCGCTCGGGGTCGGCGCCTTGGCGGAGGATGTAGTCGTACTGGTCGATGACGGGAATGCCGCGCGTTTCAGCCAGCGCAGTCAGGCGGTCGAATCCGAGGCTACCTCCCGTGCGCATGCTGTGTGTGGACAGAATGACCAATGCGGCGCCGTCACGCGCTGCGCGTTCCCTGAACTGGTCCAGCGCGAAGGCCGTGAAGTCCAGGGCGTCCTCGTAGACGGGTGGCAAATCCTGTGTGTGCCAGAACAGATCATTGATGCCTCTCCGCGTCGTTGGCCGCCATCCATCGAACAGCGCGGCGTAGCGGGGGGATTGCCGGCTCAGCAGCTCCACCCAGGCGAGCAGTTCGGGATCGGTGTCGTCCGAGAACCAAGCGCGCGTCTTGTGCTCCAGCCACCTCGCGAGGATCAGGCGGTCCGCGACGCGCGAATACCAGGGTGGAGAAGTCGAAGCCATGGTGGCCAATCGGAACTCCGGAGAATGGGGATGGGGCGGTCGTAGCGTGATGGTCCCGTCCGCGCCTCGCGTCGCGGAAACCATGGTGAGTCGGTCCGGGTCCACTCCCCGTTGCAATCCTTCCAGGATTGGCGAATTGTTCACGAAGTCGTTGGAAACGAAGACGAGCGCCAACAGGGCGGGGCGCAGATGCTGTGCGAATTCGTCGTAGTACGCCAGTTGGTTAACCTGGCCGGTGCCACCGACCCCGAACGCCGAGGCCGTGATGTCCAGATGTCGGAGTTCCCGGGCGGCGAGCTCCTCCAGCCGGACGTGAAATTTGTCGGCGACGGGAACCTGAAACGCCTCCACGTAAGAATCGCCGATCATGGCGATGTGGCAACTGGCCGCGGCCCGCTCAGGGCTTACCAGCTCGCGGTCCAAGAATCCCAAGCCGTTGGTTCGTGATTCCACCCAGAAATCAAGCCTGTTCGTCCAACGCACCTCCGCGTTGGGGGTGAGCATGTCCCCGACAGTTGGAGACCAGGCGTAGGAAACATTGTTCTCCAAGAAGGGCGCCCGCAGCCGGAAATACAGCTCGCCGACGACTCCAATCAGCGCCAGTCCCGCCACGAGAAACAGCGCGTTCCAGCCGACCAGGCGTAGCGCGCGGCGGATTCTTCGGGGGGGGGGGGGGGGGGGGGGGGCTGTGCTCGTCATGGTGTTTTTTGCTTTCTCTGGAAATCATGATTCACTTGTATTCATTCCCGCCCGAGTCATGCCTGTTGTCTGTCAATCCGGCTCGAACGAGTCCGCATATCGCGCTTGAGGAACGGGTCCTGCTCCGGCGCCAAGGCCTCAACCTGTTCTCCGGTGAAGCCACTGTCCGTCAGGCGCCTGACGAATTGATGGCTGTCGAAGGCGAGGGCTTCACTCATGGACAGGGATTCTACAGCACCCCCCGCTCCGGAGGCAATCAGCGGCCGGGCATCCGGCCCGGCGCAGACCGGGCAGCAGCCTCGTCCCCGACCGCGGGGACGGGGAACTCCGCTTTCCAGATTTTGCCTTCGCCAAGGGTGAACTGCCCGGTTTCGATGCGGGCAATGGGATAGTCGGGCAGCTGACGCTCCTCAATGCACATGCCGCCAAAGACCAGGGCGGCGCGTCTCCCGTAGACGTCGTATTGGAAATCCAGGTTGTCGAAGCCGTACTGCCGGCGGCCGGCCGGCAGGTCTTCCACGTCTTCCGGGACAACGTGCAGAAAAAACTTCGCTTGCACATCTGCCGCGCGGCACGGCGACCTGAGGTAGGTCACCGTGTTCTCACGAAGATAGATGTCGAACTCGGCGCGGGCCGCCGGTTCGCCGGCTGCGATGGACTCATAGTCCGTCAGCCAGGAAGGGCGTGGCGGGGGCGAGGTTGGGCGCTTTCGCATTGTGCAGATCTCCTGGTTCTGCTCCAGGTATTCGAGCAGGGCTTCCGCCGCCCATTGATGGCCGGCGACGTCCCAGTGGCCATCGTGCGCCCACCGCGCATCCCTCTTGGGCTCGGCGCCTTGGCGGAGGACGTAGTCGTTGTAGTTAATGACGGGAATGCCTCGTGGTTCGGCCAGCGCGGTCAGGCGGTCGAAGCCGAGATCGCCCCGGGTACCGATGTAGTGTGAGGACAGGATGACCAATGCGGCGCCGTCGCGGTCCGCGCGTTCCTTGAACTGGTCCAGCGCGAAGGCCGTGAAGTCCAGGGCGTCCTCGTAGACGGGCGGCAAATCCTGCGCGTACAGGAACGGCGCCTGGTTGTCTTCCCACGTCGTTGGCCGCCATCCATCGAACAGCGCGGCGTAGCGGGGGGAGCGCCGGCTCAGCAACGCCACCCAGGCGATCAGTTCGGAATCGGCGCCGGCCGGGAACCAAGCGCGCGTCTTGAGCTTCAGCCACCTCGCGAAGGGAGACAGGTAGACCAGGCGATCCGCGACGCGCGAATACCAGGGTGGAGAAGTCGAAGCCATGGTGGCCAATCGGGACCCCGGAGAAGGGGGATGGGGCGGTCGCAACGTGATGGTCCCATCCGCGCCGCGTGTCGCGGAAACCATGGTGAGTCGGTCCGGGTCCACTCCCCGATGCAACCCATCCAGGATTGGCGAATTGTCCCTGAAGTCGTTGGAAACGAAGACGAGCGCCAACAGGGCGGGTCGCAGATGCTGTGCGAATTCGTCGTAGTACGCCAGCTGGTTAACCTGGCCGGTGCCACCGACCCCGAACGCCGAGGTCGTGATGTCCAGGTGGCGTAGTTCCTCGGTGGCGAGTTCCTCCAGCCGGACGTGAAATTTGTCGGCGATGGGAACCTCGTGCGCCGCCACGTAAGAATCGCCGATCATGGCGATGTGGCAACTGGCCGCGGCGCGTTCGGGACTCACCGGCTCGCGGTCCAGGAATCCCAAGCTGTTGGTTCGTGATTCCACCCAGAAATCAAGCCTGTTCGTCCAACGCACCGCCGCGTTGGGGGTGAGTGTGCGCCCGACAGTTGGAGACCAGGCGTAGGGAGCATCGTTCTCCAAGAAGGGCGCCCGCAGCCGGAAATACGTCTCGCCGACGACTCCAATCAGCGCCAGTCCCGCCACGAGAAACAGCGCGTTCCAGCCGACCAGGCGTAGCGCGCGGCGGATTCTTCGGGGGGGGGGGGGGGGGGGGGGGGCTGTGCTCGTCATGGTGTCTCCTTATCCGGAAATCGTGATTCGTCTGTGTCCGTTCCCGCCCGAGTCATGCCTGTTGTCTGTCAATCCGGCTCGAACGAGTCCGCGACATCTTCGCGCAGTACGCTCGGCGCGAAGGGGCGAAACGACTCCCGGCGCTTCACCTTGAGGCTGAGCGTCTTCTGCATGGCAGGCGAACGGGCATCTCCCAAGGTCGACCGGTTGCCGAGCGCGCGCGGCCCGAACTCCATTCGGCCCTGGAACCAGCCGATCGCCTGGCCCGCGGCCAGCGCCCTCGCCACGAACACCTCACCCAAGCCCGCCACCGTCTGTCTCAAAAAGTGGAACCACGGCACAGCTCAGGGGGTCAGACTACTCTACCACCGGAGCGGCGAAATGCAAGTGGGCTGAAAACATCGCAGCAATTCCCGCTAACAGCAGGTTCAGGGGAACTGCTGCTCGCACCGGTATCCTCTTGAATCCGAAAAGGCGAAGAGTCAGGATTGGGGCATAGCTACTTTCGGGGAACCGCCCTGAATCTCGTCAAACATGAAAGGGTTGTCGAAGTTATTTTTCAGCATCACAACCGGCAGGCAGAAGGGATAAAGGGTTGAGGATAACCCTGTGACTTGGTTGTGGATAACCTGTGATTTATTATTCAGTCCGGGCAACATGGCTGTTTAATTTCTCCAGCAAGGTTTCCACCTGTGACTGTTCCTCCTTTGTCAGGACGGTTTTCAGGCCGGCTTCAAACGAAAGGGCCAGGGGGACGATTTGCGCATAGACCGAATAGCCTGCCCCGGACAAACGTAAAATCGACCGGCGTCGGTCCTGCCCGGAAAAATCGCGTTTTATCAGCTTTTTATCCAGCAATTTCGTGACCGCGCGGCTGACGGACACCTTTTCCATTTCGGTCTCGCCACAAACCTCGTCGGCGGATAAGCCCGGTTGTTGGCCCAACACGGCCATTACCCGCCACTCGGGAATGCTTAAATCAAATTTTTCGGAGTAGAGCCTGGCGAGAGCGGCGCTGATCTTGTTTGTGACGACGGAGAGCTGGTAAGGCAGAAACGTCTTTAAATTCAACGCCGGGTTCTGTTTACTCATTTAAATTCGACGCTTGGCCCTGTTTACTCATTAATTCCGGGGTCGCTGCCACCCGTCATCCTGAACGGAGTGAAGGTTTGTCCTTGGGCGAAGCGAAGGAAAAAAACCTGATTCTTCGCTTCGCTCAGAATGACGAAGATCACGGCGGTTTTCATGGTTTACGGCGGCTTCTATAGTTCACGGGGGCTTCTATGGTTTGAAGTGTTTCTTGAGTCCTTTCCAGCAATCGGCATAATTTTTTTGCCGTTGCGCCACTTCCAGGGCAAATCTCGTCGGCTGGATCACGTAACGGGACTCGAACATGAAGGCCATGGTCGCCTCCTGTTTAACGGGCGCCAGCTTTGCGTTGGAGGCGCTTTCAAAGGCAGCCTCGTCCGGACCGTGGGCGGACATGCAGTTGTGCAGGCTGGCGCCACCCGGTACAAACCCCTCCGGTTTGGCGTCGTACATGCCATGGATCAGTCCCATGAACTCACTCATGACGTTACGGTGATACCAGGGTGGCCGGAAGGTGTCTTCACTCACCATCCAGCGAGGCGGAAAAATCACGAAGTCCACATTGGCCGTGCCGGCCGTATCGGAAGGAGACGTCAAGACCGTATAGATGGATGGATCAGGGTGGTCATAACTGACCGTGCCGATCACATTGAAGCGTTCGAGTTGATATTTACAGGGAAACGAGTTGCCTACCCAGGCAACCACGTCCAGGGGAGAGTGATCGACGCGACAGGCATGAAGATTGCCGGCAAACTTGCAGACCAGCTCGAACTCGCCCTCCCGGTCTTCACAGGCTGCGACCGGCGCCTTGAAGTCACGGTCATTCGCATAACCATCAGAGCCGACCGGACCGCGTTCCGGCAACCGGAAAGGCGCGCCGTAGTTTTCACAGATGTATCCGCGACTCGGTCCATCCGGCAGCGCCACCGAAAATTTCATCCCGCGCGGAATTAAAATCACTTCACCGGGTTTTGCGTCAAGCCGGCCGCATTCCGTATGGATATCCAACCGGCCTTGTTGCGGAAGGATTAAAAACTCGCCATCCGCATTGTAAAAATAGCGATCCTGCATGGATTGGTTGGCCAGGTAATAATGGATGCCGCAACCGATTTGCATGGCCGCGTCGCCATTGGCGGCAAACGTCACAAGGCCATCGATAAAATCAGCCGGCGCAGACGGTATGGGAATGGGGTCCCAACGCATCTGGTTGGGCGGCGCCGCAACTTCAGTAATGGGTCCATTGCGCAGGCGCGCGCCTTTAACGGGATGAAATTCGCCTTGGGCCGCTGACGGACGAATACGATAAAACCAGGTGCGCCGGTTCGCTTCCCTGGGCGCAGTGAAAGCGGTGCTGCTGAACTTCTCCGCATATAATCCAAAGGCCACTTTCTGGGGAGAAAACCTGCCTTGCGGCAAGGCCCCCGTCAATGCCTCCGATTCGTGCTCATTGCCAAACCCGGTCAGGTACTCGTATGTCTCGACAACTTCTGAAACCGCGATAGTTTCCGGATCGATTACTGTCGCCATGATGATTCCCCTGTCTGACTTGACTCATTGGATCGCAGTATAGTTACAAATGTAACTAATTTCAATTGAATATTCCGGCTGTCCTTAATATGTCGTTTACGTTATCATGTTGTTCAAGGACTGCCGTTATCTTTGTATCCTCCTGGTTTGTTGAAAAAATGTATCAGATAACCGCTGGCAGTCTTTCATGGTTTCTTGTCAGGGGGGAATCAAGGGGTTTTAGAAAAGGAGCGACTCGATGAAATTAGGTAGTCTTAAAGAGGGAGGCCGCGACGGTACCCTGGTGGTTGTCAATCGCGACCTGAGCAAGGCCGTAAAAGTACCGGAAATTGCGGCAACCCTGCAAGGGGCGCTGGACAATTGGGCGGAGACGCAACCGGCTTTGCTCAAGGTCTTCAACCAGCTCCAGGATGACGCCGTTGACGGCGCGTTTGCTTTCGACCCGAAACAGGTTGCCGCGCCCCTGCCCCGTTCTTACCATTGGGCGGACGGTAGCGCCTACGTCACCCACGTTGAAATGGTGCGCAAGGCCCGCGGGGCTGAGCTGCCCGAATCCTTCTGGACTGATCCGCTCATGTACATGGGCGCATCCGATGCGTTTATCGGCCCCTGCGATGACGTGCCGCTGGAAAGCGAAGACTGGGGGATTGATTTCGAATCCGAGGTCGGCGTTATTACCGATGACGTGCCCGCCGGCGTTACGCCTGAGCAAGCCGGGGGACACATTAAACTGGTTGCGATATTAAATGACGTATCGCTCAGAAACCTGATCCCGGCGGAATTGGCCAAGCAGTTCGGGTTTTATCAATCCAAACCCTGGACGGCATTCGCGCCGGTGGCGGTCACGCCGGATGAATTAGGCGAGGCCTGGGACGGTGGCAAGATTCACCTGCCCCTGCATTCGACCATGAACGGTAAAAAGCTGGGGTCGCCCAATGCCGGCGTTGATAATACCTTCGACTTGCCCAGGTTGATCTCACATGCGGCCAAGTCCCGCCCCTTGATGGCGGGGACGGTGGTGGGCTCAGGCACCGTTTCCAACGTGGGCAGCAGGGACGGCTCATCCTGCATTGCCGAGATAAGATGCCTGGAGGCCATCGCCGACGGCAAACCCACCACCGAATTCATGCGGTTCGGCGATCGCATAGAGATCGAGATGTTTGATAAAAACGGCGCTTCCATTTTCGGCAAGATCGATCAAGTCATTACGCAATACCACCCACCCAGGGAGGGGGCGTCGTAAAACAAGCATGAAACTATATAGCTATTGGCGCTCATCGGCGGCGTATCGGACGCGTATCGCGCTCAACCTGAAGCGGCTTGAATACGAGGTGATACCGGTGCACATGCTGAAAGACGGCGGTGATCAAAATAACCAGGCGTATCAATCGATAAACCCCCAGGGCCTCATTCCCACCCTGGTGGATGATGACGTCAGCCTGGGTCAGTCACTCGCCATCATGGATTACCTGGAAGCCAAATACCCGGAACCGGCTTTATACCCGAAAAATATTCAGGATCGTGCATTTGCCCAACAGTTTGCCCTGGCCGTCGCCTGTGATATCCACCCGCTGAACAACCTGCGCGTCCTGAAATATATAAAACGCACTTTGAAACCGGACGATGACGCCAAGGACGCCTGGTATCACCACTGGATAAGGACCGGCTTTACCGCATTGGAGAAACTGCTGAACGACAGGCGCTGGCAAGGCCCCTACTGTCTTGATCAACAGGTCACTATCGCCGATACTTGCTTGCTCCCGCAGATTTACAACGCCCGCCGGTTCGGGACGCCCATGGATGATTTCCCAACGCTGGTCAGCGTCGAGGATGCCTGTATGAAATTGGAGGCGTTTCAACGGGCAGCGCCTGAAAACCAGGTCGATGCGAACACTTGAATACCTGTTCCCATGGCGCCCTTGGGGGCAACCCGCCGTGATTGCCCTGTATCGTGGCATCGCAATGTATCATGGGCAGGCGGGGCCTGCCCCCGTGGCGGGGAGGAGAGAAAATCGGGGTCTGTCCCCTGTTGCGTAATTGAAGGAGTAAACCATGTCCGGGTTTGACAAAGTAGTAAATACTTACGACGAGGCGCTGGATGGCATCCGCGACGGCATGACCGTTATCGCCGGTGGTTTCGGCCTGTGCGGCATCCCTGAAGGATGTATCGCCCAAGTCAGGAAAATGGGCATTCGCGAACTGACCGTCGTTTCAAATAACTGTGGCGTGGATGATTTCGGACTGGGTTTATTATTGGAAGACAAGCAGATCAAAAAGATGATTTCATCCTACGTGGGCGAGAATGCCCTGTTCGAGGAACAACTGTTGAACGGTGAGTTGGAAGTGGAGCTAACGCCACAGGGGACGCTGGCGGAGAAGATGCGCGCCGGCGGCGCCGGCATTCCCGCTTTTTATACCGCCACTGGTTATGGCACGCCCGTTGGAGAAGGCAAGGAGGTGCGTGAATTCAACGGGCGTAAATACATACTGGAAGAATCCATAGTCGGTGATTTTGCCCTCGTTAAAGGCTGGAAGGCAGACCGTTACGGCAACGTGATATACCGGCATACAGCGCAAAACTTCAATCCCATGGCCGCAACCGCCGGCAGGATTACGGTGGTTGAAGTGGAACAGGTCGTGGAACCCGGCGAACTGGAACCTGCCCATATACAAACTCCCGGCATCTACGTGGACCGGCTTATCCAGGGCAGATTCGAAAAGCGCATCGAACAACGCACCATTACGGAGTAAACCCATGGCGCTTTCCCGCGAACAACTGGCAATGCGCGTAGCCCGTGAACTGCAAGACGGCT
This sequence comes from uncultured Gammaproteobacteria bacterium, assembly GCA_958295485.1. GTDB lineage: Bacteria > Pseudomonadota > Gammaproteobacteria > Eutrophobiales > Eutrophobiaceae > JAAXHV01. Next base: position 3,184,245 of record OY282354.1, read on the forward strand.
ATTACGTCAATTTAGGCATCGGCATCCCTACCTTGGTCGCCAATTACGTCCCGGAAGAAATGGAAGTCATGTTGCAATCGGAAAATGGCCTGTTAGGCATGGGCCCGTTCCCCACTGAAGAACAACTCGATGCGGACATGATCAATGCCGGAAAACAAACTGTAACGGCAATAACCGGCGCTTCCATCTTCAACTCCGCCGAATCCTTCGCCATGATCCGCGGCGGCCACGTTGACCTGACGGTGCTGGGCGCCTTTGAAGTGGACGTAGAAGGCAATATCGCCTCCTGGATGATCCCGGGAAAACTGGTGAAAGGCATGGGCGGCGCCATGGACTTGGTGGCCGGCGCGGAAAATATTATCGTTACCATGACTCACGCCAGTAAAAGCGGCGCATCAAAACTGCTGGCCAGGTGCACCCTGCCGTTGACCGGCGCCGGTTGCATTCACAAGGTGGTGACCGACCTCGCCTACGTGGAAATCAACGACGGCAGGTTCTGGCTGAAAGAAAGGGCGCCCGGTGTCAGTGTCGATGAGATCGTCGGGAAAACCGCCGGCGAAATGATAGCGCCGGACGTCGTGCCGGAGATGGAGTTTTGACTCATTTATTTCGCCGCCCAGGGCCTCGCGGCGTATGGCGCCTCTCCTGAATGCCCTGTCGCCTTTGCACTGACCGTCCACGCGACGCTGTGGGCGCCATCGACGACCGTTGGGCTGCCCTGCCTGCTCCGTTCGCGGGCGTCAGCCAATCCCGGGGTCAGGAAAACAATCCCCGGTGGATAAGTTGAAACGACCGAAGACCGGGCGCGGAATGCTCGATCAAGGGGCGCAAGGAGCAACCTCTCACAAGAAAAACATCTGGTTCCCTGCCTGGGTGGCAGACAGGCGGCCCGACCCTTTCACCCTGCTCCTCGCCGCGGCAGCCGCGCTGGGCGCGGGTCTCGTGCTCCTGCGGCTGGCCAGCTACGGGCCGGGGATGCCCTGGGATGCCGTCAACTACATCACAGTGGCCCGCAATCTCCTGGCGGGTAATGGTCTTGTTGGCTTGGATGGTGTCCCTTTGAGGTATTGGCCGCCGCTGTACCCGGCGCTGCTCGCCGGCGGGGAGTTCAAGCGATCGGAACAGGGGGAATTCTTACAGCCGTCCTGACGTTGGCGCTGTCCCTGCAAGCGGCTTGGCTGGTTGCGTTGCATGACCGCGAGATACGGTTCTGGAATGCCGGTAAGCGACAAGAGTATGGCGGACCGCGGTGGAAGAATTCAGAGAGTGTGCAGTACCTTCGGGAGACGCCCCTGGCAGGCGTGGTCTGGAGCAATGCCCGGTCCGTCACGAGTTTGTACGCCTACGGTCCGGCGCGCCATTACAAACTACCGTGTGAGCCGGACCGTCTGCGGTCCGCATTGCTGAACCCACCTGACAGCGGAGATGTGCATGTCCTCTATTTTAGTGACTGGGGCAGGTGGAACTCATGCTCTCAGCAGCAGCACGAATACCTTGGAAACGCTTTGTCGCGGGAGCCCTTGCTGGAGCTGGTGGCGGAACTGGCGAACGGCAAGCTGTATCGTCTACGCGAACGGGAGTCCTGGCCCGCTGCCATCTTCCACAGTTCTGGCGCTCCGGTGGAGGGCAAGTCATTCGGCGTCTTTTTCAACAAGTACCGCGGCCAGCGGTTGCCCGGGGAACCGTGGCGGTGGGAGAAAGACGGTGATGCCGATAGCTGGACGAGCCTCCCCGTTCAACGGTCTGACTACGGGTACACCCCCACGGTTGCCGATGTCGGGCATCGCCTGCGCGCTTCGGTGTACTACGAAGACCACCTTGGCAACCGGGTGAAAGCGATTACCAAGCCCTCCAAACCCATACAGCCGGACATCCTGAAAATGTTGGCATCATCTGGAAACGAAGACGGCAGGGGCGCGGGCGCGGCGGGCACTTCCGAAGCAGACCCCATCATTCGTTCCAGGTACGATGTGTACCTCCACGGAAACAGGCTGATCTATGAGAACCGGAGCTGCGTATGGGAAGACGAATACGGCATGCGCACGCGGTTCCCATTGGTCGTCTATTCGTTGGATTCCGAAAATGGAACGTCGGAACGCGATATTCTGGATTTCGAGTGGCACAAGTCTTTCTGGAAGAACAACGGAACCTGCGTCGCTGAGCGCCAGCTTCCCAACAAAGATATCGTCGGCATCCAAACCGGACAGGTTGACCGCGATGGGAATCGCCTTTGGGAAGCGGAGCGCTGGTTCGAGGAGAAACGGCGGTGGTTTGACGGCTATTTGTCGTCGTCGGCTTCCAGTGAGCCGGCAACCCGTAACGTCTTTGACATCTATCTCGGCAAGGGAAATCTGTTCTTCGTCAAGGAGCCGTGCGGCCCGGAAGACACGGAGCACAGGTTCTTCGTGCACCTGATACCTACCGCCGTGAATGACCTCTCCGACCATCGCAAGCAGTACGGATTCGATAATCTCGACTTTGACTTTCAATGGCATGACCTGAGGGAGGACAGGAGATGTATGGCCATCCGCGCTTTGCCGGAATACGACATCGTTGGGGTCCGCGCCGGCCAGTACGAGGGGGACAGTGTGCTCTGGACGGCAGAGATTTCCGTACCCTGACCACCGAGACACCTCGGGACCTTCAATTATTTCGCCACCCAGGGCCTCGTCGGCAACACGGCTTTGACAACCTGGGCTTCGATTTCGCCAGGCGCGGCGTGATATTCGACGGGAAATGTATAGCGAAGATAGTTCTCCCGGAGTATGATATTGTCGGCATCAGGACTGGCCAGTACGTCCCCATGGACGGCGGTTTCAATAACATCTGGAAGGAAGAGATACGCCTTGAACAGCAAGTACCCACCCCCCGACGGAGGTAACCCCCGCGCGCTCTTGTCCGTGGTCATCCCCTGTTTCAACGAGGAGGCGGTCCTCCGGGAAACACATCGTCGTCTCATCTCCACCCTCGAAGGGGTTCCCGAACTCGATTTCGAACTCGTCTACGTCGATGACGGCAGCCACGACGCTACCCTGAACCTCCTGCGGGGGATTCAGCGCGGCGATGCGCGGGTGCGGGTACTCTCGCTGTCCCGCAATTTCGGCCATGAGATCGCCATTACCGTCGGCTTGGAGTGCGCTGCCGGCGATGCCGTCGCCATCATCGATGCCGACCTGCAAGACCCGCCCGAGGTCATCCTCAAGATGCTGGAGCGTTGGCATAGTGGAGCGGATGTCGCCTACGGCCGGCGCACCAAACGCGACGGCGAGACGTGGTTCAAGCGCTGGACGGCCGCCACCTTCTATCGACTCCTCAACCGGCTCGCCAACATCGCCATTCCGCTTGATGCCGGCGACTTCCGGCTCATGGACCGCAAAGTGGTGGACGCCTTCCTCGCCATGCCGGAACGCGACCGCTTCACGCGTGGCATGGTGGCCTGGACCGGCTTTCGCCAGGAACCCGTCGAGTATGCCCGGGCAGCCCGGGCGGCGGGCGAAACCAAGTATCCGCCCAGTAAGATGCTGCGTCTTGCCATCGATGGCATTCTGTCGTTCTCCCTCACACCACTGCGCCTGGCGACCTGGCTCGGCTTTCTCTCCGCCGGGCTGGCCCTGGCGGGCATCTTCTATGCCCTGGTCCTTCGCCTCTTCACCGACTCCTGGGTCTCCGGTTGGACTTCAATGCTCCTTGCTATCCTGTTTTCAGGCGGTGTGCAACTCATGCTCCTCGGCATTCTCGGCGAGTACGTGGGACGCATCTACGGCGAAGTGAAGCGGCGACCGCTCTACCTGGTCAAGGCGCGGCTGGGATTCCCGTCCACTGGCGGATGGGTAGCGCCGGACGACGAACCGGCGGATGAATAGCAAGACGGCGCGCTGGCTGAAGCTGTCGTTCGGCTTCGCCATAGCGGTGGGGTTTGCGTGGCTGTTGGCGCGCGGACTGGACATGGACGCATTGGGCCGGGCGTTCACCGGCTTGTCCATCCCCGTTGTCCTGCTTGCCCTGGTCTTCCTGGCCGCCGGCTGGGCGATACGCATCGTGCGCTGGTGGTGGATGCTGCGCGTCTTCGAACCAACACTGCCGCTCGCCGCCTGCGCCGGACCGTTTCTCGCAGGCATGGCAGTCAACAACGTGCTGCCGTTCCGGGCGGGGGATGCGCTTCGAGTCCTGGGGTTCCGCCGCCAGCTCAGGTCTCCGGTCATGCGGGTGGCAGGCACCATTGTCATCGAGCGCGTCCTGGACGTGTCCACCCTGGCCGGGGTATTTTTTCTGGGCCTGCTCGGTTTGCCGGCCGGCGTCTTCCCGAAAGGCTTTGTCTTCGCGGTGACGTGGGTGGCGGGCGTGGGCAGCGTCGCGATTCTTGCCCTGTTGTTGTTCTTCCCTGCACTCGACCGTCTCCGGAAACGCCTGGCGGGACGCGGTTTCCTGGCCGCCCGGCGCTGGCCGAAAGCCGTTGCCCGGCACGGCGTACACTTGGCCGAGGCATTCAGCCTGGTGCGTTCGTCACGGAGAATGCTTATCCTCATCGGGCTGTCGGTCGTCGCCTGGACTTGCGAAGGGGCGTTATTCGCAATCCTGGCCACGGCTATCGTTGCCGGCGTCACGCCGCTGGGACCGTGGTTTGCTTTGGCGACCGGTACGCTCGCTACGGTTATCCCCAGCACGCCGGGACACTTCGGGACCTTTGACTATTTCGCCGCCCAGGGCCTCGCGGCGTATGGCGCCTCTCCCGAACATTCTGCTGCCTTCGCACTGACCGTCCACGCGATGCTGTGGGCGTCATCGACAACCGTTGGGCTGCTCTGCCTGCTCCGTTCGTGGGCGTCCGCCAACCCTGCAGTCAAGAAAACAGTCCCCAATGGGTGATTTGAAACGATCCACAATCGGGAAAATGGTCCGGTTCCGGCTATCGCAAGCAGCACGGCTTTGACAACCTCGACTTCCGCTTCAACCACTATGGGATTCGGTCGGCCGAGGTGGCGCTACGCCCTACCCGGACTGGCACGTACTACGCGCACGACTTCTTCAAGCTCTCGACGCCCCTCGACCTGCTACGCTTCTCACCCCTGCTGTTCCCGGATCGCCTCCGGCGCGGACCGGACAGAGGCCTCGTCCCTGACCGCGGGGACGGGGAACTCCACTTTCCAGACCCGGTCTTCGTCGGGGTTGTATTGCCCGGTTCTGATGCGGGCAATGGGATAGTCGGGGAGCGAACGCTGCGCAATACACTTGCCGCCAAAGACCATGGCATCGCCTCTCGCATCATAGCGGAAATCCAGGTTGTCGAAGCCGTACTGCCGGCGGTCGCCGGGAAGGTCATTGGCATCGGCGGGGATGATGTGTAAAAAGAAGGGTAGCTCTGTATCCGCCGGAGCGCATGGCTCCTTGACGTAGGTCAACTTGTTCTCGATCAGATAGACGTCAAAACTGGAGCGGACGACCGGCTTGCCAGTCACGATTGACTGGTATGACTCCTCGATGGCGGCAGTTCTGGCTGTGGCGTTGAAATACTGAAAAAACATCAACCCGACACTGCCTGCAATTACCAGGTAGCAGGTCATCATCCAGAATGGAATACGTCTGCCCGGCAGTTTCAGGCCACTGAATGGCGCTCGTGAGATTGCCGCTAACCGTCCCTGAGCCAGCGCGATCTCCAAAGAATAGAAAAGACAGCCGATGCCGAACAGGTACTCACGCACCTCAAACAGGCTTCCACTAATGCTATACAGGCTTCCAAACTGACGGTTACTATAGTAGTTTACGTATGTGAAAACCAAAATGAGCGCCAGGGTTGCGGCGGAAGCAATGATCAATTTGACTTGCCCTGAAAGCAACGCGAAGAGGAGAAAGAGCAACAGCAGTCCCTTCTCCTCAACTACAATAAATCCGAAGGATCGTTTGACGTCCACCAAGAATTCTCTGAAGTTCGCGCCTGAGAATTCTTTGAAGTTCGCGCCTGATTCATAGGAAAGTATTATCAGAAAGCCCAGCATCAGCAGGATTGACGGCAACGGAATCCCGAAAAGCCGGTCTTTCCGGCAAAAGAAAGCCGCGCTGGTCGTCATACACAGGAGCAGCGTGCCATTCAACCAGATAAAGTCAAACGTTTTATTGGCGATATTGTGGACAGTGAATTCTTTCTGCTCATTCAAGTGCATCAGGAAATCGGGCGTCGCAAACCCGAAGATGCGCTGCCCCCAACTGATTTCTTCGCCAGCGGCAAACACCATCGCCATACCGCCGAGAATATAGACGCAACGCCGGAAGAAGTGATTCTCCACCAAGGCCGTGACGAACAGCAAAAGGCCCGCCAGGAGAAACCAGACCGCGGTGAGATTCTCTACCCAGGAGTCTTCCCTGGTCAGCGCATGGAGTGTCCCCGGGTCGGCAGCGACGAGAGCGTTAAAGAAAAATACGTTCAGACACAGACAGAGGTAACCAAGGACAGAAACCTTGTTGTCAAGACCCGTTGCGGGCGGGGGGGAGGGGGTGAGGGATTGGGTAGCTTTACGCCGTGCGTTCTCGTGCGTATTCATTCGATCGTCCCGCTCGTCAATCCGGCTCGAACGACTCCGCATACTCGCGCTTGAGCGACGGGTCCTGTTCCGCTTTGCGCAGGAAGCAGTTGCCGATGGCGAGGCAGTCGAGGTCCGTGCCCATGAAACATCGGAAAGCGTCCGCCGGGGTACAGACGATAGGCTCGCCGCGCACGTTGAAACTGGTGTTCACGATCACCGGGCAACCCGTCCTGGCTTTGAAGGCGTCCAGCAGCGCGTGGTAGCGGGGGTTGGTCTCGCGGTCAACGGTCTGCACGCGGGCGGAATAGTCCACATGGGTGACGGCCGGGATGTCCGAGCGCGGCACGTTCAGCCGGTCGATGCCGAACAACGCATCCTGCGCTTCAGCCGGCGGCTTGCGCCGCCCGGCTCTTACGTCCGCCACCAGCAGCATGTAGGGACTGTCGCGGTCGAGCTCGAACCAGTCCCCGGCATCTTCGCGCAGCACACTCGGCGCGAAGGGGCGAAACGACTCGCGGCGCTTGACCTTGAGGTTGAGCGTCTTCTGCATGGTGGGCGAACGGGCGTCTCCCAGGATCGACCGGCTGCCGAGCGCGCGCGGCCCAAACTCCATCCGACCCTGGAACCAGCCGACTGCCTGGCCCGCGGCCAGCGCCTCAGCCGTGGCGTCGATCAGCGCGTTGTCCGTAAGCGTCTCGTAGCGGGCGCCGGCCACATTGAGCGCCCGACGGACTTGATCCGAGCTGAATGCGGGGCCGAGGAAGGCTCCGTGCATGGCGTCTTTTCCGCACACTGAGGGCAACGCGGATGGATTCCCGTTTTCGCGGGAATGACAAGGCTGAGCGGCCTCTCCACTACCCTGAATGGCCCCGTCGCTACTCTGAATGGCCTCTCCGCTACTTTGAGCGGCCCCGCTGCTACTCTGAGCGGCCTCTCCGCTACTCTGAGCTGCCCTGCCGCTACTCCAACAGGATATGGAGGGGCGCGGTTCGTCGAACAGGCGATGACTCGCCGTCAGCGCGGCGCCCAACGCGCCCCCGGCGTCGCCCGCGGCGGGTTGAATCCAGATGTCGTCGAACCGTCCCTCGCGCAATACCTTGCCGTTGGCGACGCAATTCAGCGCGACGCCGCCGGCGAGACAGAGATTGGGAATGCTGGTTTCCGCCCGCAATGAGCGGGTCAGCCGCAGCGCCACTTCCTCGATCACGACCTGCACCGAGGCCGCCAGGTCCATGTGCTGTTGCGTCAACGGTTCCTCCGGCCGGCGCGGCGTACCGCCGAACAGCGCGTCGAACTTGCCGTTGGTCATCGTCAGCCCGGTGCAGTAGTCGAAACAGTCGAGATTGAGGCGGAACGTGCCGTCCGGCTTCAGGTCGATCAAGTGGTCGAGTATGGTCTGGAGGTACTTCGGCTCGCCGTAGGGCGCCAGGCCCATCAGCTTGTACTCGCCGGAATTCACCTTGAAGCCCGTGTAGTAGGTGAAGGCCGAGTAAAGCAGTCCCAGGGAGTGCGGGAAGTGGATCTCCCGCATCATCTCCAGGTCGTTGCCGTGGCCGATGGCCACCGAGGTGGTAGTCCACTCGCCGACCCCGTCCATGGTCAGGACCACTGCGTCGCGAAAAGGCGAGGGATAGAAGGCGCTCGCCGCATGCGATTGATGGTGCTCGGCGAACAGCAACTTGGCGTCCCAGTCCACGTCCGGGGCGAGCGCCCGCAGCTTCCGGCGCAGCAGGCCCTTCTGGAACAGCTTCTCCTTGATCCAGATCGGAACCGCCATGCGGAAGGAACGGAAGCCGCGCGGCGCGAACGCGATGTAGGTTTCGAGCAACCGCTCGAACTTGAGAAACGGCTTGTCGTAGAACGCCACCCGGTCAACCTCATCAAGGGTGACGCCAGCCCGCTCCAGGCAGCAGGCGATGGCGTTGGCGGGATAGTCTGAATCGTGCTTCTTGCGCGTGAAGCGTTCTTCCTGCGCGGCGGCGACGATCCGCCCGCCCTCCACCAAGGCCGCGGCGCTGTCGTGATAGAAGGCCGAGAGGCCAAGGATGCGCACGGATCAGAAGATGGTGTAGATCATCGGCGCAACCGCGCTGCTCTGGCCCAGCACGATCAGCCCGCCCAGCAGGAGCATCACGATGATGACCGGCAACAGCCAGTACTTCTTGCGCACCCGCATGAAGACCCACAGCTCATATAGAAAGGACATCGGGCTATTTTACCACCGAAGCGGCGTAGCGCAAGCGAGCCGAAAACATCGCGCCCCACCTGAACGTGGACAGCAGCCGTTCGAGGCGCTTCCAGGTGTTTCGAGACGACGCTCCAAGCCTTTGCCGACGGTGACCTGAAGCGATGCCGGCGCTTTGGGAACTGCCGCTCGTACTGGTATCCTCTTGACTTCAAAAAGGCGAGGAATTAGGATCGGGAATTAGCCACTTTCGGGAAAGCCGTCATAAATCTCGTCAAAAGTCATTTCGCCCTCGTCCTGCTTGGAGTTCTCACCGCCGCCTGCTCTGAGGACCCGGCGGTGACGGCCCCGCCGGTAACGCCAGCCACTCCCGAAGAGGAACCAGTTCTCGTGGCCGTCAGCCCTGAGGACCCAGCGGCGACGGTCCCGCCGGTAACGCCAGCCACTCCCAGGAGATCCGCTTTCACCACTCACCTGTACGCGCTCAAGAGAGAGTCCGTCAGACTCGAAAGTTTCGCCGCGACCGGAGGAGCGATTGAAAGCATGGGGGATGACCTGCTCGTCGTTACGCCTAAGGGACGGTTTGCCTTGGTCTTCCCGGACGGGACTGCGGAATATCTCGACGGCAACGTCCCGATGAATGAAACGTCTCTTGAGGAATATGAGGGTTACGATAATCGGGGTTTCAAGCCGGACCGCTTTCGAACTGCCGATATTCTGTTGAAGGAATTGGGGGAAGGACGTTACGAGTTATTCGCAACTCATCATTACTTTACCGGTGAGTGCATCCGGTTCAGGTTATCGTCCACGACGCTTCTACGAGATGAAGAGGGTGTCACGGTCCTGCCGGATTGGAGGACGATATTCGACGCGGAACCCTGCCTGCCCCTTCTCTGGTTCGGGGGGCACCAGGCCGGCGGGAAAATGTTGACGGACGGCGCGGACCACCTGCTGGTGACAATCGGGGACCATTTATTGGAAGATTGGCAGGCACGACCGACGTTCGAGCCTGACATCCATCTGGGCAAACTCGTTCGCATCGCTATCGAAACAGGAGAGGTGGAGACGCTGGCTATCGGTTTTCGCAACTCACAAGGGCTGGCGCGGGATGCGGAAGGCAATCTCTGGGTACCGGATCACGGGGCGAAAGGCGGGGACGAGTTGAACCTGCTGGAGCGGGGAGGCAACTATGGCTGGCCCCTGGTCTCCTACGGAGTTAAATATGACGGTACTGTTTCCCCAACCATTGAGGATAAGGAGGTAGGCCGGCACGACGGCTTTGTGCAGCCGGTCTTCTCCTGGGTCCCGTCACCAGCCGTTTCCGCCATCGCCGTCAATGACGAGAAGCGATTCCCCCTGTGGAAAGACGACCTGCTGGTCGCTTCGATGGCGGCTCATGCACTCTTCCGAGTCCGCCGTCACGGGACGGACGTGCGGTACGTCGAGAGGATCGAACTCGGCTACCGCATCCGGGACATAACGTTCATGCCGGACGGACGCATAGCCCTGTTGAGCGATGGAGCGCTGGTTGATTTTCTGAGTCGTTCCCCGATGTACTGCGATGAGGAAGCTCGGAATCGCCGCGACGTTTACTCGATCAACTGCGAGTCCGTTGTGGAGCGGTACCAGGAAACATGGCGCACGGCGACGGCCGGGGAGCCGGCAATCAGCGCCTATTTCGACGTGTATCTCAAGGAAAACACGCTGACCTACGTCAAGGAACCGTGCGTCCTGTCCGACACGAAGGCGAGGTTCTTCCTGCACCTGGCTCCCGCCGACGTGAACGACCTTCCCGACTATCGCCAGCAGTACGGCTTCGATAACCTGGATTTTGATTTCGACCAGAATGGCGCGATATTCGGCAGGAGATGCATGACGACGGTGGCTCTCCCTGAGTATGATATTGCCCACATCAGGACCGGCCAGGGGGATGTCTGGTCGGGAGCGGCAGCTCCGTCCGGTAAGGGAGACCCGGATATAGACACAGCGGCAGATCCGTCCGGTAAGGGAGACCCGGGTATAGATACGGCGGCAGCTCCGTCCGGTAAGGGAGACCCGGATATAGATACGGCGGCAGCTCCGTCCGGTAAGGGAGACCCGGGTATGGACACGGCGGCAGCTCCGCCCGATAAGGGAGACCCGGGTATGGACACGGCGGCAGGCAAGCGGTTATTCGGCCTGCACTGTAGCGCTTGCCACAACCTGAACGCCGAGCGGCACGACGTCGGGCCGCACCTTGTCGGCATCATCGGGCGGCGAGCGGGCGAAGTTGGAGGCTACCAATTTTCGGATGCGTTTGATTTGTTGGACGTCGTCTGGACACGGAACAGCATCACGCGGTTTCTCACTGACCCGGAGCAGTTTGCTCCAGGCACGTCCATGTCGTCATCTGGCATTGGCGAAGCGGAAGCCAGCGCCATAACTGACTACATCATCAGCCTCAACTACCACCTGGAGAGGCTGGTCGGCGATCGCTAACCGGCGGCCCGCCCCGCCTGCGAGGAGTTAGTGTCCGGCGAACCCGTCATTCGCTCCGACTTTGACGTATATATCAGCGAGAACACGCTGACCTGCTATAAGGAGCCGTGCGCCTCCGCCAACACGGAGGCAACGTTCTTTCTGCACCTGATTCCCGCCGACGTGAACGACCTGCCAGCAAATCGTAAGCAGTACGGCTTTGACAACCTCGATTTTGATTTCGACCAGAATGGCGTGATATCCGACAAGAAGTGCTGGATAAAGACCAGTCTGCCCGACTACGACATCGCCCGCATCTGAACCGGCCAGTTCCTTCCAGGCGAAGGCCGCGTCGTCTGGCAGGAAGAATTCCCTTTCAGCGGGGTACCAGATAATATAATATCCGGGGGTCAGAGTGAAAATACTCAATAACAGAGCAGGGGTTCCCGCTGTTCGTCGAAAGTGGGTTTGGGGGCTGTTTTGGAGTGACTAACGCCAGGGATGCGCGTGGGATGGGCCATGGAACGGAAAAACAGCCACTAAACCCACTGTTAGCGGGAACTGCTGTTAACAGATATGGGAACTACCATGAAACAACCGCGGCTGGGTTTGGCGACACTTATCCTGGTTATCGTTATTTCGCTGGGGATAATCAGTTTATTCGAAGAAGCTACCTTTAGTACCTGGGTTGCCTATTTATTTATGTGCTGTGTGCCGGCGCAAATCGTATTCGCGCTGGTTTGGAACTGTTCCATGCCGGCCACGGTCGGCAAAATGGCGCAACCGGTCAAGGGCCTGGCGCTGACGATTTTCTGCGCCGTCGCGGCGATTATCCTGCAGAAGGTATATTTATTCCTGGGCCCGGTGGTATCCGGCCCACTGGCCGCCGGTCCAGGGGGCAACTATCAGGAGGAATTATGGCTCTCATCGGCATTGCTCGGGCTGACCTTCCCGGTACTGATCGTCATAACGGAGTACTTTGAGTTCTGGCCCATGAAATCATCCGCAGACGAACACAAATAAATGAAATAGGCTCAGGTAACAACCGAGAGGAAATTCTCGTTCAGCTTCCGGTCGTGGTAGAAGATGGCCTTGCCCAGTTCGTCGGCGGTCCAGGTGATCGGTTCGCGGTCCGGGTACCAGGTGTAATCGCCGCAGAACACTTCATTGCGATTGCCGGAGGGGTCGAAGAAATAAATGGTGCGGCCCCGGGTGATGCCGTGACGCGTAGGACCAATATCGATGGAAATTCCATGCATGCTCATAATATCGGCAGCCCGCAACACCTCTTCCCAGGTCATCAGCATAAACGACACGTGGTGTAACTTATTCGGTTCGGGGTATTCCACAAAGGCCAGGTCATGGGCTTTATTGGAACAGGAAACAAAGGACACATTCATTTCGCCTTCCGGGGACAATACCCGTTCGGTCAGGTCAAATCCTAACACGTCCGTAAAAATCTTCGTGGTCTCAATAATCTTGGGACCGTATAACAGCACGTGGTCAAACCGGTATACCTGCATGCCTTTCAAGCCTTCCGGCCAGGGATTGGGGTTCAACCGACCCAGTCCGTCGCCAACCTGCTTTTTTTCCGCATACAGTTCAAACAGGTGACCGGATGGGGTCTGAAAGCGCGCTCGTTCGCCACAGCCCTTAAGCTCGTCTTCCGGAATCCATTCAATCTCGAGTCCGTAATCTTCCAGCTTTCCCACCAGCTCATCCCGGTCGGCCCGCGAACAGGTTTTATAGCCGGTATAATCGATTCCCGGTGATGGGGCCTCTCTCAGCACTATGGAAAAACAGTCCAATTCATCCCACGCCTTGAGATAAACCCTGCCCTGGTCGTCCTCATCGGTTTTCATCAAACCCAGTCGCTCCGTGTAGTAAGTTAATGATTCTTCCATATCCAATACCCGGATCGCCGCATGGCCTGGTCTCATCACGCCTGCAAATGACATTGTTCTCTCCTCCTGTTCATCTATTACTTGATTGATTATATCTTATTTATCTTCTCAAACTGTACCAGTTAAAAACTGTTTTCGCCATTTTCCCAGGACTTTCAAATGTAAATCGCCTTCAGGAAACAGCTTGCACGCCAGGCATATACCCTTCTCCTCATCCTCCACGGGCACCTGTTCACGGCTCATTTTGCCCGTCCGATAACCACCCTGGTCCAACACCTGCACGCGGCACACGCCACAACCCCCGCCCCGGCAGCCGACCGGGATGCCCTTCCTGCCGAGCTGCTCCATGGCCTTGAGGACGTTGCGCCCAGGCGGGCAGGTAAATACCTCGGCATTATCCTCTATGGTAATTATAAATTTATTCACGCTCATTTTTATACTTTCACGCCAAATCCCCAGGCGCTCCCGCTGTTCGTCGAAAGTGAGTTGGGGGGCTGCCGCCAGACCCTTGTTTAGCTCCGCATCCCTGTCCGCTGTTTAACCCCCCTTGCCCCCTTATCAGGAGGGAGAATACAAGGCGCCCTCCCCTTGTCAGGAGGAATTCAGAATTTTTTGAACAGGGCGCTGCGGCGCGCGGGTTTCCCGCTATCCGCCGCCGTGAAAAAGTTTTCCATGAAAATGTGCTCCTCGAACAAGCGGCCCCGCATCAGGCTGGTGATGCAACTGTCGATCATGGGAGGAGGCCCGCACAGGTAAGCCTTATGCCCTTCAAAATGCTTATCGAAACGTTGTTCAGCCAGTTCATGCACAAAACAGCGCGCGCCCTCCCAGTCATCGCCGGCGGCAGGGTCGGATAATGCCGTGAGATAATGGAAATTATCATATTCTTCAGCCAGCCGGGTAAACAACCTGAAATAATACAGCTCGGACTGGTTGCGGGCGCCGTATACAAGGGTGGTTTCGCGCTCGTCGCCGTTTTCCAATAAATCGATGATCATGGATTTCGGGCTGGAGAGACCGGAGCCACCAGCCAGAAAAATGATCGGCTCAGGCGCTGACTTACGCACAAAAAAACGGCCCAGGGGCGCGGTAAACGTCAGCTTATCGCCGGTACTAAGCTGTTCATGCAGGTAAGTCGTCGCCTGGCCACCTTCAACATGACGAACGTTCAATTCGATGACGTTTTTCTCGGAGGGTGGATTGGCTAATGAAAAAGCCCGGGGAATTTCCACGCCGGGGATGTTTAAATTGAGGTATTGACCTGCCTGGAATTCAATGCCGTCACCCGGTATCTCCAGCCAGATGCCTTTAACGGTGGGAGTCAAGTCCTCAATCTTCGTGACCGTGCCGACAAAATCTTCCACCGACAAGTTCAGCGCGTCTTCTTCTTCCTCTATGTCCGCTTCCATGACGATATCCGACAACAGCGTTGCGCAACAGGCCAGGGTCTTGCCTTCGTCGCGCTCCACGTCCATCAAGGCGAATGCCGACGCTTCATTGTGATCTACGTCTCCTTCCAGCACCTCGACTTTGCAGGTGCCGCAAACCCCGTGGTTACAGGCATAAGGCAACCAGATACCGGCCCGCAATGCCGCATCCAGTAATTTTTGATCTTCTTCAACCTCTATGGTTTCGCCCAGGGGCTCAATGGTCGCTTGGTAAGACACGTGAGTAGCGCGTGCGGGAATCCGGCCTCAGTTGCCTACTCCATGCAAGCCTTCCAGGCCGGGGGTGGCAACGCGTATGAATGAATTATGGGCAATGCCGTTCTCTGCAAAGGTTTTATCGAAATCGGGCTGCCAAGGCTGGTTTTCCATCTGCCAGACGCCTTTTTCCCAATCGACCTTTTCAACGTCGGGATGCTGAAAATAATCGGGGGCGAAAACCTGTTCGAGGAAATCCCTGAATTTCATGTTTGGCGGCAGCCGGTAGGTGTTGGGCGCGCAGTAAATCAGGTGGTGGTCCCACACTATGTAGATATTCATGTCGCCGCCATAATTTTCCTGTCGGTTCGCGCAAGGAAAATCGTAGGAATCACCGATAAACTTTACTGCCATATTCTTTAACCTGTTGAATAATTATGTTATTTGCCGCAGGACTCGCAAGGTTAGTCAAGAACCTTTTTTATCTCCCAAGCCCTCCTGACAAAAGGGATTCAAGGGGTTCGCGCCGGTGGCTGGCATCAACCTTTCCGGGTTTGCCCACCCCCCCTTGATCCCCCCTTGTCAGGGGGGAATCCGGAAAACAAATCCGTCCCTGTTTTCATACCCTCAGGACGCCGGCGCAACGCCAGTCGGCTTGGCGGCCTGGGCTTGCCATTGTTCCCACATCACGTGATCCTCCGAGCCGTAATATTCGCCGGTTTCTTCGTCTTTGATATGCAGCCATTTCCTGTAATCTTCGAGGCTGGCGCCGCCGCAATTCCCCTGGTAAATCTGTTGTGGTGGAATATAGGCCTGACAATATTTCTCCGGCTCGCGGTTGAAGATGTCCAGGCAACCCTGGGAACACATCTGGTGCTTGGTGCCCTTGTACTCTGAAACCAGGCAACAATTCATAAGCGGATCATCCGGCATGGTGTGGAATATCGGGATCTGGCAGACGTTGCACACGACCGGCAGTCGCTTTTGAAAGAAACGCTCGCCCTTTTCATGGAGCTCCTGCCAGTACTCGTAACGGGGACGATAAACCGTGTCGAACAATTCACCATACTCCGCCGACAACCAATCCAGTTCTTCCGTTGTCGGTATCCAGGTATACAAGGCCGTTGCATGGGAGAACTGGTAAATGGTCGACCAGAATTCATGGGTAATTCGATATTTTTCCTTGGTCGCCGCCTCATGGTGTTTAGGCGGCCTTAAACCATAACGGGCCAAGTCGTTAAACAGCGCCATACCGTTATCTTCCCAGTAGATCTCCCAGGCCTGACGCCAGGACATGACTTTCTTGGGCAGCATGTAATCCATCATGGTACCGACCAATCCGAGCAAGCGGTAGCCGCGCCAGAACCATTTGTCCAGCCATTCCTGCACTATGGGCAGGTTGTCTTCATGTTGTTCCAGCATGAACTTGATGATTTCAAGCCCCAGGGTCATGTGTCTTGATTCATCGGACTGGGCGGAAAAACCAAACGTCGTCGTGGCCATGTCGCCGTTATAAGCCGCGCCTGAAACAAACGGCATGAACAGGAGATTCGTCAGTACGTACTCGAATGAAAAAGAAATGGCGGTGATTAATTCAAACGGCCCCGCGGATACTGCGTCTTCAAAATAGGACTTTGGAATAGACAAATACCAGGCGCGGTCGCGTATTCTCGAGTACTGGTTAAAACCATTAAAGTATTTATTGTAATGACTGAAGGCATGTACCTGCGTCTGGTAATGACGCATCTCGTCGATAGACTGGAACTGGCAGGCAACCCGGGCGCCCGCTCCCCGAAAACCACGGCCCAGCATGGCAAAACCGCGGAAAGCGGCGTATTCCAGCGGCGTGACACCCTGCATCCATATCTTTACTGCATTCATGTAACGCCCATCGGAAATATTCAACTGGCTGTTGTTTTGCGCCACGCTGTCGAGGATGGCATAAAGTTTCCTCTCTTTTTCAGCCTGGTATTTCCAATAGGCATCCATGGTCAGGCGGAAAGGGTCCTGCCACTTATCCCAATCTTTTATTTTTATGCCTTCGTACCTGTCGTACGGGAAAACCTCATCCATGGATTGGTAAGTGGTTTCCCAATCCAATCCACGGGTCATGAGTTGGTATTTTTGATTCAGGTTAAGACGTTTCGGTTTCTCTGCCATGTTGCAATTCCTCTCGATTACTTTAGAAATTCAAAAATTCCAGTGTAAAACAAACTCATCATCATCTTCCTCGATGTTGCCCGACAGGGAAATCAACGTGAGGTGAATATCCTGCAAGTTGAATTCTCCGCCGATTTTTTCCTCCACGGTCACGCGTTTGATCACCAGGCGTTTCGGACAATCGATTTTTACCATGCCCGGAGAATCATTCACCACCGCGCCGGGATTATCATCAACTATCGCCTCTATGATCGGTTGCGCATCCGGGTTGTTTTGCAATGCAATAAAGACATTTTCCGCCATGATCGTCTCCCTAGGCTGCGCGCGCGCTGATGCCGATCTTGCCGGTTCTTGCAGCCAGCTGGTCGGAAATCCGCTCCAGGACTTCACTGCTTCGATCCGCGAATATAAACCCGGCCAGCGGTTCAGCCGCCTGACTGACTACCGGTAACCACTTTTCAATCCAGCCTCCGATAAGCGCCCTGTTCTCGTCAGACTCCTTGACGGCCGTTTTAATCGTGCTGTCGGCCCAGCGCATGGACTCGGCAAACCAGTCGACGAAAAACTCTGTCACCATCGCAAAAGAAGCGCCCCCGTTCGCGACGACTTCGTCATCGAAGTGTTGGAACAGCAACGGGTGGAATATTCCGTCAATGAGATAATTTTGCAGCACGTGCAATTCAAACCAGTCCTTGATCACAAAACTGTCCTCGATGACTTTACGCAAGGGTTGCCACATGGGTTCATCCAGCCATTCTGATTTGGCTTGATCCAGGATCGCCGGATCGTTGTTTGACAATATCAAACCAATCCGGGTGATGTATTGCGCATTTCCCAGCCTGTCCATGCCCTGGAAATCCGCGGCAACGGTTATGGGCGTGCCGAAACCGTAGGCCGCGATAAACAGGTTATTGTTATTCGCTCCCCACTCTACGTGACGAAATGGAATAACGACTTTCCTGATCTTCTCAATCAATGAGGCATCCAGCGCATTCAACAAACCCCGCTTTTCAACAGCGGCGAAGTTTTTCTCCAGGGACTCCTGCTGCCTGGAGCGTTGAATGACATAGGTACCGTAGTAATAACGACGGGGGTCGAGCAGGTCCTCGTAATCCCCCATGTTAACGGCGGTTCGATCCGCATCGAAGATTTCATGCCCGGGGTCCCAGGTGGGACGGTAATGGAATACCTCTTCATGCTGCAAGCCGAACATCACTTCCTGGTACCGGCTCGGAGTCTTGCCCTCGCCCAACTTTTCCGCAATGTGTTCAAAGGTGACTCGCCTTGGTTCTATTTTTGTGGTCTTAATATCGATAGACATCTGACTGATCCTTGGGATTACTGGTTATTTTGCGCCGAATACAGGCTGCCTGCTTCACCATCACGCCATTTTTCCTGTTGCCTCGCGACCGCTTGGGCTTGCCTGTCAGTCAGGAAAGTCACCTTGTTCGACTGACAAAATTCCTCGAACGCCTGAACGGGCAATATCATCTCCAGGTAGATATCCGGGTCGCCGATTGAAAAATTAAATTCGACAAACCCAGGCCTGTCTTTACTTGTGACGCGTACATAGCGTCTTTGCATTTGCATCATATTCGCTTCTTTTTCACGATGGATCGCATAGCTGTTTATGACAGCAAACCTTTTACCGAGGCAGTCTGTTTGCATGTTAAATCAGGCATAGCCAAACTTCCAAGTCACAGGATACAACACAATATCGATTTTTTATAAGAAAATCGATAAAACTTTATCGCAAGCAGTGACGGCGCCGGTATCGCCGCTATATTTGAACCAGACAATCGGCCAAATCTCCGGGGCAGGAATAAAAGGGCGAGTGGTCTGTTTCCAGGGTGAATAAACCATCCAGTCTTGCATTGGGTTGCATCTTCTGCTGCATGGGCCAGGTCAGGGCCTGGTCCTTGGTGCACTCGATATAATAACGCCGGACACTGCCGTAATTTTCCGGGGTGATCTTTACGGGCCGGGTCAATGGAGCCAATGGTTGTGGCCGTAACCTGGCAATGGCATTCTGCGTATCTTCCGCGCTGCACATGCCGTAGAAACACGCCGGCAATTTCTCCGGGTCGACGGTCACGGACCCCTCCGCCTCATTCACTTGCTTGTAACGGGTCACATAGGATCTACTGTCGTTCCAGGCGTAATCAGACAGGGCTTCGCCGTCTTTTGGCGAAAACGCCGCGAGGTAAACAAGGGCATGAATCCTGTCAGACAGCCATTCCGCGGCCTGGGTGATGACCAGGCCACCCATGCTGTGACCAACTAAAATGACTTTATCGTCTATATCGGAAACCAGCTGTTTCACTGCGTCCACATAGGTATCCAGCGTGACTTCCCCAACAGGCGTTTCATCTTGCCCCAACCCTGGCAGGTCGAGCGCGTGTGTTTCATGGCCTTTTTCTTTCAATATGGGAATGACTTTCTCCCAACACCAGGCGCCATGCCAGGCGCCGTGCACGAAAACGATTGGTTTCCCGGTTTGATTGTTCATCTCACTCTTTTTCCCGATGATTGCCCGCAGGGGCAGAAAATTTTTCGATCTTGAAGCGATAACGTTATACCATACATTATTCACGATCATAATAGAGACCGTCATCCTGACGCAAGCCGGAAGTCAATGGAATAATGATACATCACAACCGCCCGATACAGGGCAACTACAGGGGGTTGCCCCTGTGGAGACCCCGTTGCAATCACCCCCGCAGGGACAGCCTCCCGCGCCGGCCCGAAGGCGCTGCCCCCGACGGCGCGTTGCCCATAAATTTTAATGAAGGAACAGCATGACAACGTCACCGGAAATCGGTTCCTCAATCGATGCGGGCGGGGTCGCGACGAATTACCATGACCAGGGGGAAGGCCCCCCCGTCGTACTCTTGCATGGCTCGGGGCCCGGCGTCAGCGCCTGGGCCAATTGGCGCCTCGTCATCCCCCACCTGGCAAAGCGCTTTCGCACGATAGCGCCTGATGTCGTTGGCTTCGGTTTTACCGAACGACCTGGGGGCATCAGTTATGAAATGGAAACCTGGCTCAAACACGCTATCGATTTTCTCGATGCCATGGAAATCGAAAAAGCGCACGTGATCGGCAACTCTTTTGGCGGAGCATTAGCTATTGCCCTGGCGATTCGCGCTCCTGAGCGGGTGTCCCGCCTGGCGCTGATGGGTAGCGTCGGCGTTGAATTCAAACTGACCGACGGTCTTGATTTTACCTGGGGTTATACCCCTTCGCCGGACAACATGCGCAAGATGCTGGATTTGTTTGCCCATGATCGTTCACTGGTGACCGACGAGTTGGCCCAGCTCAGGTACGAGGCCAGCATGCGGCCGGGCGTGCAGGAGGCTTATGCCGCGATGTTTCCCGCCCCCAGACAAGACAGCATCAGAAAAATATGCAGTAAAGAAGCCGATATTAAAAACATTGAACACGAGACCCTCATCATTCACGGCAGGGACGACCTGATCATCCCCGTATCATGTTCGGAAGCTCTTTTCAGGTGCATCAAGAACTCCCAGCTGCACATTTTTGGCAATTGCGGTCATTGGACACAAATAGAGCACAACCGACGCTTCAATAAGTTAGTCACCGATTTCCTGCTTGAAGCCGGGTAATCAAGTGGCGCTTTTTCAATACCGGCAACCGTCAACAGCATTTTGAAAGGGCGGCAGTCGTCTCTCATGGAGAAGCAATCCCCTGTTGCAAAGCTGCCGGGCGTCCTGCTGTTTGCAATGATGTCCCTTGCGGTTATCGCGGCAACGTCGGCTTCCATCTCACCCGCCTGGGCAAGCCTGCCGGGGTGGCTGGCGGCCTTGTTATTATTCCGCCGGTTGCCCCGGGCCATGGTTTACCAGATCTCCGGGATGCTGGCGATTGGAATAACCTGCATTGCCTGGGTAAGGTTGAATCACCTGCCCGTGGAATTTACTCGGGTTGTCTCGGCGAATATCCACGTGGTCGCCCTGATTGCATCGGTCACGTTTCTTCGCTTAATCACCCAGCCGAATGACCGAACGTCTGCCGCGCTCCCCAAGGGGAAAAAAGCCCTGGTAAAGACCACCTGGGGGTTGCACCTGTTCGCATCGGTGATCAATCTCTCCGCCGTCATGATATTCGGCAACCGGATGGAACGGGCCGGGAAGATCAACCGCTTGCAGGTCATCCTGTTTTCCAGGGCGTTTTGCAGCGGCTGTTACTGGTCGCCTTTTTACGTCTCCATCGCCACCGCGCTGGTTTACGCCCCCGGTTCTGATTTCATCACGCTGGCGCTGGCGGGGATTCCCATTGCGCTGGCCGGATTGCTCATAACGACCTGGCAGCTGTTACGGGACGATGAAAGTGATGAAACCCACGGCTATCCTCTTCGCTTCGAGGCCTTGTTTATTCCGTTGTTGCTGTCTACGTCGGTCATCGCGCTGAATAAATTATTTCCCGCCTTTCCCATCCTGACCTTGATAACGATTTTAGCTTTCCTGTTGACGGTATCAATGCTCGTCGTTCGCAACGCTTCAGCATCGGTCCGCCTGCTGACGTCTCATGTATTCACCGATTTGCCGAACATGTACAGGGAACTCATGCTGTTCCTGGCCGCCGGGGTCATGTCCACCGGCATTTCAGCCGTATTGACCGGCAGTAATATGTCGCTTGGAATAACCGGCATAACGCCGATAATCGGCGGTGGTTTCATATTGGCCGCAATTTTATTTTCGGTAATCGGCGTCCACCCCATTATCACGATTTCAATTTTGGGGAGTCTGCTCAGCAATACCCCATACAGCGCCAACCTGCTTGGAATATGTATGATGATGATGTGGGGCAACGGCATCGTCGTCTCCCCCTTCTCAGGCATCAATTTATCCCTGCAGGGAAGGTTCGGGGTATCTTCTTTCTCGATAATGCGCTGGAATGCCGGTTATACGTTCACAATGCTTATCGTCTGCATCATGGCGCTTTATATCTATCACCACTCAAACCTGATTTGATCCCGTAGATTCATGAAATAAGGAACTGTTTTATCCGAGGCGACAGAGCGGATATTCGGATTTTAGCGATCCAACGGAAATCGACAATCCAAACCGGGAAAGCGTCGGAAATCGTGGTCTGCTGTATGCACTTCGGCTTGATGGGCGAGTGCGAACGCGGCGATTTGCGCATCGGTGACCAGATTGCCACCAGCAGATCCTGCGGCGACAAGCAGGTCTAATACGTCATGAGTGTGGCGTTCCGTGGGATAAAGCGTTCGGGTGATTTGGCGCTCATTCCAGGACTGAACAATTTGTGTAGCTTGCGCCAGTGACAAAGGCCGTTCGAACGCTCGATGATTAGTACTGATTCGAACGAAGGCAAAGACAACGGGGTGACAAAGCCCAACAGGAACGGTACCGTTCAGACAATCCAACCACCATTGCCTGGCGGCATTGTGAAAAGGACTTGTCGAGTCGATTGCGTACAGTAGCAGGTTTGCATCCGGCACAATCATCCGGTTGCGGTCTGTTCACCCAAACGACGAGAGAGATCAAGGAAAGCAGTCACTTCCATATTGTCACTGAGAGAATTGAGGTGAGCGGGGTCGTAGCCGGTCCGCAGATTCATCGGAAACGACTGTGGAACGAAAGGCGTCTCGTCGGTATCGCAAGGCAAGTCGGCTAGTCCCTGGATGACGGCTTGGTTCAACGCCTCTTTGAAGCTCTGACCGCGTTGATGCATTGCTTCATGGAGCAGGCGTTCAGCTTCTGGTTCCAGAGTGACTGTCGTGCGCATGAGAAGCATAATGATACAAAAAAAATTTGCTGTCAAAAAGAACGACCTTTTCCATATCAACTCGTGAACGGGGCGAGCTCATATTTTTGCCGACTCCCTGCAAAATAACCCCCGGATGGTCTCAGGCGAAGGCGCTGTCAACATCATGGTTCATTTCACTATGACGACTTCGATTTCAGCGCCTGCAATATAAGGCATCTTTTATCTTAATGAAGTACCCGGCCGGCGCGTCATCCTGCAAATGACCGGCAAACGCGTGATCCTGGCCAAAGGCGAACCATGGAAAAAGACGACGCCGTCATCACAGATCGTCGCTGTAGGCGCAAAAGGCAAAATAGACGCCGGCGATCTCGATGGGCGGTTTAATGCCTGCCTCAGCGATGTTGCAACGCCTTCCGGCAACCCGATGACGGAAGCGGTAATCGAAATACTCCGCCGTACCTGACCCGCCTGTTTCAGCAAGCCTGACCTGGAATGCTGTATGCGGGTTTGTGGGTTAAAATATTTGTATCAAAACAAGGACTTTAGAATTGGTAAAATTTCAACAACGATAACCAAGCCGACCATCCACTTTAAAATCAGTAAATCAGTTTCTATTTTATGAAATTCAGTATCACAATTTGCAATGGCTTTTGCCGCCTCAGACGATTTTTGTTCGCTGACGCCTGCCTCAAGAAAGGCATCATAAACTTCTTTAACAATTGCGCTCATGGCATTTCTATTCGCAAAAATTTAACCGGATACATTTTAGCATAATTCGCAAGCTGGCAACTCAGATAAAATAGTCCTTCAGGTTGACGTCGAACAATCCCGGAATACGTTTGCGCTCGAAATTCTCACGCATGGCAAAGGGCTTGGTCGCATCTATCCCCAACCTGCCGGTGTATACCCCGGCAGTCCCGCTGAAATACTCTTATAGACGCGGGTTGCAAAGGAGACTTCCAAGGCCCGCAAGTCTTCAGTGTACCCGCAGAGCAGGCCATGAAAATACGCGCCGTCACGCCAAGTCACATTCCATTCGACAACGTGCATCTCGCCGCGATTCAACAGCTTTTCGATATAGCCACGCATTTGACTGATGCTGTATTTCCCCGATTATTTACGAAATTGTTGATATTATTCTCCTCATTGTATAAAAGGAAAAGTTGAAGATGAAATCCGGATTAGGGAAACAGGGGACATGTTTGATTCAATCGAAGAAATAGAGCAGAAATTCGCCGCGCACGGCTATATCACCGACCGTCACCTGGCGACTACTGTCTATCTTGCCGCCTCTCTCGGGAAACCACTTTACCTTGAAGGGGAACCGGGCGTCGGGAAAACCGAAGTGGCCAAGGTCCTGGCCAAGAGTCTGGACACTGAGTTAATCCGCCTGCAATGTTATGAAGGGCTGGACACGAACCTCGCCCTTTATGAGTGGAATTACCTGCGACAAATGCTGGAGATACGACTCCAGGAAGCTCGCGGCGTGGAAAAGGAAAGCATCGGGACTAATATTTTCGACCAGGAATTCCTGCTCAAAAGGCCACTACTCCAGGCCATCCAGCCGCACGGCCCACAACCGCCCGTTTTGCTCATTGACGAGATTGACCGTTCAGACGATGAGTTTGAAGCATTTCTGTTAGAAGCGCTTTCCGATTTTCAAATTACGATTCCTGAAGTAGGCACAATCAAGGCAGAGCAACCCCCATTCGTCGTATTGACTTCGAATCGGACCAGGGAGATGCACGATGCGCTTAAACGCCGCTGCCTGTATCACTGGATTGATTACCCTACCCTGGAAAAAGAACTGAACATCATTTTAACGAAAGTGCCGAAAATTCAGGAAACATTGTCAACCCAGGTCTGCAAATTCATGGAATTGTTGCGCCAAGAGGATTTCTACAAGCGGCCCGGCATCGCCGAGACGATTGACTGGGCCAATGCCTTGCTTTCACTGGGCATCGACGAACTGGACCAGGAGGTCATTGAAACCACCTTGAGCTGTATATTGAAATACAAGCAAGACCAGGAAAAACTCACGGACGATAACCTGCAAAAAGCCCTGGCTATCACAAAAAACTTCAAAGGCGGGCCTGTGGTCAGCGCCCAAGGCAGCATCAACTGACCAGTTTTACCCGTTCATCCCATGCAATACACGTATTCACCCGGCGGCGACAACGAGCCATTTCTGCCCCCGCGGGGCGAAATGCCCGCCGGCTTGCAACAACAGTCACTGCCCTTTATTACCCACATTATCCGGTTTGGCAGAAAACTGCATTATGCGGGGATAGACGTTAATCCGGCCAACCTGATCGATTTAAGCCGAAGCCTTTTATACATCGACATTGCCAATCACAAAGACTTTTATGCGGCGGCCCTCGCGACATTGATCATCAACCGGGAGGACATGGAACTGTTCACGCGCCTGTTCCGCGAGTACTGGGAGAACCGGGAAATCACGGCAGAAGATGAACAGCCCGGCGCAAAAGCGAAGGAAAAAAGCAGGGATGACGCCACGCAAGCCCGGGAAATCCGCAAGCAACTACAACCCGCCGAGGATGATGCAGGGGAGGAAGAAACGGAACCGGAGCAGGCGGGTTATTCCAGCCATGAACTGTTAGCGAAGAAAGACATCGACAGGATGAGCGAGCTGGAACTGGAAGAAGCCCGTAAAATCATTGCGGAATTGATCGCTATCCTGGCCAATCGCAAGAGCAGGAGATTCAGTCCGGCAAAATCCGGCGCCCAACTGGATTTCAGAAAAATTTTCCGGCGCAGCATGCCCTATGGCGAGTATTGTTTGAGACTGGCTTATAAAACACACAGGCTGAAGAAAAACAAACTCATCCTGTTTTGCGACGTGAGTGGGTCCATGGAGCGCTATAGCCAGTTCCTGATTCAACTCATTTGCGCCATGGGAGCGAAAATCTCCAACATCGAGGTTGCCGTGTTCTCAACCCACATGACCAGCATTACACCTTACCTGAACCGCAATGACGTCGGCGACGTCGTGGCGCAAATGTCAGAACAGGTGCACGACTGGGCCGGTGGCACGAATATCGGCGGCTGTCTGCGCGAACTGAATGAACGGGAAGCCCACCAGATGTTGAGTTCCCACACCATCGCAGTGATCCTGAGCGATGGCTGGGACCAGGGCGATGCCGACTTGATGCGGAACGAAATGGAACAACTGCGCCGACGCGTCAACAAAATAATCTGGCTGAACCCCCTGTTGGGCAATGAAAACTATCAACCGTTATGCAAGGGCATGCAAACAGCCCTGCCCTTTCTTGACTACTTTCTTCCGGTGCACAACCTGGAAAGCCTGGCTGAAGTCACAAAACTTCTGCGCGCCCTCTGGCATTGAGGGTCGGCCCGATGCGATCCTTTGTAAACGGCATATGTCGCAATCTCTTACCCGTCAGCCGTTCACCTGTTTTCAAAAATAATATAAAATTGTTTAAATCTGGATTATATTGAATGACGTTTTCAGAATTGCAAAAAATTTGCGACATTAATCGCCCCAATTAAAAATATGATAAAACTCCACGTTAATGACAAACACTTTGAATTAGACGTTGAATCGGACACGCCGCTCCTGTGGGTGCTTCGGGATGAACTCGGGTTAACCGGCACAAAATTCGGTTGCGGGATAGCCCAATGCGGCGCTTGCATAGTCCACGTGGATGGAATGCCGCTACGGTCTTGCGTGACCCCGGCGGGAAGGATGGCCAACAAAAAAATAACCACCATCGAACATCTTTCCAAAAACGGCAGCCATCCGCTACAAGAAGCCTGGCTGGAATTACAAGTGCCGCAATGCGGATATTGTCAATCTGGACAGCTGATGTCCGCCGCCGCATTGTTAGCCGATAATCCTTCGCCTTCCGACGCAGATATTGATAAGGCCATGTCAGGTAATATTTGCCGTTGCGGGACGTACTCGCGAATTCGCGCAGCCATTCACCGTGCCGCCGAATTACAACAACAGCTTCCATAACAAAGAACGGCTCCTTCGCGCAACAGGGGACAGACCTCCGTGCCTGCCCTGAGTGATGACTACTGACAAGCCACAACCGTTGGAATTATTCGGCAAGGTCGTTACCGGGCTGGGACAAGGCGCGGGCTTTACTGATCTGGAACACGCAAAAAAACAATTCCTGGATAAACTTGGCATCGATGCCTGGCCGGGCACGCTCAATTTGAAAGTGGAAGATGCGGCGGTGATGGCTGATTGGCGATCACTCAAGGGCAATAAAGGCATCGACATTATTGACCCTGACGGCAATCACTGCAAGGCGCGAAGCTACCCCATACGCATTAATAACCGGATTACCGGCGCGATTATTTTCCCTGAGATCGCGAACTATCCGGCAAACCAGGTTGAAATTATCGCCCCTGTTTCGCTTCGTCGATATTTGGTTTTGAACGACGGCGACCAGCTCAAACTGACTGTTATCGAACCCATCGAAGTGAGCGCCATCCTGTTCGACCTGGACGGCACCTTGGTTGATACGGTGAGAGCTTTTTACCTGCTCGCTAAACTGACCGGTGAGGAATTCGGCCTGGAAATGATCGAATCCCGCGTGTATGACACTTTAAACCATGGTATTTCCTATTGGGAGCATGTACTGCCTTCTTCGATGGAAGATCACCAATCCATGATCGACAAGTTGAATGACAGGGCCATGCAGCTGTGGCCCGGCGTACTCAAGGACAACGCCAGTGTCTTGCCCGGTGTTTACGAAACATTGTCGAAGTTGAAAGCCGCTGGTTACACGCTTGGCATCGTCACGAGTTCAAGGGGTAAATCCCTGGAATTGTTATATCAACTGGGCGTGGCCGGGTTATTCGACGCGGTAATCACCGGGACCGACGTCGAAAAACGAAAACCCGACCCGGAAGGCCTGGTGAAGTGCCTGGATATCCTGGACGTTGCCCCGAATGATGCAATTTACGTGGGGGATAGCGTAATCGACATGCAAGCAAGCCATGCAGCGGGAGTACTGCCCGTAGGGGTGCTCACGGGCGCCGGCAATTCGCCCACCTTAGGTGAAGCCGGCGCATATAGAACCATCCCCAGCCATGAACAACTGGCGGATTTACTCACCACCCGGTAGTTCCCGCTAATTCTTTATCCCCGCGGGGACACGGGGACAGTTTGGGCGGCATTACCCCAATCAATCGAGACGGCGGGGAGAAACCAGTTTGTAGCCACGCCGTTCATAGTCGAATCCACCCAACTCCAGGCGCTTGATATCCGCTGCCTGTGGCGATGCGTAGTAGGCCCGGATTTCCTGCATCAACCCCGAGTCCGCATCGAAGATAACCCATTCGGCGCCTCGAAGCAGGATATCCTGCCTGGTCTTGAAATGGGTCCATTCGATTACCGCCTCGGCCTTCTTCTCATCGACAAGTAAAGCGTCAATTGTCCAGCATGAGCCAAAATTCACCACGGCCTCTTTCCAGCGCGCGGCGATCTTCTCCGCCCCGCGGAATGGGCCGTCATACATGCCCGGAGGGAAGTAATGGACGGCATCGGGCGTCAAACATTGGGTTATCTTCGCCTGGTTCCCCTCATTGCAACCCTCGTAATATTTACGCATTACCGCTTCCATCTTTTCAGCGGTCAACTGTTTCGACGACATGCCCTACCCTACATAAACCAAGATGTTTGATTACGAGAAAGTCGGTTAAAAGTCGAAGTTTGTGCCTAATTTTATATAGACTCTCCGGCCCCGCGGGTCGCCGGTGCGTGGGTCGTAGCTGCCGGCAACGTCAACGAACGGGGGGTCTTCGTCGGTCGCATTTATCACGCCGAGGGTCAGCGAGGTCTGCGAATTCGATCTCAGGAAAGCGCCGAAATCCAGTCTGTACTGGAGGTCGATGGAGGTAAAGGACTTGATGGCGGCGCCGCTGACGTCATTCTTGTAACTGTCCACGTAACGGGCGAATACATTGGCGCTGTGGCGGCCACGTCGCCAGGTCAACCCCAAGTTGCCGCGTAATTCCGGGGTTGGATTGCCGACCGTATTACGGTTCAGTTTACCGACCCCGTCAGTGGTATTGCCGGTGGAGTCAGTGAGGTCGTAGGTCAATATCCAGGTGGCGTCCAGGGAGGGCGTAAAAGCGCCGACCGCGGTATCGTAAGATGCGCGTGCGGAAAAATCGAGGCCGGAAGTATCAATGGCCTCCGCATTGATAAAGAACGTTTTGACGATGGATATGGTGCCGGCCGCGGTGCGTATAACCCGGTTCGAGTCGTTGGGATTGGCGTTGACGACGCCTTGAACGCTTTCGCGGGTGAGCACGTCTTCAAACGAAAAGTCCCAATAATCGACGCTGAAATCCCAATCGGCCAACGAAAGCGAAGCGCCGACATTGAATGCCGTCGAGGTCTCCGGTTTCAGGTTGGGGTCCCCTACCGTCCGGTTGCCGCCGAAGGTCGTGGAGCCGTCATTGGGGTCGGTGATGTTGGCGAAATTGGTTTGCGCGCCTTTCAGTTGGTTCACCGAGGGGGCGCGGAAAGAAGTGCTGGCGGAGCCCCGGAAAGAAAGCGTTTGCGTGGGTGTCCACAACAGGGAAAGTTTCGGGTTGGTGGTACTGCCGACCGAGCCGCCGTAATCCTCGTAGCGTAGCGCCGCAGTGACCTCGAAGTTGTCATTGAAAGGCAACAGGATTTCGGCGAACACCGCGTACACGTCCTGTTGACCGGAAAAATCCTGATTGCCGATGAGGAAGGCAAAGCTGTCCTGTTGCGTCAGGGCATTATGCACGGCGCCGATAGACTCGTCGCGGTATTGGATGCCAAGGGCAAACGCGGCCGGGCCGCCGGGCATATCAAACAGGTCACTACCCGAGACTACAGCTTCGATCACTTCGAGATCGGACTCTGATTCAGCGATGTAATCGCCGATGATGAAGCTTCGCAAAGCCTCGTTATTCGCTGCGGCAGGGTCGAACGGGTCGAAATACAGGCAGTTGCCCACGCCGGCGCCGGCCGGGTCGGCGCGGTCGCATTCAGCGCCGCCGAAGCCCCTTAGCGCCGCCTGGAAATTAGCTGCAATCACGTCGAGCGGATTCAAGAAGGCATCGTTTTGAGCCGAAACCCAGGATAGCTCCCAAGACATCTCGTCAGTGAACTGCCCTTCCAGACCCGCCGCCAGCCTGACGGTCTCGTGGTCGTAGAAATTGATCTCAGGGGGCTTGCCTACGCCGTAAGGACGGCCGCGGAATGACACATCCTCGCCATAGGGGTTGCCCGGGTGCGTCGCCGGGACCACCGGCGCGTTCAACACCGGGAAGCTCGGGGAAGTTTCGCGGGACGTGTCGTTACGCGCATAACCGACTTCCGCCCAGAGTCGGGTCGCATCATTCCAATCCCAGGTAGCGCGCGTAAAAACCTGGAAGCGGTTTTCCTTCGACACGGCTGTGACTTGGGGACCGAAATCGAACAGGCAAAAGGCATTGCCGTGAGTGCCTGCGGACAAGGTACCGCCGTTCGCAGTACAGTTGGGGTCAGCAACTGTAAGACCGTCGGGGTTATTGGCATCCGCCAGCGAGGGCCTGACGAAGCTGCCCGGATTGCCAAAACTGCTGTATGAGGGTCTCAGCCAATCGACTTCTCCCAATGCCAGGCTGCTGCGATCAAGATAACTGGTCGCCAGCAGGAAATGCCCATCGTCACCGACGTCCCGACCCAGGGCAAAGTCAACATAGGTATCATCCTGGCTGCCGTTATTGGTGCGCGAGCGCTGTTCCACCTGCAACTCTGCGCCGTTCAAATCGTCCCGGGTAATAAAGTTGACAACGCCGGCGACCGCATCGGAACCGTAAATGGCGGATGCGCCGTCCTTGAGAATTTCAACCCGTTTTATGGCCAGGTTTGGCGCCAACGCGGCGGTATCTACGAAACTGGCGCCCTGGTCAGTCACCACGGATGAAGTAACCTGCCGCCTGCCGTTGAGCAAAACCAATGTCGAGGACACCCCCAGTCCCCGCAAACTGATATTGGAAGTCCCTCCGGTGAAATTCTGCGTCAGGTTGTCCGAGTTATTTTGTGAACCGGCATTGATAGTCAGCGCCTGGACAATATCCCGAACGTCCTTGGCGCCGATGTCCTGGAGATCATCCTGACCATAAGTGGAGAGCGGTGTGGAAGCATCCTGTTGAAGAGCCCGCTTGATGCGCGAACCCGTTACCACCACTTCCTCTAATTCATTTTGCGCAAGGACCGAATGGCTTGACAATGCGGCCGTCAATACAGACACCGATACCATCAGCCAAAGGTTTGTCGCCGGAGCAGGTTTTATCATCATAACGCGCACTATAACACAGGGCCAAAGACGAGACGATAATGAAGTCCCCCTGACAACAGTCCCCGCTAACCGTGGGTTTGGTGGCTGTTTTTCCGTTCCATGAGCCATCCCTGGCCAGTCCCGCGCTCATCCCTGGCGTTAGTCACTCCGAAACATCTTCCAAACTCACTTTCGACGAACAGTGGGAACTCCTGTCCCCCTGATAAGGGGGACGATGGTTAGAAGCGGTATGAAGCTTCTACTCCCCATATTCTTGGTTGATTTACATAGCCTAAATTGTTAGCGAAATCGATGCCGCCGATGGGATTGTGTTCATCGGTGATATTGCGGGAAAACATGCCGATCTCGTAGTTCCTGGCGTTGTTGCGATAGCCGACCCGCAACCCGCCTTCAAACTGCGTGCCGAAAGTATATTCAATGCTTTCGTAGAGAAAATCGCTGGTTTTCCCTTTGAGTTTCCAGTCGGTGTACAGGTATAACTCACTATCGCCAGACAGGGGTTGGGTATAGTCCAGTTCCAGGTTCATGGTCCATTTTGGCGCATGTTGGAAGGGGTTGCCGTCAATCACTGCAAAACCGTCTTCATTCATCGGGTCCAGAATAGTACACAAGGCGCAACTCGGGAGCGCCAGTTCATCATCGTTGAGTTCAGTCTTGTTATAACCGAAACCACCGGACAGGATCAGGTTGTTGGTCACTGCAATATCGAGGTCAAGTTCAACGCCGTAGCCAATGCCTTCTTTGGCATTCAGCAAGCTCGTCGAATTGCTGTCGCCGCCGACTGCGACCAACTGCATGTCATCGACGTCGTAATAGAAGGCCGCCAGACTGAGCCTGACCTTCTCCCACAAGGCCTTATAGCCGATTTCATAAGACATTATGGTTTCCGAGTCGGCGGTCGTCACCTCGGGATCATCCTCGAGACGATCCTGTATGGTGGGCGCCCTGAAGCCTGAGGCCACCCGGGCGTAAACCTGCGCGTCGTTGCCCAGGGCGTAAGCCAGCGCCACGTCCCAACTGACGTTATCATCCTGCAAACTGATCGGGGCAAGCTGCCCGCTGGCAGGTCTGCTGTGTACGGCATCTTTCTTGTCATCCGTATAACGTACCCCTGCGGTCAGCGTCAGCTGCTCATTCACGTTGAAGGAGCCTTGCCCGAAAAGCGCCCAGGTCGTATTATCGACATTGGAAGTAGATCCCACGACAAAATCCTGGCTGCCGGCGCTCGCATTTTTGGCGATGCCGGCGAACTCGTCTTCAAAGTAGAACGCGCCCACCTGATAATTGAACGAGCCGTCCAGGCTGCTGGCAATGCGTATTTCCTGGGTAATCTGGTGCAGTTCAAGCTCGCTGCCGGTGTCGACATTAACGATAAAAGGTGAATTGGACGGGCTAAAGGGAGTACTGGGCGGCCCGGACGGTATCCCGCCACAGGTAAAAACACAGCCATAGCCACCGTCGATGTCACCGCGACCGAAGCGATCATAAACGTCCTGGTAAGACGTGATCGAGGTAAAGGTATGGTTGCCGACCTCCCAATCCAGTTTCACGGTCGTGCCATGGCTTTTTATCAGCGCCGGGTTATTGTCGCCGCCGTCGAACCAGACCGTATTGCGATCGTAGTTATCATTCAGTTTGTTGCTGCCCTTGTCAAAAACGTTGGCGCGAAAAGGGGTAGCGGAGTTGCCGTCCTGGTCCTGATGCTGGTGCATGACCCAGGCGGTAAAATTATCGGTGGGAGTCCACAGCAGTTGGACGCGCCCGGCAAAAATGTTAAACCCGCCGATGGCGTCGTCTTCGCCGGTGTGGGCGTTATTGATCCAGTCCGAGCGATTTTGCGTCAGGAAAGAGACCCTGCCCGTCAATTTGTTCTCGACCAGCGTGCCACCGACGGCGCCTTCCGCGTTTATCGTCCCCTTATTGCCGCCGGAAACCTTGAGGTATCCTTCCGTTTCCTCGGTGGGACGGCGCGAGTCGAACTTGATGATGCCGGCCGTTGTGTTGCGGCCGAACAAGGTGCCTTGCGGCCCGCGGATGACTTCTATGTCATCCAGGTCGAACAGGGGGAATGATTTGAGCGCCGCTTTCTCCATCGGCACTTCGTCAAAAACGATGGACACCGGTTGAGACGCGGCCTGGGTAAAGTCGGAATTGCCCAGACCCCGCATATAAAAACGCGGCGCCAGACGACCGTTGGAACTTTCCACGTGCAGTCCCGGCACCGTACTGGCCAGGGCCAGGACGTCTTCTCCCCCCGTGAACTTGGAGGCAAGTCTCTGCCCGGACAGCCTGGATATTGAAATCGGCACATCCTGGATATTCTGTTCGCGTTTTTGCGCGGTGACTACGATCTCTTCAAGCGCTCCCTGTGCATACGACAACGGATTTGCCGATACTAATAGAATTGTCAACAGGCCCAGGGCAGGGAGAGCCCTGACAGTTTTCAGATTGAACATTATGTCACCTCAACAATATGAATTAAAATTATTTACGGTCCAACGGGGGCGTCGAACCCCCCCCCTGAATCCCCCTTGTCAGGAGGACTTGATTTCTGTCCCCTGGAGGGCGGGCACGGGGGGACTGCCCATTTGGGATTAATATCGTCTGCCTGAACCTGAGCACCCTCTTTTGCCCTTTTTACGATACCTCCCTGACACTATGGGGAAATATATCAGGTTCCCGATTATAACACCTTGCCACGACGTTTGCTTATAATAGATAATCAGATCACATGTGTAAACTTGCCGTCCCGGTTCAACAGGGCCATTCCAAAGTCAGGTCAACCCCACGGGACAGGGACGGGATTGAAACCTGTCCCTGCAAGAACCGGCAAAAACGGTGGTGAAACACTCCCTGACGGTGACTTTGGAATAGCCCTGCCCGGTTCAATCGATAAATGCCAGGTAAATATAATTTCTTGATATGACGGCGCTGTGCCAAAGACGAGGATAAAGATGAAAAGACGGGATTTCATCATCAGGACGGTCTCGGGACTGGCCGCTGCCCAAGTCCCGGCGCCCCTTGTCGCGGGCGCAAGATTCTCCGGGAATCCTTTCACGCTTGGCGTCGCCTCCGGCGACGTCACCGAACACTCGGTGGTACTCTGGACCCGGCTGGCGCCGGAACCAATGGCGGCGGACGGTGGGGTCAAGCAGGGCGTCGTACCGGTGCGTTGGGAGCTGTCCCCGGATGCAGACATGCGACAGGTTATCAGGCAAGGCGAGACAACAGCGCTACCCCGGTTCGCCCATTCGGTGCATGTTGATATACGGGGACTCGAGCCTGGCCGGGAGTATTGGTACCGGTTTTTCGTTGCCTCGCACGCGTCCGAACCGGGGCGTACAAAAACCCTGCCCCCCGCCAACGGCCACCCCGAATCGGTCCGGTTCGCCACCGCATCCTGTCAAAACTATACCCATGGTTATTTCGTCGCTTACGATCACCTGCTTGCGGATAATCCCGATTTTGTAATCCACTTGGGCGACTACATTTACGATACCTCCTTCGGCCAGACCTTCAGAAAACATGATGCCGAGCGCGCGCCCGTGACACTCACCGATTACCGGCGACGGCACGCATTGTATAAAACCGATAAACACCTTCAACGGGCCCATGGCAGGCTGCCCTTTTTTTCTGCCATCGATAACCATGACGCCATTAAAGACCTGGACCCGGCCGGATTGACGCAAAGAGCGGCTGCCTATCAAGCCTGGTACGAGCATATGCCGGTGCGGGGCTACGGCGGGCCCGGCAGCAACCAGTTCCAACTCCGGCGGAACCTGAGACTCGGCGACCTTGCGCAAATCAATCTTCTGGATACCCGGCAGTTCCGCGATAAACAGGTTCCATGTCGTGATGACGACGGCCCCACCTATGGTTTCGGCAATTACCGCATACGTTGCGCTGAAATGTTCAATGAAGAGCGCAGCATGCTGGGGAAGGCGCAGGAGTGGTGGCTAAAGAAAAATATCATCACCAACAGGGCGGCATGGAACGTGATCGCCTCCACGAGTCCCTTCTCACCCTTCCGGTTTTACATCGGCGAAAAGACCCTCAATTACGTCGGCGGCTGGGACGCCTACCCAGCGAACAGGAAAAGGATTATCGACGCCATCAACCAGGCGCCGGCAAATGCAGGTCATCCCATCATTTTAAGCGGTGACCTGCACTCTTTTTGGGTTATCGACGGCGCGCAATCCACGGCGGCTGCCGACCGGATACCCGCAGTGGAGTTTGTCACGTCTTCCATCACGGCCGGCTGGCCCGAACCGATGGCAAGACCCGTTACCGATAATCTCGCCCGCAATCCCCAGGTGAAATTCCACGAGCCCCATAGACGTGGTTACCTGTTGCACGAAGTCACGGCAACGGAATGGCAAACAACGGCCCGCGCGGTAAATGACGTTAAAAACGCCCAGTCGGGCGCGTTTGACCTGGCGCGTTTTATCATCGGGAAGGGCGAACCCGGTTTCAAGCAAATCCTTTAGACCCCATGTTTTATCCGCAAAGGCAGGTCAAGTTCATAAAAAGACCAGCGAGGGCGCATCCGGCGCAGTTTGCAACGGCGACAAAAGAGCTAAACGTGGATAATTCATTGACGACAAGCGAGCTGGCGCAATATCCGGGTTAGCAAGGGAAGCCTTCGACAGACAACTTGTAGAGATTGTATCCGTGACTGATTTTTCCTATGAAATCGAAGATATAGGGCTGGCGCAGCAAGGGCTGGAGCGCATGAACTGGGTACGCGAGCGAATGCCGATATTGCGGCAGATAAAAACGGACTTCGCCAAGACGAGGCCCTTTGCCGGCCTGCGCATCGGTATCTGCCTGCACGTGGAAGCGAAGACCGGTATCTGGCTGG
This sequence comes from uncultured Gammaproteobacteria bacterium, assembly GCA_958295485.1. GTDB lineage: Bacteria > Pseudomonadota > Gammaproteobacteria > Eutrophobiales > Eutrophobiaceae > JAAXHV01. The sequence continues at coordinate 3,220,045 of OY282354.1, forward strand.
AGGCGCTGACCAGCGGCGGCGCGGCGATCGCCATCACCGGCAGTCCCGGAACCACCCAGGACGAGGTGGCCGCCGCGCTGGTCGCGGAGCGCGGCATACAAGTATTCGCCAAAAAAAGTGAAACTTTTAACCAGCACCTGGATTACGTGGCAAGGGTGTTATCGACCGAACCCGACCTGATTGTCGATAACGGCGCGGATATACACGCCCTGGCGCTTACCGGTCCGACTTTCTCCAGGGCAAAGTCAAGGATAATCGGCGCTACCGAAGAGACCACCAGCGGCGGTTTCCGTATACGCGAGAACCTTGCCGATCACGCCTTCCCTACCATCATCATTAACGACAGCCGGGCAAAACGCATTATTGAAAATCGTTATGGCGTCGGCCAGTCGGTGGTTGACGGCATCATGCGTTGCTCCAACCTGCTGATCGGGGGCAAGCGGGCAACCGTGATCGGTTATGGTTACTGCGGCCAGGGTATCGCCCGCGCCCTGCGCGGCCTGGGTGCGCGCGTGACCATCGTCGATATCGATCCCCTCACGCGACTGGAAGCGCATACGGAGGGTTATCATACGACCGAGCTTGAAGAGGCCTTGTCGACCAGTGACATCGTGATCACCGTCACCGGCAGACCGGGCGCCCTGAAACGCGACCACCTGACGTTGATTAAAGATGGCGCCCTGGTATGCAACGCCGGCCATTTCGAAACCGAGATCGACCTGCCCGGCCTGCGTGACCTGGCCGCCGAATCGAACCGGATCATGCCAGACGTCCGGCAATTCAAACTGAACAACGGCAAAACCCTTTACCTGCTGGGCAAAGGCAACATGGTCAACCTGACCGCCGGTGACGGCAACCCCATCGAAGTAATGGACCTGGGGCTGGCGCTGCAATCCCTGTCCCTGGCCTGCCTCGCGGGCAACAGCCAATCATTGCCGGCGGGGCCACAGGCGACGCCAAGGGAAATTGAAAACGAAGTGGCCGTCAGGACCTTGCAGGCCTGGACGTAAAAACAGCCCCCAAGCTCCCTTTCGGCGAACAGCGGGAGCGCCTGTTTTTCTTCAGTCGTCCTTGATTTCACCGATAACTTTCAGCACTTCCTCTTTGTTGGCTTCAATTTGTGGAGACATCATCAGCTTTGTCCCAAGCGTTTCAAAAGGTTCATCACAAGTGAAAGCAGGTTTGTGTGAACAACAGGCTTCAAACAAGGCGCCGGAGGGTGTACGGACATAAATTGAATCGAAATAGCCACGATCTTTCACGTCGGAAAAATCCGTATAACCGAGTCCCTCGGTAAAAAACTTGATCGCGTCCTGCTCTTTTCGGCTGGGCACATTATAGGCCATGTGATGGATGGCGCCTTCTCCCACGGTCCAGGAGCCCGGTTTACGATCTGGTTCAATTTCAAAATCCGTATAGGCGCCGGTGCCACCTTCACCCATCGCGTAACGAACCATATTGCCGTCGTCCGCTTCCTTTCGGGAGCCCCATGCCACCTCCAAAAACTCTTCCATGAACTCCATGTCGCGGGTGGAAACACCGGCCGCGTGGGTGCCGCGGATCATGTTTTCAGCCGGCACAGGTCCGGCGGAATGGGGCGCTCGCGTATCGTCACTGACCCCGACAATGGATAGGCGAATGTTGTGCGGGGAACGAAAATCGAGATGTTTTTCACCAAAACGTTCGCTCTCCGTCACTTCAAAACCATGTTCCTTGAGGCGTTTATTCCAGTAAGGCAACGAAGATTCAGGTACGGACAGACTCACAAAACTGACCTGTCCACTGCCTTCCCTGGCCTTTACGCCGATGTGAGCTACCGGGAAAGTAGTGAGCAGCGTACTTTCCTCGCCGACATCATTGCCGTAATACAGGTGGTAAACCGGCATTGCCCCGTCGTAGAACAAAGTGCGCTTGACGCATTTCAGGCCCAGGACCTTGGTATGAAAATCGAAGTCTTCCTGCGCGCTGCCGACACCGATCGTGATATGGTGATGACCGGTCAAACTTGTACCAGGTGATTTTTCGGGCATGCTGTTTCTCCTGTTTGTAAAGATAATATTGCCATTTTCCGCCAGGGTATAAGTTTACACTACCTGGCGTTATTCATTACAATACCACGACTACACAGTTCGCTTGGCCAGCGTCCGCCAGCAGCGCAAACCGCGATGACAAAACCCGTCATATCACGATTTGTCATGTCCACATTACTGGGGATACGATAGTCGATTGAAACCAAACGCTGACTTGAATAGCGGAATCGTTGCCGGGGGCAAGTCAGCATTTTTATTTATCCGGTATTGAAAACACCTGAACCTGGAGCAAATAATAACATGTCGAGAGTTAATGGTTCGGTCTTATTAGTCGGCAGTATTCCGGGAAACAGCGCCGCTGAGGTGATACGGTTTTGTGCGACTGAACTGGGAGGGCGATTAAGTTTATTTCCTGATGGCGAGACAGGGTTCAGAAAAATCTGGATCAACTATCTTGCCGCAACAATCTATAATTCCAATGACGCGCTGGAAACAATCAATCAACCTGAGCCTGTTAACCCGGGTGATCCTGATGAATGGCGCGAAACAAACGATCACTGGGTCCCGAAAGGCTACCATGACCATTGGCAGTTCAAGGTCAAGCAAGCCGGGAACGTCCATTTTGATGAGCTGGGCTATGCCAAAGAGGCCGTGGCTTCCTACCAGGTTTTCAAGCAACTGCGTGAGGAAGGTCTTGTCTCAAATGAGCAACGCTTTCTGGTATGCATGCCCATGTGTGAATCTGCCGTGCGGCCATTTCTGGGGCAGGCTGGGGTGACTGATTACGATGAGATGTCGAAAGCGTATACAGACGCCATGTCCAGGGAGATACCGAGAATGCTGGAAAACATCCCGGCAAGTGACTTGGGGATTCAATGGGACATTTGCATGGAAATGCTGGCAGTCGATTCGAATGATCAACACCCGGCATTATTTCCATGGGCGCCCAGGGGTGGGGCCATGGAGCGTTACTGCGATACGGTAAAGACCTACTCGAACTTCATACCCGAGGAAACTGTTTTGGGCTTGCATTTCTGTTATGGCGACCTGGGCCATAAACATGCGATAGAACCCCAAAACCTGGCCAATGCGACGCGGATTGCCGCAGAATCTGTAAGGGCGATAGATCGCTCAATTGATTATTGTCATATCCCGGTACCTCGGGAGCGTCACGACGATGCCTATTTTGAAGCGTTATCAGGTTGGCCCGAAAATGCCGGAAAATTATTCATTGGTCTCGTCCACCATACAGACGGCATAGCCAGCACAAGACGGAGATTGGAGACCGCGCAGCGTCATATCAGTAACTTCGGCATCGCCACTGAATGCGGCTTCGGTCGCCGGCCCAGGGAAACAATCCATGAGTTGATGCATATCCATCGTCAGGTTGCCGATTTACTCTGACCCGACTATCAGGAGGCGCCGTTTAACGGTTCCCAAGCATGACTGGGGGTCAGGATGTATTTGTGTACTGCTTAATCAGGCATCAGGAATAACGGAGAGTTAAGCATAGGGCCGAGATCCTGAAAATTGTAGCTTATGCTACCACCGAACCAGCGGGGGTTTGCGAACGTACCCCCACTAAAGCCGATGAAGCTGGCGTCAAGCCCTGATATGATGAATTTTCCTGAATGGTTCGTGGTACAAGATTGGGGAGAGGGTCACACGCCGCCCCACACATCATTGGCGACATCGACGATCAGTGACAGCTTGGCACGCTGGTGTTCCCCGGTCACCGGGTTGCCCAGGAACATGCTGGCGAAACCACATTGTGGGCTCAGGCAAAGGTTTTCCACAGGCACGAATTTACCAGCCTGCTCAATTCGTTGCTTGACATCGCTGCTGTCTTCGAGAGCCGGGGTCTTGGAAGAAATCAGCCCGAGTACAACCGTTTTATGCCGCGGCATGAATCGAAGCGGCTCAAAAGTGCCGGCGCGTGACGAGTCATACTCAAGGAAAAACGCGTCAACTTCCAGCTGGTTGAACAATTTCTCTGCGACGGCATCGTAGCCTCCGGAAGCAAGCCAGTGTCCCCGGTTGTTGCCACGACAGAGATGCGTCGCAATTACGACTCCATCCGGACGGTCCTGCAACGCCAGATTGATAGCTCGAATATAGGTATCCAGTAGTTCTTGCGGGTCGTCACCACGTTCCTGCAGGCGACCTCGCACATCATCATCCAGAAGCATCGTGAACGCACAATCATCGACCTGTACATACCGACATCCAAGCTTTGCCAGTTGGGCCAGTTCCTGTTGGTATATCAGCGCCAGATCTTCCCAGAATTCACCAAGGTCGGGATAGACAGTTTTACTGATGGCTGCCCTGCCGCCAAAAATGTGAGCCATGTTCGGTGAGGGTAAGGTCGCCTTGGCGGTTCTTCTGGTCTTGCTCGCCAGAAACGTATATGCGTCTGTTGTAATTCCTGTATGAGGTTGGAGTTTCGCGTCGAAATGCGGTGTCGGCGTGGGAAGTTTATGTCCTTTGCTATCCACGAATGTTCCTTCGACGAATTTTATGGACGCGCCATCCAATTCCAGCATGAAGTCCTGGAACCAGGAGCGACGGCGAAACTCTCCATCCGTGATGCCTTGCAGGCCAACGTTCTCCTGCATTTTGATAACCTCGGTTATACATTCGTCCTCCAGATTTCGAAGTTCGTCCTTAGCAAGGCTTCCCTTGCGCTCACTGTAAACGTCTCCCTCCAGCCGCTCCCGTGCCTCGAGGAGGATGTTCGGTCTTAGAAGACTTCCGACGTGTTCAGCACGAAAAGGTGGATTCAATCTGGACATTGGATATTGTGCTCCGCGTTATAGTTGGCCGATTGTTGTTATTTTAAGCGTATTCCTGCCACCTACAGTTTTGGTTGGGATAAAACCCGTTTGACGGGGTCAGCGGCGGAGGTCTCGAAGCCGGGCGCGGAAATCCGCCTCGTCTTCGCATTGAAGCAAGGCATCTATCACCGCTTCGTCGCTTACTCCTGTCAAGTCCAAGCTTCTGGCATCGCGCCCCAGGACCTTGCGCATGAGTATTTTCAGGGTCTCGGCGCGTCCCTCAGCGCGCCCCTCGGCGTACCCCTCAGCGCGTCCCTCGGTTTGTCCTTTCGCGCGCCCTTCCTCGCGTTGCCAGTGAAGCCAGGGCGTGTCGTCCGGGCCGGTGCCTTCCCGCTCGCCCAATGCCCGGCTCACCCGCGCCAACACCCGTCCGGTCGCCGCCGATAAGACCGGCTCGTTCAGCGCCACGTGGATCTCCGCCGCCGTCCAGCCCGGAAACGCCCGACTCACTGTTGCCGGCCGGTATACACCTTCCGCCAACAGATGAATGCTGAGCCCCGGCCGCCGGCTCGCCGCCCGACTCGCCGACGCCGCCTCCGGCACATCTACCCACACTTCCGGGAAACCCCACTCCTCGTATAACCCCAACTTCCCCCGGCGCACGTCCGTCGTGTTGTCCACCTCCAACACCACGTCCGGCAAGTCATGCTCACCCACCACGATGCCGTCCGTCTCCGGCAGCCGCGCCTGCTCCGGATGCAGGTACACTGCCTGGTCCGCCTGCAGAATGCGCCAACGCTCGCCCTGTACGCGACGCAACTCCAAGTCTACCGCCCCGCAGCACTCAATGGGGGCGCCGCGCACCGCAGCTATCACCGCACAAAGCTTCGGCAAGTCCTGGGAAGGGTGTTCATGGGCCATGCCGGGGGGTTCGCGCACGACCCAGGCGATCTCCGTATCGGCGTCCCAGTACTCCAACCGCTCCTCATAAGCATTCATGTCTTCCCGCGTAACGGTAACGGGCTTACAGCCGGGAAATTCCGGCGCGGGCCTGGTGGGTTGGGAATATGATTGCGGCTGGCGTTGCGCCGTTGCAGAATCTGCACGTAGCTTCATCTCGGACCTCCTTTCTCTGCGTATGTGATGACTCGTGTATAGATGGCCGGTCTCCTGCGACCTTGAGCTAAAGCGTAGCAAAAACAACGCTCAGGTCAAGTGATTTTTCACCTGTCGACAAGGAAAGTTTGAAGTTTGAAAGGGGGTAGGGGTATTTTCTCGTCACCTGCCAGTTGGGATATTCCTGCCTGAACAGATCCTTCCGTTTCGTTCCGTCAACGACATCCGGATGCCAAGCGGGACGCTTGGCAAGCGACGCCACGTGCGCATCCCATCCGCTACGCGACTGAAAGACCATGTCAGCATTACGGGACCGAGCAATGATACAACGGAGGGAAGTTTGAGGTGGGGGGTTTGAAGTGTGAAAGGAGTGTCGCAAAAGGGACGCTGGGAAGGCCCGCCTGTCCCGGGCTTGAACCGGGGGCAGGCTTCACTTGTTTTTTTCCCAATCGGGATACTTCCCCATGAAAGCGGTCATGATGACGGCCAAAATGTTTATGCCAACGCATATCGTCAGAATACTGACATAGGAACCGGTGGTATCAAAGCCGATGCCAAAGGCAAGGGGTCCTATTGCCGTACCTGTCAGCACTGCGGAGAATAACAAACCATAAGTCGTGCCGAATGATTTCAGGCCGAAATAACGACCGGCTAAATAGGCAAGCAAATCCACTTCGGCGCCCAGGCTGAGACCCACGCAAATCGCGCCGATAAAGGCCATGGCGTCAACCGCGCCCAGCGCAAAGATGGCCATGCCCACCGCGGATAAACTGAAAAATACCATGCCGACGTAGGGGGCAAAAAAGCGGTCGATCAAAAATCCAATCAATATGCGGCTGAAGAATATGGTGATGCCTGCCGTCGCGGCGACCGCGGCTGCCGTCGCGGTATCCATGCCCCTGTCCGAGAGCATGGGCGCCAGGTGGGCTAACATGCCGTTTAACACGAATGACAATACGACAAAGATTGCGACCAACATCCAAAATTCACGATGCCTCAAGATTTCTTTCACCTCCAGACCCACATCTTTTTTTGTCGCATCAGGAACTTCGCCAGTCGTTTCTCCATCGGGCTTCAGGCCCATATCGGCGGGTGACTCTTTCAGGAAAAAGTAAACGAGGGGGAAAGCGATAAATATGACTATCCCACTCAAGGCATAGTACCCATAACGCCAACCTGCATTATCGATCAGGTATTGCAAGAGTAATGGCACGTAAGCAAAACCCAGACCAATACCGGCGATGGAAATACCGATAGCCAAACCACGATATTTAAAAAACCAGGCGGATACGATCGGCATATAAGACACACTGTTCGTACCCGCCGCGATCGTGCCGATAAGCAGGAATATCAACGTCAACTGCCACAGTTCGGATACGAATGTGGGAATGGCGGCCAAACACAGCGCGAATGTGACCAATGACGGGAATAAAATTAATCGCGAACCATGTTTATCGACAAAACGACCGATGAAAGGAAGAGAGATCGCGGTCGCAACGACTAACAGGGTTAAACACGCGCTGATTTGTGTCCGCTCCCAGCCGAATTCCGTTTCAAAGGGTATGATGAATAAACCCAGGGCTGCGAAGGCAAACGTGCCGGGACCGGTAGATATACACAACATGGCGGCCCCGACTACAAACCACCCGAAAAAAATACCCTGTTTTTGCTGTTTCATATTTTCATGCCTTCCTGTGATTTTTTCTTTTCTATCAAAATCAACGACTTACAGGCATTAATTTTGGCGATACATCCCTGTATCGCAGGAAACTCCGAATAAGTCAGAGTTTCCTTAATATATTAGTCACAAGCATAATAGTGTGAAGTATGAAGTTCCCGCTGTTCGTTGAAAGCGGGAACTGCTGCCCCAACCTTCCGGGTTTTGCCCCGTTTGATGCGGGGACATGCTCGTTGAGATATGCGGGTGGGCCAGGCTCAGCTATCTATCAACTTGCTGATTTCATCCACGGATATAGTCCGCCATAGTCCTTTATGGTGTTTCTGCGTGGTATCCAGGTCGGTTCGGTCCAAGTCATTCAACAAAGACTGCATCCTGGCGCTTGATAGCGCATCTACACTTACCCGCATGTTTTTTGTCATGGATTCCAATAATTCACTCCCGGGATTTTCATTGACGCGCAGGCTCTCCAGCCCGATCAATACCGACCTGACCAGTGATTTGACATCGGCGTCCTCAAGCAAGGCCGGAATTGCTTTAATGACGATCGCGCCGGCAGAAATGATTCTTAACGATATGCCAATTTCTTCCAATTCACCTGAGTATTTCTCGACAAGTTCAACCTGCGCGGGGTTGGCTTCAGTCTCGACGGGAACCAGCAAGGGCCGGTGACGGATTGCTTTATTCAGGTAATCCTTCTTTAATCGATACTTCAAAATATATTCGGTTGCCGCCTGAAAGTTCAGCAGAACATATTCATGCTCTCTTTGCGCCAACACAATCCAGTTTCCCAACGCCGCCACCGGCGCGCCAAGCCCGGCATTATTCGTCAGAAGATCATCCTGCTTCTTCTTGTGCGTGATATGTTGGTAGAACAAGCCCGGCTCCTTCACCTGGAAATACCGGTTCTGAACCGGGCGCGCGGCATGAATCGCCGGAGCGCCCCCGGGCAATTCCCCGGGCAACTCGTTGTCAACCGTCAAATCAAGCGTACCCGCGGCTTTCAACGCATCTCGCAAACTGGCATTAATGAAATCATGCACGTTCCTCGTATTTTTGAACCTGATTTCACTCTTGGTCGGATGAACATTGATATCCGTGACCGCCGGGTCAAGCTCCAGGTGCAACAGGTATGACGGATATCGACCTGTCGGCAGGGTATCGCCGAAGGCCGAACGGACCGCGTGGAAAATTTTTTTATCCCGGACTACCCTGCCGTTGACAAAGCAGAATTGCCGGTCGGATTGACTGCGGCTGAGGTCGCCGCCCCCCAACCAGCCCCACAATTTCATGCCTTCAGATTCATAATTCACCGTTAACGATTTGCTTAAAAATTGCTTGCCGAAAACGTCAACCACCCTTTCACTCAAGTCAGCCTGGCAGGCGCGATAACGCGAGACTATCTTGTTGTTATGGCTCAACTTGAAAGTAATATTGAACCGGCTGCAAGCCACGCGTTTAACCACTTCGACAATTTGCAGAAACTCCGTCCTCTGACTCCGCATGAATTTGCGCCGCGCCGGAGTGGATTGAAAAATATTTGCCGCTTCTATCGTGGTTCCCCCGGAGCGCGCCGCAGGTTTAAGGGTTGAGCTGCCGCTTATCGGATCGATTGACAGGGACCAGGCTGATTCAGACTGGGCGACCCTGGAGGTAAGTAAAAATCTCGAAACCGCCGCAATACTGGCCAGCGCCTCACCACGAAATCCCAAGCTGGTTATACAATCCAGGTCCGATTGTGTACTGAGTTTACTGGTGCTGTGACGGCGTAGCGCCAGTTCAATGTCATCGGGATGGATGCCGTGGCCGTCATCGCTGACCGATATGCGCTTATGGCCGCCATCGACTATATCAATATCTATATTATTGGCGCCGGAATCAATGCTGTTGTCCAGCAACTCCTTCACAACGGCTGCCGGCCGTTCTATCACTTCTCCCGCTGCGATCTGGCTTGCCAGGGTTGCGGGGAGTTCAGTGATCCTTGGTACTTCCATTAGTTCAGTCTTCAGTTGTCAATCATCAGTCATCAGCGGAGACAGGCTTGAAACCTGTCCCCGCCCCATGGGTTTGACCCGTTTCCGGAACAGCCCTGATTCAACCACCACTGGCGGCAGGTATGGTCAACACCTGGCCCACTTTTATTCTATCACCAGACAGGTCATTCAAGGTACGCAGGTTGCGTAAACTGACTCGATAATACCGGGCAATTCCAGACAACGTATCGCCACGCTCTATGATATGTTTCCTGGCCGCCAGTAATGTGCCCTCAGGGGCATGAATGCCAAAATAACCTTTCAGGCCGGCAACTATGGCTTGAGCGATCCTCCGTTGATGGGCGGAATTCAACAGTTTCTTTTCCTCATGGGGGTTTGAGATGAAGGCGGTTTCAATCAGGATTGACGGGATATCCGGGGATTTCAATACTGCAAAAGCTGCGGATTCAACCCTGGGCTTGTGCAGTTTGCCGATCTTTCTCAAGCCACCCAATACCCTTTCAGCCGCATCGATGCTTGCTTCCAGGCTCGCGGCCTGGGAAAGGTCCAACAAGACCGACATCAGCAGGTCGTCCCTGTCGTCAAGGCTGACACCGCCGATCAGGTCAGACGCGTTCTCCTGCTCCGCCAGCCAGCGGGCATGTTCACTACTGGCGCCACGCCCTGACAGGACGTACACGGATGAACCGCGTACTCTTGAATCACGAAAGGCATCGGCGTGTACTGAAATAAACAGGTCGGCTTTATGCTTGCGCGCCAAGGCGATACGTTTGCGTAAACTCAGGTAATAATCGCCCTGCCTGGTCAATACCGCGCGCATGCCGCGTTCCCGGTTGATAAGCGCGGCCAGTTTCTTCGCTATCTGCAATACGACTATCTTCTCGTATGTTCCCCGCGGTCCCCTCGCTCCCGGGTCTTCACCACCGTGACCGGCATCAATGGCGACCACGACGTCACGGAAACTCAGTGACAGAGCTTCATCTTTTATTTCAGGCTGCGCCGGTAGAGATCGTTCCTCTCTCTCATTGAATATATCTACAACCAACCTGTGACCGTAGCGTTCGTTCGGCGTTAATTGAAAACTCTTTACCCTGGAATGTTTTTTTAAATCCAGAACTATTCTCAGGAAGTTATCATATTCACCGCTCCTGATTCTCCTTAAAAACTTGTCCTGTGACGCCGGTTCCGCCAGCTTGTCAATCAGCCGGGTATTTTTCATGTCGATGGCGACGCGAAAAGGATCATTTAATAATTTCAGGCTGTGCTGAACGGGGGCGGTAACGTCAAATACGACACGGGTGCTGTCAGGCGCTGCCCAAATCCGAACATTCTTTAACTGGACAGCTTCCGCTACGCTGGCCGTGGCGCAAAAAATTAACAGAAAACAGAAAGTTGAAATAAAACGCATAACAGCAGCCCTCCCATCATTCTGAGTCTCTCCGGTCATTCCGAGTCCTTCTTGTCATTCTGAGCCCCTCCCATCATTCCGAGTCCCTCCCGCCATTACTGAGTCCTTCCCGTCATTCTGAGCGAAGCGAAGAATCTATCTCCAGTACCCTGCTATCACAAGAAACCCCTGATCAAGTCAAAGGTATTGTCTTAACCTTGATTTTAATATAGTTATGACAATAATTTCAACTTTTTATTAAGAAATCAAGATATCTGACTGTTTTTTTAGGGTATTCCCCTCGCGGGGGATGGAATGCGGAAGGCGATAGCATGTCAGGACGCCAAAATAAGACTCCCCCCCGAAGCCATCTCCGCCAACCACTTGCATGAGTCCACCCAGGGCTATATTGCCTTGAAAGCAGTACAGCTTCGCTATCGCATACTTGTACTGATTTGTTCCAGGTATTTTTCCCCTGATTTGGTATGCGCCCGGCAATTTACTTCCCGACGGGTCTGGTCGAGCCGAATATCGATGTATAAATCCGGGACGGACAGGCGTCCCCTGGCCCGCTCCGGCCATTCCACCAGGCAGACGCTGTGGCCGTCAAAATAATCCCGGTAGCCTATATCGTCCAGTTCCGACGGCGTTGCAATCCTGTACAAGTCGAAGTGATAGACGTGACATGAGGCGACGTGATAGGACTCCACAAGGGTATAAGTCGGACTCTTTACCAGACCCCGGTAGCCCAGACCCCGCAGCAGTCCCCTGACGAACGTGGTTTTACCCGCCCCCAGTTCTCCCTGCAGGTACAAACTGCATGGGGTGGGGGTCTCCGTAGTGAATGTTTTACCCGCCCCCAATTCTTCTCGCGGGCCTAAGGAACTTGTTGACCGGGATGCTGGCGCCGAAGTTTTACCCGCCCCCGGTTCCCTTTGCGGAAACAGGGTTGAGTTCTTGCTGATATGCCTGGCGAAACGAGCCGCAAACAATTCCATTTCTTCCGGGCTTGCGACGATAACCCGCATCAGCCCGGATTGACCAGGGAACGAATGACGGGGAGAAGATCACCAGCCAGCATTCCCCTTTCACCATCACCGGCGGCGCAGACGTCCGCCGCATGGCCGTGCAGGTAAACTGCCGTCGCCGCGGCCTTGTCCGGTTCCATGCCCTGCGCAATTAATCCGGCAATGACGCCGGTCAGGACGTCCCCCATTCCGCCGCCAGCCATGCCCGGATTACCTGATTTATTGAGATGGATCAGGCCCTTCGCATCCATGACCAGGCTGCCCGCGCCTTTGAGAACTATGACCCCGCCGAATTTATCCTGTATCGACGTTATGGACTCAAACCTGTCCGCCTGCAATTCCTTTGTCGTCACGCTCAACAGCCGGGCCGCCTCGCCCGGATGCGGGGTCAATACCCAGTTTTGCCGGCGTTGAGGGTCGGCGGCCAACAGGTTCAAGGCATCGGCATCCACCACCAGCGGGTGGCGGGTTTGCAATACCCTGGCGAACAGCTCCATCGCCCAATCTGATTGACCCAGCCCCGGGCCGATGGCGACCACGCTCGCCCTGTCCAGGGCAACATTCAAATCCCGGGATGACGCCGCAGCCACGGTCATCAACTCAGGACGAAACAGCGATAAATGATTGGCGTGTTCCGCCCGCGTCGCCACCGTGACCAGACCCGAACCCACCCTGGCGGCGGCGCTTCCCGCTAAAACAGCAGCGCCCAGGTAGCCATAATCACCGCCGATGACGAGCGCGTGGCCATAATGACCCTTGTGGGCATGACGGGGACGCGCCGGCAGGTTTTTTGCCACGATTGCAGGTTCGATCAAGCGCGCGCCGGCGCTTACCCTGGCATGAACATTGGTTGGCGTCCCCAAATCACTGAACAGGACTTCGCCGCAAAACCCGGGACCGGCGCCGGTGAACAAACCCCGTTTCAAACCGATAAACGTCAGCGTGGCATCAGCCTTGACGGCCGTCCCCATGCAATTACCCGTATCGGCATTCAAGCCGGAAGGAATATCAATAGCCAGGACCGGCGCGGCGGCGGCATTGATCAGCCCGATCACCCCGGCAAAGCGCCCACTGACGTCCCGGGCCAGACCGATGCCCAACAAGGCGTCAACGATTAAATCAGCGCCGGCGAAGACGGTGGGCGACACGGTTTCCCCGATGACGTCGACGTCCGGGAATTTTTTTGCGCAAGTACCGGCGTCACCCCTGAGCTTGTCGGGCGCAACCAGGGAGATGACCCTGACGTTCAGGCCGTTTTCTTTTGCCAGGCGCGCAGTCACGTAACCATCACCGGCATTATTGCCGCCGCCACAAACCACAATCAGATTTTTTGCGTCGGGATAACGCGTGGTCAGAACGTCATACGCGCCGGCCCCGGCCCGCTCCATCAAGGTGATGGACGGAATACCCTGGTCTTCGATGGCTACCCGGTCCAATTCACGCACCTGGGCAGCCGTGTATAAATCAGCAGGTAAAGCCCCGGCAACGCGCCCCGTCTTCCGGTTAACGATGCTATTCATTACCGCCAAGGGTACTTGTCCCAGGATTGGGGGGCTGTTTTGGAGTGACTTCGCGCGGAACGGAAAAACAGCCCCCCAATCCTCCCGGTTGACAACGCGATATTCCCCATCTCCCCCGGATTTCCCGCTTTCCAGAAAAGTATGCGTTTGCCCTGGCGCGCCAGACAGGGCAAGGAGCCGACCGCGCCGAGAGAGGGTTTGGGGGCTGTTTTGGAGTGACTTCGCGCGGAACGGAAAAACAGCCCCCAAATCCTCTCGGTTGATAACCCGATAGTCACCATCTCCCCCGGATTTCCCGCTTTCCGGGAAAGGATGCGTTTGCCTTGGCGCGCCAGATAAGGCAAGGAACCGACCGCGCCCTTTCCATCAACAGGTAAAGTACAGTTTCCGGTAATGTTGTAACTCTTCAATAGAATCCCGTATATCATTCAAGGCAAGATGGGATGAATCCTTGACAAATGGCTCCCGGACGTTCGCCCAGCGCCTGACCAACTCCTTTACCGTGCTCACGTCCAGGTTACGATAATGAAAATACCCCTCGAGCCGGGGCATGTACCGGCTGAGAAACCGCCGGTCCTGGCAGATACTGCTGCCGCACATGGGCGATTTCTTCGGCGACACGTATTTTTGTAAAAAATCAAGGGTGAGGTTCTCAGCGTCCGCTTCAGAATAATCGCTGTTGCGAACTCGCTCCAACAGCCCCGATTTAGTGTGTTGATCCACGTTCCAGTCATCCATGGCATCCAGCGCCGATTCAGGCTGAAAAACAGCCATGACCGGACCCTCTTCCAACAGGTTCAACTCGGCATCCGTAATCACCGTTGCAATCTCGATGATACGATCCGAGTCCGGCAACAATCCGGTCATCTCGAGATCGATCCACACCAGGTTATTTTCCGATACCATCATATTTCATGCGCCCCATTCATATTCTAAAGTACACATGGAACCGGATACTGTCAATATCGACTGACAGGGGACAGCAGTTTCTGCTAATCTCATCGAAAGTGGGTTTGGGGGCTGTTTTGGAGTGACTTCGCGCGGAGCGGAAAAACAGCCCCCAAACCCACTGTTGGCAGGAACTCCCAGACAGAGGATAATCTTGAAAAGAGAGTAATTCCGAACAGAATCATTGAAAATTCGATTAACCGGCCTTACATTCCCTTATATGAATACTTTTACTTACCTGTTTATCATCGCGTTGCTGTCAGGGGCTTTTCTTCAATGGCATCTCGGCAAACGTCATATACGCCATATTAAATCCCGACGGGCGGCGGTGCCGCCCCCCTTCAGCGACAACATCCCCATCGAGGCGCACCAGAAAGCGGCGGATTACAATTGCGCCAAGACTCGAACGGGGCTGGTCGAACTGCTCATTTCTTCAATTCTGTTGTTGATATGGACTTTGGGCGGCGGCTTGGATCTTCTCGACGGCGTTATCCGGTCTTACCATCTGCCCACTCTCTGGACGGGAACGATTTTCATATTGGCGGTAATGCTTATCTCATCTTTGCTTGACGCGCCCTTATCCGCCTATCGCGCCTTCAGGATGGAACAACAATTCGGTTTCAACAAGATGACCCCTGGGCTGTTCATTACCGACCTGCTGAAAAATACGCTCCTGGCCTTAGGCATAGGCGCGCCGCTGATCATATTGGTGTTATGGTTCATGGCCGATGCCGGCCCCTGGTGGTGGCTGTACGTCTGGTTGACGTGGCTGGGTTTCAGTTTAATCATGATGTGGGCGTATCCCGCGTTTATCGCGCCGTTGTTTAATCAATTCAAGCCGCTGGATAACCCGGAACTGGCGACCCGCATCGAAGCCCTGTTAGACAGGAACGGATTTACCAGCAATGGCATCTTCGTCATGGATGGTTCGACCCGCTCCACCCACGGAAATGCCTACTTCACCGGCCTGGGGGCAAACAAACGCATCGTGTTCTTCGATACACTGATCGATGAACTGTCCCACGACGAGATAGAGGCGGTCCTGGCCCACGAATTGGGCCACTTCAAATGCAACCACGTCAAAAAACGCATCGCCGCGCTGGGGATAATCTTCCTCATCGGTTTCGCCGCGTTGGGCGCGTTGATCGATATGCCCTGGTTTTACGCGGGACTCGGCGTCACTGAACCCTCAACCTACCTGGCATTGACCTTGTTCGTCCTGGCATCGCCGGCCTTTACTTTTTTCCTGCAACCCCTGTTTTCGTTCATATCCCGCAAACATGAGCTCGAAGCCGACGATTTCGCCGCCGCCCAGGTTCAGCCCCGCAACCTGATCAGCGCATTGGTCAAACTCTACAAAGAAAATGCCAATACACTGACACCCGACCCCCTGTACTCCGCTTTCCATGATTCACACCCCCCGGCGCCCATACGAATAGCCCATTTATCCCCCGGCTGAGCAGGGGACGAGCAGGCGACAGAAGATGCGTGAACTACTCTGGATTAGTCAGCCGCTTCCCGGTTCTTTTTATGCGACTTGAATTGGAGAAAGAGGACATTTCTGCTGTGGGTTGACACAATACAGCTAAGCATGTCAGGTAATTGGTCCACCCGGCGGCGATTCGAGCTTTCCATTGGTGGCGCGCTTTGGTATCGTTAAACATCGGAGTTCGCCTTTGGATACAATGGGAAATATGACACGGAAGTTGAACACCATTAATGAATACACGGATGAGCAGGGCAAGAGTCCCTATGCCGAGTGGCTGGCATCATTGCGTGATGTACGAGCCAGGGCCAAAATTATCATGCAGGTGGACCGGATGGAGTTGGGCTTGTTCGGTGACTCGGAACCTGTCGGCAAGGGTCTGAGTGAACTGAAAATTCACTATGGTCCTGGTTATCGTGTTTATTATGGTAAAGAAGCGCAGCATGTCTATCTGCTGCTGTGTGGCGGTGATAAATCGACACAATTCAAAGATATCAAACGAGCGAAAACCTGTTGGCAAGAACATAGACGAAGAAAATAGTTATGGCGCGTAATGTAAGAATGACGCATGGCGAACACCTGCGTGACCCTGAAGTGGCTGCAGAATACTTAAACGAGGCCTTGCAAGAAGATGACCCTGGCGTTGTACTGATGGCCCTGCGAAATATCGCAGAAGCTCAGGAAGGAGGCATATCAGGGCTTGCAACACGCGCTCATCTTGGCCGTGAAAGCATGCACAAAATGCTCTCGGGGGCAGGTAATCCAAAGTTATCCAGTTTTACCAGGATCATCCAGGGACTAGGCTTATCTTTGAAAGTACAGACACACACTATGCCAGTCCGGCCAAGGCAGCAGGGGAGAACACGTTGATCGTAAGGATATTGCAGCTTTGGATTGACAGCCTTGTAGTGAAGCAAGTGAAGGGGTCAGGTCTTTGTGCTCCTTTGTTTGAGCCAGCCTGCTATGGCGGTGGGGAGGGTGGTTTGCGAGGTGGCGTTGACGTAAATACCGATGTGGCCGTTGGGTAGTTCCAGCTCCGTGTAGTCTTCGCTGCTGATGCAACCGGCCAGGGCCTTGGACGAATCGACCGGGACGAGGTGGTCGTATTTCGCGTAGATGTTAAAAACCGGGATCGTTATATTTTCCAAGTCGATGTTGTTTTCGCCGATTTGGACTTCTCCCTTGACTAATTTGTTTTCCTGGTAAAAATCCTTGACGAATTGACGATAGGCCGCGCCGGCCTGGTCGGGGCTGTCGAAAATCCATTTTTCCATGCGCATGAACGTTTCCGCCTTGTCTTTGTCGTCCAGGATGTCCAACATGTTCAGGTATTTTTGTCCGCCCAGGCGATACGGTTTAAGGAGCATGAAAATCCAGTTCAGGAACTCTCCCGGTATATTGCCCATGGTATCCACGCACAAATCGACGTCAACGTGCCTGACCAGGTGACTGAGCAGGTCATGCCTGGTATGAAAATCAACGGGGGTGACGCTGGTAACCAGGTTGGCGATTTTTTGCTGATGAGTCGCCGCAAAGCAAAGGCTGAACGTGCCCCCCTGGCAAATTCCCAGCAGGTTTATTCTTTGCAGGTTGTGCCGCTGCCTGGTCACTTCCACCGCGTTGTATAAATAACGGTTGATATAATCGTCCAGGGTCAGGTTTGAATCGGAGGCGTCGGGATAACCCCAATCCAGCAGGTAAATATCCAGGCCGGCTTTGAGCAATCCCTGAATCAATGAACGTCCCTCCTCCAAGTCCATCATATACGGCCGGTTGACCAGGGCATACACGATGAGGACCGGTATGGCGCATTGTTCATCGGCAAGCGGTTTATAGTGATACAACTTTGTTTTATCTTCCTCGTATACCACCTCCTTCCCTGAAACGCCCACCTCGACTTCAGTCATTTCAGCCAGGGTTTCGAAGCCCCGCGCCAGCTTCTGGTTGAATTCGACCAGTTCCGCGTCAAGCTGCCCGGGGTTTATTCGAAAAGGATTCATATTCCTTCAAACATTCCCGGCAGCCTGTCCCCGTGGCGTCCTGCATATTGCCTGACCGCCATGAATGAATTGATCAGGGCGGCAAAATTTTGCGAGTGCTCCTCAGTAAATACAATTTCCGCATACGCCTCTTCCTGGCTTTCCACCCACAGGTCATGGAATTGCCTTAACGTGGTGATTTCTTTACCTGACAGCCCGCACGCAAATAATTTGTCCCTCAATTTATCAACCGCCAGGACCGACGCTTTTGCCAGGCGCGCGTTGTAATTCATATAAGCCTGTTGATATTCGTTCCACAGCTTTACGCCTGACTGTATATCTTCCCCGCGTTCCGGATTTTTTACCGGGGAGGGAAGGCCGGACAGCTTTTCAAACAACTCCGACGGCGCCAGGTTTTCATCCAGGCCAAAGATGTTGGACGCGGACAACCATTCCCCAGACAAAAACCCGGCGACCGTTTCCACCCAGGCATCCGGCAATGTTTTTGATGTTGATGACGGCGGCGAAGCTGAGCGGGAATCGGTTGCCGCTCCGGCTTGTTGAACCTGCGCGTAGAATTGGCTTACTGCTTCAAGATATTTTTTTTGGGCATCAACCCAGGCAGTCTCCCATGTGGATTCCGTATTTTTAGCCATCGGATTGCACGTTATCCGTCCCCCGCTACTTTGGCGGACAAGAATATCCCCCTCCGTTGTTTTCATTCATCGGCGCGTCATCTTTTATCAGTTGCCTGATACTACCTGTTACCTGTTCGCCCGGTTATCAACCAAATCATCCACGA
This sequence comes from uncultured Gammaproteobacteria bacterium, assembly GCA_958295485.1. Taxonomy (GTDB): domain Bacteria; phylum Pseudomonadota; class Gammaproteobacteria; order Eutrophobiales; family Eutrophobiaceae; genus JAAXHV01. The sequence continues at coordinate 3,238,787 of OY282354.1, forward strand.
CGGTCGGGTCGGCCAGGGTGCTGGTATCGCCCAGGTTGTCCAGTTCATTAGCCGCCACCTTGCGCAGGATGCGCCGCATGATTTTCCCGGAGCGGGTCTTGGGCAGGCCGGGCGCCCATTGAATAATATCCGGGCTGGCAATGGGACCGATTTCATTTCGCACGTGGCTCACTAGTTCTTTACGCAGGTTATCAGAAGGCGCAACGTCTTTCATCAGGGTCACATAGGCATAGATCCCCTGCCCTTTGATAGCGTGCGGATAACCCACCACGGCTGCCTCAGCAACCGCATCATGCAATACCAGCGCGCTTTCGACTTCCGCGGTACCCATGCGGTGTCCGGAAACATTGATAACGTCGTCAACGCGGCCGGTTATCCAATAATATCCATCTTCGTCCCTCCTGGCGCCGTCACCGGTGAAATACCTGCCGGGAAACGTCTTGAAATAGGTATCGATAAAACGTTGATGATCACCGTACACGGTGCGCATCTGGCCGGGCCAGGACCTGTTCAAGCACAGCGCGCCCGCCGCCACCCCTGACAATTCATTGCCCTTGTCATCCACGATGCAGGGTTCCACGCCAAAACAGGGGCGGGTTGCAGAGCCCGGTTTCAAGGCCGTGGCGCCGGGCAAGGGAGAAATCAGTATGCCCCCGGTCTCGGTCTGCCACCAGGTATCGACTATCGGGCAACGCGCATTGCCGACCACGTGGTAATACCATTCCCAGGCCTCCGGGTTGATGGGTTCACCGACGGTACCGAGTATGCGCAAACTGCCGCGGTCGTGTTTTTTGACAAAATCGTCACCCTGGCCCATCAAGGCGCGCAGCGCGGTGGGGGCAGTATAAAAGATATTGACCTGGTGTTTGTCCACCACCTGCCAGAACCTGCCCGCATCGGGATAGGTCGGGATACCTTCAAACATCAGGGTAGTGGCGCCGTTACACAAGGGGCCGTAAACGATATAGGAATGACCCGTTACCCAACCCACGTCGGCCGTGCACCAGTAGATATCGCCGTCATGGTAATCAAAAACGTATTTGTGGGTCATGGCGGTATAGAGCAGGTAACCACCCGTCGTATGCAGTACCCCCTTGGGTTTGCCGGTGGAGCCGGAGGTGTACAGGATGAACAACGGGTCTTCCGCATCCATTTCTTCCGGCGCGCATTCCGCCCCGGCATTTTCCATTGCCTCGTGGTACCAGACGTCCCGGTCGCTGTTCCAAGCAACGTCCGCGCCTGAGCGTTTTACGACAATGACGGTGTGCACGTTCGGACATTGCTCCAGGGCCTTGTCGGTATTCGCCTTCAACGGCGTGTTGCGGCCACCGCGGATGGTTTCATCAGCCGTGATGACCACCTGGCAATCAGAATCCAATATGCGATCTTTCAGCGCTTCCGGTGAAAATCCACCGAACACGACCGAGTGGACTGCGCCGATTCGAGTACAGGCCAGCATGGCAACGGTCGCTTCGGGCAGCATGGGCATATAGATGGAAACGCGGTCTCCTTTTTTGACGCCTCTCGATTTCAGGACGTTGGAGAATTGACAAACCTCCCGGTGTAGCGCCTTGTAGGTGATTTTTTTATCGAGAGCGGGATCATCGCCTTCCCAGATGATGGCGATGTCATCACCACGGTTATCCAGGTGCCGGTCCAGACAGTTGAAAGACACATTCAGTTTCGCGCCGGGGAACCACTTGATATCGACTGTCTTATAATCCCATTCCTGGACCTTATCCCATTTTTTGAACCAACTGACGAATTGCCCGGCCTGTTCCCCCCAGAATGCATCCGGCTCATTGATTGAACGCGCGTACATATCCCGATATTGTTCACCTGTTATATGCGCGGAAACAGCCATTGCTGCCGGCGCCGGGTAGAGTTTTACCTCAGACATGGAAATATCTCCTTACAAAATATGATTATTGGATACCCTGAACAAGTCCATTGTACGGGACAGGCCCTGGATTTGTCAGTATGGGAAAATAAGAGCGATTTTGTCATATGATTCATTGAGTTCAACATCTTTTAAATCATCTGATCATATCAGGGCGCTACATTAGTGCGCTATTTTGAAGCAGGTGTGCTATAGTATTGTTGTGGTTTGCTGTGGAATCCATGACAGGGACTAACGTGGCCATTCGACGGTGGGCCCGTAATTAATAACAACCGTAGGAGGGAAAGACAATGTCAAATAAAATCGTCGTTGGGTTGGTCGTCCTGGCAGCGGTAATCGAGGGCTTGGCCCCTGGTTCAGTTCCGAATAACCTTCTGCCGCTGGCGCTCGTTGTTCTTGGCTTGATCTATGCCGGAACCGCGATCGATGCCGAAGACGCCACCGCTTACCTGGTGGTCGTCCTTGCTGTCGGCGCTGCGGCGCATGCTGACGTATTAAACCATATCCACGTGATAGGTTCGTACCTTGACAGCATCGTTGATCAAGTCAGCGTTTCTCTCTATGCTGGAGTCATTACCGTTCTTGTGATGAGAACCTTGAACCGGCTTAAGGGCTGACGCATAGCGGATAAACGATCTTCCTGATTGTTTTATCCTGTTCTGACCCGCCTCAAGAGCGTGAGAGTGCGCTCTTGGGGCGGGTATCATTGAGTAAAACCGGCCATTCGCCGGATTGTCTTTATTTGACAGGTTGGAATGGCGGATAAGCGCTACTTGCCAATACTTTATCTTCCAAAACGGTTCTCGATATAGTCATCTACAATCTGCCGAAACTCCGCAGCGATATTATCACCCCGTAAAGTCACCACTTTTTTACCGTCAACGAACACCGGGGCGGAAGGCGCTTCACCGGTTCCGGGCAAACTGATGCCGATGTCGGCCTGTTTACTTTCTCCCGGGCCGTTCACCACGCAGCCCATTACCGCCAAATTCAATTCTTCAACCCCCGCATATTTATCACGCCAAATCGGCATCCGGGTCCTGATGTACGCCTGGATATTGTCCGCCAACTCCTGAAATACGGTACTCGTGGTGCGGCCACAGCCCGGGCAGGCAGTGACCAGCGGGGTAAATGAGCGTAAGCCCATTGTTTGCAGAATTTCCTGGGCAACGATTACTTCATTAGCCCGGTCGCCACCAGGCTCAGGAGTTAAAGAAATACGAATCGTATCGCCTATTCCTTCTTGCAACAAAACCCCCAGGGCCGTGCTGGATGCAACAATGCCCTTGGAGCCCATCCCGGCCTCCGTAAGACCGAGATGCAGGGCATAATCACAACGCCTGGCCAAATCCCGGTAAACCGAAATCAGTCTTTGCACTCCGCTTACCTTGCACGACAATATGATCTTATCCCTGGACAACCCGATTTCTTCCGCCCTCTTTGCGCTGCTCAAGGCGGAAACGATCAAGGCTTCCTGCATGACGCTATCGGCGTCCAGGGGCTCTGCGCGTGCGGCATTCTCATCCATAAGCCGGGTAGCCAATTCCTGATCCAGGCTTCCCCAGTTCACGCCTATCCGGACCGGTTTGTCATATTCAATGGCCTTTTCTATCATCGTCGCAAACTGGCTGTCCTTCTTTCTGCCAAATCCCACATTACCGGGATTTATCCTGTATTTAGCCAATGCCTCGGCGCAACCAGGAAATTTTGTCAGTAATTGATGACCGTTATAGTGAAAGTCGCCGATTAAAGGAACACTGCAACCCAGCGCATCTAATTTTTCCCGCAGGGGCATCACCTGGCGCGCCGCATCTTCGTTATTAACGGTGATGCGAACCAATTCCGAGCCGGTGGCAGCCAGTTGCTGTACCTGCTTCGTCGTTGAAGCAACATCCGCTGTATCCGTATTCGTCATTGACTGCACGACTATGGGGGCGCCACCGCCGACCGTTACCGAATCAATATCCACCCCAACACTAGAACGCCTCTCTGAAAAACCCTGATTTATCATACCGCCTCTTTAACCCTATCCAGTTAAACCGCCACCAGTCTAACGACAAGCCAAAATCCAGTCAAATATCCCTCGATACAGGCAGGAGTTCCCGCTGTTCGTTGAAAGTGGGTTTGGGGGCTGTTTTGGAGTGACTAACGCCAGGGATGAGCGTGGTCTGTTGAATTACGCTGGTTGTTGCATCGGGTGCATGTGTGTTTTCCCGCAGCCGCATTCCAAGTAGCTGCCGGATTTCTTCTTTCCGGGCAGACTGCCGCAGTGTGGGCAAATCAACGTGTCAGCAAGCTTCAGCGCAAGCTCGGCCATTTCCCTTATATCCTGGTCACTCAGTTCCCCCGCCAATTGGTTGAAATGGCAACCAACCAGATTACGCACCTGGAGCGCTTGACCCAGTTTCTCGTAGATTGGGGCCAACTTTGTTTCTGTTGGTTCGCCATTCTTCCGTTCCACCTTCAACGCTTGCTTTAATACTTTATTGGGTGCATCCTTGAGTTCACCGAAAGTGAAGCGCATCTCGGGTTTATGAGGAACCCGGCAGCGATAAGTATGACTGATAAATTCAAGCAGGTTTTCGAATAGCTGTCCCGCCAGGGGAACGATAACATCACGGCGAAAATCGTCTTCCTCTAATTGTTGCCGCAGTTCCTCTACGTAAACAAGGGTTTCTCCCGTCCTGATGCCTTGGTCGAAATTCCATGGTTTTAATTCCAGCTGTTGAACTCGGGCCGATTGATTGTATGCATAACGGAACCGGTCTCGAAGCGGACGGTAATGGGTGGTGATAATAATTTGCGCAAAGTCGTCAGCTGCTTCAAGCAGCATATCCAGTGTACGGTTAAGGTGTTGTTGATCTGCGGAGCCTAAAACATCATCCAGCACGACGACGGTTCTCCCCGTACTGCTGCGCTTGGCCAGCGCCAGAAAGATGCACAGTCCAAGGGTGTCAAGATGAGATTCACTATAATAAGGTTGAGGCTGAATATCCTGCCGTTCACCGAACGCAACCTCATAGATCAGCGAACCACGCTGGTGTTCATCCAGTTTCAGTTTCAGTTGGCCGATATTTTCCTGTGGATGGATTTTTTGGTATAACGTATCCACTTCCTGCGCTATATTGAGCAATATACCCTCTACATAAGCCTTGCGTTTAGCTTCGAATATTTCGACGGCCAGGCCCAGTTTTTTTTGTAACGCCTCCGCCTTTTTAGCCTCGGCAGATTTTTCATCCAATCTCTGAACCGACTGCTTGATGCCGGTCAATGTATGGTATTGCTTTCGAGTGTTCTCCAGTTGTATTTTCAGGCTGTCAAGACGCTCTGTCAGTTCGTTGTGCAAAGTCAGCGCTACCTGCACCGCTTGTTCTCGTTTAGCGCCTCTGAGATTTTCAATGGACTCCAGTTGTGGGAAATCCCGGGCAAAGTGTAATTGCGCGGCTCCTGCATGTTCAAGCAGATCTTCCTCAGCTTCTTTCAATACGCGCTGTTCGGCTTGCTGGTTTTTTTGCGCTCTCAACCTTGAAGCGTTTGCCTGCTTAAGACTGTCCATTCTCTCTATGCGCCGGTCAAGCCGTCGTATCAGATTATCGGGGTCTATTTCCGTCTGTTCGCAGACAGGACACAACGTGTCGGGAGTTTTATCAAGGTAAGTCTTGGCATCCAGCAGCAGGGTTACCAGCTGAGCATTGTTTTGGGCATCATCGGCTTCAAGCGTTGTTAATCGCTCTTCTGCCAGTTTCAAGTCGGCTTCGGCCTGGTTAATCTGGCCCTTCGCCCGTGTATGCTTTTGGACACTCGACACCAAATTCTCTACCTGTTTGACCCCGTTCTTCAGGTTCGACAGTTTTTTCTCCAGTGTATCGATCGGTGTGTTTGCCTGGCTCCTGGCCCAGGCCTCCGCGCCTTGATTTTTCTCCAGCCCCGGACTGCCTTCGGCCTCCCATAGACCTTGTAGCGACTCCAAGGCTTGAGCATTGCCCTTGCTTGCTGATTCAAACTCATTCCTCATTTCTTTGTAGGCCTGACGCAAAGATGCCTCGGAGGCCGCGACTTGGGAAATATCAAGAAACCCGGCAACTTCTTTATACCGTTGCGCCTGGTCGGCATCAATCAAGGCTTGCAGCGATTTACGACGCAGTACTTTTATGTCCGGTCTGTCAGACGTATTGCAGGGCTTAAACCCCTTCGCGTTCAGCGTTGCCTTATAGATTTGGCTGCCAAACTCCAGGTCTATGTTTACATCGGCTAATGACTTTCCAATAGTTGGGATATAGGTTTCTTTACGCTTGCCTTGGCCCAGTTTCCAGTTATCCAGAAAAGTTGTGGAACCATTCCCCACACATTCTATTGCATCGACAATGGTGGATTTCCCGGTACCGTTTTCACCGAAAATAAGCGCTACGGGTTTACCGACATCAAACGATAAATCCAGGGGCTGGGTAGCGCCGCGAAAGCCTCGGACAACCAGACGTTTTATTCTGTCAGTCATCGTCTTCTCGCTGTCCTGTAGCGATATCCACAAGCAACGACCAGTCTTCCGGTTTCAGACTGCCGGCATTTATTTGTCGTTGTAATTGCTCACGCTCGTTTTCGTTGATGAGACCTTTTTCAACCAATTCATCAGTTATTTTCCGCGCAAGCCCTGCTTGTGGTTCCGGCTTTTCTATTCGGTTTTTCATGCTTCTTTCTTGTTTTGTAATCTTGCCTCGATACGGATTGTCTTTAAACACCTGTGTCAGTTTCAGTACCGCTTCGTCACGCCGGTCTTTGTTCATCTTATCCAGATTAAGTCTCTTCCAGCGGACTGCCGGCAATTCTTTGGCATCGGGAAAGGGTAGCAGATCCCAATCTGGTTCACCCTTCTTGAAACCAACAAGAAACGCCCTGTCCCGTTCCGTCAAGGCGCTTAAAATCTTTCCCGGCAAAGAGGTCTGTACGCCGCGCAGGCGTTCTAAACTTATCTCTGTCTTTGTCATTCCCATAAAATGGTTTTTATAAAGATCTTCTATATCACGGATGTTGGGATTCAGTATTTCGGATATCGGTTTACCCTGGCTAATCAAATAAACCAGGAAAACATCAAGCGTTTCTTTGGTCAGTCCTTCTCCCTCCTCCAGGAATAACAAGGTATCGAATAAATCCCGCGGGTGCTGTCTTTGCAGGGCCGCGCAGAGTTTGCCTGCATATAATTCTGCTTTTGCAAGGCAGTTTATGCTCATGCCTCTCCCGAACTCCTGTTCCAGCGATGAACATAAAGGCATTTCAACCGGCGGTAGCAAAGTCCCGCGGATCACATGATTAGGTTCTATTTTTATCGATGCGTTATCGTTATGCACTTGGGTATTACAGGTCTTCGGGTCAATGTCTACACTTGCCCCGGGCAAGGTTCTCTTAATCGCTGATTTAATGGTTTCCATATTCTCCCGGATATCCTGCAGCGCATCTTCGAAGCTATTAAGTGGTAAATATTGTAGATCAATGTCCACTGAGAGCCTGGGGCAATCCAAAAAAAAGAAATTGATGGCGGTGCCTCCCTTTAGAGCAAATACCTCTGCTTGAGCAACTACAGGCAACACATCCAACAGTAAGCTTATCTGTTTTTGATATTCTCCCTTCATCAATTCGCCCAGTTTTCAGGGACCGTTATGTCGAATTCCGGGTGAATCAGCCCATTTTTCATAACACTGCGTTTACCTGCGCCGAGCTCGACAACCTCCAGGTTCAACTCGTTATACCATTTGTGACCGACGGCGTCAGCCAGCGACAGGAACAACCGTTTGGCTTTTATCGACCTGCAAGCCTGGAGCATACTTTGCAGCAGTTGAATACGCAAAGCCGTCAGGCCTTCCATCAATTGCCGCGCTTCCTCGAAATCCGCATATTTGGGCAACAGGTAGCAATACTCCAACATGGCGCGTTCGGGTGAACTGATCTTTACAGGGAACTCCCGGGGATGATGCCAGTCGACCAGACCTGCGAAGATCGGGGTGAATAGCGCGCTGGCATTGAGTACTCGCAGATTTCTGGCAAATGGTTGCCGGATGAACCAGGAGGGCAGTTTTTTATTTGAGTGGATACTCAATTGCAGAACCGGGCTGACCCCAACCGGCAAGTAGTGCGCGCGTCCTTGAAGCCCCAACGCTGTTCGGGCCGCAGGATAAACCATTAGCTCCTGCTGTCGTTGCAAGGCGTAGACAGACGCGGCCAGGGTAGGCTCCGTACCAACCCGTATCCAGGCTCCCCTGCCCAAGGGTTTCAACCAACCACTGTTTTTATAGCGTTGCAGCAGTTGAGGAGAAACTTGCCGTGAAGCAAGCCAGGCGCTGGTCATCGGCATACCAGCAGGACATTCGGCAAGTATGTGGTTAATCCTGGTTGCCGGCGACTTATCACTCATTGTTCGGTCGAAGTCCACCTCAGTGCGCTTGATTGGTATGACACACAGTTATTCGGTTTGAAAATTTAATTATAAATAAACAAATAGTGTATCTATAGATACGTTATGTATTTTGCCTGCCGTATATTTGAATAGCAATCAAAAAATATACATTATGTTTATTAATTTATGGTTTTTTAAACCGAGAAAATACTTTGATGCGGGCTAAACTACCTCCCATAAGATACTGAATAATCTTTTTTCTTCAACTTTACTCCCCAACTTATCTTCCAGGTCGCTGATTAACGCTTCGCGACGCTTATCGACTTCGTCCTGTTTATCAAACAGGTTGCGACGTTTACTGCTCCGCAGTCTTTCAAGCTCTCCTTGCCGTTTTTGCCATTGGAGTTTTTCATTAAGAGCAGGAGCGGCTTTGGCGGTACGGCGAACTTCCCTGATCTCTTTGTCCAGTCTCTTTATTTCCTGTTCCAATCCGACTTTCATATCATCTGCCCAGGCATCGAGTTTTTCTACCTCAGCCTCGAAATATTTCAGGCTGCGTTTATTCACTTCGCTTAAAATGTCAGTTTTATGGCGATCAAGTTCTTCATCCGGAGCCGGCGGGCAATCAGCTTTCGTCTCATTGAACCGGATAACAGGAAAATTCAGCAGTTTATCCAGTATCTCCTGATGGATAGTTACGTCATTATCGGCTTGGCCGTAAAGGACGATATGGTCTTCTGAGTATTCGAGAGATTTTACGGTAATCAAGTGCGCGGTAAGCTGACCGGACTGGCCCTGCAATTCCTTGACGACCGCCACCCGGGTATTGGCGGCTTCGTAGTCGAATGTCAGTTTTGCGCTGGGCAAGGGTCTGCTTTTAGCCTGCTGAACAAGCCATTGGGCCAAGGGGTGACTTAGCCGGTAGATATACATATCTCCATCACGCCGTAGCAGTTCGTATCCTCCCAGTGGTATATTACCCGGCGCGTTATCAGGTAAGCTTTTCAGGATAAATCCACCCTCTACTTCCAGTATTCGTTCTTGCAGTTCACCTTTAGTGAGACTTAAAAGCATTTTTTCATAGCGGTCCAGGGAGGCGATACTGTCGATTTTGATTTTTTGCAACACATCTTCATCGAAATGCTTAAATAGTTGCTCCCTTGTATTAACCATCTGGGCATTAATCTCGTGAGACAACTCGAGCTGTAGTTGTTCAAAGGCGCTATTTATCTGTTCGGGCTCTCGGCAGGTCTGATAAATATCCTTTATACGCCGTTCAAAATCCACTCCGCTCTCAATAGCGCCCAAAACTTCATCGGAGGCGCCAAATACGCCATCGAAAAGCCTGAATTTCTGGGCCAACAGCTCATAGACCCGCTTATCGGCTTCATTGGTCAGGTCAATAAAATTCAGCACGACAACATCGTGTTTTTGTCCGTACCGGTGGCAACGTCCAATTCGCTGCTCGATACGCTGAGGGTTCCAGGGCAGGTCATAGTTGATAACCAGCGAACAGAATTGCAGGTTGACACCTTCGGCCGCAGCCTCGGTGGCGATCATGACCCGCCCATATTCCCGGAAATGCTCCACCAGCGCCGCACGGGTATCTGCGGTACGGGAACCTGTGACTTTGTCCGAACCTTGGTGACGCACCAGCCAATCCTGGTAAATCTGCTTTGCCTGACGGTCGCTGTTTGTACCGTTAAACAGTACAACGCCTTCTCCATACTCGCTTTCGCTCAATAGCTGCGCCAGGTAGTTCTGGGTCTTACAGGATTCAGTAAAAATAATGGCTTTCTCGTTTGCCTTCAGTTCCCTCAGTTTTACAAAACCAATTTTCAATGCCTCGATCAAGGCCTTACCCTTACTATTATGACGAATGTTCTCTGCAAGCTCCTTGAAACCTTTAAGTTCTTCCATTTCAGCCTTTATGGATTCACGTTCTTGTCGGGAAATAACCGATGGTTCTTCCCATTCTTCAGCGGTTTCATCCAGCGCTTCGTAGTCTGCCTGAATTTCATTGATGGCCTGCTGGTCGTCTGGCTCCTGTTCTTCCAGATTTCTCTCTAACCTGGCGATGATCGACCCCAGCGCGCCAGCTATAGCGAAAGATGATGAGGCCAGCAGCTTCCACATGACCATTGAAATCAGTTGACGCTGGCTACCAGGCAAAGCATTGAGTACCGGCCTGCGAAGATAATCAGATACCAAGTTGTACAGGCGCTGTTCTTCGATGTCAGGTGTGAAAGTTTGCACCAGGGGAATACGTTTCGTGTAGGAAATATAGGCTTGCACCTGTTGCCTTAATGTACGTTTACACACCGGGGCAATCCTGTGCTTTAGACTGGCAAAGGAATGGATATCGTCAATTCGGCTATATTGCATCCTGAAACTGTCAAGGTCACCGAAAATCTTTTCATCGATAATGCTGACCAACCCGTAGAGTTCCAGTAGAGAATTTTGCAAAGGCGTGGCGGTCAATAGTAGCTTGTTGACGGCTGATAGAGTTTCCTTGATCGTTTTCGCAATCTTACTGCTCTTTTTGTACACGTTACGCAACCGGTGCGCTTCGTCTATGACGGCCAAATCCCAAGGGGCCATCTGAACATCTTCAGCCTTGGTTCTGGCAAACTGGTAGGAACAGATAACCAGACCATCGCCGACATCAAACGGATTTTTTACGCCCTCTTTTTTCGCTTTATTATAGGTAGCGGATTCAAGAATCTTTCCATCAATGCCAAATTTTTCCAATAGTTCCTGATGCCATTGTTTTCTCAGATTCGCCGGAACAATCACAAGAATTCTGCGTTTGCGTTCAGCCCATTTCTGGGCAATAACCAAACCGGCTTCGATAGTCTTACCCAAGCCTACTTCGTCAGCAAGCAACACACCTTTTGCGAGTGGGTTTTTGAAAGCAAAGAGCGCTGCATCGACCTGATGGGGATTCAGGTCAATCTGAGCGTCCATTATAGCGCCGGTCAATTGATCTTTATCTTCAGATGAAAGCCGACGGGTTAGTTGCCAGGCAAAATATTGTGTTTGATATGGGGTAATCATTCGTCCCTGCTTTTAACTCATAATAGACGTCTCGCCTGCAACATATGATGGGGTCAGATCTTTGATTTATGATGGGTTTTTTATTAGCCTCAATGATTGATATAAAATCAAAGATCTGACCCCATCATACCAGCGCAACGCCCGGCGGGTATATCAGTCGAGGGTTGTATTGAGGGCGGCGCCAATTGCATACGCTTCCAGTCCTCCCCTTCCCTCCTTTCCCCTTCCTCCCCGGTTTGTTTGTATATACAGGACACCGTCGTGGATGAGAGGCAGGATACCCGGCAATACCAGGGACAGCAGCTTCTGCCGTGTGATGATTTGTCCATCGCGAACGCGGACGCCCAGGATAGTGTTGAGGCTGGCGACCCAGGCATAGACCTCGTTGGCAGCTCCGAATGGCGCCAGGGCGACGCGCGTAGAACGAGGAGACCGAAAATATTGGCGTGACTCTTGGGTCGAAAAATCGGGCGCTTGCCAAAACGGTTCCAGGCGCGGTTTTCCGTTTTCCAAGACGATTTTTAACGCGACCAAGCCAGCCGGCTGCGTCTTGTCGCGTCTATAAGTTGGCACGATGACAACAGGGGTTCCATCAATTTCAGTCACTGCGGGTTGAGTGGCGGTAATCATCTCGGCCAACGATTTTTCACATTCATCTCCAGGAGCGTCACATAACCCCGCGACCTGCTCTCGGTCATAAAGCGTACCCATGCGCTCCGCATCGATGAGGTAGACGGCGCCTTCCTTGCCGGGTTGCACGTAGACTGTTGGGCCGTTCGGCACAGCTACTATCGCCGGCGCGTTTGCCCCGAAGTCATAGTCAAGTTTGTTAAGACACTCCCAAAAGGTCTTGTTATCGCAGACGCCGGACGCAGGTCGAAGTTCGTCATCGCCCGGCTGAAGACGTGGAACAAAAAGATTCACACAGGATTCAAGACAGGCCAAATCAGGGTCGCCGGGATTGAACGCTTTGCATAACTTTTCGTCACAACGCGGGTCAAATTCGAGCCCGGGACCCACGCGCACCAGCGTCTGCGCATAATCCCGACGGGCCAGGTCCAGCTGCCCGTTTCCCGTTGGCACAAGGAGATCAAAGCTGTTCCCCATAGCGTGAATTTGGGGGCCTGCAGGGGCCCAGACCCCGCCACCGCAAATGCTGCTACTAGCCCCTGACTGCCCTTCTACCGGACAATGGTCTTCCGGCGTAGTCAGCAAGACGCCCGAAATAGCCTCCCCTCCGCTTTGCCAGGCGCCCAGGTCGAGCTCAAAGACCCATCCGTGCCAGGGTTGAATATCCAGGGGATCGCCGAATGACGCGTACACATAGCCAGGATGGTCGCCAGCGCCGACGCCATGAACAAGAGCGGCGCGGGAAAAAGCAGTGGGAGGGTTGAACGCGATCACCTCGGTCCCAACTCCGGTTTTCTCTGCATGCAGTTCAACTATCGGAAAGGTTGGATCCAACCTTCTCTGGTCCAGGTCAACGATTGCGACCCTGTGCCCAATTCGGGTTGACTCGCCTGCAAGAATTTGCTGGGCAAGCGCTATTTTGTTGCCAAATCGCACGGGCGTCGCAGTCACTTGCTGTTGGCGACCCTCCGGCGCGGGAAGACGTATCTCAAAGATGCGTTCACCGGTCTTCGGATGCACTCCCATAATCAGACCGTTAGTCATGGTGACCAGGACAAAGGGTTCCCCCCGAGACCAGACGAGCAGGGGGGATGCCACTATCGAAGCCGGAAACAGTTGGTTTGAGCCGCCTTTCTGAGGGAAAATCCGTGTGAGTGAAGGGATTGAAACTTCGCCCCCGCTCCCATCGTCTGCCTGTCCCGGCGAGCAAGCGCAGAGGATGCAGAAACCCGCGAGTAGGAGAAACTTGCAATAACGCATTTTATCCACAGTACCAAAGAACGTGAGTTATTGTCCAGCAGTTCCCGCTGATAGGAAGTGTGAAGTTTGAAGGGGAAAGGGAAGGGGGAAGGATGGGCCTTGGAATGAAAAAACAGCCACCAAGGCGGGAACTGCTAAGCTAATAGAGAGTTTGGACAGCATTTTCAAGACTATTGTCATCGGCACGCCAACGGGACATGAGGAAACGATAACGAAACCCGGCGCCGTGACTACAGTCCCTGAACGTCAACACTGGGCAAGTATACGGTGGCCCTGGCCCGGCTGTAAGAAAAAGTGGTTGAATGTGTCTGTTTGTGTTAGACTGTGTATCGTCAGCATTTGGGAATCGGGGCAGCCCGACCTACTCAATAAATATTATTCCATGGAGGTTAATCGCATATGGAAACGACAATGAACCCCGGCGGCATCATTGCCCGGAACGAGTCCGAGGAAACAATAACGAAACCCCGCACCGTGGCTACAGTCCCTGAACACCAACACGAGGAGCTGGTTCATCGCAGCGAATTCCGGTTGCTGCTCTGGATAGGCGCGTTTGTCGTGATTACCATTTCAGGCGGCTTCACGTTTTTATATACGGGGCTAACGGATATACGCGTTGAGATGGCAAACCTGCGCGTTGAGATGAAACAGGAGCACGCCGATATACGCGTTACGATGGAACAGGGGCTCGCCGATATACGCGTTACAATGGAGCAGGAGCATGCCAGTATACGTTCCGAGATCGCGGATCTGAGCGAGCGGGTCGCGCGGGTCGAAACGGTCTTGAGCAAATAGGTTTTCGAGTCACCCATTGCCGAGCGAATTGATAAAGCCGTTGACCGGGTGGGCCGACCCTGCATATGACGTTCCAAGTTCCAAGTCAAAAGATACGGCACAGTGACAGATGCCTCATTCTACGCGGGGCGACTGGCTGATACGCTACGCGACAAGATACGGAACGTATCAACATCAAAGCCATAAATCCCATCGACTATCGTCGTATCTTGCAATGAGGAGAATTCAGGACACCCATATTTTCCTTCCGCCGGATTTGTGGATGTCCTAAAATAAGGGGCTATTATGATTAATAAGAAAAACGAGTATTCCAGGGAAGATCTGTTGGCATGTGGTCGGGGTGAGCTGTTCGGAGAGGGCAATGCCCAGTTGCCGCTACCTGATATGTTGATGGTCGACCGGATAGCTGAAATCAGTGAAAATGGCGGCTGTCACGGTAAAGGCCATATTCTGGCTGAGCTGGATATTCACCCAAAATTGTGGTTTTTTGATTGCCACTTTCAAGGCGACCCGGTAATGCCGGGCTGCCTGGGCCTCGATGCCATGTGGCAATTAGTGGGGTTTTACCTGGGTTGGACAGGCTCCCCGGGGCGCGGCCGGGCATTGGGCGCAGGTAAAATCAAGTTTAACGGCCAAGTGACGCCTGATTGTAAACTGGTACAATATATTATCGACATAAAAAGAATCATATCCCGAAAACTGGTAGTAGGGATCGCCGATGGACACATGCAGGTTGATGGAAAAAAAATATACTCAGCAAAGGATCTCAGGGTCGGATTATTTAAGACGACCGAGCAATTTTAATACGCGGCGCAGACGTAAATCCCTGCTACAAGTCCCCGACAGAAAGATAAGTAGTTAGGGGGTTGGGGAATGCACAGACATAAATCCCTGTTACAGGTCCCCGACAGAAAGATAAGTGGTCGGGGGTTGGGGAGTGCGCAGACGTAAACCCCTGTTACAAGTCCCCGGCAGCCTTTCGGACTGGGCGTCTTGTAACTTGTAGCTTGTTGAAACATGAGACATCTCAATTTTTTTAAAATAAAAATGCTGAAAAATCAATTGCCTGGCGTCAAAGCCCGACGGGTTGCCAGCTTCATAAAATCTTGACCAGGGCGAGACAAAATTTGAAACGCGTAGCTATAACCGGCCTGGGCATTAAATCCAGCATAGGGAACAATAAACAGGATGTGATTGACTCGCTGAGGTCAGCGAAATCCGGCGTAGAGCATTCACAGGAATATGCCGACCTGGGCTTCCGCTCACACGTATACGCGCCTGTCCGCCTCAACCCTGGTGAGTTAATCGACAGAAAACTGAAACGATTTATGGGGGATGCCGCTGCATTCACCTACTTGGCGATGCAGGACGCAATCAGTGATGCAAACCTCGATGAGGGTGAAGTTTCCCATCATCGCACCGGTTTAATCGTCGGTTCCGGTGGTTCATCCACTAAAAACATGCTTTCAGCGACGGACATATTGCGGGAAAAAGGAGCTAAAAAAGTCGGCCCGACATTGGTGCCAAGGATCATGTCAAGCACCAGCAGCGCCTGTTTAGCGGTCGCATACAAGATTAAAGGGGTCAATTACTCGATCAGCTCCGCCTGCGCCACCAGCGCGCACTGTATAGGGAATGCTTATGAACTCATTCAGGCCGGTAAACAGGACATCATATTCGCCGGTGGAGGTGATGAGGTTCACTGGACGGACACCTTGCTGTTCGATGGCATGGGCGCGCTTTCATCCCGTTACAATGATAATCCAGCCGTCGCTTCCCGCCCGTTTGATGAAAACAGGGACGGGTTTGTCATATCAGGCGGGGGCGGGATAGTAGTTCTGGAAGAATACGAACGCGCGATAAAACGAAATGCAAAAATCTATGCAGAGATCACGGGGTACGGCGCAACCTCCGATGGGTATGACATGGTAAAACCCTCCGGTGAAGGGGCAACCCGCTGCATGAGGCTGGCGCTGTCAACGGTTGATACCCCGATTGACTATATCAACGCGCACGCAACAAGCACGCCCGCCGGGGACATAGGAGAACTCGATGCAATAAAAACCGTATTTAACGGCAGGGTCCCCAAGATAAGTTCAACGAAATCCCTATCGGGCCATGGCCTGGGAGCGGCAGGCGTAAACGAGGCGATATTTACTTTATTGATGATGACGGAAGATTTTATTTGCAAATCCGCCAACATAGAAAACCTGGACGAAAAAGCAGCTGGCCTGCCGATAGCCCTGCAACGAACTGATAATGCCTGTTTGAAAACGGTGATGTCGAACAGCTTCGGATTCGGCGGCACCAATGCTACCCTGATTTTTTCTAAAACGCGGTAATCCGTCAATATTGTTTTGCCGGATAAGTAACCCGTGTCCCCGGATGGCAGCATTCCGGAACAGGCATGCCACCCCCTATCCCCCTTGTCAGGGGGAATATTGCCCGCTGCCTGGTTCAGGGAGCAAGGGCGGCCAAGAGGTGAAGCAGGTCAATGCGGGCTGCCTCCAGGTTCAGGCGGTTGTCGAGCAGGATGGCAGCATTCCGGGGCAGGCATTCCACCCCCCCTATCCCCCCTATCAGGGGGAATATTGCCCGCTGCCTGGTTCAGGGAGCAAGGGCGGCCAGGGTGCGAAGCAGGTCAATGCGGGTCGCCTCCAGGTTCAAGTGGTTGTCGAGCAGGTCGAATTCGGCATCCAAGGCAGACTGCCGGGCTTCAATATGTTGCACAAAGGTAGCGCGGCCGGCATCCAGCTTGCTCCGGGTCAGCTCCACCATCTCCTGTACGTCAATGATGGCCTCTTTGAGCTCCCGCAGGGCCATGGTCAAGCCCATCAGCAGGTCCCAATTGGACCGTATATCGATCTCAATCCGTTCGCGCTCCGCGGTTAATTCCCGCCGCGCCGTCTCCACCGACCACCTGGCGCCCCGCAGCCTGGAGCGCTTGAGCCCGCCCTCATACAATGGCATATTCAGGTTGACGCCGCCCCCAATATCGCGGGTATCGATGGGCCCCACCTTGCCCATGCTGGCGTCGACTCGCATGCTCAGGGTAGGCCAAAGCTCCGCCTTGCGGAAGGCCAACTCCCCTTCTGTAGCCTCCAGGCGCTGACGCGCCTGCGCCAGGGTCGGAGATTTGCGCTCGCCTCGCGCTAACGCATCCTCAAGGGTGGCGGGAGTCGCCACCTCCAGGGCAGCCAGGGAAGTGATCGCCAAGTCATTCCGGCCTGCTCCAGTCAGTCGCGCAAGACGCGCCTGCGCGACCCGGTAATGTGAATCGGCCCGGATACGCCCCGCCCGCACCCGGTGCAGGCGACGCAACACCTCGTACAGCTCAGTCCGGTCCAGGGTTCCGAGCGCGATACGCCGGCGCGCGCTATCTTCGAGTTCTATCAAGGACTGCTCAAAGGCGAGCTGTTGATCAAGGATACGCGCCTGAAACAACTGTTCGGAAAAACTCTGCGCAACCTCTGCCAATACCTCTTGGCGCACCTCTCCGGCAGCGTATTCCGCTTCGGCGATCTCGGCCTCGACCTGCCGCAGACGACCTTTTACCCGCCCGAAAGTATAGAGATTCTGACTGACCTGCACTTTACTGCGGACTGAGTGGCCCTCGTAAATCGAAGTCACGCGCGCCTGGTTGCGGTTATAGTCGTAACCGGTGCCGCCTGACACCGAGAACGTGGGCCGGCGGTTACTTTTCACCTCATCCAATCTCTCCCGCGCCCCAGCAATACGACTCTCGGCCGCCTGTACCCGCGCATCCCGCGCCAGCGCATCGCGAAACGCCTGCGTCAGAGTATAGGCGCCGGCCACTTCACCCGACATCTCGCTGACATCACCGGCATCCTCCGCATAAATCAATGCAGACGACAGCCATAAACATACCAGAAATAAATATCTCATCTTCTATTCCTCTATCAACGCCTTGTTCAATATATTCGGCAGGGGCTCGGCCAGGTACCGCATGGCAGTGCGCTCACCGCCGGTAAACATGATGTCCACCGGCATCCTCCGCATAAATCAATGCAGACGACAGCCATAAACATAGAAGTTTGACGAGATCCTTGCGGCTGAGTTCAACTACCCGCACAAATCAATGCAGGCGACAACCATAAACATACCAGAAATAAATATCTCATCTTCTATTCCTCTACTAATGCTTTGTTCAATATGTCCAACAAGGGCTCGGCCAGGTACTGCATGGCAGTGCGCTCACCGCCGGTAAACATGATGTCCACCGGCATCCCCGGTTCAATGGTGGCATCTCCCAGCTTCGCCATTTCCTCCTCCGGCACCAGGATACGGGCGACATAATAGGACTCCTGATTCTCAGTGTCCTGGAAGGCATCGGGAGAAACGCGCTCCACGTGGCCAAGTACCTGTGGCGTAGTGCGCCAACTGAAAGCCGGGAAGCGCAGCCTTGCTTCCTGCCCCGGGTAAACATTGTCAACGTCGGTGGGCCGGACGCGGCCCTCCATCATGAGTTTATCCTCAGTCGGCACGATGTTCATGATCGGGCTCGCCGGCGGGATCACTCCCCCCAAGGTATGGGCGGTGAGGCCAATAACCTTGCCGTCCTGGGGCGACAGGATCCGCGTACGTTGCAGCACGTCGCGCACCGCCGCGATACGCTCGTGGGTTTCGAACCATTCCTGCTGCGCCCTCGTGATTCGATCCGAAACCTCCGTGCGCAAAGTGTGTTCAAGCTGGATGATCTGCTGGCGGGTCTCGCCGATGGCTACCCGGGTGACGGCGATATCCGCGGCGATACTGCCGAGCTCGCCAACGCCCTGCTCGTATTCCCGTTGCCGGGCGATGAGCAGACCCTCATCAATCAGCTGCTGCTCATGCAGGGCGCGCAGGCTCTCCAGGTCGCGCTCGATCAGCGCCTGCTCGCGCTGCCTGGCATCCCGGCTCGCCTCCAGGCCGAGTATCCGCTCTCCAAACTGGTCAATGCTATGGCGCAGTATCTCGACCTGGCCGTGGTACTGACGGCGGCGCACCTCGAACAAGTCCTGCTGCACCGTCAGTATATCGGCGATACGCGGGTCGTCGCGCTGTTCAAGCAGCTCCCCGGAGAAGGTAATTTCCTCGCGGAGCAGGCGCTCGGCGTTGAGGCGGTTAATCTCCGCCATCCGCCCGTAGTAACGGCTTTCCAAAGCTTCCAACTCGGCGCGCGCCTGGGTCTCGCTCAACTCAATCAGGACGTCCCCCGCCTTGACCTCGCTGCCCTCGCGCACGTACAGTTTCTCCACGATGCCCCCCTCCAGGTGCTGGATGGTCTTGTGCTCCGTATCCACCACCACCGAACCGGTCGCAACCACGCCTTCGGTCAGCGGCGCCAGGGTAGCCCAGGCGATAAACCCGCCCAGGGCTATGACGACTATCATAATCCCCCTCCTGGCCACCAAGTCTCCGGACATGAGCGTCTGTAATTCCTGTTTCTCATCCATATGCGTCTATCTACTGTTTTCCGCCTGTCGCCTGTTGCCTGCTGTCCCCGGTCTGCGCCGGGCGCAGGAAGCGCTGCAACACCTCCTGACGCGGGCCGGACTCTATCAGTGTCCCTTCCTTCAATGCCAACACATACTTCACCGCCCGCAACAAGCGCAGGTTGTGCGTTACCAACAGCACCGTTACCTCGCGTTTGGCCAAGGACCGCAGGGTGTCGACCAGGGCCATCTCCCCCTCCGTATCCAGGTTCGCGTCCGGTTCATCCAATACCACCAGCGCCGGGTCGCCGTACAAGGCCCGCGCCATGGCCACGCGTTGACGCTGCCCGGCTGACAGGTTCGCGCCACCAGCTGCCACCGGCGTATCGTAGTTCTCCGGCAAGTGCATGATCATTTCGTGGCAGTGCGCCAGGCGCGCTGCCGCTATCACTCCCTCGTCGTCCGACTCGCCCAGCCGGGCGACGTTCTCAGCCACGCTACCCTCGAACAACTCCACCTCCTGTGGCAAGTAGCCAACGTGCCGCAGGCGGCTGGCCGCCGGCCAATCGCCAATAGCCGCCCCGTCCAGGCGCACCACCCCCGACTGGGCCGGCCATACCCCTACCAACAGCCGCGCCAGCGTACTCTTGCCGCTGCCGCTCGGGCCGATGAGGCCGGATATCGAACCCGGATTCAATGAAAAATTAACCCCTCGCAACACTGGACGCTTCACTCCCGGCGGCGCCGCAGTCAACCCTTCCGCTTGCAGCAACCCTGTCGGTCGGGGCAGGCTGGTGTCCCCTTGTCGTCCCGGCGGTGCGTCCTGGAACAAGGCATCCAGCCGATGCCAAGCCTGGCGCATCGCAACAAACCCCCGCCATGCCGAGATACCCTGCTCGATGGGCGCCAACGCCCGGCCTAATATGATGGAAGCGGCGATCATCATGCCGGGGGTAATCTCCTGTCCCAACACCAGCCAGGCCCCCAAACCCAGGATCCCCACCTGCACCACCTGCCGAAACGACTTGGAAGAGGCTAACAACATGCTCAGCCGGGCGCCGCCCCGGGCCTGGAAGGCAACAGCCCGGTCATGTTTATCCCGCCAGCGACGGCGAAAGCCCTCGAACATCCCCATTGCCTCCAATACGTCCGCGTGACGCAGGCTGTTTTCCACAAACCGGTGCGAATCCGCCGAGTGCTCCGCGGCGCTACGGTACGGCTCCCGGGAGGTCCACTCCGTCAACAGGGCCAGCGTCAGGATTAACAACGCGCTGAAGATCGCCAGGACCCCCAACCAGGGATGGATCAGGAAAATGATCGCTATGAACACCGGCGCCCAAGGCGCATCGAAAAACGCCAGGGCCGGCGGGCTGGAGAGGAACTGACGCACCGTGTCCAGGTCGCGCACCGGCTGACTGGCGCTCTGGCGGAAGCGGCGCAGACTACCCCGGAACACCCCGCCCAATACATCGTCCAATACATCGAAATTCAATGACAACGCCACGCGCGCCATCAGTCGCTGGCGTACCCAGTCCAGCAGGCCAAAACACAGCAGCAGGAACACCGCCACGGCAGTCAACGCAATGAGGGTCTCGTAGCTTGCGCTGGACAGCACCCGGTCGTAGATTTGCAGCATGTACACCGGCGCGACCAGCATCAACACGTTAGCGAAGGCGCTGAACACCCCTACTCCCACAAGCCCTTTCCGACAGCGGGCGAGCGCCGTCTTCAGTAGCAGGGACTGTGTCGGGTTGGAAAGAACCGGAAGTTGCATCGGGTTACGCTCATTTCTGGTACACGGGTTAAATGGAGTGGCGCATGAGGTATACGCCACCGTGAAGCAAGATAATGCAATTTCCCTGATAAATCAATTGGAGCGTTCTTTTAAAACACAGGGGGCGACCGAAGTCGCCCCTGTTTGACATCCATTGTCAGATCTGCCTTGCTGCAACGCCGATAACTTGCTTACGGCGACATTGGCAGGGCTGCC
Source organism: uncultured Gammaproteobacteria bacterium (assembly GCA_958295485.1). Classification (GTDB taxonomy): domain Bacteria; phylum Pseudomonadota; class Gammaproteobacteria; order Eutrophobiales; family Eutrophobiaceae; genus JAAXHV01. The sequence continues at coordinate 3,260,239 of OY282354.1, forward strand.
GCTACGCCATGAACTCGAAGTTATCAGCGGTAAGGGCCGTCGTCACGTCTACCAAAGTGATTTGAACGTCACCTACGCTGATCACCGTATTTTCATCTCCTACCTCGATCTCCAAGTCATCCATATCAACCACATTGCTAAAACCCGTGAGGTCGATCGTGTCTCTCCCACCACCCGTAACCGAGAAGTTGAGGATCTCATCGTTACCGTCACCGGCGTTGAAGACGAAAGTATCAACACCGCTGGCGGCATCCAGTATGTCATCACCAGCGCCACCTGTCAGCACGTTAGCGCCATCGTTACCAATCAACCTGTCGTCGCGAGCAGACCCGATGACGTTCTCAATAGATGCCAGCGTATCTCCCTCGGCATGGCCACCCTCCTGCTCAGTGGCGGCCCCGATAGTGGTGCCAACGGCGTCGAGTTGTATTCTTACGCCCCTGTTCGAATCCGCGTAGGAAACGGTGTCAGTGCCAGAACCACCTGATATCGAGTCCGCGCCAGAACCACCGATCAGCATATCGTTGCCGTTCTCGCCGCTCAGAGTGTCGACACCGCTACCGCCTTCAAGCCTGTTGGCGTTTTCGTCGCCGGTCAGAGTGTCCGCGCCGTCACCGCCGATAACGTTTTCCCAGTTACTGGCATCAAGTTGTACCGCATTGGCGCCTTCCCCAATCGTTATACCATTGGTATAGGTGTCCAAGTCCACTGTTATTTTTTCTTCCGAACCCGCGAAGGACAGGGTATCACCATCCTGTCCAGAGCCGATAAAGCCCTCAACGTCAACGTTTATCCGGTCACCCTCGGCGTCACCACCGGAACCCGCGTAATAATTGTTGCTTGCTACGAGATGGACCATCACATCTTCTTGCGACCCTTCGTATGAGACGAAATCCCTGCCCATATTATCAGTCACTTCAGTGTTGTCATTGGGATTCGGATCTATATTATCGCCGCCCTCCAATCTGTCAGCGCCGGCACCACCGACCAACTTATCGTTACCCGCGCCGCCATTCAAAACGTCATCACCGGCGCCACCATACAGATCGTTATTCACGTTGCTACCGGTCAGCCTGTCGTTGTGGGCAGATCCCATAAGGTTCTCGAAGCCGCTAAGCATGTCACCCTCGGCATCGCCGCCCGAACCTGTGACAATGCCGCTAGAGTTCACGGCGCTAAGATCCACCCTCACACCCTGGCTCGAACCCGCGTAGGATGCGGTATCTTCTGCAGAACCGGTGCCACCGATAAGCCTGTCAGCGCCACGACCGCCCTCAAGCGTGTTGGTGGCGCCTTGGGCATCGGTACCGTCGGAACCGATGAGCCGGTCATCGAAATTAGAACCGATGACATTCTCAACACCGGTATACGTGTCGCCGGCGGCATAACCGTTCTCGCCATCACCGTCAACAAGATCCACCCTCACACCCCTGTTCGAATGCACGTAAGATACTGTATCGCTACCGGTACCGCCGTCTATATCATCATCACCACCGCGGGCGATAAACATATCGTCGTCGGCGCCACCATTCAGGGTGCTTTCATCGCCGGCGCCGCCATCCAGCGTATCATCGCCATTGCCACCATTCAGGGTATCACTACCGGCGCCACCCCACAGCATATTATCTTGCTCGTCGCCAGTCAACGTATCACCCCTGGCAGAACCGATGATGTTCTCAATCCTCATATACGTGTCGCCTTCGGCGTCGCCACCGTCACCGGTTCCACTGAGATCCACTGTCACAGCGGCGCTCGAATCAGCGTAAGATACAGTATCGGTGCCGCCGTCCTCGCCTTCGTCCATCATGTCGCCGTCCATGTTAAGATCGCCGGCAACGCCACCTTGAAAACTATCAGCGCCATCACCACCATGGAATATGTCGTCGCCGAAGCCGCCATCAAGCGTGTCGCCGCCATCGCCGCCTCTCAACGTGTCGTCGCCAGCGCCGCCCATGAGCGTGTCGGCGCCATCCAGGCCAAACAGCAAATCATCGCCCATCCCGCCGTTGACAGTGTTAGCTCTATCATCACCCGCCAGTATGTCGGCGTGATCAGACCCGATGAGGTTCTCAATCGTGTTGACCTGAGTATCCCTTCCGCCCGACCTGACAGTCTCAAAAGCGAAGTTATCGCCCTGGGCATCGCCGAACCTGGCGGCCCCGTTGTGCAGCCGCACAACGACCCTGCCGCTCGAACCTGCATAGGAGGCTGTATCATCACCGTCGCCGCCGTTCAACCGATCAGCGCCCTGTCCCCCGGTCAACATGTCGTCACCCGAACCAGCGTCCAGATCGTCGTCACCCGCGCCGCCGTTCAGTATATCATTACCCTCGTCGGCGTCCAGCAAGTCGTTATCTCTGCCACCGTTCAGCACGTCGTTACCCCTCAAGCCAAACAGCGAGTCATCGCCATCCCCGCCGGTAACAGTATTAGCTCTATCGTCACCCGCCAGCCGGTCGGCATGAGCAGACCCCACGAGATTTTCAATGTTGCTCAGTTCGTCGCCCTCGGCATCGCCGCGCCTGGCTACGCCGCTGTGCAGGCGTACGACAACGCCAGCGCTCGAGCCCTCATAAGAAGCCGTGTCTCCATCACCCGCGCCGCCGTCCAGCATGTCTGCCCCGGCGCCGCCGGTGAGCGCGTCATCCCCCATGCCACCGTTGAGCTCGTCGTCACCCGCGCCGCCGATAAGCGTGTCATCGCCGCCGCCGCCAGTGAGCGTGTCATCGCCGAGGCCGCCAGTGAGTTTGTCGTTTCCGGTCGTGCCGGTCAACGTCCTGTCGGCCCCCGGGGCCGGTTTAGCATCGACCTCCAATCGGTAGCCTCCCGAGTTGTCCACCGCGGCGTTCAGGTTGTAACTGCGCGCATTGATGTAGTAGACCCCGTCTGCCGCCGGCGTGAACTCCAGCTGCGAATTGGTGTTAGTCATCGATATATCATCGTTCTGGACGATGAGTTTGCCGTCGGCATCGCGGACTTCCACGATAGGGTCGGCCGCCAGCGCAACCCCGCCGACTACTTCGCCGGTGAGCTTGACGATGTAGGTGGTCCCTGCGGTCAGTTCAACCCGTACCCAGTCATTGTCGCTGGCGTCGCTCAGCGTACCCAGGAAATCATCGCCAACGGCCATTGTGTATTCTGTTTCGACGCCTGCGAGCGCATCGCCCATGTTGTTACTGTTCTCGCGAATAGTCGCCATGTTTCTTTCTCCTGTGCTGTTAAGAGTTAGACTTGTTAAGTAAAAATACTACAGTGTTTTCAATAATACAACAAAAAACCAGAAATAATCCAAAAATATACTGTCTCTTGCCAAACATATAACAGAAAATCAAGATATGTCAATATATATTTGCAAAATTATTATGCCCTGCTCAACTACTGTCAATGCCTATTTTGATCCGAAGGATACCACCTTGTCAAGTCGCATCAACAATTTTTTGTTTATTTTACCGGATTGGCGATATGCCTGCGTACAACATAGGGATATTGTAACCCATTAACAGGGCAATTGCATACTTTTTTGAATCCGTCCCCCGCCATTCCCGGGCGCGGGGAATCCAATGGACCAACTTTCCTTCATTGTCATAAGGAATCATTTTTGACTGGATTCCTGCTTTTGCAGGAGTGGCGGTGGGAACATGACCACACTTTCAGTCACGCCCCGTTTTTGCCGAAGGATGGGGAAGACTGCTGCCTGGTTAATCCCCCCTTGCCCCTCTTGTCAGGAGGGAGACGTTGTTTATTAAAAATGGAACCAGCCGGGCTGTTCCTTACGCTTGAAAACGTAACGTAATTCTACATCCGCCGTTGCAATCGGCTGGCCGTCCCGGAAACGGGGCCGGTAGCGCGTGGCTGAAATCGCGCGTTTGCCGCGTTTGAACAGGGAAGTTTCATCCGGCGGGTGGACGGATTGGATCCTTATATTTCGAGGCCAGCCGCTTGCAGTAACATCAAGCAAGGCATCAACGTAATAGCTGTCACTATTCACCTGAGCTTCCTCCTCACCCGGCACAGGCAGCTGTTCTATGGGTTTCGGCGCGCCCAGCAATCGCTCGATCATCGCCGGACTTGCGTCATGCTCGACAAGGGCGGCGTAAGCCCGTTGGTATAACCTGGCGCCGTCCCATACCCGGCGTTGAACGGTAAACCAGTCGCCCATGAATATCAGGGCTTGCGCATATTCGCTGATCGTGGCCGGCAGGTCCCTTGCGTAAATCTCCACGATTTTGTTCAACGAACGCTTGCCCCTGAAAAAACTCTGGTCAGAATAATATTGCCTTACGGCGGTTTCATTGAGGTAGGGGCTGCCCCTGCCGTGGGGGACCATCGCCTCGCGGATTTCCCGGCGTGACAACTTCGAGTCCAGTACATCCTCTGCAACGTGGTAATTGATTACGGCTATACTATATAAAATGTCAACGCGGGGTTTGGCGGGGTCGTCTTCCGGGATTAATGCCAGCGCCCTGGCATACAGGTCATCCGCCGCGATCAAGGGTTCCACCGTCGTGCCGGGCGGGCTGAAATTGTAAAGGTCGAAATACCACTTGCCTATCCTGTTGATGACGGGGATGAGCGCCGCATTGTTTTCACCGTAATTGCGTCGGTATACCCAGTAAAGGCGCTCGTAGTTCCGGCGCAGTTCATCCCGGTCATCCAGGGCAATGTGGCTGTCGATGATGGCTTCCAGGATGGCCGCCTGGCTCATGCTGTAGAGGCCCTCGTTGATGCGCAGGGCCTGCAAGGCGCGCTGCAATGCGGCGATGGCCGCCGGGTGGTTCCCCGCTTGCTGATACAGGGCGCCCAGGCTGCGCTGCGCCTCGATCATTCGTTCCCCGTAAACTCCCCCGGTGGCTTCCAGTTCGGCGACCAGCGCCTGGTATTCGGCGATGGCGCGCGGCGGTGGCGCCCCAGGGAGGGAAGGGGAGATAATTATCAGGGACAACAGGAGATATTGTCGGAGTCGCTTGCGCATTTTGCCTTTTGTCCGTTTAACCCCCTTTCGACGAACAGCGGAAACTCCCGGGAGAGAGATTATTGCCTGTTTTCTGTTGTCTGTTTTGCGTACAATGCTTTCGGCGTTCACCTGCCAATCGTTTTTCATCATGGCTTCCATTACAGATACTGCCCGGATTTCACTTGACATTCAATGTTTGACAATTGAACCGACACGCTACGTCCCTGATTTGAAAGAGGACGTCTGCGCGGGTTTATTAAATCGGCCCCGCTCCCTGCCTCCCAAGTACTTCTACGATGCAAGGGGTTCGGAATTATTCAACCGGATTTGCGATACCCCGGAATATTATCCGACCCGCACTGAAGATGCCTTGTTGCAACAGGCCGGTTCGGCCATTATTTCGCAAACCCGACCCGATTACATTATTGAATTAGGCAGCGGGAACTCAAATAAAACGAAAAAATTATTCAATGCATGTGAACAGCAAACACACGTTTGCGCCTATGCGCCATTCGATATTTGCAGACCGGTACTGGAAGCGGCTGCCGGCGAACTGAAAGAAAATTACCGGTGGCTTGAGGTCGAGCCGCTGCTTGGCGATTATCATGCCGGTCTGGGAAATCTGCCCCGCTACGATGGCGTAAAGCTGTATTTGTTCCTGGGCAGCAACATCGGTAATTTTATCCCCAAAGATGCGCGGGCTTTTATCAGCGAAATAAAAGACCAGATGAAACCAGGCGATTACTTGTTGCTGGGAGCTGACAGGATAAAACCCCCTTCGGTATTGAATGCCGCCTATAATGATTCACAAGGCGTTACCGCCCTGTTCAACCTGAATGTATTGCGGGTATTGAATCGTGAATTGGAAGCTGACTTCCATATCGACAATTTCACCCATGAAGCCATTTACAATGAGAGACTGAACAGGATTGAAATGTACCTGGCATCCAAAACGCCGCAGGAGGTCGCCATTGACAAAATCAATGAGAAGATAAGGTTGGAAATGGGCGAGAAGATACTGACTGAGCTGAGTTATAAATTCCATCCCGATGAACTGGAAGCGATGTTTTCAGATCTTGGGTTCAATATCATTCAACATTTTGAACCGGATAATCGATATTTTTCATTGGTATTGGCGCGGTTGAAATAAATCACGGCCACGGAGGGCACAGAAACCGCAAAGTTAATTCGCTTTGAATATGCCTCACTACAAGACTTTCCCGGCAAATCGGACAACCGGGGCAATCATTGCCCTGGCCTGTTGTGTGTTTGTACAGGGCTGCGCTGAGAAAAGGTCTCACATTGAAGAAATCAAAGACCGCAACCTGTTGCGCGTCGTTACCCGCGCCGGCCCGACTACCTATTACCGCGATAAAGACGGAGAAACCGGGCTTGAATACAAACTGGTCAGTTTGTTTTCAGCCAGGTTGGGCGTTGATTTTGAGTTTATCATCGCCGGCAACGTCACGGAAATTATTGATTATCTGACCTCGGGAAAGGCGGATATCGCCGCCGCCGGATTGACAAGGAGCTTCCGTTTAGACGACCCGCTGGATTACGGGCCGGGGTATCAATGGGTAACCAAACAAGTTATTTACAGGAACGGGGATAAACGCCCAACCTCATTGGACGATATTCATCCTTACCAGCTGCACCTTGCCGATGGCGCTTTTGACGAGGCGGAACTGGCCCGGTTGAAGGAGGCGCATCCTGCCCTGTCCTGGGCCATACATGACGATAAAAATAACCACGATTTACTGGGGATGATTGAAGATGGGGAAATTCTCTACGGGGTGGCCTATTCCAACGAACTTGCCTACTCGCGTTTGCTCAACCCGGAGGTTCGGGCCGCTTTCAGCCTGACCCCGCCCCACCCCCTGGGCTGGGCCGTCAAAAAAAATCCGGATGACCATTCCCTCATCAAGTCAATCAGGCAGTTCCATGATGAAATAAACAACAATGACCAATTGGCCGGGTTGATAGAACAAATTTATGGGCCTGTTGAATTTTTTGATTATGTCGACTCCCGGAAATTCATAGACCGGTATCATGAAAGACTGCCGGATTTGAAACCCTGCTTCAAGGATGCCGCGATTGAATTCGATTTCGATTGGCGCTTGCTTGCCGCAACCAGTTACCAGGAATCTCATTGGGACAAAGAAGCGCGCTCGGCAACCGGCGTCAGGGGCCTGATGATGCTGACGCGAAGCACGGCCAAACAGGTGGGCATCACCAATCGGCTTGACCCGGAGCAGAGTATCCGGGGGGGAGCTAAATACCTGGCGGGCTTAATGGATAAAATACCGGAAAGGATAGACGAACCCGACCATACCTGGCTTGCTTTGGCGGCATATAACGTCGGCTTTGGACACCTTGAGGACGCCAGGATACTCACGCAAAGAAACGGCGGCAACCCCGACGCCTGGGCGGACGTGAAAAACTACCTGCCCCTGTTGAGCAAAGAGAAATGGCACAAACAGACAAAACACGGATACGCCCGGGGGCATGAACCCGTCAAGTTCGTGGAAAACATCCGCAAGTACTACACGGTGTTGGTGCAGCTGACGCACGAAAACGTGGAACCAACGCCAACCCCGAGATTGGTGGAGCATGAAATCATAAACTCCCCCGTGCTATAAACTGCAAGTTTGAAGGGTGAAGCAGAAAGTGGGCAGGTAGGCGGTGGCCCTGGCCCGGCTGTAAGAAAAAAGTGGTTGAATGTGTCTGTTTGTGTTAGACTGTGTATCGTCAGCACTTGGGAATCGGGGCAGCCCGACCTACTCAATAAATATTATTCCATGGAGGTTAATCGCATATGGAAACGACAATGAACCCCGGTGGCATCATTGCCCGAAACGAGTCCGAGGAAACGATAACGAAACCCCGCGCCGTGGCTACAGTCCCTGAACACCAACACGAGGAGCTGGTTCATCGCAGCGAATTCCGGTTACTGCTCTGGATAGGCGCGTTTGTCGTGATTACCATTTCAGGCGGCTTCACGTTTTTATACACGGGGCAGAGAGACTTGCACGCGGGGCTGGCGGACATACGCGTCGAGATGGCAAATATGCGCGTTGCGATGGAACGGGAGCACGCCGATATACGCGTTACCATGAAACAGGAGCTCGCCAATATACGCGTTGAGATGAAACAGGAGCTCGCCAATATACGCGTTGAGATGAAAGAGGAACTCGCCAATATACGCGTTACAATGGAACAGGAGCATGCTGATATACGTTCCGAGATTGCGGGTCTGAGCGAGCGGGTCGCGCGGGTCGAAACGGTCTTGAGCAAATGAGTAAAGTTCAGAAAACTGAAGATGAATGGCGGCGGGAGTTGACGCCGGAGCAATACGAGGTGTGCCGGGAGAAGGGGACGGAGCGGCCTTTCAGCGGGAAATATAATGATTGCAAGGATACGGGCACGTACCGATGCGCTTGTTGCGGTCAAACCCTGTTCAGTTCTGAGACGAAGTTCGATTCCGGTACGGGTTGGCCGAGTTTTTATGCGCCTGAGGATGAGACCGGCATTAAAACTGAAACTGACAGGAGTTATGGCATGGCTCGCACGGAAGCGCTGTGCAGCGCCTGCGGCGCCCATCTCGGCCATGTGTTTCCCGACGGCCCGAAACCGACCGGTTTGCGCTACTGCATCAATTCGGTATCGCTTGACCTGGACAGAGACGATTCCTGAAGGCAGGTAGGGGGCGGGAACCACTGGCTAAGTGGGGCCGGCGTACCAGGAGAGTTTTTCGTGCAGTTTTACTACGTTGCCGATGATGATCATCGATGGGGGTTTGATCTGCCTGGTGGAGACGATTTCCGCCAGGGTGTCCACAGTCCCCGTGTGGACTTTCTGCCCCGGCGTCGTGCCTTGTTGAATAATGGCGGCGGGGGTGTCTGCCCGCATGCCTTGTTCGAGCAGGTTGCGGCGCAGTACGTCGATGCCCTTGACGCCCATGTAAATTGCAATGGTCTGCTTTGGCTGGATTAAGGCCGGCCAGTTGAAATCCAGCCTGCCGTCTTTCAGGTGGCCGGTGACGAATACGCAGGACTGGGCATGATCGCGGTGAGTAAGCGGTATGCCTGCATAGGAGGCGCAACCGGATGCGGCCGTGATGCCGGGCACTACCTGGAACGGGATGCCGGACGCCGCCAATTCTTCGATTTCCTCACCGCCCCGGCCAAAAATGAACGGGTCGCCGCCTTTCAGGCGCAACACGCGTTTTCCCTGTTTGGCCAGGGTGATTAGCAACTCATTGAGCTCGGCCTGTGGCGCCGTATGACTGTCCCGTTGTTTACCTACGTATATCTTCTCCGCCTCTTTTCTGACCAGGGCGACAACGGCGGGGGCAACCAGCCGGTCGTACAACACTACGTCGGCCTGCTGCATCAAACGCAATGCGCGGAACGTCAACAAATCGGGGTCGCCGGGGCCGCCGCCCACAAGGTAGACCTCGCCTGTTTTTCGCCCCGGCACCGATTCTTTCGTCAACTCGCGTTCCAGGGCGTTCAGCGCGGCGGTTTCCCGCCCGGCAAACAGCATTTCGGCAACGGGTCCCTGCAGGGTATCTTCCCAAAACCGGCGGCGTTCGCCCACGTCGGGGAAGCGGGTCTTTACCCGCGCCCGGAAGTCGCGCATCACCTCTGCCAGCCGGCCGTAGGCCGCCGGTATCAGCGTTTCCAGTTTTGCCCGTAATAACCGGGCCAATACAGGGGATGCGCCGCCCGTGGAGACGGCTACCTGCACCGGGTCCCGGTTGATAATTGAAGGCATGATAAAACTGCATAGTTCCGGGTTATCGACCACGTTGACCGGGATGTTTTTGCCCTTGGCAATTTCGGAAACCTGTTTATTCACCTGTTCATTGTCCGTTGCCGCGATAACGAGGGCGTAATCAGAGATATCCTCCGGCAGAAACTCCCGCGCCTCGTGTCGTATCCTGCCTTCTTCACGCAGGGCTGATATTTCGGCGACTGCGGCGGGCGCGATGACCAGCACTTCGGCGTTCGACTCGAGTAGTTGCCGCGCCTTGCCGGCGGCTACGCTGCCACCGCCGACGACAAGACAGCGCCGGCCGGTTAAATTGAGAAAAATCGGGAAGAATCCCATGGCTCAGGACCGGCGCGGGGGCTTGCCCCCGGGGGGGGTGAAATCGGGTCGGTTCATCTTTCCGCGGCGCCGGCTCCCGGGGTCAAGTCTTGGGCAGGGTTACCCCGGTCTGTCCCTGGTATTTCCCTTTCTTATCCTTATAGGATGTCTCACATTCCTCATCGGATTCCAAAAAGATCACTTGGGCGACGCCTTCATTGGCGTAGATCTTTGCCGGTAGTGGCGTGGTGTTGGAGAATTCCAGGGTGACGTGGCCTTCCCATTCCGGCTCCAGGGGCGTTACATTGACGATGATGCCGCAACGGGCATAAGTGGATTTGCCCAGGCATATCGTCAATACGTTGCGGGGCACCTTGAAATATTCAACGGTGCTGGCCAGGGCAAAGGAGTTGGGCGGAATGATGCAGACATCCCCCTTGAAATCCACAAAGCTGTTTTCATCGAAGTTCTTGGGGTCCACGACAGCGGAATTGATGTTGGTGAAGATCTTGAACTCGTTCGAGCAACGAATGTCATAGCCGTAACTGGACGTGCCATAAGAAATCAGCCGCTCGGAACCGTTCCGTTTGATCTGCCCCGGCTCGAAGGGACTGATCAAGTCCTCGGTTTCCGCCATCAGGCGGATCCATTTATCACTCTTTACCGGCATTCACGCATTCCCTGACCCCCCTTGATCCCCCCTTGCGGGAGGGAGGGGAATTGATACCTGTTGCCCGATACCGGCATTCACGCATTCTCCACGACGATTTTCGGAAACTTGCTGCTGTAATCTTTCGCTCGCAGGGATAATTTCGCCGCGGCTTTGCGGGCAATGGCCCGGTAGGTGGCGGCCAGCGGCGAGTCCGGTTGCATCGCCACCGTCGGACGCCCGTTATCCACCCCTTCGCGGATGCTGATATCCAATGGCAATGAACCCAGCAAATCGACTTCGTATTGCTCAGCCATCTGCCGCCCGCCGCCGGCGCCGAATATGTGTTCTTCATGGCCACACTCACTGCAAATGTGGGTGCTCATGTTTTCCACGATGCCCAGCACCGGAACTTCTACCTTCTCAAACATTTTCAATCCCTTGCGCGCGTCCAACAGGGCGATATCCTGGGGGGTCGTAACGATGATCGCCCCGGAAACCGGGATCTTCTGGCACAGGGTCAATTGAATATCGCCGGTGCCCGGCGGTAAATCCATGATCAGGTAATCCAATTCCGACCAATTGGTATCGCCAAGCAATTGTTCCAATGCAGACGTCACCATAGGCCCTCGCCATATCATCGGGGTTTCCTCATTGACAAGGTAGCCGATGGACATGGATTGCAGCTTGAAACTGACGTTCGGTTCGATGGATTTACCGTCGGGACTTTCCGGCTTGGCATGACAACCTAACATGCGGGGCTGGCTGGGGCCGTAAATATCTGCATCTAATATGCCCACTTTCGCCCCTTCCGCCTGCAGGGCCAGGGCAAGATTGACGGCAGTGGTCGACTTGCCCACGCCGCCCTTGCCGGAAGCAACCGCAATCGTGTTTTTGACGTTATCCATGGTTTTTACGCCCCGTTGCACCGCATGGGCCTCAATACTCGCGTCGGTCTCCAGCTCAACTGCCTTGATTCCTGGAATTCGCTGCAATCGATCGGTGATGTTTTCCCGCAGCGCATCGACGTAACCGCTCGCCGGATAGCCCATCCGCAGGAAAATTTTGATATGATCTCCGTCAATTCGTATGTCTTTGACCATGCCGGCAGAAATGAGATCTTGTTCCAGGTTGATATCCTGCACTTCGGCCAGCGCCATTTCGATTGTTTCACGACTTGTTTTCAACATGTGATACTCGGCATGTAAGTTATAAAATGTGCATTTTACACGAATACATGAATTCTACATTGGCTGTTTTATTCGTTACAGGATAAGGAAGATATATTAATGACAGGCGACCAACGCAAAATCTTCGTCACCAGCGCCCTGCCCTATGCGAACGGCTCGATTCATATCGGCCATTTGCTGGAAGCCATACAGACGGATATCTGGGTGCGTTTCCAGAAAATACGCGGCCATGATTGCCTGTATCTCTGCGCCGACGACGCCCACGGCACGCCGATCATGTTAAGCGCCGAGCAGGAAGGCGTGACGCCGGAAACCTTGATTGCCCGGGTGCACGCCGAGCACCAGCGGGATTATGCCGGGTTTGAAATTGGTTTCGACAATTTTTACACCACGCATTCCAGGGAAAATCGGGAATTCGCCGAAACGATTTACACCCGCCTGAACGAGAAGGGCTATATCAAGCGCCGCACCATCAAGCAATTCTACGACCCGGTTAAAGAAATGTTCCTGCCCGACAGGTTCATACGCGGCGAGTGCCCGTTTTGCCGCGCGCAGGAACAATATGGCGACAGCTGCGAGGCCTGTAATCGAACCTACGCGCCCACGGACCTGGTCAATCCCGTCTCGTCTGTTTCGGGCGCGACGCCGATTGAAAAGGAGTCCGAACACTATTTTTTCAACCTGCCCGAATTTGAATCCGTATTGCAGGACTGGATTCGGGCCGGGCGCCTGCAACCGGAAGTCGCCAACAAGCTGGATGAATGGTTCGAGGCCGGGTTGAAGGAATGGGACATCTCCCGCGATACGCCCTATTTCGGCTTTGAGATTCCCGGCGCGCCCGGCAAATATTTTTACGTGTGGGTCGATGCGCCCATGGGTTACTTCGCCAGTTTGAAGAACCTGCTGGACCGGGAGGGGCTGGACGTCGCCGCATTCATAGCCGCTGACAGCGCAGCTGAGATGTATCATTTCATCGGCAAAGACATCATGTATTTTCATACCCTGTTCTGGCCTGCCGTCCTGCACGGCAGCAATCATCGCATGCCCACGAACGTTTTCGTGCATGGTTTCCTGACCGTCGATGGGCAAAAGATGTCGAAATCACGGGGCACGTTCATCAATGCCCGCACCTACCTGGATCACCTGGACCCGGAATACCTGCGCTACTATTTCGCGGCGAAATCGGGCGGCGGCGTGGATGATATTGATTTAAATCTCAATGACTTTCAGCAGCGGGTCAACGCGGACCTCGTCGGCAAGGTGGTCAACATAGCCAGCCGTTGCGCGGGCTTTATCAATAAACGTTTTGCCGGGCAACTTGGCGCGGTCGTGCATGATGAAGGACTGCTGGAAGAATTCGTTGCCGCCGGCGAGTCGATAGCCGCATCCTGTGAAGCCAGGGAATACGCCAAGGCCATGCGCGGGATCATGGCCCTGGCCGACCGGGCAAACCAGTACATAGACAGGCATAAACCCTGGGTCATCGCCAAGGAAGATGGCCGGGATGACGAGTTGCAAAACATCTGCTCCACGGCTTTGAACCTCTTTCGCATACTCATCATCTACTTGAAACCCGTCCTGCCCGGCCTGGCGGAAAACTCTGAAGCGTTCCTGGACATTCAGCCGCTCTCCTGGGATGACTTGTCAGCGCCGTTGCTCAACCACCGGATAAAGAAATTCAAACCACTTTTAGCCCGGGTGGAAAAGGACAAAATCGACGCCGTAATTGAAGACAGCAAAGAAAACCTGCTTATCAACTAACCTCCATGTCTGAGTTATTGCTCATTTTCCTGGCGGCCGGCCTGGCCAACAACGTCGTTGTCGACTACCTGTTAGGTGTCAGCCCCCTTATGGCGGCCGCGGAAAAAATTGAAATCGCAATCGATATGGCGCTGGCCGTCACTTACGTATTAACTGTCGTTGCGTTCATAACCTGTCTGCTGGACTTATTGATCATTTCAACTTTTCAACTCGAAGCCTACAGGTTGGTCATTTTAGTCATGACCGTTACAGGTACCTGCTTATTATCTAAAAAGACGCTAAGCCATATTTCTCCCGGCTTGTCCGACAGGACCGGCAGGTTCTATCCGCTTTTCATGTTGAACTGTACTTTGTTGGGCGTGACACTGATTAACGTCCAACAGGAAAACGGCCTGTTCGGTTCAATATTTTTCGGCTTAGGCGCCGGCGCCGGTTTCGCCCTGATATTGCTTGGTTTCACCACTATTAACGCGCGACTGTCGGGCTCTGATTTGCCCGCGTCGTTCAAGGGCTTGTCGATACAGATGATTACCCTGGGAATTATCTCGATGGCTTTTTCCGGCTTTCCCGGTCTTTAACCCGTGTTCGAGATTATTGCGGTCAGCTTTGTCCTTTATTCGCTGGCATTGGCGGCGGCCTGGCTTTCATCATCCCCTGGAACAGGTATCGACAATGCGGCTGAGCAGGAAAAAAAGATCATCGAGATAGATGCCCTGCTCCCGCAGACGCAATGTGGCGATTGCGGTTATCCGGGCTGCCGGCCTTACGCCAAGGCTATCGTCGAGCGAGGCTCCCCCATCGACCTGTGCCCGCCCGGTGGCGCCGTCACCGTCAGGAAACTGGAAAAATTGCTGGGAAGATCGTCTTACCATCACGATCTTGCGCCGCTGCCCGAAAATACCATCGCGGCAATCGATGAGGAGACCTGTATCGGTTGCGTGAAGTGCATCGTGGCTTGTCCCGTCGATGCCATCATCGGCAGCGCCCGGCAACTGCATGTAGTCATCCCGGAATACTGCACGGGCTGCGAGTTATGCCTCCCCCCCTGCCCCGTGGACTGTATTTCAATGATCCCGTCCAGGCCATGACCCGCGCATTGCACAGTTTCCCGGGCGGCCTGTTGCTGGAACCGCAGAAGGAGATTACCGACCGGAAGATGTCAATACTGCATCCGTTGCCGGAACGAATGTTTCTCCCCTTGCAACAGCATATAGGACTGCCGGCGGAACCGAAGGTAACAGCAGGCGATAAAGTATTGAAAGGTCAGGTTATTGCGCAAGCGAACGGCTACGTAAGCGTCCCGGTTCATGCCAGCACTTCCGGAAAGATAACCGATATTGGCATGTATCCGACGCCGAATCCGTTGGGGGAGAAAGCCCTGTGCATCGTGCTGGAACCTGATGGGGAGGACGCCTGGTTTGAAATCAAGCCCACCGAGAAATATGACACGGTTGAACCGGAACAATTGCAAAGATTAATCCGGGATTGTGGAATCATCGGTTTGGGCGGCGCGGGATTCCCGGCTCATGTAAAACTGATGGAGGGGGTAGATAACGCGGTTGATACATTAATAATAAATGGCGTTGAATGTGAACCGCAGATCACTTGCGACGCTCGACTGATACAGGAAAAGGCGGATTATATCGTATCCGGCGCCCGGATGATCCGTCATGCCGTACAGGCGGGGCATTGTGTCATAGCCGTGGAAGACGATATGCCGGCGGCTTATGAGGCCCTGGCCGCCCTGGTTGATGATGACCTGGAACTGGTTAGAGTGCCCACCCGTTATCCCGCCGGTGGAGAGAAGCAATTGATAAAAACGCTGACCGGCAAAGAAGCGCCCAGTGGCGGCCTGCCGATTCATATCGGCATTGTCATACATAACGTCGCCACCGCCGCCGCCGTATTCCGGGCCGTCACGCGGGGGGAACCCATCGTCTCGCGTTACGTCACGGTGACGGGAAGGGTAAACAACCCCATCAACCTGCAAGTATTAATCGGCACGCCGGTTAAAGACTGCCTTGAGACCTGCGGTTACGAACACCGGGAGGAAAACAAGGTCATCATCGGCGGTCCCATGATGGGCGTTCACGTTACCAACCTCAATATGCCCGTGATCAAAACCACCAACTGCATCATTATCGAAGAGAACACCGCGCCACTGAAAGAAATGCCCTGCATCAGGTGTGGTAATTGCGCCGACGTCTGTCCGGCTGAATTGCTGCCACAACAATTATATTGGCATACCAAGGCCGGTGAGCTCGATGCAGCAAAGAAATACCACCTGTTCGATTGCATCGAGTGTGGTTGCTGCGCTTATGTCTGTCCCAGCCAGATCCCGCTGGTGCATTATTACCGTCAGGCAAAATCGCAAATCGCCGCCGAGGAGAAGCGCAGCCGGGGCGCTGACCTGGCGCGTTCCAGGTTCATGCAAAAAAACAATCGCTTGAAGAATGAAGCGGCGGGTGAAGAAACAGGCGAAACGGGACCGGCGGATGATGGCAAAGTCGATAAAAAAGCCTATGTAAAAGCGGCGATTGAAAGGAGTAAAGCAAGACGTCAAGACCGAAAAGCCCCTGATGATTGAAAAGATAACCAGCTCGCCCCATTGGCACAACAACCAGACCATAACCGGGATAATGTTGAATGTGTGCCTTGCGCTCATACCGGGCATACTCTGCTATATATGGTTTTTCGGCTGGGGAATTCTAATCCAGTGTGTCCTCGCGGTGGTTTTCGCCGCGCTGCTCGAATTTGTCGTCCTGAAATTACGCCAGCGCGACCCCTATCCTTTTTTGCGGGACGGCAGCGCCGTCGTCACCGCATTATTGTTCGCCGTCAGCGTCTCTCCCCTGCTGCCCTGGTGGGCATCCCTTGCCGGCATCGCGTTCGCAATCATCCTAAGCAAACACGTCTTCGGCGGCCTGGGTAATAATTTGTTCAATCCCGCCATGGCCGGCTATATATTCATATTATTGTGTTTTCCCGCATACATGAACGCGTGGCCGCCCGCAACCGGGCCAGGCGTCGCTTCCGTCAACCTTGGCGAATACCTGGACAGCATATTTTCAATATCGGGCACGGCGTTTGACGCTTTCAGTGGCGCGACCCCACTGAATGCAATGAAATCCCAACTGGGATTAATGAGCACTGTCTCAGAAATAAGAACGGGCCCGCTGTTTGGTCATTTTGGAGGAACAGGCTGGGAATGGATCAATTTCTCATTCCTGCTTGGGGGCATGTATTTATTATTTCGCGGCATCATCAAATGGCATATCCCCATATCGGTATTGGCCGGGGTCTTTTTGATCAGCTCGGTTTTTCATTTATACGACACGGACCTTTACGCCTCTCCCCTGTTTCACATTTGCAGCGGCGGGACGATCCTTTGCGCGTTTTTCATCGCCACAGACCCCATCACCGCGGCGACCAGCAACAAAGGCCGACTCATTTACGGTGGCTTGATCGGGGTCCTGGCCTGGGTTATCCGCACCTGGGGAGCATTCCCTGATGGCGTGGGTTTTGCCGTGCTTATCGCCAATGCCTTCGTCCCTTTGATTGATCTCCTGACTCGACCCAGGGTATTCGGAGAAAGATAAGTGCCTGAAACTCCCTCGCCGACCACCAATGCCTTGCTGTTGTCGCTCGCCTGTTTTATGGCGGTAGCGGGTATATATGCCATCAAACATTTCCTCGAGGATAAGATCACCGTCAATAAAAACCAGGCGACGCTCGACATGGTCGAAGAACTGCTGCCGCTCGCTTACGATAACGACCCGCTGGCGGATACCATCGCGGTCACTTTATCCGCCCGCGGCGGCGCGGGGGACGACGTCAACGCGTATCGCGCCCGGCTTGACGGAGAGCCCGTCGGGCTCGTATTCAGCCCGGTCAAAGCAAGTGGTTACAACGGCATCATGGAAATCGGCATGGGGATTAAATACGACGGGTCGATTACCGGCGTAAGAATATTGCGCCACCGTGAAACGCCGGGCCTGGGGGATAACATTTCCCAGGACAATTCCGACTGGATATTCAGTTTTAACGGCAGGTCATTAGCCAACGCCCCAAAGGGACACTGGACAGCAATAAAAGACGGTGGGGACTTTGACCAGCTGAGCGGCGCGACCATCAGCTCCCGCGCGGTCATCAAGGCGGTGGAATACGCCTTGAATTACTACGAAACAAACAAGGAAAACCTGTTCTGATCCTCCTGCAACTCTCCCTCGAGGACGTCGCAGAAGGGCATTATATTTCCCTCTCCCCCGGAGGGAGAGGGCCAGGGTGAGGGGGAAAACCCGAAGTGGGGTCGGTCAGACCTGGTTCAATGCTTTTGTCAGGCTGCCCTGGTATTTGGCCAGGAAGCGCTGGCGCAGGTCATCGGCTATCAAGTAGAAGCAGGGCAAAGTCAACAGGATGACGAACGTGGCGAAGACCAGGCCAAAGCCCAGGCTGACCGCCATGGGCGCCAGGAACCGGGTTTGTCCCGATGAAAAAAATATCAATGGAGAGACGCCCAGGAAGGTCGTTATGGTTGTCAGGATTATGGGTCTTGCCCTGACTTTCCCGGCTTGAATAACCGCCGCGATCCTGGCTTCTCCTTTCGCGCGCAGTTTTTTGGCAAAATCAATCAATATCAATGAATCATTCACGACAATGCCCGACAGGGCCAACATGCCGACTATCGATAAAAATTGAATGTTGTAACCGAACGCGGCGTGGCCCACGACAACGCCGATCATGCCGAAAGGTATGGTGAACATGACGACGAACGGATCAATCAACGACCTGAACAGCGCGGTGAGCATGAAAAATATCAGGATCAATGAAATCAGCAATGCCCTGTACATCCCCGCGAATGACTCTTCCATGTCCTTTTTCTGACCTAAAAACAGCAATTCATAGTCATTGTCGCCGGGAGAGAATTCTTTTTCGATTAATTCAGTCACTTCCAGGGGCGTGATGATGTTCGAGTCGACCTCTGCGCTGATATTCGCCATCCTCCTGCCGTCACGACGGCGGATTTGATTCAACCCCCGGCCGGCGCTGAGGTCGGCAACGTCGCCAAGGTAAACCGTCCTGCCGTCGGGAAGCACTATCGGCAGGCGGGCCAAGCCGGCTGATTGCTCGCGAATATACTCGGGATAGATGACCCTGACGGGAATGCGTTTTTCAGACCAGGTGACATGGACTGTTTCGTTGCCTAAAAATCCGCTGCGCACGGCGCCGGCAAGTTGCGATTGGGATATGCCCAGCCGGCGACCCCGGTCGTTCAATTCATATTTGTATTCAAGTTTGCCCGGCTCCTGATCGTGCCGGACGTCCTTGACCCCTTCCAACCTGGTTAAATACTCGAGAATTTCATCCGCTTTGGCTTGCAACAGGTCAAAATCATTACCGGCTAATCCGACTGACAGGTCGTCGCCGGCAGGGCCGCCCTGGGGCTTCAGGATGTTGAAGCGTTTTATCTCACCGTAACGGGAAAACTCAGCGCGTATATCATTGATGATTTCATCGGTTGAGCGAGCACGCGTGCCCTGGCTTGAAAAATTAAAACTGACGATGGGTGAAATCCATTTTTCTATGAACCCCTCGGGTTCCGGCTCTTCCAGGTCAATCACGAACTGAATTAAGTTGCTGCCGGATTTAAATCGATTGAAATCAATGAAAGACAAACCTATATTGGTAATCAGGGACACCAACTCTTCTTCCTTGACGACGCCCGCTAAAACCTCCTCCAGCTCTCTTGCCAATGTCAGGCTGTCTTCCAGGCTATAGGTATTCGGGGTCTCGAGGTTGATGAAAAACTGCCCGGTCTCAATTTCGCCGAATTGTTCGTAGGGCAGCCTGGTATTGGAGTAAGACAACGCGATGATTAAAATGCCGACACTCAGCGCCGCCACAAAATAACGGTTGTTGACAGACCAGCTTAATAATCTTCCGTACCTGTCTAAAATTTTTTCCCAATCCAGTCGCCGTTTCGAGCGCGCGCCTGACACCCTCAGAAAATGCGCCGCATGGGAAGGCAATACCGCAAAGGCCTCAACCAGGGAGCCAAGCAAAGCAACGCACACGACAAACGGTATGGCTTGCATGAATTCACCCCATATCCCCCCGATTGAAAACATGGGAAAAAATGCCGCTATCGTCGTAAAGGTGGAAACCAGAACCGGCCAAAAGACTTCTGCCGAACCGATTTGCGCGGCAGAGTAAAAACCTTCGCCCTTTTCCATGTGGCGATACACGTTTTCAGTCACGATGATGGCGTCATCCACGATCATTCCCAAGACGATGAGAAACGCAAACAAAGACACCATGCTGATCGAGTAACCGAAGGCATACATCAGCGTCACGGCAAATAAAAAAGAGACGGGGATCCCGAAAGCGGTGACTAAAGCGACCCTGAAGTTAAGCAATAAATACAGCGCAAGTAAAACCAGGAACAGACCCACCACGCCCGAAGATTTGACCGTATTGAGACGGGTGGTCAAATAGACTGATGTATCAGTATGCAATGCAAGCTCTACGTTATCCGGCAGGGTCTGTTTAATCTCCTCGCCGAGGGCCCGCAACAGCCTGGCCACTTCCACCGTCGAGGCTTCCGCGGTTTTTGTTACGGTGAGATTAACCGAAGGTTTTCCATTAAAACGGGCATAGGTTGATGACTCTTCGAAGCGTCTTTCCACTTTCGCGATTTCACCCAGCCTGAGTTGCCCACCGTTCTCATTTGCAGCCAGGACTATGCTTTCTATATCCTCAGGTTCGGGCGCGACCCCTTTTCCGCGAAGCCGTATGTCTCCCTCTGCGGACTTGATTTTCCCACCGGGTTGGTCGCGCAGGTTATTGCGCAGGGCGAGCATGACCTTGTCCAGGGAGATGCCCAGCGCGGCAAGTTCAAAGGGATCGACGATGATCCAGATCTCCCAGTCCCGCTCACCCGCCACGCCCACGCTGGCAACGCCCGGAACTTGTAATATTTCATGTCTTACTTCACTGGCGAGATCAAACAGCGCGGCCTGGGGGCCCGTACCGAACAAGGTTAAAGTGATGACCGGAAATCGAGCCTTGATCCTGTTCAGCTCCGGTTCTTCGGCAATATCGGGCAGATCATCGATCCGATCCAGTATGGTGCGGGAATCGGATATGAAGTCATCGACGTTCGACCCCCCTTTGAGTTGAATAAATATGGTGGAAAACCCTTCGCTGCTGGAAGACGTGATGTAATCGATATCCTGGGTGTCCTCGAATTCCTCCTCGATGGGTATGGTCACCTGCGCTTCGACTTCCGCCGGTGACGCCCCTTCAAATTCCGTGCTTATCCTTACCATGTCGAGTTGCACCACCGGGAACATCTCCTGTGGCATAGCCCGCCAGGCGACCACCCCCATGACCATGACCAGTATCAGGCTGAGGTTGACAATCAGCGGATTTTCAATTGAAAACCGAATAACAGACATGGCAAGGTATTGAAACGTTACGGGTCATCAGGAATTCCAGGGCAGGGAATCTTCAGCATTGAACCAACCCGTAGAGGCAACCTCCTGTGATTGCCCGTAACCAGGGTCGGCGCGGGAGACTGTCCCAACGGCGGCAATGGAGCGACCTTCCGTCTTTCCGGCGCAAGCCGGCATGATGTCACGTCTCATAAATGTTTATAAACCTGTACAGTTTGGCCGTCAATCTACGGTTTTTTGACGACTACTTCCTGTCCGTCGGAGTACGCGGCGACATCCCGCGCAACTATCATGGTCCCGACGTCGAGCCCTTCCACTATGCGTAAATTATCATGCTGCGCAATGACTTGAATCGCCTGTTTGACCAACCGGCCTTGCCGTATCACGAACACGTGACTCTCGCCATATTCTTCCAACGCGGCTGTTACGGGTATGACTTTGGCTTGAGCATGGAACCGGCCGGGCAACTCGACCAGCACGATTTTTCCGGGATAAAGCGTCGCGCCGTCAACCCGGATACGTAGTGCATGGGTATTGGTGAGAGGATCCGGATCAAACGCCAAAGCAACGATTCTTCCAGGAAATTTTTGCCCGTCTGCGCTTAAATCAACAGCCTGATTCAACGCCAGGGTTTCTGCCAGGTCGCCGGGGATTTCCAGGTAAACGTCCAATTCCCGCACCTGTATCAAATCAATCGCAAGTTGGCCGGACGCCGTATAATCCCCTTCTTCAAGCAACACGCGATTCACAATGGCATCGAAGGGCGAGACAAGTTTGGTCCTGTCCAGGTTACGCTCCGCCCGTTTTAATGTCGCCTCTCTTTGCAGCCGCCGAACGGTTGCCGTGGCGACGCTATGCCGTAACCGGGCCACCTCGGCCTGTTGGCGGATCAATCTTTGCTCGGCCTCGTCATAATGGGATTTGGACGTCAGGGATTCCCGTCCCAATTTTGCCAGCCGTTCCAGTTCTCGTTCCAATAACGCCGTTTCCTTCTCCTCGAGCGCCAGTAACGCGCGGTCACGCTCGATTGCGCTTATTTCCTGGTGCAACAGGGCGCGATTCTCGGTAACAGCGTCAAGGTAATCTCCATTATCAACTTCCAGCAAGGCCTGACCTGCAGCTACCCTTTGTCCGGGCTCTACCAGGCGTCGTTTCACCCTGCCAGCCACTTCAAAACGCAAACTCGCCGTGTGTGATGGCTGTAATTTACCCGCTATCTTGGTAGTATGTTGGATATTCCTGTGTTCGACGGCGACTGCGGCAACAACCCGGGGCTGGAGCTCGCGTAATTCAGCCTGTATCTCCGGGCGACTCAGAAATATCAGCCCGATAATAAGCAGGGAGCCTGCGAATACCGCTAAAATGCGCATGGTTAATCAATGATAATACAAATTTTAATTTGGATATACCGCCTGTTTGTGCCATTTTACCGTTTCATGGTCGAAAAAATCAGTAAAATAACAAAATGAGACAATATTCTCTGTCCTTTAGCCGTTTCATGCTCCTCCTGCTCCTTTCAACAGGAGGGAATGCGGGGGCGCAGGACCAGGACGGGGGGGCCAAACAGCCCTTTTGCCCGACGGGTCTTGATATCCCTGCCAGGCCACCGGTTGACGTCGAGCTTGGAGAAGGTGATATTTATATCAATGCCGACCAAATAGACGCTGTCGAGGAAGGCGTCTCACAGCTGAAAGGCAACGCCGAGCTGGCAGCAGACAATCGCCAGGCCCGCGCCGATGAGGTCTTGTACAATCGGGCCGAGAATAACGCCGTCTTGTCCGGCGACGTTAAATTCTGGGACGAAGCGGTATTCCTCAGTAGTGAATCCGCCTATATTGAATTTGATAATGACACGGGAAGCTTCAAAACAGCGGATTACCGCCTTTTAGATAATGGAGGCCGGGGCCGGGCTGAATCCCTGTTTATTGATCCCGGCAAGCTCACCACGGGAAAGAACGCGGATTACACAACCTGCGAGCCGGAAGATGACGAATGGGACTTTGAAAAAAACGTTTGGAAAATCTCGGCAAGCGAGCTGGCGCTCAACCATGAAACCGACAGGGGCATCGGAAAAAACATCGTGTTGAGGATCAAGGATATCCCGGTCTTTTATTCGCCGTACTTCACTTTTCCGTTGAGTAAAAAACGAAAATCAGGGTTGCTCATGCCCGGATTTGGAACATCCGGCAACAACGGATTTGAAACGCAGTTGCCTTATTACTGGAATATTGCGCCGAACATGGACGCCACCATTACACCGAGGCTGTTTACCGACAACGGCGTCATGGGCCTGTTTGAATATCGCTATCTTTTTGATAAAAGCGAAGGCCGTTTGAACCTCGAGTATTTACCTGGTGACGACCAGTTTAATAATCGCGACCGAAGCCTCATTGAATTCGAGCACAACCAGCGCTTTCTGAAAAGAGGGCGGTTGTCCCTGACTTATAATCGAATATCAGACCGGGAATACTTCGAGGATTTCGGCGCCCAACTGGCTGATACCAGTACCCGTTACCTGCCCCGTCGAGCCGATTTGAGATATGGGGGAAATAATTGGAAG
This sequence comes from uncultured Gammaproteobacteria bacterium, assembly GCA_958295485.1. GTDB lineage: Bacteria > Pseudomonadota > Gammaproteobacteria > Eutrophobiales > Eutrophobiaceae > JAAXHV01. The sequence goes on from OY282354.1 coordinate 3,283,898, forward strand.
TTATCAGTCCGCGCGCAAAGCTATCAAGTCATCGACAGGAACATCGACGTCACTTCCAGGCCCTATAAAACCCTGCCACAGGTACGGTTCAGCTATTCACCTTTATCGGGCAATAATAAAATCAACCTCAACCTCGCCTCGGAGGTAACTTATTTTGATCGAACCGATAAAGCAGGGATAGTCAATGACGTGGCCGGATTTCGCGCTGATTTATATCCGTCTGTCAGCTATCCCCTGAAATCAAGAGCGGCTTTTCTCATTCCCAAAATAGGCGTCCGCCATACCCGGTACAATTTAACCGAGAAGGGGCGGGAGGGGGTGTTTGGATCCAGCCCTGACAGGACCTTGCCGATATTAAGCATAGACAGCGGAATATTTTTGGAACGCGCGGCCCGAATAGATGAAAACGATTACCTGCACACCCTGGAACCCAGGCTCTACTATCTTTATGTGCCGGACGAAGACCAGTCTGACCTGCCCGTATTCGATACGGCCATCTTCAACCTGGATTACAACGCCTTTTTCCGGGAGAACAGGTTTGCCGGGATCGACAGGATAGGTGACGCCAACCAAATCACCCTGGCTATAGGCAGTCGATTGATAAATCAAAAAACGGGGAGGCAAGCCGCCTTTTTCCGGGTTGCGCAGTCCTATTTCCTGGCCGACCAGGACGTCATAAGACAAACACTGACCGCTGAAGGCGAAATCAGGGATGACGGAGCGCCCAATGAAGATTTACTTTCTCCCTTCGCGGCTGAAACCGGTATCACTATTTTTGATGATTGGACCTTATCGGGCGAGATGCACTGGAACCCCAACAACAAGACAATCGGGAAAATGGCGCTCAAGGCGCAATACAAACCAGCCGATAATAAAGTCATCAACCTGGCCTACAGGGTAAGGCGGGAGGCTTCCGGCCTGATTCGGCGAAACCCCACGGATATTGAACAGACCGACCTGTCATTTAATTGGCCACTGGCCAAACAATGGAGCGTCGTGGGTCGCTGGAATTACGCGGTTCCGGAAAACAGGTCTATCGACCTGTTCGCCGGGATACAATTCGAGAGTTGTTGTGTCGGAATAAGAGCGGTAGGCCGGCGCTATTTGACCAACCTGGACGGTGATTTCAATACCGGGTTTTTCCTGCAATTCGAACTGAAAGGGTTGGCAGGCATAGGCGGGAGAACGGTAGATTTTCTCCATCAGGCAATACCGGGATATGAACCCGGGCCTTAGCTCCCGTGAAACAACGAATAAATTATTTATTTCTAATACTCCTGGCTGGCTTTTTTCAAGTCCGGCCCGGTTTGACTGACACTGAATTAGACAGGATCGTCGCTATCATTAATGATGATGTAATCATGCTGAGCGAACTGTCGGGGAGGACCAGGACGGTAAAAAACCAGTTGCGTGAACAAGACATACCCCTGCCCCCGCCGTCCATCCTGGAAAAGCAGGTGCTTGACAGGCTGATACTGACGAAGTTGCAGATCCAGATGGCGCAAAACACCGGGATTCGAGTCGATGAAGAAACCCTGAACCGCACCATCGGCAATATCGCTTCGGAAAATCAATTGAGCCTGAACCAGTTCAGGGAAATCCTGGAAAGCGACGGTTACAGTTATGAAGATTTTCGTAAAGAGATACGAAATGAAATCCTGATTTCACGCTTGCAACAAAGACAGGTCGATAACAGGATCATCGTATCTGAGAGAGAAATCGAAAATTTTCTTTCAAACCGGGAACACCAGGGCGAGACTGACCTTGAGGTTCGTATTGCGCATATATTAATAGCCACGCCCGAAGGCGCATCTTCGCGACAAATGGCGAAGACCAGGGAAACTGCCGAAAAAGTACTGGGCGAACTGGAGGCAGGTGGCGATTTCAGCAGTCTGGCCGCCACCTACTCCGACGGCCAACGGGCGCTGAACGGTGGCGATTTGGGTTGGCGCAAAGCCGGACAAGTCCCAACCTTGTTCGCCGATTTTATCAACGATATGGAAAAAGGCGATATAAGTGAGCTCATCAAGAGTCCCAGCGGCTACCATATCATCAAGCTGATGGATAAGCGCAGTAGTGAAAAGGTGGTCATTACCCAGACACAGGCAAGACATATCCTGGTCCAGCCAAATGAACTCATCACGCCGGAAGACGCGCAGCGCAGGTTGGAGCAACTGAAGATCCGAATCGATGGTGGAGACGATTTTGCTGAACTGGCCAAAGCCCATTCCAGCGATACGATGACTGCGGCCGAAGGCGGCGATTTAGGCTGGGTCAACCCCGGTGATCTCGTCCCGGAATTTGAACAGGTGATGAATTCACTCGAACCTGGCGAGACCAGTAATCCATTCAGGTCCCAATTTGGTTTCCATGTCGTCCAGGTACTGGATAGAAGGGAACACGACAGGACTGAAGACATCAAGCGCGCCAGGGCGAGGGAGGCAATCCGCAGACGAAAACTGGAGGAAGCGCGGGCTGATTGGTTAAGACAAATGCGCGATGAGGCATACGTCGAGTACCGATTGGATTCATAAAGAAAGAATCAATCCGCCGATGGGCGCAGATAAAAACCAGTCATCCCTGCCCCGTTTGATATTGACCTCAGGTGAACCCGCCGGCATAGGCCCCGATATCGTCATCAAGGTCGCTCAGTATGAATTAGACGCGCAAATCGTCGTCATCGGCGACCCTGATTTATTGGAAGACAGGGCCAGGCAGATTGCCGTGCCCGTCGAATTAACGGAATACGACCCGGCTGGAGACAGCGGCCGGCAAAGTTCGGGGCAAAAACCGGGACAATTGTGTTGCCTCCGGCAAACCCTGGAGGCAATCGTGAAACCGGGGAAACCGGATTCCCGTAATGCGGGCTGTGTTTTAAGCGCGATTGAAGTCGCCGTTGAAAGTTGCAAGGCAGGTCATTTCGATGCCATGGTGACGGCGCCCGTTAATAAATCGGTCATTGCGGAGGCAGGTTGGGCGTTTACCGGTCACACCGAATACATCGCAAAACTTTGCGATAATTCATTGCCGGTGATGATGTTGATGAACAATTTCATGCGTGTTGCCCTGGTAACGACCCATTTGCCCCTGGGCCAGGTTGCCGGGCATATCACCCGGCAACGGTTGCGGGACACTATTACCGTCGTCAATAATGACCTGAAATTAAAATTCAACATCGCAAGCCCGCGGATCCTGATCTGTGGCCTCAATCCCCATGCCGGTGAACAGGGACACTTGGGTACCGAAGAAATTGAAACTGTCATTCCGGTTATAGATGAGCTGAAATCGAGTGGCCTGAACCTGACCGGGCCGGTACCGGCTGATACTGCTTTTACAAGAACCTCCCTGGACAATATGGACGCGGTTATCGCCATGTATCACGACCAGGGATTACCCGTACTGAAATCCCACGGCTTCGGCGAAACCGTAAACGTAACGCTGGGCCTGCCCATTATAAGAACATCGGTTGATCACGGCACGGCTTTCGACCTGGCCGGAACGGGCAAAGCAGAAGAAGCCAGCATGGTTGCGGCCATCAACTGCGCCCTTGATATGGTAAATCGCGCCGGCAAATGATAAAAAGACTCGTTTTTCCGATCTGCGCTAACCTGCGTCACCTGCGGATATAACCAAAGATATGCCTCCTGTTCGCAAGCGGTTCGCTCAACACTTTCTCATTGACAAGGCAGTCGTTGAACAAATAATCCGGGCCATCAATCCACGTGAAAATGAAAGAATCGTGGAAATCGGCCCTGGAAAAGGCGCATTGACCCTGCCGTTATTAGCCGGGGTCGGGCGGCTTGACGTTGTTGAGATTGACCGGGACCTGTCCGCCCACTTAATCGAAAAGTGTAAAAACGCGGGACAGTTGAACCTGTTGCAACAAGACGCGCTGCAACTGGATTTTGCAAAATTTGCTTCACCCCGAATTAAGGTGATTGGGAATTTACCCTATAACATTTCCACTCCCCTCATATTTCATTTATTGCAATTCAATCACATCAACCAGATGATTTTCATGCTGCAAAAAGAAGTCGCAGACAGGATATGCGCCAAAGCCGACACGTCCGACTACGGCCGGCTCAGCATCATGGTGCAGGCACAATGTATTACGGAAAAATTATTCGAGATCAAGCCGGCGGCTTTCTACCCCCCGCCGAAAGTCGATTCAGCCCTGCTCAGGTTGACCGCCACGTCCAAATCGACGGACAGGATCAAAAATTACCGGCAATTTTCAGAATTGGTGCGCATCGCTTTCTGCTCCCGGCGCAAGCAGGTCAGCAACGGACTGAAAACATTGACCGATGCAAACCAGTTGGAGGAATTGAATATTCCTCCCTCCGCGCGACCGGCGGAATTAAGCGTCACTGATTATATAAATCTCGCCAACGCCCTGAAACCCCGCCCACCTTGACGCCGCCCGCGTTATATAATGCTCATATCCGAATCATCAGCGCCCGAGAACTCACATGAGGGGAAAGAAGACAGTATGAAGAAGAAAACGCATAACGAGGGGAAAGAAAATAATATGAAGAAGGAAACGCATAACGAGATGAACGACGACCTCAGGCCGGAGTATGACCTGCCTCAACTGCTCCGGGACGGGGCGCGGGGCAAATACGTGAAGCGGTTCCGGGCCGGATATAGCATTACACTGCTGACACCTGATGCCACCAATGTCCGCTGACCAACCAAGCGTGTTTAACTTCCCTGAAGCCAACGAACCGCTTATCGCCAGGCGATATGGAGCGGGGCTGCGGCCATGCAACGATTGATACAGAGCTTATCCGGCAGAATAGACCGGTTCAGTGAAATTGCCGGGAGGGGGGTGTCCTGGCTCGTGTTGGTCATGGTGCTGCTGGTTGCCTATGACGTTACGATGAGGTACTTCTTCCTGAGCGGTTCTATTGCGATTCAAGAGCTGGAGTGGCATTTATTTTCGATCATATTCCTGTTAAGCGCTGCTTATACGTTAAAACATGATGCCCACGTCAGGCTGGATTTGTTTTATAGAAGCCGTTTTATGTCGGACTACAGCCGCGCCTGGGTTAATCTCACTTGCTCACTACTGTTTCTTGTTCCCTTTTGTATCCTCGTCATAGTGAGCTCATGGCCCTTCGTATCTCAAGCCTACCTGTTTTCCGAAGGCTCGCCTGACCCGGGCGGCCTGCCTTTTCGCTGGATATTAAAAGCTGCAATACCGCTGGGCTTTTTCTTGCTTGTCATCCAGGGCTTCAGTGAAATCCTGAAAAACCTGTCCCTTATCATCGGCAGACATAAATGACTGCCTGGATCGTCTTGATGTTCCTGGGATTGATGCTCATGCTGATGTTGGGCTATCCCGTGGCCTTCACCCTTGGGGCAATCGCATTGCTTTTTGGCGGGATTTTCCTGGGGTTTGATTTTTTCAATTTGCTCCCCCTGAGAATTTGGGGGGTAATGACTAATTTTACCTTATTGGCTGTTCCCCTGTTTATCTTCATGGGGATCGTGTTGGATAAATCCGGACTGGCGGAAGACTTGCTGGAAACAATGGGCCTGCTTTTCGGTCGTATGCGGGGCGGATTGGCTGTTTCCGTCGTGGTCGTCGGCGCCCTTTTAGCTGCAACCACCGGGGTCGTCGGCGCGACGGTAGTCACCATGGGAATCATTGCGTTGCCTACCATGTTAAAGCGCAATTACTCCAGGCAACTCTCAACGGGCGTCATTGCGGCGGCAGGCACATTGGGACAGATAATTCCCCCCAGTATTGTCCTGATACTGCTTGGCGACGTTATGGGAGTCCCCGTTGGCAGGCTGTTCATCGGCGCCGTTGTTCCGGGAATGCTCCTCGTGGTTTTATTTTTGGTTTATATCAGCCTTTATGCGTGGGCCAAACCGGAAGTCGCGCCCGCATTAATCGCCGAGGCCGATGAAAAATTACTGAGAAAAGTCTGTCTGACGTTGCTACCTCCCTTGCTGCTGGTTGTCGGTGTTTTAGGTTCAATCTTCCTTGGTATTGCATCACCAACCGAATCAGCCGCAGTCGGCGCGTTGGGCGCGCTCATATTAGCTGCTTTGCACCGGCAACTCAGCCTGGATAAGTTACGCGCGGCCATGCAACTCACCACGCGGCTGACCAGCATGGTTTTTATGATCCTGATCGGGGCGACCGCATTCGGACTCGTTTTCAGGGGCATGGGTGGCGACAGCTTGGTCCTGGACGTGATGACCAATTTACCCGGCGGGACCTGGGGCTTTCTTATAGTTAGCATGATCCTGATCTTTTTCCTGGGTTTCTTTCTGGATTTTCTCCAGATATGTTTTATCGTCGTCCCCATCCTGGCGCCCATTGCAGCCACCTTGGGCGTTGATCTTTTATGGCTTGCGGTACTGATAGCCATAAACCTGCAAACGTCTTTCCTGACCCCGCCATTCGGTTTCTCTTTATTTTACCTGAAGGCGGTTGCGCCGGCCGAGATTCGGATCCAGCATATTTACAGGGGGATTGTTCCGTTCATATCAATCCAGATCATCACGATCATGCTGCTGTTCATGCTCCCCTCCTTAGTCACATGGCTTCCCGACCTGATGGACCGAATACACGGCTTGTAAAAAACCCTTAGTGGACCGGCTTCAAGAGAATAAAAACTTGCCGACGCCAGGGATGAGCGCGGGACAGGCCAGGGATGGCCCTTGGGACGGAAAAACAGCCCCAAACCCACTTTCGACGAACAGCGGGAGCGCCTGAGTCGCACCATTCAAGGTTGATAGATCAGGTTTCTTTTGATTGTTTTCGGGCGAATGCCGCGCCACAGGTAAAATGATTCGGCGGCCTGTTCCAGCAACATCCCCAGCCCGTCGCAAGCCTTCTGCGCGCCGTTGGCTTCAGCCCAGTCAAGAAAAAAATCCGCGGCCTTGCCGTAGGTCATATCATAGCAACAACCACCGACGGCCAGGATGCCATCCGCCAACGGTAATCGATGCCCCGCGAGTCCTGCCGAAGCGCCGTTGATCACCAAGTCATACCGTCCGTCCGCCAACCCGTCGAAACTGCGTATATCAAGCAATCCGCGCGCTTCCGGAAATAGTTCAATTAACTCCCTTGCCTTTGCCGGGGTGCGGTTTACAATCGTAATCTCATCCGGCCCTTCATCAATAAGGTTGCCGAGCACGCTCCTGACTGCGCCGCCGGCGCCGATGATCAATATACGTTTGTTTGCGATTTCAATTCGGTTATTGGCGAGGTCGCGAATCAAGCCAATCCCATCGGTGGAATCACCGTATATTCTCCCCCCTTCGTCAAACCGGATGAAATTGACGGCCCTTGCCCGGTCTGCCCTGGCGGCGCTGCTGTTGACGTATTCCCAGGCTTGTTCCTTAAACGGCAGGGTGACGTTCAATCCCTTGCCGCCCGCTTGCCTGAATGCCTCGACGGTTGATAAGAAGGCATCGGGTTGGGAGAGTACGGCTTGGTACGTCAATAATTGGGAAGTCTGCTCTGCGAAAAGCGCGTGGATACGCGGTGATTTACTGTGCGCTATCGGGTTGCCGATAACACAATAGTTATCCGTTGATTCATCTAAACTGAATTGGTTTTTCTTCATCGCACCCACAGATGACGCAGATGGTCGTGGAAGATTTTGTGTAACCTGCGGATTGATTTTTGTTGCCGCAGGGCTATGGCGATACGCGGTTGCTTAAAAAGTATAGCCACGCTCATCATGTGACACTAAATCCAGACCTTCGGTTTCTTCCTCCGGGGTAACGCGTAGTCCAATGACGGAATCAACGATGATTATTCTTTCCCTATATTGCCGCGGGGCCGGTCTCCCCGGTGCGAACCCGGACAACCTGCTCCAGGTCAAACACGAAAATCTTGCCGTCGCCGAACTTGCCCGTATTTGCGGATTTGCTGATAGCCTCAATCACCGACTCCAACTGGTTATCCTCGATGGCCACCTCGATCTTGAGCTTGGGTAAAAAATCGACGACGTATTCCGCGCCCCGGTAAAGTTCAGTATGGCCTTTCTGCCGGCCGAACCCTCTTGTTTCCGTTACGGTCAGACCTTTGACCCCGATTTCCGACAAGGCTTCACGTACATCGTCCAACTTGAACGGTTTGATAATTGCGTTGACGAATTTCAATACATTTCTCCTTCTTGTACGCCAGGCGCCTGACCCTTGAAAACAACTGTCGATTTAACGCCCGGCAAATGGAAACACGATGCTTGAATACTGCGGTCGCGTACTTTCAGTGGCAGAACTATAGCAGATAATTCAATCGAAGTGTGGCGGCCTGCCCCGGTTCATGCCGGAGAGGCCATGAAACAAGTCCGGTCCGGCCATGAATGGCGTAACCCGGGACCCAGGCTTACAAGGCGCCGGCGCCTTTCTCGCCCGTTCTTATGCGAACGGCTTCATCCAGCCCATAAACGAAAATTTTACCGTCACCGATTTTGCCGGTGCCGGCCGCTTTGCAAATCCCTTCGATTGCAATATCAAGCTGGCTATCATCTATGGCGATTTCAATTTTCACCTTCGGCAAAAAATCAACAACGTATTCCGCCCCCCGATAAAGTTCAGTATGGCCTTTTTGCCGGCCAAACCCTTTCACTTCTGTAACGGTCAGACCCTTAATGCCGATCTCCGATAAAGCATCGCGTACATCGTCAAGTTTAAATGGTTTAATTATCGCCATGAGTAATTTCATTGCTTCATGTCCTGTCGTTAATCGTTAAAAATGGCTTGGTTAATCCTGTGCGGGGCTTGTTATTAATTTGGAGAATAAACATTCCGCGCCGACAAGAATAAACGCGGGGCACGGACATGGAAAAATCCAATGCCCCGCATTGTCGTTGCTGATTTATATAATATATCCACGTTCATCGTGCAACACAATATCCAACCCTTCGGTCTCATCATCCTCTGATACTCGCAAGCCAATCAGCAGGTCCAGCGCCTTCAGGATGATTAAACTGGCAACAGCCGTATAAATCACTGTTGCGATTACACCGATAAACTGTACGCTCACCTGCGCGGCGATACCACCCTCTTCTATGCCAAATCCTGCGCCGCCCAGGAATTCCGCACAAAACACGCCGGTCAGCAAGGCGCCGATGATGCCGCCGACGGCATGGACGCCAAATACATCCAGTGAATCATCATAGCCCAGCATGCGCTTCAGCTTGACCGACGCAAGGAAACAACCGATTCCCGCGGCAACCCCGATTGCTATTGCGCCCATGGGACCGGCGGAACCCGATGCCGGCGTGATCGCTACCAAACCGGCCACGGCGCCCGTTGCGATTCCCAATACACTGGGTTTGCCATGGCTTATCCACTCACTGAACATCCAGCCCAATGCGGCGCTTGCCGCGGCAATTTGCGTAACCGCCATTGCCATGCCGGCGGTTCCATCAGCAGCCAGCTCACTACCCGCGTTGAAACCGAACCAGCCGACCCAAAGCATACTCGCGCCAATCAGTGAATAAGTCAGGTTATGCGGCATCATGGGCGTGGTTGGATAACCCTTGCGTTTACCGATAACGATAGTGGCAACCAACCCCGCAATGCCGGCATTAATGTGTACGACGGTTCCACCGGCAAAATCCAGTATGCCCTTGTTCCCCAGCCAACCGCCGTCACCCCATACCCAGTGACATATGGGCGCATAGACGACAGTCAACCATATTGCCATGAACCAGAGCATTGCGGTGAATTTCATCCGCTCGGCAAAGGCGCCCACGATCAATGCCGGGGTAATAATCGCAAAGGTCATCTGGAAAGTCATAAAGACGGTTTCCGGAATTGTCCCGCTCAACGAATCCACGGTGACTCCCGCTAAAAACAGCTTGTCCAGGCCTCCCCAGTACGCGCCTTCTCCACCGAGTGCAATGCTGTACCCATACAACACCCACAGGACAGTCATTAATGATGTAATGGCAAAACACTGCATCAACACGGACAAGACATTTTTGCTCCTGACCATGCCCGCGTAAAACAGGGAAAGTCCCGGTATCGTCATGAATAATACCAGGGCTGTGGCAGTCAGCATCCAGGCCGTATCTCCCGCGCTTAACTCATCGGCCCTTACCTGAAAGGGCAACAACAAAAAAACAGACAGGGCCGCCACGCCGACTTTTCCGTCGCTTTTTATCCTGCTCATTAATCGAAACAATTTTTTTCTGCCTGTTAAATAATCAAAGCGCTTCATTATCAGTTTCTCCTGTGCGTATTCGGACAACCTGGGTCAGGTCAGCGACAAAAATCTTTCCATCACCAATCCTTTCTGTTTTGCATGCATTGGTGATAACAGAAATCACTTCGTCCACTTTTTCGTCACCAACAGCAATTTCAATCTTCAGTTTCGGTAAAAAGTCCACAATGTACTCAGCCCCCCGATAAATTTCGGTATGGCCTTTTTGACGTCCAAAGCCGCTTACTTCAGTTACGGTCACCCCCCGGGCGCCGATTTCGGCCAATCCCTGTTTAACGTCATTCTGCTTCGGTGGCTGGATAATGGCGGAAACCAGTTTCATAATTCAGAAACCGGTGGAAATGCCAACCAGAACCGCCTCGCAAATCTCACCGCCACAGTCATCATCCGCATCGTTCCATGACACGCTCAGACTCAAGGGACCCACGTCTTTGCTGACGCCGATGCTGTAGTGAACATAATCAAATCCGGCCGGGCCGGTGGTTTGATCGCCCTCAACGTCCTGCCAACCAACATAAAACGATAGCCCGAACCCATGCGGCAGGGAAAAATCCAACCCCCCGTTCAGGTATACCGCATCGCCGTCTTCGCCAAAAAAGTCAGGGGAGTAGGCGACGCCGGCGCTGACAGCCGGCTCGAGCTCAGTTTCGAAGGTATAACTGGCGCTGGCGTATACCTCTGCGAAATTCTCTTCAGGTTGCGCGTTTGAACCGGGATAAATGTAATACAAACCACCTATGTCCCAACCGATACCGTTAGCCAACTCACCAGAGAGGCCACCATAAACGTCAATTTCCGAACTCTCGGCAAAATCCACGTTGGATGCCCAAGTACCAACATAAAAGCCGGAAGGCGCATGGGCATAGTCGAATCCTCCCTGTATGGCAGGATGCTCGCTCGTCTGGGAAATACCCCGATACAGGTAGTCGGAAACCAAGGTCAGGTTCGCGCTGAACTCATGTGGTGTTTCCTCCGCCGCGGGCCCGGCACAAACAAAAAACAATCCCAAGACAAGGGTAAATAACCTCGGATTACAGCGCTCCGGGGCAGGCTTCATGATATTTTTCTTCATGGCATCAGTTTCCTCTCGGTTTGTCCCCTCGGATTAAAAAATTTGGTCAATTTCTGGTTACTACAACTGATAAGCACATGTTGTGCCAAGACCGTTTATTCAATTAAGGAAGCCCCGATTTAATCAAAGGTTCATTGCGATGCAGGGCCGTAACGCCCCAAGTTGATATTTTGTTAGCAACGCCGATAAGACGTTGATTTTTTGAGGAAAATAAAAATGTAATTCTTATCTTCCTCACCCTGACAAGTCCAGACGGACTTGTCAGGGTATCCTTGAATACAAGGAGATGAAAAAATCAGGTAAGCCGGGCCACGCGTGTCTGAAATACGAAACCGCGCCTGCAATGTGCGGGAATCAGAATGATTGCACAATTATAGTGCCAAATAGCATAAAATAAATCTCAGCCACGCATCACAGGAACCCCCGGCTCAATCAGGGGTTCCTGCAGGATGATTGAAATTCAGGTAGTGACATAACCGGTGACGAGCAAATGATCAAACAACATGAAATCGAGGATTTTATGCAACAATTTTTCAGGCTCTTGCCTGAGGATGTCAATCGGTCGAGGCAGGATTTCGAGAAAGCGCTGCGCGCGACGTTGACGGCGACATTCACCAAAATGAATTTAGTCACGCGGGAGGAATTCGATATTCAAACGGAATTATTAAGCAATACACGCGCGGCAATGGATGAATTAGAGAAAAAAATCACAGAATTGGAAAAGACGCTTTCCGATAAGCAATAAAGTGGTTTAAAATAGGCGCCAATCGAATTTTGCCCGAAATGGAGAGAGGCAAATGGATATTGCAATCGTGTACTCCCGTGCTTTGGCAGGGATCAATTCAGTCCAGGTCATCGTAGAGGCGCACCTGTCGAGGGGCCTGCCGCGTTTTTCCATCGTCGGATTGCCCGAAACAGCGGTAAAAGAGAGTAAAGATCGCGTCAGGAGCGCGATCTTGAATAATCACTTTGAATTTCCCCTGAAGCGAATCACCATTAACCTGGCCCCGGCGGATTTGCCAAAAGAAGGGGGCAAGTATGATCTGGCCATTGCGGTTGGGATTCTGGCGGCATCCGGCCAGATAGCCGGAAACTCACTTGAGCGGTATGAATTTATCGGCGAGTTGGCTTTAACCGGTGAATTACGACCGGTCAACGGCATATTGCCTATCGCCTATGCCATCAACAAAACAAACCGCGCTTTGATACTGCCGGAACAAAATGCCGCAGAAGCGGCGCTGATAAATGATTTACCCGTATTGCCGGCAAAACACCTGATGACTGTTTGCGCCCAAATTAACGGGTCTGACCAATTGTCACAGTTCGTTAACCGGGAAAAACCCGATGCGAATAAGCGAAAACTCCCGGATTTATCTGACATACACTCCCATCATTTTGCTAAACGCGCCCTGGAGATCTGCGCGGCAGGAGGACACAATATATTGATGGTCGGCCCACCCGGGAGTGGCAAAACGATGCTGGCTGATCGCCTGCCCGGCATTTTACCCCCCATGACGGAGCAGGAAGCCATGGCTACGGCGGCAATTAATTCCGTCAGCGCCCAGGGGTTCAAGTTGGAAGATTGGAAAAAACGCCCGGTCAGGATGCCACATCACTCAGCCTCCTCCATCGCCCTGGTAGGTGGAGGCAGTCACCCCCGTCCGGGAGAGGTATCGCTCGCACACAACGGAGTCCTGTTTTTAGATGAACTGCCGGAATTTGATCGCAAAGTCCTGGAAGTCCTGAGAGAACCACTCGAATCAGGTAAAATAGTCATCTCCCGGGCCGCAAGACAAACTGAATTTCCGGCCAGGTTTCAACTGATTGCCGCCATGAATCCCTGTCCCTGTGGATATTACGGTGACAGGACCGACAGGTGTCAGTGTACATCCGAACAAATCAGACGTTATCGCGGGAAAATATCCGGGCCCTTATTGGACCGCATCGATATCCATATCGAAGTGCCCAACATTTCCCTGGAGATCCTGGAGAAATGGCAAAACGAACAACCCGAAACAAGTATCCAGGTACAACAAAGGGTAATCAATGCCTATGATTATCAACTTGCGCGTGCAGGCAAACAAAACTGTGTATTAAATAACAAGGAGTTGGCAGAATATTGCCGGCTTGACAACCGGCAAACCGCATTGTTGCACAAAGCTGTAAAACAACTGGGTTTATCGACCCGCGGCATGTATCGTATATTACGCGTGGCCAGGACAGTGGCGGATTTGGAAAAATCCGGGTTAATCCTGGACAACCACCTGAGCGAGGCGATTTCGTACCGCTATTTTGAACGGAACCGCGAGTAAGAAGGAAAAAATTCCCGCGTTGTCGGCAAAGGCGCGCCACGGAAATCGCGCCGCGCAAGGATCGGCTAAGCGAATCCCCCGGATATTGACATGTTCAACGCCAACTAATATTGTGAAACATATTATGTCAGACCGTGAACGTTATAAATTTACCGTCGAGGTAGAGACCGCCTATTTACAGGAACAATCCATTCCTGAGGATAACCTGTTTGTGTTCGCCTATACCATTTCGATCGCAAATACAGGCGCCGTATCGGCAAGACTGCTTCGCCGACATTGGGTAATCACCGATGCGAATAATAAAATACAGGAAGTCCACGGGGATGGGGTGGTCGGTGAGCAACCCTATTTGAATCCCGGCCAAACCTTTCAATACACCAGCGGCGCGGTTCTTGAGACCCCGGTAGGTTGCATGGAAGGCGTCTACGATATATTGGCCGATGACGGGACCGAGTTTGCTTCACCCATTCCGCCCTTCAATTTATCCAAGCCCCATACACTGCATTAGCCCGCATTTCCCGCCAGGTCACTTGTCGTCAATGGAGTTCCCGCTTTTTTCAACAGATTATCAGTAATGTATGACTTTCTCGCAAAGACAGACTACGCCGGAGACGCCCTCGCTGGTCTTTTTGCCGGCGGCGGGCACAGGCTCTCTCAACCATAGCTACGGCTATGCTCATCGTCGCCGGCGGCCAGCGGCGGCAAAAATCCGGCGCGCTCAGCGCCGCCCCCCGGTAAGAAACACGGGCTGAAAAAATCGATGTCAACCTTTGCCATCGGTGACCTCCAGGGCTGCTACGAGGAGTTAATGAATCTGCTTCATGAAATTAATTTTGATCCTGCCAATGATAGCCTCTGGTTTACCGGCGACCTGGTTAATCGCGGGCCACAATCATTAAACTGTTTACGTTTTGTTAAAGACCTCGGCAACCAGGCAATAACGGTGTTGGGTAATCACGAGCTTCATTTACTGGCCATCGGCAACGGCCAGTCACAGTACATGCACCAGGGAGATACCTTGGATGAAATCCTGGCGGCCGGCGATTGCGCCGAATTACTCGACTGGTTAAGACAGTTACCCCTGATTTACCGCGATGATCAATTCGGTTTCACGATGTTGCACGCCGGGCTGCCGCCGCAGTGGGATATTGTGGAGGCCCAGGGATACGCAGGAGAAGTCGAAGAGGTTTTAAGGAGCGATGATTATAAGGACTACTTTGCGAAAATGTATGGCAATGAACCGGATATCTGGTCTGACGACCTGACCGGCTGGGACCGGCTGCGGTTCATAACCAACTGTTTCTCACGGATGCGTTATTGCAATGAGGATGGCCGCCTGGATATGAAAGAAAAGGGGGCGCCGGGTACCCAGCCCCAGCCTGTTCTTCCCTGGTTTGAGGTAAAGAGGAAAAGCCGAAAAGAAAAAATCATATTCGGACACTGGGCCGCGCTCAGGGATTACCGGCAAGATTATAAAAAGTTTAACGTCTATCCACTCGATATGGGATGTGTCTGGGGCGGCGACCTGGTCGCATTACGCCTGGAAGATGAAAAATACTTTCGCGTGCCATCGACAGGCAGCAAGTAGCAGGCATCGGAAAATGACGTAATGGGCAACCGCAGGGGCTACCCCCGTGGGTTGCCCTGCAGCGGGGGATTGCGGTGTGTCATTTGGGCCGGCGCGGAGCCTGCTCCTGTGGGGGGTTACTAACTGTAACTCCCCCTGACAAGAGGGGCTTAGGGAGTTGTCGGCCTGCCCCTGTGGGGGTTACTGGCTGTAATTCCCCCTGACAAGAGGGACTTAGGGAGTTGTCGGCCTGTCCCTGTAATTCCTTTCCAGGACTGAAAAACTATGGGAATACTCATTATCCTCATCGGCTTGGTGGTCTTGACGTTCGACCTCGCTCCAACCGGTTTCGTCAAACTCCGGAAAGTAAGTATCACCGCTCACCGTTGCATGAACCTGGGTAAGATAAATACGTGCTGCCCTGGAAAACAATTGTTCATATAAACCAGCCCCCCCCATGACCATGATTTCCTCATGGCCTGAGTAATATTCAAGGGCGGTTTCTATTGTATTAAAAACAGCGCATCCCGCTGCGCTGTAATCTTTTTGTCTCGTGATAACGATATTTTCCCGCCCGGGTAACGGCCGGCCGATGGATTCGTGGGTCTTTCTCCCCATGATGATGGGTTTCCCCATGGTAACCGCTTTGAAATGCTTTAAGTCATTCGACAGGCGCCAGGGCAGCTGGCCGTTCACCCCAATCACGCCCTGCCGGTCCATGGCGACGATAAACGAAATGATCATCTTACGGGTCAAACGGCGATTGGAGCGGCAATGGCCGGATGCGCCCGGTAATCGACCAACTCGAAATCGCCGTACTGAAAATCAAAAATATTGGTTATCCCGGGATTGATTTTCAGCCGCGGCGGCGGCAGGGGCGCCCGGGACAATTGCAAGTCCGCCTGCTCCAGGTGGTTTAAATATAAATGGACATCACCCAGGGTATGCACGAACTCGCCCGGTTCAAGACCGGTCACCTGGGCAATCATCAGCGTCAGCAAAGCATATGATGCGATGTTAAATGGAACGCCAAGGAAAACATCGGCGCTGCGTTGATAGAGTTGACATGACAGGGCGCCGTCATTCACGTAAAACTGAAAAAAGGCATGGCAAGGCGCAAGCGCCATTTTATCGATCTCGCCTGTGTTCCAGGCGCTGACAATCAAGCGCCGGGAGTCCGGGTTGGCGTTGATTTGCTCTATCACATTGCTGATTTGATCAATGGCCTCACCATCGGCTGAGCGCCATGAACGCCATTGCACGCCATAGACCGGGCCAAGCTCGCCTGTTTCATCGGCCCATTCATTCCAGATCGTAACGTCATTATCCTGTAAATAGCGGATATTCGATTCACCCCGTAAAAACCATAACAACTCGTGGATGATGGATTTGAAATGCAGTTTTTTTGTGGTAACGGCGGGGAAACTTCGCCCCAGGTCGAACCGCATTTGATACCCGAACACGCTGAGGGTACCGGTGCCGGTGCGGTCGGATTTCCTTGCGCCTTGCCGGCGGACATGTTGCAACAGGTCCAGGTACTGCTTCATGCCGAATGAACGATATACGACAATAAATAATGGATAACGCAGGAGCAAGCCCGCGTGGTTTCCCCGGATGCAGGGGCAACACAGGAACAGACAACGGACAATGGCGAATGATTCATTTTATGACTTTCCGCTTTTGGCGTTAATCGTCCCGCTTTGCCCGGTATAAGCCCATACGAATAATACTACACCGATAATAATCATTGGCAGGGATAAAATCTGTCCCATCGTAAGCCAGCCAAACGCGAAGTAGCCAAGTTGCGCGTCGGGTTCCCGCACAAATTCTATGCCAAAGCGGATTACGCCATAGAGCGACAAAAACAGACCTGACAGGGACATCGCCGGCCTTGGTTTTGCGGAAAACCACCAGAGAATGATAAATAAACATATCCCTTCCAAAAATGCCTCATAGAGTTGCGATGGGTGTCTTGGGAGACCACCGGCATTGGGAAACACCATTGCCCAGGGAACATCCGTGGGTTTCCCCCATAATTCCCCATTGATAAAATTGCCTGTTCGGCCGGTGAACAAACCGATGGGCGCTACCGGCGCCAGGAAATCACCCACCTCGAACAGGGTTTTATTGATCTTGCGGCCATATAAATAAACCGCGATGACGACCCCGATAAGCCCGCCATGAAACGACATGCCCCCTTGCCAGACTTTGATCATGTCTACCGGGTTATTGAGATAATACGGCAGGTTATAAAACAGGACCGAACCCAACCTGCCACCGATGATGAGGCCCAGGGTGCAGTAAAAAATAAGGTCTGCGACCTGTTCGGCATTCCAATCGAAACGGGCGGATTTCGCCCGGTGGCGCAACATCCACCAGGCCCCCAAAATACCCACAACATAGCTGATCCCATACCAGCGGATTTGCAAAAACCCCAGGTCAATGGCAACCGGGTCAATATTCGGATAAGTCAGCATGGGGGGAAAGTGTACCGGATATGGCTGTACTTATCTGCACATATGAAGTTTGAAATAAGAACCCCGTCATTCTGAGGAGCGTAGCGACGAAGAATCTATACCTTCGTTCGATATAGATTCTTCGCTTCGCCCAGAATGACGGGTCTTTGTTCGATATAGATTAGCCCTTAAATATAGATTGTAAAATATTATAAATTGTTATATTTTTAGTTTTATGAAACAGAAACCCTATCCTCCTTCCGTCCAGATAGCGCTACGTGCCCTGGGTCGCAATATCAGGATCGCGCGCAAGAAGCGGCGCATGGCCGTAGCCGACTTTGCCACGCGAATGGGCGTGTCCCAGGGAACGCTCGCGCGGCTGGAAAAAGGCGATGCCGGAGTCTCCATCGGCGCAACCGCAATGGCGCTGACGGCGCTTGGCGAACTCCACCGCCTCGAACAGCTGCTCGATGTCTCCAAGGACGACACTGGCCTTATGTTAGACCTGGACAACCTGCCGCAACGAGTCCGCAATCCGAAACCCCGGCCAGGCAGCGACAGTCCCGTCGAAGGGGCGATCCATCCGCAAGGAAAAGTCTTGTGAGCAAGTCAACAAAGCGCATCCGGGTGGCTGCCGGCGAACGACTCCTCCCAGTCGGTGAGTTGATATTCGAGACAGATGGCAGGCGCGAGACAAGCATGTTCCGATACGACGCCGATTGGCTGGAAAATCCGGAACACTTTGCCATCGCGCCGGCGATGCCGCTTTCCGAAACGCCCTTCTACCATTCCGGCACGAGAGAAAGCCCGCGCTCAGCATTGCCAGGCCCCATTTCCGACGGCGCGCCGGATTCCTGGGGACGCGGGTTGATCCGGCAGACGTTGCGCTACGCGCCCACGGAACTGGACTACCTGCTCACCGTGGACGACGCGACCCGCCAGGGGGCGCTCCGGTACCTGGGGGAAGACGGGAGGCCGCTTTCGCAGTCCTGTCCACCGGTCCCCCGCCTGAATGCCATCGAAGATCTCCGGCAACTTGCAAAAGCGGCCGAGAGCAACCCGGATATGCCCCGGGAAGAGCGAGAACGCCTGATGGGCAGCGCCGGTTCTCTCGGCGGCGCAAGACCCAAATCAAACATCCGCGATGACGATGAAAACCTGTCCATCGCGAAATTCACGTCGGACCGGGATACCATGCCGATAGAGCGAGCGGAAGTCGCTACGCTCAGGCTTGCCCGGGCCGCCGGTATCAACGCCGCAACGGCGCGGCTGGAACTGGGGAACACCGACAAGCCCGTAGCGCTACTGAAGCGCTTCGACCGGATAGGGAGCGGACGGGTCAGCTATATCTCAGGCCAGTCCTTCATCGGCGCCGAAACCGCCACAAGCGCCTATTACACGGATTTCTCGGACGCGCTACGAGCGCATTCCGCTGACCCGAAAGGGCAGATGGAAGAGCTCTATCGCCGTATCCTCTTCACCATTCTCGTATCGAATAACGACGACCACCTGAAAAACCACGGCCTTCTCTACTCCGGCCAGGATCTTTGGGTCCTCTCCCCGGCCTTTGACATCAATCCGCAACCGCAACGCCGGCGTCACCTGGAGACAGGCATCAGCGAATTCAGTGGAAATGAAGCTTCCATCGAAGCAGCGCTAGAGGCCGCGCCCTTCTTTGAGACAGGCAGGGACGCCGCCGCCGCCATGCTGTCCCGCATGGTCTCAACGATTGATGCGCAATGGCAGACACATTGCCGGGAAGCCGGCATGTCCGGGAAAGAGATCGCAGCCTACGAACCTGCGTTCAACCACCAGGAAACCCATTTCGCGCGACACCACGCCGGAAAACATAAAAAGTCAACTTGACCAATGCCCTGACCATCAACCAACCCACCCCGCGCCGGCGGCCTGTCGCAAGCGCATAGCCAATAATGAGCAAGCTTCATACGATGGCGTATTATCAGCAACTCACACAAGCTGCCTGTTTTCTCTCATATTGTAGTGAACCAGGGCGCTATGTTGTAAAATGGCGTAAAACAGACCGGGCGGGTATCATCAAGCCATGCGCGCCACCTGCGCAAGTTGGATGATATCTTAGACAAACCCGTACTCCATGCCCTACTCATCTCCAACTACCCACGCATCCAGACATTGGACGACGGCATCACCGCCCTGCCCGTCCCTTGGTTACTAGGCGGCGAGGAATAGCTCCAGGTAAAAGGGAACCGCGTCCCACCAGTTACCTGTTGAGCTTAGTTGTCTACTCTGACGTCCATGGTGCGACCAATCTCCAGTCGCACTACCTTTTTTGCGAGGTCGATTATCTGCTGAATATTACGACGACTATAATTCGTACCCAGCCACCACCCAGGAAAAATTTCGTGCGAAAATTGATCGACCAAATCCGGGCGGCCTGGGTATAGCTCGAACTTGTTTCTTGCCAGGTATTTGCGCTTTCTTCCGTGTTTTCGAGCTGCGAACTTATCAGGGAACTCTGGGTCTGTTTGGGCCAAGAGTTCGAAGACTTTCGCCATGACTGCTCGCGCAGAACTCTCCCGATATTGTTGACCCTGAAGGGAGAACTGAAATCCCTTGTGCTGCTGTAGCTGTAACCTTGAGGGCGCCGAGCCAATCGTGCCTGCACCGGCAGAGGACAGAGATCTATTGTGCTGCTTTAGCTGCAACTGTGGATCTATCGGATTTACATCCGTTTGCCTTTCCTGGTTGCTGAGAGTTTGGAAAAATGCACGACAATCATTTGGACTCGGTTCGTATCCGCAAATGTCTGCCACCTTTTCCGCAAGCATATCCAAAAGAAGTGAATCCTGCTCTTGTAGAAGGGAAGACCATGCACGTGGTAACGCGGCTTCAATTTCTCGACCCCTCGTTACATCTTTGTAATCCTCCCGCGCTGCTTGGATAGACTCCCCAGAGCATGTTCGTGAATACTCAATATATCGCCTAAGTCTTTCGCAGCATTGATCAATCTCTCTTTCCAACAGGTCAAGTTTATACACTCGTCTTTCATCGTAATGCCCCCGCTCTGCAGGTAGGTAAAAGCTCCATTCTCGTCCGTTTGTTAGTATTGCCATCGGAATGCCAGAATGAAAGGCGTATTCAAACAGTTGGCGATCGGCGCCCTCGGTTTGTCCGATTTGCTTCACTTCAACGAAGACTGCCGGATTGTTCGCTGGATGACAGAGAGCAAAGTCAATACGCTTATTTTCCACGGAAAACTCCGGTGTGACGACTTCCGTGTCAAATACAGGCCAACCCAAAGCATTCAATACCGGAAGTACTACGCCTTGGGACACCGCGGCTTCCGATCTAAAGCGCCCTTCAGTCACCGCTTGTTTCACTTGCAGGAGTTGTTCTTCAAGACTCATTAATTGCTTCACCCCTTTTCTTGTAATACTCTTGAGATGCGCTTGTGGTTTCGCTCCCATTTTCCCCACTAACTCGCGGATGCAAGCCGAAGATCAAGTCTCAAGTCAATTTTTGCTTTTTACATCCTTCATAGTTCAAGATCATAGCTGAAAATATCCTTTCCTGGCAAATGTTGGATCGATAAAATTACCAGAATTCGTTCAGTCACCGGCAATGGCCAGTTTCTTCTATCTGCTGACCTTGCACCATAAAACTGAGCCATTTCAAACTTAGCGATTTTGCCCTATGGTAGCTCCTTAACAGAGAGGAGAGAACCATGAAACGAACCCGTTTTACCGAACCGTAGATCGTGTCTGCCCTGAAGTTGGCGGAGAGCGGCACTTCAGTGGCGAATGTGTGCCGCAAGTATGGGATCAGTGATGCCACGTTTTACACTTGGCGCAAGAAGTACGGGGGCCTGGGTGTCTCGGAGTTGCGTCGTCTGCGCGAGTTGGATGCGGAGAACAAGCACCTGAAGCAGCTGGTAGCGGATCTGACCCTGGACAAACACATGTTGCAGGAGGTGATCCAAAAAAACTTTAAAGCCGGCAGACCGGCGTGCGTTGGTGGCGTTTTTAATGGCGGCTTTTCAGCTCAGCGAACGTCATGGCTGTCGGCTATTGCAGTGCCCCCGGTCAACCCAGCGGTACCGTGCTTGTCGTCTGGATGACCGGGGGTTGGCATTGCGTCTAAAGGAACTGGCGCTGGCCCGGCCGCGGCTTGGCTATCGGCGCCTGCATGTGTTGCTGCAGCGTGAAGGCTGGGCGGTGAATCACAAGCGCATTTACCGCCTGTATTGCGAGGCGGCGTTGTGGGTACGGATCAAACGGCGGCGGAAACGAGCGGCGGCGATCCGAGGCCCGGCGCCGGCGCCGAGTGCTCCGGGGCAATGCTGGAGTATGGATTTTGTGACGGACCGGTTGCTGGATGGTCGGGCGTTTCAGGCCTTGACTGTGGTGGATAACTTTAGTCGGCAAAGTCCATTAATTGAGGTGGCGCAGTCGATGACGTCCGGCCAGGTGATAGACGCATTGGCGCGGGTGCGCAACCAGCTGGGTTTGCCGTTGATCATTACCTGTGACAACGGCTCGCAGTTCACCAGTCGCCGGCTGGATGCCTGGGCGCATGAGAACGAGGTGCGGCTGGACTTTATCCGACCGGGAAAACCCGTTGAAAATGCGTATATTGAGAGTTTCAACGGGCGTTTTCGGGATGAATGCTTGAACAGTCACGAGTTTGAATCGCTGGCGGATGCAAGCAGGAAGATCGAAGCCTGGCGGAGCGACTATAATAACCATCGTCCGCACAGTTCTCTGGGCCAGTTAACGCCGAGGGAATATGCGGATCAATTTCAACCACAATGAGCTACCGGGGGATGAATTTCTAAGCGCCGGATGGATCAGCTGCAGGGGGCAGGTGAATAATAACCCGCACTCTGCAGAAGCAGAATGCGGGTCGTTTTGTTTAGGAGAATGGTTTTTGAGCTATCCAGATGGAGCTCGTTTTAAAATAAAATCTCCCATGGTGCCATTTGATGAACTCCAATTTCCAACTAATTTCCCTTCGTCCTGTAGCTTTGCTTTAGCCTGTACAACGCCTAGCACCATAGTAGGACTATGGTTAGGATCGGGGGTTAAAGAAAGTTTAATTTCCTCATCTTGGATCGACCCTTGAATATGGTAGTTATATCTTCCACGAGTCGGTTCATTAAAGTGTCCATACCCAAACAACCGATTGTTATTTTGGCTAAGCTCAATAGTCATGCTTCCAAGATTAGTAGGGCCTTTGAGTTCACCAGACCAATTTCCAGATAGATTTTCCATCATAGCACCTCACAATAATTACAAGTGGGCACCTGACAGGCTGGAAAACCTATGATCAAATAGGTTCGTCAGGCTTGACAAAGTAACCCTAATGTATGGGGCTAAATGTAAAGAGGGGGGTGGTGTGCAATCACCGCCCCCCTCGGTTCGTACTACCCTTATAGCTTCGCGTATACAGCTTCTTTTGTCAACACACTTATTAACTTCTATACGCGTTGCGTTACGTAGAAGCTCTATAATCCTCCAGCGGCTCTACGCCGGGCCTATTCCGGGCTTATTCCAACTTAACCAGAACCTATTGGGCCTTATCCGGTTCTACGCCGGGCTTATTCCGACTTAACCAGAGGTTATTAGGCCTTTTGCGGTTCCACGCCGGGTTTACTCCAGGCTTAAGGGGAACGAAAAGGCGTGTATGAAGAACGATCGTATCTGCAATCGTATGGCGCGCGTGCAGGCGCATTGATGCAAATTTCTTATTTTACTACTTTTCTGAAATCTGGCGCGCCTGACAGGATTCGAACCTGTGACTTCTGCCTTCGGAGGGCAGCACTCTATCCAACTGAGCTACAGGCGCGTATGGGATGCTCCCTGTTTTCAGATTATCGGAAATATATGGCCTTGACGCAAGGGCTGACAATCGCAGGCTGCACCGGCTGCGTCCTCGCAAATCCCCAACTACCCCTTATCAGGGGGAGGATGCCAGTGAAGTCCTCCTGTTGGGAAAGATTCAGGGATTTGGTCTTGGTAAAATTCGGATATTGTCGGATAATGCCCTGATGTTGAGTAAATCCTCCCAGCCTAACGCGCTCATCAACGAGACCAGCCCCTATTTATTGCAACACGCATACAACCCGGTTGCCTGGCATCCTTGGGGCAAAGATGCCCTGGAGCTGGCGAAAAAGGAGGAAAAGCCGATATTGCTGTCCGTTGGTTATTCAGCCTGTCATTGGTGCCACGTCATGGCGCATGAATCATTCGAGGATGAAGCAACCGCGCGATTGATGAATGAATATTTTGTCAACATCAAGGTGGACCGGGAAGAAAGGCCTGACCTGGATAAAATCTACCAGACCGCGCAACAACTGCTGACCGGTCGCACCGGCGGCTGGCCGTTGACCATGTTTTTGATGCCTGAGGGTCACGTGCCGTTCTTCGGCGGCACCTATTTCCCGCCGGCGCCGCGTCACGGTCTGCCGAGTTTCAAGGATTTACTCGCCAGGATTCACCAGGTTTACCGGGATGAACGCCCTGCCCTGTTAAAACAAAATACGGCGTTTGTCGATAAGTTGAACCAGACCCAGGCAACTGCGCCGGCTGATGCAGGTTTGAGCCTGGATACCAGCCCGGTGCGGCGCGGCATTGCCCAGCTGCTGCACGTATTCGACCGCCGCGAAGGCGGGTTTGGCGGCGCGCCGAAATTTCCCCACCCGGTCAGCCTGGAGTTATCGCTCAATTATTATTTCCATCCCCTGCAACCCTATAAGGCGGAAGTCCTGAAGAATGCCCGTTTCACCCTGGAAAAAATGGCGCAAGGCGGGATTTATGATCAAATCGGCGGTGGTTTTTGTCGTTATTCAGTGGATGACCAGTGGCGGATACCTCATTTTGAAAAGATGTTGTATGACAACGGGCCTTTGTTGGCCCTGTACGCCAATGCCTGGCGCATCAGCGGGCAAGGCATTTTTGAACAAACCGCAAACGAAACGGCGACCTGGGTAATGCGGGAAATGCAATCCCCGGAAGGTGGCTATTTCTCCTCCCTGGACGCGGATTCAGAGGGGGAAGAGGGGAAATTCTACACTTGGGAACCGGACGAAGCGCAATCCTTGTTGACCGCTGATGAATTCGATTGTTTCTCGCGGCATTTCGGCCTGGATCGGCCCGCCAATTTTGAAGGTCACTGGCACCTTTACGTTGCGGAAACCCTGGAAGACGTAGCAGCTTCAACGTCACGGGACCGCGCCGAGATCAAACAGCGCATACAAAGCGCCCGTGAAAAACTTTTCCAGGCCAGGGAAAAGCGCATACGCCCCGGGCGCGATGAAAAAATCCTGACGTCCTGGAACGCCCTGATGATAAAAGGCCTGAGCGTCGCGGCGATACGCTTGCGGCAACCCGATTATTTTCTATCGGCAGAGCGCTGTCTTGAATTTATTCATTCGAATCTTTGGGATGGAGAGAGACTGACAGCCACTTACAAGGACGGCAAGGCGCATTTGAACGCCTACCTGGATGACTATGCCTTCCTGATCGATGCCATTGTTCATTTGCTCTCTTACAAGTGGTCAGGCAAGTGGCTGAATTTTTCGATGAAGCTGGCCGATACCCTGCTTGAACGGTTTTTCGATGCCGAAGACGGCGGTTTCTTTTTCACGTCACACGATCACGAGGCATTATTGCAACGGCGCAAGGACTTCACGGATGACTCGCTGCCCTCCGGCAACGGCACGGCGGCGGCGGCCTTGCTCAGCCTCGGCCACTTGACGGGCAGACAGGATTGCCTGGATGCGGCGGAGAAGACGTTGAAGGCGGGCTGGGGGACCCTGGAACACATGCCCCATGCTTGCAACGCCATGTTGTCGGCGCTGATGGAATATGCCGACCCCAGGCAGATGATCATCCTTCGTGGCCAGGCGGAAACCATTACGCGCTGGCAGAGGCAATTGGAACAAAACCGGGATATTCGCTCCTTGGTGTTCGCCATTCCATCCGAAGAACAGGGATTGCCGGACCTCATCAACGAGAAAAAATCCGCCCAGGCGGCGACGGCGTTCATCTGCCAGGGCTTCCAATGCCTGGAACCCGTCTCCGACCCGGACGAATTACAACAACTCGTACTGCGGGGAAACCAGGGCGGAGGTTAAAGATTTGAATGGGGAGGTTTTATGGACAATGCCTTGCCATTATCGGAAGATTTTTCCATAAAAGACGCTCAATTACCGGATGATATACCCCGCGCTTTTATTTCAGCCTTGATAGATGTGGTCGGCGCTCAACAACCTGCTGCGCCAGACCAGGGAACTCAGGCGCCTTTATTTCAGCCTTGATAGGTGTGGCCGGCAAGGGAGATACGCTTGACCATGTTCTCGACCACCATGGTTAAAGACCAGGTAAGGGCGGATTTCTCCGAGTAGTCCGCCGGGACCAGGTTGGATACCCGTCCTTCTTCGATAAACCCCCAGGCCCGGTCCCGCTTTTCACGATCTTCGGCTTTATCGACGTCGTACACGCCGATAGCCATGCCCTGCCCCTTACTCACCAGTGAGAAACAGGGTATATCCGTATAACCATCTCCGACCATGATCATCTGGTTAATCGGCACCCGCAGTTTCGGCGGCTCGATCTTACGGTTCACTTCAAACGGCTTGCCGATGAAATCCGGCCCGAAAATGCCTTTCTGAACGTGAAAAATATAACGGGTCTTGTCGGTGAAACTGATTATCTTCCTGGGAAACGTGATCCGGCCTTTATCGTCATAATTAAAATCCGATGCCCAGATTTCCGTGAATTCATGGGCGATGCGGGTATTTCTCAATATCTCGCCGATGCCGGAGCTGATCAGGTAGAATTCCAGGGAAACCCGGGGATTCTCCCTCTTGGCAACGTCTCTCAGCCTGTCGAAGATCAATTCAACCCCTGCATATAACGGTAGCTCGCCCCCCCACCGGGCCAAGCTGTCCCTGGTTATCGGTTCGATTTCGCCGCTGTCGGACTTCTCAATCATCTTGTGGAAATAAGCGGGAACCGGGTCCCACCCGGCATCCATCAAGGGTTGCACTTCCTCCTGCCAAAATCGGGGGACATCGATACCGACCCGCCCCAGGTAGCCGGAGGTGCTGTCCGGCGCCAGGGTATCGTCAAAGTCAAAAATGATGGCAATTATCTGGTGCATTTATATTCCAGTTGCAATAATCAAATAGTACCGTGAATCTCACCTTAAAGTAAAAAACGATTAATATGAAACAATGAACGTCAACGACATTCCGAAAGTAGAACTCCATTGTCACCTGGAAGCCTGTTTTCAACCGCAAACGGTGAAAGAGATCGGGCAGACCCTCGGCCTCGATATTCCTGAAGACCCTGAAATCTTCAAACGGGAGTGGTTGATCACCGAACCGGTGGACAACCTGGAGCAGGCGCTGAAAAAATTCGCCCATATACAGACTTTGTGGGGTTCTGAAGAAACGATTGAACGGCTGACTTATGAGGCCTGTGAATACGGCGTTGAACAGGGCATCAAAATTTTTGAACTGCGCTACTCGCCGAACTTCATCCAAGGGGCGAATGCCAAGTTGAGTTTTGAGAAAATCCATGATGCCGTTGTCAGGGGCATCAGCCGGGGCGGACACCTGGATATCGCCGTCGGCTTAATCGGCATAGTGCAAAAAACCTTATCCCTGAAGGAAGCGGAATACACCACCGATTTTATCATCGAAAATAAAGAAGCGTTTGTCGGCATCGACATGGCTGACATGGATATCGGCCTTGAAATTCGACGCTTTGCGCCGTTGATGGCAAAGGCGAAAAAAGCCGGGTTGCGCGTCACGCTCCATTCGGGAGAAGAAAATGTACCGGAGGCGCCGCAACACGTGCGTATCGCCATAGAGGAATTAGGCGCCGAAAGGATCGGCCATGGCATACATATTATCCATGACCCCGGGGTAATGGATTTTGTAAAAAAAGAAAACGTATTGTTAGAACTCTGTCCCACCAGCAACTGGTTGACCAAATCAGTCCCCGCCGTCAGCCGGCACCCGATACGGAAACTCATGGAAGCCGGCGTCCTGGTATCCATAAACTCGGACGACCCGCACCTGTTCGACATTGATTTATGTCATGAGTATGACATCCTCCACAAAGAACTCGGTTTCACCGGGGAAGCATTCAACCGCATCAACGATAATGCCGCGGCATGCAGCTTTCTGCCGCCGGATGAAAAGCAAAAGGTCTGGCCCCGAAAAATTCCGGCTATCCGCTAACTTCCGGCGCCGGTTCGCCAGGCGGATTGCGCGGCGGCGATAAAATTCCCTGATTTATCCTTATCCAGTTTGCCATTCGTCCGCACACCGGAACAGACGTCCACGCCATAGGCCGGCGCCGTTTGAACCGTCTCCCTGACGTTGTCCGGGGTCAGTCCCCCGGCAAGAAATACCGGACAGGCAACGAGCAAACCAGCGCAGAGCAACCATGAATCGGCTTTATCAACGTCATCAGTCATAGGCCATTTCAAATGCCTTGAAACGTTTTTCCAGTTCCCACTGCAATTCGGCTTTTTTATTTTCGGCCAGGAATTTCCGGCATGATTTACTTATCGGCTTCCCTCCCGGTTCGGCGCCCTCGCACTCCCCCGCGAATTTACCGGTACGGGTGGATTCCAGTAAACCCCTGCCTTCAAGAAAACTGTAAGCCAGGGCATTCCGGGACAGGTACTTGAGATCGGCGTATGACACCTCGTATGTTTCCACGGCGCGTTGATACTCGTGGGTCAGGTCGATGCGCGAGACGCCTTCATCATCGGTGGACAAGGCAATGGGGACGCCATATTTGCGATACGCCTTGAGCGGGTGCCGGTCGCCCTTGATCCCTAAAATGACGTCATTGCTGGTCAGGTTGATCTCGACTAATATATCCTGCTCAGCCATCCGCTCCATGAGTTGCCTTGCTTCCGTATCGTAAAAAATATCGATGCCGTGACCGATGCGCCTGGCCCCGGCGACCTCTATGGCCGCCCGTATATGCCAGCCTAAATGTTCGGGGGGAACCAGCCCCATAACGACTTCACCGGCATGCAGGGTGATGCCGTTTTCTGTCCCGGGAAAATGCCCGGCAAGCTCGCCGATCATTTCCATCTGCCGGCGATAGTCCCTCAAAGCCACGGGGTGGTCTTCCGGCGCGACGAAGTTGAGGCCCACGTAGCGCGGATCTTTCTCAATAAGGTGAAAGGCCAGCAAGGTCTGGGCCAGGAC
The DNA here is from genome assembly GCA_958295485.1 of uncultured Gammaproteobacteria bacterium. Taxonomy (GTDB): domain Bacteria; phylum Pseudomonadota; class Gammaproteobacteria; order Eutrophobiales; family Eutrophobiaceae; genus JAAXHV01. Next base: position 3,312,718 of record OY282354.1, read on the forward strand.
TTGTTCGGGGGGAAATACCCGAATTACCTGGGCAAGATAGCGGATGGCGACATCGCAACCGGGAGCAACCGTTGCCTGGTCACAGGAGAGGGTCTCCCGCCATTGCCTCTCGACCCGATCGAGCTTCTTAATCGTAGTGGCCGCCAGTTCCTCGATACCCCCGTGGCGGATTAACCGTGACAGGGGCGTATCGACGTGAAATTCCTTGTTGTCTGCCGCCAGTCGCCGGGCCTCCGCCATGCCGTAAGACTGCATCAACTCCAGGTAGATGATATTCTGCGCGGCTGCCCTGGCGCTCGCCTCCGCCAGCATATCTCCTTCGTGCAGGACACCGGCCGGCGCAAACCGCCTGAACGTTGAGAAGAACTGGTCATGCCCCGACACCGGACGGCGTTCATAATTACGCACCGAAAATGCATCGATAATCCGGTTAACGACGCTGCTGTCATACCGGATATCCTGTACGGCGGGCCGGCCGGTTTCTGCGTTGCAAGGTGGCGATATGATCACAAAACTTTCAAGGTCTATACATTTACCGTCTTCCGCGGCCCAACGGATATAGCTCTCCGCATAGACGGCGCCGTCCAGGTGATTATGCAAATCACCTCCCTTGGGAAAATCGTACAGGAACCCCCGTAACAGGGTCGGCTCGCCCTTTACCTGTTCAAACCAGGCTTGCGCTCCCGCCTCGCCGGCCGCTGCGCCGCCGGTAATGAACATGGCCGATGCCACGGTTAAAATTATCAGGTTGAAAGGTCGCAGTAATTTCATTTTGCCTGGTTGTCGCTGAAGTGTTGAATATTACAGTTGCCAACGATGAATAACCTTCGCCATCGTGACAGGTATTCTAAACAGGGTGAACCACAACATCAAATAAGCTGACGGCTCAGTGTGAAGTTTGAAGGGGGAAGTTTTCGCTGTTCGTCGAAAGTGGGTTTGGTGGTTGTTAGCGGGAACTGCCGGGGATGAAGCATCGGTGAAGGCTAGCGGATAGCGATCATGTTAAAATGTCTTTATGATGAAACCGAAAATCGCCGTGGTGGGGAGCACGAACTGGGACATGTCCATGCGGCTGCCTTCGCCATGGCCGCCGCCGCTTTATCCGTCCGCAAAGCCGGGGCAATACCCTCGATTCCCTGCCTGGATGAAATTGAAACTTTCCTGGGCGCGCATAAAGGTTAAAAATGATATGCTGACAAGAAAAGAAAGTCCCGGATGACTTATCAGGGGCAGGGCCATTCCAAAGCCACCGTCAGGGTGTGTTTCACCACCGTTTTTGCCTGTTCTTGCGGGTGCAGGTTTCAAACCTGTCCCTGCCCTGTGGGTTTAACCCGACTTTGGAAGGGCCCTGTATCAAGGGCTGGATAAACACACTCGATAGCGGATGTTGCAATGCAGATATTAATGGGCTTCGTCGGCATAACCGTCATCATCGGTTTAGCCCTGTTGCTGTCTGAAAACAGGCGGGCGATTAAACTTAAAACCGTCGTCCCCGCCTTCCTGACCCAGGCGGCCATCGCGGGTCTCATTCTTTACTTCCCTCCGGGCCAGGCCTTTCTCAATGCCATGGTGACCGGTGTCCAGCACGTTATTAATTACGGCAACGTGGGAAGTGAATTCGTGTTCGGAGACTTGGGCAATAAGGATCGCGGTTTCATCGTCGCTTTTCAGGTGTTGCCGATCATCATCTTCTTTTCCGCGCTGATGTCCACTTTGTATTATTTAGGGGTCATGCAAAAAGTGGTGACGATTTTCGGCGGTTGGCTGCGCAAACTGCTGGGCACCAGTCAAACCGAATCCATGACCGCGGCAGCCAACGTATTCATCGGCCATACCGAAGCGCCGCTGGTGATCAGGCCTTATTTGAAAGACCTCACCCAATCGGAGTTGTTCGCGGTGATGACCAGTGGCATGGCGACGGTCGCCGGCGCCATCATGGTGGCTTATGCCGCTTTGGGAGTCAGCCTGGATTACCTGATCACGGCCAGCTTCATGGCCGCACCCGGTGGCTTGTTCATGGCAAAAATGATCAAGCCGGAAACTGAACAATCCAGGACAAACATCGAACAGTCACAGTTCGGCGAACATGAAAAAGTAGTGAATATCTTCGAGGCCATCGGCAACGGCACCCTGGATGGGCTGAAACTGGCCCTTAACGTCGGCGCCATGTTGGTTGCGTTCGTTGCCATGATTGCCCTGCTCAACGGACTGATAGGCGGCGTCGCCGGCCTGTTTGGCTACGAAGGACTGACACTCCAGGAAATCCTCGGCAAACTGCTGGCGCCGCTGGCATTCCTGTTGGGCGTGCCCTGGGATGAAGCGGCGGTGGCCGGCAGCCTGATCGGGCAGAAATTCGTCCTGAATGAATTCATTGCCTACGTGAGTTTTGCCGAAATAAAGGCCAGCCTGACCCCGCACACCCAGGTGATTCTCACCTTTGCCTTATGCGGGTTTGCCAACCTGGCTTCGATAGCGATTCTGTTAGGCGGCCTGGGGAGCCTGGTGCCCGAACGCCGGCACGATGTGGCCGCAATGGGACTCATGGCGGTGTTTGCGGGTACCTTGTCTAATCTCATGAGCGCCGTCCTGGCCGGCTTGTTCATCTCCCTGGGCTGATGGCTACGCCGCATATCAATGCCGAACCCGGCGATTTTGCCGAAACCATGATCATGCCGGGAGATCCCCTCAGGGCAAAATTCATTGCTGAAAATTACCTGGATGACGCCCGCCTGGTCAACGACGCCAGGGGAATGTTGGGCTTCACCGGCAATTACCAGGGGCAAGCCATTTCAGTGATGGGCCACGGCATCGGCATCCCCTCCTGTTCCCTCTACTGTACCGAATTGGTGAACGAATTCGGCGTGAAGCGTTTAATACGGGCCGGCAGCTGCGGCGCGGTCAGTAAAACCGTGAAGTTGCAGGATATTATCATTGCCATAGGCGCTTGCACCGACTCGAAGGTGAATCGCATCCGTTTCAGGAACCATGACTTCGCCGCCATCGCCGATTACCGGCTGTTGCAATCCGCCGTAACAATCGCTGAGCAAAATGGACTTGCTTTTCACGTGGGCAACATTTTCTCCAGCGATTTGTTTTATACGCCTGAAACGGAAATATTCGACTTGATGGAAAAATACAACGTGCTGGGCGTGGAAATGGAGGCCGCCGGCATTTACGGCCTGGCCGCGGAATTCGGCGTCAAGGCCCTGACAATCTGCACGGTCAGCGATCATATTACCAGGGAGGAGAGGTTGACCGTCGAACAACGACAAACCGGTTTCAGGGAAATGATTGAACTTGCCCTGGAAACCGCCATCGCCGACTGATGACCCGGCATGACACTGTGTTTCACTTTGTCTGGCCGACGCCGATGATTTTCAAGCTGGCGCTCGTGCCCAGCCGGGTGGCGCCCGCCTCGATCATTTTACAAGCCGTTTCATAATCCCGTATCCCGCCACTGGCCTTGACGCCCAGGACCCGTGCTTCACTTTGTCTGGCCGACGCCGATGATTTTCAAGCTGGCGCTCGTGCCCAGCCGGGTGGCGCCCGCCTCGATCATTTTACAAGCCGTTTCATAATCCCGTATCCCGCCACTGGCCTTGACGCCCAGGACCCGCCCCGAACCTGCCCCGGCGTCCGTCCCCACGGCGGCGCGCATGAGGCGGACGTCCTCCACGGTGGCGCCGGATCGGTTGAACCCGGTGGAAGTCTTGACGAAATCGGCGCCGGCGCCGGCGCATACCTCACAGGCCCTCACCTTCTCCTCATCGCTTAGCAGGCAGGTTTCCAGGATTACCTTGACGAGTCGCTCCCCCGCGCTCTTCACGACACTCTCCACGTCATATCCGACCAGTTGCCAATCCCCAGCTTTTGCCGCGCCGATGTTCATAACCATATCGATCTCGCCGGCGCCCTGGTCAATCGCCCTGGCTGTTTCGTATGCCTTCACGTCCGCTGCATTCGCGCCGGAAGGAAAACCGACCACCGTGCAGACCCTGGACCGGGAGCGCGCCAACAAATCACTCGCCAATGTCACGAAAACCGGTGAAATACAGACCGAATAAAACCCGTGCTCATCCGCTTCCCGGCAGAGCCGCGCCACCATCTCCGCGGTTGCCTCCGGCTTCAACAAGGTATGATCGATAAGCGCGGCAATGTCTTCCGACCCGATTTTCATGGCTGATAGCCCACCCGTACTGCATTAACCGGGGCGGCGTAGAATCGCCTGTCAGGGGGATACGCGCCCGGGGCGTGGCGGCAGGCGTTCCTCCAGTAGCGTCTCAATCCGGGCCAGGCGTTCGCTGTTGGCCGCGATGCCGGTTTCCACCCGATAGCATCAGCTGCGCTGTCTGGCTTTATTTGAGTAGAACAATCCAAGTCGACGCAGGTTAAAATAGTTTGTTGGTCAGTGCCCCGCCGTCAACAATCAGGTCAATCCCCGTAATCCACCTGCCGGCAGCGGAAACCAGGAACAAACAGGCATTGGCCACGTCTTCAGGCTGTCCTATGCTTTTCAATGCGGCGGCTTGCTTGTACCTGGCCACGCCTTCCGGCCAGGCTTCCTCCAGCCCCTCGCGCCATATCAGCCCCGGTGACACTGCGTTGACCCGGATGTCATGTTCCCCCAGCTCACTGGCGGTTGCGCGGGTGAACATTACGACGGCGCTCTTGGAGGCGCAATAATGGCTGTGCATGCCCAACACGCCGCTGGCGGCAATGGAGGCAATGTTGACTATTGCGCCCCCGCGTCCCCGGGCGACGAGGCGCCTGGCGGCGGCCTGGGTACACAACATCACGGAACGCACGTTGGAATCCATCATCAATTCGTATTCTTCTTCACTGATATTGAGAAACGGCGACGCCGGATAGACCCCGGCATTGTTGATCAATATATCTATCCCGCCTGACTCGGCAGCCACGACGTCGAACAACCGCTCCACGTCCGCCTTGTCGGTCACATCGGCATGGACGGCGGTTGCGCTTCCCCCCGATTGCTCGATTTGTTCTTTTAATGCGACGGCCCCGGCTTCATTGGAGTGGTAATGAATGCAGACGCGCGCCCCGGCCCGCGCCAGGACTCGGCAGACAGCTTGTCCGATACCACCCGCCCCGCCCGTAACGACGGCGGTCTTGTCGGCCAGGTTCAATAAGTCTCCCTGCTTAACTTGCATATCACCAATTCACTCGTCATCAACGGAAAGTCGTAAGGATATATTAACTGGTCGCGGTGTTCATCGCCATGTTTTCCGTCGCGTCAGGGGGGGAAGAAGGACGGAACTCAGCGCTTGCCAAGGAGGTCGATTTTGCGTTGCTCGATCTTCGTGCGGAGGGGCGGGAAAATCTCATGGGGGTCGATGGAGACCGAAAGCAGCGTCGGCCCTGTAGCCTGCATCGCCCAGGCGAAGGCATCATCGAGTTCGGCGGCGGCCTTGACAGTTCGGGCTTCTACTCCCATTGCGGTTGCGACCTGCGCGAAGTCAATCGATTCGAGCCGGACGAAGTGATCTTCTCCATACATTTCCTCAGCCTGGTGACGGAGAATGCCAAACGCCCCATCGACGAAAACAACCGCTACAAGTGGTAACCCCAGTTCCCTGGCGACTGTCAGTTCACCCATCGTATGGACGAAGCCGCCGTCGCCGGAGATGGAGACGACTTTCGTGCCGGGCAGCGCTACCGAAGCGCCGATGGCGGCCGGCAGGCTGAAACCCATGGCGTCAAACTCGCAGGACTGGAGCAGACCTTCGGGCCGTTTTACCTCCAACTGTTCGCATACCCACAGGCGGTGGTTGCCTATATCGGCGGAGACGATCGTGTCATCACCCGAGTGGGCATTCAGCGCGCGCATGACGTCAACGGCGCTCAGGCCGTTCGCCGGATCGTTCTGCGGGGCGATTCGCTCGGGGCGCAAATTGAACCAGGGTTCGCGCTGGTCGATGCGTTCAGCCAAGAGTTCGAGCGAAGCGCCCACATCACACGCCAGGCCCTGGTCGATGGCGTATGAACGGTTGAGTTGCGCCGGGTCCACGTCTATTTGCGCCACTTGGGCAGCGGCGGCGAACAGGTCGGGCCGCCAACCAAAGGTGGTTTGTTCCCCAAGCGCACAGCCCAGCGCCAAAACCAAGTCAGCCTGCGCGATGGCCTCGCGCGCGGTTTCCGTGCCGTAGAAACCGAGCATTCCAACGCTGAGGGCGTGCGATGCAGGGATGCACCCGATGCCCGACCGACTGGTGGCAACCGGCGCGCCGAGTCGCTCGGCAACAGTTTGCAGGTAAGCGGACCCGCCGGCGCGGAGCACGCCATGCCCGGCCAATATGGCGGGCCGTCGGCAGGTCGCCAGGCGTTCCAGCAAGGTCTCGATATCGTCTTTTGCGGGGCTTCCCGGTTTCGAAGATGCAACGGGAACCGTCGGCCGCGCCGGCGCGGTCTCGGCCTGCAAGTTTTGGGGCAAGGCGACGTGCACCGGTCCGGGACGTCCCGAGGTGGCGAGTTGCAGGCTTGTGGCGAGAAGGTTTGGGACTTCGTCGATGGTGGCGGCCTGAACCGAGCGCTTGCAGAAAGGCTCGAACAGGGAGACATTGTCGCAGTATTGCAAAATATTTTGATGCAAGTAGCGCCGGTCCACCTGGGCGCTCAGGACTAACAGGGGTATCGAGTCCGCCTGGGCGTTCGCAACGGCCGTGACCAAATTCGTTGCCCCGGGACCCGGCGCGCCGGAGAAAACCACTCCCGGTCGACCCGCTGCCAGCGCATACCCGGATGCCATATAGCCGGCGCCCTGCTCATGGCGCGCGGCAATGATTTCAGGAGCGCCGAGACGGCCGATTTCGTGGTACGTCGGTAGAAAATGGCCACCAGCTACTGTAAACACGGTTTCGATGCCGGCATCCCGGATAGCCTCGGCGATGACGCGGCGGCCAGTCAAATTCTCGATTATCGTTGACACTATACTCTTTATCCCTAATAAATGCTTGCCATAATTAAAAAATGATGTCGTTTTTTTTAAAAAACGACCTTTTTTTCAGATTTTATTATTTATTTGATATTCTATATCATTAGAACCTATGATAATGTGATTTCTTTATCGATTTCAGGCCGTCGGTTGAATTCCGGGGGCAAACCACCATTACATTTGTTTGCGTCTGATCCTGAATTCAGGCGTCCAACAACGGGGGAAAATTTGATGATCCGAAATAACCAATTTATCCGGCGCCTGACCCCGGCGCTCAGCCTTGGGTTTTTGTTAACGACATTTACGGCAGGGGGGCAGGCTGCGACGCTGGAAGAAATCGTCGTAACGGCTCAGAAGCGACAAGAATCACTGCAAGACGTGAACCTGGCGGTCACCGCGATAACGGGCGGGCGGCTCGAGGGGGGACAGATCGACACCATCGAAGACCTCCAGGCCATAGCGCCGGCGGTATCGGCCGGCAACGATTTCGCGTTCGCCAGGTTGTATATTCGCGGCGTTGGCCTTAACAGCTCTTTTGCCGGCGTTGACCCATCGGTGGCCATGCACACCGACGGCGCCGTGACCGCGTTGTCTTACATGCAGCTGAGCTCTTTCTTCGACCTGGAACGCATCGAGGTATTACGCGGCCCCCAAGGTACCTTGTATGGAAAGAACGCAACCGGCGGCGCGATCAACCTGATCACGCGCAAACCCACCGAAGAGTTCGAGGGTTATGGCCGGGCGACCCTCGGTAGTGACGAGCTCATACGATTGGAGGGCGCGGTCAGCGGCCCCTTGGCAGAGCGGGTACTGGGCCGCGTGGCGTTCAAATCCACTGACCGGGACGGTTACGGCATCAATGAATTTACCGGCAATGACATTGACAGCGCGGACAAGAAATCCATCCGCGGTCAACTTCGGTTCAATTTCAGCGAAACCGCGGACTTCCTGCTATCCGCGGAATGGCATAACGAAGATGACGCCGCGCTGGGGTTGAAATTGATTCAGCCCCTGGTCGAGATTGATCCCAATCATCGTCCGGCGTCAGGCATCGGCGGGTATGCCGAGGGCCGCCGCAACATCGCCTCGGAAGCCGACAACGAGAATGATCGCGAGAGCTGGTCGGTAACCGGCACGTTCAACTGGCAGCTGAATGACCAGTTTCGCGTGCAATCAATAACCAACTACCGGGACTCGGAAGTCCTGCTGCTGCAAGACCTGGACACCTCCCGCAATATCAGCGGCGGCATTCAAACCAACTTCACCACCAGCAAACAATTCAGCGAGGAGTTACAACTTCATTACGAGAGCGAACGCCTGCGCGGTTTGCTGGCGTTTTATTACTTCGATGAAGATTTCACCAATAACAACAACATTGGTTTTCAAAGGCCCGCCGACGGGCTTACGACCCGCGTCCTGCTTACGGGTGACATCGATATCGAGACGGTCGCGGTCTTTGCCAACGCCACCTACGATATTACCGAGCAATTCTCACTCAACGTGGGTGGGCGCCTTGCTTACGAGAAGCGTGGCGGCGATACCTCCTGGAGCTTGTTTTTTATCCCTCTTACCGTCCCATTTTCGGATGAAGCGAGTTTTACCGAGTTCACGCCTTCCATCGGCATTGAATGGCGGCCCATTGATGACCTGCTCGCTTACTTCACCTATTCGGAAGGTTTCAAGGGCGGCGCTTTCCAGGGCGGGCAACGCACTCCAATCCTCGAACCGGAGTTGATCGACAACTATGAGGTCGGTTTGAAAGGTGTCTACCTGGATGGCCGCCTGCAACTCAACCTGGCGGGCTTCTACTACGAAATAACCGATATGCAGCTGGATCGTACCCGACCGGGTCCGGGTGGCAGCTTTATCGCGGTGTTTGAGAATGCCGCCGAAGCCGAAGGCAAGGGCGTGGAACTGGAGGCCTCCTGGCTGGTGACGGATCAATTTCGCCTGGATGGAAACCTGTCCTGGTTAGACGCGGAGTTTGTCGATTACATGGCGGACAACCCCCTGACCGCAGCTGTGGAGCTTGAAGACCTTGCCGGCAACAGTTTGCGCCAGGCGCCCGAATGGAGCGCGTACATCCGGGGCGAGTACGAGTTCTCCCTGACAAACGGCGGCCTGCTGACCTTGGGCGCGGAGGCATCTTACAAAGACGACCAGTTCTATACCGAGTTCAATGATGCCCTCCTGGGCCAGGATGCCTATACCCTGGTCAACTTGAACCTGAAATACACCCTGCCCGGCGGCAAGGCTTCAATTGATGTCTGGGGCAAGAATGTGACGGACGAATTTATTCACAGCGGGGCTTACGTGAGTTCCACGGGCCTCACGGCCAACGCCACGTTGCTTCCGCCGGCGACGTGGGGGGTCACCGTCGGCTACGACTTCTAGGAATTTCGGTTCCGTCATTCTGAGCCGCAGGCGAAGAATCCACACCGAACAAAGGCATGGATTCTTCGTCGCTACGCTCCTCAAGAATGACGAGGCAAGCGTACCCCTTTTGCGACACCCTCAAGGGGGAGGAGATTATTTCTTCCCCAGGCAGATTTCCCAAGGCGTTCTTAGAATAGCTCCTCCAGGAAATTCAGCAGGGCTTGCCAGGATCTCTTATCCGCGGCTTCATTGTAGGCCGTACCGAAATCGGGGTCGTTCGCCAGCGGATTGGTAAATGCGTGCAGGGTATTGCCGTAGACGTGTATCTGCCAGTCTGCGCCGGCTTCCGTCAACTCCTTCTCGAGCGCAACCACGGCGTCGACGGGTACCATGGGGTCCTCATGGCCATGCAATGCCAATACCTTGGCCTTTATCTTGACGCCGGTCGTGTTTTCCGGCGCGCCGAACAAACCGTGAAAACTCACCACGCCCTTGATGTCCGTCCCGACACGGGCGATGTCTAACACGCATAAGCCGCCAAAACAAAAGCCCATGGCGGCCATTTGAGCGCTGTCCACCTCCGGTTGTGACCCCAGCGTTTCAAGGGCCGCCGTCAAACGGGATTGCAGCAGGGCGCGGTCATTCAGGAAAGGCTGCATCAAACCGGCATTCTCTTCCTTGCTGCTCCCCAATACGCCTTTCCCATATACATCCGCGGCGAAACCGATGTACCCCAGTTCGGCCAGGGCGCGGGCTTTATTACATTCAAACTCACTGCGCCCGGCCCAGGCATGCACGATCATAACGGCGGGCCTGGCGGCGACTTCCGCATCATCATAGGCGAGGAAACCCTCCAGGAGGGTACCGGCGTGTTCATATTCAACTAAACGTTCCTGGATCATGGCTCAAGCCTCCATTTATATATTTAAAGTCTCTATAGTACCTGTTTCCATCCCGGACCCGTAGGTTCAGGCCCCGGTGACTGCCCTGAGCAATGCCGACGCGCGCCGGGAGTCAGGGCAACCACAGGGGGTTGTCCCTGCGGGGCAGCGCCGGTGGCTGGGGTGAGGAGGTTGTTATAATTTCAAATCCAGCGACCTGATTTTTCTCGTCAAGGTATTGCGTCCCCAGCCGAGCAGTTTTGCGGCTTCATGGCGGCGGCCTCCCGATTGCTTTAACGCCTCTTCAACCATGATCTTTTCAAACCTGGGCAAAGCGTCACCCAGCAACTCTGTTTCCCCTTTCAACAGGTTTACCTGAACCCATCGCCGCAACGTGTTTTCCCAATCATCGCCCGGTTCCTCGTTTGTCCCTGAATTCTTCAATTCAGGCGGCAAGTCATCAACGTGAATTTCCTTCCCTGACGCCATTACCGTCACCCACCGACAAAAATTTTCCAGCTGTCTGACGTTGCCCGGCCAATCGAGCCTGTTCAGGAACTCCTGGGTTTTTTTCAGCATCAGTTTCGGTTCAATTCCCAGCTCGATTGATGAGCGTTGCAGGAAATGCCCGGTCAATAATGGAATATCATCCCGCCGGTCCCGGAGCGAGGGAACGCGTACCCTGATCACGTTCAACCGGTGGAACAGGTCTTCGCGAAAGGAGCCGTCTTTTACCCGCTGTTCCAGGTTTTGATGGGTGGCGGCAATCACTCTCACGTCCACCGTTACCGGCATGTGTCCGCCGACGCGGTAAAATTCTCCATCGGACAATACGCGCAACAGCCGCGTTTGCAGGTCAGCCGGCATGTCGCCGATTTCATCAAGAAACAGGGCGCCGCCGTTCGCCTGTTCAAACCGGCCTGAACGTCGTGAATTGGCGCCCGTAAACGCCCCTCTCTCATGGCCGAATAATTCAGACTCCAGTAATTCACGGGGTATGGCAGCCGTGTTGATGGCGATGAACGGCCTCTGGGCTCTCGGGCTGTGACGATGCAGGGCCTGCGCCACCAGTTCTTTTCCGGTGCCGGATGCGCCGGTAACCAGCACGGTCAGATTGGAACCCGACAACCGGCCTATGGCGCGAAATACCGCCTGCATGGCCGCGGCAGAGCCGATAATTTCAGTATCGGCCTTTTTCTTTACCGGCGCCGTTGCCGGCGCCGTAGAATGCCGCTGCATGGCGCGCTTTACCAGGCTGAGCAACTCATCAACGTCAAACGGCTTGGACAGGTATTCATAGGCGCCGCCTTGAAATGCCGAAACCGCCCGGTCCAGGTCTGAATACGCGGTCATGATGATAACGGGAACGTCCGGTGATTTTTGTTTTATCTCTTCAAGCAAAGACAGGCCATCCATGCCCGGCATGCGGATATCTGAGATAATGACATTTGGTTCATCCATCGAAAGCCGATAAAGCATGTCTTTTGCATTATCGAAGGTTATCGCCTCGAGTTGTTCCTTGATTAACGCACGCTCTAAAACCCACCTTATGGATTTATCATCATCGACAACCCACACCTTATTATTAGCCACCATTGTCGCCACCCTCCACGGGTAAGAGAATCCTGAAATAGCTCCTGTCATCAATTCGCTCATATTGAAGCCGGCCGTTGTGAGATTGTATCAACGATTGGGAAATCGATAATCCCAATCCGGAACCATCCGCCCTGCCCGTCACCATGGGATAAAAAATGTGTTCTCCTATCTCAGGGGGGACGCCCGGCCCGTTATCGATTACATCAATTTGAACCGCCAATTTATAATGTCTCCGGCGAATTGTGCAGCGGCGTTTTATACGAGAGCGCACCAGTATCTCTCCACCTTCATTAATCGCTTGTACTGCATTTCTGGCGATATTCAACAGCGCCTGGATCAGTTGTTCCCGATCAGCCCGTAAAACCGGCAAGCTCGGATCATAGTCGCGCTGGATTTTTATATTGAATTTCGACTCGGCCTCAACCACGTTGCAGACATACTCGAGCGCCTCGTGGATATTGATGCGCTTGATCTCACTTTTCGCCGCCGGGGCCAGCATCCGATCAATCAGGTTCCGCAATCTGTCCGCTTCATTAATGATGATCCGCGTGTAGTCGGTTAAATCGGAACCTTTTAATTCTCTTTCCAGGAGTTGTGCCGCGCCTCGTAACCCACCAAGGGGATTTTTAATTTCATGGGCCATGCCGCTTAGAGACTTTCGCGCCGCATCATGCAAGACAGACAAATTATTCTCGCGCATCACCCGGGTATAGGAATTAGCGTTAATCAATTCAAGAATCACTTCCATACATGCTTCATCATCCATCACGGGGGTCAGCATATAATCTACGGTCATGGCTTTTGAATCAGGCAAATACAAATCAATCCCCCATTCCATGCAGGGTTGTTTTGTTACCAGGGCGCGTTGGATATTGTCCACCAGCTTTTGTGACGCCGGCAGGATTTCATAAGCGGAATGACCATACATTTTCCCGTGACTGATAAAAAACAAATTCTCCCCCGCCGTATTGATGCCCGTGAGCCGGAGGTCGTTATTAAATACCAGCACAGCGGTGTAGATGTTATCCAGCACCCAACCTGCTCTGTCCTGCATCATACTCATAGTCGTTGCATTATTGCACTATTTTGGTGCAATTGTCCCGGGGCAAAAAAAAGCCCCCTTTTCAGGAGGCTTTTTCACGGCGCGCTTCACATCTTACAGGCTGTAGTACATATCGAGCTCAACCGGATGCGTAGTCATGCGAAAACGTGTGACTTCCTGCATTTTCAATTCGATATAACCGTCAATCAAATCGTCTGAAAAAACACCGCCCGCCAGCAGGAACTCCCGGTCCTGGTCCAGCGCTTCCAAAGCCTGATCCAGGGACGAGCACACGGTGGGGAATTCCGACTCTTCTTCTATGGTAAGGTCATACATGTCTTTTTCAAATGGTTCGCCCGGGTCCAGTTTGTTCTGGATACCGTCCAGTCCGGCCATTAACATTGCCGCGAACATGAAATACGGATTACCGCATGAATCCGGGAACCTGATCTCGATACGCCTCGCTTTAGGATCAGCAACCCACGGAATACGACATGATGCAGACCGGTTCCGGGCGGAATAAGCCAATAATACCGGCGCTTCAAATCCGGGCACCAGACGTTTGTAGCTGTTGGTGCCTGAATTCGTAAAGGCATTGATGGCGCGGGCGTGTTTGAAAATCCCGGCGATGTAGTGCAAGGCCAAATCGGAAAGGCCGCCATACTTATCGCCGGGAAACAAGTTCAGGCCGTCTTTGCCCAAAGATTGATGAACGTGCATGCCATTGCCATTGTCGCCAACCAGCGGCTTGGGCATGAAGGTTGCCGTTTTGCCGAAACCGTGGGCGACATTCAACGTGCAATATTTCAGGGTGAGTAACTCATCCGCCTTGGTTACCAGCGTATCAAATCTTGTCCCTATTTCCGCCTGGCCGGCCGTCGCTACTTCATGGTGGTGCACCTCCACCGTCAGCCCCATCTCCTGCAAAGCCATACAGATGGCAGTTCGAACGTTTTGCAGGGAATCCACCGGCGGCACCGGAAAATAACCGCCTTTTACACCGGGTCTGTGGCCGATATTCTTTTGCTCATCCATCAACTTGTCACTGTTCCAATGACCCTCTTCGGAATCTATTTCATGGAAGGCGCTGTTGATATTGTCACCCCAACGCGCTTCATCGAAAATGAAAAACTCCGGTTCCGGACCGAAGTAGGCCGAGTCGGCTATACCCGTAGATTTAAGGTAAGCCTCAGCGCGTTTTGCCAGTGAGCGCGGACAGCGCTCATAACCTTGCATGGTTGTCGGCTCTAATACGTCACAACGCAGGTCCAAGGTCGTCTCATGGTAGAAAGGATCAATCACAGCGGTTCCCGGGTCAGGCATTAACACCATGTCCGACTCATCGATCCCCTTCCAGCCGGAGATAGATGACCCATCAAACATCTTGCCGTTTTCGAAAAATTCATCATTGAGAACATCGGCCGGCACGGTTACATGCTGTTCCTTGCCCCTGGTATCACAAAAACGCAGGTCGACGAACCCCACCTCATGCTCCTCGATTAACTTATATACCTTCTCTTTAGACATTGCTTGCCTCCTCACATAATTTATTTATACACGGAATATCCCATCACAACTTGCACGTTTTGTGCCATGCTGAAAACCTGAAAAAACTGCTCATACTTTAGCGGGTTATAATCCAGCGCCTCAACGTACTGCACCAAAAAGGGGTTAATTGCAAAGAACCATGCGCTGAATTAGTGCATAGCCTCTTCCGGCAACAAGGTCTCTCCGGCCATCAGTTGCTCCACCGATTCCCTGGCCCGGATGACGCGCTCATTCCCTCTATCGACCAATAACTCAACCGCCCTGGGCCGGCTATTATAATTCGAACTCATTGAAAACCCATAGGCGCCGGCGGAAAAAACGGCCAACAGGTCATCCTGGCGCAGGGAAAGCTCCCGTTGCAATCCCAGAAAATCGCCGGATTCACATACCGGTCCGACGATATCATACTGTTTTTCCGCAGCCTGCTCATGCTTGACAACGGGCAGGATATTCTGCCAGGCTTGGTATAAAGCCGGGCGTAATAAGTCGTTCATTGCCGCGTCCACAATGGCAAAGTTCTTTTCATGGTTTGTTTTCAGGTATTCGACCCGGGTGAGCAATACGCCGGCATTGCCGATAATGGAGCGGCCCGGTTCCAATATGGTTTCATATTGCTCAGGTATCAGGTCCAGCATGGCGCTGGCGAAAGTACCGATATCGGGCGCTGCCTCATCCCCGCAGCTGATGCCCAGCCCGCCACCGATATTAAAGTGTTGAACGGAAATGCCGATTTCTTCCAGGTCACTCAAGAGCCGGCGCAATTTTTTCACCGCATCGACATACGGCTCAATAGAGGTGATCTGCGAACCAAGGTGGCAATCAAGCCCCAGCAGCGCGACGTTATCCAGGCTGTCAGCCCGCTGATATGCCGCTAAAGCCCGGTCAAACTCCACGCCGAATTTGTTTTGCCTCAAGCCCGTAGCGATATAGGGATGGGTGCCAGGATCGATATCCGGATTCACCCGGATGGATACAGGGGCCTGGACAGACTGCTCTTTTGCAATCGCGTTCAGGCGCAGCAGCTCTGCCTCTGACTCGACGTTAAAACATTTAATGCCCACTTCCAGCGCCCGCCGGATTTCATCACTGCGTTTGCCCACGCCGGAAAACACGATTTTAGCCGGCGCGCCCCCTGCGGCAATCACCCTTTCCAGTTCCCCACCGGAAACGATGTCAAAGCCAGAACCAAGCCTTGCCAGGAGACCCAACAGGGCTATATTGCTGTTCGCTTTGACGGAATAGCAGATTAAAGCATTTCTCCGGGCGAATGCCTCAGCGTATAATCGCCACTGGTTTTCAATAGATGAACGGGAGTATACGAACGCCGGCGTGCCATGGCGTTCGGCAAGCTCAACCAAAGAAACCCCTTCGGCAAACAGGGCGCCGTTTTTATAGGAAAAGTTTTCCATTCACGTTAAATGCGGGTGAACGGAGAAGAGCGAAGCCTGGTTTTCATCCGGCAGATAAAGGGCGCCCTTTTGACCGCACCCGGAGAACAGGAAAATAATGATCGCCATCAAGAGCAATCGACTTTTACGGATTATGTGGGGGGAAAGCATTTGTATCTCCGGTCAACCAGGTATCTGCGCGCGGAACCAATCTTCCGAAACACCGCGCCGAATGTCAAATGAAAATTCCGGCGAAATCCGAAAATTCGGAAAGAGAACTTGAAATCAATAAATAATTCAGATGAAATACCAACCTGACACTATTGTAAAGGGTAAATAATAAATGAACGATAGCATTATCCATGTAACTGACTCCAGCTTTGAAGAGGATGTATTAAAATCGGAAGCGCCGGTAATGGTCGATTATTGGGCGGAGTGGTGTGGTCCTTGTAAAATGATCGCCCCTGTTCTCGATGAAATAGCAGATGAATATAATGAAAAAAATCTGAAGATCGCAAAAATCAACATCGATGAAAATCCGGCGACGCCTCAAAAATACGCGGTGCGCGGCATACCTACACTGATGATCTTTAAAGACGGCGAGGTGGCGGGAACAAAAGTAGGGGCCGCATCAAAATCGCAACTATCTGCATTCATAGATGGCATTATCTAACCCGCATGTTTCGCCAATTCGCTCGTCATCAACGGAAAGTTCTTTTCTATCAATGAGTTACCGTAATTATATCGCTTTACTGCCATTACAAACTGCGCTGGATGCGCCCTTGCCGGTCTTGCTGGCGCGCCCAGCGCATTCATTGGTAAAATATGTGGACTAAAGATGTTAAAAAAACTGGACGTATTCATTTTGACGTGCTACTTTCTATTGTAACAACCTGTCTTAAATCCTTCTGACAAAGAATTATCTGATTTCTAACGCTTTGCAACCGCGCTACTCAAGCGCTTGTGAATTAATCTAACCAGTCCTATGTTTATACGGAGTCAATGAACCTTACAGAATTAAAGCAACAACCCGCGTCAGATTTAGTCACCATATCGGAATCCCTCGGCCTCGACGGTCTTGCCCGTTCAAGGAAACAGGACGTCATTTTCGAAATTCTAAAGGCCCACGCCAGAAAGGGTGAAGATATTTATGGGGACGGCGTTCTTGAAATACTTCAGGATGGGTTTGGATTTTTACGCTCCGCCGATAGTTCCTACCTGGCCGGTCCCGATGATATCTACGTGTCGCCCAGCCAGATAAGACGCTTTAACTTACGCACCGGCGATAATATCTCCGGCAAGATCAGGCCGCCCAAGGACGGTGAACGTTATTTTGCGCTTCTTAAAGTTAATGAAATCAACTTTGAGCCACCCGAGAGAGCCAGAAACAAAATCATCTTTGAAAACCTGACGCCGTTATTCGCGCAAGAACGCTTGAAACTGGAAGTCGGCAACGGTAGCACGGAAGACCTGACGCCAAGGATTATCGACTTGGTGGCGCCAATCGGCAAAGGCCAGCGCGGCTTGATTGTATCGCCACCGAAGGCCGGCAAGACGATGATCCTGCAATCTATTGCGCAATCCATTAAATATAATCACCCGGAATGCCATTTAATCGTATTGCTCATCGATGAAAGACCGGAAGAAGTAACGGAAATGGAGCGCTCGGTCCGGGGTGAGGTGATCTCGAGTACCTTTGATGAACCCGCATCGCGACACGTGCAAGTGGCCGAGATGGTCATAGAAAGGGCAAAACGGCTGACTGAGCATAAGAAAAACGTAGTCATATTACTGGATTCAATCACCCGCCTGGCCCGCGCCTACAACACCGTGGTTCCGGCGTCGGGCAAAGTCTTAACAGGGGGCGTTGACGCCAATGCCTTACAGAAACCAAAACGATTTTTCGGCGCGGCGAGAAACATCGAGGAGGGGGGCAGTTTAACCATTTTAGCCACCGCCTTGGTCGACACCGGTTCGCGTATGGATGAAGTCATCTATGAAGAATTCAAGGGCACCGGCAATATGGAGTTGCACCTGGACAGGGAAATATCAGAAAAACGCATCTATCCCGCTATCTTCATCAACCGCTCCGGCACCCGGCGCGAAGAACTGTTGACCGAAAAATACGAGCTGCAGAAAATGTGGATACTCAGGAAACTCCTGCACCCCATGGAGTCGATTGCAGCAATGGAATTCCTGTTGGAACGGCTGAAAACAACGAAAGCCAACGCTGATTTCTTCGATGCCATGAAAAAAGGTTAGACCCCCTGCCCCGTTTGAGCTTACCAACAAACTCAAACGCGAAGCCCCGTATTCAAGTCGAGAACTGCGATAGAACAAATACGGGAAATGACCAAAGGCTATGGCCTGTCAGGCCGCGTTGCCGAACCTTCCGGGATTGCTGACGCCATATACTTCCTGGCCAGCGAACAGGCCTCATTTATTACGGGACAAGCATTGCTGGTGGACGGGGGATTCTCCGTTACCCAATGGAATAAGAATAATCCGTTATAAAAATGACGGGTTTAAAACAGAAAACCCGCCGTGAGGCGGGTTTTCCTTAGGACAAAGGGGGAGGACGTTACATCATGCCATCCATACCGCCCATGCCACCCATACCGCCACCGCCGCCCATGGGCATCGGGTCTTCCTTCTTCGGCAATTCAGCCACCATGGCTTCCGTTGTCAACAACAGACCGGCGACTGACGCTGCATTTTGCAATGCGTAACGCGCTACCTTGGTGGGGTCCAAAATACCCATCTCGATCATGTCGCCGAACTCACTCGTGGCTGCATTGTAACCGTAGTTCCCTTCGTTTTCTGCGACCTGGTTGAGCACGACGGAAGCCTCATCGCCGGAGTTGGTGACTATCTGGCGAAGTGGTTCCTCTAACGCGCGGACAAGTATCGACACACCGGCTTTCTGGTCTTCGTTCTTGCCTTGCACTCCGGAAGTGGCGACTTTTGCCCGAATCAAGGCCACGCCACCACCAGGCACCACGCCTTCTTCAACCGCGGCCCGGGTGGAATGCAGGGCGTCTTCGACACGCGCCTTCTTTTCTTTCATTTCCACTTCAGTGGCTGCGCCAACCTTGATCACTGCAACACCGCCCGCCAGCTTGGCGACGCGTTCTTGCAGTTTTTCGCGATCATAGTCCGAGGTCGACTCCTCAATCTGGGCGCGAATCTGATTGACGCGTCCTTCTATGCCATCGGTCTGACCAGCGCCGTCGATGATGGTCGTGTTTTCTTTGCTTATCTGGACACGCTTGGCGCTGCCTAAATCATCCAGGCCGGTCTTCTCCAGTGATAACCCGACTTCTTCTGATATGACCGTGCCACCGGTCAGGATGGCGATGTCTTCCAACATGGCCTTGCGTCGGTCGCCAAAGCCCGGCGCCTTGACGCCGGCGACCTTGACGGTGCCGCGCATGTTGTTGACTACCAAAGTAGCCAGGGCTTCACCTTCAATATCTTCAGCGATGAGCAAAAGTGACTTGCCTGATTTTGCCACGCTTTCCAATACCGGCAATAAATCTCTTACGTTCGAGATTTTCTTGTCATGCAACAGGATAAACGGGCTTTCCAGTTCAACGCTCATGGTGTCCTGGTTGTTGATGAAGTAGGGTGACAGGTAGCCGCGATCAAACTGCATGCCTTCGACCACGTCCAACTCATTGTTGAGGCCGGAGCCTTCTTCAACGGTAATCACTCCTTCTTTACCCACTTTCTCCATGGCATCAGCAATAATGTTGCCGATATCTTCATCGGAGTTGGCGGAAATAGTGCCCACCTGGGCTATTGCCTTGCTGTCTTCACAGGGCTTGGATACTCTTTCGAGTTCAGCCACTGCCGTAAGCACCGCAGCATCGATACCTCGTTTAATATCCATGGGGTTGATGCCGGCGGCGACCGCCTTGAAACCTTCGCGGACAATGGCCTGGGCCAAAACCGTTGCGGTAGTGGTGCCATCGCCAGCCACGTCGGACGTCTTGGAAGCCACTTCCTTGACCATCTGGGCGCCCATGTTTTCAAACTTGTCTTCCAGTTCAATTTCTTTCGCTACGGAGACACCGTCTTTCGTGACCGTCGGCGCGCCGAAGCTTTTCTCTACTACGACGTTGCGGCCCTTGGGCCCCAAGGTCTGTTTAACTGCGTTTGCCAGGATATTGACACCTTTCGCCATGCGCGAACGAGCGTCATCACCGAATTTGACATCTTTTGCACTCATTTTCTTAACCTCCTGAAGTACTTATTCGATAACGCCCATGATGTCGTCTTCACGCATCACCAGGAGTTCTTCACCGTCAATTTTAACTTCCGTACCTGAGTATTTACCAAAAAGGATCTTGTCGCCCTTTTTGACATCCAGGCCACGGACCTCGCCGTTATCCAGGATCTTGCCGTTACCAACGGCAACGACTTCCCCCTGGATCGGTTTTTCAGTGGCGCTGTCGGGGATGACAATCCCGCCGGGGGACGTCTTTTCCTCTTCCAGCCGCCGCACGACCACCCGATCGTGTAAAGGTCTGATATTCATGTATTGATTACCTCCAAATGAATCAAGTTATTGTTTTCAACAAAAATGATAACTTTTGTTAGCACTCTAATCAAGCGAGTGCTAACAATATAGGGGGAAAAATTCAGATGTCAACAAAAAATTTAAACTGCCAGACCAACGAGACAGCGGCCTGGGGAGAGTTGATGCTTGAACATGGTCCCGCATATCCCGCGGGCTGGAAACGTTGACAGTCGCCCAGCGCCGCGACCGGCTCGCCGCGTCGCTCGTCACCCGAACGCGTATCCGGGAATTGCAACCGCTCGTCACCGAGAGGCTACAAAGGCGTATTTACCGTGTCACGGGTTGACTTGAATCCGGCGCAGTATCATTCATCTCTCGCAAAGTCCTGATACGCCCTGGCATTTGACTTACGGGGCGTTACGGGTTGCTCGCGTCTGGAAAGTCTGGGAGTCTTCGTTCCATTCCGCAAAGCCGATATTGCCGTTGTCCGTCAGGCAATTTATCAAGTCATTCATTGTCGTGCGCAGGTTGTCGCCCGTCGTGGTATTGGGGTAACTGAACGCGCCGCTCTCGGTGTTCTCGGTATCGACGGCGGTAACCCGCAATGCGCCGTCGGAGTTGTTGGCTGCGATCAGGTTGCCGATCTCGCCGCGGGCGACGGCATCCACGTCACCATTTGTTACGGCCTCGACCTGGGCGGTCTCGGAAGGCAAATAGACAATCAAAGGGACGTCGTCACCCGGCGCTTGCAGGCGCGTACGTTCTTCGAGACCCGGGGTGGTGTCCGAACCTGTAATCTTGTGGGTCCGTTCACCCGTCACCAGCGTTGCGTTATCCCCAAACGTGATGACTGTACTTGCCCGTAGCCAGCCGTCGTCGTCAGTGATGCCGACGAGTTGCAGCAGACGGCTTTCTCCGGTAGTGCCTCTCAATGCGCCGACGGTGGTGGAACTGTCGAGGTCATCGTGGTCCATGATAGTAGCTTCGCTGCGCACTAACAGCGATTGGCGAAATTGCACGTGGCCCGCCCCGAAAGTAATCAGGGCGGTTTCAGGGTCATTCGGAGCATAGCGCCGCCCTTCCAATGCAGTAATGCCGCCGCCGACCATGTCAAACCGGCCGTCAGTAGCGCTCAACAACCAGATGCCGCTGAACGGGTTGCCGATGCCGATGGACGTGAATTGAAGCTGGTCGTTGCTTAACCGGTTGACCGCGCTAATCAAGGCCGGCTCATAACCCATCGGCATATTGAAAGCCGGGTCGTCAGAATCCTGGGTTGTCGCATAACTCAGCGGATCAAAATCAGTAAAAAAGCCGTAATTGACCAGGGTAGGAGCAGACGCCAGGTTATCGATCGTATCGCTTACGTTGACACAGGCGCTGTCGATTTGGCGCTGAAAACCACCATTGTCATTGTCATCGCCATTGTCGGAGCAACCCGTTGCGAGCAGCGTCAAACCACAGAGGACGACGGGTAACAGGCAATCCCGAACGCGTGTCAGTATCGAATCAATCATCTTATACCCCTCCTGTTCGCGGTATTTTAATTTCACGTCGGTTCATTGGACGGCGGACGAGCCGAACATCAATGGACCCGGTTGACATCATTCACCAAAAAAAGTCGCAAGGTCAAACTTCAGCAGTTCCCGCTAACAAACCCACTTTCAGCTAACAGCAGGAACGCCTGGTCAAACCTTGTCCCCTGCGGTAGATTGTTGATAGTACTCCATCAGTATCCGGGCGACCTCGGCGCGGGCAAACTCTGCCGGCAACGGCTGGCCCGCCGCCAACATTTCCCGTACCTTGGTCCCGGACAAGAGAACAAAATCTTCCCGGGCATGGTCTGGGGCGTCCCGCATCATGACGACCCGGTTCAATTTTTTTGAAAACGCGGTGTGGTCCGCCTCGAATATCTTAATCTCCAACGCCCCTTCAGGCACCTGCTCGCGAAAGACAGCCTGCGCATCAAACGGGCCATAGTAACTACCAACCCCGGCATGGTCGCGCCCCACGATTAAATGACTGCAACCGGCATTCTGCCGAAACACGGCATGTAATACGGCCTCCCTCGGCCCGGCATAGAGCATGTCGAAGCCGTATCCCGTCACCATGACGGTATTTTCGGGAAAATATAACTCAACCATTTTGCGAATCGCCGCATCCCGCACTTCGGCGGGGATATCCCCCTGTTTCAACTTCCCCAACAACATGTGAATCAATACGCCGTCGGCATCGACTGCTTCCAGGGCCATTTTGCACAGCTCCTCATGGGCCCGGTGCATTGGATTGCGGGTCTGAAAAGCGACAACTTTTTCCCATCCGTTCGCGGCGATTTCAGCACGGATTTGCGGCGCCGTCCTGAAGGTGTCGGGAAAATCCCGCTCGAAATAACTGTAATTCAACACCTCTATGGGGCCGGCTATGACCTGGTTCCCCAAGGAGGTAAAAGTCGCTACTCCCGGATGGTCTTGATCCAAAGCGCCGAATACTTTTTCAGTAATCAACTTGACTTGCTCAGCGGACAAGGTTTCGACTGAAGTGACATTTTGTATGGCAATGACCGGTTGACCCGCAACGTTGGGATCGCGCAAAGCGATACGCCCGGCGCCATTGATGACGCCGGCATCGGCGCTCATGTTCAAACACGGCACCGGCCAGAACAAGCCGTTATTATCGTGCATTTCCATAGCGACCCTGATTGCATCGCTTACATTCATATAGCCCTTCAACGGCGAAAAATAACCCGCGCCCAACATCACCGCGTTCGCCGCCGCCGCCGAATTGAGCAGCAGATGCGGCAGGGTTTCCGCCTCTTCCAATAACGTCCGCCGGCGCGCTGCATCTTCGACGAACAATGGTCGCAACTCATCGGCGCCATGGGGTTTTATCATGTTTCCCTCTGGTTGGTCAGTTGACTGTATACTGTTGAAAAGGTTAAACCACGAGTATATTAAAGGAAGCCCTGATTAATTACATCCTGTAATTATCAGGGCACGAAAACCGAAAACGCGCACAGGGATTGCTTTAGTCGGATTCTCCACTTATAGTTGCGTTTTCAGCATGAAGCCTTTTGCGTAAATCGACATACAGGGAGTTACAGCTTGAAAATGACAATAAATGCGAGAAACCTCATGTCCCTTGAACAGAACATCAGGTTTGATCCCGAAAAAGCCATAGAAACTATCCTCTGTATCGCCTCCTGCTCTCCCCAGCCTGACATATACCATATCTGCAAAGCCGTTTATTTTGCAGACAAGCGCCACCTGAAAGATTTCGGCAGACTTATTTGTGGCGACCGCTACGTTGCGATGAGAAATGGCCCCGTGCCCAGCGGCATTTATGACCTGCTCAAGGATGTGAGGGATAATCGAACTCATAACCTTTTTTATGACCGGGCATCAACCTCGTTTTCTGTTGATTCCAAGCATCATGTCAGCGCCCTTAGAGAATGCGACAAAAGCCTGTTCAGCGACTCCGATATCGAATGTCTTGACCAGGCTGTAGAACAATATGGCGACTTATCTTTCGGAGATTTGAAGCAGCTTAGTCACGATGCCGCTTACGAATCGGCAGACATGGATGACTACATCTCGCTTGATGCCATTGTGAACACCCTGGAGGGCGCAGAAATTATCCTGGAGCATTTAACTGATCCTTGCCCTGACCAATAGCCATGACTTCACTGGGAGATCGTTTCCCGCAGGGAATGCGGAATGACATGGTTGAAAGAAACCTTGCTCCCGGCGCCATAATTCAATTGAGTAATTTTACTCAATACAGGAAATTCAGGGTCAATATCGGGTTTTGGGGCCGGTTAGAAACCTGTGGTTCGCCCCCCTGCCGATGATGTCGCCGGTGTGGAGTTGGTAGGATTGTTTTTTTTGGTCTTCGAAGAAAAATTTCAGGGAATACCTGATAGTGAGAAAGGCCAACTCGTCCCAGGGGATCTCATCCTCGGAGAACAGTGATACTTCCTGGCTCTCGGCGCCGGCGGAAAAATTCAGGTCGAGGAGATTGGAGTTGAATATCATGTAGACTTGGCTGACCTCGGGCAGGTTGAATATTGCAAACAAGTTGAGTATTTCAACCTTGGCATTGGCTTCCTCGAGTGTTTCCCTGACTGCGGCGGCGTGTGACGTTTCGTCCAATTCCATGAAGCCCGCCGGCAGTGTCCAATAACCGTAACGCGGTTCAATGGCGCGTTTACAGAGTAATACCTTGTCTTCCCACGCGGGAATGCAGCCGGCGACTATCTTCGGATTTTGATAGTGAATGACATGACAGGCATCGCACACGTAGCGCAGCCGGTTGTCGCCGGGCGGAATTTTTTGCGCTACTTGCGCGCCACAGGCGCTACAAAAGTTCATGAACCAGCGCCCGCTTGCAACAGTGGACAGAGACCGGGCCACAGATTGTCCGGCCTGACCTCCTGTGTCGCCTGTGAACCGCAGGTCCTGCAAAAATTCATGAACCAGCGCCCGCTTGCAACAGTGGGTAAAGACCGGGCCACAGATTGTCCGGCATGATCTCTCGTGTCGCCTGTGAACCGCAGGCCCTGTAAAAATTCATGAACCAGCGCCCGCTTGCAACAGTGGGTAAAGATCGGGCCATAGATTGTCCAGCATGATTTTTTGTGCTTCAGCTTCAGGATGAATACCGTCACTTTGCATCAAATCCGCGTTATCGGCAACATTATTCAGGATGAATTGCGTCAGAACCACGCCATCCCGCAAAGACAGTTCTTTATAGATACCCACGAACTTTTCTATATACTGCTTGCCATAATTAGGCGGCAGTAGCATTTCCACCAATAGTATCCTGCTGCCTGAAACAGAAATTTTCTCAATGATGCTTGATAAATTGTCTTTAATTTCCACCAGGGGAATACCCCTGAGCCCGTCGTTCCCACCCAGTTCGACTATCGTTATGTCCGGTTTGATCCCTTTCAAGATAAGATCAAGCCGGTTGTTCGCCCCGTGGGTGGTCTCGCCGCTGATACTGGCATTGATGACGTCATGGGGGTAGCCTTCACTTGCAAGGCGGTCTTGCAATTGCGACACCCAACCTGCTTCCAATGCTATACCATGAGCGGCGCTTAAACTGTCACCCAACACAAGAATTATTTTCCCGGCCGCGCAAACCGGCAACGAGATGGATAAAACAACTAAAAAAGTGAACGATCTAAACATGGATAAAACCTCGAATTACATTATCCGGGCGGAAAACCTGGTCAAGCAGGTTCACAGTCCCGCCGGTATTCTGACCATCCTGGATAATATCAGCTTGGAGATAAAATACAGCGAAAGTCTTGCGATAGTCGGCGTATCCGGCTCCGGGAAATCCACATTGCTCGGCATATTGGCGGGACTGGACCTGCCATCAAGCGGCAAGGTCATATTGGATAACGTAGAGTTGACCGGACTGGATGAAGACGGCAGGGCGAAATTGCGCAACCGGCGCGTCGGTTTCGTGTTTCAATCATTCCAGCTGCTGCCGGGGTTGACCGCCCTGGAGAACGTCATGCTGCCGCTGGAACTGGCCGGGAAAAGCGACGCTGATGAATGGGCGAGAGAGCAACTTGCGGAGGTCGGATTGGCAGACCGGATGGCGCATTACCCGAACCAGTTGTCGGGAGGTGAACAACAACGGGTCGCCATCGCCCGCGCTTTTGTCGGGAAACCGGCGATCCTGTTCCTCGATGAATTTACCGGAAATCTCCATCAAAAGACGGTCGGACAAATCATGGAACTGCTGTTTCGCCTGAATTCAGACCGCGGCGCCACCTTGCTGCTGGTGACCCATGACACCAACGTAGCCACCCATTGTTCCCGAAAACTGACCATGGCCGGCGGCAGGATCATCTAACGGCAAAGCAGTTTCCAGTGCCTGTCCTCCATGCCCCCCCCAAGGAGGGTGTCGCAGAAGGAGCGCTTCATATAACGATATTTTTCTTGGGAAAGTCTGATTTATCCAGGGTTTCCCGTGGTGCAGGGATGCGCCACCCTGTTCAATCACGATAAGTGATTGGATATGCGAGGAAACCGAAAACCGCGTTTTCGGTTTCCTCGCCCTGGCAATTACAGGATGTAATTAATCAAGGCTTCCCTTATATTAACGGAATGTGCGGGGGAACCAGGAACGGTCATGCAATGAGAAATGTGGATTAAATTATCACTTACGTACCTTAAACGGGATTGGCGGGCGGGAGAGTTACGCCTGATCGCCCTGGCCTTGATCATCGCCATCGCCAGTTTGACTTCGGTTAATTTCTTCACGAATCGCATCAACCTGGCCATCGAAACCCAGGCTACCGAGTTGCTGGCGGCCGACCTTGTCGTGCGCTCGGGCGAACCGATAAAACAGGAACTAATCGAACAAGCCGGGGCCTTGGGGTTAAAGACGGCGCTGACGATCAACTTCCACAGCGTCATCGTCTTCGCAGGGAAACTGGAACTGGCGGAGGTAAAGGCAGTACAGCCCGCTTATCCTTTGCGGGGCCGGTTGCAAATTTCAGAGCAATTATTTTCCGGGGAAACAGCCAGCGAAGATATTCCGCAGCCGGGCAAGGTCTGGCCTGACGCCAGGCTGTTTCAATCGCTGGGCCTTGAAACGGGTGACCGGGTAAACCTGGGCGCGGCGTCTTTCGACGCGGCAAAGGTATTAACCTATGAACCTGATCGCGGGGGCGACCTGTTCAATATCGCGCCGAGATTATTGATGAACATCGCCGACCTGGAAGCCACCGAGCTCATCCAGCCCGGCAGCCGGGCGGTTTACAAGCTGCTGGTAGCGGGCCCCGGTGATGCGGTTGTCGGGTTTCGCGCCTTGACAAGCAAATACGAGGAATACGAGATCCAGGGCATACGCGACGCCCGACCTGAATTGCGCGCGGCGCTGGACCGGACGAAACAATTCTCAGGCCTGGCGGTACTGGTCAGTATCGCCCTGGCCGGACTTGCGATAGCCATGTCGGCGCGCCGCTATGCGGTCAGACATTTTGACAACTGCGCCATCATGCGTTGCTTCGGCGCGCAGCAAGGCACGATTGTCAAAATCTATTTCACTCAACTGTTAATCCTCGCTTTAGCTTGCAGTGGCATCGGCTGTGCGCTCGGCTACCTGGGCCAGGAAGGCTTGGCCGCGCTGATGAGCGGCATAGTATCGAGGCCCTTGCCGGCGCCCACGCTCACCCCGGTATTAATCGGCATGTCAGCCGGCGTGCTGGCGGTACTCGGCTTTGCCATGCCGCAGATATTGAGACTGAAAAACGTTGCCCCCCTGAGGGCGATCAGGCGGGATTTAATCCCGCTGCCCTTGAGCAATTTGAGCATTTATCCGGCGGCAATCGGTTGCCTGTTATTACTGACACCCTGGCAATCAGGCAGCCTGAACTTGACCTTTTACAGTTTTATCGGATTATTGATAACCGGTTTATCAGCGTTCCTGGCGGCGCGGGTGGGCATCCATTGCCTGGACAGGTTAAGGGCCAAAGTCGGCATCGCAGTCCGTTTCGGCCTGGCGAACGTCGTCCGCAGGGCCGACCTGAGCACGGCGCAAATTTTAGCTATCAGTCTCGGGGTGATGACGTTGACTCTATTGACACTGAGCAGGACGGACCTCCTGGCAAACTGGCGTGACCGGTTGCCTGAAGATACACCCAATTATTTCCTTATTAACATCCAGCCGGATGAAGTGGCCGCAGTCAAAACGTTTATTAAAACCCGGGGCGGACCGATGGCCCAAGCCTACCCGATGATCCGCGCCCGCCTGGTGACCATTAACGACAAGGCGGTTAATCCCGATGATTATGAAGACGATCAGGCAAAGCATTTTGCCAAGCATATATTGAATTTATCCATGGCGGAAACATTGCCGGCGAACAACCGCCTGGTTGAAGGTGAATGGTGGGACGATGCCGGTGAAAACCTGTTTTCCTTTGAAGAAGAGTTTGCCGGCGCCCTGAATATCGTCACGGGTGACAGGCTGACCTTCAAAATCGCGGACAAACGAGTGACGGGTACCGTTGCCAACCTCAGGGGAGTTGATTGGGATACGTTCGACGTTAATTTTTTCGTCATTGCCAACCCGGGCACGCTTGATGATTACCCGACCACTTACATTACCAGCTTGCATTTGCCGCCGGAGCGGAAACGACTGCTCATTGACCTCATAAGAGCCTACCCGAACGTCACTGTTTTTGACGTGGACACCATCCTGGGGCAGGTGCGAAACGTCATGGAACAGGTTATCAGGGCAATAGAATTTGTTTTTGGTTTTACCCTGCTGGCCGGTGTCATCGTGTTGCTGTCCGCGCTGCAAACCACGCATGATGAACGACGGTATGAATCCGCCTTGCTAACGACCCTCGGCGCGGGACGCAACCACGTATTGACCGGTTTGTTCGCAGAGTTTGCTTTTCTCGGCCTGGTCGCCGGGATCATCTCTGCGCTGGCTGCCACCGCAGCACAGATATTACTCGCCGAATACGTCTTTAAAATCGACGTTACGGTAAACCCCTGGGTCTGGTTAATCACCCCGTTACTTTGTACGCTTATCATCGTCACCGCCGGGTTGCTGGGCACCCGCAAGGTGTTATCCACGCCACCGATGGTTGCGCTCAAACAGGTCTGAGGGCAGAAGACGGAGAGCGGTAGAGATGGCGGGGCAAGCGCACACTTGTAAAGCCGACCAGGCCAAGAGAGGGTTTGCGGGCTGTTTTGGAGTGACTTCGCGCGGAACGGAAAAACAGCCCGCAAATCCTCTCGATTGATGGCACGATATTCTCTATTCCCCCCGAATTCCCCACTTCCCGAAAAAGCATACACTTGCCCCAAAACTCTCCCCAGGACAAGCTCATACTCGCAAAGCCACCCAAACCAAGAGAGGGTTTGCGGGCTGTTTTGGAGAGACTTCGCGCGGAACGGAAAAACAGCCCGCAAATCCTCTTTCGGCCCGGTCAGCTTCTCGCCCCGGCAGAGATGGCAATTCCTGCTTGCTCAAATACCATTATCCGAAGCAGAGTGAAAAAGATCATGTCCGCAATGCGTTATACTAACAAGCTATTGTTACCAAAGAAGCCCGATAAATTCAAAATACGACAATAGTGAAAAATGGTTTCATTCAACGGTAATTCCGGGTTCAACCACGAGACGCCGGCAACGGTAGGCGTACTGGTTACCAATCTTGGGACGCCGGACGCGCCGACTCCCGCCGCGCTGAGAAAGTACCTGGCTGAGTTTCTCTCCGACCCGCGCGTCATCGAAACGCCAAAGGTACCCTGGTGGTTCATATTGCACGGCATCGTCCTCCGTCTTCGCCCCAAACGTTCCGCCAAGGCCTATAAGGAAATATGGACTGCGGACGGGTCGCCTTTATTGTCCATCTCGAAAAAACAAGCCCGGGCAATTCAGGCGGTACTGGATGATAACGATAAAGTGACTTTTCATGTCGAATTAGGCATGCGTTACGGCAACCCTTCCATCCGGTCTGCCCTTGAGAAACTACAGCGGCATAATGCCCAAAAGCTGTTGATCTTCCCCCTGTACCCGCAATATTCCGCAGCCACAACAGCCTCGACCTTCGATGCGGTCGCCGACGTTCTGAAAACGTGGCGTTGGCTCCCCGAGCTGAGGATGATCAGGCATTATCATGATAATCCCGGTTATATCAATGCCATCGCAGAGAGCATCCGTAGCCAATGGGCGAAATCCGATAAACCGGATAAACTGCTGTTTTCGTTTCATGGCTTGCCAAAACACTATGTTCTTGCCGGTGATCCTTACCTTGATGAATGCCACAAAACCGCTCGTTTAACAGCCGAACAACTGGCGTTGAGTGAGGAGCGCTGGGCGGTGTCATTCCAATCCCGCTTCGGCCCCCGTGAATGGCTGCAACCCTATACGGACAAACTACTGCAACAATGGGGAAAATCGGGCGTGGAACGCGTGCAGGTCTTATGTCCCGGGTTTGCGGCAGACTGTCTTGAAACGCTGGAAGAAATTCAAATGCAAAACAGGGAGTTTTTTCTGTCCGCCGGCGGGAAAAAATTTACTTACATACCCGCTCTTAACGACCAGCCGCTGCACGTCACCGCCTTGTGTGAAATCATCGGGGAGCACGTACAAGGCTGGACAAACCCGAGGACGGCCTGAAGCAGAGACAGGCACGCGCAACTGATAAGGGGGCAAGTCGCTTATATTATTTTATCCTCCGCCAATCGGCCCAAATCAGCTTGACCGTAGCCTAATAGTCCCTGGTAGATTTCCTCATTGTGTTGGCCCATGTCAGGCCCCAGCCATTTTATTTTGCCGGGCGTGGCCGACAGTCTTGGAAACACGTTCTGCATTTTCAGGTTATCGTATTTCGGATGCGCCGTATCAACGATGGTTTCCCGCGCAATGAAATGGTCATCGTCCAGCATTTCGGGCGCGCGATAAATTCGCCCCGCCGGTATAGCGTGTTTTTCCAGGAGAGCCAATAATTCATCGGTTTTATAATTTACCGACCAGGCGCAGATAAGTTCATCAAGCGACCCCTGGTTGTCCCCGCGGGCGATGTGGGTACTGAATTTTTCATCCTCTGCCAACGCCGGTTGCTGCATGGCGTCGCATAACCGGGCAAAGACGGTATCCTGGTTGGCGCCCATCACTATCATCTCATTATCTGCCGTAGGATAAACGTTGGAAGGGGCGATTTTTTCCAATATGGCGCCGGTGCGTTCCCTGATGGCGCCGGCCTGGCTGTATTCCGGCACCATTGATTCCATCACCCCCAAAACCGCTTCATAGATGGCTGAATCGACGACTTGACCCTGGCCGGTGCGTTCACGAAATTGCAGCGCCGACAATGCGCCGATAGTGGCGAACATTGCCGCCAGGGAATCACCAATACTGATACCTGCACGGCTTGGCGGGGTGGAAGGGTCGCCTACGATATAACGCAATCCCCCCATGGCCTCACCGATGCCGCCATAACCGGCCCGGGAAGCATAAGGGCCGTTTTGGCCATACCCGGACACCCTGACCATGATCACGGCCTTGTTGCTCTTTACCAGGTCGGCATAACCCAATCCCCATTTTTCCATGGTGCCCGGCCTGAAATTCTCCAGGACGATGTCCGATCGCTCAACGAGTTCCTGAATAATGGCCTTACCCTTTTCGGTCCTCACGTCTAAAGTGATACATTTTTTGTTGCGGGCGATAATAGGCCACCACAGGGGTTCTCCCCTGCCCCATTCGCGCATGGGGTCACCCCTCCCGGGTAATTCTATCTTGATCACCTCAGCGCCCAGGTCCGCCAATAATTGCCCACAGAACGGGGCGGCGATAAGCTGCCCCAGTTCGAGAACGCGTACCCCCGACAAAGCGCCGGGAGTGTTATCATCGTATTTCGTCTTTTTCACCTGCTCTTCCATTCTTCCAAAGTATTTCTTTAATATCCTTGCGAAGTTCATCAATAACATTCTTAAATGTTATCCTGTCTGTATTAACGCCTCCAACCCATGAACCAATTTTAAAAATCACAGTTATAAAGAGCAATTATCAGAAGGATTACTGACGGAATAATACAGGAAAGACTCATAAGTATTATTACAGGGAATTATTATTAATTTTAGTTAAGATTAAGTAAACAAATATACTATGTAAAGTAAAGTTTATAATTCCCTGTATCTGATTCAAGCATAGCCAGTTGCTGAACATCCATGCGCAAAAAAATCACCCCTTAAAGACCCCATGACAATCAAGAAGATCGGGATCCTCGGCGGCAGTGGTTTTGTCGGTTGTACACTTGCAAACCATTTAAGTCGGGAAGGCTACGCGCTGAAGGTTTTTACCCGCGACCGCGAAGCAAAACGTCACAATCTTATTTTATTGCCTGAACTCGACCTTATCGAGGCCAACATCCATGACCAGGTCCAACTGTCAGCCCATTTATCCGATTGTGACGCCGTAATCAATCTTGTCGGAATCCTGAACGAACGGGGGCGGCGAGGAAGCGGATTTCATCATGTCCACGTCGAACTGACCAATAAAATCATAAGGGCCTGTCAGGAAAACAACATTCGCCGCCTGTTGCACATGAGCGCAATCAATGCAGACGCCTCAGGTGGTACCAGCCATTATCTCCGCAGCAAGGGTAAAGCCGAAGATAACGCACATGCAGCCGATGGCATCCACGTTACCAGTTTCAGGCCATCCGTCATTTTTGGGAAAGAAGACAGTTTCTTTAATCGTTTTGCCAGCTTGCTTGAATTAATACCCGTCATATTCCCACTGGCCTGCGCTGAAGCGCGCTTCTCCCCGGTTTTTGTCGAAGACGTTGCAAAAGCGATGACGGGCGCCCTGGCTGAGCCCCGACATTACGGCAAACGTTATGACTTGTGTGGCCCGAATACCTATGCCTTGCAGGAACTGGTTGAATTCACCGGTAAGTGTATCGGCCGCAACAGGGTAATTATCCCGCTGCCGGACGCTATCTCCAGGATGCAGGGGCTGGCGTTCGACCTGGCCGGATTCATATTCCATGCCTTGGGCATCGAACAACCTTTCTCAAGGGATAATTATCTTTCGACCAAAATGGATGCTGTTTGCCGATGTAATGATCTTGTTGCCCTGGGCATCAGTCCCACGGCAATCGAGGGTATCGTGCCGGGCTACCTGACCAATAAAACCCAGCGGGGAAAATACGCCGCCTACCGTCGAGCGAAATAAGGGACAGTCCACGTTTTCCCTCAAAACCCCCTCTGGCCCGCATAGCTCACCAATTCGCATGTCATCAAGCAAACCCCAGGTTGCAACCATCCGCAAATACATAAAACTGCTGCTGAAAATCGAGGCCCATGAAATCAAGGCTTCGTTGATGTCATTCAGCTTCGTATTCACCCTCATGGTAGCGTATTACATCCTGCGACCGATTCGTGACTCCATGGCAAGCGATTGGTCCGACGTTGAACTGAGCTGGTTATGGACTTCCACTTTTGCCATCAGCGCCGTTGTCGTCGCCATCTACGGCGTCGCCGTAGCAAAGATCAAGTTCAAGCACCTTGTTCCCACTGTATACGGCTTTTTTGCCGTGTCTTTTCTGGCGTTCTACCTGGGAACACAAACAACGGGCAATCCGGTTTACATCGACAAGACGTTCTACGTCTGGCTCAGCGTATTCAGCCTGTTCCACGTCTCCGTATTTTGGAGCTTCATGGCGGACACGTTCTCAAAAGAACAATCAAAAAGGCTATTCGGCTTTATTGCATCCGGCGCCAGCATCGGCGCCGTGACAGGTCCTGTCGTTCCTGTTTTTTTCTCTCAAACGATTGGCGTCTATAATCTCATGCTGTTAGCCGCGGTTTTATTGCTGCTCATCATCCCGCAAATCAAATACCTGGAGAAGTTGAAGCATTCGGACCTGGGCAACGAAAATGTTCGAGTCGACCTGTCGGAGCAGAAAGCCATTGGAGGCAATCCTTTCATTGGCTTCGTTGACTTTTTTTCCAACCGCTACCTGCTGGGTATCGGCTTATTCATCCTGCTTTATACGGCCATGAGTACTTTTGTTTATTTTGAACTCAAAACCATGCTGGCTGAATTCGACCGCGCAACCCGCTCACAATACTGGGGCATAATGGATTTGATCGTCAATTCACTTGCCATTATCACAGCCATGTTCGCCACCAGTCGCCTGGCTACGCGGTTTGGGCTCGCCGTCACCCTGTCGATAGTCCCCATATTAATCGTGGCCGGCTGGCTGGTCGTGGCTGTCTCTCCCATACTCATGGTACTGATTGGCCTGCAAATCGTTCGCCGGGCCGGCAACTACGCCATCACCAAACCCGGCCGTGAGATGCTGTTTACCGTGGTGAGCCGTGAAACCCGGTTCAAGACGAAACCGGTCATCGACATCGTGGTCTATCGAGGCGGCGATATGTTGGCCAGCTGGACCTATACCGGCCTGGCCCAGGGATTCGGCCTGGGACTGGCGGGCATTGCCTTGACAGGCATGTGCATCGCAATCCTGTGGACAATAGTGGCAATATTTATCGGAACGGCTTATGATAATAATCGCCTGTTGAGTCGAACCCATTGAACGAGAAAAGCCACCATGAAGCGTTACCTGATCTCAAGGCGTGACTTGATCAAGCATGCCTGCGCCGGTTCCATCGCATTCACCGCCCTGCCCGAGACACTGTTTGCAATGTCTGATAACGTCATCAAACGAAAAATTCCTTCCACCGGCGAGGAAATTTCAATCATGGGAATGGGCACCTCCCGGACCTTTACCCACGACACGCCCATGCAGCAATTAGGCGAGGTCTTGCAGGCCTTTTTCGACCACGGCGGCCAACTGATCGATTCTTCCCCCATGTACGGCCCGGCGGAAGGCATAGTGGGCGAATTGCTGAAAACGACAAAAAATACCGCCGCGCTGTTTGCCGCAACCAAGGTCTGGATTGATGGCCGGAAAAACGGCATCCGCCAGATGCAGGAGTCCATGCAGCTCATGGGGGTAGAGCGGATGGACCTCATGCAAATCCATAACCTGCGCCAGTGGAAAACTCACCTGAAGACCCTGAGAGAGTGGAAGGAACAAGGCAAGATCCGTTACCTGGGCATCACCACTTCACATGGCCGTTTTCATGCAGAACTGGAAACCATCATGAAAGATGAGCCGTTGGATTTTATTCAGCTGAGTTACAACATCGACAACCGCATCACCGAAGAGCGGCTGCTGCCACTTGCCGAAGACAAAGGCATCGCCACGTTAATCAACCGTCCCTATCAACGCGGCGACCTGTTCAGAAAAGTAAAAGGCAAGCCCCTGCCACCCTGGGCCGGCGAAATCGATTGCGCCAGTTGGGGACAATACTTCCTGAAATTCATCGCCGGCCACCCGGCGGTAACGTGTATCATCCCGGCCACCACGAAAGTCAAGCATATGGTGGACAACATGGCCGGCGGCAAAGGCCGCGTGCCTGATGCAGCCATGCGAAAACGCATGCTCAGTTACCTGGCGTCACTGTAATTTTCCAGTACAACCTTTTATGCAGGTCTATCAAGTCGGTGGCTCAGTTCGCGACGAACTGTTGGGTATCCAGGTAAAAGACCGCGACTGGGTCATCGTCGGCAGCGCCCCGGGGAAAATGATGGCGCTGGGGTATAAAGCGGTCGGCAAGGACTTTCCGGTGTTTCTCCACCCGGACACAAGGGAAGAATACGCATTGGCCCGCACTGAACGCAAGACCGGGCCGGGCTACCGGGGGTTTGCTTTCAATACGTCGGAAAAAATCACTTTGCAGGAAGATTTACAACGGCGGGACATTACCATCAACGCTATCGCCAGGGATGAAAACGGCAACCTGATTGATCCATACAACGGCCGGAAAGACCTGGAAGAAAAAATCATCCGCCACGTCTCGCCGGCCTTCGTCGAAGACCCCTTGCGGGTACTGCGCGTAGCCCGGTTTGCCGCGCAACTGGACTTCACCATCTGTGAGGAAACCCAATCCTTGTTAAAAGAAATCAGCGCCACGGACGAACTCGAGACGCTGGCGCCGGAAAGGGTATGGGTGGAAACGGAAAAAGCATTGCGGACGGCGCGACCACGACGTTATTTTGAAGTACTCCGGGAATGTAACGCATTGAGCAAAATCTTCCCGGAAATCGACCGCCTGTTCGGAGTCCCCCAACCCGAGAAGTATCACCCGGAAATCGACAGTGGCATCCATACACTGATGGTATTGGAGCAGGCAAAAAAATTGACCGCCGATACAGAAGTCCTGTTTGCAGCCCTGGTCCATGACTTGGGCAAGGCCACGACGCCCGTAGAGAAATGGCCCAGTCACCACGGTCATGAACAGCGTAGCGTCGGCCTGGCGCTGGCGCTGTGTAAACGATTGCGGATACCGAACAAATACAAGGAACTGGCGGTCATCGTCGCCCGGTTCCACCTGGATTGTCACCGCGTCGGCGAAATGAAACCAGCTATAATACTCAACAAATTAGAAGCGCTGGACGCCTTCCGCCGGCCTGATCGGTTTATCCAATTTCTCATCGCCTGCGAAGCGGACGCGCGCGGGCGCAAGGGACTGGAAGAGCGGGACTACCCGCAAGCAACGCTGTTCACGCGCTACTACGAAGCCTGCTTGACCGTCGATACAAAATCCCTGGACATGGAAAATCTGACCGGAACTCAAATCGCAAAACAAATCCGCAAACAACGGATCGAGGCAATCCGGGAAGCCCAAAATCGCTCTTGAACCGCATGTATGATACGCCCCGGTTCCGCAAGGATTAAATTCGACGTGGAAAGAAGTTGGTTGCTGCCATATATCCGACTAATGCCAAATCCTGACGATGGCTCTCCTTAAACCAACCTGATATAACAGAAAATTCACGCGCGCCCGGCCTGGCGCCAGGAACAAATGCTTGACCCGTTTATGCTTATTCGGCAAAATCGCGCCCGTCTTAGTGTAACGGGGGTAAAACGACGATGGCACGGCAATCCGGTGGAAGAAAAGCACGCAGGGCGTTGCGAAGCGCGCCGTTGGCTGATGCGATCAAGCCCGTTCATCCGGGAGAGGTCGGTGGGCAGTTCCGTCCATTGAAAGACGAGGACGTCGCGGCTATAAACGACAACGTCTTCAGGATTTTGGGAGAGGTCGGTTTCAACGAGGCGACGCCTCATTGCATTGAGGCATGTACCGGCGTCGGCGCGGTATTAGGCAA
The DNA here is from genome assembly GCA_958295485.1 of uncultured Gammaproteobacteria bacterium. Classification (GTDB taxonomy): domain Bacteria; phylum Pseudomonadota; class Gammaproteobacteria; order Eutrophobiales; family Eutrophobiaceae; genus JAAXHV01. The sequence continues at coordinate 3,349,741 of OY282354.1, forward strand.
TGACGGCCGCTTGAGAATGCCGAGAGACGTGGTCGAAAACGCCATGGGGCTCGCCAGGCGGGACCTTATCCTGTATGGACAGGAACCCAAACACGATTTGCATCTCAGCGGCAGCAAGGTCCACTTCTCGACGGCGGGCGCTGCGGTAATGGTTGCCGACCCTGAAAACGAGCTATACCGCGAGTCGACGGCACAGGATCTCTACGACATGGCGCGCATTGCCGACACCTGTGAACACATTCACATGTTCCAGCGTACCTGCGTCCTGCGGGACATAGCCGACACTTATGAAATGGATTTCAATACAGCCTATTGCGTGGTAATGGGCACGAGCAAGCACGTCGCTTCGAGTTGGGCCGAATTCAAACACCTCGAAAAAACCCTTGAAATGTTGCACATCATTGCCGGCGGTGAAGCCGAGTGGCGGGCGCGGCCGTTCGTCAGCCAATCCAATTGCTTTGTTGTGCCGCCCATGAAGTTCGCCGTAGACTCGCTTGAATGTCTGCGGGTCGCAGTTCAAGGCGGAATGCCGGTGCTGCTCCTGTCAGCGGGACAGGCCGGCGCGACAACGCCCGCCTGTTTGGCCGGCGCCGTCTCCCAGGCCTGGGCTGAGTGTTTAGGCGGCCTGGTCTATGTAAACGCAATCGAACCCGGCGCGCCGGCTATTTTAGGTACCTGGCCGTTCGTCTCCGACCTGCGCACCGGCGCCATGAGCGGTGGTTCACCGGAACAGGGCTTGCTGTCCGCGGCCTGCGCGCAATTAGGCAACGTGTACGACTTGCCCTTCGGCACGGCTTGTGGCATGACGGATTCGAAATTCCCGGATTTTCAGGCCGGCGCCGAACGCGCGGCGACGACCCTGGCCGCGGCATTGTCAGGCGCTAACATCATCTACGAATCAGCCGGCATGTACGCGAGCCTGTTGGGTACCTGTCCCGAGAGCCTCCTGCTGGACAATGACGTACTAGGCGCCGCCCTGCGGGCAACGAGGGGGATCGAGGTTAATGCGGAAACCTTGAGTTTTGACGAAATAAAGCAGGTCTGCACCGGTGGCGAAGGTCATTACCTGGGCTCCGACCGAACGTTGAAGGTGATGCAAAGCGAATACATTTACCCGGATTTCAGCGACCGCACGAGTCCGACCGTGTGGGAGGAAAGCGGAAAACCGATCATATTGAAGGAGGCCATCAAGAAAAAGCAGGCGATCCTCGCCAGCCATTTCCCCGGTCACGTCAGCGATGAGACCGACTCCGAGGTACGGGCCAGGTTTCCAGTTTTTCTTTCCCGGGAAGCCATAGGCAGAAGTTAGCCCGGCTGTGATTATCCTGCCGCGTGCGCTTCGGGTTGCCAGCGATGTATCTTGCGGATTTTTGTCCCTGACGCTGCTTTGGCCTTGTCCAGATCATAAGCCTTTTGAAGATTCAGCCATAGCTCCGGCCCGGTTCCAAAAAACTGACCAAGGCGCAAGGCAGTATCCGCTGTAATATCACGCTTGCCACGAACTATCTGCGAAATACGATTAGGCGGCACGTCAATCCGACGTGACAACTCAGTTGCCGTAATTTCAATTTCTTCCAGTTCATCCGCCAGAAATTCGCCGGGATGGATTGGTTCTCCAGCCATGATCGTCACCTTGTTTTTCTGTCTTTCATTTCATTTATCTAATGGTAATCTACGATTTCTACATCGTAGGCGCCTTTGTCCCACGTAAAACATACGCGCCATTGTCGATTCACGCGGATGCTGTATTGCCCTGCTCTATCACCGGATAACGCCTCAAAGCGATTACTCGGCAGGGCTTTTAAAGCTTCAAGTGTTTCAGAGGCATCCAGTATCCTCAGTCGCTTATCAGCCTGCCTGGAAAAACCGGAGAAAGCAGGGACGTGTTCGCCCTCACGCAGGCGCTCTGTTTTCCTACATTTAAAGCCTTTTATCACCTTCTATCCTTATATATATTGATGCATTACGTCAATCATCAATATAATATCGATGTCCCAGGCGGTCAACAGCGGATTCGTTTGCTGGCCGGGTCGTACATTGGGCGCAATGAGGCGTCGGCGGGGATGCGGACGCCCGCTACTTCGATTTCGAATGGGGCGCCGGCCAGCTCCTTCAAGTCGGGGACTTGCGAAGTATCGACGTAGCCAAGGCCAATGCTGCCACCCAGGGTATGGCCGTAACTGCCGGACGTCACGTAGCCGGCAATCTTGCCATCATGCCAAATCGGTTCGTTGTGATAGAGCAGCGGTTCCGGATCGCGCAACTTGAACTGTAGCAGACGTCTGCGTATGCCCTGCTCCTTCTGTTTCAACAAGGCCTCGCGGCCGATGAATCCGCCCGGTTTGTCGAACTTCACTGTGAAACCCAGGCCCGCTTCGAGCGGCGTATCCTCGTCGGTGATGTCGTGGCTCCAGTGTCGATAGGCCTTTTCCATGCGGAGGGAATTGAGTGCGTGATACCCGGCGTGGGAGAGTTTTAACGAACCCCCTGAATCCCCCTTGTCGGGGGCGCTTTGGCAGGCGGCGATGATGGCGTCGTACACACCGGCGACGAACTCAGTCGGAATGTAAAGCTCCCAGCCGAGCTCGCCGACGTAGGTGATTCGCGACGCGCGCGCCAATGCGTAACCCAGTTCTATCTCCCGGCTGGTCCCAAAGCCAAACGCCTCGTTGGACATATCATCCGGCGTCAATGACTGCAACAGCTTGCGCGCATTCGGCCCCATCAGGGATATTACGCCCATGGCTGACGTCACGTTTGTCAACACACAGCGCGCCTCCGCGGGAATGTGGGATTTGAGCCAGTGAAAATCGCGGACTTCCGTTGCGGCGGCCGTCACGATCATGAAGCTGTCCTCCGAGAGACGGGTCACCGTCAGGTCCGCCTCAATGCCACCCTGCTCGTTCAACCACTGCGTATAGACGACGCGGCCGGGCCGCACGTCGATGTCGTTGGCGCAAACGTAGTTCAGCGCCCGCGCCGAATCCCTGCCTTCCAGGCGGTACTTGGCGAACGACGACTGGTCGAAAAGCCCGACGTTTTCACGCACTGCCGCATGTTCGGCAGCCGAGTATTCGAACCAGTTCTGGCGGCCATAGCTGTATTCGTATTCAGCCGACGCGCCGGCGGGCGCATACCAGTTCGGTCGTTCCCAGCCGGAGGCCTCGCCGTGGCAGGCGCCGATGGATTTCAGGCGGTCATAAAGCGGCGACTTGCGCACGCCGCGCGCGGTTTCAAATTGACGAAAAGGATAGTGCCTGGCATAGAGGAGGCCCAGGCTTTCGGACACGCGTTCACGCAGGTACTTACGATTGCCCTGAAACGGCATGTTGCGCCGCACATCCACTTCCCAAAGATCGGCCGGCGGGCGCCCCTCGCAGATCCACTCCGACGTGACTTTTCCTATTCCACCCGCGGATTGCAGGCCAATCGAATTGAGTCCGGCGGCGACGAAGCAATTCCCGAACTCGGGCGCCTGACCTAAATGGTAACGAACGTCCGGCGTAAAGCTTTCCGGGCCGCAAAAGAATTTCTGGATGCCGGCCGATTCGAGCGCCGGCACGCGCGCCATCGCGTCTAACAGGATCGGCTCGAAGTGGTCGAAATCGCCGGCAATCTCGTCAAAGCAGAAGTCCTCGGGAATGCCATCCATGCCCCAGGGCCGGGCGGCAGGTTCGAACGCGCCCACCAATAACTTACCGGCGTCGTGCTTGTAATAGGTGCAGGCGTCATAGTCGCGTATGACCGGCAGGTTCGCATCCAGGCCCTCGACGGATTCGAACAAGGCATAGTAGTGTTCGCAGGCGTGCAGTGGCACGTTGACCCCGATGGTCGCGGCCAGGTCCCGCGTCCACATGCCGGCGCAGATCACCACGTAGTCGGCGTCGATATCGCCGTACCCGGTGCGGACGCCGGTGACCCGGCCCGCGCCGGTACGAACCGCCGTTACCGGCACGTTCTGAAAAATCCGCGCGCCGCCGGCCCTGGCCCCCTTGGCCAGCGCCTGGGTGATGTCAACGGCGTTGGCGTATCCGTCGGAAGGAATGTGAATGCCGCCGAGCACGTCGCTGGTATTGAGCAGCGGTATCCGCGCCTTGATAGCCTGGGGGGTGAGGACGTCGACTTCCAGGCCGAACACTTTCGCCATGGACGCATTGCGTTTCAGTTCCTCGAAACGTTCTTCATTGGTGGCGAGCGAGACCGATCCGCATTGCCGGTAGCCCGTCGCCTGCCCCGTTTCCGCCTCCAATCCGTCGTAGAGCTCCCTGGTGTAACGGGCCAGCTTGGTCATGTTGACAGACCCGCGCAATTGCCCGATCAGGCCGGCCGCATGCCAAGTCGTGCCCGAGGTAATTTGCCGGCGATCCAACAACACGACGTCCGCCAGCGGCGATTTGACGAGGTGATAGGCGATGGAACAACCGATCACGCCGCCGCCGATGATGACCACCTCGGCGCGCTGGGGGAGATTCGGCGAGTTGGCCTGGGTATCGGACACTACAGCCTTAACCGCTCGTTGGCGGGGTCATAAGCAGGTTCTTTCAAGACCCTTGCCTGGCGACGTTCTCCAAGGAGGTCAACGCCCAACTGCGTGCCGGGCTTTGCCAGCGCCGGGGCAACGTAACCAAAGCCTAAACTTTTTTGAACGAAATGACCGTACCCCCCCGACGTGGTTACCCCAACGCAGGTATCGCCGTCGAATATGGGTTCGCCACCCCGAACGTCCGAATCCGTCGCATCGACTTCGAAATACACGAGCTGCATGGTTCGATCCTGTTGCTTCAGGGTGGCTTCCTTGCCGGTAAAGTCTTCCTTGTCGAACTTGATAAAGCGCCCCATATCGGCATCGATCATCGTGACTTCGTTGGTCAACTCCGCCCCCCAGCCCCGGTACGCCTTCTCCATTCGCAGGCTGTTCAGGGCGTACAGCCCGAAATTGGCGATGCCGAAGGCCTCGCCAGCTTCCCGGATAGCATCATACAACCCCTCCACGTGCTCCATCGGCGGATGCAGTTCCCAACCTAATTCACCGGCGTAGTTGACCCGCAAGGCCCGGACAGACCTTCCGGCGACGCTGATTTCCTTGCCGCTCAACCAGCGGAATGCGCCGCTGTCCAGGGGCGAGTCCGTGAGCTTGGCAAGCACGTCCCGCGAGCGCGGCCCGACAAGCACGAGCACGCCCCGCTCATCGGTGACGTTGGCGATGTGTACCTGCTCGCCTTCGAGCCGGCCCTGGCGCAAGTGGTCCAGGTCGCGTAGCTCGGCGCCGGCCGCAGACAATACGTAGAAGTGATCGTCAGCAAGATGCGTGATCGTCATCTCGCCGCCGATACGCCCGCCTTCGGACAAGACGTGCGCCAGGGTGATCCCGCCCCTTTTCGGCATCCTGTTGGCGCAAATGCGATCCAGGAATGCGCGGGCGTCGGCGCCGGTCACGTCGTACTTGGCGAAGCCTGATAAATCCAATATGCCGACCCGCTCGCGCACTGCAAGGCATTCGGCGCGCGTCACGTCGAAAACGTTGTTGCGGCGGTAGCTGTATTCTTCTTCGCGACCGTCTGAAGAAAACCACTTGGGTCGTTCCCAACCGAAGGTCTCGGTATGCACACAACCCTGCGCTTTCAGCTTCTCATGCAGCGGGCTGACGCGGCGGGGGCGGGCGGCGGGCAACTCTTCACCGGGAAGCGGGGTAAAGTAGGTGATGCTGTAGTCCTGACAGCCCTTCGCCTTCATGTAGCTCTCATCGGCAAAGGCGCCGAAACGGCGAGGATCGAATCCGGTCATGTTGATTTCCGAATCGCCGTAGAGCATCCACTGCGCAAGATACTTGCCGCACCCGGCGCCTTGGGCGATGCCGAAGGAGGAACCGCAACAGAGCCAGAAGTTCTCAAGCCCGGCCACAGGCCCCAAAAGCGGTGGGCCATCGGCAGGATGGGGAATGGCGCCGTTGACGATACGTTTGATGCCGGCGTCTTCGATTATCGGCATGCGCTCCATCGCGCGCTCGAGCCATGGCATCAGTCGCTCCAGGTCGTCGGCAAACAGTTCGCTGTCGGACTCCCAGTCCGGCAAGCCCCGGGGCGGCCACGCTTCGGCGAGGTTATCGTGTTCGTAGATGCCGATAAGACCGGACTGCTGCTCCTGCCGCAGGTAGGCGGAGGCGTAAGGGTCGCGGATCACCGGAATCTCTTCATCGCGATCGACGAACTCCTGGATCTGGCCGGAAATGAGATAATGGTGTTGGATATTGCAGATGGGCAGGTCCGCGCCCACCATCTGCGCCACCTGCCGGGCGTAGCAACCGGCTGCATTGACGACTATTTCCGCTACGACCGTGCCGTTCCCGGTCACGACTTCCCATTCGCCGGAAGGCAGCGGGTTGATGTCGATAACCCGGTTGTGCCGGACGATCTTCGCGCCCATGTTGCGCGCGCCCCGCGCCATCGCGTTGCACAGGCCCGTAGGGTCAGCATGACCGTCGTCCCGCGTCCACGCGCCGGCCAGGACACCGTCGGTAGAGACGAAGGGGTTGAGCTTTTTGATCTGGTCGACGCCTATGATTTCCATGTGGAACCCGACATTGGCGGCGATCCCCTTCAGGTATTCGAACCAGTCCAGGTCGCGCTGGGTCAGCGCGAAGCGAACACTGCCCGACGTATGCCAACTGACGGCCTGTCCGGTGAGTCGCTCCAGCCGCTTGTAGAGGGAGATGCTGTACTCGTGGATCTTGGCCAGGTTGTAATTGCCGACCAGGTTGGGACACTGTCCGGCGGCATGCCAGGTCGAGCCGGAGGTGAGCTCGCCTTTCTCAATCAAAAGAACGTCGGTGCAGCCCTCCTCCGCCAGGTGGTAGAGCAACCCGACCCCCATGATGCCGCCGCCGACGATAACGATGCGGGCATGACTGTCCATGACACTCTCCGTTACAAGTATCTATTGGCCTCTTACAGCCAATGGTGGTTGATGACGTCGGAAAAAAACCGGTTGGATGGCGCTCATGGATAAGTAATTCACCTTTTGGGAAGTCCGTACTATTGCACTGTTCATGCTAATAGGAAAAGGATGGAAAAATCATCCATTAACGGCGGGCAATGTCGAAAAAAGCTATTTACATGTCGTTCATTGATAAATAGTTCACTGTCCTCCTGCCTGCGTTGGGGGTATCGCAAAAGGCCGCCGCCATCGCCGACCCGCCTGGGGCAACCACAGGGGGGGTTACCTCAGGCGGGCGGGATGGCCGCGCTCCCAGGCCGGAGAGGGCCGGCGCCGGGGGCTGCCCCCAGGGAATTAACGGCGTCCCTGCCGCCCAACTTTTACCCCTTTTGCGACACTCCTCCCTGATTATTGATGGTTCGTCGATGCTGACAAATCTGCCCGCGTTGAAAGATCAGAAGTTTTTGCGTATTTCCAGGCCGAAGGTGCGCGGTCGATTTGTGACAATGCGCGGCCGGCCTGGTTTTTCCGCTGCGATGGAATTATTATCAGACAGGTTGGCGTGTTCATTAGTCGCATTCTTGACAAACAAGGCTACGTCCCAGCTGTCCGTTTGAAAGGCGCCGAGGCGAAAATTAAGCAAGTCGAACGAGTCCCGCACCCGTGGCGGCGTCGTGCCACTGACGTTGTTGGCGCTGAGACTGTCGCCATAATAGGAATAATCGCCCCGGAGATAACCTTCCCAATCGGAAAACAGTGGAAAGCTGTATTCGGCGGCGGCATTAAAGGTGATCTCCGGCACCTGCAGGATACGGTCTCCCGCAACCGTGCCTACCAGGCGGTCGCCCTTGGTAATCTTGGCATCGGTGTACCCAAGCCCCATGGAAACGTTCAAACCCTCCATCGGAACCGCCTTGAGCTCAACTTCAACACCTTTGTTCTCAGCCGACCCGGAATTCGCTACGTACTGGAATCCGCACGACAGCCGATTCGTTTGCAGGGTATCGCTCCAATTGACATTGAAAGCCGCGATATTCAAATGGACGCGCTCGGCCAACCAGGATGACTTCATGCCCATCTCAAAATTCCAGAGTGAATCCGAATCGAAAGTGAGTATATCGGCATTGGTAATGCCCAGGTCCGCGAGTTGAGTGGCGCAAAAGGCTTCCGGCACGGGCAGGTTGATGCCGCCGACGCGAAAACCCTTTGACGCCGTGGCGTAAACCAACAAGTCATCAGTGACGTCGAGCTCCATCAGGACCTTGGGCACCACCCTGGAGTCGCTGCGAGTGGGGGGCATCTGGGTCGCCGGACCGCCATTGACAATACCATCCCGCACGGCGCTGAAATCGATGGTGGTCTTCGACCAGCGCGCGCCGCCGGTCAGTCTCAGGTTGTCACTCAACCTTAGCGTCAACTCGCCGAAGACCGCAATTTCTTCAGTATCAGTATAATCGAGAGTTTCAAATACCAGGTCAGAGCCCAGGGCGCCGGGTGGAAAGGGTATCGGAAATCCGGGGGCAATACCCGTCAATAACGCGTTGAGGTCGCTGGTGAATCTTGCATTGATGCCCGGCGCAAAAGACGGCGGATAGTTAAGGATATGTTCCCGGTCCTCGTAGAAGACCCCTAAAGTCATAGCCACGCTTTCAACAGGCAGGTCGCCAAAACCGGCAATCAAACGGGTTTCATGCACGAACGCGGTATCTTCTTCCGTTTCAGACAGCGGGGAGGGGATATGCGGCTCAGACAGTCCGTTTGCCACAAATATCAAACCATCCAGGGTGCCCGTCTGATCTTCGAACTCATTGACTTCCCGGTCAAACTTTGCCGTGGTGGACACTATCTCACCGAAGCCCGTATCAACATTGATAGTGACACTCCCCAGCCACCATTCTTCCTCGCCGGGCTCCGCGATATTATTATGTCGCGGCACTTCAAAATTGCCCGGGGAGAGGTCGGCAAGGGGCAGGTTGTCTGAATCAGTGCGCTGATACATGAAACGGGGTCTTATACTGACGTTATCGGCGACATTCCAGGTGAAAGACAGTTGGCCACCATAAAACTCGTCATCATCCACGTTTTCCACCGGGTCGAACGCCGGCCGGTTGGAACCGGCAATATGCACCCGGTCAAATATGCCGGAGTTCTGGGCATAATACACCAAGGCGCGCATGCCCAATACGCCGTCTATAATCGGCGCGTTCAAACTGCCGTCAACCCGCCAGTTGATATCGCCTTCCTTGACATCCGATATCGAAGCGCCCATGGAACCTTCCCTCTCGTCCGCGTTCGCCTGCTTCGTGATAACCCGAACCGTGCCGCCCATGGAACGCGCGCCGTAGAGCGTGCCTTGCGGGCCGCGCAAGACCTCAACCCGTGAAACATCGGAGATGCGCGGGTTCATGTATTCCGGCACCGGAATATCATCGATGTAGAAGCCCGTGGCCCCGACAACGCCGCCACCGGCGACGCCGCGGATTGCCGGAGAACCGGCGTTGAAGCGACCATCAGCTTCATTGCTGAGGCCCAGGTTGGGAATTTTGAGGCCGTAGTCGAATATGCCTTCCGCGCCGCTACGTTGCAGTTCGAATTCGCTGAAAGCCGTTATGGACATGGGCGTGTCCTGCAAGCTGGTTTCGCGTTTGGTTGCGGTGACGATAATCTCCTCTATCGCCTGCGCCCATACCTGGCTTGACGCGACCAGGCATGACAATAATAAAACAACCTGCCATTGAGCATAAGTTGCGATATTTCTTCTATTCATTACTACCCCCATATCAATACGTTCGGATAATTTGACAAGGGATAGTATTCCTGCCTGAATAAAATAGTGTTATCCCTAATACGCAATAAAAGCGTATTAATTTGACCTGGATTCGGCGGGTATGGGTACAGAATCCTCCTGCCTGGTTGGGGGGTACCGCAAAAGGTCGCCGCCGTCGCTGACCCGCCTGGGGCAACCACAGGGGGGGTTACCTCAGGCGGGCGGGATGGTCGCGCTCCCAGGCCGGAGCGCCGGGGGGCTGCCCCCAGGGAATTAATGGCGTCCCTGCCGCCCAACTTTTACTCCTTTTGCGACACTCCCCCCGGATTATTGATGGTTCGGCGATGCTGACAAATCTGCCCGTGTTGAAAGATCAGAAGTTTTTGCGTATTTCCAGGCCGAAGGTGCGCGGTCGATTTGTGACAATGCGCGGCCGGCCCGGTTTTTCCGCTGCGATGGAGCGATTATCGGACAGGTTGGCGTGTTCATTAGTCGCATTCTTGACAAACAAGGCCACGTCCCAGCTGTCCGCTTGAAAGGCGCCGAGGCGAAAATTAAGCAAGTCGAACGAGTCCCGCACCCGTGGCGGCGTCGTGCCACTGACGTTGTTGGCGCTGAGACTGTCGCCATAATAGGAATAATCGCCCCGGAGATAACCTTCCCAATCGGAAAACAGCGGAAAGCTGTACTCGGCGGCGGCATTAAAGGTGATCTCCGGCACCTGCAGGATACGGTCTCCCGCAACCGTGCCTACCAGGGGGTCGCCCTTGGTAATCTCGGCATCGGTGTACCCAAGCCCCATGGAAACGTTCAAGCCTTCCATCGGAACCGCCTTGAGCTCAACTTCAAGACCTTTGTTCTCAGCCGACCCGGAATTCGCCACGTACTGGAATCCGCACGACAGCCGATTCGTTTGCAGGGTATCGCTCCAATTGATATTGAAAGCCGCGATATTCAAATGGACGCGCTCGGCCAACCAAGATGACTTCATACCCATCTCAAAATTCCAGAGTGAATCCGAATCGAAAGCGAATATATCGGCATTGGTAATGCCCAGGTCCGCGAGTTGAGTGGCGCAAAAGGCTTCCGGCACGGGCAGGTTGATGCCACCGACGCGAAAACCCTTTGACGCCGTGGCGTAAACCAACAAGTCATCAGTGACGTCGAGCTCCATCAAGACCTTGGGCACTACCCTGGAGTCGCTGCGAGTGGGGGGCATCTGGGTCGCCGGACCGCCATTGACAATACCATTCCGCACGGCGCTGAAATCCAGGGTGGTCTTCGACCAGCGCGCGCCGCCGGTCAGTCTCAGGTTGTCACTCAACCTTAGCGTCAACTCGCCGAAGACCGCAATTTCTTCAGTATCAGTATAATCGAGAGTTTCAAATACCAGGTCAGAGCCCAGGGCGCCGGGTGGAAAGGGTATCGGAAATCCGGGGGCAATACCCGTCAATAACGCGTTGAGGTCGCTGGTGAATCTTGCATTGATGCCCGGCGCAAAAGACGGCGGATAGTTAAGGATATGTTCCCGATCCTCGTAGAAGACCCCTAAAGTCATAGCCACGCTTTCAACAGGCAGGTCGCCAAAACCGGCAATCAAACGGGTTTCATGCACGAACGCAGTATCTTCTTCCATTTCAGACAGCGGGGAGGGGATATGCGGCTCAGGCAGTCCGTTTGCCACAAATATCAAACCATCCAGGGTGCCCGTCTGATCTTCGAACTCATTGACTTCCCGGTCGAACTTTGCCGTGGTGGACACTATCTCGCCGAAGCCCGTATCAACATTGATAGTGACACTGCCCAGCCACCATTCTTCCTCGCCGGGCTCCGCGATATTATTATGTCGCGGCACTTCAAAATTGCCCGGGGAGAGGTCGGCAAGGGGCAGGTTGTCTGAATCAGTGCGCTGATACATGAAACGGGGTCTTATACTGACGTTATCAGCGACATTCCAGGTGAAAGACAGTTGGCCACCATAAAACTCGTCATCATCCACGTTTTCCACCGGGTCGAACGCCGGCCGGTTGGAACCGGCAATATGCACCCGGTCAAATATACCGGAGTTCTGGGCATAATACACCAAGGCGCGCATGCCCAATACGCCGTCTATAATCGGCGCGTTCAAACTGCCGTCAACCCGCCAGTTGATATCGCCTTCCTTGACATCCGATATCGAAGCGCCCATGGAACCTTCCATCTCATCTGCGTTCGCCTGCTTCGTGATAACCCGAACCGTGCCGCCCATGGAACGCGCGCCGTAGAGTGTGCCTTGCGGGCCGCGCAAGACCTCAACCCGTGAAACATCGGAGATGCGCGGGTTCATGTATTCCGGCACCGGAATATCATCGATGTAGAAGCCAGTAGCGCCGACAACGCCACCACCGGCGACACCGCGGATTGCCGGAGAACCGGCGTTGAAACGGCCATCAGCTTCATTGCTGAAGCCCAGGTTGGGAATTTTGACGCCGTAGTCGAATATGCCTTCCGCGCCGCTGCGTTGCAGTTCGAATTCGCTGAAAGCCGTTATGGACATGGGCGTGTCCTGCAAGCTGGTTTCACGTTTGGTTGCGGTGACGATAATCTCCTCTATCGCCTGCGCCCATACCTGGCTTGGCGCGACCAAGCATGACAATAATAAAACAACCTGCCATTGAGCATAAGTTGCGATATTTCTTCTATTCATTACTACCCCCATATCAATACGTTTGTACAATTTAGCAACATATAGTATTCTTGCCTGAATAAAATAGTGTTATCCCTAATGCGCAAAAAACAGATTAATTTGACCTGCGATTCGGCGGGCATGAGTGATGAATAATCCGATTTGCACAAAACAACCCCTGATCAAGCAGCTTCACCACTGGGACATCGACGAACAGGCGGCCCGGCTTACAGGTTATGACCAGTCCTATCAACAGATCAGCAAGGGGCCTTTTATCGGCGTTTTTACTTCATGCGAAACAGACCCTGAGCTGGCCTTGTTCTTTGAAGCGACCAACCAGATTTTATATCAAAACGCAACGGTTCCGCAAAATTATTACGCGGTCGGTTTGCTGATGGATACCGACAGGACCCTTACGCTCAATTGTGAAACCTTTCCGAAAGGCGCGGCGTTTATTTTGCCGCCCGGGGCCAACATGGAAGGCGCCACGTCGCCCGACCTGAAAATATGCGTCATCCACGTATCCTGCCACTTGCTTAACAACGCGTTCCGGCGCCAGTATCCCGGCCGGAAGCTGTTCAGGCCGGAATACATTCCGCCCATCCTGGTAAAGAGCAAAAAAGACACCCGGCGCCTGTATTCATTACTGACAGATTTTCAGACAGGAGCTGAGCAAGGGCAGCTTTCCCTGGAAAGTCCAAACCAGTGGGCCGCCTTCAAGGCGGCGCTGACGGAAACGGTATGTTCGCTGTTTATCGCAACCGACGACCGGGCACGGCTCGGGTCCGGCTTAATCAGAAACAAACACCGCCGGCTCTTCCATGATGCGCTGGACATAATCAGGGACAATTTGCGCGAGGAGCTGACAGTCGGGAAGTTGTGTGAAGAGTTGGGAACGTCGCGGCGCACCCTGGAATATGTATTCAATGAAGTCATTGAGATGAGCCCGGCCCGGTATATCAGGGCCCTGCGCCTTAATAATATCCGCCGGGAAATTATCTCGATGGAAAACCGGCATATCTCCCTGGGAGACATAGCGGCGAACTGGGGGATATGGCACCTGGGCCGATTCTCCAGGGATTACCGCCGGCTTTTTGGCGAATTGCCCTCCGCGACAAAAGTAAACAGGGGTTAATTAACGCGCGCGCAAGGCTGAACTCAAAATCCGGCCAAATTGAAAGACGTCCTCGAAAGAATTATACAGTGGCGCCGGCGCTGCCCTGATGACGTCAGGTTCACGAAAATCCACGAGCGCTCCCTTGGTGGTTAATGCTTCAAGCAGCGACCGGTCGGTCCCTGTCAGCTTGATCGATAACTGGCATCCACGTTTTGCAGTATCTTCCGGCGTGATGATTTTTATCTGCAAATCGGGAAACTTTGCCACTACATCATTGAAGATATACTCCAGATAAGAAGTCAGCATGAGACTTTTTTCACGCAGCCGGCGCACGCCGGTCTCGTTGAATATCTCCAGGGAGGCCTTCTTGACAGCCATGCCGAATACCGGGGTGTTGCTCAGCTGCCAACCCTCGGCGGTCGGCATTGGCTGAAAGTGATTCTCCATCAGGAACCGCCGTTCCTTATCGTGCCCCCACCAGCCACCGAAACGCGGCAGTTCGGTGTCTCTTGCATGTTTTTCATGCACAAAAATCCCGGCCACGTTGCCCGGTCCGGCATTGAGGTATTTGTAGGAACACCAAGCGGCAAAATCAACCTGCCAATCGTGTAATTGCAGGGGCAGGTTGCCTATGGCATGGGCCAAATCAAACCCGGCGATCGCGCCGACTTCATGGGCCGCTTCCGTCAGTTTGACAACGTCGAAGAACTGGCCGGTAAAATAATTCACCGCGCCAAAGAAAACCATGGCAAGTTCATCCTTGTGCTCTTCAATTTTCGCTAATATGTCTTCTTCCCGGATGCAGGATTCCCCCGGCCGCGGTTCAACTTCAATGATGGCATCATCGGGCTCGAAGCCATGATGCCGCGCCTGGGTTTCCAACATGTAACGGTCGGAAGGAAACATCTTCGCTTCGCTGATAATTTTGTATCGCCGGCGCGTGGGGCGGTAGAAACTGACAAACAATAAATGCAGGTTGACCGTCAGTGAATTCATGCACACCACTTCATGCTCTTGCGCGCCGACCAGCGGCGCAACCAGGGGGCTGAGCAACTCATGGTAGCTGTACCAGGGGTTTGCCTCGCGGAAATGCCCCTTGACCCCGTATTCCGCCCAGACGCGCAACTCTGCATCCATGGCCTCCCGGGCGGTAACGGGGCAGAGACCCAGGGAATTTCCGACAAAATAAACTGCCGGCTGCCCGTTGATTTCAGGAAAATGAAACCGCGTCCGACAGGACTTCAAGGTATCCCGGGCATCAAGCTCCCGGGCATATTGCAGGTTATTTTCAAACTTGATTGTCATTAAAATACCCTCATCGTTGTCGGCAATCTGAGCGACGGCGACATTGCCGCGCCCCTGCGTCAGCAGGACAAACCGTTTCTTATCCCAGATGGGGTTTCCGGGTTCGGGGGCAGTTTACTAATTTATCAGGCGCTTCCTCAACCCCCCTGCATCCTCCTTGGCAGGGAAAAATAACGGGGGGGTTCCGGAATTCTACGACGCCGATTGCAGGACGCCCCGGCGGACCTGGTCCTGCTCGATGGATTCAAACAGGGCCTGAAAATTTCCCTCGCCAAATCCCTCGTTGCCTTTTCGTTGAATAATTTCAAAGAAAATAGGGCCTATCACGTTTTCGGTAAAAATCTGCAACAACAGGCCCTGACCTGCCGTGGGAGCGCCGTCAATCAATATGCGGCGCTGTTCAAGCGCCGCCAGGTCTTCGCCGTGGCCGGCTACTCGCTGGTCTACCCTCTCATAATAGCTATTGGGGGTGTCCTGGAATACTACGTCGCGACTGCGCAACGCATCCACGGTTGCATAGATGTCGTTCGTCCCCAGGGCGACGTGCTGGACGCCTTCGCCGTGATATTCACTCAGGTATTCCTCGATTTGTGATTTGTCATCGGCAGACTCATTGATCGGGATGCGAATCTTGCCGCAAGGACTGGTCATGGCGCGACTTTTCAATCCGGTCAGCTTCCCTTCTATATCGAAATACTTCAGCTCGCGGAAGTCGAATAATTTCTCGTAGAACCCGGCCCACTTGTCCATGTTGCCCTGATAGACATTATGGGTAAGGTGGTCCACATAGGTTAATCCGGTTCGCCTGACGTGATGATTGACTTCAACAGGCTCAAAATCCACGTCGTAAATGGTTCTGCCGCCGTAGCGGTCAACCAGGTATAAGCGACTCCCGCCGATGCCTTCAATAGCGGGAATGTTCAATTCCATCGGGCCCGGTTTTGCCTCGACACCCTGCGCGCCCAGCTCAAGGGCCCGGGTATAGACCCTTGCCGCGTCTTTGACCCGGAAGGCGATAGCGCATATCGACGGTCCGTGCAACCCGGCAAACCGTTGGGCGAAGCTGTCCGGTTCAGCATTGATGATAAAATTAATGTCGTCCTGGGAATGCAGCGTGACGTTCTTGCGCCGGTGTTTTGCCGTTGCGGGAAAGCCCATTTTTTCAAACAGGCCGCGAAGCAATTCCGGGTCGGGCGCCGTGTATTCAATAAACTCGAACCCGTCGGTACCCATGGGATTGTGGAATAATTCAGTCATGCGTATAACTCCTGCCATGTTATAATCAGTTGTTCACGCAACTAATATTAGTTGCGTGAACAACTATTGTCAACATCGGCAATCAAATACTGGAAGTTGACCACTTGAAACATCGCAAGCCGTTGAAACTGGAAGCATTCCTGCCTTACCGGTTGTCCCTGTTGTCGAACGTCGTCAGTGGCGCCATCGCTGCTGCCTATGGAGATAAATTTGCCATTTCCATGCCGGAGTGGCGGATCATGATGATCCTGGCGGAGTACCCGGGGATTTCCGCTGATGAAGTTTGCCGGCGCACGAAGATCGAAAAATCCGTGGTTTCCCGCGCGGTATCACGGCTGCTGAAACGCCACCTCATCGACCGGGAGATGGATGAACAAGACAAACGCCGTTCAATATTGCAATTATCGGAAACAGGCTTGACCGTATATGATGAGGTCATGCCCATTGCCCGGAATTACGAAGAAGCGCTGTTGTCGAATTTAACCGTGGGAGAACGGAGAACATTCAACGACATTATCGACAAGCTGATGGCTGAAGCAAAACAACTTCAAAACGGCTACCTGAAAGAAGATGATTTTTAATAAAAGAGAGGAACTATGGAATTAGCGGTTCGTTGCCCTGCTGAACAGCCTGGGGCAAATACCCAAACCCGGGGCCTGTTCCCTGTTATGCGGGTTAATGCCAGAGCGCGGAAATCGGCGCGGCAAACAGGCGCTCACCAAATGGAACAGCCTGGGGCAAATACCCAAACCCGGGGCCTGTTCCCTGTTACGCGGGTTAATGCCAGAGCGCGGAAATCGGCGCGGCAAACAGGCGCTCACCAAATGGAACAGCCTGGTCGTGGTCGTACAACACCAGACCCAGGACGAACTCTTTTGGGTGGGCTTCGGCAAGTTTGCGTAATCCTGAAAAATCTGCGTTGGTTACCGTGGCAGACGCCTTTACCTCAATGCCGACAACCTGACCGCTTTGGTCCTGGATAACAATATCGACTTCTTTTTTCTGTTTATCCCGGAAGTGCGAAAATTTGCATCGGCGATCATTCCAGCCAGCGAGTTTCTGCAGCTCGGCAAACACGAAAGTTTCCAGAAGCGGGCCAAAAAGCCGGCGATTATCCTTCAATTTTTTAAGGGTAATATCCTGGAGCGCAGCTAACAGGCCCGAATCCAGAAAATGAAGTTTGGGCGCCTTGACCAGGCGTTTCAGCCGGTTCGTATGCCAGGAAGGCAGCGCGCTGATGAAAAAAAGCTGTTCGAGGATACGCGTGTACTTTTGGGTCGTGGCGTAATTCATATCCAGGAACGAACCGATTTTCGAGTAATTGGCCAGTTGACCGGAATGATGAGCAAGCGCTTGCAGTAACCTGGGTATTTGCAGGATATGTTCGATTTGGACAATATCACTGATATCCCTTTGCACTATTGCGTCAATGTAGTTCAGGTACCAGTCTTGCCTTCGCCTGTAAGAAGTTCGCGCCACTGCCTCCGGGTATCCGCCGGCCAGCGCCGTTTCAATCAAGTCATCGGCCAGGATTGGGCGCTTGACGACAGGGATAGCGCCATCGAAGACGCTGTTCAGAAACGTCGGGGAAAAGCCTTGTATTTCATTTTGGGACAAGGGCAACAACCTGATCACTTCCATACGGCCGGCTAATGAGTCAGCGACGCGGGGCAGCGTCATGAGGTTTGCCGACCCGGTCAGCAGAAAGCGTCCGGGACGTTGATCAAGGTCGACACTTTCCTTGATTGCGAGCAGCAGCTCGGGGGCACGCTGAATTTCATCAATAACCGCTTTATCCAGCCCGCGAATAAAGCCGGCGGGGTCTTGTCGCGCCGCCTCCAGCGTGGTCACATTGTCCAAGGTAAAGAAAGGCATGTTTTTACCAGCTATCGCCTGGGACAGCGTCGTCTTTCCGGTTTGCCGGGGCCCTGCGATAAGGACTACCCGGGTATCGGACAGGGCTGTTTCAATGCGTTGTTTAATAAATCTGTCATACATGGTTCATACTCCATTAGCATGAACGGCATATTAAAAGATGGAATGTGACCAATTATAAATGTATGAGTGACTAATTACAAGTGAAAGAGTGACCAATTATAAACAGATGAGTGACTAATTACAAGCGAGAGAGTGACCAATTACAAACGAGATGGTGACTAATTACAAGTGAAAGAGTGACCAATTATAAACGAGATGGTGACCAATTACAAACAGATGAGTGACTAATTACAAGTGAAAAGGTAACTGATCAGCAGTTTCCGCTAACAGTGACTAGTTAGCAGGAGTCGCTGCCGATTTTATTTTTGACGTTATAACGTTATAACGTTAAATTGTTTCTCATGCGCGCAAGGATTAAAAAATGCCTGTTCCATGCCTTGTTTCTCTTCGGCTGTATCGCCCTGCCCCTGTCTGCCGCCGAGCTTGTCACTATCAAAAACGCCACGCTTATCGAGGCTGACTTGAACGATGGCGACAGTTTCAAGGTCAATGCCGCCGGAGACGAGCTTCACCTGCGGCTCTACTATGTCGATTGCCCGGAAACCACCTACGGCAGCAAGGCCGAACTGGAAAGAATCCGCGAACAACAATATCACTTCGGCCTCGAAGACCCCCATGACGTAGTGCGCTTCGGCGAACAGGCTACCGAGTACGCTAAACAGGCATTGTCCCGGCCCTTCACCGTTTACACCAGTTATGCCCGGGCGCTGGGACGCTCTGCGACCGGTCGTTTTTACGCCTTTATCGAAACCCATGACGGCCACGACCTCGGCTCTCTCCTTGTCGAACAGGGCCTGGCCAGGGTGCACGGCAAAACCCGCCCGGCCCCCGATGGCAAACCAAGCCAAACCGTGCTTGAAGAACTCCAGGATTTACGCGCCATCGCCATGTTGGGTCGTGCCGGAATATGGGAGTCAACTCAACCCCGCCTCTTGGCCGACATGCGCAAACGCCAACGGGAGGAGACTCAAAGACTTAAGGAATTCCGCCAGAGCGTGGCAAAAACACGCACCCGCAATGACCCGCCCCTCGACCTGAACAACGCATCGAACAAAGAGCTCCAACTCGTCCCTGGCATCGGCCCGGTTACCGCGGTTAAAATCACCGCCGGCCGGCCCTATCAATCCGTTGATGACCTGCTGAAAATCCCCGGCATCGGCCCGAAAACACTGAAGACTATCACACCCTACGTTACGGTAAGGGCTGAATAGCGCACCCTCCGCGTTATGTTTTAACTCGCAAGCAACTGTGTCAGTAAGCGATTGAATATTAAGAACTTATAAATATGAGTGTTAAACTTGGGTTAGCTGAAACATGGGGCTTCATCCTTGAATTTGCCGGCAAGTGCGTATTCCGGTGAAAATGAGCACTGATTCCGGTTCATTGTAAACGCCGAACCCGGCTGAACGTGAACACTTTTCGGTCTTGGCCAGAATCAGTGTTCACGTTCAACCCGCCGTACTTCCTGCGCCAAGTGTAAAAACCGCGTGATAGCAGTACCCGATATACTTTCTCGGAGCATCTTGTTATCCCCCCATGAATTTACGGATAAACCAACACCTCATTAATTTATTGAACCCGTTGCGCTTCGCAGGTCAGCAGACCCACCTTGACGTCGCGATAAGGCCAATCGTCGGGATAGTCATAATCGTTCGCACGGTCAAGGGGAGCTTGCCCCCTTGGATCCCCCAAGAGGTAAAGAGGTAACGATTCAGGGGGTGAGCGTCCGCGCCACACGAAACCCGCTGTCGCTGAAGCGGTAACCGGAGATGTCGCTGACGCGGTTCGCAGCCCGGATGTCCCTCGGTTTGTTGAACCAGGAACCACCGCGCAACACGCGTCTGCCACAGTACTCCCGCTCCCAGGCACTCCCATCACTTGGCGCGCCTGCATAACTCCCGGTCCAGCAGTCCTGCACCCACTCCCACACGTTGCCGTGCATATCGTGCAGACCAAAACCATTGGCCGGGAAACTCCCCACCGACGCGGTCTGCCCATAATCCCATCGGCTGCCGCAACCATCGCAATTCGCCCGGTTACGACCAATATCATTCCCCCAGGAATACTCTGTCGTCGTCCCGGCACGGGCCGCATACTCCCACTCCGCCTCGCTCGATAACCGGTAACGCTTGCCTGTATCGGATGATAACCATTCCACGTATGCCACTGCATCATCCCAACTCACACACACGACAGGATGCGTATCCGACTGATTAAACCCCGGATTATTCCACCTCGCAGACGACTTCTCTGTCGGATAATCATCACTACCATCCCACCCGTAGCAACCTCCGCTACGCTCCGCCGTCGTGCGGTAACCGGCCTGCGCCACAAAACGGCCAAATTCACCACGCGTCACCTCGTATTTCGATAGCGCAAATGGTTGGGCTATCGTCACTTCATGCACCAGTGTCTCGTCATCATCACAATCTCTCCCGGACACGCAACCCATGCGAAACCGACCGGCCGGTATTATCACCATCTCCGGGCCCTGACCACCCGAAGCCAATTCATCTCTGAACGACTGTCCCAGCGTTAACTGATTTTTCGCAACATAACTCACGCCACAACCTGCTTGCGCCAATACTATCACCCCCACCAGAACGGCTATTGGCATTGAACGCCGGCAACGAAAAAACCGCATGATGGCAGTGCCTGATATACCTTGTCGGAACATCTTGTTGTCCCCCATGAATTTACGGATAAACCAGTGCCTCATTAACTTATTGAACCTGTTGCGCTTCGCAGGTCAGCAGGTCCACCTTGACGTCATGATAAAGCCAAGCATCGGGATAATCACAATTATTCGCACAGTCAAGGGGGGGCTTGCCCCCTTGGAACCCTCAAAAAAAGAGGTAACGAGGTAACGATTTAGGGGGTGAGCGTCCGCGCCACGCGAAACCCGTGGAAAACGCTACGGAGATCGGTGGAGTCCCAGAAGCGGAAAGCGGAACGGAGGTCCCCCGGTCCGTCGAACCAGGAGCCGTCGCGCTCAACGCGATCGGTGCAATACCCACTTGTCCAGGCACTCCCATCACTGGGGGCACCCGCATAGTAGTTCCAGCAGTCCGCCACCCACTCCCTCACGTTGCCGTGCATGTCATAAAGACCAAAACTATTGGCCGAGAAACTCCCCACTGGCGCGGTCTGTTGAACATCCCACCGGCTGCCGCAACCATTGCAATTCGCCCGGTTACGACCAATATCATTCCCCCAGGAATACTTTGTCGTCGTCCCAGCACGGGCCGCATATTCCCACTCGGCCTCCGTCGGCAGACGGTAACGCTTCCCCGTCCTCCCCGACAGCCACTGCACGTATTCCATCGCATGGTTCCACGAAACCCTAATCACCGGGCGGTTGCCTCGGCCCCAACCTTCATCATCCGGCCGATAACCGCCACAGCCCCCGTCAGCTACGCAGGCATCCCACTGGGCGAACGTCACTTCGTATTTCGACAGCGCAAACGGCTGGGCTATCCTCACTTCATGCACTGGCATCTCCTCATTCTCACAATCTCTCCCGGACACGCAACCCATGCGAAATCGGCCAGCCGGTATTACCACCATCTCCGGGCCTTGGCCACCCGAAGCCAACTCATCCCTGAACGACTGTCTGGGCGTTAACTGATTTTTCGCAACATAACTCACGCCACAACCTGCTTGCGCCAATACTATCACCCCCACCAGAACGGCTATTGGCATTGCGCGCCAGCAATGGAAAAACTGCGTGATGGCAGTGCCTGATATATCTTCCCGTAGCATCTTGTTGTCCCCCATGAATTTACGGATAAACCAGTGCCTCATTAACTTATTGAACCTGTTGCGCTTCGCAGGTCAGGTCTTATTGGCGGTTAATTTTTGTTAGTATTATTGAAGTGTATGTTTCAGAACCAATTTTAGTTGCACTGGATTCCTCGACGGAAACCCAAATCAGGACATTATCGCCTTCAGCGATTGCGGAGGTGACGCCATAGATAGAAACAAAATTGGTGTATACACCAGACTGATAGGTAGCCTTTGTGCCCACATGAAGCACCCCTCCACCAGTACTTCCGGTGTTATTGAATTGTGTACTTGACAGCGCAATTCCTGAAATAACGAATTCTTTCCCAACAAAATCCTCGCCCGAAATCACGTTCTCTATAAGTTGACCAACGCCAATTCTACCAGGATATTCGTCTGCTAACGTTACCGGATTAGTAACCCAGACGTAAGCAAGGAAAAACAATGTTAATTTAGCCCGATTCATTGGTTGTCCCCTATTTCTTCGGAATACAGACAGTGGCTCATCATCTCCCCCTCAAATGAAGTCTAATAAATGTGACTATATTATTTTTACAATATTGAAGCTCCTTCTTCAAAGCCAGACGTCTTTCAAGATTCCCACTTACCCCATAATTATCATTATAAATTCTATTAACAGCACCCAAATTAAATTCCTTATAAGGTAATCTCCCTTTCGGAGAAGCAATGCCAACAATACCAAGCGCAGCACGTCTACTCACACCTTCATCTTTCATATCCAGGATTTCTATTACAACTTTTTCATGGGCTCTACAAAAATCGTTGACCTCCTTTTCATAAGGCCCGGCTTGGCTTATCACCGGCATTAACAATAATGCCAATATTATTTTTTCATTTATCCATCTTCTCCGCTAGAAACGCTCTAATCTGAGCGATGTTGATGCGTTCCTCCTGTTCGGTCTGTCCGAGTTTGGCACTCCGAGAGCGCAACTGTCAAGCCGAAACCTGTTATAACGTCCCCCCATTTTTTCTTAACCGGTCAACAAGGCATCAGGACTAGCAAACAGGTTTTGAAGTGATGACGGTTTGGGCTTAGGCGCGTACCACCAGTAGTAAACCGGCCCATCACCCATAACAGGGTCGTCTTCAGATGGCTATGTACTTGGCCCATCACACTTGTAACAACTCGTGATTCTCGATATGATAGCTTGGGTGGTGAGCACAGGGGTTAATAACGGGAAGCATTGCGCTGAGATACCCAAAAAATGGGGAGACGTCAGGATAGTGTAGTGTGTAGCCTGTCAAAGGACATGAGGCCAAATTGAGCTAAATACTAAGAGACTTCTGTTAATTTAACGATAAGCAATAGGAATCAGGAAATGAGTAAAGACGATTCAGAGAAATTATATGGCAGTAAATTCCACCTGCTCAGATTTCTGGGGCAGCATCAGCATTTACTCAATAAACACGTGAAGAATGTAACGGGCGCACAGTCTGTCTGTTGGTTAGACTGCCCCTCTAACCCGAGCAAGCAGGGGAAAAACAATGAACGGAAGGGACTTAACTTCCTTCCAGAAGACCATAAGGCGCAAAAGGCGTGGAAATCTTTCTGGCCACAACTCGGCAATCCACCAAACTGGGACGCTGTTGGCCATGTCCTTATTAATGGCACTCGGGAGTGGCTACTAGTTGAAGCTAAGGCAAATCTCAAAGAGCTAAAGCAAAGTTGCCGAGCCGAGGGTGGTCGTCAAAAAATCATAGATGCCTTTGACAAAACCAAAAACGAACTTGGCATATCAACAAACACCGATTGGTTGAAGCCCTATTACCAGCACGCAAATCGAATTACTGTACTGAACTTCATGATGCAGCACGGTGAGCCTGCGAGGATGCTCTTTATTTATTTCTGCGGTGATAGTTTCCCGAAAGGCAATACTACTTGTCCTGAGAATGAAGATGGGTGGTCGGCGGCGCTTGCCAAGCAAGACGAACATCTCGGTCTGTCAAACGGTCATGCCCTCGATAACCGGGTACACAAGATTTTTGTCCCTGTCATCCCCCTGACGGAATAGTCTTGACAAACGTCATCCGTTTCGTAATCGAAGATATTCGTCGGAAAACTCGACTATGTGCTTGCCCTCTGGAAGCTGTGGGCCGGCGAGGCTGTCGAGCCAAGCAACACCTTCGTAATAAACATCGTCATACCGGGGGGTTTTTACCGGATTAATGAGTTTGCTGTCTTTCTTTTGTCTGTTTTTATGCCGTTCCCGCAATTCACGCATTCGCTCCTTGAACTTCTTCTTTTTCTTATTTGACAAGCTATCCATCCTTAGTGGACCTGGTTCAGGTTCATTGACTGAATCATTACCGGCAACTGTGAAATCCAGGCGCTCATTGGGCGCGGCGTATAACATCGGTTTCGTACTATAAACGTAGTTAAGCAGGCCTTGTGTATCCTTCCCGAATTTAAGTATATCGTGTCTTAGATATAACGTTATGGCAGATGGAAGCTACTGTTCCTTATCCCGTAATAATTGTTCATCGCGTAGAGACCAACGAGAGCTCCCGCGCTGACCATTACAGCGCCACGTGCAAATGTCCGATGGGTCTGTCCCCCCATATATAGTACACCTGCGGCTGTGTTCTTATCAAAGAGAATTTTACAGGAGCCGCTGCCGATTTTATTTTTGACGTTATAACGTTATAACGTTAAATTGTTTCTCATGAGCACAGGGATTAAAAAATCCATGCGAACGACCGTCTATTTCGACCCGGAACTGCGCCGCGCCCTGCGCCTGAAGACCATTGAGACAAATCGCTCATTATCGGATATGGTGAATGAAGCCGTGCGATTAAGCCTTGCAGAAGATGCCGAAGACCTGGAGGCTTTATCAAACCGCGCCAAGGAACCCGACCTGCCTTTTGAAGACGTAGTAAAGGACTTGAAACGTCGTGGAAAAATATAAAATCTTTATAAAACCTTCCGCCGTAAAAGAAATTGAAACAATTCCCCAGAAGAAAATTCGCCGACAAATAATTCGCCGAATACAAAGTCTGGCAGAGAACCCCTACCCTCCAGGCGCCAGGAAACTCGCAGACAATAATCGATTCAGGCTACGCCAAGGCGTCCATCGAATTGTTTATACGGTATGGAAGCAACAACTTACTGTAAGCATTATCAAGGTTGGGCACAGAAAGGACATTTATAGAAATCAATAACCAGCCTGAGCTGCGAAATCCATCAAGTTGACGGAGCATTAGCAGGGTTAGTATGTTTGGGTGAAAAAATCGCAGTTGATATTACTGGCATGTCACCTGCTAACCTTATAAACGATCAGACTAACTATTGCACAAATCCAAGCGCTTTCCAACAGGCGCTCCCGCTGTTTGTCGAGAGTGGGTTAGCGGGAACTGCTGGCTTTCCAACAGGAAACAGTCATAAAATATCAATCGTCGTCATTCCCGCGCGCGGGAACGGCGTTTCCCTGGTTTCACGGGGATGACGAGTAGCTTATTCACCAATATAAAGTCGATGCAACATCAGGTAATCATGACAGGGGCGACAGACAATACTTCCACGATAAGCGTTGCCGGATATCTGCTCAAACGACTGAAATCACTGGGCGTTGATCATGTATTCGGTGTTCCGGGTGATTTTATTCTGCCGTTTTTTGAAATCATGGCAGACAGCGACATCATGCACGTAGCCAGCTGCAATGAACTCAATGCGGGTTATGCGGCTGATGGTTATGCGCGTATAAAAGGCCTGGCCGCTGCCGCGGTGACCTATGGCCCCGGTTCATTCAGTATCGTCAACGCCGTTGCCGGCGCCTACGCAGAGGATGTTCCATTAGTGGTTATTTCCGGTGGGCCCGCGACAAGCGCCTATCAATCCCAGGCGATACTGCATCATTTGCTGCCGAATAAATACGCTGCCTCGCTCAGGATATTCGAGCAGGTTACGGCTTATACAACCCTGTTGGATAAAGCAGAACATGCAACGACAGAAATAGACAAGGCATTGTCGACCTGTCTGGCAAAAAAGAAGCCGGTGTTCCTGGAAATCCCTACCGATATCCAGCTGTCCCTGGTGGAACCGCCACAACCGCTGGATATGAATGACTATATCGACCATGATAAACATGCCGCCACGCAGGCAGCCCGCCGCATCGCCGACAGGATCAACCAAAGCAAGCGCACCGTTTTGTTGCCGGGGCATGAAATCCATCGCTGGGGTTTACAGGATAAAGTCATCGAATTCGTGCAAAAGACGAATATCACTTTTGGTTCCGTGCTTATCGGCAAAGCGGATTACATGGAGCGCCTGCCGCTATGCGTGGGGGCATACCAGGGAGCGGGCAGTCAGCCGGTGGTTCGCGAGTTTGTCGAGGACGCCGACACCGTTGTCTTTCTCGGCATGATCCCTTCAGACTTCAACCTGGGTGGGTTTACCGACGAACTGACAGACAGCCAGGTGATTCACGTATGGAATAACCAAGTAAAAATCGATGACGCCGTGTTTGATAACGTATCGATCGCGGATGTAATAGACGAACTGTTGACGTCCGTGGAAGAAAATCGGGCGACGGACAGTGACCCACCCGTACAGGGATTTCTACATAAGCCGGACCAGGCTTATGAACCCGAGCCCGAAGCCTTGATGACCAGCAAGCGGTTTTATGATCGTATCGCCAATTTCCTTCGGCCTGGTGATATTGTTCTTGGCGATGCAGGCTGCGCCGTCAGTCTTGCCCACTTGCAATTGCCGGAAAACAGCACGTGCATTTCATCGTGTTATTGGGCATCAATCGGCATGGGCTTCGGGGCTGCGTTAGGCGCTTGTTTTGCTGCTGATGAGGGCCAACGCATTATTGCGTTGGAAGGTGATGGTTCCTTCCAGATGACGGCGCAGGAATTATCCAACATGCAGCGCTATGGCAAGTCACCCGTTATTTTTGTGGTCAATAACGCGGGTTATACAGCGGAGAGATTGATACATGACGGGCCTTTTAATGACATTCCCGCCTGGAAATATCACAAACTTCCCGAGGCGTTCGGCGGCGGCTTGGGCATTGATGTGCACACGGAAGGAGACCTTGAAGCTGCAATAAAGCAGGTAGAAGAATATGCAGGCACAGGCCCCATCTTGATCGAAGTACACATGGACCCGTACGATGCCTCCGAGGCATTCAGGCTGATGAGCGAAGTCTTGCGTAGCCATTAATCCGAATAACGAACCACGATTTCCCAAAGTGCCATTATTGCGGAATTGCGCTTCTTTCGGGCATTGCGCTTATTATCTGAATTCGCTCGCGTTATTTACAGACAGTGACATGCCCCCTGCACCCTTTGTTGCTCTGGTCTGGGCCTTGCTTACGATATGCAAGTGCGACCTTTGAAGTACTCAACATCAAGCGTTCCGGTGATATGGGCGACAGCAACGGTACAGGTAAATTTACTATCTCCGGGATACGATTTTTTCTCAAAGCGTCTCAGCCTGATGAGTAGGAGTAACTCCTTATTGCAGGCTTTCAATAGGTTCTTTAGCTGCGAGGTGGAGCAAAAAAGGCGTAGTCCTGAACGTGGTCCTTCCTCGCTGTATTTGTCCTCACGGCCCCACGCTTCAGCGCGAGTCGTAATTTTTCCATGCCCGTCTGTCCAGATACGGCAGAACGGATCAGCCGTTCGCTTTAAGGAAAGGACTGATGCAAACTCAGGTAGGATATATGATCTCATATTGGCGCAAGGAGCGCCAAAGGGATCATGTTCGTCAAGCCGTGCTTCACCAGAGGGACGGACAATCCAGGGTGTATATCCTTGCTTTTCATTCATGGGATATGAGGAACCGTCCTCATTTTGGTAGACGGGAAGCCAAACCCGGACAGGTTCCTCACGTATTAACTTTCGTGCAAGTCGCCGTGCTTGTGCAGGAACAACAAGCGCCGAAGATATCTCGATTTCAACGTCATCGGCCGAGTACCAAGAGCCCTCGATAACCAGCTCTTTGCCGACGGGATCTGTAATTCCTGCGAGTTGTAGCAATTTCTCCCGGTTACTGGTAATCACGAGTCCATCCTTTGCCCTTTCAAGAAGGATTACGACCGAGTCAAGCGGTGTTCTGTCCATCCCGTCGGACAGCCACAGACCGTCACCTCTGGTGAGAGCATAGCGACCAAGCCATTCCCCCCAAGGATCGTCGCGGTACCGCCAGTCGTCTGTAACTGGAAGATTCTTCAAGAGTTTTCCCGCAGCCAAAAAGAGCGCATGCCAGCCGAGTTGTTGGGCATACGTGTGATAACGTGCGCTGAAATCCGGATCACGTCTGTATTGTAATTCACGTTTATCTGATTCGTACATGCTGGAAACATCGGGGTCGAGTTGATGGACGATTTCGGACAGCATGTCAGTGACATACCAGAGTGGCTTACCAAAGACGGAACTCAGGTCATCGACATCGTACTTCTGAAAATCGTCGTCCAGACGGAACTCGAACTCCCGTTTAGGCGCGGACTCGGGGCGTTCACCATAGAATTCGTCTTCCCCCCTGATTTCCTTCTTCAGTCTCATATGGGGCGATTGATCGGCCGATTGGAGTTGATTTACGAGGCCTGCCGGAAGGTTTAATGTCCCGGCGCGGATGCAGGAAAGAAGTGCCCTGGATGCGAAATGACGCATGAGCACATGCGGCTTGTTTTCTTCTAAAGCAACGCTAAGAAGCTTATCTTGGTAGCGTACGATTTGATGTGGGTGATCCAGCGCTATTCTGGAAAGAGCAATTAGCAGCCAAAGCCGTGCATGCATAAAAAAGAAGGAGAGTTCCTTGGCTTGGAAAGGACCAGCGTCAATATTTTCAAACTTGTCGACGAGAGAAGCAATAATCTCCCATTTATCGAATTTGGCAAAACACCTGATGCAGTGAGCGGCACGCCACCTTTCTGCAGCATACGGGGACCCAAGCATTCGCCAGATCAACCCGACTGCGATTGCCTGAATGTCATCATCAGGGTAAAGGCTATCCAACAAAGCCCCATCGACTACTTTATCCGCGAGTTTGGCAGTATCGCCACGAAGTAATCGCTCTAACGCGGCTTGTCCTTGACCCTTATCCTTATCCTTATCCTTATCCTTATCCTTATCCTTATCGGCGTCCGGACAGACAAGGGACGCAAAAGCAAGCCAGACGGCGCCTGACGCCTCGGTATCCGATCGCGCTAATTCCTTGATAAGCTCCAACACAAGTTCGGGGATAGTGATATCCGACAAATCGGATATAGTCTTCAGATGGTACCCAGATAATGTACCGTCGCTAACAAAGTCATCACGGTGAAGTCGTAGAAGGGGAACAGCGTGGTTTTGATAGACACTATCAAGCGCGACTGAGGATTGCCCCCAGCATGTATTACATTTATTAAGTTCTTCGAGCTTAGGATATAAATCGAGATTTTCGAGTACACAAATATTCTTAACATATTTTACTCGATCTTCAAATGACACTTTGTCTCGAAGCACAATGAAAAAGTTTGACTTTAGGTCATGGGGAAGATGATGCAAGCCATTGAGCTTTTCGATGGAGGAAGCTAGAGAGGACTCGTCGGTAGGGTCTGTAGTTGTCAGAATCTGTTCCAGGACCGCTTGAATATCACGCTCCTGCTTCTCCAATCGCTTTGTCGTCCGTGAATCCATCTTGTGAGGCTTACCCGTGTAGTTTTTACGCTCATTAAGAGTGTTACGCGCTGTTGCAAAACGTTTATGTGCGTCAAAAAGATAATCAGTCGTTTGGCACGATCGCCCAAACACTTCTTCCGCCAGGGAAGCAAGCATCTCGACAGCGTTCCCCCCGGGAATGCCGGGATTATTATCTTCAAATTGCTTTATAAGCTCAGAAATCAGTTCCGGCTTGTTTACTCCGATCTTTTGCCGGATGGATTCCGCAAATTCCTTGACGCCAAATTGAAAGTATTCGACCGGGTCTGCCAAGCGGTTAAGCGCCAGCGCTTCTTCTGGTTCAATCTTTCCGTCATCAACAAGTGCTGTAAGATACGGCAATAACGTGTAGTCCAGGGAAATCTTCGACCGGTCATCCCAGCGGCTAAGTTTTGCGAGACCCCTTGGTCCCGCTGTCTTGGATAATCCTCTTGCAAACGCTACCCACGGAAATTTTTCGGGATCATAGCCCATGTTGAGTTCACAAATATTGGTCAATGTATGAAAATCGCGTTTGTCAAGTTCGTCCCCTTTTATGGTTGAGGCGAATAAAAGGAGTTCGTTGGTAAACTGGTAGTCGCCCGAACCGATGGCACCCATCTGCTCAAGCCCCTTGCGAAAATACCCAGAGGCCTCATCAATGTTCGCCGGCAACATAGCCCTACCAAGATCCGCAAAAAGCGAGGCTCGAATAATGACATCATCTTCAGTTTCAATGCGAGAACGTGCTTTCACCGCGTATTCGCCTGCAAGCGTTTGTAATGTTTCTTCTCTCTTGGCCAATATGGAAACGATCTGGATAAGTATGCGTACGCTGATATGCTCTATGTGTATACACTTGAGAAAGCGCTTTACCGAAGCTGGTTTGAGTTCGCTACGTGCCCAAAGCGCGAATAATGTAGCGTCTAGTCCAAACCCCCGAAGGGAGTCATCAAAATCATGGGCGCTGTAAGGGTTGCGGGGCTTTTGTATATCTTCCCAGACCGTTATTAGTTCGACAAACGTATTATCTGCGCTTCGCTCGGACGAGGCCAAAAAATCAGCGAATGCTGAGGTAAGCTTGAGCAGAGGCTCTAGCTGCCGGTCAATGAAATGCTTCGCCTCCTGCTCGTCTTCATAACTTATTAACGCCGCCGGATTCTTTTTCGGGTTATCTTTGTTTCGATTCTTTTTGGTGTGCTTATTGAGCCTCTCCTTCATCCTGTCTCTGAAATCCTTGCCAGTTACTTCTTTCTTCATACGAAGGCAGATTGACCGGAGTTCTTTGGGAAGAACATCTTTTTCGTGAAGCGTTGTCTTCTTCGCTGCTGAAATAAGGGCTGCCTGAAATAAGAAAGGAAACATATCGTGATGGGATAAACTGTTGCGGAAAGACCAAATGCCTGGCCGCTGATGTGGCGCTCGTCGGGAAATTGTCAGCGCTTCGGATTCGAGACCGACTGAAATTGCAATAGCAGATGCTTTTCGAAAGCCATCTTGGAGCCGATACACCTGTTCTGAAGTGTAGGATTCACGCAGTTCCAGTTTTGTAGCTCTCTTGCAAGCGCGAAAAAGTTTGACAACAAGGTCTTTCTTTTCCGGTTGCCCGAACTCCTGAAAAGATAAAGCTGCCGCAAGGGGGCCAACGCCTGTCAGAGTATTAATAAATTTCGGCATCTCGTGTTGTCGCTGAGCCCCTAAGGCTTGCGCCAGTGTAGAATAGGAGAATATGTATTCGCAGGTCTCGTAGCCACACCAGTCTTTCCATCCTCTTAAGTATCTTGCTGCATCCTCGGCACGGTGTTGCGAAATCAGGAAGAACGGTATCGCCGCGATGTCCGCCTTTTCCGGAATTTTATCTTTCCTGGTATCTTCGTTGATCGTGCGTATGTAGTGGTCGATCCATTCATCTGCGGCGACAGCATGGCGGTGAGCCTCCCCTGAGTCACCAGAAAGGGTATTGGTGATCGTAAGCCTGGCATGACGAGTCCCTGGCCAAGCCGTGCGTGTCTCAAACAGTCGGCGAGTCGCATCGACATCTCGCGCGGCAATGACGAGGTCGGGATTTTTGAGAATGTAATCACTCCCTCGCTGATCTACAACAGCGACCGTCGAAAGTTCAAGTAGGAGATGAACGAGACGGTTGTAGTCCTGCGTTTTCGCAGCATGAAGGGTTGCAGCTTTAAGCCTTGCATAACGGATGTTCCTTTTTCCAACCGTACTTGTAATGGACACCGGCATCTTGCTGTCGAAAGCCAAGTCGAAGAGTGACTGCCCATCGTTGAGCTTATATAGAAGGCCCGGAAGAACGCGTACAGCATAGACGGATGTATCCTGTCGTGATGAGAGGTTTGCGGCGACACGCTGTAGCGAATCCTTGGAGGACGCATATTGGTCGCGGACGAGAGTTTCGGTAGGTTCATCCCGGAACATCAGTCCTTGGTTAGTACGCTCAAGAAGCGGGCGCATATCCGATGCGAAGCTCTCAACGACACTTACCTTGATTCCATGGGAACCAGCATACTCCTCAAGCGGCACAGGTGGCGGCAAAACGGCAAGTCCAGCGAGAAAGGCATCAATTTCTTCCTGCTTGTGACCACGTTCGCTTGCTACCTCGACCGCCTTTATAATCCTTTCTTGAAGGAGTTCGCCCAGTTCGAGTTTCTTGCCGATTTCGGACTCATCAAGGAGACCACGACCGCTTTTAAAGAGATACTCTATTACACGTGGGTTCCCGCCTGAGCGTGCTTGAGCGACTTGAATCTCCGCGTTCGAAACGTTGCTTAGCCGTGCAAGCAGATAAGCCGTGCTTTCTTCAATTGTGAATGGCCGTAGTTCAAATTCCTGAAACGAGGCAGGGGTAGACGGCTTGCGCTCTGTCCGGCAGGAGACAACCAGCCTCACCCCAGGAACCGGTTTGTGGTGAAAACTCTCCATGAGAAGTATAGGAAACGAATCCTCGTCCCGCTGATGCGCGAACAATTCGGCATTGTCTATTGCATCAATAAATAACGTAAGTTCTCCGCATGAAGTTACCCTTGAAAGCGTCTCTACACATTGCGTGAGCCGTCGCCTGAATGTCCTTAGAAGAGTTTCGGTATCTGCACTTCCCGGCAAGATGGGGTCGCACAGGCCCCGAAAAGCGAGTGTGTTCGCAATGTGAATCAAGCCTTTCCTTGGGAGGTGTCTTGCGTCTTCCGGAGACCGATAGGCGCCTCCACCGAAACAGTCAAAGAAAACAACCGCGCTATGGGACTTAATCTCGCGGGCAAGGCTCTCCAGGAAAACCGTTTTTCCCACTCCACCGGTAGCATGGATGAGCAACGGGCGTGAGAGATCGGGGATCAGTGTCAAGGCATCTCTTAATTGTTCCCGCTTAACGACTTCTCCAACATCAACAAGCGCCGCCGGGCACGGAAGGAGATCATTTATCTCGGAAACGCCCAAGGCCGCAAGAACGTCAGTATATTTGATAAGATTCTGATCTGTTCCTTTATCACCTGCTTTGTCGCGGACCATTCGCCGTAACTCACCAAGGCGAGCGGTCGCAAGTGCATCAGTTGTCGCGGACCAATCGATTATCAGGTTTTCCAGAGCGTTTTTCGTGGTAGCAAGACTTTCCGAAAGACTGATGATTTTGCACTTCGCGGCAAATGCTGCGAGTTCGTTCCCATTCATTTTTGATGCGGTCTCGAACTGTTCCGCCTGTTTGCGGACCTCACTTGTTCGCGGCAGGTTCTGTGCGGTGGCACAGATCGCTTCCTGAAAAGGCTTATAAATGGGTCGGTTCGTTATGAGTTCAAAATCAAGCTTATCCTGAACTGCTTTTGTCCCGTATCGATCTTTGTAGTTGCTATATGTTTTTGCGAATTTCTCAATTGTCTTTTTAGCATGACTCGCCCGAAAGTCGGTCGTGCTATCGGCCACGGAATACTTGAATTGAACAATGCTTGTTCTGGCGGCTTGTTCAAACGTGCTGTCTTGACCGTAGTACAGCGTGAGATCAGCAATGTTCACGGTTTCTGCTGACGCACTCGTCTGGTCTGGTGGAGAAAGTCCCTCGACGGCGATACCGACAAGCTTGTTGTCTGGCAACAAGAGTTGCATAGCCTTACGCGCAGTCCACGCTTCGTGATACTCGTGTCCATCACGTGACGCTCTCGTCTTATCTACTCTTTGCCGCTCTCTTGCCATGTACACGCATTCACTAATGTTCGACTTCGGAAAGCCTTTGGCTGAGATTCATTGACAGGAGGTTCCTCTAGAATAATCAGCCAAGTAGCAGTTCGTATTTGCCTGGGGAACTTCACCGTCAATTACCCAAACGTTCCTGATCTTCTATCAAGACTTTGATCAATGTCCATTCTTTCTGCTTGACAGGCATCACGGATAATCGTGGTTGTCTCAGGAGACTGAAGTTTTTCAATCCCGGAACAGCCCGCAGACTCTTTAGTGTAATTGGTTCAGGGATACTTTTGACAGGTTGAAAGTCGCAGGTGACCCATTGCGGGTCATCGGAGGTCGGATCCGGGTAGGCGGCACGGGTGATTTCGAGAAAGCCCATGATTGCGGGATCTTTCTGGCTACGGTAAAACAGAACCGGGTCACCGACTGCCATCCCACGCAGGTGCTTTCGGGCTTCGCGACTCCTGACGCCACGCAGGGTGAACTGGCCCTGTTGGACGATCTCTTGCCAGGAAGTGCGGAAAGGGGCGAACTTTATCAGCCAATAGTTCATTTCAAAGCTTATTCGGAAAGCTCGCAGCTAAAGATTCTACGCCTGAATTTTCCACGGATAAGGGACAGATTTCCCCCAATCGCCTCCACCATGCTGTAGAGAGCGCATAAGATCGCGCCCCATGGGGACGTATCCGTTTTTGCCGGAATCGATTTCCTGCAAAAAAAGTTTGCATAAACGGAATCTTTCGGCGATACTATCAATAGCTCAGTTGCCATGTGTAACAGGAGATCAAACCCCGTCACGGCGGGGTTTGTCATTTTCGGCGTTCATACTTCAACTGCATGTTGGTTCGGGCGTTCCTGTAATCCAGAAAAAAGGCAGTCACCAACATCCAGACGGTACCGTAATCTCTGGTTTTCCGCGGGCGCAGGATCGCGACGTAGTCGTGCTTCCTAAGCCAGATATAAGTGCGAACCTGGCCGTTTTTTTCTTCGTATTCCCAAGTCAGGACAGACGCATCCCCGGAGTGATCAATCATCGGGCGGCACCAGGGGAGCCGTTCTGAGCGGGGAAGGTCAGGCACGCGCTCCTTGCGTTCCTTTCGAATTTGGGGATCATAAATCCATTCATCCTTGGTCGTCAGGTGCCAAAACCCCTCCTCAAAGCCGAAGCCATCGGTTGAGTCTTTGCGTCTGTCGTGCCAAACCATTCTGCCCTTGTAGCTTGGCTTAGAGCGCTTAAAGTCAGTTTCAAAAATTGCGTAGAGGGTTCGGATAAAGCGCTTCCAATCACCTTTGAATGGAATGTAATCCGGCAACCAAACGGGTAGACTACTCAAAGGGCTACTTCCCCATGGTCGTGGATGGTGCGGATTTGTATTTTCTCGTTGCCAGAGAGCGTGTCCTTTTCAAAGCGGAGGTTGAAATCGGCACGTTCCTCGAAATGTCGGACGAGCGCGCGCTTGGCCTCGGAGTCGCTGTCCTCTGGTTCGCGACGGCCATAGCCGACGATGCCGAGAAGAATGTCCGTGATCTGTAGCAGGCCCACTTCGTGGGAACGGACATGCTGGAGACCGGCGATTCGATCACCGCTGGCATCGTCGGCATCACGGCGAAGGAGTTTCTTGAGTTCTGCGCTTTTTTCGCGGCCTCGGGTGTCTTTGATGTCAAGGTAGACTTTGTAGCGGTTTTCCGGTTCGGTGGCGCCACGAAGCAGTTGGAAGTAGAGACTGTAATAAAGATCGTCTCGGGTGTCTTTGGGAAGCCGTTGGTAAACCTCTGCCTTGTCGGGAAGAATGACGCAACGGAAGCGGAGTTCCGGCTGCTCAAAGAACCAATCCAACACTTCTTGATAAAAGTCAAGTTTGGCCGGGCTGACCTTCGTCCATTTGATTTCCATGTGCGGTTCCAACCTGTGCCACAGCCGGACCTCCCTGAGCGCTTGGTGCGCGGCGGTGACAAAGACCTGCGGACAGGCCAGTGTACCCAGGAGCATGACGTTCTCTCTGTCATATGGGAGATGGCGGCTTTCGTCGCAGTAGAGGTTGATTAGCGGGCGTTCAATCAACTCTTTTTCGGCCCTGCCTTGCTTGGCGGCGAGAGCGCGGCGTTGCGCCGTGGCTAATTTTGGGTAGCGGCGCGCATACCAGTCTTCGACCTCCTTGATATCGGCTTCATTCAGCCCGTAGGCTTTGTAAACCAAGCGGTCGATTTCTAGCTGCTCGTTGCTGGCGTAATCGTAGTGGGGATACTGCTTTTGTTGTTCGACTATCTCTGAGACTAATCCCGCTAACAATGCCTCGTCCCTCGCCGTCAACCGCACCAGTGGAGCCGAGTTTACGTCTTCGACCTGCAGGTTTATCGAATGGTTTAGAAAGGCTCGAAATATAAACTTTAAGAACTTGGAAGCAAGAACTGCCAAGAGCGTCCTCTTGTTTTTGTAAAAGATTGAATTAACAGGCGAACCGCCAACATCAAAAACACCGCCATTTCCAAGTCGAAAGGTCGGAGAATAAACACCCAGGAAGGAATACGTCAGAGCGTCAGTGAAGTAATGCTGGGCACCCTGCACCCGTGAATTAGGGTTTGACTGAATGCGGTGAACCGCAGACGGCGACCAGTCCACATAAAATTGTATTGGAGCATAGTAATTGGGAAGAACTAAGGTGTCATCAGATTTAATCACATTCGCGCCTTTGTCATAGGGAACAAAAACGCGTTTTCCATAACTATCAACCCCGGTTTTTTGCTCAGAAATTGAGAGGCTCAGACTCTCTTGAGATGTGAGTGTTAAGGAAAGGTCAACGGGTTCATATACAATTCCCCCCCCGCTATGCCCAAGTGGATTTCGCTTTATCAAATCTCGGTTTGAACTGCCAATACTTAATCCGTTATTTGTGTGCCCGGAGTCTCCCAGTGAACTTATACCGACTTGTGTTCCATTGAAAATTAACGAGCGGACAGGCACATTCTTCCCTCTTATATGTTCATGGTTTACGGGTGCTGTGGTATCGTTCATCAACGCAAACAGTTTCGGTGACGCGACAAAGAACGGAATGTTTGAATTTGTTTGAATCAGACTTTGCGGATAGTGATAAATCCCATAGGTCTGGTTGGAAACGCTCTGGCGACGGCTGAAACCCTCGGTCTGGAAAAGGAGGTGGAGAAAACGCTCGTATTGTTCGTGGATGGAGACATTGGTCAGATCGCCCATCTGGCAGGAATGGTCTTTCGGCGCCTTGCCCCGCTGGCAGAGAATAACAGCGCAATTAACCGTGGCTTTGAAAGTGTTGCCGGCAACCCGGACCATGCGGTGAATGCGGTGCCGGAGCATCTGTTCACGCAGGGGGCGATGTGTTTTGATCGTCATGAAAGTATCGCTGACGATGTAAGCAAGTACGCCATCTTCGGCCAGGGGACTAAGTCGTTTGGGGTCGCCCATGAACCGGGCGATGAAGGCGCCGTAAGGGTCCCATGAACCAAGGGTGAGAGCTTCCTTCGTTTCGTTGGAGATTTTCTTTCCCCCGTAAGGCGGATTACCGATGATGATGTGGAAGATGCCGTCACCGTCGGTATCCGTAACGAGTTCAGGGAAGAAAGCGGCGGTGTTGAAAAACGGGGCTGGGACAGTGGCATGACGGAACCATTCGGCAATCCAGAGGGCATCCTGCTCTTGTCTTTGTTCAGGACTTTTGGGACGAATTCCTTTTACCTTTTCGGCGAAACAGGGAAATAGCGTGGCCATCTCTCGACCGATGTTGACTGACAATTCTTCCCGTCGCTGAGGAGAAGTGCCCGGTTGGTAATACTCATCTCTGGCCGCACGAAGGTTTTTAAACGTGGCTTCCGTAAAAATATCTATTGGTAAATCCTCGAGAGTATTGGCGCAAAGAACATTGGTCTCCAGGTTCGGCAGCGGAGTGATACCGTAGTTGTGAGACGGGTCGCCGAGGTCGATGTGTTCCTGCTCGACGAGGAGAGCGATGAAGAAGCGCAACTTGGTGATGAGGGATGCCAACGGGAGGATATCAAGGCCGAAGAGGTTGTGCTGGATGAGACCAAGCTTGCGTGAAAAATCGCTCGGCTGGGAGTCGATAATTTTTCGGACCTGCTCAACATCGCGGGCTTTGGCCAGTTGCAGGTCGCGCCAGCGTTGATTATCCGGATCAACGGTTTGCAGAATCTCCGTCATGCGATGGAGCATCCCCATGGGAAAGGCGCCAGAACCACAGGCGGGGTCAAGCACGCGCATCTCGTCAAGGACTTTAACAACCCGGTCAGCAATTATATCGAAGGACGCACCTTCATCGTAGGTGCGATAAAACAGCGTTTGTAGAAGTTGAAGGTCTTCCCGCGAAAAGGTTTCCTTTTGAAAACGGGTCAGAACGTGAAGGTAAAGCGATTCATTGACCATGTAATCCACGATACGACGGGGGGTATAATAAGACCCGGAAGCCTTGCGGGCGCTCTTGGCGGCGGCCTCGTCGGTGGGATTGACCTCGGCGAGCAAGTTCTCGAACACGAGGCCGAGCAGTTCCGGGTCAAGGGCAACATCTTCGTCCAGCGGCGTATTTTCCGAGATTGTAAAGTGGTAGCGGTCGAAGATTCGGTTTATACCTTCGATGGCACGCCGGTTACCCGTGCCTGCCGCTACCGTGAAACCATCATCGCGGGTGGCGTAGAAGAGTTTGTTCGGGACGCGGATGACACTATCGGCAATAGTGTCGGAAGCGTTGTCTTCCTGCAGGGCATCGAACAAGCCACCGTTGAGATAGGGGATGCGGTCGAAGAGTTGATAATCGAAATCGTCCGGCAGGTAATTTTTTCCCAGGTAAACGAATTTCTTTAGCTTGGGATCGGTCACGGTGGGATCATACCGGGCCTCGCTCGCTGGACGGCGGCGCTGATCCATAGGCAAGTTAAGCGCCTTGAAGAAAATGTTTTGCAAGATGCCCCGGTAGTAGTGGTTGCCTTCAAGAAAGTTCCCTGTCTCCAAGTCTTTGGTCAGCGGGAGCCTCTGGTCAATAAGGTCGTAGAGAACGAGAAGACGTTCGCTGATCAGTTTCTTTTCCTTGAGGAACCAGATAAACAACAGGCGGCAGATAAGACGAACAAGAAATTCCTGGGAAGTAATTTCGCGATTTTGCGGGGTATCCGACGTGTACGTCGGTAAGTTCGGGAGTTGAATTTCAGTTTTAGCCCAGTTGAACCAGTCCGCCAGTTCTCGATAGAAGCGCTGATTGAGTTCTTGTACTGAAAGGACTTTTTGCCATGCGTCGTCGAGATTGGCAAAAGTGCGGATGCTTCCGGTATTTTCGTGTAAATGTGGAAGGGAGAAGTGCAGCAGTAGTTCGAGATGCGCCCGGTGCGGCGCCCGGATGGAGATGTCCCGAATGAGTGAGACGCGGGTGAGCACGTCGCGGGAACCGTCACGCATGTTTTTGCGGCGATTCACAATCGCAATTGAAAGATGGTCGCCATGCTTGAATAACACGAGCGCTGGCATTGGAAATAAACGGTTCAGGGAACGGGTGATCATCGCCAGCTTCGTGCGTCCCGGCGATGGCCCGGCTATTTCCAACGCGAGAAATACGTAAGATTCGACGATCTTGCGTTCAAAAGGCTCAGCTTCGGCGAGAAGCAATCCCTGTTTTGGACCATGGTCGAGTTCATTACGCGTTAGCTGGAACAAGAAGTGGATGTTTTGCCAAATAGAAAGACAGGCGTTCCCCTCATTGAGAAAATTATGTTTGTCCAGGTTTTCGCGAAAGGCAGCCACCGAATGGATGTCAAGCGTGCGGTCACTGGCATAACCCAATGCGGAAAACAGGTTATCAGCAGCATTCAGAAACGACCCTGTCGCGAAGTCTTCAAGTTTGTCGGAAATTTCGGAAAGCGTGGTCATTTGTTGAATCCGTTCTATGGCCTTAAAATCACCAGCCATGTTATCAGTTCATACTCATCTTCCAGGTCCGATGGGGCTTCACCGGCATTCGGAAGTTTACCATCGCGCCCTGAGAGCAGGCCCCCAAGGGCGCGTTTGCTGAAGGTGCGCTTGATGGATTCAAGCGCCTTTTTAACAAGGTCGTCGTAGTGTTTCATGTCGGCGCCGTTCCGGGTCCTGGTATCAAACAGGTCGCATAAGTCCTCAAAGGCCGAAATGTGTCCCGCTGCAAGGTCCCGCAACAGATTCAATGCCTGCTTTGGTTGTGCGAAAGTTAGCCGGACAGTCCCATCGTCCAAGACATAAATCAGATAGTAACGCCCCAGCGGGTTGATGTCTTCCGCACTGCCTTTCTCCGGTGAGGAGACGCGAACGGGACGCTGGGTATCCCGGGAAGTCGCCGATTCATCCCGACCCTGGTGTCGCAGGCAGAAAATGACACCCGGCTGCGCTATTGGATTGTCGGCCTTCGGCGGTACGACGGCATAAAGTCCGGGATTCGCTTCTTCTAGTTCGGCGCGTCGCGATTCAAGAAACCGCAACAACTCAAGCCGAAACTCGTCCAACGAGAAGTCGGACAGTGTAACGCTATCATCGAAATCTTCGAGATCGAGTATCTCGTTCTTCAGTCGCTCCAATTGCTGATTGCGAAACAGGAGGTCTTTGGAAATGAGTTCCTCAATCTGCTCATTTTCCAGCAAGTTATCAGTCTGGGTAGCCGACAGGTCAACGAGCGCCATGCGCGCCTCCACTCGATGCCTGACGTTGAGGTAACGATCCAGGTCCGCTACCGGCCAGAAGTTGATCAAGTGGACGGCTTCGTTGCGGGAACCGATGCGGTCTATGCGTCCAAAACGCTGGATGATGCGGACGGGATTCCAGTGGATATCGTAGTTGATCAGCAGGTCGCAGTCTTGCAGGTTCTGACCCTCCGAGATACAGTCCGTTGCAATGAGAACGTCGATCTCCTCGTCCTGCGGGAACCGAGACTGAGCCGCTCGATTTTTCGAGATCGGGCTAAAATTCGTGAGGATGTCGTCGTAATCCGCGCTGTCCAAGGTCGTCTGGTTGCCGCCGTCACCGCAGATCAGGGCGACATGAGCGCCCTGGTTCTGAATGCTTTCAAGCAGATTCTTGTAGAGGTAGCGAGCTGTATCGACAAACGCTGTAAAGATCAGCGCCTTGCGGTTCTTCCGCCCGTCTTTAGTCGTGGTCGGTTCCGCAAGTTTTGTCGCAATTTCATTATTGAGTTCTGCCAGCTTTGCATCCCGCGTCCTGGTAATCACCTCCGTCTTGTCCAGAAGATACTGAAGCTGTGTCCGGTCATGGCTTACGGCTTGACGCCACCTTGGAATATCAATGTGCCCCAAGTGGAACTTCCGTTTCCCACCCACGGCAAAGTCGTTATCTTCCAGTTCAGGATCATCCAACTCTCCTGGCATCATGGCATCGTAATCAATTTCCGGATTGGCTTCCCTGTGCGCTTCAAATGCCGAGAATTTGACTTCAAGCGCATCAATCTTTTCGATTGTTCTCGAAAGCGTAAGGCGAAATGAATCAACTGAACTTTCCAGCCGCTTGAGAAAGTTGACCTTCATCATGCTGACAAGGATTCTCTCGCGACCTTCCTGGGTGAAGCCGCCAAAGATCTCATCCTGGTAGCTGCGCCTGATTTTCTCAGGCAGGTCGGAGCGAAGATGCCTGGTCGGGTTGTAGAGCGCGAGCGTCAGCTTGCTGATTTCCTCGTCCAGTTCCTCAAACGACAGGTAACTATCCTTCAGGTCAATGGCAGAGTGAATCGAGCGTGGGGCGGGACGGTGCGGAAACTCACCGAGCTTGACCATCTCATCCTTGTAGTATCGTTGAACCTGTTTGCGGGAACGAGCGATACTCAACCCGTCCAACAGCTTGAAGAAGTCACCGCCGATTGCCCGTATCAGATCGCGGTTATTCCTTTTTCCCGGCAGTTGTTTCGACCAGTTCGTAAACTGTGCCTGCGCCTTGCGGGTCGTCTCCTTGACGGACTGGATTTCGAGACTCTCGTGGAAAGCTCTGTCCGCAGATGGAGCCTGAGCCACGTCGCCACCGGCAATGAACGAGATTTGATTTCGAAGATCGGAAAGCTCGTTATTGACCGGTGTGGCCGAGAGAAGCAGGACCTTTGTCTTTATACCCTCGGAGACGATCTCGTTGATAAGTTTCTCGTAGCGAGTCTGCTTGTTTTTCCCTCCCGGTGTTTGCTTCGCCTTGGCGTTGTTTCTGAAATTGTGAGACTCGTCGATAACCAGGAGATCATAGTTCCCCCAATTCAGGGTTGCGAGATCAATGCCGTCCACTTCCCCTGTTTCCCGCGAGAGATCGGTATGCGAGAGCACGTCGTATCTGAACCGGTCGTCATCAAACGGATTCAAGGCGCTGTTACTCCGGTAAATAGTCCAGTTCCGGCGCAGCTTCTTGGGACAAAGCACCAACACACGCTCGTTCTTCAGTTCAAAATACTTGATGACCGCCAAGGCGGTGAACGTCTTTCCCAGCCCAACGCTATCGGCGAGAACGCAACCGTTCAGTGATTGAATCTTGTTGATCGCCGCTTTCGCGCCGTCCTTCTGGAAAGCATAAAGCGTTTGCCAGATGTGGGTATCGGGCAGCGCGATCCTGTTCAGGTCGGCGTCGGCGCCTCTTTCACCATCAACGAAGTCCCTGAATATATGGAAAAGCGTCAGGTAGTAGATAAACTCCGGGGCCTGGTTTGAGTAAAGGCGCTCCAATTCACTGAGAACGACCTCTTTCACGTCTTCAGT
The DNA here is from genome assembly GCA_958295485.1 of uncultured Gammaproteobacteria bacterium. Lineage (GTDB taxonomy): Bacteria > Pseudomonadota > Gammaproteobacteria > Eutrophobiales > Eutrophobiaceae > JAAXHV01. The sequence continues at coordinate 3,392,134 of OY282354.1, forward strand.
CAGGTCGTCCTTCGACCACCAATCGTTGAACCACTCAAGCAGGTCTTCACGGTCTCGATTGCTGTCAACTACAAGGTTGAGCTCGACGTTATTTCCGTTCTCACGAAGGCCCAGGCCCGGGACGGTAAAATTGGAGCTGCCAAGCAGGGCGTGAGCAACCTCGTCATTCTGGATGTGATACATTTTTCCATGCAGGAAGCTCGTTCGTTTTACTGAACGAATCTCGACCTTTCGTTTGATCCAGTCAGCGCAGTCTTTGGCCAGTTTTCGTTGAGAGAGTTGGTTCCCAAGATCAAGTCCATGCTCGGTTAATCTGAACTCTCTTGACGCCTTCAGGTCCCTGTCCAGGCTGCTGAGAAACTTCGGTTCTCCAAAAAGAAACCGGAGACGCTCAATCTGCTCCAACTTGTTCTTCAGGGCATCATATGCCTGAATGGTGAAGTAGGCCGATACAATTGAAAACTCGGTATTCGAGGTCAATAGATCGGCGACATACTCTCCAGCTTTACCCCTGGAGTGGTTGTCTCGAATACCTGACTGGAGGCGCATCAATAGTTGACGGGCAGGGCTAATTTCTTTCTGTCAATGAGGCTGCCATTTTTAATGACTGCGTGGATTTTTTTGGTGTTATTAATGTCTTCCAACGGGTCGGCATTCAATAAAACCATATCAGCGAACTTTCCTTCCTCGATGGAACCCAGTTCATCTTCTTTTCCTAAAAATTTTGCGCCGTTTAATGTCGCTATTCGAATGACATCCAGCGCCGGTATGCCGGCGGCAGCCAGGAGCTCCATCTCGCGATGTACCGCCGGGCCATTGGTCTGGTCCGTCCCCAATGCCAATACGCCGCCCATGGCGTTTATTTTACGGAGGTTTTCCTGCGCAACCGGGGTCATCAGTTTCATCCACCAAGTCCAGGGTCTGTCTTGATATTCCGCCCGCGTTTTATTTTTTAAATCCGCGATTTCTGCTTTTGTAAGCACGGCCTGATAGAGCGCCTGGTCCAGGTATTCAGGATGCTCGGCCAATCGGCTGTAGTTCTCACCGATCGTCAACGTGGTTGCCATGGGAATTTTCTTCGCTCCCATGAGACTTGCAAAGCTGTCAGTAATGGGGCCGACGATGACCGGATGGGACAAGGCATCTATTCCGGCGAATATGGCCTGCCTCGCCCGAATTTCACTGGCGGTATGGGCGGTAGTGCGGATGCCGCGATCGTTGTAATACTCGATAATTCGTTCCATCAAGGGCAAAGGCAGCTTCGGGATCAGCGGACGCATTCCCCAACCCCTTTCTTCAAGAGTCAGCTTCAATATATCAGGCTGGCGTTTGATATGTTCGTCTAACTGAGGAATCGCTTCAGGCCAGTCATCTACGGTAGTCGCGCCGGGACCACTGCCATGACTCCCCGGATAGGTCACAATGCCGCCTGTAGCAAAGATACGCGGACTGGTAACAGCGCCGGCGCGTTCCTGTTCTCTCAGGGCAAAAATGTGATCGGGTATATTGCCCGAGTCATATATTGAAGTAACGCCACTGTAAAGATAACCATGTAGCGCCCTGAGGCCTTTTTGTCGGTCCAACTCTACCTCGCGCAAGCCATCCTTGGTCACTTTGATACTACCTGCCAAGTGAACATGGACGTCCATCAGGCCGGGGAGCAGGTATTTGCGCCGACCATCGATGACCTGCGCGTTGTTACGCTGGGAACCACTGAATTTTCCTCTTTTTATCTCGACAATGCGCTCTCCCTGAACCAGCACGCTGGTTCCATTCACCGGTTGGCGGCCAGTCCCATTGATTAAGACCACGTCTTCGATAATCAGGCTTTCTCCGGCGGCATTTAACAAGCAGGGAAAGATGATGAGGGCAACAGTGATGATTCCATACAAGTTGTTTTTCAGGTTAAACATGATTATTGATCCTTGAAGACAACGCCATCCCGCATCACGAATGCAACGTCCAGAACAGCGTTAATATCGTTGAGGGGATTACCCGGCATAGCGACAATATCGGCTGCCTTGCCCGGCTCCAGGGAACCGACGGTTGCATCTATGCCCGTCGCCTTTGCGGCATTGATTGTGCCGGCTACCAGCGCTTCCATCTCCGACATGCCGATATTGACATATTCAACGAATTCATTCGCATTTTCCCCGTGGGGGGAAACCGCAGAATCCGTCCCCAAAGCGATGTTTACACCCATCTTGTAGGCCAGGGCCGTCATATCCTTGGGCTGCCGGCCCAGCGCCAATAACTTTTCCATGATCGGCGGCGGCATATCCTTGAACGGCCCCTGTTTCATTTTTTCCGGGGTGTCGCCGACCGCGGTAATGGGATACACCGTGGGAACCAACCAAGCGCCGGTCTCGTTGAACAGTTTCATGGTGCCCTCGTCCGCCCACATGGCATGTTCAATGGAATCAAAACCGGCCCGCAAGGCGGCTTCAATCCCTCCCTTGGAGTGAGCATGGGCAGTGACCTTGCGACCCAGGCTATGGGCTGTTTCGGCGATGGCCCTTAACTCTTCATCGGTTAATTGTTGGCCTGTCCCGGCCGCGGTTTCACTTAATACCCCACCGGTTGCAGTGACCTTGATTACGTCAGCGCCGCGCTTCACCTGCCGTCTTACCGCGGCCCGGCAGGAAGCGGGGCCATCACAGATTCCACTGCTGGGCAACGCGTCCAACACTTCCTGTCGGAAGCCGTGGTTGTCGCCATGGCCTCCTGTCGCGGCAATGGTTTCGCCGGAAACCAGTATTTTCGGCCCCGGTACCTTTCCCGCTTTAACGGCGTCGCGCAGGGCAAACATCGCATTGCCGCGGGAGCCCACGTCGCGCACGGTAGTAAACCCCGCCAGCAGGGTCCTGCGGGCATACATCGCCGCATTGAGGGCATAGTCCGCATCGCTATAAGCCACCCTCTGCAATTTAGACCTGGAACCGGCTTGCGAAGACAGGTGAACGTGCAAGTCGATAAAGCCCGGCATGACAAATTTATCGGACAAGTCAATGATACGGGTAGCATCACCTGTCCCGATACTGTCCGCCGTGGCGTAGCCGGGACGAACTTCAATCACTTTGCCGGCCCTGACGACGATGCTCTGCTCAGCCATTGCAGCCGTGCCGGGCACAGCCAATAAAACACCGGCATGGATGATGGTCGTTCCCCGGGGAGTGGAAAATTCCGGCGGTTTGTTAAAATCGGCGGCGACCGCAGTGAAGCCGACCAGGGCGGCAAGGGTCGCAAGGGAAAGAACTGATCGAAGTTTATAATGATGCATGATTACGCCTTGTTCATGGTTCGTGTAGTCTTGCAGCCAATCCGCATATCTCATGGGGAGATTTAGCGGGTTGGCCTGAATACCATATCTTTTTTCGCGCGGATTCCCCCTTCACCGCTAAATGTATCAGGAATTATTGAAGGTTCTGCTGAATATTTAGATGATTATGTCAATTCCGGTTTATTTTCTCTCAACCAGCGATTGAAATCGTCTAATAAATTTTCTGCGTGCATGATGCATTCCTCGACTGTACTTACAGGTACAATATCTCCCGAATAATCAGCAACATTCCGCTGCTTCCTGAATGCATCCAGCACGATTACCATCTTATTATCAAGGCCGATCGTCTGACCGAGTGTTTGTATCATCGTCATATGATGGCCTGGTTTATTGGTTAATGTCCGATATCCATTTGCTTGCAATGCAGCGATGGCTAACTGCATAATGGCTTTATAAGCAGCATCAAACCGGTTTTCAACACTGATCTCCCTGACATGTGCATCAGCTATGTTACGTTCTGCTGATGAAATTAATCGCTTTATTACAAACTTATCAGGTACGATTCTATCTAATGTTATCCCTACCAAATTATCCAGGCTCATGATTGCCGCCTATCACATCCATTCTCGGTTTTGCCAACAATTCTTTTATAAATGCATTATTTCTTTTTTGCATTAGAATCCATTCCTTCCTGCTATATATCTTTGGATTGATTTCCCGGCCCAGATTTTTCTGAACAGGATAAAGCAAACCTGCTACTTCGGAAAAACGAGGAGCGCCGACAATCATCAAATCAATATCGCTATCCGTAGTTTCTTTGCCACTGGCCACTGAACCGTAAATAAACGCCCAGTCTACCTGCCCGGACACAATAGATAGCGCTGATCTGATTATATCTGTAATACCAAATGTTTTTTTTACAATCCCTGATAATTCGTGGTAAACAGGACATTCAGGATTCGCTTGGTAGTGATGCTGGTTTCCGATTTTTGTCATTCGCAGAATCCCGGCGCCAAGCATTCGGTCCAGCTCGCGCTTGATGGTGGCAACCCCCATCCCCGTCAGCCGCAGGATTTCTTTAACATAAAAGCTTTTTTCCGGTTGTGCATATAACAGACTCAACACCTTCTGTTGGGTAGTTGTAAATAGCGCATCGCTTAACTGGCTCACGGTTATTCATACTCAACATTCATATTTTGTGAATTTTAGTTCATAAAATATGAACTTTCAACCATATATTTCTGATCAAAGAGTTTGTGGTAGCTGCCGTCCATTCAGTCATAGCATAAGCGCATGGGAATTGCGTTCGATTTATAAGGAACAACATTATCTGGTTTCTTATTTTGTAACGTGCGCCCATCATACTGTAAAGTGATAATTATGAGCAGCAGACCCGATCAGACGGTATACGACAACCAGGGCTTTGGTAAAAGCCTGGAATTGCTGCCACCGGCCGGTTTACTGATAGTGGATTTCATTAACGGCTTTGCCGACCCGGCGGTATTCGGAGGGGGCAATATCCCGCCGGCTATCGAGAAGACAAAAATATTGTTGGCATTGGCTCGTGACCGGGGCTGGCTTGTCAGTTATTCCCGCGTCGTCTACGCGGATGATGGCGGCGATGCGAATGTGTTTACCGAAAAAGTGCCAGGCATCCTGCCGTTTACTGAAAAGTCGAAGGAAAGCCAGGTGGTCGAGGAACTGGCCCCTGTCGCCGGTGAACTGATCATACGCAAACAATTCCCCTCTGCTTTTTTTGGCACGCATTTGGCCTCGTCGTTGACACAGAACGCCATCAAAACCCTGTTTATCACCGGCGCCACCACCAGTGGTTGCGTCCGCGCCTCGGTTGTTGACGCCATGTGCCATGGTTTTAAGCCCGTCGTCGTCGAAGATTGCGTGGGAGACCGTTCCATCGAGCAACACGAATCCAACCTGTTCGACATGAAGATGAAATATGCGGATGTCATGCGCGTGCAGGAAATTGAAACGTTAACCTCCCTGATCGCCAACAAACCATGACTATATCGCCGCCACTGGCGCCGACCCGCAGAGGCAATCCCCGCCGTAAAGCAAATCGTGGCAAAATAACCCCTGTTTCTCGCCGGAGCGTACAGCAATGACGAACGACGCAGGTATGACAGAAGCCTCCACCAGCCGATTTATCACCGTGGAAGGGCTGAAAATCCATTATAACGACGCGGGCGCAGGGGCGCCGGTGCTTTGCATTCACGGCGGCGGCCCCGGCGCCACGGCCTGGAGCAACTTCAAGCAAAACATACCGGCAATCACCGGCGCCAATCGCCGGATGCTCATGTTGGACATGCCGGGTTACGGCAAATCGGAATTTCCCGACGGTTCCAGGGAAGATTTTTTCGATTTCATGGGGAAGATTATCGACGGTTTTCTAAGCGCGCTGAATATCGGCGACCCCGTGGACATCATCGGCAATTCCCTGGGGGGTCAGGCTGCCCTGGGGCTGGAACTGCGCTACCCGGAAAGGATTATTCGTCCGAGCCATCGACGATAGCCTCCATTTCTCCAAATTTCCCGCTTCCCGGAAAAGTATGCGTTTGCCCCGAAGCTCTCCCCAGGCAAGATCATACTTGCAAACCCGACCAAGCCAAGAGAGGCTTTGCGGGCTGTTTTGGAGTGACTTCGCGCGGAACGGAAAAACAGCCCGCAAACCCTCTCGATTGACAGCACGACAGCCTCCATTTCTCCCAGTATGATATTTTCTCGGTATTTCCAACCTGCCGGGTTAAACCTTGCAGTGTATCAATCACTGTATCCGGCCTTCGCGAGGCGATGGGGCCACGCGCTAATGAACGCCGCGTAGGGCGCCACCAGGCTGGCTTCTTCGGGGAAGCGATGGGCCTCGACCCCATACCCGGCCGCTTCGAGCACGGTACGCATTTCGGTAACGCTAAGCGGGAAGTCCCGCGCCCAGGAATGGGAAGCAGTGACCTCGGCACCAGCCTCATCACCGCCCGCGCTCAAGTAGCCCTCCAGCAAGCGGTCGATGAGATCGGCTCGCCAGGCAGGCCGCGACTCGGTCGCCTCCTCGAAGTGGAAGGAGGGAGGAGCGGCCTCGGCGAGGACTTGGGGGTTGACCATGTGGAGAGACGCCCGTTTGCCGTCCTCCAACGTCGTGGCCGGACGACGAACATAGGCGACGCCCTCCGGGCGGTAGCAGTCGTGGTTCGTCAGGCAACCATCGGGGGCCAACAGCGATCGTAGCTGGGTGGCCAACAGCCAAATCTCCTCAGGCGTTCCGTGGTGCAAGTTCATGCCTACGAAGACGAAGTCATAAGTGGTGGGAAGCGCCCCGTGACTGGCGCGCTTGAGTTGCGCGTGGCGCTCGGCGGGCTCGGATTGTCGCGTGCGGCGCATAGATTGTGTGCGGCGCGCGGGATTTGCGAGGTGGGTGAGATCCCACGCGCTCCCATTGATGATCCTGGAGTCGACGACGTTGCCGGGCATCGGCAGTTCCCGGGCCTTTCGCACCTGGTCGGGATGGATATCGACGCCGGTGTAACCAAAGCGCCGGTCGGGAAGGTTTTCCACGGCATCGACGATAGTCAACGGGACGCCACAGGCCAAGTCGAGGATCTCGATGACGTGGTCGTCCGGGCGCCGGCGGCTCAGCGCCTCAAGCCGCCGGGTGACGAGCGTGGCGGCTTCGTCATGGAGCAACAGGTTTACGCGCAGCATGACGTCATAGGGACTATCACCCGAGAAAAACGCTTCACGGCGCATGGCGCGGTCGTTCATATCATCAAGAATCGCTTCATGTTCGGGTCGTCGGGATGTAACTGAAAGCGTGGTGAAAATCAGCGCATGGTTCAAGGCAACCACCTGCTTTAATCAAACTCCCCCTGATAAGGGGGGAGAACAATGTCTCGACAACAGGCGGATTGACCACGCTTTCAGTCACACCCCGACCGTCGGCATTAATGGACTTATTCAGGGCATTCTACAATAATAGACACTTTGAGACCAGGACTGCCGCCATGAAATATGTTGAACCCACCAACTTGGCGGAAGCCGTTAAAATTCTTGCCGGCGACGATGAAGCCCGTTGCCTTGCCGGCGGCGCGACGCTCGTCGCCATGATGAATGCGGACCTGGTTGAACCTTCGACATTGGTGGGACTGCGCCGAATAGAAGAACTGTCCGGTATTACTGAAGCCGGGGATCATATACGAATCGGCGCCATGACCACTCACTCGCAAATCGCCGATGATGACCGGCTGACCGGAAATGCGGCGAAGGTTATCGCTTACATCGGCCCTGCGGTTTTAATAATGTGGGCGCTCACGCGTGAAGCCCAGGCCGCGATGCTGAGACTCGGAGGCAGGCCCAGGGGTTGAGGAAAAACAGAGGCATCAGCCACATAAAGACCCGGGTTGTCATGTACTTCCCCAAAGCCATTGATTACTCCCTGTTGCGGATCATCACATATTCGCGCGCCGCCCATCGGATGGGCGGTCAACACGGCGCGCTCATCAAACTTCAGCTTCCAGCCGGATTGTCGCTCGAGTGATCGATAAGCGTCAAAGACCGCCTGATAGACCGGATCAGAAGCAAACTCATAGTCGATATTAAGGCGACCACCATCGTAGCTTACAAACCCCTGGGCGTTATCCCGGGCCATCGCCACCACCTGATAGGTGGTTCCCGTCTTTTTACGAACGGTTTCAGCCATAAACCCCGGCACGGGCGGTGGTTCACCCCCAACCAGCAACAGGTACATACCCTCCTCGTGCCCCTTGATCATGATACGGCCATGCGCGGGGGTGCCGGGGCAACTGTCTCGCGCCGGGGTATCGTCAACCCGCCAGTCTCCGATACAGTCGCCATTGACACCGAAGCCCCGACCCAGGGCCGGCATAGTCCTGAGTTGACCCTTGTCCTGGCTTGCCATGAGCAGACGCAATGTATTCATCGTGCCGGCGGCCAGGATAACAATATCGGCTTCAAAACTGACATTGCGCCCACTTTTCAGATCCCTGGCATTGACCCGGTATGCGCCGTTTTGCATACGCAGGAAGTCGCTGACCTGATGCCTGTCTTTTATGATTAAACCCTGTTTGATTGCGGGCAGAAGATATAGCGCATCGACCGTCGACTTGGCGCCGCTGGGGCTGCCAAACATGCCGTTGGGTTGTTGGTAGTCGATTTCAGCGCGCACGATGCCATTCTTATCCCTGTGGGTCCCATCACCCCCGCCACTTGGGAACAAAAAACCCATCTGAGGTTTTTCCTCGGCCTCGATACCAGTAAAAAAGGATTTGCCCTGCCAGGCATGATCGACGGCATTAGGTATAGAGGCGGAATCTTCCGGGTAACTGGCCACAAGTTCCGCACGCGTCAGGCGGTAATGCTCGCGCATCTCAGCGTCTGAGAGCCCCTGGGCGCGATGGTCCCAGAAACCGGCGGGCGAATCTTCTATCACTGCTGCCCAGATGTGACTGCCGCCACCTACGTTCGACGTACATACCACTTTCACTCCAGGCGTGACAAAAAGCTCCAGGAACCCATTTTTATTCAGCGTCAACCCTTTTTTAGGCCCGAATGGCAAGTTGAGCGAACGCAACACTGACAGCATACCGCCATTTCGCGGCAGGGGCCTGCGCTCTTTGATGCCAGCCTCCCTGACCGGCACGGTGTCGCGCCAAGGGCCACGCTCCAGCAGGGTCACGGCAAACCCTGCCTCGGTCAACCGCGAAGCAGATACCGAGCCACCAAACCCACTTCCGATAACAATGACGCTAAGTGGTTTGCCCATGTCTACCGAAGAATTGAAACCACTAATAAAACTCCACAAAAAACTTCAAGTTTCCCACAGAATAATCAGGGCAAGAGCATACTTGTAAAGCTGGCCGGGCCGAGAGAGGGTTTGCGGGCTGTTTTTCCGTTCCGCGCGAAGTCACTCCAAAACAGCCCGCAAACCCTCTCGATTGATGGCACGATATTCTCCATTTCTCCCGGACCGCCCGCTTTCCGGAAAAGCAGCGTTTGCCTTGGCAGAATTAATGAAGAATGAAGCGACCTGTATCGCAACAGTTTTTCACTGCTTGTTCATGACAACGTCACCGACCCGGTTGTCCACCAGCACCAGGATATCAAGATAGGTAATCGTTGGTTCCACGCCAAAGACTTCGTGGAAGTGTTCGAAGAAAGCCGGGGAAAAGAACGCTTCCGCCTTTTCCTGAGTTTCCCATAAATATACGGAATGGCCGTTGCCTGTGTTTTCGTCGTAACAAAATTGCTTGCTCAGTAAACCGGGCATGTCCTTAAACATGCTATTGGCGGCCCCGACAAATCCTTCCATGATCGCAGAGCGAGGAGGGGTATCAGGTAAGTGGTAGTCCACTAAAACAGTTTTCATGAATCATCTCCTTTCGTATTTTCAGACCCCTGTGTCTTGCCCGCAAGTGACACAGGTGAACGCAGATACAGACAGCAAATAAAATCTTTCACCTGCGGATTAAAACATGACAACACACATATTTTGTTATTGATTTCGAGTGGCGATACATTCGATTTCTACTTGCGCGCCAATAGCGAGTCCGTTAGCGCCGAACGCGCTCCTGGCCGGATAGCGCTCATCAAAATAAGTCTTGTAGACGTCATTGAACTTTGCCCATTGCGATATATCCGCCAGCATGACCAGGCACTTGACGAGATCATTCATGGAATAGCCGTGCGCCTGCAAACTTGTTTTAATATTCTCCATTGTTTGTCGGGTCTCCCCTTCCAGTCCACCAGGCGCGAGTTTCATTGTGCCGGGGACAATGCCAACTTGCCCGGATAAGTAAAGCGTGTCGCCAACGCGAACAGCTTCTGAGAGAGGGAGATTGGCAGGGAATACTTTTCCTGAATTGAGAAACTCCGGAGAATCCGCTTCACCGGCAAACAATGGCGCGGCCATGCTGCTGATAATAACCGCGAATATAATCGATATTGGGATTTGCATAACTTAATCCATGGATATTTGGACAGCTTGCTACAATGAAAAGCCTTTCCTGTTTTTCGTGACCCGCTGTCGGGATACAACAGGAATATACACCTGCGACGCCACAAAATAACATATGAAATTGCTGAATTAAAGGCATTACCCTGAATCCGGCAATCCTGATCTTTATCTAATCGCTCTTACGTTATCTGAATTTAAAGGGGATAGCCGCGTTGTCAACAAAAAGATTGTGTATTCATATTGCTCTGTCTATACTTGCTCTACCATCAACAAGGATTTAATGCCAACCAACTCGATAAACCATGACCCAAATACAGGGAGGTTAATAAAAATGAACGGTATATCCGACCAAACCCCGCCGAAACCCGACTGGCAAGTTGCCCTCGAGCATCATGAAGCCTTGTGCGCCGAGCGCACTGAGCGAATTTACCGGGAAATACAATTAACGCGCGAAAACATGAAGGAAATGAGGGAAGACATGAAGGAGATGAGGGAAGACACGCGTGACGACTTCAAGACTATCAGGGAAGAGATCCGCGAGTTGCGCACAGGGCAGCGTTGGATTATCGGCATAGTGGCGGGCGCGATGTTGGCCTGGCCGCCCCTTTTGCTGGCCGCCATCCAGCTGCTCGTATAAATCAAAGACCTGACCCCTTTATATCGGCGTTCGAGCGCGCCCTCCTTGGCGCGCGGGCAATGCTCTCGCGTCAGTTAAGATCAGAACCGATATTCGCCGGTAAGGTACCAGGCAAAATCACGGGCCAGGACATCATTCTGCGTGCCTGATGATCCCGAAAGCTCCGTGTAGAGTATGCGACGCTTATCAAAGATATTATTCGCATGGAAGATGAGCGAATATTTGTCATCGGCGCTGTCCCAACCCACGCTGGCATTCATCACGCCATGGGATTGCATGACACTCAGCGGGTCGTTTGCCGGATCAAAAAACACCTTGGTCCGGTAATTATAATCCAGCCGTGCGATGATGGCGCCCATATCACCGAGACCGAACTCCTTGATGAGCGAGGTGGCCAGTGACCAGCGTGGCACCTGTGGCAACCTGTCACCGGCAGAAGGACCGCCAGAGTTAACTACGTTGGGGTCGGATTCCGTGATCACCGCATCGAGATGGCCGAGGGCCACTTCAAAAAACCAGGTGTCAATCGGTGACCAACGCGTTTCCAGTTCAAAACCCTTGATCTCACCCTCACCGGCATTGTCAAGCTGTGGCGCAATACCGTCGGGCGCCAGGGTTTCCAGCTGAATGCCCGTATAATCGGCGTAGAAGGCTGCCACGTTCATGACAAAGTTTCCACCCGGGTGGTTATATTTGAAACCAATCTCGAAAGATTCCACGAACTCCGGGTCGTAGGTGGGCGCAAAATCGCCAAATACACCGGCATTGCGTTGCTGCACGCCACCACTCTTGAAACCTTCCGAGTAGGTGAAATAGGTCATAAGATCATCATTCCAGTCGTAGGAAATATTCGCCATGGGGGTCCAATCGTCGGCCTTCAGGGTCGTGACGCCGTCGTTTATCAGCTTCACCACCAACCCGGTTGGCGCCAAAACCGGGATGGCGGACTGAATATTCACTCCGTCACTGGTTACGATGAAATCCTTGGTATCCTTGGTGTAACGAATGCCGGCCGTAACATGCAACTTCTCCGTCACATCAAAAGTACCCTGGGCAAAGCCCGCGATACTTTCATGGTCAAACTCGGCGCCGCTTTCAATGTCAACTCCGGCAAAATCCACAGGGTTGTAGTTGTTGCCATCTTCCGTGAAATAGAAGCCCCCCAGGATCCATTGCAGGCGGTCGCCAAAACCCGTGCCCAGCAAGTGTATTTCCTGGGAAAACTGCTCCTGCACATAAATTTCATCCCTTACCCAGGACAAATAGAAAGGGGTGTTATCGCCATCATGGGCAAAGGCGCTGTCAACTCCGCGAAAGGCGCTGATGGACTTGACTTGCAGGGATTCGTTGATAGCCCAGTCAATGGTGGCCGAAGCGCCATAGACATCGACATCAGAGTAAGTCGGCATGGTACCCGTATTTTCCCCAAGGACTATGTTGTTGGCATTGGCGCAACCCGAGGCGGTTCCCTCAACGAGTCCGGGCACCGGGGCTACGGCGTCACAGTTGTTAAATCCCCTGGCGAAAGGCACGCCGGGATTGCCGAAACCAGCCGGGCCACCCAAACCAGGGCCGCCGTTCGCAGGGTTAAAAGGCGAATTCGCGCCAAGGAAAAAATTGTGCTGGGTCGGGCCATTCCCGGTTGACGTGGGGTTGTTCGGATCAGGCGGAATAAAGTTTACGACGCGGTCGGGATTGCGTGAAGTCACCCGTGCCTGACCATTTTCCCGGTCACGGGAGTAGTCGCCGCTGACATTAATTTCGACGTCATTGTTCACCAGCCAACGCACGGCGCCGCGAAAGGCCAGGGTATCATCGTCACCAGTATCCATGCCATCGATAAGATTGACCACGAAACCATCCTGGTTAAAGCTGGCGAGCGTCGCATTCATATAAAGATTGTCGGCAATCGGCAGATTGACCTTGCCGACCACGTCGAGCCGGTCATCGGTGCCCACTCTTACGCGCACTTTGCCGTCAAATTCTTCATGGGGTTTCATAGTATGGATAGCTATGGCGCCACCCGTGGTATTACGACCAAACAACGTGCCCTGGGGACCACGCAGAACTTCAATGCGGTCAATGTCGACCAAGTCCAGCACCGAACCGATGCTGCGGGCGAAATAGACGCCGTCCACGTAGATGCCCACACCCGGGTCGGCAGAAGGCAGAAAGTCCCGTTGTCCAACGCCGCGAAGAAACACGGCGGCGCTACTGCCACCACCACCGTTGGTATTGATATTGTCAAAAGACATATTAGGCGTTAGCTCGGCAATATCATCGATCCTCTGAATCCCCCGCGCTTCCAGGCTCTCGCCACTGAAAACGGACACGGCAATAGGGGTGTCCTGCAAACCTTCTTCACGCTTTCTGGCGGTAACGGTTATTTCTTCCAGTAGCGCATTAATGCCAGTTCCGCTGTCTTGAGCATTAACGGGTATAACAAATACACTGCCAAGACAAATACATAAACCTCGAACAAGCGCTTTATCCAATACATTCATTTAATTCGCCCCCCTGATAATCTTGAAATGAAAAGCTGTTTTTCGTGACCTGCTGTCGGGACACAACAGGAACATACACCTGCAACGTCGCAGAATGACATATGAAGCTGTGTTGTCAACAAAAAGATTGTATATTCATATTATTCTGTCTATACTTGCCCCATCATCAACAAGGATTTAATGCCAACCAACTCAACAAACCATGACCCAAATACAGGGAGGTTAATAAAAATGAACAGTATATCCGACCAAACCCCGCCGAAACCCGACTGGCAAGTTGCCTTCGAGCATCATGAAGCCTTGTGCGCCGAGCGCACTGAGCGAATTTACCGGGAAATACAATTAACGCGCGAAAACATGAAGGAAATGAGGGAAGATATGAAGGAAATAAGGCAAGACATGCGTAGCAACCTCCAGGAAATGCGGGAAGACAGGAAGGAAATGAGGGAAGAGATGCGTGACGACTTCAAGACTATCAGGGAAGAGATCCGCGAGTTGCGCACAGGGCAGCGTTGGATTATCGGCATAGTGGCGGGCGCGATGTTAGCCTGGCCGCCCCTTTTGCTGGCCGCCATCCAGCTGCTCGCATAAATCAAAGACCTGACCCTTTTGTTGGTTGTTCGCACTTCATATTGCTTCGACAATATCCAGCAACCCCTGTATCGCCATCAGTATGGACTGTTCCCGTACCTGTTGCCGGTTTCCCTGAAACAAGACCCGGGTGGTTCTGGTATCGCCGTCACGTCTGCTCCAGCCGAAACAAACGGTACCTGTCGGCTTTTCTGTCGTTCCTCCACCCGGCCCGGCGATGCCGGTGACCGAAACACTTAGGTCGGCATAACTGTGATTTAACGCGCCGATGGACATGGCCGCGGCGACTTCTTCACTGACAGCCCCAAACCGGGTGATGATCTCGTCGGCTACGGACAACTGTTCGATCTTGGCGCGGTTGGAATAGGTGACAAAACCCCGCTCGAACCACCTGGAACTGCCGGACAGACTTGTCATGGCATAAGCGATGCCACCGCCGGTGCAGGACTCCGCCGTCGCCACCATTTTATTTTGGCGTATTAATCGCTCGCTCAATCGCAGGAGTAAACCACCGGGGTCAAAACCATCACCAGCGGGGTCAGGTCTTTGATTTATGCTCGAATTCATACCTGACCCCTTTTGTCTCTAACGTCTCTCCTTGAAAAAACCCTGGAGCAGCGTCGCCGCCTCCTGCGCCAATACGCCGGCGGTCAATTCAACCCGGTGATTCAGCTGCTCGCATTGCAATATATTGAACACACTGCCGGCGGCGCCGGCCTTGGGGTCAGCAGTGGCATAGACCAACCTGCCGATGCGCGCCTGAACAACGGCGCCGGCGCACATGGCGCAAGGCTCCAGGGTGACGTACAGGGTCGCGCCGGGGAGGCGATGATTCCGGAGTCGGTCCGCCGCGGCGCGCAGGGCCATGATCTCCGCGTGGGCGGAAGGGTCCCGGTTGGCTATGGTCTGGTTCCAACCTTCGGCAATACACGCATTATTTTTTACCACAACGGCGCCGACGGGCACCTCGCCTGCCGCTTCCGCGCGACCGGCCAACCCCAGGGCCTGCCGCATCCAGACCTCGTCGTTCAGCGCGTGTATTTCCGATTCCCCCTCAACTCATATCCAAAACCTGTTTTGCCGCCCGTTCGCCTTCTTCCGCGGCGGTGCTCCATAACTGCGCGCCGGTTAATTCGGAATGGCCGAAAGCGATACGCGCAAAGGGTTCCCGAATAACGTCACTGGGCGCCGGCTGGCCGTTTTTACCGTAATAGAAACCCGGCGGCGACACCACGTAAGCATGTCCCCAACGGTTGGAAATGATGCCGGCGATATCGCGCTTGGCGTCAAATCCATAAGGTGAAAACATCTTGCTGAATTGTTGGCGCACGCCCCGCTCAACGTCCTCGTAGGATAAACCGAATAATTGCATACGCGCCGTGGTGGCCTGTTGCGGCATCGGAATACCGGGGTTGCAGAAGGAATTGTACATGGTAATGGTGATCGGCTTGGAGGGGTCCAGCGGCATGGGCTCCTTCCCATTGAGCATCATCTGCCGGCGGATGGAGAAGAACCAGCCGAAGCCTTCGAACCAGCGCACCGCCGACGCCCCCAATTTTTCCAGGAACTTCCAGTTGCGCAGGGCCACGTTCACGGTATGCATGGGCGCATGATGGAATGTACTCATGGCCTGACGATAGGCCGGTGGCAAGTCTTTACACACCAGGCGGTTCACCCACTGGCCGCTGGCCATGATCACGTGTTTGGCCCTGACCTTATGCAGCTTGCCGTCACGATAATAGATGATCGACACGTCTTTCGCCGAACCGGGCGAACCATTGTGCATGACCCCGGCAACGGTGGCGGACAAGCGAATGCGGGTGGGTTGACTAGATTGGTCAAGCTGCTGAAAATCAATGCTGTTATTCAATACATCCGTCAATGAACCCGACCCTTTTATGGCGCCGGGGATCATGGCCTTGACAAGATGCCTCGCAATCCCCGTATTGCCGCCCGGGAAACTCGCCAGGTAAACATATTCACTGGGGTCTTCCAGGCCCGCGTGACGCTTATAGCTGAGCACCCCGGGTTGAACGAACTCGTAGGCCGAATAGGCGGAAATGACGTCCGCGCCCAAGCCGCAGCCCATGGCCGCGGTTTGCGGATTCAGGTAAGGCGCAACCGCGTCGGACACGCCCACGTGGTTGGTCAGAAATTCCTGGTAGGTCATGGTATCCAGCCAGTGATGCCAGTCGTTTTTCACCGGCACGCCCTTGTAGGTTTCCATTTGCAGGTATTCACGTTTCAGCTTGTCCGAAATCGGCGCGCCACTAAACCCGCTGTTCCAGGGATTCATCACCATGCCGTGGTTTTCATAGTAAAAGGCCTGGTCAGCCTGCTCCCAGGCGATGTGCATGGGGCTGTACACGTCCCTGGGGATGGTAATGTCCTTAGCCAGGCCCTTGGCCGCCTGGTATTTGAACTCCTGGGGCAGGCCCAGCTTGTCCCAGAAATGGTGATGCCAACCGATGGGTTTTGTCCGGTTCGGCGGGAACACGCAACCATTGGAACCCTGGGGCGCCCATAGCCTGTAGCCATCCACCTCAAATTCATTTTGTTTGGCCTCGCCGCCGAATACGGCATGGTCATCCAATATCAACGTTGTGGCGTCAGGGCGTTCTTCGTGATAGGCGTAGGCTGCCGACAAACCGGAAAATCCGCCGCCGACTATGACCAGGTCGTAAACTTCGCCGGAATCCACGGCGTCTTTAAAGGCCTTTTCATAGACCCCGTTGCGTATGCCGTGGCCGTCATTAACCACCTCATGGGTATTGCCGTTCGCCTTGTTGTAATCACCAATGCCCCCCGGGCCGGTCCAGTCCGGGCCGATGCCGGTCAAGGGAGCCGACAGCGTTTGAGCCTCGGCGTTTCGCAGCAAGCCCGGCGCCTTGGCGTATAACAATCCGGCCCCGGCGCCTGATAACGCGCTGCCGACGAAATCCCGGCGCGTGATATCCACGTCAAGTCCCAGCAGCTTGTCTTCGCGAGTGTTTTTCTTCGTCTCTGTCATGGCGTCTCCCCGATATCAGGGTTGCATTGCTGTTTTTTGCGGGAATTTGGAACTCATGAGCCTTGCGGTGTTTGCACTCCTTCCGTCTCATCCATATAGACGGGGCTTTCGGGCAAGGTCGAACCGCCATCTACGACGATGGTTTGGCCGGTCACGTATTTGGCCTCGGCGCTGGCCAGGTACAACATGGCGTAAGCTATATCATTCGGTTCACCCAGGTGGCCCTTGGGAATGTATTTTGCCATTGCCGCCTTGCCCTCAGCGTCCGCCAGTAAATCCATGGCCGGCGTCAGGATAAAACCAGGCTCGACGCCGTTTACGGTGATATTGTCCCTTGCCAGTTCCAGGGCGGCGGTTCGAATAAACCCGCTCACGCCCGACTTGGAAGCAGCGTAATAGGCCGTGCCCGGCATGCCTACCCTCGGCCCGGTTACCGACGAGGTGATGAGAATTCGACCCCCACCCTGTTTTTTCATGTGGGGAATACAGGCATGGGTAAAGCGGAAACAGGCCTTCAGGTTCACCGCCAACACGGTATCCAGGTCTTCGTCCTTGTACTCCTCGATCATCCCCCCCAAAAACGAGGCGGCATTATGCACCATGACGTCGATCCGCCCGTATGCCGCCAGGGTCTTGTCTACCACGTTGTTGACCGCCTCGACCGAGCCGACGTCCGCGGTCACAAGGGTCGCCTCGCCACTGGCCGCCTTGATTTGATCAACCGTATCCCGCCCGCTTTTTTCCGTGCGCGTCGCCACGACAACCTTTGCGCCTTCACCGGCAAAAACCTTCGCGATCGCCTCGCCGATACCCTGGCCGGCGCCCGTCACAATAGCGACTTTACCGGCTAACTTGTCTTTGCTCACAAGTCAGCTCCTCAGGCGCTAAAGCGCGGTTGTCCGGCGCAAGTTGACGGTGAAACGGCATAGGGCCTCGTAACGGACTCTTGCAGTCCCTGCGGCATCCGCGTTTGCGGACTTTCTCCGGGGCGCGGGGCGATGACGGTTGTTTCCTGGTTCATTTTCTGTCTCCATGCTGTATATTCATCCTGTTGACTGCTTGGAAAGGGTAGGACTTTCACCTCCCATAGTCAAGCGCGCCGAAACGATATGGGGTACATGATGCTTAGGTTTTCAGGTGGCAGGAATACGACTATCGACATCAACAGCAAGATGTCATTGTTCGCCGCGTTCTACATGGGGGTCGTCGGCCCTGAAGTGTTTATCATCCAGCCCGGCATTGTCCAGGGCTTCGTTGAATACCTGAAATTCACCGAGCGGGAAGCGGGCTATATCGCTTCCGCAGAAATGTGGGGCATCGCGCTTACCACCGTCGTAATGACGTTCTTGTCCGGCCGGCTCAACTGGCGGCACGTGTTTACCGCCTCGCTCGCCATTGTCATCGCCGGCAACCTTGCCTCGTTGACGACAACGGATTTTTACTCGTTCAGCGCCTGGCGGTTCCTGGCCGGCGTGGGGTGCGGCGGCCTCGTGTCCTTGAGCTTCGCGGTAATAGGGCTGACGGACAATCCTGATCGCAACTTCGGCTTCTACATCATGTGGGTATTAACCTACGGCGCAATCGGATTGCTGGTCCTGCCGACGGCGTATTCCCTGGTGGGCATGGAAGGAGTGATCATCTTCTTCGCCGTATTTCCGGCCTGTGGCCTGTTGCTGGTTAAATACCTGCCCGCTTCCGGCGAGGAGCACGTGCAGGTGGAAGCGGATGCGGTCAATCTTCCCGGAAACTTCAAGGCCATGGCGCTGGCCGCCATGTTTTGCTACTTCCTGGCCCAGGGCATCGTCTGGGCCTACCTGTTTTTAATCGGGCTTAACGGCGGCGGCAGTGAACAACAAGTCGCAAACGGCCTGACGCTTTCCCAATTTCTGGGGGTGGCCGGCGCATTGACGGCGGCTACCATTGGGGTACGCTTTGGCAGGGCCAAACCCTTGACCCTGGCAATCCTGGGCGGCATTGTCCCGCTCGCTTTTTTATTCGGCCAGATGGGGATATTGGTTTATACCATCGCCGTTTGTGTATATAACTACGCCTGGAACGTAACCCATCCCTACCTGCTGGCTTCGATGGCAAGTTTTGACCGAACCGGCAAAGTTGTTGTTTACGCCGTGGCATTCCAGATGACGGGCCTGGCCATCGGCCCGGCCGTGGCGGCAACGGTTATATCGGCAGGCGACTACTCCAACGCGCTGTACCTGGGCATGTTGCTGTTTGCCTTATCCCTGGCATTGATATTACCGCCCGTATCGAAACAGAAACACCTTTTACATATTGCCCACTAAGCATTGATGTCCACCCCCGAATCCAGGCGCGAGTCTTGACGATCTATCCGGTATGACATCCGGTAAAACGGCGCCAAAATAGATCACTCATGCAATATCCGGGCTAATCATGTCTCAAACGTTGGGACAGTAGTGATATAGTATCAGCAGTATTCTCGTAAAGCTGCGCATGGGGGACTGAAATGACCAGACAACTGACAGCAATCATCGAACGTGAAGATAACGGTTATGTTGCGCTCTGTCCCGAGGTGGACGTTGCGAGCCAGGGGACAACGGTGGATGAAGCTCGCAGCAATCTCAAGGAAGCTCTGGAGCTCTTCTTCGAATATGCGTCAACAGAGGAAATTCGGGAGCGATTACACGATGACGCCATTGAACCGCTTGCCATGACCGGCTGAGACGCCCACCTGCTCCCGAAATACCCCGCGGGGAACAAGGCGTTGCAGGTCTCTGACAAGCGCTATCCAAACCAAAGTACCCAGGCGTTGACACCCCAAGCCCCGATTTAGAAAACGCAGAAGTAAATTGGATTGTGTTCATCCAAAGGTTCGAGCAGGTAGCGTAGCAGTATGTTGGTATCGACCGCGATCATTCTTACCCTTTGAACTTTCGCTTTGCACTGGCTTTAATTGCTTTTTTCATATCTTTTCCCGTTGGCATTTTTTCCCTTCAATGAGGTCTGTAAACCTGCCTGCCAGTGATTCATCACTCATCCTGACCAAGTGGGCAACACCGTCGCGGGCAAATATCTCCACCATGTCTCCCGGTTCCAATCCCAGTTCATTACAGATAGCTTTGGGCATGGTAACCTGCCGCTTGCTGGTTATTTTTTGCACGTCTCACCCGGTGAGCGGAGCGGCGACCGTATCAACCGTTCCTTGTATTGCATTTGCGAATCTCGCAAATGTTCGAAGAAAACATGCAGGTCGCTTCCTGCTTCTTCAGCAAGAACTTGGCCCGCCTGGCGAATCTCCGCGACAATAGGATCTTTATACATACTCAATGTCCTCCATACCCATGAGTTCCTCTAGGGGCGCTGATTTCCTCTTTCTATCGTTTGCTTCTGAAAAGTAATACCCAGTGTAATATGATGGCAGGGGGGAAACAACGATTGTGTCACCCCAAAATAGAGAGACATGTACTTGTTGTCCACTAATCTCCCAACTCCACGGCGGTAACTGTCGCCAGTTCATCAGCGTGAGCGGTTTCCGGGGTGAGACCAGCAAGAAGCATTGTCTCGCTAAACGGTAGATCAAGACGCTTTTCAAGCTGCCTGGAGACGGGTTCGATAATAATCTTTTTGCCCTTGACCTTCAAAGAAACGGGGCTGTTGACCTCAAGGGAGGCCGCGGCAAGTATTTTGCCCGGCAGTCGAACGGCGGCGCTATTGCCCCAACGTTTAATTTCGGCTTGCATGTGCTTCACCCTCCTCCTGTATATATCAAGAAACAAAGTAACAGAATGGCTATTTGTATCAACAAAAGTATCTGCGTTGTTGTCTCATGGGCATTGTCCGATGGGCAGATAAACCATAAAGAAGTAACGATTCAGGGGGTGAGCGTCTGCGCCACACGGAACCCGATGACGTAGCTACGGCTATTGGAAGTGCCCCTGAGGCGGAGTGCGGCGCGAAGGTACCACGGATCGCTGTTCCAGGAACCGCCGCGCAAAACGCGACTGCCGCAGTCCCCGCTTGTCCAGGCACTCCCATCACTCGGCGCGCCCGCATAACTCTCGTTCCAGCAGTCCTGTACCCACTCCCATACGTTGCCGTGCATGTCATGCAAACCAAAACTGTTCGGCTGATAGCTCCCCACCTCGGCAGTACGCTCGCCAATGCCATCCAAACACGACACATTACGCCAAGGAAGGCCAGTACTCCCGTCCTCATGATTCGCATACTGGCAAAGTTGGGATTCGTCATCTCCGAAGTGATACTTTGTCGTGCTGCCCGACCGCGCCGCATACTCCCATTCCGCCTCGCTCGGCAATCGGTAACGCATGCCCGTCCCGGACGATAACCATTCCACGTACGCCACTGCGTCATCCCAACTCACACACACCACAGGATGCGTATCCGACTGATTAAACCCCGGATTATTCCACCTCACAAACGAATTCACTGTCCATTCACTACCATCCCACACATAACAACCTCCGCCACGCTCCGCCGTCGTGCGGTAACCCGCCTGCGTCACAAAACGGCCAAATTCACCACGCGTCACCTCGTATTTCGATAGCGCAAACGGCTGGGCTATCGTCACTTCATGTACTGGTGTCTCGCCATCCCCACAATCTCTCCCGGACACGCAACCCATGCGAAACCGGCCGGCCGGAATTACTACCATCTCCGGGACCTGACCACCCGAACCCAACTCATCCCTGAACGACTGTCCCGGCGTTAACTCCGCCAACTTGATTTCCGTCTGCAAACGCCGCGCCTCCGCCGCATGACGTCCCGCAGGGTAGGACCGCAAGTATTCCCCATATGCCGCCACTGTCCCCGCCGACCGCGCCCGGGCATACGCCCCATCATCCGCTGCAATCAACGCCTGCCGGCGGCCGCGCGCCTCGTCAGCATAAATCCCGCTCGGATACTGCGTCAGATAGCCTTCGAAATCCATTGAACTCTTACTGCCCTTGACCGACTCCCACAGCTCGAACTCGGACCCCAAAGCTAACAGCGTCTTCGCCGATTCCGCATCCAGGTAGCCTGTTGCCGCTTCACCTTGAGACGCCTGCCAATCCCTCAGCGCACTACGCGTGCCCTCACCAAACAAACCGTCCGCCAACCCCGGATTAAAACCCGCCGCCGTCAATCCCTGCTGAACCTGTCGTCGCTCCGCCCGGGTCAACCCCAAACCTGCCTCCACCGCAGCACCGTCGGACGCCACTGGTTCTGGCGTGACCGTTTCCACTGCCAGCGTCCGCGCCACACGAAACCCGTTGAGGTTGAGGCGGCTATCGGTGGAGTTACTGGCGCGGTACGCGGTACGGAGGAACCACGGTCTGCTGCCCCAGGAGCCGCCGCGCAAAACGCGATTGCCACAGTCCCCCCGCTTCCAAGCGCTCCCATCACTAGGGGCACCCACATAACTATCGTTCCAGCAGTCCGCCACCCACTCCCACACGTTGCCGTGCATGTCATGCAGACCAAAACTGTTCGGCTGATAGCTCCCCACCCCAGCAGTACTCAAGCCAACGCCATCCGAACACGACTCATTACTCCCGGAAAAGTTAGTACTCCTGTCCAAATGATTCGCATACCGGCAAAGTTGGGATTCATCATTGCCAAAGTGATACTTTGTCGTGCTGCCCGACCGCGCCGCATATTCCCATTCCGCCTCGCCCGGCAATCGGTAGGGCTTGCCCGTCTCGGACGATAACCATTCCACGTACGCCACTGCGTCATCCCAACTCACACACACCACAGGATGCGTATCCGACTGATTAAACCCCGGATTATTCCACCTCGCAGACGACTTCTCTGTCACGTTACCATCCCACACGTAACAACCTCCGCCACGCTCCGCCGTCGTGCGGTAACCGGCCTGCGCCACAAAACGTTCAAATTCGCCACGCGTCACCTCGTATTTCGATAGCGCAAACGGCTGGGCTATTCTCACTTCGTGCACCGGTTTCTCCCAATCATGACAATCTCTCCCGGACACGCAACCCATGCGAAACCGGCCGGCTGGGAGCGCCACTATCTCCGGTCCCTGACCACCCGAAGCCAACTCATCTCTGAACGATTGTCCGGGCGTTAACTCGGCCAACTTGACTTCCGTCTGCAAATGTCGCGCCTCCGCCGCATGACGCCCCGCAGGATAGGACTGCAAGTATTCCCCATACGCCGCCACCGTCCCCGCCGACCGCGCCCGGGCATACGCCCCATCATCTGCCGCAATCAACGCCTGACGTGTTTGTACAAACCAATACACACCGCCCCCTACCAACGCCAATGTCACCACCCCCGCCAACATAACAGCAAACCTGGGCGACCTCCCCGCTTTGCTGCCCTGAGGAATGGCGGCACCGGTTCTACGGCGCTTTTCTCCCTGCACGGCTGCCAACCCGTCCGCTTCGCCCGATAACGCCGCCTGCCATTGGGCGATGCTCTGCGGGCGGTTTTCCTCGTCCACCGCAATCGCCCAATCAATCGCCCGCAACAAACCCTCATCGTAACGACCTCTCCCTGCTGCCACCGCCGACGCCCAATCCCCGCCGCCCTTGCGTTGCCCCCGCGCCCGCGTCACCGCATCCAGCAAATCACCGTCACTCACGCCACTGATACAACGGTACGCCACCATCCCCAACGCATATATATCACTCCACACCCCCACGTCGTCCGCCTTGCTATCGTATTGCTCTATCGGCGCATACCCCGGCGTCAGTATCGATGTCACCGAGCGGGACCGCTGACCCACCGCCTGCCGGGCCGCCCCGAAGTCCAACAACACCACACTGCCGTCTTCATCCCGCAACATCAGGTTGCCCGGCTTGACGTCACGATGCACATAGCCCGCCTCGTGCACTACCGCCAAACCCCCCAACACTTCCGTCAACAGCCGGCGTAACTCAACCTCCGGCAATGTCCCCCGCCGGTCCAGCAAGTCGCCCAAGGTCTCCCCCTCAATGTACTCCAGCACCAAGTAGGCCGTGCCGTTGGCCTCGAAGAAACGATAGACCTTGTTCAAGTGCGGATGGTCGAACCGCGCCAGGGCGCGCGCCTCGTCCAGGAACCGGGTCAAGCCCCAATGGTAGTCCTGCGCCTGCGTCCCCGAATGGGGTACCACCGTGCGCGTCTCGGTGCGGGTGGCAAACTCACTCGGCAGATATTCCTTGATGGCCACCACCTTATTCAAGTGCGTGTCCTCCGCCCGGTAGGTGATGCCGAAGCCCCCGGCGCCCAGCACCGAGTGCAGCCGGTATTCCTCAAGCAGCGTACCTGACGGCAAGGCGTGTATGTGATCCATACTCATTAGAAAAGGGCAACTTGTTCAATATCAACTTTACTTATTGCCATTGCGCTTCGTATCAGCCTAAAGAGGTAACGATTCACGGGGTGAGCGTCCGCGCCACACGGAACCCGAAGCTGAAGAAGCGGGCAGAGGTGTTATTGATACGGCGGTTCGCGGAACGGAGGCTCCACGGAACGACACTGAACCAGGAACCGCCGCGCAAAATGCGACTGCCGCAGTCCCCGCTTATCCAGGCGCTCCCATCACTCGGCGCGCCTGCATAACTGACGTTCCAGCAGTCCGCCACCCACTCCCACACGTTGCCGTGCATGTCATACAGACCAAAATCATTTGGCCGGTAGCTCCCAACCTCGGCAGTACCTATGCCAACGCCATCCGAACACGACTCATTACGCCAGGAAAAGTCAGTACTCCTGTCCGCATGATTCGCATACCGGCAAAGTTGGGATTCGTCGTCCCCGAAGTGATACTTTGTCGTGCTGCCCGACCGCGACGCATATTCCCATTCCGCCTCGCTCGGCAATCGGTAACGCGCGCCCGTCTTCCTCGACAGCCACTGCACGTATCCCATCGCATCTTTCCACGAAACTTCAATCACCGGCCGGTTGCCCCGGCCCCAGCCCCAGTCATCCGGCTCGTAACCGCCACAGCCCCCATCAGCTACGCAGGCATCCCACTGGGCGAACGTCACTTCGTATTTCGACATGGCAAACGGCTGGGCTATCCTCACTTCATGCACCAGTGTCTCGTCATCATCACAATCTCTCCCGGACACGCAGCCCATGCGAAACCGGCCGGCCGGAAGCACTACCATCTCCGGGCCCTGACCACCCGAACCCAACTCATCCCTGAACGACTGCCCGGGCCTTAACTCGGTCAACCTGACTTCCGCCTGCAAACGCTGCGCCTCCGCCGCATGACGTCCCGCAGGGTAGGACTGCAAGTATTCCCTATACGCCGCCACTGTCGCCGCCGACTGTGCCCGGGCATACGCCCCATCATCCGCCGTAATCAACGCCTGCTGCCGGCTGCGCGCCTCGGCAGCGTGAGTACCGTCCGGATACTGCATCAGGTAGCCTTCGAAATCCGTCGGGTTCTGACTATCCTTGACCGACTCCCACAACTCGCGCGCCGCCGCTAAACGCTCCGCTTTGGCCTCCGCCGCCGCAATCAACGCCTGCCGCCGGCTGCGCGCCTCGGCAGCGTGAGTCCCGTCCGGATACTGCGTCAGGTAGCCTTCAAAGTCCGCCGGGTTCTGACTATCCTTGACCGACTCCCACAACTCGCGCGCCGCCGCCAAACGTTCCGCTTTGGCCTCCGCCACCGCAATTAACGCCTGCCGCCGGTTGCGCGCCTCAGCAGCGTAAGTCCCGTCCGGATACTGCGTCAGGTAGCCTTCAAAGTCCGCCGGGTTCTGACTATCCTTGACTGACTCCCACAACTCGCGCGCCGCCGCCAAACGCTCCGCTTTGGCCTCCGCTGCCGCAATTAACGCCTGCCGCCAGTTGCGCGCCTCGTCCGCATGACGCCCCGCAGGATACCCCTGCAAATACTCCTCCCACGACTCCACCGTCCCCGCCGACCGCGCCCGGGCATACGCCTCATCATCCGCACGTGTTTGTACAAACCAATACGCGCCGAACGCCAATGTCAACGCTACCACCCCCGCCAACGCCCACCTAACAGCGAACCGGGGCGATCTCTCCGCTTTGCTGTCCCGAGGAATAGCAGCCGACACCGCGCCTTCCCTCTGGACGGCTGCCGACCCGTCCACCTCGCCCGATAACGCCGCCTGCCATTGGGCCACGCCCTGCGGCCGGTCTTCCTCGTTTACCGCCACCGCCCAATCAATCGCCCGCAATAAGCTCTCAGCGTAACGACCGCGCCCTACCGCCACCGCCGACGCCCAATCTCCGCCCCCCTTGCGTTGGTCCCCCGAACGCGTCACCGCATCCGGCAACTGCCCGTCCCGCAACCCACTCACGCAACGATACGCCACCATCCCCAACGCATAGATGTCACTCCACGGCCCCACGTCCTCCACCCGCATACCATACTGCTCCACCGGCGCATACCCCGGCGTCAGTATTGATGTCACCGAGCGGGACCGCTGACCCACCGCCTGCCGGGCCGCCCCGAAGTCCAACAACACCACACTGCCGTCTTCATCGCGCAACATCAGGTTGCCCGGCTTGACGTCACGATGCACATAGCCCGCCTCGTGCACTACCGCCAAGCCCCCCAACACTTCCGCCAACAGCCGGTGCAACTCAACCTCCGGCAGCGTCCCCCGCCGGTCAAGCAAATCGCCCAAGGTCTCCCCCTCAATATACTCCAGCACCAGGTAGGCCGTGCCGTTGGCCTCGAAGAACCGATAGACCTTGTTCAAGTGCGGGTGATCGAAGCGCGCCAAGGTGCGCGCCTCGTCCAGGAACCGGGTCAAGCCCCAATGGTAGTCCTGCGCCTGCGTCCCCGAATGGGGTACCACCGTGCGCGTCCCGGTGCGGGTGGCAAACTCACTCGGCAGGTATTCCTTGATGGCCACCACCTTATTCAAGTGCGTGTCCTCAGCCCGGTAGGTGATGCCGAAGCCCCCGGCGCCCAGCACCGAGTGCAGCCGGTATTCCTCAAGCAGCGTGCCTGACGGCAAGGCGTGAATGTGATCCATACTCATTAGAAAAAGGCAGCTTGTTCAATATCAATTTCACTTATTGCTATGGTCGAGACACTGCAAGTCCCGCGCCAGTCGGCAGAGAAACCGGAGCTTTTCCAGGCCCAGGTTGGCGCGGGTGAGATAATCACCGCGGCGCTTGGTGCAGGTGGCTTCAATCAAGCGTTCCAAAACGTCTAATGCGGTTGCCTGAATGCGGTCGCCAAGGAGGAATTTCCGGCTACGGGGAAAGCGTTCGACGACGGGCGCCAGCCAGACGATGAAACGATAGTGCGCCTCCAGCGCCGCCCCGGTGGCGCGGGCGTGGTCCACAGGGACAACCGGGCGCCTGTCGGACTGCTTATCCGTCTTCATTTAACTCTCGATACCAAATTTATGCCCGAATACCAAATTTTAAACCAAGGGGGCGTAGCCCTCTTGAACTCCCCAAAAAAACGTAAAGAGGTAACGATTCATGGGGTAAACGTCCGCGCCACGCGAAACCCGATGCCGCTGCTGCGGTACACGGTGGTGAGCCTGCCGCGGAGCGCGGCCCGGAGGCCCCTCGGTTCGCTGCCCCAGGAGCCGTCGCGCAAAACGCGACTGCCGCAGTCCCCTCGCTTCCAAGCGCTCCCATCACTAGGGGCACCCACATAACTATCGTTCCAGCAGTCCTGTACCCACTCAAACACGTTGCCGTGCATGTCATATAGACCAAAACTGTTCGGCTGATAGCTCCCAACCCCGGCAGTAAGCTCAACGCCATCCGAACACAACTCATTACGCCTACGCCAGCGAACATAATAAGCACTCTCGTCCGCATGATTCGCATACCGGCAAAGTTGGGATTCGTCGTCCCCGAAGTGATACTTTGTCGTGCTGCCCGACCGCGCCGCATATTCCCATTCCGCCTCGCTCGGCAACCGGTAACGCACGCCCGTCTCGGATGATAACCATTCCACGTACGCTACTGCGTCATCCCAACTCACACACACCACAGGATGCGTGTCCGGCTGATTAAACCCCGGATTATTCCACCTCGCAGACGACTTCAATGTCAATCTACTACCCCACTCCATACCCAACACGAAACAGCCTCCGCCACGCTCCGCCGCCGTGCGGTAACCGGCCTGCGCCACAAAACGGCCAAATTCGCCCCGCGTCACCTCGTATTTCGACAGCGCAAACGGTCGAGATAACCACACGTTATGTACCGGCGTCTCGTCATCATCACAATCTCTCCCGGACACGCAACCCATGCGAAACCGGCCGGCCGGAATTTTCACCATCTCCGGGCCCTGACCACCCGAAGCCAACTCATCCTTGAACGATTGTCCGGGCCTTAATTCGGCCAACCTGACTTCCGTCTGCAAACGCCGCGCCTCCGCCGCATGACGCCCCGCAGGGTAGGACTGCAAGTATTCCCCATACGCCGCCACCGTCCCCGCCGACCGTGCCCGGGCATACGCCTCATCATCCAACGCCTGCTGCTGCCGGCTGCGCGCCTCGTCAGCGTGAGTCCCGTCCGGATACTGCGTCAGATAACCTTCGAAATCCGCCGGGTTCTGACTATCCTTGACTGACTCCCACAATTCGCGCGCCGCCGCCAAACGCTTTGCTTTGGCCTCCGCCGCCGCAATCAACGCCTGACGCCGGCTACGCGCCTTATCCGCATGACGCCCCGCAGGATGACCCTGCAAATACTCCTCCAACGACGCCACCGACCGCGCCCGGGCATACGCCTCATCATCCAACGCCTCCTGCTGCCGGCTGCGCGCCTCGTCCACATGACCGCCCGCAGGATAGGACTGCAAGTATTCCCTATACGCCACCACCGTCCCCGTCGACTGCGCCCGGGCATACGCCGCATCATCCGCCGCAATCAACGCCTGACGCCGGCTGTGTGCCTCGTCAGCGTGAGTCCCGTCCGAATACTGGGACAGGTAGCCTTCAAAGTCCGCCGGGTTCTGACTATCCTTGACCAACTCCCACTCCGCTTTGGCCTCCGCCGCCGCCATCAACGCCTGTCGCCGGCTGCGCGCCTCGTCAGCGTAAATCCCGCTCGGATACTGCCTCAGATAGCCTTCGAAATCCTCTGGACTCTCACTGCCCTTGACCGACTCCCACAGCTCGAACTCGGACCCCAAAGCCAACAGCGTCCTCGCCGATTCCGCATCCAGGTAGCCTGTCTCCACCTCATCTTGAGACGCCTGCCATTCCCTCAGCGCACTACGCGTACCCTCGCCAAACAAACCATCCACCGACCCCGGATGAAAACCCGCCGCCGTCAACCCTTGCTGAACCCGCTGCCGCTCCGCTCGGGCCAACTCCAACGCCGCCTCCACTGCCAAGCCTGCCTCGGCAGTATCCGGACGTGACTGGTTTTGTACAAACCAATACGCGCCGAACGCCAATGTCAACGCCACCACCCCTGCCAACATAACAGCGAACCTGGGCGACTTCCCCGCTTTTCTGTCTTGAGGAATAGCAGTTGGCACCGATGACGGCGCCGGTTCTACGACGCCTTTCCCCTGCACGGCTGCTAACCCGTCCGCTTCGCCCGATAACGCCGCCTGCCATTGGGCTACACCCTGCGGGCGGTCTTCCTCGTTTACCGCCACCGCCCAATCAATCGCCCGCAACAAGGCTTCATCGTAACGACCTCTCCCTACCGCCACCGCCGACGCCCAATCCACAACCCCCTTACGTTGGTCCCCTGAGCGCGTCACCGCATCCGGCAACTGCCCGTCCCGCAACCCACTTACGCAACGATACGCCACCATCCCCAACGCATATATATCACTCCACACCCCCACGTCGTCCGTCTTGCTACCGTATTGCTCTATCGGCGCATACCCCGGTGTCAGTATCGACGTCACCGAGCGGGACCGCTGGCCCACCGCCTGCCGGGCCGCCCCAAAGTCCAACAACACCGCACTGCCGTCTTCATCCCGCAACATCAGGTTGCCCGGCTTGACGTCACGATGCACGTAGCCCGCCTCGTGCACTACCGCCAAACCCCCCAACACTTCCGCCAACAGCCGGCGCAACTCAACCTCCGGCAATGTCCCGCGCCGGTCCAGCAAGTCGCCCAAGGTCTCCCCCTCAATGTACTCCAGCACCAGGTAGGCCGTGCCGTTGGCCTCGAAGAAACGATAGACCTTGTTCAAGTGCGGATGGTCAAACCGCGCCAGGGCGCGCGCCTCGTCCAGGAACCGGGTTAAGCCCCAGTGGTAGTCCTGCGCTTGCGTCCCCGAATGGGGTACCACCGTGCGCGTCTCGGTGCGGGTGGCAAACTCACTCGGCAGGTATTCCTTGATGGCCACCACCTTATTCAGGTGCGTGTCCTCAGCCCGGTAGGTGATGCCGAAGCCCCCGGCGCCCAGCACCGAGTGCAGCCGGTATTCCTCAAGCAGCGTACCCGACGGCAGGGCGTGAATGTGATCCATACTCATTAGAAAAGGGCAACTTGTTCAATATCAATTTTACTTATTGCCATTGCGTTTCGCATCAGCCCATCGTTTAACCCCGGTTGTCGCCTCAACGCCGATAAGAGGCGGCGGTATCGGGTCTTAGGGCAATACGAGACGGGCTGACATTAGTGCGCCTCCAGCGCCGCCCCGGTGGCGCGGGCGTGGTCCACAGGGACAACCGGGCGCCTGTCGGGCTGCTCATCCGTTTTCATTTAACCCACCGTGCCTGAATTCATGCCAAGACAATAAATTTCTAACCAAGGGGGCATAGCCCCCTTGGAACCCCCCCAAAAAGACGTAAAGAGGTAACGATTCACGGGGTGAGCGTCCGCGCCACGCGAAACCCGAAGTAGCTGCTGTGGGGGTCGAAGGTGAGCCAGACGCGGTACGCGGAACGGAGGAACGGCGGTGAGTGGTACCAGGAGCCGCCGCGCAAAATGCGTTTGCCACAGTCCCCTCGCTCCCAAGCGCTCCCATCACTCGGCGCGCCTGCATAACCCCCGTTCCAGTTCCAGCAGTCCTGTACCCACTCCCCTACGTTGCCGTGCATGTCATACAGACCAAAACTGTTCGGCTGATAGCTCCCCACCCCGGCAGTACTCAAGCCAACGCCATCCGAACACGACTCACTACTGTTAATACTCCTGTCTCTATAATTCGCATACCGACAAAGTTGAGATTCGTCATCTCCGAAGTGATACTTTGTCGTCGTCCCAGCCCGCGCCGCATACTCCCATTCCGCCTCGCTCGGCAAGCGGTAACGTACGCCCGTCTCGGACGATAACCATTTCACGTATGCCACTGCGTCATCCCAACTCACACACACCACAGGATGCGCATCCGACTGATTAAACCCCGGATTATTCCACCTCGCAGACGACTTCTCTGTCACGTCACTACCATCCCATATTGCACAACCTCTGCCACGCTCCACCGTCGTGCGGTAATCGGCCTGCGCCACAAAACGTCCAAATTCGCCACGCGTTACCTCGTATTTCGATAGCGCAAACGGTTCCGCGATGCTCACTTCATGCACCGGTTTCTCCCAATCATAACAATCTCTTCCGGACACGCAGCCCATGCGAAACCGACCGGCCGGAATTACCACCATCTCCGGCCCCTGGCCGCCTGAACCCAGGTCATCCTTGAACAACCGTCCGGGATCCAACTCGGAACCTAAAGCCAGCAGTGTTTTCGCCGATTCCGCATCCAGGTAGCCCGTCGCCGCTTCACCTCGAGACGCCTGCCATCCCCTCAGCGCACTACGCGTACCCTCACCAAACAAACCGTCCGCCAACCCCGGATTAAAACCCGCCGCCGTCAATCCCTGCTGAACCCGCCGACGCTCCGCCCGGTCCAACCCCAACGCCGCCTCCACCACCGCCGCGTCGGATGCCGGCGCTTCCGGCGTGACCGTTTCCACTTCCAGCGTCCGCGCTACACGGAACCCGATGGCAGAGGCGAGGGTGTCGGAGGCGAACACGCCGCTGCGCCTCGCGGCGCGGAGGTCCCTCGGAACGAAGACCCAAGCGCCGCCGCGCAAACCGCGTTTGCCACAGTCCCCTCGCTCCCAAGCGCTCCCATCACTTGGCGCGCCTACATAACTGTCGTTCCAGCAGTCCGCCACCCACTCAGCCACGTTGCCGTGCATGTCATACATACCAAAACCATTTGGCCGGTAGCTCCCCACCCCAGCAGTACTCAAGCCAACGCCATCCGAACACGACTCACTACTGTTAATACTCCTGTCTCCATAATTCGCATACCGGCAAAGTTGGGATTCGTCGTCTCCGAAGTGATACTTTGTCGTCGTCCCAGCCCGCGCCGCATACTCCCATTCCGCCTCGCTCGGCAAGCGGTAACGCACGCCCGTCTCGGACGATAACCATGCCACGTACGCCACTGCGTCATCCCAACTCACACACACCACAGGATGCGTATCCGACTGATTAAACTCCAGATTATTCCACCTCGCAGACGACTTCTTTGTGAATTCACTACCCTCCAACACGACACAGCCTCCGCTACGCTCCGCCGGTGTGCGGTAACCGGCCTGCGCCACAAAACGTCTAAATTCGCCACGCGTCACCTCGTATTTCGATATGGCAAACGGCTGGGCTAGCCTCACTTTATGTACCGGCACCTCGTCATCATCACAATCTCTCCCGGACACGCAGCCCATGCGAAACCGGCCGGCCGGGAGCACCACCATCTCCGGGCCCTGACCACCCGAACCCAACTCATCCCTAAACGACTGCCCGGGCCTTAACTTGGTCAACTGCAAACGGATGCGCGCATCGTCCGCATGACGCCCCGCAGGATACCCCTGCAGATACGCCTCCCATGACGCCACCGTCCCCGCCGACCGCGCCCGGGCATACGCCTCATCATCCGCACGTGTTTGTGCAAACCAATACACGCCGCCGCCCACCAACGCCATTGTCAACGCCACCACCCCCGCCAACATAACAGCGAACCTGGGCGACTTCCCCGCTTTTCTGTCTTGAGGAATAGCAGCCGGCGCCGATGCCAGTTCTACCGCATCTTTACCCTGGACGGCTGCCAACCCGTCCGCCTCGCCCGATAACGCCGCCCGCCATTGGGCGATGCTTTGCGGGCGGTCTTCCTCGTTCACCGCAATCGCCCAATCAATCGCCTGCAACAAACCCTCAGCGTAACGACCCCTCCCTACCGCCACCGCCGTCGCCCAATCCCTGCCGCCCTTGCGTTGCCCCCGCGCCCGCGTCACCGCATCCGGCAAATCACCGTCACCCACGCCACTGATACAACGGTACGCCACCATCCCCAGCGCATATATATCACTCCACACCCCCACGTCGTCCGCCTTGCTATCGTATTGCTCTATCGGCGCATAACCCGGCGTCAGTATCGACGTCACCGAGCGGGACCGCTGGCCCACCGCCTGCCGGGCCGCCCCGAAGTCCAACAACACCGCACTGCCGTCTTCATCCCGCAACATCAGGTTGCCCGGCTTGACGTCACGATGCACGTAGCCCGCCTCGTGCACTACCGCCAAGCCCCCCAGCACTTCCGTCAACAACCGGCGCAACTCAACCTCCGGCAATGCCCCCCGCCGGTCCAGCAAGTCGCCCAAGGTCTCCCCCTCAATGTACTCCAGCACCAGGTAGGCCGTGCCGTTGGCCTCGAAATAGCGGTGAACCTTGTTCAAGTGCGGATGGTCAAACCGCGCCAGGGCGCGCGCCTCGTCCAGAAACCGGGTCAAGCCCCAATGGTAGTCCTGCGCCTGCGTCCCCGAATGGGGTACCACCGTGCGCGTCCCGGTGCGGGTGGCAAACTCACTCGGCAGGTATTCCTTGATGGCCACCACCTTATTCAGGTGCGTGTCCTCAGCCCGGTAGGTGATGCCGAAGCCCCCGGCGCCCAGCACCGAGTGCAGCCGGTATTCCTCAAGCAGTGTGCCTGACGGCAAGGCGTGTATGTGATCCATACTCATTAGAAAAGGGCAGCTTGTTTAATATCAATTTTACTTATTGCCATTGCGTTTCGTATCAGCCTAAAGAGGTAACGATTCACGGGGTGAGCGTCCGCGCCACACGGAACCCGAAGCTGTAGCCACGGGGGTTATCGGTGACGCCCTGGCCGCGGAACGCGGCGCGGAGGATCTCCGGAGCATAGAGCCAGGAGCCGCCACGCAAAACGTGTCTGCCGCAGTCCCCGCTTGTCCACGCGCTCCCATTACTGGGGGCACCCGCATAACTGTCATTCCAGCAGTCCTGTACCCACTCGAACACGTTGCCGTGCATGTCATGCAGGCCAAAACTGTTCGGCTGATAGCTCCCCACCTCGGCAGTGCGCGCGCCAATACCATCCGAACACGACTCATTACTCCCAGAAAAGTTAATACTCCTGTCCGCATGATTCGCATACCAGCAAAGTTGGGATTCGTCATCTCCGAAGTGATACTTTGTCGTGCTCCCCGACCGCGCCGCATACTCCCATTCCGCTTCGCTCGGCAACCGGTAACGCTTGCCTGTCTCGGACGATAACCATTCCACGTACGCCACTGCGTCATCCCAACTCACGCACACCACAGGATGCGTATCCAACTGATCAAACCCCGGATTATCCCACCTCGCAGACGACTTCTCTGTGAATTCACTACCATCCCACACGTAACAGCCTCTGCCACGTTCCGCCGTTGTGCGGTAACCGGCTCGCGCCACAAAACGTCCAAATTCGCCCCGCGTCACCTCGTATTTCGATAGCGCAAACGGCTGGGCTATCCTCACTTCATGCACTGGCATCTCGTTATCCTCGCAATCTCTCCCGGACACGCAGCCCATGCGAAACCCACCCGCCGGAAGCACCACCATCTCCGGCCCTTGGCCGCCCGAACCCAGCTCATCACTGAATAACTGCCCGGGCCTTAACTCGGCCAACTTAACTTCCGTCTGCAAACGCCGTGCCTCGTCCGCATGACGTCCCGCAGGATAGGACTGCAAGTATTCTCCATATGTCGTCACTGTCCCTGCCGACCGCGCCCGGGCATACGCCTCATCATCCGCCGCAATCAACGCCTCCCGTCGCCAGCTGCGCGCCTCGTCAGCGTAAACCCCGTTCGGATACCTTCGCAGATACGCCCCTAATGACGCCATCGTCCCTACCGACCGCGCCTGGGCATACGCCGTATCATCCGCCGTAATCAACGCCTGACGCCGGCTGCGCGCCTCGTCAGCGTAAGTCCCGTCCGGATACTGGGACAGGTAACCTTCGAAGTCTGCCAGGTTCTGACTATCCTTGACCGACTCCCACAACTCGCGCTCCGCCGCCGCAATCAACGCCTGACGCCGGCTACGCGCCTTATCCGCATGACGCCCCGCAGGATGACCCTGCAAATACTCCTCCAACGACTCCATCGTCCCCACCGACCGCGCCCGGGCATACGCCTCATCATCCAACGCCTCCTGCTGCCGGCTGCGCGCCTTGTCCACATGACCACCCGCAGGATAGGACTGCAAGTATTCCCCATAAGCCACCACCGTCCCCGTCGACTGCGCCCGGGCATACGCCGCATCATCCGCCGCAATCAACGCCTGACGCCGGCTGTGTGCCTCGTCAGCGTGAGTCCCGTCCGAATACTGGGACAGGTAGCCTTCAAAGTCCGCCGGGTTCTGACTATCCTTGACCAACTCCCACTCCGCTTTGGCCTCCGCCGCCGCCATCAACGCCTGTCGCCGGCTGCGCGCCGCGTCAGCGTAAATCCCGCTCGGATACTGCCTCAGATAGCCTTCGAAATCCTCTGGACTGTCACTGCCCTTGACCGACTCCCACAGCTCGAACTCGGACCCCAAAGCCAACAGCGTCCTCGCCGATTCCGCATCCAGGTAGCCTGTCTCCACCTCATCTTGAGACGCCTGCCATTCCCTCAGCGCACTACGCGTACCCTCGCCAAACAAACCATCCACCGACCCCGGATGAAAGCCCGCCGCCGTCAACCCTTGCTGAACCCGCTGCCGCTCCGCTCGGGCCAACTCCAACGCCGCCTCCACTGCCAAGCCTGCCTCGGCAGTATCCGGACGTGGCTGGTTTTGTACAAACCAATACACGCCACCCCCCACCAACGCCAATGTCAACGCCACCACCCCCGCCAACATAACAGCGAACCTGGGCGACCTCCCGGCTTTGCTGTCCTGAGGAATAGCAACCGGCGCCGATGTCGGCTCTGCCGCGCCTTCCCCCTGGACGTATGCCGACCCGTCCACTTCGCCCGATAACGCCGCCTGCCATTGGGCCACGCCCTGCGGGCGGTCTTCCTCGTTTACCGCCACCGCCCAATCAATCGCCCGCAACAAGCCCTCAGCGTAACGACCTGCCCCTACCGCCACCGTCGATGCCCAATCCCCACCCCCCTTGCGTTGGTCCCCCGAACGCGTCACCGCATCCGGCAACTGCCCGTCCCGCAACCCACTTACGCAACGATACGCCACCATCCCCAACGCATAAATGTCACTCCATGGCCCCACGTCCTCCACCCGCATACCATACTGCTCCACCGGCGCATACCCCGGCGTCAGTATCGACGTCACCGAGCGGGACCGCTGGCCCACCGCCTGCCGGGCCGCGCCGAAGTCCAACAACACCGCACTGCCGTCTTCATCCCGCAACATCAGGTTGCCCGGCTTGACGTCACGATGCACGTAGCCCGCCTCGTGCACTACCGCCAAGCCCCCCAACACTTCCGCCAACAGCCGGCGCAACTCAACCTCCGGCAATGTCCCCCGCCGGTCAAGCAAATCGCCCAAGGTCTCCCCCTCAATGTACTCCAGCACCAAGTAGGCCGTGCCGTTGGCCTCGAAATAACGGTGAACCTTGTTCAAGTGCGGGTGATCGAAGCGCGCCAAGGTGCGCGCCTCGTCCAGGAACCGGGTCAAGCCCCAGTGGTAGTCCTGCGCCTGCGTCCCCGAATGGGGTACTACCGTGCGCGTCCCGGTGCGGGTGGCAAACTCACTCGGCAGGTATTCCTTGATGGCCACCACCTTATTCAGATGCGTGTCCTCCGCCCGGTAGGTGATGCCGAAGCCCCCGGCGCCCAGCACCGAGTGCAGCCGGTATTCCTCAAGCAGCGTGCCCGACGGCAAGGCGTGAATGTGATCCATACTCATTAGAAAAGGGCAGCTCGTTCAATATCAATTTCACTTATTGCTATGGTCGAGACACCGCAAGTCCCGCGCCAGCCGGCAGAGAAACCGGAGCTTTTCGAGGCCCAGGTTGGCGCGGGTGAGATAATCGCCGCGGCGCTTGGTGTAGGTGGCTTCAATCAAGCGTTCCAAAACGTCTAATGCGGTTGCCTGGATACGGTCGCCAAGGAGGAATTTCCGGCTACGGGGAAAGCGTTCGACGACGGGCGCCAGCCAGACGATGAAACGAGAGTGCGCTTCCAGCGCCGCCCCGGTGGCGCGGGCGTGGTCCACAGGGACAACCGGGTGCCTGTCGGACTGCTCATTTGTCTTCATTATAACCCACCGTGCCTGAATTCATGCCAAGACAATAAATTTCTAACCAAGGGGGCGTAGCCCCCTTGGAACCCCCCCCCCCCCCCCCCCAAAAAAAAGACGTAAAGAGGTAACGATTCACGGGGTGAGCGTCCGCGCCACACGAAAGCCGAAGCTGCCGCTGCGGAGATCGGAGGTGAGCCCGTAGCGGTACGCGGCACGGAGGAACCTTGGATTGAGGCTCCAGGTGCCGCCGCGCAAAACGCGATCGGCGCAGTTCCCGCTTGTCCAGGTGCTCCCATCACTGGGAGCACCCACATAACTGTCGTTCCAGCAATCCTGTACCCACTCCCGCACGTTGCCGTGCATGTCATACAAACCAAAATCATTTGGCCGGTAACTCCCAACCTCGGCAGTACGCTCGCCAACGCCATCCGAACATGACTCATTACGCCAGGAAAAATTAGTACTTCTGTCCGCATGATTCGCATACCGGCAAAGTTGGGATTCGTCATCCCCGAAGTGATACTTTGTTGCGCTGCCCGACCGCGCCGCATACTCCCATTCCGCCTCGCCCGGCAATCGGTAACGCACACCCGTCTCGGACGATAACCATTCCACGTATGCCACTGCGTCATCCCAACTCACACACACCACAGGATGCGTATCCGACTGATTAAATCCCGGATTATTCCACCTCGCAGACGACTTCTCTGTCCACTTACTACCATCCCACACGTGACAGCCTCCGCTACGCTCCGCCGTCGTGCGGTAACCGGCCTGCGTCACAAAACGGCCAAATTCACCACGCGTCACCTCGTATTTCGATAACGCAAACGGCTGGGCTATCCTCACTTCATGCACCGGTTTCTCCCAATCAAAACAATCTCTCCCGGATAAGCAACCCATGCGAAACCGACCTGCAGGGAGCACCACCATCTCCGGGCCCTTGCCGCCCGAAGCCAACTCATCTTTGAACAACCGTCCAGGCCCCAACTCGGACCCCAAAGCCAGCAGCGTCTTCGCCGATTCTGCATTCAGGTAGCCCGTCGCCGCCTCATCTCGAGATGCCTGCCAGTCCCTCAGCGCACTACGCGTGCCTTCACCAAACAAACCGTCCGACAACCCCGGATTAAAACCCGCCGCCGTCAATCCCTGCTGAACCCGCCGACGCTCCGCCCGGTCCAACCCCAACGCCGCCTCCACCGCCGCCGCGTCGGATGCCGGCGCTTCCGGCGTGACCGTTTCCACTGCCAGCGTCCGCGCCACACGAAACCCGTAGATGCTGTCGCGGCTATCGGTGGAGAACCAGCCGCGGAACGCGGAACGGAGGAGCCTCGGAGCGTTGCTCCAGGAACCGCCGCGCAAAACGCGCTTGCCACAGTCCCCTCGCTTCCAAGCACTCCCATCACTAGGGGCACCCACATAACTATCGTTCCAGCAGTCCTGTACCCACTCCCACACGTTGCCATGCATGTCATGCAGACCAAAACTGTTCGGCTGATAGCTCCCAACCTCGGCAGTACGCTCGCTAACGCCATCCGAGCACGACTCATTACGCCAGGAAAAGTTAGTACTCCTGTCCGCATGATTCGCATACCGGCAAAGTTGGGATTCGGCGTCCCCGAAGTGATACTTTGTCCTGCTGCCCGACCGCGCCGCATATTCCCATTCCGCCTCGCCCGGCAATCGGTAGGGCTTGCCCGTCTCGGACGATAACCATTCCGCGTACGCCACTGCGTCATCCCAACTCACACATACCACAGGATGCGTATCCGACTGATTAAACCCCGGATTATTCCACCTCGCAGACGACTTCTCTGTCACTGTACTACCATCCCACACGTAACAACCTCTGCCACGCTCCGCCGTCGTGCGGTAACCGGCCTGCGCCACAAAACGGCCAAATTCGCCCCGCGTCACCTCGTATTTCGACATGGCAAACGGCTCTGCGATACTCACTTCATGCACTGGCATCTCGTTATCCTCGCAATCCCTCCCGGATACGCAACCCATGCGAAACCGGCCGGCCGGAAGCACCACCATCTCCGGGCCTTGGCCACCCGAACCCAACTCATCACTGAATGACTGTCCAGGCCTTAAATCGGCCGCTCTGGCTTCCTGCAAACGCCGCGCCTCGTCCGCATGACGCCCCGCAGGATAGGACTGCAAGTATTCCCCATACGCCGCCACCGTCCCCGCCGACTGTGCCCGGGCATACGCCGCATCATCAGCCGTAATCAACGCCTGCCGCCGGCTGCGCGCCTCGGCAGCATGAGTCCCGTCCGGATACCGGGACAGGTAGCCTTCAAAGTCCGCCGGGCTCTCACTGCCCTTGACCGACTCCCACAACTCGAACTCGGACCCCAAATCCAGCAGCG
Source organism: uncultured Gammaproteobacteria bacterium (assembly GCA_958295485.1). Taxonomy (GTDB): domain Bacteria; phylum Pseudomonadota; class Gammaproteobacteria; order Eutrophobiales; family Eutrophobiaceae; genus JAAXHV01. Next base: position 3,431,898 of record OY282354.1, read on the forward strand.
TCTTCGCCGACGCCGCATCCAGGTGGCCCGTCACCGTCTCACCTCTAGACGCCTGCCAGTCCCTTAGGGCGCTACGCGTGCCCTCGCCAAACAAACCGTCCGCCGACCCCGGCTGAAAGCCTGCCGCGGTCAACCCCTGCTGTATCCGCCGCCGCTCCGCCCGGGTCAACCCCAACCCCGTCTCCACCGCAGCGCCGTCGGACGCCGCCGGTTCCGGCGTGGCCGTATCCACTACCGATATCTGTACTGGCGAATCCGGCTCGGTGGGTTGCCCTTCTCCGGCTGGCTGGTCTGCCGATTGGTCAGTAACCGCAGGGGCAGGTTCCACTGCCAAGTCTGCCTCGGCAGTATCCGGACGTGGCTGGTTTTGCATAAACCAATACACGCCGCCCCCCACCAACGCCAATAGCGCGACCCCCGCCAGCAACACTGTCAACATGGACGATAGCCCTGCCCTGCTATCTTGAGATGTTGGCGCCAGTGACGGGGACGCTGCCGGCTTTGCTGTACTTCTCCCCTTTCCCTGTATATATGCCGTCCCGTCCGCCTCGCCTGATAATGCCGCCCGCCATTGGGCCACGCCCTGCGGGCGGTCTTCCTCGTTTACCGCCACCGCCCAATCAATCGCCCGCAACAAGCCATCAGCGTAACGTCCGCTCCCTACCGCCACCGCCGACGCCCAATCCCCGCCCCCCTTGCGTTGATCCCCCGAACGCGTCACCGCATCCGGCAACTGCCCGTCACGCAACCCACTTATGCAACGGTACGCCACCATCCCCAACGCATAAATGTCACTCCACGGCCCCACATCCTCCGCCCGCATGCCATACTGCTCTATCGGCGCATACCCCGGCGTCAGTATCGACGTCACCGAGCGGGACCGCTGGCCCACCGCCTGCCGGGCCGCGCCAAAGTCCAACAACACCACGCTACTGTCCGCCGAACGCAACATCAGGTTGCCCGGCTTGACGTCACGATGCACGTAGCCCGCCTCGTGCACTACCGCCAAGCCCCCCAGCACTTCCGCCAACAGCCGGCGTAACTCAACCTCCGGTAATGTCCCCCGCCGGTCAAGCAAGTCGCCCAAGGTCTCCCCCTCAATGTACTCCAGCACCAAGTAGGCCGTGCCGTTGGTCTCGAAATAACGGTGAACCTTGTTCAAGTGCGGGTGGTCAAAGCGCGCCAAGGCGCGGGCCTCGTCCAGAAACCGGGTCAAACCCCAGTGGTAGTCCTGCGCCTGCGTCCCCGAATGGGGTACCACCGTGCGCGTCTCAGTGCGGGTGGCAAACTCACTCGGCAGGTATTCCTTGATGGCCACCACCTTATTCAGGTGCGTGTCCTCCGCCCGGTAGGTGATGCCGAAGCCCCCGGCGCCCAGCACCGAGTGCAGCCGGTATTCTTCAAGCAGCGTGCCCGACGGCAGGGCGTGAATGTGATCCATAGTCGTTACCTCGTTGAAATGTTGGCGTTGCCTTCCGAATCGACTGTAATAGTCGCAACCAGGGGCTTGTCACCTTGTCTTCTCAAAGCTCTTGTCGGTAGTTCAGTTCTTCCCCTCGGCGTCAGCACGGCACCCCGAACTTGCACTCCGCGAGCCGAACGGCGGCTGAAATAATTATAGTAGACCCTGTACTCTCCAGACTCGGCAGCCGGATGAAGCCAGATCTCGTTGCCGGGACCACGGATGTTATCCTCTTCCAGCTTTGCCCGGGAACCGGAGTGAAACTTCCGCCCGAAAAAGAACTCCCGGCCGGCCGGATCGATCACGTGAAGGTCGATATCATCTACCGTACCCCAACTGATGACGATCAACACAAACTTCTTTCGCAGTTGTTGTTCGCAGGATTGAAGCTCCTCTTGTACCTGTCGATTCCGGCTTTGGCAGGCCCCAAGGGCCGAATCTGTTGATTCGGCTGCTCGTTTTTGTTCTTCACAAGAATCGAGGGCGGCCTGTATCTGCCGACGTTGGGTCTGACAAGCACCGAGTTGTCCTCTCACGGCTCGCAGTTCTCCTTGAACATGTTCCAACTGCTCGCTGGTTTGCTCCAGCTGCGCGCCAGCCTGCTCCAGCTGCGCGCTGGTTTGTTCCAGCTGCGCCTTGACCTCGTCCACTCGCTCTTGAGAATCGCCGGTATTGGGAAAGTAGGGGAACAGCACTACAGAAATCAGGATAAACGCGCCCAGCGCAGAGGCGAACAGGTCCAGCGCGGACATGCTGAAGATATTGACTTCTTTGCTGCGTGACTTCACGAGACGCTCCTCGAATCAACCGGATACCCTTAACTCGATATCCCCGATGTCAACCATGTCGCCGGGACTTATTTTGACCGGCTTGAAGGGAAAACATTGCGTTCCGTTCAGGGTGGTTCCATTGCTCGAATTGAGGTCTTCGATAAAAACATCGCGCCCAGTACATGAAAATCTGACATGCCGCTTTGATACACGTTTATCATCAAGCGTCTTATCCACCAACAGATGATGGCGACCCAACGTAAAACCTCCCCGTTCTCGGTCCAACTCCTTGTGACGCAACAGAATTTTGACGGGCCGGCCCTGTTTATCGAATCCCGCGAGCGCAATACGGGTTGCGCCGGTTCGATCACCGCTGGCCACCAATCCGTGCCCCAATTGTCTGGACAGCCGACTTAGCGGTTCAAGCATGTCGCCGGCAACTCGAACGAGCGCTTGCCTGGGTTTCCTCAGCGCCAGCCCCAGGGCCAACAGGGTTAATACAGAAAGCAAGATCACAAACGTATTTTGCAAGCCCATGCGTTTATGTACTTCCTCGACTTGCCGACTGGCTGCCGCCGCGTCTTGTTCAGCTTTCTCGGCTTTCTCTCGTGCCTGTTGCGCTTCCTCTTTTGCCGCCCCTGCCTGGCTCTCAGCGGCGGGGTCTCTTTCCCTCACCTCTTCTGCAGCCCCGGCCGTCGAAGGGTCGGCTGCGCCACCAGTAGCAACACAAGGCGAGTCGTCCGGCAGGAATTCGACATTGCGGGCGCGCAACAGACCGATCGATTCGGCAATATGAGAGCTCCAGTTAACTCCCGGCGTAGTTTGCCTTGGCCCCGCTGTATTGATGCCTATCACCCGCCCGCAGCCGTCAAAAAGCGGGCCACCACTGTTGCCCAAACTGATTTCAGCATCATGCTGCAAGGCGATCACCTCCCAACCTACCGGATGACCAGAGAAAATACGACCTAACACACCCGACGTTACCGTGACATCCAATGCCAGGGACGCTAAATCTGCCGCGCCCGGATACCCCAGGGAAAACACCGGGGAACCCTTTTCGGGTTCGCCGGAGAGTAGTCTGGCGGGTGGGAGTGTCAGGCCCGGCGCGCGAATAACAGCCAAGTCCTTTGTAGATGATTCCCACACGATTTCCGCGGCTTTTTCACCGCCTGAGAATTCGGAAATAACGTAGAGAGCGCGGCTGCCACCGGTCACGTGCTGGTTGGTCAGGACATCGCCATTGGCGTTAATGATCGTGCCTGACCCCATACTATTGTCGTCTGCATTGAAGATGCGCACGACACTGCGCTCAACCTGGCTGAGATCAAACCCATGGAGCGGCGCGCCCAGACTATACAGGCCGATAATCATCCACCAGTGACATAACCTGTAGCGCATTCAGGCAATACGCACCGTGAATTCCAGGTTGCCTAATTGAAGACGGCTGCCATTACCCAGCGGCTGCCGAGCGCCTTGCGCGACCTGTAGGCCGTTCACAATCGTGCCGTTGGTAGAGCCCATATCCTCAATCATGACCTGTTGCGAAACCAGGAAGAGCCGAAAATGCCGGCGGGATATTTGCTCGTGATTGATGATAAACGTCGCGGTTGAAGGACTCCGGCCCACTACGGCGCCGCCCGGGTCCACCAGGGACGCGCCCGGGATTTTCAGCGCAATCCGCTCTTTTTGCGGCGTGACGCCTTCGATAAAAACATCGGGGGCATCGGCGCGCAGTTGGTCCCGGTCGGAGGCGTCGGACAACTCGGATTGCGCCTGGTCCAAGGCATTGGAGATTTCTTTCTTTTCCTGCTCCACGCTATGTAGTCGTTTACGTTTGGCGCGCATCACAAAAATGAGTCCAAGCAGTAAAACTCCACCGGCAATCGACGAATAGAGAAGGATTTGTTGCCTGGCGGCTTCGGCCTCTTGTCTTTCTACCTGCAGGGCCTGCTCTTGTTCCTGTAGGGCCAACTCTTTTTCCTGTTGCGTTTGCTCAAGTCGGCGTTCAGCCTCTTCCTTTTCCCTGCTCAAGGCTTCCTCTTTACGTTGCGCTTCTTCGGCCGCTGCCCTGGCCCTGGCTTCGGTCTCTTGCCTTTCCGCTTGCAGGGCTTGCTCTTTTTCCTGTAGGGCCAACTCTTTTTCCTGTTGCGCTTGCTCAAGTCGGCGTTCAGCCTCTTCCTTTTCTCTGCTCAGGGCTTCCTCTTTACGTTGCGCTTCTTCGGCCACTGCCCTGGCCCTGGCTTCGGCCTCTTCCCTTTCCGCTTGCAACGCCGCTTCCCTTTCTCTGCGCGCTTGTTCCAGTTGTTGCTGCGTTTCTTCTTCCAGGCTCAGGCATTCGGTCTCCACGACGGGCAGGGAGAGATTTGCCGAGGCCAGAAATCCAGCCAGCCAGGAAGGCGCAAGAGAACCCGCGCTACCCTGTTCCGTGGGGTCGATTTGACGAAACCCCTTCTTTTGTAACACGTTGACCCCGACCGCCTCGTAGCACCGATTCAACAACGGCGCTCCGACTGATACTGGTTTGAATAAAGCATTGTGGACAATCAACGGGTATTCACCGCCGGTGGCGGGAAATTGTGTCACTGTCCCGGCAATTGACATAAACCGGTCCGGGTCTGCCGGCTTGAAATCGACCGCATACAGCGGCGCGGTCGGCTGGAGCGCTGTTTTTGCGAATTTCAATGCAGTCAAGCCGTGCCCATCTTCGGCAATCTTGAGCAGCATGATGCCGGTTTTCTCATCTTGTTTGATTCCAGCTGCGGTAAAAACCTGTCCCCTGGAATTCGAGACCAGATACGACGCCCTGGTACGAAGCGCGCCCGAATAGATCAAAATATGGCCCTGGTCGCTGATACTGAACCCCGGCGTTTGACGGACGCCGGCATCTATCCCGTCTCTTACGATAACCAAGTGGTTTTTTACTGTCGTAAAACCGGCGGTTGTGTCGTCCGATACGTCGGGGGTATCTGCGGACGGCTCGGCTGTCTCCGGCGGCGTTTCGGTTGCATCCGCGGGCGGCTCGGTTGCATCCGCGGGCGGCTCGGTTGTCGCCGGCGGCGTAGCGGGCGCAGCCGCAGGCGGCTCGGTTGTCTCTGGCGGCGTCTCGGTTGCATCTGCGGGCGGCTCGGTTGTTGCCGGCGGCGTAGCGGGTACAGCCGCAGGTACGTCAGTGTCAGTCAAGCCTGCAGGCGCATAGAAAAGGAAAATGGACAACGCAATCACTATAAAGGTATTCACGACACTCCCCCCACTATTATTGCCTACCGGCTACTATTGAATATCTTATTTACCATCCTTGCGAAAACAGACCCCTGGCGTTTTCTTACCCGGTCAAAAACGTCCTTTTGGATACGAATGTTTTGACCGCCTTCTTTCAAACCTGGCAGTTCAGTCAGCGCTTCCATCTCTGCCAGCGCCGAATGCAGCGAATGCGCTTCATGGCCGACCCTGTAGGCCAGCGCCGTCGTATTGTCCTGATTTGGCGCCGCCGCGGCCGACACGCGGTCAAGCAAGGCGCGTACCATCTCTTTTGCATTGCCCTCATGGATTTCGATCTCGGCTGCCAGCGTTTCCCCGGACAAGGTTTCAAGACCATCGCTGGCCAGTAATACCACGTCGCCAGCCTTGAGTTGATAGCCATTATCGGCTATCTGAAGCAAAGGAAGGTCTTCGCCGACAAGGGCCGACCGGAGTTGGTGAATCCTGGGATCGTTCAGGGCTTCTTCCTCGGTCATCCTGCCCAGTTCGACCAACTCTAACAACAACGGCCGCATGGAATGATCTTCATTCAGCCTGTGCAGGCAACCATCCCTGAACAGCCACAATATGGAATCACCGACGCTTGCCCAATAGAGTTTATGTTCGAGAACCAGCGCCGCTACCAACGTGGAACCCATTTCAGACAAGGCTACATCAGATTGCTGTTTCGCCTTGATTGCTTCGTTGGCGGCGTCAATGCCGGCCCTGAGGTTATCCGCTACGCCGGCGGCTGCCTTGTTGAAACCTTCCCAGAACGTCTGGACCGCCGTGTCGCTCGCAACGGCTCCCCCGGCATGACCACCCATGCCATCGGCGAGGATAAGCAGCAACCGGTCACCTCCTGCATCGTTGTCGGCCAACAGGATAATTGAGAAACTGTCTTCCTGGTAATCACGCCCCCCCTGGATTTGATCTCCAGCCACCCATTGTTCGATGGTGTTCATAATTACCTGCTTTCATACTCTTCCCAATCGAATTGATCACAGCACAGGGGGACAAACAGCAGCAACGTATCTCCGATGGTGATTTTGGAGAACCCTTCGAGTTCAGTCGGTGTCAGGACAGGGGCGCCTTCCAGGTAAGTCAGATTTTTTCCGACGCCGTGTTGCAGGTAAAACTTCTTGCCCCTGGGGTCATAGGTGATGGTCGAGTGTCCGTAGCGGGAAATCAGTTCGTCACCAAAGTCTACGCGGATGCGTTCGCCTTGGTCTCGCCCTATCGAGTTCGAACCGTTCCCAATAGTCAGAACGTTTCCCTTGCCCGGTCCCTGCACTACAACCAACCATCCGACAGGCGGATCATCCATTGCAATATAAGATTCAGGGCGCGCCTCTGCGATTGACGATCCGACGTCTGCCTGCGCCTTTTTCGCTCCCGGCCGATATACTCTGGTTTTACCATCCCGGTTTGCATTGGCCATGGCAGCGCCTTGCTTCCGGGCGTCCAGCGATGCTGACCTTGCCAACACGGTCTTGGCCTCATAGCCCGACAGCTGGCCGACATCGGCGCGCTGCCCGTTGCCGGGGCCGCCCGGCGCAGCCGTTGGAGAACGCCCGGGTACGGTGCGGTCATCCCGTTGAAACTCGTCCCCGAAAGAACTTGCTTTTTTTGTCTTTACTTCAATGATATTTCCATCAGCATCACGTTTTATCGGCATGATTCCTCCTATGGGCGTCTGTCGAACTTAATATCATCGGCAGAATAACATAAATCCAAACTGCGGTTTTCCGCATCCTGGTTCAATAACATTATGAGACAGGCACAGGGACAGGCCCCATGACGGCAAGAGCAGATAACCTCCCGTCACAGGTTAGTAGGGGCAACCCCCCCGTGATTGCCCATCAATAGGGCAGGCGCGGGGCCTGCCCCTACGGATGTTGGGGTAAACGCATACTTTCAGGTTGCTGTCAGGTTTCATATAGTCGGTTAATCAGGTTATCCAGGCAATATTGCCCAACCTTATTTAATGAGGCTTCTTCCATGCCTTGAACAACATGCAACGCAAACATCAACACGGCTGACTGCAACAGCGCCAGCAGGGTTGTATAAAAGGCCACGCCAAGGCTTTGGGTAAGTTGTTTCAGCAAGGCGGGGTCCTGGTAGTTTTGGGCGCTGCCCGCGTCACTGAGCGCCAATGCGATGCCGACGACGGTGCCGATGAAACCCAGGGTGGGAATGAGCCAGACAATGTATCTCAAGGCATTATATTTCAGTTCAATCTCGTGTTGAAACAATTCCAGGCTGGAATTGAACATGCTGTTTGCCTTATCGATTGCGCCACTGACTTGAAATTGCAGGATACAGCGGGAAAGCAGCCGTTGCATGAAGCAGGGTTCCTCCGCCATTGTCCCCTTCACGCGCTTGTACAGACTTCCCAAGTCCTGTTTGCGCAGCAAGGTCGTATCATCTTCGGGCAGCAGGTTCTTGTGAATTTGCAGTATTTCCTTGTTGGTCTGAATATAGCGCACCACCAACTCGCCCGCCCCGATGAAGAATACGATCCACATGATGTTTTGCACCGTAACGGGGTACGGCAGGGACCGGGAGTTCCGGTCTAATAGAAAATCCGCGAAAAATCCCTCGGGTAAAACCGCGCTCATCAAGCCGACGAATATAATCCCCGCTAATATCGCGCCTGTGAAAATAGTCATTCTCTGGTTCATGATGCCCCGCTCTAATCAGTCTCGTCTAATGCAATCGGTTCGCCCGTGTACGGGTTGCGCGCCACCCCCTGGCTGGCATCCAGTTGCTCTTCCTGCTTGACGTTTGACGGGCCGGCATCTCCTTCACTCCTGTTAACCTCTAAGCGGGAGATTTCGGCCAGCAGGCGTTGAACACTGACTTCGACCTCGCCAAATCGAACCCGCCCCCCGGCGCTGACAAAATCCTGGGTTATCTTGCGCCATTGACCATTTTCATCGATGAAAGTGCCGTTCGTGCTGGCGCAGTCCGTAATGTAAATCTGCCCGTCCGGCACAGGGATCAATTCCGCGTGTCTGCGCGACACCGTCTCATGTTGCAAGGTAATTGCAACGGAGGCATCACGCCCAACGGTGTAACAGGGAACTTTGGACATAGCTTCTTATTTCGGAAACAAAACTTTTTCTGTCTTGTCAATTATTTGTCTTACGGCCCTTGCCTGCCATTGTGGTAACCTGCCGCTTGCTGATTAATTTGCGCATGTCTCACCTCAAGGCATTACTGAACATAGCCATATATCGAGTGTAATATGATGGCAGGGAGGAAACAACGGTTGTTGCAGGGAGCAGGCAGGGAAAATATACTCTCACTTGGGAGACACTTTTAATAATAGAGGGCAACAGAGATGGTGAAAGAATTTGCTTCCAAGGCGGACCTTGGGGAAAAACAGGTGACATTCAGCCGGTTGGCGGATAATGCCTATGCCTACACGGCGGAGGGCGACCCGAATAGCGGGGTGATTGTCGGTGATGATGGCGTCATGGTGATAGACACGCAGGCCACGCCGCTGATGGCTGGGCGGGTGCTGGAAAAAATCCGCTCGGTCACGGATAAGCCCGTTAAATACGTGGTAATGAGCCACTATCACGCGGTGCGCGTGTTAGGGGCCAGCGCCTATGAGCCGGAGCACATTATTGCCAGTCGGGATACTTACGACCTGATCGTCGAGCGGGGTGAGCAGGATTGGCAGTCTGAATTCGAACGGTTTCCGAGGTTGTTCAATGGTTACGAAACCATCCCCGGATTGACCTGGCCGACCATTGCCTTCCAGGGAGAAATGACCTTATGGATGGGGAAGACGGAAATCAGGATCATGCAATTGGGCCGGGGGCATACCAAGGGCGACACCGTCGTCTGGCTGCCGCAAGAGCGGGTGTTGTACAGCGGCGACCTGGTTGAGTACGGGGCAACGCCCTATACCGGCGATGCCTACCTGCTGGACTGGCCGGCCACCCTGGACAATATCACGGCGCTGGACCCGGCTGCCGTCGTCCCGGGCCGGGGGGACGCCCTGACGACCCCTGAGACGATTAAAGCCGGCATCGGGGGAACCCGCGCGTTTATTACGGCCCTGTATGAGTCGGTCAAGGCCGGGAGGGCTGCCGGGAAGGATTTGAAGGAAATTTACCGGGCAACCGCCGCTGCGCTGAGGCCGGATTTCGGCGATTGGGTGATCTTCGATCATTGCCTGCCCTTTGACGTCGCCCGCGCCTATGACATCGCCGGTGGGATGGCTGATCCGCAAATCTGGACGGCCGAACGGGACGCCGAGATGTGGGAAGCGCTGGAAGGGTGAACGTCGATGCGGACAGACCCCCCCTGACCTCCCTTTGTCAGGGGGAGAACCCAGGGTGATCATCAATGGCGGGTAAACTGCGGACTGAACCCGGCGTCGACAACCCGGATGATTTTTATGCCAGGCTGATCGACCTGCACGAAGGCTTATCGTCCGAGGAAAGCCATAAAATCAATGCCAAGGTGATCTTGATGTTGGCCAACCACGTCGGCGACACGGAGGTGTTATACGAAGTGCTGGAATACGTGCGGGAAAAGGGAACGGGTTAGTAACCGCCGATGACTTTCTCGAGCAAGGCGCGCCGGGTCTTCCCCGGGTCGACCACGGGGGTTTGACGGTATTCGCCGACTTCCGCCGCCGTATAGGGCTTGAAATCCGGCTTCAGTTGAGCGGCATTCATGGTATAGAGGATCCAATTCAACACGTCCGCCAATTCCTGGTCGGAGATGGGCGCGGAAGATGCGCCGGGCGCTTGGGCCAGAAATGCGCGCGCGGCGGGATGCTGCGCGAATTTACCCAGGTACTCGCTTAAATCCGGGACGCTGCCCGGGGCGCCCTTGCCGTTCACCTGGTGACAACCGGCGCAATTGAGGAGGTAGTTTATTTCCGCGCGTTGCGCAGAGGCAGGGTCCATTTGTTCAACGGCAGCGCAATCAAACACGAAGAACGCGCCAATATAAAACAGGGCCGCCCGCATGAGATAATCAACTTTTTTCGGTGGCAATGCCGAGGATGATCGACGTGGTGCAGTGATAGATGGTGCTGTCCATGCCGACGCACCAGTTGATGTCGTTATTGGAAAAGGCCCGGTAGGGGGGAATATCACCCAGGTTATTGTTGCAGAGGCAACGGCTGCAACTGGTTTTGCCGCAGCAATCGTTATAGGAAACGATGTAGTTCAAACCGTCCGCGGGGTTTTTACAGGTGCCTATCCAGGTCATGGGCGACATTTCCGTGCCGGGCGGACAGGACACGTGGGTGCCGCCGCAACAACTACAGAGAAAACCGTCAATGGCGCAGTACCGCCAATAATCACAGGAAGCCGGGTCGCCCGGGTCCGCAACGGGGTTGCCACTGGTTTGCGGGGCCACGCCGTGATAACCGCTGCCGCCTTCACCACCGGCGGCGCGGGCCACCGGCAACAGGGGAAGCGAGGCGCCGCCGGCCATGGCCAGTCCTATTTTCCTTAATAAATTGCGCCGTGACGAACTTTTAGCGACTCGCCGGGAAAATTTCTCGGTGATTTTATCCAGCCAATACATTTAACTTGCTCCTTCTTCGGCGTGGGTTGCGCTGCTATCGGGATGATACTTTTTCACGTATTCCTGAATGGAAGCGACCCCCCGCTCTTTTGCCTCGAATAAACTTTCCAGGTGTTCCCTGGAATTGATTATCCCCATGCTGACGACTTTTCCCTGCTCATCGGTCAAGACCGCATAGGGCAGTTTCCCCACCCCGTAACTGCGACCTAACAGTTCGGACAGCACGTAATCGAACTGCGACAATTTATACTCTTCGATAAACTCCCGGTGCGGCCCGGCCTCGCCATCGCTGGCAAGCACGATGTCCACCCAGTCACTTTCTTCTTTCCGCGCCGATGCCAAGACCGGCAACAGGGTTTTACACACCGGGCAATCCGGCGCAAGAAAAAACAGCAGTGTGCTCCTGGCCGTTTCCCGCGCGCCGCCGACGTGAATTTTCTTGTCTTCGATCGTCAGTAAATCCAGCTCGGGAGCGGCATCCCCTGGGCGCAAGGTTTGATTCACCATCAATGCGCCGGCCGGCGCCACCCGTTCATACAGGACGCCGATTTGTCTTACCAGCGCAAACACCATGACGCCCAGGATCACCACCACGACCCAGAGCGCCAGGTTGGAAACGATCAAGGCTTCAAGCATTGTATTCTCTCAGCGTTTTCAACAACTCTTTATTGACTAATAATTGATTGACGATGTTATAGAACAAGCAACCCAGCATGGTTGCAAGGATAATGACCGTCCAATCGAACCAGAGCAGTGGCCTTTGCTGAACCTGGCAACCCGCGACAAAGCTGAGGAAAAGCAGCGCCCCGTTCCGCAGGATCAGCCATTCGCTTAGGGTTTGTTTTTGCGCGGGGCCGCCGCAACCACAATCGATGTTGCGTCTGCCGCGGAGTAAATTCACGCCGATTGCCGCTATATAAACGCTTAACAACAGGCCTGCCGACAGCGCCGCGGGCTTGGCCGTGGCTGGTATCAACAAGGCAATCCCGGTCATGATTTCAACCACGGGGATTAAATAAATACACTGCCTGTTCAATCTTTCCGGCAGGATTTTGTAATTATTCAGGGTGGCCGCAAATTCCCCTGGGGCCTGGCATTTGTGAAAACCAGCCAGGACAAACACGTAACTGAGTATCAGCGCTGCGATGAGATTGATAGCCGGGTCGATGAGCGTGATCATTTCGAGGCGTGGATGATCATGGGCATCTCGAAGGCCTTGCCGCCGATGAGACGCAGCCACTCGCCGCTGTCGGCGGAGTAAACGTCCAACTCCATGTTGCCGTTAGTCACGACCAGGTAAGATTGTTCGCCCTGGGTGACCTCGATCGATACCCCCCATTCTTTCAAGACCACGCGGTTGAGGCGTTTTTTCGTTTTAACGTCATAGACCCAGACCTCGCTGCCACCGCCCTTGTGGGAGCCATTCGTCCCGTCGGGGTGCATCAGCGTAAACAGCCGGTGACTGACTTCATGGGCGGTCGCGATTTGCCAGCCGCCGGGACGCCAGTTTTCCGCCTTGTCAGCGTCGTTCAATAACGACCAGGCGGCCAATATCCGGGGTTTCGCGCCGGTCATATCCACCGGTTGCGCCATGCCCTTGAACGACGGAAAATAGTAAACCCCCCCGATAACCGCCGGCTTGGCGAAAACGGGATCGACGTCCGCATCGAAAAAGGCCTGGGTGCGCGCCTGTTTTTCGACTTTGCCGTTCTCGTCCAGGTGGGAAACCAGCATGGTGTTATCCCCGCAAAGACTGCCGAAGCTGCGTTGCCCGGATGGGTAGATCATCGTGCAACCGGCTATAGATACTTCCGACAGGATTTCACGTCGCTCAATGTCGATAACGCTTACGGAGGCAGCCGGGGTGAAATTGTACAGCAGCAATAATTTCTCATTGTCCAGAAACTGTAGCGTGTTCTTGTGGGTAACGATCATGCCGCGCTTGTTGCCGGGCAAAACGATCTCGCCGATGAACGCCAGGTTGGCCTTGTCATAAATGCTGATCAAATCCGTTCTCTCGCCGCGCAGGCGCCGGGAGTGAACCGTTTCCGCCACGTACAGTTCCGGGCGGGTTGAGGCGGCAAGAAATGAGGGAAAATGGGCCGAGGGAATGGAACCCTTGTAATTCCGGTTTTGCGCCGCCACGTCAACCACTACTACCTTGGCGTCATTAAGCGCAAAAAAATTGGTGTCATGGGCGTACACCCAGGTATCGGGGTAACTCGCCGGCAGAGTCTCCACTTCGAGGATCGTCTCCACCGGCAGTTCAGCGAACGACCTGGTGAAGACGAAAACGAGCAACAGGCCGAATATGCCGCGGTTCATATTTGTCTCCGGTTTAAAGCGCGTCGTCAGAAATTATAGGACACACTGCCGCCAACCCAACGCGGCCGACCGTAATATTCTTCGATCCATCCCAGCACGGCGGCAATATCAAAGGACTGGACAACGTATCCTTCGTCAGTGATATTTTCAGCAAATACGGCGACCTCCCATTTATCGTCCGTCGATGACCACGAAAGCCTGGCATTGGCCACATGATAGCCGTTTTCGGTAACGGCATCCGCCCTCGTGACGGAATGGTAGTGCCTGGATCGGTAATGCGCATCACCCTGTATGGCCATGACGCCGTTAAGGGCCGGCCATTGATAACGGATCAAGCCGTTCAAGTTCCACTTGGGCGATTGGATCGACGTGGTTTTCGTGCCGTCAACCAACGTAATGTCCATATCGTTCCAGGAAACACCGAAAGCCAGGTCCAGACCTTCCGCCAAAGTAGTGAATAATTCGGCTTCGAGCCCCTTGCTTTTGGCATCCGGGGCGCTGACCACGTTCGTAGCGAGACCGACGATGGTAAAGGCCTGAAAATCCTTGTAGTCGTTGTAGTAGCCGGAGACGTTAAGCCGGGCCAGGCCGTCAAGCAAGGAGGACTTGAAACCAACCTCGAAGGCATTCAACTCTTCTTCTCCGAATGAGAATTGGGCATCGAACTCATCCAGCGACGTCGAGATCGTGTCCGGTTTTGCCAATACCGCTATCGGGTTGAGAGGCGCGTTGAACCCGCCCCCTTTTACTCCCCTGTTCCAACTGGCGTAAGCCAGCAAGTCATCATTGGGCCTCCAGTCAAGCTCGACCCTGGCTGACCACAGACCCTTATCATACTCGCCGCTGAAATCGCCCCTCGGCAGACCAAGAAACTCGCCGGTAGTGATTATAACGTTCGGGTTGCCATTGCGCTCAACGCTGCCGTCATTGGGGAACAAGACGACATTGCTGACGTAATCGAATTCAACCTTTTCGTCTATCCAGCGAAAACCGCCAATCAGGGTGAACTGGTCACTGAGCTCATACTCCACCTGTCCGAACAACGACCATGAGTCCTTTTCCTGCTCGTATGGATTGTCAAGACCGATAAAAGCTCCCCCATCGACCCCAAAAAGCCCTGCCGCAATACCTGCGCTGATTTCGTTAAACCCCAAATCTACAAAGTTCTGTATCCCTCTGGGGTTGCCGCCGGCGCCTGAGGGGTCCGCCCCAAGTCCCGGTATTTCCGCGCCATTGGCATCGGCGATGTCGATATTCAGGTAATAGAACCCGGCAACCCAACGAACCTTGTCGGCCTCTCCACTCAGGCGGATCTCGCTGGACCACTGCTCGGCGTCCGTGGCAAGGAAAAAGTTGAAATCACTGAACGGGCTGGCGTCGGAATCTTCAATGTAATCACGCTCAACGCCCTGGCGATCCACGATAACGGTCAACAGCTTGTCGCCCAGGTCCCATTTGAGGGTACCGCTTACTCCCCAGGTCTCCAGGTCATTGTGACCCAACTTGTCGTAGTCGCCGGCGAAGTTGTCACCGTCGTCGTCGCAATAACCGTTGAAGTTGGTGTATCGGCTGCAATCATCTTCCTTGACGCCGTTGCCGTCCTCATCAAGTGAACCGCTGACGTTCTCGAAGAAGCCGGTACGGATTTGCTGCAAGGAATAACGACCATTCAGGAGAAAGGAGAAATCCTCCGCCGGCTCAAACAACAACTGGACCCGGCCGGCATAATCATTGGCGTTGTTGAGGTCATTGCCGGGGTCCAAACGGTTTTCCACGTAGCCGCTGTTATGATGCGTCGAAATGGATAAGCGGCCTGACAGCGCCTCGGTCAAACCCCCCGTGACCGCGCCCTGGAACTTCACCTGGTCATGCTCGCCATAAGTTACCTGGCCGTAACCGCCGAATTCCTGGCTGGGCTTGTTGGTCACAAAATGGGCCAGGCCGCCGGTGGCGTTGCGGCCGTACAAGGTGCCTTGGGGGCCGCGCAGGATCTCCACGCGCTCCATGTCGAACAACATGAAACCGGCGCCGGACATCTGCGAGATATACACCTCATCCATATAGAGGGAAACCGGGCTTTCCTGGTTGGCGACAAAGTCACTGTTGGCGGCGCCGCGAATCGCCAGCGCATAGTTGGCTTCGCCGTTGGGCTGAATTGTATGAACGCCGGGCGCCAGCGCGGTGATCTGCTGGGCGTTCGCGTAGCCTAATTGACGCATCTGCTCGCCGGAGAAAGCGGTGATGGCGATACCCACGTCCTGGATGTTCTGTTCACGTTTTTGCGCGGTGACGATAACCTCTTCCAACACCTGGGCGTTTACCAACCCGGCGAACGCAAACGTCAACAGGATGATTCCGATTTTCTTCAGCATTTGACCCCTCCCGTGGAACGGTATAATTTAAGGAAGCTCATAAACACCACCTATTTTAGGACAAATGTACAATTCAGGTCAAGGACGCTATATAAAAATTGGCGCCGAGCATGTATTTCAGCATACGAAGAGTATATAGCTAAAACCAATTGTCTCTTAGGGCTGGATACCACAAAATTATCGAAATATTTTGACATTTGAAGTGATACATTGTTAGAAAACAATAAATCCCCATGCTGATTCGACAGCGCAAATCCTTGAACCGGTCAGGAACGGCCATCCAGGAGAAGGGAGTATCCCGCTTAATCAGCATATTGAACGCGGCCCGGGAGGTGTTCATGGAATCGGGCTATGCCGCCTTGACCATGCGTAAAGTCGCCGGTCGCGCCGGCATCTCTATCGGCAATCTCAATTATTATTACCGCGCCAAGGAAGATTTATTGCGCGACCTGCTGGAATACGTCATCAATCAGTACCTGGAAGAATTCGACCGCCAGCGACAAATGGCCGGGCATTCTCCCGAAAAACAATTGGAAGCCGTGCTCAAATTCTGGATTGACGACCTGGGTACCCCGGAAACCACCGTTTTCTTCCCGGAACTTTGGGCGCTGGGTAATCACGATCCCTATATCGCCGACTTGGTGGACGAGCTTTATGCCAAGGCCAGGTTGCCCTTGAACGAATTGATCCCACAGATAAATCCAACGCTGACAAAAAAAGAAACCGAACAAATTGCGCTTTACATGTGCGCATCCATGGAAGGCCTGACTGTTTTCGTGGGGAACGGCAAAACCTGGACGAACCAGATAAAGGAAATAAAACGGATTACTATCAGAAATTTCATGGAACTGGTTAAAAATACGAAAGGAAAACGAAAAGCAAAAAGTGAGAAGTGTGAAAAGGAGAAGAAATGATTCCATACTTCTCACTTCACACTTCAAACTTTACCCCTTTATCCGCATTATGCGCAGCCCTGTTGTGGTCGACGGTTGCAACTGCCTTTGTTAGCGGGAGCTCCTGTGGCAATCCATACATGTTTGACATGAATCCCTATGATAGCGCCCGCTACGACCCGGCGCGATCTTCGCAACCACTGGTGCAATATCCGGGTTAAATCAATTCCAGGGCAACTGCCGTGGCCTCGCCGCCGCCTATGCATAAACTTGCCACGCCGCGTTTCAATCCACGGTCTTTCAGGGCCGCGATCAGCGTCACCATTATTCTTGCCCCCGATGCGCCGACAGGATGACCCAGGGCGCAGGCGCCGCCGTTTACGTTTAACTTGTCGTGGGGGATCTGCAAATCTGCCATGGCCGCCATGGCAACGACTGCAAAGGCTTCATTCACTTCAAACAAATCGACGTCAGCCACCGTCCAGCCGACTTTTTCCAGCACTTTTTTAATCGCTCCCACCGGCGCGGTGGTAAACCAGGCCGGCTCCTGCGCATGGCTGCTATGCCCATGGATAACAGCCAATGGACTTGAACCACGGGCTTCGGCGTCAGCCTGCTTGAGTAATATCACCGCCGCCGCGCCGTCAGAGATAGAGCTGGAATTCGCCGCCGTCACGCTGCCGCCCTTGGCGAATACCGGTCTCAGTGTTGGAATTTTTTCCATATCGGCCTTGCCCGGTTGCTCATCGGTATCCACCGTGATTTCACCCTTGCGCGAGCGGACTACCACCGGAATGATTTCCTCGTTGAATTTTCCTTCCTTGATGGCAATCTGCGCTCGCGTCAGCGACTCGATGGCATAGTCATCCTGCGCTTCCCGGGAGAAGTCGTACTTGTTCGCGCAATCTTCCGCAAACGCGCCCATCAACTTGCCCTTGTCATAGGCGTCTTCCAGGCCGTCGAAAAACATGTGATCGACCATCTCCCCATGTCCCAGGCGTAAACCGCCACGGGCCTTGGGCACCAGGTAAGGGGCATTGGTCATGCTCTCCATGCCGCCGGCGGCGACAATGCGCGCCGAACCGGCCCGGATGGCGTCAAACCCCAGCATCACCGCCTTCATGGCCGAGCCACACATTTTATTGACGGTGGTGCAGCCCGTGGCGAGTGGTATGCCGGCGCCGATTGACGCCTGGCGCGCCGGCGCCTGTCCCAAGCCCGCCGGCAAGACACAGCCCATGATGGTTTCATCTACTTCCGGCGGCGCTATGTTCGCCCTTTCCAATGCTGCCTTGATGGCCGCGGCGCCCAACTCCGGCGCTTGCAAGGCTGCCAATGCCCCCTGTAATCCACCCTGGGGTGTCCGGGCCGCGCCGGCAATAACAATCGGTTCATTCATTTAATCAACCTCCTCAAGATTTTATGTGTTTGACTCTTAATCCGGTTTTATCCCGATAATAACCTGATTCTGTTAAATCTGCCAACCACCGGGGGAAATTTGAAGTGGGAAGGGTGAAGATCGCGCCCCGTCATTCTGAGCCGCAGGCAAAGAATCCATGTTGAACAAAGGCATAGATTCTTCGTCGCTACGCGCCTCAGAATGGCGGGGTTCTTGCAGACAGTCTGTCGGACTTGGCTCGCATATCTCACCGATGGATGCGATGAGTCATAAAGTGGGAGGTTCCCGCTGTTTGTCGCAAGTGGGTTTGGGGACTGCTGGGGTGTGACTGAAACGGGACATGGTGGTTTTTCAATCTGATATAATGAAATGGGTCGGCCCTGATTGCGGGCAACGACAAAATTCATCGACAGGAGCTGATTGCGGATTTATGAAAAAACCGATTGACCAGGCAATTCACCGGGACAACCTTCACGGCACTCATGGCGAGCCCACTTATAGCGGCGCGCTCAGCTTCATGCGGCGAAAATACACTCGTAAACTTGCCGGCGTTGATATTGCCGTTACGGGCATTCCATTTGATTTAGCGACGACAAGCAGGCCCGGGGCGAGGTTCGGCCCCCGCGCAATTCGGCAGGCCTCCACTCAGCTGAGTTCGGATAGACTGGATGGTTGGAATTTCGACGCTTTCGATAAACTGGCGGTAATCGATTATGGTGATTGCGATTTTGATTTTGGCCGTCCTGACCTGGTCCCGGCGCGTATCCAGGAGCACGCGAAGGAAATCATCTCCCAGGACGTGGGCTTGCTTTCGCTGGGCGGCGATCATTTTATTACCTATCCCGTTCTCAAGGCCCATGCGGAAAAATACGGCCCACTGTCTTTAATACACTTCGATGCGCATTCGGATACCTGGAAGGATACTGACGGCCGGATCGATCACGGCACCATGTTTTATCATGCCGCAAAACAGGGGATTGTCGATACAGGGCAGTCCGTACAGGTCGGATTACGTACATTTAATGAAGATTCATGGGGATTTAACCAGTTAAAAGCGCCGTGGGTGCATGAACGCGGCATTACAGCCGCCATTGACGAAATAAGAGAAATCGTCGGTGAGAGGGCCTGTTACCTCACCTTTGATATCGATTGCCTGGACCCCTGTTATGCCCCGGGCACGGGCACTCCCGTTATCGGTGGTTTATCCACTCACCAGGCGCAACAGATCCTGCGCGGACTTGCCGGCATAAACCTGATCGGCATGGACCTGGTTGAAGTCGCCCCGGCATATGATATAAGTGAAATCACCTCACTTGCCGGCGCCAGCCTGGCAATGGAAATGATTTACGTCTATGCTTCCAGGTAAGTTATCGTGACTGCTCGCCCGTCAGAGTAAATCCAGCAAGCGGACGTAGAGCATTCCAAGGGCGACCAACTGGTTGCCGAACCACCGGCTGCCGGGAATACGGTAGTGTTTAACCCTGTCAAATACGTCAAGCCGCTCACAGGTACCGGCAATCGCATCGGCCAGCACCTGACCGGCCAGGTGCGTGACATTCACCCCATGACCAGAGTATCCCTGGGCATAAAAGATATTTTTATCCAGCCGGCCGATATGGGGAATGCGGTTGATCACAATGCCGATTTTGCCTCCCCAGGCATATTCGATTTTCATGTTTTTCAGCTGTGGAAATATTTTGATCATCCTGGGAAATATGGATTTTTCGATGCTGCGTGGTTCCCGTCCGGAATAATTGCACCTGCCGCCGAACAGCAACCGTTTGTCCGCGCTCAACCTGAAATAATCGACGGCATAATTCGAGTCGCAGACGGCCAGGTCAAGGGGATTTATTTCCTGGGCCAACTCAGCAGGCAAGGCCTCGGTGGCGATAATGAAGCTCCCCGCCGGGAATACGATGCCGCCGAGGCGACGCGCTTCCAGTGAGTGATAGACATTGCCGGCCAGTATCACGAAATCGCATTTAACCTCACCCCGTTCCGTACGCACTCTTGGTTTGCCGCCGTGGTCAATGCTGATGACCGGGGAACGCTCAAATATAGCCGCGCCCTGGCGCATCGCCGCCACCGCCTCGCCAATACACAGGTTCAAGGGGTGCAAATGGCCGTTGGCCATGTTGATCAGGCCGCCTCTATAGGCTTTCGTTCCCAATACATCCTCCATTTCCTCTTTCGGCGCTAACCTGACTTCATGGGGGAAATCCATTCGTTGCAGAAACTCGTATTCTTCCTGCAAGTCCCGCATGTGCCGCGGCTTGATGGCGACATCCATGTAGCCGAACTTGAGATCACAGTTGATGGCGTATTTCTCGATGCGTTGCCTGATGATTTCGTGGCCGGCCCAGCGCATGTTCCAGACCAGGTCGGATATGTCCTTATCCTGAAATTTTTTCAGGCGGCGCTCACCGCTGAAGCCGCCTATCAGCTGGCCGCCGTTACGTCCGGAGCCCCCCCAACCTATGCGATTTGCCTCGAGAACGCTGACTTTATAGCCCCGTTCGGCAAGTTGGAGCGCTGCAGAAATACCGGTAAAACCACCGCCGATGACACAAACATCGCAACTGTTTGCGCCCTCGAGCAGTGGATAGTCCGGACTTTCATTCGCGGTCGCCGCATAATAGGAGTTGCAATGCGGTTGCGGATACTGGTTCGACATTTCATGAAATACCTAGTTCTTTGGCGGTTAAATCCAGGCATTTGTTGACCAGTTCGATGAGTTCGTCGATATGTTCTTTAGTCATGATCAAGGGGGGCGAGATGATCATGGCGTCGCGAATGGCGCGCATGACCAGACCGTTATCGAAACAAAAATCACGGCACATTCGTCCGACCTCGCCGGCGGGCTCGAAAAACTCCCGGGTAGTTTTATTCTTTACCAGTTCCAGCGCGCGGACAAAGCCAACGCCTCTTGCTTCTCCCACCAGGGGATGCTCCGCCAATTCACCCCAACGCTTCTCAAGGTAGGGGCCGGTGGCGGCTTTGACGTTTTCGATAATCTTTTCATCACGCAGGAGGGCAATATTCGCCAAGGCCACGGCACAGGCGACGGGGTGGCCGGAGTAGGTGAAACCATGGGCAAATTCCTTACCCTCGGCAATAAATAGATCGGCCAGTCGATCACCCACCATCACGCCGCCAATGGGCAGGTAACCGGATGACAAGCCCTTGGCTATGGGCATCAAATCCGGTTTCAACCGGTAGTGGTCGGACCCGAACCAGGCCCCAAGTCGGCCAAAGCCGCAGATTACCTCGTCCACGATCAGCAACACGTCGTATTCATTGCAAATACGCTGTATTTCAGGCCAATAATTTTCGGGGGGAACGATAACGCCGCCGGCGCCTTGAACCGGTTCACCGACGAAGGCTGCAACCCGGTCCGCGCCCAATTCGTTGATTTTTTCCTCCAACCAGCGCGCCGCCGCCAGACCGAATTGTTCGGGCGACAAATCCCCTCCGTCCCGATACCAGTAAGGCGGGGCGATGTGCGCGATGCCGGGGATGGGCAGGTGTCCCTGCTCGTGCATTGGTTTCAGTCCGCTTAAACTGGCGGCGCCGATAGTGCTGCCGTGATAGGCGTCATTGCGGCTGATGATCACGTGTTTTTCGGGTTTCCCCGCCAAGTCCCAATAACGTCGCACCAGCCGGATCACGGTATCATTGGCTTCGGAACCGGAATTCGTGAAAAAAACGTGATTCAAATGTGGCGCCGTTACGTCCGCAAGTAATTTTGCCAATTCAATCGCGGCAGGGTGGGAGGTCTTGAAAAAACTATTGTAATAGGGCAACTCGAGCAGCTGACGATAAGCCGCATCGGCCAGCTCCTTCCTGCCGTAACCCACGTTGACGCACCATAAACCCGCCATGCCGTCCAGCAGCCTTTTTCCGTCGGAATCCCAGATATAAACACCGTCGGCGCGGGTGATGACCCGGCAACCTTCTTCCGCCAATGCCTTTGTATCCGTAAAAGGATGCAAGTGATGCTCGCGGTCGAAGGCCCGCCAACTAAGCGTGTCGCTTGCCGGGCGCTCTTTTATCAGACTCATTAAACGTTCAACAGCAAATGTTCGCGTTCCCAGGAACTGATGACCTGGAAAAACGTTTCATATTCGAGTTCTTTAACGGCAACGTATAGCCGGACAAAGTCTTCGCCTAAAGCGGCGCGTATGGGCACGGATTTTTTCATGAATTTTAATGACGAGTGCAAGTCTCTCGGCAGGGTAATCGCGCGATCATGGGCGTTATCCTTTAATGGTTTCGTAGGCTCGAGCCGCTCCTTGGCGCCTGATAATCCCGCCGCCAGTGAAGCGGCAATGGTAAGGTAGGGATTGGTATCGGCCCCGGCGACCCGGTTTTCAACGCGGGTTGCCTGCGCGGGTGACACGGGCACGCGCAACCCGACGGTGCGATTGTCGAATCCCCAATGGGTATTAATGGGCGCTGTGGAGTACCGCTCGAGGCGCCGGTAGGAATTCACGTTCGGCGCAAAGATCGGCATGGTTGCCGGCAGGTATTTTTGCAAACCGGCGATGTAGCTCTTGAACAAGCTGTTGGGCTTGCCATTCTTGCCGGCGAATATATTCTTGCCGGTCCTTTTATCGATAACGCTTTGATGCAGGTGCATCGAACTGCCGGGTTGGTTTTGGTGCGGCTTGGCCATGAAGGTGGCATACATATCATGCTTGAAGGCCGCCTCCCGGACCGTTCGTTTGAACGTGAACACCTGGTCGGCCAGGCTCATGGGGTCGCCGTGGGAGAAGTTGACTTCAAGCTGGGCGATGCCGTCTTCATGGGTGAGTGTTTCTATATCGAGTTCCTGTTGTTCGGAAAAATCATAGATGGCTTCAACCACGTCCTCGAATTCATTCAAGGCGTCTATGCTGAACGTCCGCCGGGATTGTTCCTGGCGGCCGGAGCGGCCGACGGGCGGTTCAAGGGGATTATCCGCATCCGTATTGGGTTTAACCAGGTAAAACTCGATCTCAGGCGCGACAACGGGTTCCCAGCCTTGCTTTTGATACAAGTCGAGGACGCGTTTCAATACATGCCGGGGCGCGATTTCCACGGGGTTGCCGTCAAGATGATAACAATCATGAATGATCTGGGCGGTGGGGTAAGGCGCCCAGGGTACTTTACGCATTGTTTCCAGGACCGGCCTGGCTTCCATATCGGAATCGGCGGGGTTGATGCTGTCAACATAGTCGGGGTAATCGCCAGTGATGGTCTGGGCGAACAGTCCTTCAGCGATGCGAATGCCCTTGTCCTCCGAATAGCGTTCCGCCGGCACGAATTTCCCCTTGGCCGTGCCGGCGATGTCGGGGATCAGCGCTTCCACCTCTTCAATGGCGTTTTCCCGAAACCATTGCTTGAACGTCGTCATGTTTGCCGGCGCCGCGGGCGGCGCAACTGTGAAAGACCTTAATTGAAGTATTTTTTGAAGGTGACGCCGAAGGTGCGCGGCTGGGTGACGCCGAACCGGCGCTTGGCCCAGCGGTTATTGACAAAAGTGATCCCGCGTTCATCCCAGACATTGTCGACGTAAAAGGATGCGCTCCAGGCGCTACCGTCCAGCCCCATCCTGATGCCTCCCGTGTCGAAAGACTTCTGGATTGTCGGTGGTGGTGAAGACACTATAGCCTCCAGGGACGCTATCGCGTTAATCGACTCGCCGGTATGGGCGTAATCGAACCGGATCCAGGGTTCGGCCCCTAATATCTCCCGCTGGAAGGTATACTGCGCCGACAGGCTGGCCTTCCAGTCCGGCGTAATAGGCAGCCTGTCTCCCTTGTTCGCGTCCAGGGTAAACCCCTGGAAATCCAGGGAGGCGGATTGAGAAATTCTTGCGTCATTATAGGCGACGATACCGCTGAGGTCCCAGCCTTCAGCCGGCAACCAGGCGAAATCAAACTCGAAACCATCTATTTTCGCTTCGGGGAAATTGACAATCCCCAGGGAAAATACCAGGGGGTTAGGATCTTCCACCTGTACTTGTATGTTGTCCCAACTCATCTTGTAAGCGGTAAAATTGGCCCGCAGGCGACCGTCCAGCCAGGTAGTTTTCGCGCCTACCTCAAGGTTCTTCAGCTTATCCGCTTCATAGGTGAGCGGGATGCCGGAAGCTCGTTTTGACCCGTTGCCGCCGCCACTGCGGAACCCGTGTGAATAAGTGAAATAAACCAGGCTGTCATCAGTATAGCGCCAGGTCAGGTTGACCTTGGGCACAAAACCATGATCGAGCTCGGAGACGGATTGATCGGTGACAATGAGATCGGTTGCCTCATCAGGCTCAATGCCGTTTTGTTGCAGGCCGCCCTGCAGCAGGTTGAATTCGCGATCGACCCGGAACCAGCGACCTCCCGTCGTGATCGTAAAGTTCTCGGTAAAATCGAAACTCATTTCGCCGAAAACGGCGAATTGCTCGATGGTCTCGTCATAGGCGCCAAAAAACCAGTTGTTGTTGGCGGCCCAGCTACCGGGAGGCAGGCCGTTCAGGGAAGCGGCATCCGGGTTGAAATCCGGGTTCGGTATTGTCCCGTCATAATCCACGTACCTCGGATTATTGAAATAAACGTTATAGGCCATGTAATAGAATGCCGGGGAGCCGGGTAAGCTGTCGTTGCCCGAAGCAAACAGGGAGGTTTCCTCGGTGCGATTGTAGAACAGTCCCACCAGCCCGAACCATTTACTGTCGGAGTCGGCGGGCGTCGACAGCCGCGCTTCCACGGTCCAGCGTTCGTTTTTTATATCGTTGATGGCAAATCCATTCTGTGGGTCGCCGCCGAAGTTGTAGACATCGTAACTGGCGTCATCAAACAGTTGATTAAAGGCAAACAAATAATCGGTGCTGTCGGCTTCGTAACGGAACTCGCGATTGAAATACGAGGCATGCAGCAGGCTGTCGGCAAAGCCCAACTTGCCCCCCAGGGTAAAACCGAGCTGATACCACTCCTCATCCAGTTTTTCTTCAGCGAAGCGCACTTGCTCCAAGTCGCCCACGCCCTCGTTGGTATCGCCTAAGCCATCGACCTCGTTGGTATCGCCAAAGCCATCGGCCTCGAGCTCCTGAAACGCCGCCGAGAGGTCCAGGGTCCAATCAGCGTCCGGGGTCCAGCGCAAGGCGGCCCGGCCGCCCGTGGTCTCGCTGGAGTTGACGTCATCTTCGACCCGGTCTGAATTGGTAAAGGTACCGCCCGGGCTGTTGCCCAGGACATTATCGATATACCCGGCCTCTTCCGAATGGAAACCAACCAGGCGTATGGCAAGCTGGTCACTGACCGGAAGGTTGACCATGGCGCTGGCGTCATATCCGGCATCGCCGCCGTCAACCTGCGAACCGGAGGCTTCAATCCAGCTATCGAATTCGGTGGTATCCGGCTTGTTGGTAATGATACGCAGGGTGCCCGATTGGGAGGCATCTCCAAACAAAGTGCCTTGCGGGCCGCTCAAGGCCTCGACGCGTTCAATATCGACCAAGCGCGGGTCCGGGTTGATACCGGCGGCGGTGATGGGTTGCTCATCCAGGTAGACACCACTTGAGGGGTTTGTGCCGAACTGAATCCCGGAGGCCGCAACGCCGCGAAACACCACCGAGTTGCCGCCCGGTTCCCGCCGGCCGACGGCGAGCCCCGGAATATACCTGGCATAATCATCCAGGCCCTCAAAACCACGGCGTTCAATTTCATCGGTAGTAAATGCGACGATCGATACAGGGATATCCTGCAGGTTTGCCGCGCGCTTGGTGGCGGTAACAACAATTTCTTCCAGCACCTGTTGCGCATCCGCAGCCTGGGCGGTGCCCAGTAATGCCGACATCGCGATAGCAAGGGTTTTCTTGCGATTAGGTGGCCGTTGAGACAAAGTCTTTGTTTTCGACATTATATATACTCCTGGTCAAGTCGACTCGGATGACCTGACTCTAATAGATTAGCATCTTAATTCAGGTGTTGTGTAAAATGCAAACAGTGAACGGTAACAGACCAGACGGGATCAACCGATGGACATAGAGACGCCGATAAAATGCCTGGGCCCGGTGGACGTCGAGACATTACGTCATACAGTCCTCTCCCAGGAACGCGAAGTGAACGGTAACAAACCAGACGGGATCAACCGATGGACATAGAGACGCCGATAAAATGCCTGGGCCCGGTGGACGTCGAAGCATTACGTCATACAGTCCTCTCCCAGGAACGCGAAGTGAACGGTAACAGACCAGACGGGATCAACCGATGGACATAGAGACGCCGATAAAATGCCTGGGCCCGGTGGACGTCGAAGCATTACGTCATACAGTCCTCTCCCGGGAACGCGAAGTGAACGGTAACAGACCAGACGGGATCAACCGATGGACATAGAGATGCCGATAAAATGCCTGGGCCTGGTGGACGTCGAAGCATTACGTCATACAGTCCTCTCCCAGGAACGCGACGCGTGGTATGAGCAGAAATACCGCCAGAAAGAATACGACGTCCACCGTTATACGGAATCCATCGTGATGGTTTTTACCGATGGGTCGGGCTGGCCGAATATCGAAATAAGCAAGCAACCGGGCTGGAACAAGCTGGCCGACGCAGCAGTGCCCGTGATGCACGACATTGTGGATAAACATTATCCTGCCGGCGGCGCCATCATCCGCGCCATGGCGGCAAAATTACTCGCCGGCGGAAAAATCAAGCCGCACCGGGATTCACACCCGTCATTTTATCATGGTCATCGAATCCATATTCCGCTCACGACGAATTCCAGGGTACGGTTCATGCTGGACGGACGCCCATACAAAATGGAAGTCGGCCAGGCTTATGAAATCAACAACCAGAAGCTGCACAGCGTAATGAACAAGGGAACGGAAGACAGGATCACGTTCATCTTCGACTACGTACCCCCCGACCACGTCAATCGCCCCACCCCCCAATAAAATACCGAACACCCACCACCCCGGCAAAGCCCACCCCTGGAAAGATAATTCCAGGACACCCACAAATTCCAGGACACAGCAAATTCCAGCAGCAAATTCCAGGACAAATTCCAGGACACCCATTAATTCCAGGACAGGGATAATTCCAGGAGATAATTCCAGGACACCCATCAAATTCCAGGCATCATCAAATTCTAGGACACCCATAATTTCAGAGGACATAATTTCAGGACACCCATAATTTCCGATTTGATTTGTGGGTGTCCTAAATTTCTGTCCTTCCCCCTGGATTTTTCCCCTCCCTGAAATTAATGGGTGTCCTGAATTTCCCTTAATTCCAGGACGCCCATAATTTCCGATTTGATTTGTGGGTGTCCTGAATTTCCCTCTCCGTCAATTTCCCTGCCCCTGATTTGTGGGTGTCCTGAATTTCCCTCTCCGTCAATTTCCCTGCCCCTGATTTGTGGATGTCCTAAATTTCTCTTCCCTTCCCTGAAATTAATGGGTGTCCTGAATTTCCCTAAATTTCTTTCCCCTGAATTTCTGTGGGTGTCCTGAATTTTTTCCTGCTGAATTTCTGTGGGTGTCCTGAATTTTTTTTACTGGATTCCGGGTCGAGGCCGGAATGACGTGCAGTGAGGGGGAGACGCGGGGGTTAATCAGTATTGGCTGATTCGTATTTTTTATAGCGAGCGCGGATGGGTTCCAATATTTCGATCAATTCACCGAGGTGGTTTTCGTAGTTGCGCCAGAAGTTGACTGCCCCGGTATAGATGGGTTGTCGCACTTGTTCCGAGCTGGCGGTGCGAACCGGACGCGGGGTTTCATAAAACCGGGTACAGGCGTCCTCCCAGGGTAATCCGCAATAGTCCAATATGCGGCGCACCTGGTTCTCAAAATCAGTCACCACTTCTTCGTATTGCACCGTGAGGATCTTTCCCGGCAACACCTCCTGCCAGTGGTCCATCATGCGCTGATATTCCAGGTAGTACTCCCCGATATCCGTTAAATCGTAGGTAAATGCCTGCCCCTTGGCATAGTGTTGCCGGAAATTACCGACGCAGGCATCAAGCGGATGCCGGCGCGCATCGATGATCTTCGCGCCGGGCAGAATAAGGTTGAGGAAACCGGTGGTGGGAAAATTATTCGGCATCTTGTCGATAAAAAAGGGGGTCATTTCAGTGCGATGCAACTGCGCATAGTTAATATAATCCTCACCCAGTTGGATAAAATGTTCGGCGTCAAGCTCCCTTACCGCTTCCGGATAGTTAATGCCATCCGCCCGGTTTCTGTTAAGCGACATGGCGACCCGGCCCAGGTAAGGCAATTCACTCGTGCCTTCAACCTGGCTGTGACTGGCGAGAATCTGTTCTATCAGGGTTGAGCCGGAGCGGGGCAGGCCAAGGATAAATATCGGGGCGGGATCAGCATGGCCCAATCCGCTTTTTTCAGCAAACAACGCTTTGTCGAATACTTCGATGATGGCATCATTGATGGTTTCAGTTTGGACCGGATCATATTGCACTAACATCCGTTGTTTGTTGTTTCCCCGTTCGTAATAATGCCAGGCCTTTTCGTAATCCTGCCGATCGTCACTGGCTTTTCCAAGCGCGAACAGAAAATTAACTTCTGACTGATCAGCAAGGGCAGCGCCATGATTGACCCGCGCTTCCATCTCTTCGACCTGCTCGTCACTGAAGCGATAAGTTTTCAGGTTTGCCAGGCTCCAATATATTTCACCATTATCCGGTTTGACCCTTATGCAATCTTGATAGGCCTTGATCGCCGCCGTCTGCCGGCCGATGGTTTTCAGGGCGTTGCCCAGGCCGAGCAGGGCACCGGGGTGGTCGGGCGATAATTCCAGGGTGCGTTTATATTCCTCCACTGCTTTATAATTCAAGGCGGCGGGTGAGTAAGTGCTTGCCAGCAGGTAATGAGTGTGCGGGTTATTCGGATTGATCCCGATTGCGCGCTTGAAACAATCAATCGCTTCTTCAAACCGGTCCTGCTCTTTCAATATCCGGCCTAAATCAACGACCGCAGTCAAAAAATCCGGCGTAATAGTCGTTGCCCGGCGCAGCAACCGCTCCGCGTCGTCGTAACGCTTTGCCGTGGCGGCGACCATGGCCAACATTCTCAATGCATCGACGTTGTTCGGATTGTTTTTCAATACCTGCCGATAAAGTTGTTCCGCTTCATCGATGCGTCCTTCCTTGTGATGCCTGGCGGCCAGCGCCAGTGTTTTACGTTCGGGCGATAGTTCGAATGAGGCCTCAAACGCTGCGTCGGCCTCCTCGCCCTTGCCGACAGACGCAAGCGCCTTGCCTAAATTGAAATGGGCCAGTTCAAGTTTCGGGTCAAGCCGGACGGCCTTTTTCAATATTTCGACGGCTTCGTCGTACCGGCCCAGTTCCACCAGGACGTGACCCAGGTCTTCATGGGGTTTGGCGAAAGTCGGCGCGCCGGCGATCGCCTGTTTCAATACCTGTTCCGCCTCTGCAAAACACCGTCTTTTAATCAGTACGGCGCCTAACAATCCCAACATGTTTACGTCTTTCGGATTGCGTTGAACGGCCTTCCTGCAGATGGTTTCGGCAGCGGCGGGGTTGCCGGCGCTGATTAGTTCGATGGCTTCATCGAACAGGGCTTTTGGCGCATAAATCTGTCGCATGGAAGAGGTATTCGGTCGTTTGCTCTATTGTACATCTCGTTGGCGTTGTTTTTCCTGTCGAAACATCAACCAGCCGGCGATGACGACGCCGAGGCTTACAATGGTGATGATGACGGTAGCCAAGGCGTTGATATCCGGCGTCACGCCGAGTCGGATCTTGGAAAAGATCCACATGGGCAGGGTGCTGGCGCCCGGACCGGATACGAAACTGGCAATCACCAAGTCATCAAGCGACAGGGTAAACGCCAACAGCCAGCCAGACAGCAGCGCCGGGGCGATGATGGGCAGGGTAATATCGAGGGTGACGCGGAACGGTCGCCCACCCAAGTCCATGGCCGCTTCCTGCAATGACTCATCCAGGGACATCAAGCGCGATTGCACGATGACCGCGACGTAGGCCATGGAAAAGGTGATGTGGCCGATGGTAATCGTCGCCGCGCCGCGCCCACCCGGCCAGCCGACAAGGTCCTGCAAACTAACGAACAACAGCAACAGTGACAGCCCGGTAATGACCTCCGGCATGACCAGCGGCGCCGCGATCATGCCGGTGAATAAAATCCTGCCGCGAAACCGACCCATTCTCGCCAAGGCAAGACCGGCCAGGGTCCCCAGCGCCGTCGCGACCGTGGCGCTGACAAAGGCAATGCGCAGACTGAGCAGCGCGGCCTCGATGATCTGCCTGTTTTCCAGCAATTGCAGGTACCAACGAAAGGAAAATCCTCCCCACACCGACACGATCCGGGAATCGTTGAACGAATAGATCACCACCATGACGATCGGGATATAGAGAAAGGCATAGCCGAAACAGAGGATGGTAATAAGAAACGTGGAGCGTTGCCTGTTCATTCCCGCTGATCCGTTTCCCGTAACTGGTAGTGTTGAAAAACCATCATGGGCACGACCAGCATAAGCAACAGTATGATGGCGACCGCCGAGGCCAGGGGCCAATCGCGGTTGCCGAAGAACTCATCATAAAGCGTTCGGCCTATCATGAGTGAATCGAGGCCGCCCAACAGGGCCGGGATCACGAATTCACCCAAGGCCGGAATAAACACCAGCAAACTGCCGGAGATGATGCCGGGGATGGAGAGCGGCAGGGTGACGTCGCGAAAAACCGTCAGGGGCTTGGCGCCGAGATCGGCGGCGGCATCGTTCAGGTCGAAATCGAGTTTTGCCAGGGTGGCATACAGCGGCAGGACCATAAACGGCAGGTAGGAATAGACAATGCCCAGGTAAACCGAGAAGTCCGTGTATAACAACTGCAGGGGTTGTTCGATAAGACCGATGGACAGCAACAGGTTGTTGATGACGCCGTTCGTGCTCAATATGCCCATCCAGGCATATACCCGTAGCAAAAACGAGATCCAGAACGGCAGGATGATCAAAAACAGGAACATGTTGCGCCAAACCGGGCTGGCCCGGGCAATGGCGTAAGCTATGGGATAACCGACGAGCAGGCACAGGCAGGTGGAGAAAAATGCGATCTTGAGGGATTTGAGATAACTGATCCGATACAGGTCGTCTTTCAATAAAAACCGGTAGTTGTCGAGGGTGGCGTAAAATGATTCGCCGGGGGCTTTGTTGAAATCGAACAAGGACGTAAACGGCGGCATGGCGACGATTGGATCGGCAAAACTGATCTTGAGCACGAGCCCGAACGGGATCAGGAAAAACATCAAAAGCCACAGGTACGGCGTGACGATCACGAACCGACGCCATAAATCATCCCGGTTCATTTTTCTATGGCACAGGCTTCTCGCGGGGCATCATCATTCGGTCAGCACCACGCTGCTTTGGACGTCCCAGGAAAGATAGACGACGTCGTCCCATTCCAGGACGCGCTCGGCTGAACGGATGCGGTTTTGGGCGCTGACTTGCACGATCACTCCCGAGTCGGTTTTTACGCGGTAGATGGACAAATTGCCATGGTATCCCAAATCCCAGACAACGCCCTTGAGCACGGACTTGTCGTTGTGGTCGGGTGGTTCCTTGGTAATCGAGATTTTTTCAGGCCGAACCGCGATGGTCAGCCGGGTATTCGGCTGGATTGTTTCAAAGGATTTCGCTTTTACCATCGCATCGATTGCCCCGCACTCCACCTCCATGCCCTCCCCTTCAACCCGGCTGACTGTTCCCTCGAACAGGTTGATCGTGCCGAAGAAAT
This sequence comes from uncultured Gammaproteobacteria bacterium, assembly GCA_958295485.1. Taxonomy (GTDB): domain Bacteria; phylum Pseudomonadota; class Gammaproteobacteria; order Eutrophobiales; family Eutrophobiaceae; genus JAAXHV01. The sequence goes on from OY282354.1 coordinate 3,463,676, forward strand.
CGGCAACGTAGCGATTTACCGGGTATTCATAGATTTCTTTCGGTGTACCGCATTGTATGAAGCGGCCGGCCTGCATGACCGCGATGCGCGTGGCCAGGGTCATGGCCTCGTCCTGGTCGTGGGTGACGACGATGAAGGTAACGCCGATCTGGTCCTGGATGTTCATCAACTCGAACTGGGTATGCTCCCGCAGTTTCTTGTCCAGCGCCGCCAGGGGCTCGTCCAACAGCAGGACTTTGGGCCGTTTAACCAGCGCCCGCGCCAGTGCAACCCGTTGCCGCTGCCCGCCCGATAATTGATGGGGTTTGCGTTCGGCGAACCCGTCGAGTTGCACCAACTCCAGCATTTCCTTCACGCGGGTTTGAATTTCCGCTTTCGGCGCGCCTTCCTTTTTTAATCCGTAAGCCACGTTTTTCTCGACGGTCATATGCGGAAAGACGGCATAGGATTGAAACATCATGTTGACCGGACGCTCATAAGGAGGGACAGCGGTCATGTCCGCGCCGTCGATCAGGATTCTTCCCGAAGTCGGCCTTTCAAACCCGGCCAAAATGCGCAGCAACGTGGTCTTGCCGCAACCGGAGCCACCCAATATGGCAAACAACTCCCCCTGGTAAATTTCAAGATCGACATTATCGACCGCGGTAAATCCGTTGAAATTCTTTGTCACGCCTTCGACCCGGATGAACGGTTTCGTCGCCGGGTCCAACCAGGCCGGTTTCTCTGCTGACTGAGCGGGGGAGACTTGCGTCATGGGTGAAGGGAAAGTTTTTAAAGCCCGGATTTTACCCGCATCCAGGTACGCGAGCGGGGTCTTTCCACCTTCGGGGAATAGACGAGGGAGAGATTCAGGCGACGCTTCACATCATCAGCGGGATAAATAGCCGGATCGTTCGCGACCTTCGGGTCGACCAGGGCGGTGGCGGAACGATTGCAGTTGGCATAACCGACGAAGTTGGAAACCGACGCAATGACTTCCGGCCGCAGGAGATAATTGATCAGGATATGCGCGTTGTCCGGGTGCGGGGCGTCGCTGGGAATAAACAGGTTGTCAACCCACCCGGAAATGCCCTTCTCCAACATGGAATAGCCCAGGTTGATGTCGATTCCGGCTTCCCGGGCGCGGGTCCGGGCCACGGAATAATCCCCCGACCAGCTCATGGCAACGCATACTTCCTTGTTTGGCAGGTCAATCAACATTTTCGCGGAACTGAAATACTTGATGTAGGGACGAATGGATTTAATCAGCCGCTCGGCCTCCCCCAGGTGATTCGGTTCAATGGAATTGTCAGGGTAGCCCAAGTAAGTCAGGGCCATGGGCAACGCATCGATGGGGCTGTCCAGCATGGTAACGCCGCAATCGGCAAAGCGGGATATGATTTCCGGCTTGAAGAAGAAATCGGCCGTCTCCAGGGGCACGTCGGGCATGCGTTCCCTGAGCATGTCGATATTATAGGAAACCCCTGTCGTCCCCCACGTGTAGGGCGCCGCATAACGATTGCCCGGGTCGAATCTCGCCACGACGCGCAGGATATCCGGGTCCAGGTGTTTCCAGTTGTCTAATTTGCTCTTGTCGAGGGGCTGGTAAATCCCGGCTTCGGTGAGACGCGCAGAATAAGACGCGGCGTGAACAACCACGTCATAGCCGGTCCTGCCGGCCATGAGCTTGGCGTCCACGATCTCGGCGGTATCATAAATATCGTAATTGACCTTGATGCCGAATTCCTTTTCAAAATCGGCGATGGTAGTCGGGCCGATATAATCCGCCCAGTTATAGAAGTTGACAATTTTTTCTTCGGCGGCGCGCAGACCGCCCAGAAAACATGACAGCGCCAACAACGCCAGTATCCTTTTAACAGCCACATTAAAATTGCTCACCATTTTTTTACACTGTTGCGAGGGGAAGCAAGTCCGTTAAACATTTAATCGCTGCGCTCAAGTCTTGGCGGGTCATTGAGCACAACGTCGCAAGGGAAAGTAAGCCCGCTAGACATTTAATCATATTCTGACTCAAGCATACCTACGCCGGGCGGTCGGGGATTTGAAAATGATTGGGGAAGATAGAGTGTAACCAGTCCATTATGACGGCTTTAGCCTGGTTGCGATCGAGATCATTCCGCATCAATAACATGTCCAGCCATAAGCCATAGGTCAGCGCATCCAATGTTGCGGCCAGCGTTTGCGCGTGCAGGTGTTGATAATTCCCGTCGCGAATTATTTCGGCAAAGAACCCGGCTTCCACCTTCGTATAATGACTGTCGTATTCCGCGCAAGTCTTCATATACATGGGACGTGACCCGGTTTCTCCCCAGAAAGCAAACCACACGGCTAATTTTTTGCGGGTACAGATCGTTTTGCTGAAATCCAGGTTCACCACGCTGACAAGTTTGCTTACCGGCGAAGGGGCCGCTTCATTCAGCGCTTTTTCCCAATGGCTCTGGTATTCACCAGCTAAATATTTGAGCGTTTCCAGCAACAATTTCTCCTTACTCTGAAAGTGCAGGTTGACGATACCCAGACTCAATTTCGCTTCCTTGGTGATGTCCGCCATGGTCGTTGCAGAAAAGCCGCGTTTGGCGATGCAGTTTATGGTCGCTTTGATGAGTTGCTCCCGCCGGCGTTCTTTTGCCAAAGCCCTGCTGCGGGGAATGATTTCAGGTTCTGCGTGTGCCATCTATATTATTTACAGTTCGAGCTTGTCCGGATTACGCTTATTCTCCATTATACTACTCCTTTTTTAATTACACCTAACAGGCTTGACCCCAAATATTACAACCATATTCACTTTCTGCAACCAGATGCTTCCCTGACCGGCAATCAGACGCTCCCCTAACCGGCAATCAGACGCTCCCCTGACCGGCAATCAGACGCTCCCCTGACCGGCAATCAGACGCTCCCCCAACCGGCAATCAGACGCTCCCCCAACCGGCAATCAGACGCTCCCCCAACCGGCAATCAGACGCTCCCCCAACCGGCAATCAGACGCTCCCCTAACCGGCAATCAGACGCTCCCCCAACCGGCAATCAGACGCTCCCCCAACCGGCAATCAGACGCTCCCCTAACCGGCAAATGGTCGCTTCCCTAACCGGCAATTAGACGGTATAATAACCGGCAAATGGTCGCCGATAAATCTCTCTATACTCGCTTACTGACGCCTGTCATCCGTGAGGCAATGACAGACACGCCAGTGGTTTGTCTGCTTGGCCCGCGGCAAAGTGGCAAGACTACGCTCACCCAGACCTTGGCGCCGGACCGCACTTTTGTCAGTCTGGATGACGACAACTATTACCGGGCTGCCATTATGGACCCTGCCGGTTTCGTTGCGAGTCTGCCGGATGCGGTGACCCTTGATGAGGTGCAGCGGGTACCTGCACTGCTTCCTGCCATCAAACGCGCCGTGGACCGGGACCGCCGTCCCGGTCGGTTCCTGCTTACCGGTTCAGCCAATTTGTTGCTGCTGCCAAAAGTCACTGAATCTTTGGCGGGCCGGATGGAGATTGTCCATCTGCAACCATTGACCGAGGCAGAAAAAGCGCACAGGCCCGGTCGTTTTCTCAGTGCCCTGCTGGAAGGCGCCTTTGCTCCCGGTATCAAGCCTGGAAGAAAGACTACCGGGCCAACACTGGCGAAACGACTGGTGGCCGGTGGCTATCCTGAACCACTGACCCGTCCGCTCCCGCGTGCCCGGCAATGGCACCGACAGTATTTGCGCAGTATCATTGAACGGGATGTGCAGGACGTGGCGCGGATGAAAGATGCCCGCGAACTGACCCGCTTACTGGAACTACTGGCCCTGCGTAATGCACAATTGCTTAATGCCAGTAACCTGTCCAGTGACCTCGGCCTGCACAGGGATACGGTGGAGCACTATCTTAGCATACTCGAGAGGCTGTTTCTGGTACGACGCTTGCCCGCCTGGCATCGCAAAGCGGCCAAACGACTCATCAAATCGCCAAAAGTGCATCTGCTCGACAGTGGACTGGCTGCAACCCTTGCCGATTTGACGGCTGTCGACTGGCTTGGCGCACGGGACCGCATGGGACACTTGCTGGAGTCCTTTGTGGTTCAGCAACTCATCGCCCAAGCATCCTGGACGGATCCTGATCTGCGGTTCTGGCATTATCGCGACAAGGACCAGGTGGAGGTGGATGTAGTCATCAGCCGGGGGCAGAAGACCTGGGGCATCGAGATCAAGGCCGCTGGCACATTTGCGTCCGGAGACGGGCGAGGACTTGCCCGATTGTCCGACTGCTGCGGCAAGGATTTCCAGTACGGGATACTGCTCTACTCTGGCGAAGACATATTGCCTTTGGCTGATAAGCGCCTACTCGCAGTACCGTTGAGTGAACTGTGGGAACGATAGGCGCAACGGCGAAACAACTTCTGACACTCCAAAATATTGCGCTTGACCAGTGGATTGACAGGGTCAATGATCTTACCAGTAAGATTTGAGTAAGAGGGCCACATGACAGAACTGACTACGACGAAGATGTCCTCAAAGGGACAGGTTGTCATTCCTGAGAAAATTCGAAAACGCCTGGGTCTTGAGGCCGGCGATCAATTTGTGGTGGTAGCGGATAAGGATACGGTCATTATGAAAACCATCTCACCACCCTCTACGGACGAATTTGACACCCTGATAGCGGACGCCAGAAAACAGGCGAGAAAGGCCGGGTTGAAGCAGGCCGATATCGATTCCATTATTTCGGAAATACGCCTTGGAAAATGAGGGTCGTATTATCTGAATTTAAGTCTGTTTATCGTCATACTGTCCGGTTTTTCATTATATCTACTCCACCGGGGGACGGGGATAAAGACTTAGTGGGTGTCCTCATTTCAGCTCATTCCTCCACTAAGTCTGCGGCTATCATTAGTGTTTTTTCAACTCTGGAAAGTAGGTTGTGTAGAAACCTCGGTCTCGTGTGAGAAAGGTATCGGCCGTAGCGTAAGCGTGGGCGCCAATCAGAAAGTCGGAGATAATCCGTTCCCGCGGCCCGCCGGCCTGCCGGTATCGCAACCAGCGTAACCCGGCTTCGTAGGCGATGGCGGTATCGATTGGGGAGATTGTCGCGCTGATTTCCTGCAACGCCTCTTCAAGCGTGGCGCGGTTGCCAAAAGCCGGGACGAGCTCCGCGTAAACTATATCGCAGACGAGAATCGCTCCCTGGTCATAGGCGTCTCGAAGCCATTTCTTCGAGTGGGGGCCGTGATGCTCATCAGGGAGGAACACGTCCAGCAGGACGCTCGTATCGACGGCGGTAATCATCTTCCGCGAATCTTTTCAACGTAATCATCGGTATTCCCATTACTGCCCAAAATAGCGTACACCCGCTCCACCGGATGTTCTGCGGTTGTCTGTTTCTGAATGAGCAGGCCTTCCCGGGTTGGGGTGATCTCAACCTCGACGTTATGACTCATGCCGAAACGCTCTCTCAGCCGCTTGGGAATAGTGATTTGTCCACGCTCGGAGATTCTCATGTTTCCTTTAGTATGAATTATGGTTGCATCAAATCATACTCCCCCTGATATAAAATATGCAATTGGTACAGCAAGTCTCCCGGTTCCGCAGCCGACATCTAAAATACGGCTGCGCCCTGGCGCAACAATCTTTGTAAGTTTTAACGCTTTCTTCGTGGGCATTTTCAGCAAGTCGTCAAGGGTCCATAATCCGTACTCCACCTGCATCAGGCGATGGCGTCTTCACAAAATGAATGATCATTCTTTTTTCTGGACGGGACGGCGCAATGGTTCTTGGCCAGAAAGTAGGTGTCCTGCCTGAGCTATGGTTCTACTAACTTATAAGGGGAACCACTCTTTTCTCTTTGGGCATTTTTTAAAATGCTTTCTAACTCTATTCTTGTCATTTTTCACAACAGTGTCACACATCGGACATTGAGTCTTGCCACTTTTATCATGATTGGCAAGATCAATTAAATAAATTAGCAAACCGGCACGATCTGCTTTCGTTATTTTTGGGGAATTCCCACAATCATGCAGACCCTCATCAGGAGGATTCAGAAATATTTTACTGCCACACGAACATTCGAAATAAATAATTTGAGCATTACAACCTGAACAGGTCGTAGCATATGAATACACTTTAAAGCAATCTGGGCCATGGGTTGGAACATATCCCATTCGATTTCTCTATATGATTTTAATAAGCTGGCGTGTCCAAGCAAGGATGTGCCGACTTGGTCCCGGACATACCTTACTTAATTGGTAGGCCCAAGACTGATAAATAATTGTCCCTGGAATTCCATTGATCCGTTAGCAGGGACCGCCGTATACTACACTCTTTGAAGTTCTTTTTGTTCACATATATAATACGCAAGCAGCCGCGTATGATACGTCTCGGGGTAAAGCACAGAAGGAGTTCCATGGGGATTTTTAATTCTTTGTTTGGAGGCAAGAATAAGTCATCATCCAACTTGCCACCGGAGGTTACTCAGATCTTGGAACTGTTCTTTTCCATGTATCACCCGAGAAAGTCGCGCAAAGCCCCCATAGGATATACCATTACCAAACTGCAAAACCAACCCTTTTTGTATGGAACGAACCGGAGAGTCGAACGATTTCCCTATGGCTTGCAGAAAGCCATTCGGACAACAACCAAAAAAATGATTGGCCTTCCGCTGCCGCCACCACAAGTGCGACAGGCGGAAGAGAGGATACAGTTTCAGCGGCCACGAGAGCATGAAGAACGGATAAAGATTGCTACGGCAAGTGTGCAAACAGTAACCTATTGATGATAGAAGCGTGTTTACTGCTATCGCTACATTGATCAGCTTAGGATCATTTGTCTGGTCTTTTTTCCAGCCTATATGGGCTTGGGTACCGTTGAGCGTAGTGGCTTTTAGCTTACTCTCTGTCTTGTTGGGCCTGAAATTAAAAAAATGGCAGTATGTGGTAGAATTATCTCCGAGTGCAAATGAAATGCTTCAAAAATTTGGACATTTCTATTCGATGCCATTTGCAGGCACAGACTTTAGTAGTGCATGTAGCGCTGTTCAATTAGGCGCTGTAGCGGTTGGCATTGTAGGTGTCTTTAACGACTTTTGGTGGGGTGCTGGCTTGGCTTTGTCATTTTGGTTCATTTTTGGGCCAGCGGCCATGTTTTTCAATCCGACGGTCTTCATTCGAAATCAACCAGGATTGCAAGCAGCACACGAGGAAGTCATGGATTGGATCATATCAAAGCGGCGTTAGTGAAAACCATCTCCAACGAGACGCTCCAACCGACCAAAATCCGCTGTGTTTTCTTTGCTCATGGCAATCACTCTTGAATCAGTTCTAACTGAACTGTGAAATATGTCAAAGGTCATAGTGAAGACTATGGCTATATTGCGCCGATAATCCGCACCACAGAAGAATTATCAGGAGAGTATGCGTATGATGTGGAAAGACCCCATCGTTGACGAAGTTCGGGAAATACGAGACCGGACAGCAGCACGCTTTGATTACGATATCAAAGCCATAGGGCGCTATTACCAAGAGAAACAGCGCAAAAGCGACCATCAGTTTGTCACGCGTCCGCCAAGACCGACACCCACAACTGTTAGTGTGGTGTCTCACAAATAGATTTTATTTATCGTTGAGCACTGTCCATGGCCAGTCCGGCACGATGGCTCTTGCCAGAAAGCAGGTATCCTGTCTGAGCTATGGTTCTACTAACTTATAAGGGGAACCATTCTTTTCTCTTTGAGTATTTTCAGCAAATCGTCGAGGGTCTGTAATCCGTACTCCACCTGCATCAGCCGGATGGCGTCTTCACAAAATGAATGGCCATTCATTTTGTGGACAAGACGGCGCGATTATGACACGATGCAAGGGTATCCGAACAAGCTGGGGAAATTATGCTGCGCAGTCGTGAAAAATCCAATGTTCATTTTCGGAAGGCGGTAAAGCGCCTGCCCCTGGGGGTCGCCTCGAATTTCCGCTACTGGGGTGAAGACCGGACGATTTATGTCAAACGGGGCAAGGGCGGCCGGATGTGGGACATCGATGACAATGAGTACATTGATTATCGGCTGGGTTATGGACCGGCTATTTTAGGTTATGCCGACGACCGCGTCGATAAGGCGGCCCGGGACGGCATGGAGGTCGGCGGGGTATTTGCGCTCTCGACAGAGCTCGAACATAAGGTGGCTGAGCGGATTTGCAGCATGGCGCCGGCTGCCGAGTTGGTGAGGTTTTCCGTATCCGGCACGGAAGCGGTCATGGCGGCCTTGAGGGTGGCGCGCGCGTATACCGGCAAAGACGAATATGTACTGGTGGAGGGGGGGTATCACGGCGTGTTCAGTGAATGCCTGTGGTACGCCGCAGTCGAGGGTTGGGATGAGAGTCAAGGGGACCCGGAATTATTGCCTTACAGCGAGGGTATACCCCGCCTGTACAGTCACTTGATACACAGGGTTCCGATGAACGACGCCGACCGGCTTGAGCGGTTATTCAAACGCCATGCCGATAAAATTGGCGCTTTCCTGGTTGAACCCATGATGGGGAATTGCTGCTCCATCACCGCGGATCGTCAATACCTCGAGGACGTGCGCTGGTTATGCACTAAATATAACGCGCTGCTGATCATCGATGAGGTTAAAACAGGTTTTCGGGTAGCCAAGGGCGGCGTTCAGGAACTGATGGGCGTCAATGCCGATCTATGCACTTTCGCAAAGTCCATGGCTAACGGCTACCCGATTTCCGCGCTGGCGGGGAAAGAGGAGATCATGCGCATCATCGGCAAAAGAGTGGTTCACGGCGGTACCTATACGGCCCACTCGGTGGCATTGGCCGCCGCTGACAAAACCCTTGAAATTTTAGATGAAACGGAAGCGTTGGCTGATATTGCCGACTATGGCGCGAGGCTGCGCGAGGGTATCGGCAAGATCCTGTCGCGTCGTGGCATCCCTCACTGCTTTGTCGGCCATCCTGCCATGTCGGGATTGTTTTTCGCTTCAACGCCGCCTGACAACTACCGGGACTGGGTACATACCGACTATACTTTCTACAAGGCCTTGGCGCCGAACCTGCATGACGCCGGCATACTGGTGGAACCGGATTCCCGGGAGCCCTGGTTTATCTGTGAAGCCCATGCTGAAAACTGCCTTGACGAAACCATCGCGAAGTTTGAGCAGGCGCTTGACGTGACCTTGGAACAACGCGGAAAATGTGAATAACGACTTCGTGTGATGATGCGTATTGGAGCCTGGGGGCCGTGAAGAAATATGACGTTATCGTGATCGGCGCCGGTCATAACGGCCTGACCAATGCCGCCTACCTGGCCAAGGCCGGGTTGAGCGCGCTCGTCGTGGAAAAGAATCCCTGGACAGGGGGCGCATCCGTCAGCCGTTCCCTGTACGAGGGCTGGACCTATTCGAATTGCTCCTACGTGTGCAGCCTGTTTCGCCCGGAAATCTACCGCGACCTGGAACTTGCGCGGCACGGTTTGCAGGTTATTCCATACGAAGGCGGCATTACCTTTATGCGGAACGGCGATTATTTTGGCAGTTATTCCGATACGGAACGCCACTATCGCGAAATTGCCAGACACTCCAAACGCGACGCCGATGCCTATGTCCGTTATGAGGCAGACGTCTCCCGCCAGACCCGGTTAATTCGACCGCTGCTGCTGAGAACCCCGCCGGACCCCGTCTCGTTCAAACCCCGGGACGTAATGGAGCTGATCTACCTAATAAGAACCTATTGGGACCTGGGCGAGGATATCCTGTATGACACCATCCGTTTCTGGACTATGAGCGTGGGTGACTTCCTCGATGAATATTTTGAATCGGACATCGTCAAGGCGCACCTGGCGGGCAGCGGCATCATCGGCACGGCGCTCGGTGTCTATTCTCCGGGAACGGCTTATGTCCTGCTGCATCACTACATGGGCGACGTGGACGGCAGCGTCGGTTCATGGGGATTTGCCCGGGGCGGCATGGGGTCTATTGCCAAAGCCCTGGCGGCGGCATTTCAATCATTTGGCGGCGAGATCAAGGTCGATGCGGGCGTAGATAAAATTCTGGTCGCCAATGGTCGGGTCAAGGGCGTCGCGCTGGAAAACGGCGATGAACATTATGCCAATATCGTCGTTTCCAACCTCGACCCGAAACGTACCTTCCTGAACATCATGGATGAGAAGGACCTGCCCGGAGACGTCGTCAGGAAGGCAAGGAATTTCAAGATCCGTGGTTCTTCAGGGAAGTTGAACATCGCGCTGGATGGCATGCCGGCCTTTTATGGCATGGCCGAAGGGCATGAACTGTTAAAAGCGGATTTTCATTTCACTGACTCGCTGGAGCGCATGGAAAGGGCTTACGACGACTGGAAGAACGGTACCTGGTCAAAGGACCCTTACCTGGATACTTTGATCCCTACCCAGGTAGACCCTACGATGGCGCCACCGGGCAAACACATGATGAGCGTATTCGTTCAGTACTGCCCGCCGCAAGTAAACGGCCGGGACTGGACTGATGAAAAACGGGATGAATTCGGCCAAACCATCATCGATCAGATCTCGGAATACAGCCCGAACTTCAAGGACTTGATATTGCACGCCGAAATCCGCACCCCACGGGAACTGGAAAACGAGGTAGGCCTGACCGAGGGAAATATCTTCCAGGGGGAACTGACCGCAGACCAGTTGTTGTTCAACCGCCCCTTCCCCGGCTATGCCCAGTATCGGGGACCCGTCAAGGGAATGTATATGTCCGGTTCCGGGACGCATCCGGGCGGTGGCGTGATGGGCGCCCCGGGCGCCAATTCCGCCAGGGAAATCCTGCTGGACCTGGGCCGAAAGAATATCGTCCCGGCAGCCCTCAACGATGAGTAAGCGATACGATGTCATTATTGTCGGGGCCGGCCACAATGGTCTGGTTTGCGCGACTTACCTGGCCCTGGCCGGCTACTCGGTCCTGGTGGTTGAAGCAAACGAACGGGTCGGCGGCGCGGCGATCACCCGTGAATTCGCCCCTGGTTATTCGGTCTCTGCTTGCGCCCATTTGCTTTTCCTGTTGCACCCGAAGATCGTTGCTGATTTGTCGTTGGAGCGGCACGGCCTGAAACCGGCGGCAACCGATTTGCACACCGTTGCCTTGGCGGCGGACGGCGCTCATCTCACCCTGACCGCAGACGCCATTGACGGCAATGGGGTATCCACTGGCGACCGCGCCGCCTACCCCCTGTTCCTGAATAAACTCCGGCGTTTTGCCGGCGTTTTGCAAAAGACGTTTATGACCCGTCCGCCCCGGTTGGCGCATAAGAGCATGGCGGACCTGACGGCCCTGGCAAAGCTGGGTTTGAGCCTGCGCCTGTTGGGGCGGGACGATATGCGGGAATTGTTGCGAATAGGCGCAATCAACATCCACGACGTGTTGCAGGAAACCTTTGAAAACGACCTGCTGAAAGGCGCGATGGGTTTCGATGCGGTATCAGGCGGCAACCTGGGGCCGCGCTCCCCCAACACGGTCTTGACCTGCCTGTATCGACTGACGGGCCAGCTAAACAGCAAGGGCAGCGGCATCTCCATACCGGCGGGGGGCATGGGCGCGGTTACCGGCTCATTGCGGGCGGGGGCGGAGGCGGCGGGCGTGGAAATCGTGACTGGTACGCCGGTTAAACGAATATTGCTGGACAGGGACCGGGCCACCGGCGTTGAGACCAGCGACGGTGAGCGAATAAGCGGCGCGATAGTCGTTTCCAATGCCGACCCCAAGACCACGTTTATGAAATTGGTCGGCGCAAGAAATATCGAAACCGGTTTTGCCCGGCGCATCGACAATATTCGGATGCAGGGCAAGGCGGCGAAGCTGCACCTGGCCCTGGATGGCCCACCGACGTTCAGGGGGTTAGAACAGACCCAGCTGGGTCAACGGCTGGTTATCGCGCCGTCATTGAACTACGTCGAGCGAGCCTTCGACTGCTCCAAGTATGGCGAGTATTCAAACCAACCCACCATGGAGATCAACATACCATCCGTTCATGACGACAGCCTGGCGCCAAAGGGAAAGCACGTCCTGTCCGCCATCATCCAGTATGCCCCATACAATTTACGCGCCGGTTGGGACGCCGAACGCGCCGCCTTCAAGCAATTGATTATCGATAAGCTGGCGGAATATGCCCCCGGCATCGAAGAGCGGATTATCGCCTCGGAGTTATTGACACCGCCCGACATTGAAAAAGAGTTCAATATCCATGGCGGTCACTGGCACCACGGCGAATGCAGCCCGGATCAATTCATGATGTTGCGTCCGACCCCCGGCGCCGCCCAGTATGCTACTCCGGTTGCCGGTTTGTACCTGTGCGGCGCGGGTTCCCATCCGGGGGGCGGCGTACTGGGGCTGGCCGGCCGCAATGCTTCGACCGAGATATTGAAACGGGAGAAAACCCCATGACCGCGCCCATGACTGAGCCCATGATTGCGCGCGCGGCGGACAAGCGCGTATTGCCCACGCCGTTCCACGCGCGCGCCTCAGCCCTGTGCCAAACCAACTGCTGGTCATCCTGGAATGCCTATACCGTCGTTGATCTTTACTCCACGCTTGAAGATGAGTATTTCGCCATTCGCAACGCTACCGCGGCATTCGACCTGACGCCTATGGCCAAATACCGGATCAGCGGCAAGGACGGCCTCGCCTACCTGGATAAATTGATGACGCGCAAGATGGGCAAGCTGACACCGGGACGCGTCATGTACGCGGCCTGGTGCAATGACCGGGGACACGTACTGGATGACGGGACAGTTTTTCATCTGGATAAAAATCACTGGCGTTTATGTTCACAGGAACGTCACCTGGACTGGCTGCTGGCAACGGCAATGGGGTTCGACGTCGAGATCCACGATGAATCCGCCGAGGTAGCCGGATTGGCCGTACAAGGACCAACCTCCTGTCGGACCTTGAAAGCCATGAATCTTGAAGGTATTGAAAACCTGAAACCATTTCAGTTGCGGTATTTCCCATTCGATGACACTGAATTATTGGTGTCGCGGACCGGCTTTACCGGCGATTTGGGTTATGAGTTGTGGATTGAACCCGCCCATGCGGAAAAATTATGGGATGCCCTCTTCATTGCCGGAAAACCCCATGGCATCCTGCCGAACGGCGGCCAGGCCCTGGATATGGCCCGCATCGAAGCAGGTTTCATTCAAGCGGGCGTGGAATTTGTGCCGGCTGCCGAGCTGGTGCGCCCGGACCGGGGACGGTCGCCGTTTGAATTGGGGCTGGGTTGGCTGGTGCATTTTGACAAGCCGATATTCAACGGGAGAAGGGCCTTGCTGGAAGAGCGGGAAAAAGGTTCGCGCTATCGTTTCGTTCGCCTGGACATTGACGGGAACAAACCGGGGAATGAGGCTTTCATCTACAACGGCAAAAAAGAAATCGTGGGACACATTACTTCCGCCACCTGGTCGCCCAGCGCCAAGATGAATATCGCCCTGGCTTCACTAAAGATGCCCTGGGGGCGGCCCGGGGATGAGCTGTACGCGGAGATTTACTATAATCGCGAATTACAATGGAATCGATTAATGGCTCGTTGCAAGGTTGTGAACGATGCTTTTTTTGCGCCGCCACGCCGCCGGGAAACACCGCCGCGGGACTATTGAGCGCGCCGCCTGTGAATATACCGAAACGAGGCAGTATCGAAGAACTGCGGGTCTTTTTAAAAAAACACCCGGGGATAAAAATGATCGAACTCCTGCTGCCTGACGTGAACGGCATATTGCGAGGCAAGCGTATCAACGATAAGGAGCTGGAAACGTTATATAAGGAGGGGCTCAAGATATGCGCCGCAACCCTGTTTGGAGACAGCCTCGGGGAAGTTGTATTTGAAACGGGCATCGGCACCAGGGATGGCAGCCCGGATATCATGAGTTACCCGGTGGCGAACAGCCTGGTACCGGTTCCATGGCTTGATTCGCCCATTGCGCAAGTGTTCGTTTCCTTGCATGATTTCGACGGCGCCCCCGATTTTTCAGACCCCCGCTACGTGTTGCGACGCACCTGTGAAAAACTTGCCGATATGGGCTTGCGGGCTGTCGTCGCGACAGAGTTTGAGTTCTATTTACTGGAGCCGGGCGATGATATTGCCCCGAAACCAAAGCTGGGGAATATCCCCGGCACGGGCCTGAAGCAGGAAGGGTTGCAGTATGGCGCCCTGGAAGACCTGTGGGAATGCGACCCGCTGCTCATGGACATCCAGCGAAATTGCGAGTCACAAAATGTTCCCTCGAACGCGGCCTTGTCGGAATTCTCCCCAGGCCAATTTGAGATCAACCTGCGCCATGTCAATGATCCCGTCATCGCCTGTGACCACGGCGCGATGCTTAAACGCATTATAAAAGGAACGGCCTTCAAACATGGGCTGGGCGCGGCCTTTATGGCGAAACCGTTCACCGACTACTCGGGCAGCGGTTTACACGTCCACGTCAGCCTGCTTGATGAAGCAGGCAATAACGTCTTTGCCGACCCGGCGATAAAGACGCGGCCGGCGGTTTCCCGCACCCTGCGACACGCCGTCGGCGGACTGCAACAGACCATGGCCGACGCCATGGCCATTTTTGCTCCCAATGCCAATTCCTATCGACGCTTGCAGCCGCGCTCTTTCGTGCCGTTATCCCCTGATTGGGGTTATAATCACCGCGCCGTCGCCTTGCGGGTGCCGGTTGGCGATGACAAGGATATGCGCATCGAACATCGGGTTGCCGGCGCGGACGCCAATCCGTACCTGGTGGTGGCCGCCTTGCTTGCGGGTATTCATTACGGCATCAGCAATCAATGCGAACCTACGGAGATGATCGCAGAACGAACCATGCTGGATGAACAGGAAGCAACGTTGCCCGTGCGCTGGGAAGCGGCCCTGGACCGGTTTAAGAACAGCGCCATACTGCCCGAATACCTGGGCGAAGAATTTTGCCGCGTGTTCGAGATCATGCGGCGTAGTGAGTGCGACCGGTTCCATGGGCAGGTCAGCGACCTGGATTACGCATGGTACCTGCGGGCGGTGTAGACAGAGGCGCGGATGAAGATGGAAAAGCTGGCAAAACTCATTAAAAACCAACCCGCGGGATTTTCCTTGCAGCAGGGTTTCTATAAGGACACCGATATTTATCAGCGGGAACTCGAGCGTATCTTCATGCAATCCTGGCTCTATGCCGGGCACGTCAGTCAAATTCCCAATATCGGTGATTACTTTCTTTATGAGCTGGCCGATGAATCCGTGATCATCATCCGGGTTGATAATGATACGATAAAGGCCCTGTCCAACGTGTGCCGGCATCGCGGTTCCCGGATATGCATGGAGTCCCGTGGCCAACAAAAGCTGCTGGCGTGTCCTTATCACGGCTGGACTTATCAATTGGATGGAACGCTGCGCGGCGCCGGTCACGTGCATCCCGACTTCGATAAGGCTGACTACGCGCTCAAACAGGTCCGGCTGACGGTTTTTCACGGCATGATTTTCATCAATTTTACCGGGCCGGCCGCATCATTCGACCCCATCCGGCAGGACCTGGACGAGTGTCTGCGCCCTTACGGCCTGGAGAGAGCGAAGGTCGCGCGCAAACAGGATTACCTGATCAAGGCGAACTGGAAGTTAGCGGTAGAAAATTATTGCGAATGTTATCACTGTATCCCCGCTCACCCCGAATATTCCGAAGGCCACGGCCGCTCGGTACCGGATGAGACAGTATCCGAATTACTGGAACAGGTAACGGCGAAGGGGGAAAAAGCGGGGCTGCCGGAACATTGCGTCGACAAGAGCTGGCTGGATGCCGGGGGCATCGGCATTGATCGCGGCTTCGACAGGTACCCCTTGCTGAAAGGGTTTGTCACGGGCAGCCGGGACGGTAAACCGGTTGCGCCCTTGCTGGGCGATATCAAGGGCTATGACGGCGGGGCAACCGACATCCAGATCGGCCCGCTGACATTTTACCTGGCTTATTGCGATCATATCGTCGTCTATCATTTCAAGCCATTGACCGCTGCTGCCAGCGTCTGCGATGTCACCTGGCTGGTGAATGAGACTGCGGAAGAGGGGAAGGATTACCAGGTGGCCGAGTTGACCTGGCTCTGGGATGTCACCACTATCGCGGATAAACGAATCATTGAAAACAACCAGAAAGGGGTGAATTCAAAATTCTATCAACCGGGGCCTTATACGATGATGGAAGATTTCACTCGCGGTTTCATTGATTGGTACCTGGATACCATGAGCAAATCATCAGGATGATAACAGGTGGTTGTCTCTGCGGCGCGGTACGCTATGTATCCCGACTGGCGTCCCGTGACGCCGGTTATTGCCATTGCCGGATTTGCCGGCGCGGTTTCATTGACTGGTACCTGGATGCCATGAGTAAATCATCAGGATGATAACAGGTGGTTGTCTCTGCGGCGCGGTACGCTATGTATCCCGACTGGCGCCCCGTGACGCCGGTTATTGCCATTGCCGGATTTGCCGGCGCGGTTTCATTGACTGGTACCTGGATGCCATGAGTAAATCATCAGGATGATAACAGGTGGTTGTCTCTGCGGCGCGGTACGTTATGTATCCCGACTGGCGCCCCGTGACGCCGGTTATTGCCATTGCCGGATTTGCCGGCGCGTATCGGGAGCGCCGGTTTCCGTCTGGGCTTCCTTTCCCGTGGAAGCATTTTGTTATACGCAAGGCGCGCCTGATATATTTAAATCATCCGGGCACGGGCAACGCGAATTTTGCGGCGCCTGCGGCAGTCAATTAGCATTTCGGGATACGACGAATGGGGAATCAGTGGATGTCAATATCGGAACTCTGGATAAACCCGGCCAGATAAAACCCGAGTCTCATATCTGGACTGAAAGCCAATTGGAATGGTTTGAAATCACGGACGGATTACCCCGGCACAAGCAGGATATCCCGACTTCTGACGAGGTTTGACTGAAAGTGTGGCGACGTTCCCGCCGTCATGCCTGCCCCTCCCGTCGTGCCTGCGAAAGCAGAAATCCCCGGAGTTACGACCAGGCTCATCGTCGCAAGCGCCCGCCAGCCAAAGCGTGCCCAGCACATCCATTGGTGGGTTAAAACTGTTCACTACCGTGCTTTCACAGGAAGAATGACGACCTCGCAGGTGCGGTGATCAGGGGGTGCGATAGACAA
This sequence comes from uncultured Gammaproteobacteria bacterium, assembly GCA_958295485.1. GTDB lineage: Bacteria > Pseudomonadota > Gammaproteobacteria > Eutrophobiales > Eutrophobiaceae > JAAXHV01. The sequence goes on from OY282354.1 coordinate 3,480,804, forward strand.
GTCAACCCCTCCCGTCGTGCCTGCGAAAGCAGAAATCCCTGGAGTTACGACCAAGCTCATCGTCGCAAGCGCCAGCCAGCCAAAGCGCGCCCAGCGCATCCATTGGTGGGTTAAAACTGTTCACTACCGTGCTTTCACAGGAAGAATGACGACCTCGCAGGTGCGGTGATCAGGGGGTGCGATAGACAAGTCAACCCCACTCTTTTTCGCGTAATTCTATGCGGCGTATCTTGCCACTAACCGTCTTGGGCAGGGCATCGACGAAATCGATTTTGCGCGGATACTTGTAAGGCGCGGTGGTGCGCTTTACGTGCGCCTGGAGTTCCTTTTTCAACGCCTCGCCCGCCTCAACGCCCGGGGCCAGAACCACGAAGGCCTTGACCACCTCGCCGCGAATTGCATCGGGGCTGGCGACGACGGCCGACTCGGCGACGGCGGGATGCTCAATCAGGGCGCTTTCTACCTCGAAGGGGCCGATACGGTAACCGGCTGATAAAATCACGTCATCGGCGCGGCCGACAAACCAGAAATAGCCATCGTCATCCACGCAGGCGCGATCACCGGTAACGTACCAGTCGCCCCGCCGGGTGGCGGCCGTCCTGGCCGGGTCGCCGCGGTACTCCCGGAAGAAGCCCTGGGGTGGTTGCGGCGTCATGCGCAGGGCGATATCCCCTTCCGTGTTCGGTTCGACAAGGTTGCCATCATCATCGATCACGCGCAGGTCAATGCCCGGCGACGGTTTCCCCATGGAACCGGCTTTGGGCTCGATACAGGGAAAATTCGCACACAGAATCACCGACTCGGTCTGGCCGTAACCGTCCCGGATGGTGATGCCCGTCGCCTCCTTCCAGGTCTTGATGGTTTCGGGATTAAGGGGTTCGCCGGCGGCCACACAGTGCCGCAGCAGCTTGAAATCATGCCGGCCCAGGTCCTCCAGCGCCAACATCCGGTAGATGGTCGGCGCCCCGCAAAAAGTGGTGATCGGGTATTTCTCCAGGAAGTTCAAGGTCTGTTTCGGGTTGAAGCCGGCGGTGTGATGAACAAACAACGCCGCGCCGCACAACCAGGGGCCGAAATAACTGCTGTAGGCGGCCTTGCCCCAGCCGGTATCACTGATGTTCCAGTGCAAGTCGTCCGGTTTCAGGTCCAACCAGAACTCACCGGTGATCTTGTGGCCAATGGCATAACTGTGGGTGTGGATGCACATCTTCGGATAACCCGTCGTGCCGGACGTGAAGTAACAGATGGCTTCATCGCCGGCCTTCGTATCCACGGTGGCGAACTCAGCCGGCTCAGCGGCCACGGCCTGCTGGTAGTCAATCCAGCCGTCCCGTTGGCCATCCGTCACGAGGCGGGCGATCAGGGTAGGACAATTTTCCATTACCGCATCCACTTTTGCCGCATTCGCGTTGTCGGTGATGACACAGGTCGCGGCCGCGGCATTGATCCGGTACTCCAGGTCTTTCCCGGAGAGTTGGACGGTGCCCGGCGATATTACGGCGCCCATCCGCAACGCCGCAGTAAACGTCTCCCACCAGGCCATCACCCTGGGCAACATCACGATGACCGTATCACCAGGCCGGATGCCCGCCCGGGTCAACAGGTTACATAACCTGCTCGACGTCCGACTGAGCTCCGCAAAGGTCTTCCTGACCTCGTTGCCCTCATCATCGACCCAGAACATGGCGGGTTTTGTCGGGTCCTGTTGCGCCCATTTATCGATGACGTCACGGGCAAAATTATATCTTTCCGGGCGTTCCCATTGAAAAGATGAATAAGTCTCCCGGTAATCTTTCATATTATATTCCGGCATGGGGTTCCTCGTCGTTAATGGCAAGCTCTCTGTTTTCAACAGGTTAACGAAAATCCGCAACTTTGCAACCCCCCCACAGGGGCAACCCCCCGCGCCTGCCCAAATGGATTCAGCGCCACCATCCCCCACAGGGGCAAACCCCCGCGCCTGCCCAAATGGATTCAGCGCCACCACCCCTCACAGGGGCAGGCCGCCGCGCCTGCCCAAATGAATTCAGCGCCACCACCTCTCACAGGGGCAGCCGCCGCGCCTGCCCAAATGGATTCAGCGCCTCCATCCCCCACAGGGGGAAACCCCCGCGCCTGCCCAAATGAATTCAGCGCCGCCACCCCTCACAGGGGCAGCCGCAGAGCCTGCCCAAATGAATTCAGCGCCGCCACCCCTCACAGGGGCAAACCCCCGCGCCTGCCCAAATGAATTCAGCGCCACCATCCCCTCACAGGGGCAATCGCCGCGCCTGCTCAAATGGATTCAGCGCCTCCATCCCCCACAGGGGCAGGCCGCCGCGCCTGCCCAAATGAATTCAGCGCCACCACCTCTCACAGGGGCAGCCGCCGCGCCTGCCCAAATGGATTCAGCGCCTCCATCCCCCACAGGGGGAAACCCCCGCGCCTGCCCAAATGAATTCAGCGCCGCCACCCCTCACAGGGGCAAACCCCCGCGCCTGCCCAAATGAATTCAGCGCCTCCATCCCCTCACAGGGGCAGTCGCCGCACCTGCCCAAATGGATTCAGCAGCGCCACCCGTTACAGGGCAACCACAGAGCCTGTCCCTGCATGTCGTAAGCAGGGGGGCGTCCTATGGATGCAAGGATGGTTTTCTATCGGATTCCGGCTTGCGCGGGAAGGGTGTCCTATTTTCAGGCGGTTGTTTGAATCGTCAAATTCAATTCATCAATCATTCTGTCGCGCATGATGAACTTCTGCGGCTTGCCGGTTACCGTCATGGGAAACTCATCAACAAAGCGGATGTAATGAGGCACTTTATTATGGGCGATTTTGTCTTTGCAGAATGCCTTGATTTCTTCCGCGCCGGCCTTCTGCCCTTCTTTCAGTCTTATCCAGGCGCAAAGTTGTTCGCCGTATTTATCATCGGGAACGCCGAATACCGCCACGTCCTGAACCTTGTCATGACCATACAGGAACTCTTCGACCTCGCGGGGATAGATATTCTCGCCACCGCGGATAACCATGTCTTTTACGCGACCGACGATATTACAGTAACCTTCCTCATCGATGGTGGCCAGGTCCCCCGTATGCATCCAGCCGGCTGCATCAATGGCTTCCCTGGTTTTCTCCTCATCATCCCAATAGCCCGGCATGACGTTATAACCGCGGGTACACAATTCTCCTTTCTCGCCCATCGGCACGGTTCGACCTGCCTGGTCGATTATCTTGACTTGTACATGGGGATGGACGCGGCCTACGGTAGATACCCGGCGTTCTACCGAGTCATCGGTGCTGCTTTGAAAGCTGACCGGACTGGTCTCCGTCATGCCATAAGCTATCGTGACCTCTTTCATGTTCATCTCGGCAAACACCCGTTTCATTACTTCAATGGGACAGGACGACCCGGCCATGATGCCGGTACGCATGTCAGAGAAGTCATAATCAGCGAAGTTGGGCAGGTCCAGTTCGGCGATAAACATGGTGGGGACGCCGTATAAGGCCGTGCACTTCTCTTCAGTAACGGTTGTCAGGGTCGCGGCAGGGTCAAAGCCGTCATTCGGTATGACCATGGCGGCGCCGTGGGTAATGCAGTTCAGGTTCCCCAGGACCATGCCGAAACAGTGGTAAAAAGGCACTGGGATACACAGCCGGTCCTGTTCCGTGAATTTCATGGCCTCGCCGACGAAGTAACCGTTATTGAGGATATTAAAATGGGTCAGGGTCGCCCCCTTGGGCGACCCTGTGGTGCCGCTGGTGAACTGGATATTGATAGCATCATCGGGCTGCAGGGTTGCAACCAGTTTGTCCAGCCGCCGTTTTTCGGCAGCGCCACCCATGACCGGCGCATCATCAAAATTATAAAATCCGGGAGTCTTCTCCCCGCCCAGCCGGACCACGGATTTCAGGTGGGGTAATTTGGCCGAGGACAACCGGCCCGGTTCCGATGAATTCAACTCCGGCGCCAATTTCTGCAACATGGCAATGTAATCGCTGTTCTTGAAGCGGGCGGCAGTAATCAGCCCCTTGCATGACACCTTGTTCAGTACGTATTCCAGTTCATGGACACGATAAGCCGGGTTGATGTTGACCTGGATGATACCCGCCCTGGCCGTGGCAAACTGGGCGATTACCCATTCGGCGCAGTTCGGCGCCCATACCCCGACCCGGTCGCCCGGCTCAAAACCCATGGTGATTAAGCCGGTAGCGAAATCGTCAACGCGCCTGTTCAACTCCGCATAGGTCCAACGTATGCCTTGATGGCAAACCACCAGGGCCTCCCGCTCCGGGTAAAGCTCTGCGGTAGTTTGCAAGGCATTGCCTATCGTCTGATAGATCAATGGCTTATCGCTTATGCCACTGACAAAACTGAGCCGCCTCCCCATCTTTCTTACCCGTGATTTATCAAGAGACAAACAATGTATGGAATTTTACAAACAACTTCAAGACCGATAGAGCCCAAGACCTCTCTCATTTCAGGACACCCATAAATTACCTCAATTCAGGACCCCCTCATTTCAGGAGACCCCCTCATTCCAGGACACCCATACATTGGCAGCATCTCATTTCAGGACATCCATAAATTACCTCAATTCAGGACATCCATAGATTGACATTCGGTCGGAAGCAGATTTAGAAGCAGATTTAGGACGAGACCCCCTCATTTCAGGACACCCATACATTGGCAACATCTCATTTCAGGACATCCATAAATTACCTCATCCAGGACATCCATAAATTGACATTCGGTCGGATGTTGGTATCATTGGCAGCACAGGATGACCTGACCCCTACAGGAGGTAGCCATGACCATTGCACGACGCCAACAAATCTGCCTGGATGAAACCCCCTACTATCACTGTATCTCCCGCTGTGTCCGGCGCGCCTTCTTGTGCGGGTTCGACCGGCTGACCGGGAACAGCTACGAGCACCGTCGCGGCTGGGTCGAGCAGCGCCTCCTTGCCTTGTCTCAAGCCTTCTGTATCGACCTCGTCGGCTATGCCGTCATGTCCAATCACTACCACGTGGTTCTCCGGGTCAACCTGGCGTTGGCCGCCTCGCTCTCTCAAACAGCAGTGCTTGACCGTTGGCAACAGTTGTATTCCCTCAGTCCCCTGCTGAAACGGTTTCAGGCGGGGGATGTACTGACGGCGACGGAGCTGGACCAGGTGGATACGGAGATAGCCCGAATGCGCCAAACCCTGACGAGCATCAGCCGTTTCATGGGCTATCTGAACGAGAAGATTGCCCGTGCCGCCAATGCCGAGGATGACTGCAAGGGGCGCTTTTGGGAGGGCCGCTTCAAGTCACAGGCATTATTAGATGATGCCGCCGTGTTGCAGTGCCTGGCCTACGTGGACTTGAACCCCGTCCGGGCCGGGATGAGCTCTACCCCGACGCAATCTGATTATACTTCGGTCAAACGCCGGCTGACGCGGACTGCCCCGGAGTTAATGCCGTTCCAGCCCCGTGAGACCGCAGCTGAGGCCGATATAAGCGCCACGCTCCCGTTTGACTTTGAGGACTATCTGCAATTGCTGGACTGGTCTGGACAGCGCCTCCGTGAAGACAAGCGGGGCGCTATCCCGACCGCTTATCCGCCCTTGATTGACCAACTCGGCATCACGCCAGCAGGCTGGCAACGGGCGATGCGGCCACACCGCCCCTGGCTGCAGAAAGCGTTGGGCTCAACGGCGCATCTCAAAACCTACTGTCAGGCGATTGGCCAACAATGGCTCTGGCAGGTCCCTGTCCCGGCGAGTTGTCGTTAGCTGCCTGATAGTTCCCCGATAGCTTCACCTCTTTGACCCGCGCTGTCCGGCGCCGGGTTGCACTCGTCCTGAATAAGCTGAAACCGGCTATGTCGGGCGAAAGCAGGGCTGCCTCTCAGAGGCGGAGAATAATAATACGTCATCATCAAGTGAGAAAACGCATTCTCCTGAAAAATCCCAGAGCCATTTCCATCTAACCCAATCTATGGATGTCCTTATTTTATTTCCTTTCAATTTATGGGTGTCCTTATTTCATTATAGTTCCCCGATAGCTTCACCTCTTTGACCCGCGCTGTCCGGCGACGGGTTGCGCTCGTCCTGAATAAGCTGAAACCGGCTGTGTCGGGCGAAAGCAGGACTGCCTCTCAGAGGCGGAGAATAATAATACGTCATCATCAAGCGAGAAAACGCATTCTCCTGAAAAATCCCAGAGCCATTTCCATCTAACCCAATTTATGGGTGTCCTTATTTCATTTTATTTCCATTTATTTCACTCTTATTCCGGGTGCACCACCTTGCTACTCAACTCATACACCAGAAATGAGCATAACTCATCCGCACCGCATATTCCCTCGGCGTTAACTGGCCCGGAGAACTGTGCGGACGATGGTTATTATAGTCGACCCGCGTATGAGGTTGCGGGTTAATGATTATCTGGCAGGTCGCCTGTTTTTTTTCCCTTCTGTTGTTTCAATTCCAACTCTGCCAGTTTGTTTTTTAGAAAACGGAGTTCGTTGTCATGTTTCGACAGCCTGCCGCTTTCCAGCAGGCCGCCGATGATGATTTTTGCGCTCTCTGTTTCGCCCAGATCTTCCAGGACGTATATTTCCATCTGGGTTGCCCAGGGGGGCGCCTTGTCGGTGTTGACGTTTACCCTCAGGGCGTTGGCGTATTTTAATGCCAGCTGCAGGTCCCGGAGGTGGTGTTTGGCGACATAAACTGCGTGGGTCATCCAGGGCCAGCGTTTGTTCGGGTTTTGAAGGAAGCGTTCGTGGACGAACTCCAGCATTTGTCTTTTTTTGTCGAGGTCCGGCGTCTCTGTATACAGGCGGCTGGCGGACAACAGGGGGTATTGGAACCTGTCGTCTAAATTGAGTATGGCTTCCAGCCAGTGGATGACTTCAGCGTAATTCAGCTTATTGAATGGGATGCTCAGGCCCGGCTGGTTATCAAAGGCCTGCAACCACAGCATGATGATCTTCGCCAGCGCTCCCGGCTCCCCCAGGCCGGATAACCTCAGTATTTTCATGTCCGGGGCGGCGGGTAAGGCTTCTGCCGATGCAACCGGGGGCGGGCGTGTATGACCCCAGAATACCTGGGCAAGTAAACCGAGGATGAATACCGCCCGGATGGCAAGCGGGACGGTTGACATGGGTCTTTCCTTGTCGCCGCTTCTTGATAATTTCCTTGATAAATTCATGGCGGCGGGGCTATATGTTTTTTCGGTACAGGTCGAACAAGCCCGCTGATAACAGGATAGTCAGGTAGATTATTGTCTGGATGATCACTGTCTGCATATCGGCAAAGTCAACGTTGTAGGCCAGCCAGTCGCTTTTGGTAAATGCGCTCAGGTCGGGCAGGAGCAGCGCCATTGCATCCACCAGGCAGTGTATGAAGTCCTGCGAAAAGGCGTTGGATTCCAAAATCGGGCTTTCGCTTAACAGGCGTATCGTCTCCATGCTGCGGGACAGGAAATAAAACGCCATGACTGCGATGAATGATATGGTCACATTGGCAAACGTGAACAGGCAAACGAGGCTGAGTGAGATTACCAGCGCCTGTTCACAAAACAAGGAAAGGAACCAGCATATAACCGGAATGGTTGGGGCGTACAGGAGCAACGGCAGGCTGACAGTGATTGAGATCAATAAGGACAGTCCCCCATAGCCGAGTAATTTGCCAAATAAATACTGGTGGCGGGATATGGGCAAAGACAAAATGATTTCCAGGCCCTTGTCATTCAACTCTCTCAGTGCGCTGGTTATGACGAACAGGCTGATGATGGAGATTGAGAAGATGCGCAGTAATGAAGACAGGATGGCGCTTTGAACCTGCCTGGTTTCGGTGATGCTTAATTCGCCGATAAATTCCGCCAGGACGAACAGGCAAACGACACCGGCCATGATCAGTATGAACAGGCGGTTGCGGACGGCCTCAAGCAGGGTGAAACGCGCTATTGTGAACATGAATTTTGTTGTCTAAGCCTGTTGTCCAACCCCCCCTTGTCAGGGGGCAGACGCCACTATCTTTCGTAGTTTTGTTGTTTAAGCAAAGAGAAACGCTTGTATGTCTTTTGGGGATTAAGCCTGCTGTCCAACCCCCCTTGTCAGGGGGCAGACGCAACTGTCTTCCGTAATTTTGTTGTTTAAGTAAAGAGAAACGCCTGTATGTCTTTTGGGGTTTAAGCCTCCTGTCCAACCCCCCCTTGTCAGGGGGCAGACGCAACTGTCTTCCGTAATTTTGTTGTTTAAGCAAAGAGAAACGCCTGTATGTCTTTTGGGGTTTAAGCCTCCTGTCCAACCCCCCTTGTCAGGGGGCAGACGCAACTGTCTTCCGTAATTTTGTTGTTTAAGCAAAGAGAAACGCCTGTATGTCTTTTGGGGTTTAAGCCTGCTGTCCAACCCCCCCTTGTCAGGGGGCAGACGCAACTGCCTTCCGTAATTTTGTTGTTTAAGCAAGGAGAAACGTTTGTATGTCTTTTGAGAGTTAAACCTGCTGTCCAATCCCCCCTTTCAGGAGGCAGACGCAACTGTCTTCCGTCCTGCAAATCAGGGCAATCGTCCGGCTATGACCATCCTGTTAAACAATAGTGGTCGCGCTACCCATACCGTGATGTCGTCAAAAGCGGACGCGCTGCCGGGTCCAACGGGATTGCCGGCCTGGTACAGTGGCTCGCCATCGGGACATGCCGTCCCACTCCCCGGATCATAGCCGCTGGCATTTCCACAGACGGCGCTTTCAAAGGTTGCATTTTCACCATCCTGGCTGAGATTCGCGCCGGTGGAATAAATGACTGCCACGGGTGTTTCCGTCGGCGCCGTCAGCAGGTTGCCCTGGCCGTCCCGGATGGTCAGGTTCTCCGTCAATGCCGTGGCCAGGGTAAACAAGGCGCCGGAATTACTGAAATTACGATCAACCCGGTAACGCCAATAACCGTTGAACGGGGCGGCGCTTGTTGTCCTGGGCGCGCCCCACGGGTCCGTCTCCGGCACGCCCAGGGTCCGCCAGGGTATGTATCCCTCTGCTACCGAGTCGGCGTTGCAAGTGGCGTCTTCCAGGCCGTAACCGGCGTTGTCCGGATCAATCGTGGTTGTCGGACAGGGCAGGTAACCGTTGATCATGGCGAACCCCACCAAGGCCTCCTTGATTCTTTCCAGGTGCGTTTTGGCCTCGGTGCGTTGTCTTCCTTCCAGGAGCGAACCAAGGGGGTTGAGCATTCCGCCAAGCGCCAGGGCGATGATAAACAACACCAGCGTCAGCTCGAGCAATGAGAAACCCCGTTGTCCAATAGCGATCGATTTCCGTATCATGGCATTTAATCCAACTAAGAATTCCTGATTCCCCTGGACATAGATGTAACGCCCCCACCCTGACCATTCCCCTCAAGGGGAGAGAGATTGTTTGAAATCCCGCGCCGGAACCTGCGGCTGGGCATCAGCCAATTCCTGGTCGAAATGACAATGTTTTCCATGATCTTATCCTTTTAGACATAGATGTAACGCCCCCACCCTGACACTCCCCCTTCAAGGGGAGAGATGGTTTGAAATCCCGCGCCGGAACCTGCGGCTGGGCATCAGCCAATTCCCGGTCGAAATGACAATGTTTTCCATGGTCTTATCCTTTTAGACATAGATGTAACGCCTCCTCCCTGACACCCCCTTCGAGGGGAGAGAGATTGCTTGAAATCCCGCGCCGGAACCTGCGGCGGCGCATCAGCCAATTCCTGATCGACATGACGATGTTTTTCATGGTCTTACCTTCAAGCAAGTTGGGAGCGGTTCACGGTGAAACGGTGACTGCCTGGTCGTTAAACTGCGGTGTGATTGCGCCATTGGCAAAAATATCATCGGCCTGCAATGTCGCGTTTTCATCTTCATAATAATCGACAAGGGCGCCGGAAGACCTGTCCTGCGCCGCCAATTCCATTCCCGAGGAGACCACAAGCGCCTCCCTGTCATTTGCCGTAGCCAGGATGCCGCGCAAAACCAGGCAATCGCTGGCCGTCGTGCAACTGCCATCGCCACCGGGAGCGAACTCGGAGCTGTACGCGACATACAGGAGTTGATGCCATTTGTTTTTGATGAACCAGGTCGGCAACTCTCCCGATGTTTCGGACAAATAATAATCGATGCCGCTCGCGCGGATATGACCCTGGGCGCCGCCTGGGGGAACAGTCAGGCTGAAACTCGCCTCCACGACGGTATCGTTCAAATATTCGATACTCACCAGGGGCTTGCTAACCCGGTATGACTCGCCGGTATCGAAATCATTTTCCGCGCCGCCGTCCAGGGAAACAACCGTCAGAATGTGGCTATCGACTGCTGTTATCATTCCCGCCGAACCATCGGCAGTATTGAAGATCGTGTCGCCGGGAACAATGTCGCGCCGGAGAAAATCCAGGGTTGAATCATGCAAGGTCAGGCCGCCGGTACCGGCAGTGGCTATGCTGTCAATGCCGGTATCGCGGTAAGGCATGGCCACGGCCGCCGGACCGATTGCGCACGCGGCCCCGTAACCAAGGCAGACCTCTCGTTGTCGCAACCCGCCGGTGGCCCGGATAACCTGGTTCCCGTTGTAACGCAGGTTGAATTTATATCGGTACAGGTTGGCGGAAGGGACGGCTCCTCCCAGGTAAGCGACCGGGTCGCCGGAACCAATGCACTCGACAAGCTGTTCAGCAGTCCAGACGCAGTGTCCATTTTCAAAGCCCACGGTGACTGCGCCGTTGAGGGCCGATGACTCAACGGCTTGTTGAATTTCCGCATCAGTCAGGAGACCAGGAACAGAACCGGTTATCACACCGCCATCGGCGACAAGGGAACCCCATTCCACGGTGAAACTGACTGGGAACGTTTTGCCCGGCTCATGGACGGACAGCAAACCTTTTCGTATCTGACTCCTGCCGTTGTAACGGGGCAGGCGGTAAACGTCAGTGGCGGCGAAGGCGTTGTTCCTGCCGAAATCCAGGCTGGTCGCCGTCAGCGTCGTCGGGCTGTCAACGGTATCGACGCGCCCGACGGAACCATCGGTGACGTTCTCCACGACGTCGGCGGCGGCGATGCCCATGGCGATAAAATCCGCGGCGGCATCCACCAGGGTTAACCCGTGACTGCCGGAAGCGGCAACGCCGGTGTCGCTCCGTATTCGGTAAACCTCGCCAAAATCAAAATCGTTTTCCACGCCGCCGGCGAGACCGTTTACCGTCAAGGCCGTCCTGGTTACGGACCTGATAACGCCGCTTGAACCATCGCCGACGTTTTCGATAACGTCGCCGGGAACGATGCCGAGTTCCTTAAAATCCTGGGCGGCGTCCTTCAGGACGAGTCCCTGGCTGCCGGCCGCCGCCGCGCCGGACAGGGTGTGGGCAAGCCCCCGCAATTCAATAAAATAAACGTCGCCCCGGTCGAAATCGTTGTCCGCGCCGGCTGAATGCCCGGCTACGGTGAGCGTCTTTGCGGCCACCGCGGTCACCACGGCAATGGAACCGTCCGTGACGTTCCTGACTATATCGTTGACTGCGACGCCCCACTCGGTGAAATCCGCGCGGGTGTCGGTGAGCCGGGCCGCATTATTCAGCCCGGTATGCGCCCCGCGTAATATTCTGTTGTCAGCCCGGGGGTCGGCAAACGGCGTCAGCCAGGGGTAGGCGAGATGGGTTGCGTTGTATTGGGCCAGCGCGCCCCGCACTTCATTAATGACCCGTTGCTCTACCACTTCCATCAATTCGGCGCGGGTAACAGCCATCACCTGGTCGTTAAAATCATCGCCGCCACCTGTGACGAAACTGCCATCGCCGATGCTGGTGTTGTCGTCTTCCAGGTAATCGACTGCATCGTTGCCGGGACGGGCGTGTTGACCGCCAACGGGTTCACCTGGAGCAATGATCACCGCTACTGCGTCACCTGTCCCATCTATACTCAACCGGCCCGGCGTCTCACTATTGATCACCGTGTCATTGGACTGCGTATTCCTGAAATTATCCGATACGGCATACCAGAACCTCTCGCCGCTGCTGTCGCGGGGGTCATCGAGTCCCAGGATGGTAAACGGCAGGCGACCGAGGGTCGTGCCGGTGCTTGCCGCGCAATTTGTTTCCGCCCTGCCGTCGTTATCCTGGTCGGGGCAGGGCAGAAACCCCGGACCTTTCTCCGGGTTGTCGCGCAGGTCAGGATAGTTCATGGCATAGAACAACAGGGCCTGTTTGGCCCGGTTCAACGCAAGTTGGCTGCCGGCGCCCCTGAGCTGGGTTTGCACGTGCGCGTTCAGGTCAGACAGCAGGAACCAGGTTGAACCGACGATCAGCGCAAGCATGAAAGCCAGGAATACGGCGCCGGTTTGCCTGACCAGCGGGGGATGAAAACCCGTGCGGCAAAATTGTCTCACGGGGATTTCTCCGTAAGGTCGAAGACCGTGCCGGACTGCGGCGAGTATGACTGGCCTACCTTCAATTTCACCGGTTGTCCGGTCCGGGGCAATTCGATGATCACCTTGTTATCCAATATCTGCCCTTCTTCCAGCTTCAGGTAGTCAAGAGACGGCTTCCCTTCCTGCACGGCGCTTTCATTGACCCAGGCGACGCCGGTTTTGTCTTGCCGGTAGATGACCCCTTTGAGCGTAATGAAGTCGATCGCCTTCAGGCTTTTTACCGCCGCGTCGTCATTTTCCGCGGCAACGATTTCCCCGGTGTCCGGCCCCGTTTTTCTAAGTTTCTCAAGGTGTTTTCTTTCTTCAGGGGTGGTAAAAAACCGGCCGAATTGTTGCGCGTCCCCGTGGGCGGAAAAACCGGATAACGATATTGCCAGGGCAAGCATCAATCCCTGGCTTGCGCGGGTCCGCCGCGGGTGAGCGATGGTCATACCTCGATCTCCGAGCCATCCGCAAGTTTGATTGAAAACCATTCCAATTCACATGATGCGGTCACGTTGCCGGCGCCGGGATCGTCCGAAACCTCCATGAAATTACGGGTCAACTCGCACCTTGAAACACTGTAACGGCCATTGGCCCGTTCATTTAATATATCCAACAACTCGAATAAATCCCCTTCATGCAACAATTGCATGTCCAGGTTCATTTCACTGACAAAAATTTCATACTTGCCCAGCGTTACCGGAAAACCCGGGAGGTAATTCTTCTGCGCCCTGATCTCATAACCCAGCGCCGGTAATTTGATCTTGTCACCGGCGTTTTGCAGGGCCTCAATCCAGTTCAACCTGTGTTCCTCGCCTAACACGCCGGTTTTGTGCAGATCGATAAATTGCGGAAAGTATCTTTTGATCAAATCTTCATCTTCATCCACCGTCAGGTAACGCCTGCTGATGGAACGAAACCGCGTCTCGTCGCGTTGGTATCCTGCTTCCATTCGCCTTTCAAAGTAACGCGCCCCGGCGACTATCGAACTGCTGAATACGGCGGCGGCAGCGAAAAACAGGATGGCGCGGCGCAGATAGGACCAATCGAGATTTTCACGTTTCATGTTTAACCCCCTCTTTATCCCCCTTGTCAGGGGGGAATGCGTTCCCGTGAGGGAACAGGCTCGAAACCCTGAGGGTGAAACGGGCCTCGTCATGGGAGACCTGGGTATTTCCCTGTAACTCGGCATCCGGGCTAACGTCCAGCGGCAAGGCAACGATGCTGACGCCTTGCGCTGAATCCCGGGAGCGTATATCTTCGGCAAACCGCTCGATCATCTCCATGGCGCCCCTGAAATCACCGTCGAAAGGTTCGATGCGCCCTTCAAACAGGGCGACGTGGTAAAACCGGCGGGCTGCCCGGTTAGAATCCGGGACGTCCCGTGCATTCGACGGGGCCGGGACAGCATTAACGCCAGCCTCGGGGTCCGCGGAGGCGAACCAGGTTAATTTGCTCGCCTGGATGGCGGGGAAACGATTCAAACTGTCACTGAGCAGTCGCACTATGTCGATTGGCGATGATTTGTACTTCTCAAGCGTATCCGCAATATCAATAGCCACTTTTAAATCCACCGGCTCAACCGGCATTTCAGGGAAGCCTTCCCGGGCCAGCTGGTACTTGGCGGTATAGGATTCATACTTCTCCGTGGCCGCGATACTCCGCCGTTTATAGATCGCCCCTCCCGTGAAATTCAGCCCGCTCCAAACTATGCCGGCCAACAGCAACAAGACGCCGGCCGTTGACACTGCATAACGCAGTCGCCGCATTGAAAGGTAGCGTCTTTCACTCCTGGAGGCATAAAAATTCCCGGGCCTGAGTTTCAAAACCTGGTGAACGAAAAATTGATCGCTGAAAGGCGTTGACAACGACCGGGCCAAACCGGATTTGGCCAGCAGCTCGTTCAGGTCGCAAAAATGGTGTCTCGTCGCTCCCTGCCGGGGGTATTCATTCTTCAGTTCTTCCAGCAGGTCGCCGGCCAGGAGGAAACAGGTGTCCAATGGTTCTTCCGGGGTAGTTAATCTCGAACTATTCAAATAACGATGGATTTTTTCCACTTCATCCCGAATGTAGGGGCCATAGGGCACGTTGCCGTAGCGCGGCATTTGCACAAGACGGCTCATGCGGAACTTTCCATTATGGAAAAAGGTCTGGCGCAATCCGCTGATGCTCTGCAAACTGACCACCAGCTGGTTTACGGTGGAATCTGGGGCGGGGTCATCATTGATGAATTCCAGCAGGGATTTCGTGAAAAGAGGCAATGAATAAATACCGGCAAGGGGTACTTTCGCCTCATCCAGCATGGCTGTCCACGGCTTGATTACCGCCGGGTTGGTAATGGCGGTCAATAACACCTGATCGTCCCTGCGGCCCCCTTCCTCCCGGCCCGTCACCTGGTGAAAATAATAAGGCGTGCCCTTGAAAAGTCGCCCGGCTTTGCGTTTGAGTATCGCCGACCTGTCCGGGCCGAATACATGGGGAACGGTATCCTGGCGATACTCTTCCTCAAACACGTCAACCAGTATATGGAATGGGATTTCTGCCGTTTCTGCAAGATAACGCCTGAAATTTCTCCGGCCTTCATCGCTTAAATCAAACAGGCGGGCATTGTCGAGGTCATTCTTCAGCCAGTGGTACGCGGCCGCCTCGCGGGTACCGACAAAAAGCGCCCGACGGGTTGGTTCAAACCTTGAGATTAGTGATGAGATCATATATTGGCCCCAATATGGAAAACATGACCCAGCCGATAATGATCCCCAGTGTCACCGCCATTATCGGCTCTATCATTGATTGCAGTCTCTCGATGGACTCGCGCACGTCCCGGGTATAAAAATAAGCCACGTTCTCAAGTGAAACCTCCAGGGCGCCGGTTGTTTCACCCACCCTGATCATGCGCATGACCAGGGGTGGGAACAGGCCGGTTGCCGCAAAGCTCTCGCTGAGGCTTTTACCATCGGCGATGGCCCGGCCAACGTTTTTCATGGCGGCCTCAATGGCCTTGTTGCCGGCGATCCGCTCCCCCGTCTTGATGCAATCGACGATCGTGATGCCGGATGAATACATCATGGCAAAAAAGCCGGCAAGCCGGGCTAAAATGAGTTTCTGGAAAACCGGGCCAAGCATCGGTATTTTTAATTTCAGCCTGTCCATGGCAAGTCTGAACCCGGAACTGAGTTTGACTCCAAGGGCGACGAAACTGATAAGCGCCATCGGCAACAGCAAAATGACGCGCCAGTAGTCCACAAAAAAACCGGACGCCGAAATCAACAGCAAGGTATGCGCCGGCAATTCCGAACCCACGGTCTTTACGAATGTCAATAATTCCGGCACAAGGTAGATCATCAGGAAAAACAGCACGCCTGTTACAACGACGCCGACGAGGAGCGGGTACATGATTAATTTTTTAGTCATGGACGCCTGCTCATCCTGCCATTTCAGGTTTCCCCCAAGTTTATCCAGTACCGCGCTCAGCTTTCCGGCCTGCTCTCCCGCCTGGACCAGGTTGACAAATACATTGGAAAACACCCCGGGGAAATCACTCATGGCCTCCGACAGGGTCTTGCCGCCGCCAATCGATTCAAGCATGGCTGAGATAACCTCGCGCAAGCGGGGTTTCTCCGTACTGTCCCGAAGGTCTTGCAGACTTTCCAATATGGGTATGCCCGCGCGCGTCGTCTGTTCCAGGTGGAAACAAAATAAAATCAGGTCGCGGCGGTTGACGCCTCGGCCCGAAGCGCCTTTGGCCGAGGCCTTGACCATCTTGTAGCTGACAAGATCGAGCCCCATCTTCTGCACGCGCACTTCGAGATCCGCCTCATTGGACGCATCCGTTTTGCCCGCTTTTATACGGCCATGCTCATCGATTGCCTTGTATTTATAGGCGCTCATGGGTGGTTATTTCCGGGCGCTGGGGAACAAGGACGTCCGCCTCCGTTCAGTTTGCATTTACAGGCGCGCATGGGTGGTTATTCCTGTTTCAGTCTTGCGCTCAGGTCGACCACGCGGGATATTTCTTCAAGGCTGGTGGAACCGTCGCTGATTTTCGCCAGCCCTGCCTCGACAAGGGGTCTGAAGCCTTTCGACAGGGCCAGGCGGGTGAGCTCCCGGGGCGTTCCCCGGCGGGCGACCAACTCGTCCATGTCAGGGTCAAAACTCAATATCTCCATTAAGGACATGCGTCCCTGGTAACCCTGGCTGGCGCAGACCTGGCAACCTTTTGACTTGTAAATCACCTGCTGCCCGTCCGTTGTTCCCAATCCGGGCAGGTGGCGCCCCAGTTCGCCTGCCTCACAGGGTTCCTTACAGTTGTTGCATAGTTTTCTCACCAGTCTTTGAGCGATCACGCCGATAATATTGCCGGCCAGCATGTCCGGCTTTACGCCGATGTCCAGCAACCGGGGGATCGCGCCGATAGCGGAATTCGTATGCAGGGTAGAGAAGACCTGGTGACCGGTCATGGCGGCGCGCAAGGCCATGCCGGCGGTGTCTTCATCGCGGATCTCTCCCACTAATATAATATCCGGGTCCTGGCGCAACATTGACCGGATGCCATTGGCAAAATCCAGTTTTGGCGTTTCATTCACCGAGGTTTGCCTGAGCATGGAGGTGGGATATTCAACAGGGTCTTCCAGGGTCATGATATTGACGGACTCGGTATTCAGGTAATTCAAAATCGAATACAAGGTGGTGGTTTTTCCGCTGCCGGTGGGACCGGTCACCAATATAATGCCTTCCGGACGCGCCACCATGAGTTTCAACGCGGCCAGCTCAGCATCCATCAAACCCAGTTTCTCCAACGAGACGATGCCTTTTTGCCGGTCCAATATCCGCAGAACGATATTTTCGCCATGGACGGTGGGCAGGGTGGATACGCGAAAATCGACTTGGCGGCCTGATAACGACAAGGAAATACGACCATCCTGGGGCGCGCGGGTTTCAGCAATGTCCATTCCCGCCATTACCTTGAGACGAACGGCAATGGCGGACCAGTAGTTTTCATGCAAGCTGCGAACCTGCCTGAGCACGCCATCGATTCGATAGCGGAAGCGAAGAAACCCCGCTTCCGGTTCAAAGTGGATATCGGAGGCGCTGCGTTTGACCGCATCCGACAGCAACGCGTTGACCAGGCGGACGACCGGTTGGCTGTACTCGCTGCTCCCTGCATCAAGGCTCTGGTAATCGATCTCGCCCGTTTCTATTTCATTAAGGATGCCGTCAACGGAAAGTTCAAACCCGTAGAATTGATCGATGGACTTTTCAATC
Source organism: uncultured Gammaproteobacteria bacterium (assembly GCA_958295485.1). Classification (GTDB taxonomy): domain Bacteria; phylum Pseudomonadota; class Gammaproteobacteria; order Eutrophobiales; family Eutrophobiaceae; genus JAAXHV01. The sequence goes on from OY282354.1 coordinate 3,498,443, forward strand.
TCCACTTCGCCGGCCAGCACGGGAACGATTTCAGCGGCGCCGCCCAGGTAGGCGTTAAGCTGGTCCAGGGAAACGACGTCAAAGGTGTCCGCCATGGCTACCGTAAGCAAGCCCCGCGCGGCATCATGGCTGACGGGTATGGCTTTTAACCGCCTGGCCATTTCTTTCGGGATCATGGATACCGCTTCACTGTCGGCCACGGCGCGGTTCAGGTCAACGCTCTCCTGGCCGATGACGCCGCCGATAACGTCACGGATAATCGATTCCGTCGCAAACCCGAGGCGAACGAGGATCTTGCCCAAGCGCTCCCTGCTCTTCTTCTGCTCCAATAAAGCGATCTCGATTTGATCGGGCGTGGCAACGCCTCTCTGGACGAGTATTTCACCCAGGCGCAGGTGTTTCCCGTGAGGCGCGGCTGAAGTCATGGCTGTATTTGGCGGAGGAGTGAATTGATGCGATCAATAATCGGGGCGGTATCGAAGTCCGATGCGCCTCGCCCCGCCAGGTCGATTGCAACGTGGTAATAATGCAATGCTGTTTCACTTTGCCCCAGCCGGTCCAGGCTGATGGCAAGGTTCAGCGCATAACCAGGGGTGGCGGGATCAAACCGATGCGCGGCAAAAAAGGCTTGTTGAGCTTCCGGCCAGCGTGATTGCGTCGCATAGAGTCGGCCCAGGATAAAATGCAGGAACGGGATTTCCGGCTGCTTGGACAACATGTTCCTGATGACAGCCTCCTCCTGCACGGAATCCTGTTGCCGTTGCAAGCCGATCAATGCGGCCCTGGGGAGCTCATCCTGCGGATAGACGCGGGTCAAGTGGGAATACATGGCCACCGCCGATTCAAGATTTCCTTCATAAACGGCGCAGGCGGCCAATCCCAGCATGGCGTCACGATTATCCGGGTAGGCTTGCAACGCTTCGGCGTACTTGGACCTGGCGGTAGCCACATCACCGGACTGATAGGCCCTGTACGCCTCGTTTACCAGGCTGCTCTCCTTTTCAACCGCTTCGATGCGGCTGAACTCGAGCCTCCCGGACTTCACCTCGGTCCCGGTGGCAAAGACAGGGACAATGACCAGGGTCAAACCCGCGAAAAACCTTTCCCCCCTACCCATTTTTATCTCCCGGGAAAAATCGTTTGTACGGGCTGAAATCCCCGTCCAGGCTTGGGTCGCGGACAATGACCGGCCGCAGAAAAATCACCAGCTCGGTCTTTTCATACTCACGCCGCCTGGCCCTGAAGGCTTCTCCCAAAAAAGGTATCCTGGAAAGCCCGGGAATCGCGTTGTCGCTCTTGCGGTCGTCATTCTGCATCAACCCCCCCATCACCGCGATTTCACCGTTGCTCAGCCGCAGCATGGATTCCATTTCCCGCACCCGAATTTCCGGCACCGGGCTGTTTACCGTCAACGCCGGATTCGGATCATTGACAAAGCGGTTTATGCGGGAAATAGTGGGCCTGACGTTTAAAATGATGGAATCGTTTGCATTAATATACGGCGTAATCGTCATGACGATGCCCACCGGCACCGTTTTCACAGTGGTCTCGAAAATATTCGTGGCCACGCCCTGGGTAGTATTGGTCTCCTGCCCCACTTCAAAATAAACGACGTTGTCGACTACTTTCAGGATGGCCGATTGATTATTCAGCGCCATGATCTGCGGACTGGACAACACGCTTACGTCACCGAATTCCTCCAGCAATTCAAGGGCGGCGCGGAGTACGCTGCCCTCGTCCGAATCAGGGTCGTCATAGCCCAGCGAGAAGAAGGAAGCGGTATTAACGGGTCTTGACGCGAACGTTCTCGCGGTCACGTTAAACCCGGCCAGGCCGGCCTGGTTGAGGACCTGCCAGTTGATGCCGGCCTGGTATTGATCCGTCAGGCTGACTTCCACGATAGTCGCCTGTATCAGGACCTGACGATTGGCATTGGTGACGGTCTCGTTGATCAATGTCTCAAGCAATTCGTGTTGCGCGCCGGTTGCCTTCACGGTCAATACACCTGATTCGGGATGCGGTATTACGCTGTTGCGGACAGTTGATTCGCCGCCGCTGTTCCCGCCGCCCAGGCCCAGGATGGCGGATACGTTTGCCACCAGGTTGGACCAAAAATGATTTGACGCGGAACTGCCGATGGTGGTGGTTGAGTTATTGGAACCGCCGCCACCCTCTGCGCCCCCGCCGGCATCGGCGATTTGCGTCCCGATTTGGACGATATTTGACGTGTTCCGCTCCATATTCAGGTAATCGACCCTGTAGGTCCGAAAATAAGGTTCATCCGGTGTGATGATCACGTTGTCGTTTTCAATCACGTAGCGAAGACCCACCTGCCGCGCAATCCGGTCCAGCAATCCCGGCAGGGTTTGCTCCACTGCGTTCAAGGTCACAACGCCCTGAATTGCGGGCGCGATATCGACGTTGACCTGCGCGTCCCTGGCCAGCGCAAACAGCAGCTCTTTCACGGGCATTTCATTAACGACAACGGTATATTTTTCCAGGGGTTGCAGCGGTCGGGGTTCGAGCAGGAGCGGGATCTGCCCGACAATCTCGGGGATGCCGCCGGGCGTCGTTGTTGCAGGTTCAACTGAAAGATGCCCCGACGACGACGGCAGCGGCTCGGGAATGATCCCGGCGCAGCCCCCATGGACAATGCAGAATAAAAACAGGAGAAGGCTCCCAGACCTGCCGGAAGCGCGATAAGTTGCGGGCGGCGGCTTGTCCGTAAGCATGTTAACTCGATGTGGCAATTCCATAATATTCCCTTAATATCCAGTTTCCCTTTACGGCGGGATCGACAAACAACACTACCGGCCAACGCCCAAAGCCTGCCGGCAGGGTACCAGTATACACCCTGGTATTATTTTTTCAAATGCAATTTCAAACTTTCGTCAAACCAGGATGGAAATCAGTTCCCGCTAACAGTGGGTTTGGGGGCTGTTTTTCCGTTCCGCGCAAAGTCACTCCAAAACAGCCCCCAAACCCACTTTTGACAAACAGCGGGAACTCCTGTCATAACGCGATATTCCTGCTTGACAGACCCTCGCGCTGGCGTTACCTTCACCCTCTATGACTGCAATAGACGAACTTCTTGCCAACAACGCCCGCTACGCCGAGGGTTTCGACAAAGGCGACCTGCCCCTGTCCCCAGCGCGTAAGCTGGCGGTTGTAGCCTGCATGGACGCTCGCCTGGACCCCCATCAAGTACTGGGGCTCGAGGAAGGCGACGCGCACGTGATTCGCAACGCGGGCGGCGTGATCAGCGACGATGCAATCCGCTCGCTGGTCATTTCCCAACGCTTGCTGGGCACCCGGGAAATTGCGCTGATCCACCACACGGACTGCGGGATGCTGACCTTTCGGGACGATGATGTCAAAGACGCTATCGAAGCCGATACCGGCCTGCGCCCGGCCTTTTCCCTGGAAGCCTTCGGAGACCTGGAGCAAGATGTTCGCCAGTCCGTATCCCGCATCCAGGCCAACCCGTTCATCCCCCACAAAGACCAGGTTCGCGGCTTCATCTACGACTGCGCCACAGGTCAACTTAACGAGGTTTCCTGAAGCGCTATCCTGCCAGACTCGCAAAGAACTTTTTGTATGAATGTGATACGTCGTTTACTGATAATTTTCTGTCGAAAAAAGCAGACAGGACAGAGATTCACTCGTCATTCCTGAGCCGGCTGATCTGCGCAATCAGGTCATCTGACTTGGCCCAATCGGTCGCGGCGGCCCGGGCTCAGATCAAGAAAGCGCTTGAGCAGCTTGGGCTTGAACCCCTGTGGCAGGAGTGGCAAGTCGGCGATTCGTCAGCGCCTGCATACATGCAGGGCTTGGGTTCGCCTTCGATATTGATCAATGAAAAAGACGTTTCAGGCTGGGAAGCAACAGAAGATAATATCGGAAGCGTCAAGATCAACCTTCTTCATTAACGGTTGAAGGAAACAGTGTAGCTTGCCGTTGTTTTTTGTCTTACCTCGTCTTCCGTGACGCCCGGCATCAGCTTTACCAGGCGCATGCCTTCCTTGTCGAAATTAAACACTGCCAGGTCCGTGATTAATACATTGACGGCCCGGGTCGCCGTCAGTGGCAAATCACATTGGGGCACTACCTTTGATATGCCGTCCCGGTTGCAGTGGGTCATGGTGATAATCAGCTTTTTCGCGCCGGACGCCAAGTCCATTGCGCCGCCGACTCCCAGCAATGGCTTGCCGGGTACGGCCCAGTTGGCCAGGTTGCCTTGTTCATCCACCTGCAACCCGCCCATGATGGCCACGTCCACGTGGCCGCCCCGGATCATGGCAAAAGAGGTTGCGCTATCAAAATAACTGGCGCCGGGAAGCGCAGTCACCGGGATCTTGCCGGCATTAACCGGATAGTGCATGGCGCCGCCGGATTCCGGCTCGGGGCCAACGCCTAACATGCCATTTTCAGAGTGCATGATAATAGCGTCTCCCGGCCCAACAAGGTCCGCCACCAGGGTTGGTATGCCGACGCCCAGGTTGACAATATCCCCTTTCTTTAATTCAGCCAGCGCGGCTTCAGCCATCATCAGGCGGGTTTCATCAACCTTTTTAAGACTCGCCGATACGGATGCGGAAGAGCCTAAATCTTCCATGGTAAGACCGGCCTGCACCAGGTAGTCCACGAAACAACCCGGCGTATGGATAAAATCAGGGTCGATTTCACCGGCTTCAACAATTTCCTCGACTTCCGCTATCACCAAGTCAGCAGCGGTTGCCGCCGCCTGGTTAAAATTGTTTTCCGTCATGCGGTATTGTAAATTGCCGGCCGTATCCGCCCGCCATGCCCTGATAACGGCGACATCCGCGCGTATCGGCGGGATGAATACCATCTCTTTTCCATCGATGATCCTGGTCTCGCGTCCTTCCGCCAACGGGGTGCCTGCGGACGTCGGCGTGAAGAACCCACCGAGGCCGGCCCCGCCTGCGCGTATGGCCTCAGCCAATGTACCCTGTGGCAAAAGTTCGACGTCCAACTCTCCGGACTGCGCCGCCACGACGACTTCAGGATTGCTGGTGAAGAAAGAACCGATGGCCTTCTTAATCTGGCCCCTGCGCAAACAGCGCCCCCCGGCTAACCCGGGTTCGCCCACGTTATTGCCTATATATGTAAGATCGGTCGCCCCCGTCTCGGCAATGGCGTGCATCAAGTGGGTCGGGCTGCCGGTCATGCCAAAACCACCGACAATGAGCACATCGCCGGAACGGATCTTTGCGGCGGCTTCTTCCAAACTAATTTGCGGGACAACTTTCATGATGATCAGTTATACGTTTCAACCTGTAAATAAACAATAAGGTTTCAGCCCTCTCCCTGACAAGGGGAAGTTAGAGAGAGTTTGTGGCAGACCAGCCCGCTCCCCATGACCCCCTTGTCAGGCAGAAAACACGGGGCAAGTTCCCAGGGTAAGGGAGGCCGCTCATACCGGTTGCGGCGCGCGGCCATGGTAGGCGCTTTCGAGTAATGCGCGCACCCGTCCCCTGGTAAGGGAGGCCGCTCATACCGGTTGCGGCGCGCGACCATGGTAGGCACTTTCGAGTAATGCCCGCACCCGTCCCCTGATAACGGAGGCCACTCATACCGGTTGTGGCGCGCAGGCATGGCAGGCATTTTCGAGTAATGCGCGCACCCGCCCCCTGGTCAAGGAGAACGCTCATACCGGTTGCGGCGCGCGGCCATGGTAGGCACTTTCGAGTAATGCCCGCACCCGTCCCCTGGTCAAGGAGAACGCTCATACCGGTTGCGGCGCGCGGCCATGGTAGGCATTTTCGAGTAATGCCCGCACCCGTCCCCTGGTAACGGGTTCGGGATTGTTGACCGGTGTTTCGGTAGCCGCTGCGGCAGCTTCATCGAGGTCTGTCCGCTTTACACCGATGTCTTTCAAGGCCGTGGGAACCCCTATCGTTTTAGCCAGTTCAAATATACCGGTTGCGGCATCATCGACTCCCATGGCTTCGGCAATTTTTCCCGTGCCGACCGGCGTGGCGGCGGCATTGTAGGCAACACTGTGCGGCAAGAGAATCGTATGGGTTTCCGCATGAGGCGTATTGAACGCCCCGCCAAAAGTATGACACAAACGATGATGCAAACCGGTTGTGCCCGTCCCTAATGCGCCGCCGGCCAGGCAGGCGCCATACATGGCTTCAGTTCGGGCCTCCATGTTGTCAGGGTTGGAAATCACGATGGGCAGACTGTGTGACAAGGCGCGTATGGCTTCCTGCGCCATGACCGAGACGATGGGGTTAGGATCTTCTGAAACAAGGTTAGCCACGGCCTGGGCCATTGCATTCAAGCCACTGGCGCCGGCAAAAGCGGCCGGCATCGTCAAGGTCAACTTCGGGTCGTAAATAGTCAGTGCAGGGACAACGACGTTATCCCGGTTTGTGATCTTGCGGTTGTTTTCTGTTATCCCCCAGATATTGGTCATCTCCGAACCGGCATAGCTGGTGGGTATGGCGATATTGGGCAAACCCAGGTTAAACGCCAGCGCCTTGCCCAGGCCGGTCGTCGACCCGCCGCCGATTGATACGGAACAGTCGGCTTCAAGTCGTTTCACTTCCGCCGTGGCCTGGGCAACCGTTTCAACGGGCACATGCATCATGGCCTGGTCGAAGAGGCCAACTGCCTTGTCACCCAGCAAATTGACAATACCTTGACCATCCCCGACCTGGTTCGGCGTTGATAAAACCAGGGCACGGGAATAACCCAGTTTGCCCAACTCTTCGGGCAACCGACTAAGCGCGCCGGCGCCGAAGATGATGTTCCAGGGAAGCGCTTTATATTGAAAACTAATCATCTTCAGGTATGTTACCGCTTTGCAAAGCCCGGTGGCAAATCTGTCCTCATCGCGCCGGGGACTGCAAGGTAAACGCATAGCGGGAAAGCCGGGAGAAATGCAGAATATCGGCCGTCAGCCAAGAGGGTTTGCGGGCTGTTTTGGAGTGACTTCGCGCGGAACGGAAAAACAGCCCGCAAATCCTCACCCATGCCCAGTAGATTCTTCGCCTGTGGCTCAGAATGACGGCGCCGGAATCCGGTCTTGAAAAGTCGATGCAAACCATTTTATAGTTATCATATTGAAATAGCGCTGCCACACAGGAGAGAAAGAACATGTCCACCACAACGGTATTCGGTTCCATCGACAATCACACCAAGGGCGGAGTAGAGATCACCGGCAATGAAGATGCGAAGGATTATTTATTTTCCAACATGTTCGAAGTGGCAGGCAACGCCGAACCCTGGGAACGCATCATCGTAGCCAAAAACCTGGAGAACACCATCGAGTGCATACGCGCCGAAGGCGACAGCCCCTGGTATATCTGCGCCCACGACGAAACCGCGTTGTTAATGCAAGGCAGCATGGAAACCCACTTCATAAAACCCGCGGATGACGGCATCGCGCCGGCAGAAGAAAACGAAGGCTCCATCAAATTGGCTGGCCAACCGAAAGGCCAGGTCATGGGGCATGTAAAAGCGAGCCGCGGCCATTTAACCCTGCTTCCGTCCGGCGCGGCCTACCAATTTCGCGCCGGCGAATTAAGCGTGATCCTGCTTCAAACATTACTCGGCGATGAATCCATCGAAAAGTGGGCAGAAATCTGCCAGAACTGAATAACAGGAGACAACCACCATGGCGACCACAGCAGAACAAATGACAGACCCGGCGGTGATTACCGAACCCCACCGTGAAAGCGAACCGAATCCGAATAACGGCTACAAAACGTTTGAAACAGGCTCATTCAAATTTGAACGAGACGAATATTTTGTCCGCATCACCTGCCCCACGGGTACCCATATCATGGACGTGGAGAATTTCCTTCGCTCGATGATGCGCGACGTAGCCTGGGGATTTTTTTACGGCTGGGTCAACTTTGACGAGGTTTTCGGCACGGTAAATCATTATGATTCCGTCGATGTGTTCATCGGCGCTTACAACCAGGCATATAAAGATTCAGGCACCGATTTTACCGAGCGGTTTGAATCAAAGAGTCTGGGGGCTTGTTTCAAGTCGCTGTTGTCGGATTGGACCAACGCAGGATTCGACCCCTTTGCCGCGCCGTTGGAAACCGGCAGCGCACGGGGACCTAAAAACGGCAATAACGATGAAGCCGTTAATTTTCAACGGGAATTGGCAAACCGTTTCGTCAGCCTGCCCGGCGACAGCCCGATACGCTCCGATGAAACCGGCCGGCCGGTAAACCGGCAATTCGCTGACGTAGACCAATCAGAGCCTGAAGTCCACGCGGAAGAAGAATTTGAAGGTCAATTGGCTGCATTTAATCTATTCAGGTATTTATCCCGTTCGCCGGTAACCTGGAACCCCTCCATCGTCTCCGTTGTGAGAAGCAGCGCTTATTGCCCCACGTCGGAAGAGCATATCCTGCCGGTAGACCACGGCAACGACCGGGTGGAATGGTTTATCCAGATGTCCGATGAGATTACCTGGAAGGTTGGCGACAAAGACACGGCCGCGCCGATGTCGGTGGTAACGATGAAGGCGGGTGACGTGGCTTGTATGCCGGCTGATATACGTCATCGCGGTTTTTCACCGAAACGATCCATGCTGCTCGTCTGGGAAAACCTGACCCCGGGGTTGGAGAAACGCTATGCCCGGGGTGAGTTGCCGCCGGTGCCCGCGTCATTTTGAAGGGTGAAGTTTGAAGTAAGAAGTTTGAAAGAGGGTGAAGGGTGAAGAAACGATTTTAAGCTTCACACTTCACCCTCTTTATTTTTCGTTGCCGAACCTCAGGAAGATACCGTGCTCGGGCGAACCGTTCCAAATCTCCCGGCGGTCCAGCTCCAGGCCCCAAGTGAACCATCCGCCCGTTACCTGGCTACCCAGACGCCAGTTCCTGCTCCCCGGGCCAGCCTCGTCCAGCGCGCTGTACAGCTTCAGCAACCGCTGCGCGCGGGTCTCAAAGCCATAGCCCAACTCCATCCGTAACCGGCTCGGGCGCAGGCCGCCGCGCTCATCCGGGGACGGTTGACTGCCCAGGCTGGCGCCCAGCAACCGCTCTTCCCGCCACATGTTCTCCACCCCGCTCGAGGCCTCGCCCCAGGTCGGCGTCAAGGTCAACGACGGGCCAATCCCCTCCACGCCCGGATCCAACGCCACCGCCACGCTCGCGCCCCATTCCTCGAACTCCCGCTCCGTATGCCCCAGCAGATACCGGCCCCGCGTCTCAAGACCCAGACCCCAGGCCGCATGGCGGTATGCCAACCCCCCGCCCAACTCCGCGCCCACGCCCGTGTCCGCATCGCCCCCGTCCCAGCGACCGCCAAACTCCAGGCTTAACTCCAACTGCTGTTGCGGCCCTGCCTGCCAGGCGCGCCGGCCTTCCAGCATCAGGCGCACGCGATGCGCATCCGCATCCACTTCCGGCATCGCCACCGCATCGCTCTGTTCCCATTCCGACCCCTGCATGTTCACTATAAAGGCATCTCCCTTCAACGCCAGGTCCAGACCCCGCCACGTCGCCAACTCCCCGCGACTGCCTAACGCCGCCATCCGCATCTCCGTGTCCGTCGTTGCCCGTCCGAACTCGTCCGTCAAAGTCGCCTCCCCCCAACCAATGCCCAGCAATCCCCACAGGGACACCCGCTCGTTCAACTGCCAGTGAGCATAGGGCAGGACGCTGCTCAGGTCCAAGTCTATCTGCCCCTCGTTCAACCCTGCCGCCGCCGCTTGATAGTCCAGTTCCCCGACGCTGTGTGATAACGCCACGCCCAGCAGAAGGTCATGCTCAGCCAGCCGCACGTCCGCGCCCAGGTAACCCGTGTTCACTTCCCCGTCCAATGTTATCCGCGCCCCGGACTGGCCACTGAACTGGCTCCGCGAACCCCGGCCCCATACTGTCCACTCCCGACCCGACCCGCCATCGGCGCCATCCTCGTCCGTCGCGTCAAGGCGCGTCTCAAAGGCGACCTGGGACAGGAATTCGCCCTGCGGGGAACGCTCAGGGCCGGAAAAGCCGCCGGGCAATGCCGCGCCGCCGGGACCGCTCAAGGAAAAGTTCCGCCACGCGCCGGTCGTCCAACCCGCGCCGTTGCCGTCCCGCGACAGCGCATCCGTCCCGCCAGCGCGCGTTGCCCAGTCCGCGCCGGTCTCGCCGGTACCATCCCGCGACGGCGTGTCTGATCCCCCAGCGCGCGGCGCGCCACCGGGTCGGAAGCGTTGGCCGATGGCGTCCACCGCCTCCGTCGCCACCGTCCGCCCGAATGCTGCCAGAGACCATTGCAACGCCTCGCCGCGCAGGGACGCCAAGTCGTCATCGATAATCCGGCCCGTCGCCTCAGCATCGCCCAACTGCGCATGACTCGTGCCAACCAGCGTCACCGTGAACGTCTCCTCGTCTTCCACCAGGTCATCGTTCGTAGTCCGAATGACGATCGTCGCCGCGTCCTGTCCCGCCGCGATCGTGAACTCCCCTCGGCGACCCGCGGGCGGCGTGTAGTCGGACTGCGCCAGGGCCGTGCCGTCAGTTACCCGCCAAACCACCATCAGCGCCCCGGCTTCCGGCACAGGCTCGGACAGCGTAATCCCGAACTCGACAGGCTCGCCCTCCACCGCCTGGCCGTCCGTAATCGATATTGCAATCGGGCCGGCCACTTCGATCGTGAAACTCAGCGCCACCGCATCCCCGTCCGCGTCCGTGGCCGTCAGACTGTATTCGGTTGCCTCCAGCGCCCTCATCGGCGTGCCCGACAATTCCCGCGTGGCCGCATCGAAGCTCAGTCCGCTGGGTAGCGCCGGCGTCAGCGCATAGGTCAGCGCGCCGTCGCCGCCCGTGGCTGCCGGCAGTGTCAATACCGGGATCGCCCAATTCTGGATCCAGGACTGGTCCGGGATCGTCGCCGAATCGAAGCTCGGCGTCAGGTCGACATCGTCGTCAGTGATGGTACCGACGCCGCGCGCCGTCCCCAAGGTCGCGTTCGCCGCATTGCTCAGGGCGACCACTACGGTCTCGTCCGACTCGGTGATAGTGTCTCCCGTCACCACCACCGTTAGCTCTCGAAGCGTGGTTCCCGCCGGGAAGGTCAGGGCGCCGGCGGTGAGCGCCGTGTAGTCCGTCCCCGGGGTCGCCGTGCCGGTTCCGGCATCCGCATAGGCCACCGTCACCGCCCGCCCACTGGCGGCGTCCAGGGTCACCGTGAACGTCAGGTTCGTCGAGCCGTCGTCGCCCTCTGTTACGCTCGGCGAGTCAATCGCCAGCGACGGTGGGGCGTCGTCATCGGTGATGACGCCAGTACCCGTCGCCGTGCCGATAGTGGCGTTCGCGGGGTTGCTCAGGGTTACTATCACGGTCTCGTCCGCCTCGTCCAGGACGTCGCCCGTCACTGACACGTTGAAGGTCTGGCTCGTGGTTCCCGCCGGGAAGGTCAGCGTACCGGCGGGGAGCGTCGTGTAGTCGGTCCCGGACGTGGCTGTGCCGGTCCCGGCGTCCGCGTAGGCCACTGTCACTTGCTCGGTACTCGCCGCGCTTAAACTCACGGTGAACGTCAGGTTCGTCGAACCGTCGTCGCCCTCCGTCACGCTCGGCGAGTCAATCGACAGCGTCGGCGCGTCGGCGGCGTCGTCATCGTCGATGATTGTGCCGGTGCCCGTCGCCGGACCAATGGCCACGTTGGCGGCGTTGCTCAGGGTCACCGCAACGGTCTCGTCCGCCTCGTCCAGGACGTCGCCCGTCACCGCTACCACGATCTCCCGGCTGGTGGTTCCCGCCGGGAAGGTCAGCGTGCCGCCGGTGATAGCCACGTAGTCGGTCCCCGATGTTGCCGTGCCAGTCCCGGCGTCCGCATAGTCCACCGTTACCGGCTCGGTGAGGGCCTCGCTCAGGGTCACGGTAAACGTCAGGTCCGTCGAACCGGCGTCACCCTCCGCCACGCTCGGTGAGTCGATCATCAGCGACGGCCCCGTGTCGTCGTCGGTGATGGTGCCTGTCCCCGTCGCGGTGTCGATGGCCGCATTCCTGACATTGAGCAGGGTCACCACGATGGTCTCGTCCCCTTCATCCAGGGCATCGCCCATCACCGACACCGTGATCGTCTGGCTCGTGGTCCCCGGGGGGAAGGTCAGCGTGCCGCCGGTGAGCGCCGCAAAGTCCGTCCCCGCTCTCGCCGTGCCGGTGACGACGTAGTCCACCGTCACCTGCGCGCTACTGACCGGACTCAGGGTCACCGTGAACGTCAGGCTCACCGTCTCGTCGTCCCCCTCCGACACACTCGGCGAGTCGATCGACAGCGACGGCGCGTCCTCTATCGGAGGAGGCTCGCCGACATCGTCGTTCGTGATCGTCCCTGTCCCCGTGCCGGTTCCAATCATCGCGTTGGCGGGGCTGCTCAACGATAACACCACTGTCTCGTCCGCCTCGACCGCGGTGTCCCCCCTCACCGACACCGTGACCTCCTGGCTCGCGGTTCCTGCAGGGAAGATCAGCGTGCCGCCGGTGATCGCCGCATAGTCCGTCCCCGAGGTCGCTGTCCCGCTCCCGGCGTCCGCGTAGTCCACCGCCACCTCCTCGGCGCTGACCGGACTCATGGTTATCGTGAACGTCAGGTCCTTCGAGCCGCTGTTCCCTTCCGTCACCCGCGGCGAGTTGATCGACAGTGTCGCCGGCCCTTCATCATCCGCCAACGTGATCGTGGCCGAGCTCACCGTCAGGCCGCTTGAGGCGCCGCTCACCGTGATGGTCTCATTGGTATCATCCAGCGCATTGTCCGTCGGCATCAGCGTGAAAGTCCCGGCGCCGCTCGCCGCCGCCTCCGGAATCGTAATGTCGAAGGCCGTCACCGTCGCGAAGTCCACTGCCGTCGGCGCGCCGGTTCCCGCCACGCTCACGGTCACCGTCGTGGCAACGGCGAACCGGGTCCCGCCGTCCACCGTCGCCGTCACCGTGATCGTGGTCGCGCCGCCGCCCTCGTTCACCCTGTCGTCGCTCACCGTCAAGCTGAGCGACGTCGGCGCCGCATCGTCGTCCGTCAACGTGATCGTGGCCGAGCTCACCGTCAGGCTGCCCGACGTGCCGCTCACCGTGATCGTCTCGTCGGTCTCGTCCACGACGTCGTTCGTCGGTCTCAGCGTGAACGTCCCGGTACCGCTCGCCGCCGCCGCCGCAATCTCGATGTTGAACGCCGACACCGCCGCGAAGTCCACCGCCGTCGCCGTGCTGCTGCCCGTCACGCTCACCCCAACGGTCGTGGCCTCGGCGAACCGCGTCGCGCCGTCCACCGTCGCCGTCACCGTGATCGTGGTCGCGCCGTCGGCCTCGCCCACGCTGTTGTCGTTCACCGTCAGCGTGATCGCCGTCGGCGCCGCATCGTCGTCCGTCAGCGTGATCGTGGCCGAGTTCACCGTCAGGCTGCCCGACGCGCCGCTCACCGTCACCGTCTCGTTGGTCTCGTCCACGACGTCAGCCGTCGGCGTCAGCGTGAACGTCCCGGTACCGTTCGTCGCCCCCGCCGTAATCGTAATGTCGAAGTCCGACACCGCCGCGAAATCCACCGCCGTCTCCGTGCTGCTACCCGCCACGCTCACCGTTACCGTCGTGTCCGCGGCGAACTGCGTCGCCCCGTTCACCGTCGCCGTCACCGTGATCGTGGTCGCCCCTTCGGCCTCGCCCACGCTGTTGTCGTTCACCGTCAGCGTGAGTGAGGTCGGCGCACCGTCGTCGTCCGTCAGGCTGATCGTATCCGAGTTCACCGTCAGACTACCTGACGCGCCGCTCACCGTGATGGTCTCATCGGTCTCATCCACCGAGTCGTTCGTCGGCGTCAGCGTGAATGTCCCGGTCTGACTCGCCGCCCCCGCCGCAATCGTAATGTCAAAATCCGACACCGCCGTGAAGTCCACCGCCGACGCCGTGCCGCTGTCCGCCACGCTCACGGTCACCGTCGTCGCCGTGGCGAACCGGGTCGTGCCGTCCACCGTCGCGGTCACCGTGATCAGGGTTGCCCCGTCGCCCTCGCCCACGCCGTCATCGTCCACCGTCAGCGTGATCGCCGTCGGGGCGGCGTCGTTGTCCGTCAACGTGATCGTGGCCGAGTTCACCGTCAGGCTGCCTGAGGTACCGCTCACCGTCACCGTCTCGTCGGTCTCGTCCACCGCATCGTCCGTCGGCGTCAGCGTGAACGTCCCGGTCTGACTCGCTGCCCCGGCCCCGATAGAGATGTTGAAGTCCGACACCGCCGCGAAGTCCACCGCCGTCGCCGTGCCGCTGCCCGCCACGCTCACCCCAACGGTCGTGGCCTCGGCGAACCGGGTCGTGCCGTCCACCGTCGCCGTCACCCTGATCGTGGTCGCCCCGTCGCCCTCGCCCACGCTGTTGTCATTCACTGTCAAGGTGATCGCGGTCGGCGTCGCATCGTCGTCCGTCAACGTGATCGTGGCCGAGTTCACCGTCAGGCTGCCTGAGGTACCGCTCACCGTCACCGTCTCGTCGGTCTCGTCCACGACGTCGTTCGTCGGCGTCAGCCTGAACGTCCCGGTCTGACTCGCCGCCCCGGCTCCGATAATGATGTTGAACGCCGACACTGCCGCGAAGTCCACCGCCGTCGCCGTGCTACTGCCCGTCACGCTCACCCCAACGGTCGTGGCCTCGGCGAATCGCGTCGTGCCGTCCACCGTCGCCGTCACCGTGATCGTCGTTGCCCCGTCATTCTCAGCCACGCTGTTGTCGTCCACCGTCAGCGTGATCGACGTCGGCGCGGCGTCGTTATCCGTGATCGTCCCCGTGCCGCTCGCCGTCGAGATCGTCGCATTCGTCGCGCCGCTCAACGTCGCAATCACCGTCTCGTTCGACTCGGCCAGGACGTCGCCCGTCACCGCCACGTTAAAGGTCTGGCTCGTCGTCCCCGCCGTGAAGGTCAGCGTGCCGCCGGTGATGGCCGTGTAGTCGGTCCCGGACGTGGCCGTGCCGGTCCCGGCGTCCGCATAGTTCACCGTCACCTGCTGGCCGCTCGCCGCGCTCAACGTCACCGTGAACGTCAGGTTCGTCGAACCGCTGTCTCCCTCCGTCACGCTCGGCGAGTTGATCGACAGCGAAGGCGTCGCATCGTTGTCCGTGATCGTCCCCGTGCCGGTACCCGTCGAGATCGTCGCGTTCGTCGGAGTGCTCAGGGTCACCACCACCGTCTCGTTCGTTTCGTCCAGCGCGTCGCCCGTCACAGCCACATTGAAGGTCTGGCTGGTCGTCCCCGCCGTGAAGGTCAGCGTCCCGGCGGTGATCGCCGTGTAGTCGGTCCCCGACGTGGCCGTGCCGGTCCCGGCGTCGGCGTAAGCTACCGTCACCTGCTGGCCGCTCGCCGCGCTTAAGGTCACCGTGAACGTCAGGTTCGTCGAACCGCTGTCTCCCTCCGTCACGCTCGGCGAGTTGATCGACAGCGACGGCGCATCGTCGTTGTCCGTGATCGTCCCCGTGCCGTTCGCCGTCGAAATGGTCGCGTTCGTCGGGCTGCTCAGGGTCACCACGATAGTCTCGTTTGCTTCATCCAATGTGTCGCCCGTCACCGCCACGTTGAAGGTCTGGCTGGTCGTCCCCGCCGTGAAGGTTAGCGTGCCGCCGGTGATGGCCGTGTAGTCCGTCCCCGACGTGGCCGTGCCGCCCGTCCCTTCCGCCCAGGCCACCGTCACCTGTTGGCCGCTGGCCGCGCTCAACGTCACCGTGAATGTCAGGTTCGTCGAGCCGCTGTTCCCCTCCGTCACGCTCGGCGAGTTGATCGACAGCGACGGCGCATCGTCGTTGTCCGTGATCGTCCCCGTGCCGCTCGCCGTCGAGATCGTCGCGTTCGTCGCGCCGCTCAACGTCGCAATCACCGTCTCGTTCGCCTCGTCCAGAACGTCGCCCGTCACTGCCACGTCGAAGGTCTGGCTGGTCGTCCCGGCCGTGAAGGTCAGCGTCCCGCCGGTGATGGCCGTGTAGTCCGTCCCCGACGTGGCTGTGCCGGTCCCGGCGTCGGCGTAGGCCACCGTCACCTGCTGGCCACTCGCCGCGCTCAACGTCACTGTGAACGTCAGGTTCGTCGTGCCACTGTTCCCCTCCGTCACGCTCGGTGAGTTGATCGACAGCGACGGCGTCGCATCGTTGTCCGTGATCGTCCCCGTGCCGCTCGCCGTCGAGATCGTCGCGTTCGTCGGGGTACTCAACGTCACCACGACGGTCTCATTCGTCTCGTCCAGCGCGTCGCCCGTCACCGCCACATTGAAGGTCTGGCTCGTCGTCCCCGCCGTGAAGGTCAGCGTGCCGCCCGTGATCGCCGTGTAGTCGGTCCCCGACGTGGCCGTGCCGGTCCCGGCGTCCGCGTAAGCTACCGTCACCTGCTGGCCGCTCGCCGCGCTCAACGTCACCGTGAACGTCAGGTTCGTCGAGCCGCTGTCCCCCTCCGTCACGCTCGGTGAGTTGATCGACAGCGACGGCGCATCGTCGTCGTCCGTGATCGTCCCCGTCCCGCTCGCCGTCGAGATCGTCGCATTCGTCGGCGTGCTCAGGGTCACAATTACGGTCTCGTTCGCTTCGTCCAGCGTGTCGCCCGTCACCGATACGTCAAAGGTCTGGCTGGTCGTCCCCGCCGTGAAGGTCAGCGTGCCGCCGGTGATCGCCGTGTAGTCCGTCCCCGCGCCGGTCGCCGTGCCGGTCCCGGCGTCCGCGTAGGCCACCGTCACCTGCTGGCCGCTCGCCGCGCTCAAGGTCACCGTGAACGTCAGGTTCGTCGAACCGCTGTCACCCTCCGTCACGCTCGGTGAGTTGATCGACAGCGTCGGCGCATCGTCGTTGTCCGTGATCGTCCCCGTGCCGGTACCCGTCGCGATCGTCGCGTTCACCGGGGTGTTCAGCGTCACCACGATGGTCTCGTTCGCCTCGTCCAGCGTGTCGCCCAGCACCGACACCGTGAATGACTTGCTGGTTTCCCCCGCCGCGAAGGTCAGAAACGCGGTCACAATCGCCGTGTAGTCCGTCCCGGACGTGGCCGACCCGGTACCTGAGTCCGTATACCGCACCAATATCCCCTGCTTGCTCGCCCGGTTCAGGGTGACCGTGAACGTCATGTTCGTCGAGCCGCTGTCCCCCTCCGTCACGCTCGGCGAACTGATCGAAAGCGTCGGCGGCGGGTCGTCGTCGGTCAACGTAATCGTGGCCGAGTTCACCGTCAGAGTGCCCGACGTCCCGCTCACCGTCACCGTCTCGTCGGTCTCGTCCGTCGTATCATCCGTCGGCGTCAGCGTGAACGTCCCGGTGGCGCTTGTGTCGCCCGCGTCGATCTCGATGTCGAAGTCCGACACCGCCGCGAAATCCACCGCCGACGCCGTGCCGCTGCCCGCCACGCTCACCGTCACCGTCGTGGCCGAACCGAACCGGGTCGTGCCGTCCACCGTCGCCGTCACCGTGATCGTGGTCGCCCCGTCGTCCTCGGCCACGCTGTTGTCGTCCACCGTCAGCGTGATCGACGTCGGCGCGGCGTCGTTATCCGTGATCGTCCCCGTGCCGCTCGCCGTCGAGATCGTCGCATTCGCCGCACTGCTCAGGGTCACAATCACGGTCTCGTTCGACTCGTCCAGAACGTCGCCCGTCACTGCCACGTCGAAGGTCTGGCTGGTGTCCCCCACCGCGAAGGTCAGGGTACCGCCGGTGATCGCCGTGTAGTCCGTCCCCGAAGTGGCCGTGCCGGTCCCGGCGTCGGCGTAGTCCACCGTCACCTGCTGACCGCTCGCCGGACTCAACGTCACCGTGAACGTCAGGTTCTTTGAGCCACTGTCGCCCTCGGTCACGCTCGGCGAGTTGATCGACAGCGACGGCGCGCCGTCGTCGTCCGTCAGGCTGATCGTGACCGAGTTCACCGTCAGGCTGCCTGAGGCGCCGCTCACCGTGATCGTCTCATCGGTCTCGTCCGCCGTATCGTCCGTCGGCGTCAGCGTGAACGTCCCGGTCTGGCTCGCCGCCGCCGCCGCAATCGTAATGTCGAAGTCCGTCACCGCCGCGAAGTCCACCGCCGTCGCCGTGCCGCTGCCCGCCACGCTCACCGTCACCGTCGTGGCCGCGGCGAACCGGGTCGTGCCGTCCACCGTGGCCGTCACTGTGATCGTGGTCGCCCCGTCGCCCTCGGCCACGCTGCTGTCATCCACCGTCAACGTGATCGATGGCGTCGCATCGTTGTCCGTGATCGTCCCCGTGCCGGTACCCGTCGCGATCGTCGCGTTCGTCGGAGCGCTCAGGGTCACCACCACCGTCTCGTTCGTCTCGTCCAGGACGTCGCCCGTCACTGCTACGTTGAAGGTCTGGCTGGTCGTCCCCGCCGTGAAGGTCAGCGTCCCGCCGGTGATCGCCGTGTAGTCCGTCCCCGACGTGGCCGTGCCGGTCCCGGCGTCGGCGTAGGCCACCGTCACCGACTGGCCGCTCGCCGCGCTCAAGGTCACCGTGAACGTCAGGTTCGTCGTGCCGCTGTCACCCTCGGTCACGCTCGGCGAGTTGATCGACAGCGTCGGCGCGCCGTCGTCGTCCGTGATCGTCCCCGTGCCGCTCGCCGTCGAGATCGTCGCGTTCGTCGCGCCGCTCAGGGTTACCACGACGGTCTCATTCGCCTCGTCAGTCGCATCGCCCGTCACCGATACGTCAAAGGTCTGGCTGGTCGTCCCCGCCGTGAAGGTCAGCGTCCCGGCGGTGATCGCCTCGTAGTCGGTCCCCGACGTGGCGGTGCCGGTCCCGGCGTCAGCGTAGGCCACCGTCACCTGCTGACCGCTCGCCGCGCTCAACGTCGCCGTGAACGTCAGGGTCGCCGTACCGCTGTTCCCCTCCGTCACGCTCGGCGAGTTGATTGACAGCGACGGCGTCGCATCGTCGTCTGTGATCGTCCCCGTCCCGTTCGCCGTCGCGATCGTCGCATTCGTCGCGCCGCTCAACGTCGTAATCACCGTCTCGTTCGTCTCGTCCAGCGTGTCGCCCGTCACCGATACGTCAAAGGTCTGGCTGGTCGTCCCCGCCGTGAAGGTCAGCGTGCCGCCAGTGATGACCGTGTAGTCCGTCCCCGACGTGGCCGTGCCGGTCCCGGCGTCCGCGTAGGCCACCGTCACCTGCTGGCCGCTGGCCGCGCTCAACGTCACCGTGAACGTCAGGGTCGCCGTGCCGCTGTTCCCCTCCGTCACGCTCGGCGAGTTGACCGACAGCGACGGCGCATCGTCGTCGTCCGTGATCGTCCCCGTGCCGTTCGCCGTCGCGATCGTCGCATTCGTCGCGCCGCTCAACGTCGCAATCACCGTCTCGTTCGCCTCGTCCAGCGCGTCGCCCGTCACCGATACGTCGAAAGTCTGGCTCGTCGTCCCCGCCGTGAAAGTCAGTGTACCGCCGGTGATCGCCGTGTAGTCCGTCCCCGACGTGGCGGTGCCGGTCCCGGCGTCGGCGTAGGCCACCGTCACCTGCTGGCCGCTCGCCGCACTCAACGTCACCGTGAACGTCAGGGTCGCCGTGCCGCTGTCACCCTCCGTTACGCTCGGCGAGTCGATCGACAGCGTCGGCGCGCCGTCGTCGTCTGTGATCGTCCCCGTGCCGCTCGCCGTCGAGATCGTCGCGTTCGTCGCGCCACTCAGGGTCACCACGACCGTCTCATTCGCCTCGTTCGTCGTATCGCCCGTCACCGCCACGTTGAAGGTCTGGCTGGTCGTCCCCGCCGTGAAGGTCAGCGTGCCGCCGGTGATCGCCGTGTAGTCGGTCCCGGACGTGGCCGTGCCGGTCCCGGCGTCGGCCCAGGCCACCGTCACCTGCTGGCCGCTCGCCGCGCTCAACGTCGCCGTGAACGTCAGGTTCGTCGAACCACTGTTCCCTTCCGTCACGCTCGGTGAGTTGATCGACAGCGACGGCGTGGCGTCGTTGTCCGTGATCGTCCCCGTCCCGCTCGCCGTCGAGATGGTCGCGTTCGTCGCGTTGCTCAGGGTCACCGCGATAGTCTCATTCGCTTCGTCCAGCGCATCGCCCGTCACCGATACGTCGAAAGTCTGACTGGTGTCCCCCACCGCGAAAGTCAGCGTCCCGCCGGTGATCGCCGTGTAGTCGGTCCCGGACGTGGCCGTGCCGGTCCCGGCATCAGCGTAGGCCACCGTCACCTGCTGGCCGCTCGCCGCGCTCAACGTCACCGTGAACGTCAGGGTCACCGAACCACTGTCCCCTTCCGTCACGCTCGGCGAGTTGATCGACAGCGACGGCGCGCCGTCGTCGTCCGTCAGGCTGATCGTGGCCGAGTTCACCGTCAGGCTGCCTGAGGCGCCGCTCACCGTCACTGTCTCGTCGGCCTCGTCCAGCGCATCATCTGTCGGCGTAAGCGTGAAGGTTTCGTCCTCGCTCTCTGCCCCCGCCGCAATCGTAATGTCAAAATCCGACACCGCCGTGAAGTCCACCGCCGTCGCCGTGCCACTGCCCGCCACGCTCACGGTCACCGTCGTGGCTGCGGCGAACCGGGTCGTGCCGTCCACCGTGGCGGTCACTGTGATCGTGGTCGCCCCGTCGTCCTCAGCCACGCTGCTGTCATCCACCGTCAACGTGATCGAGGGCGTCGCATCGTTGTCCGTGATCGTTCCCGTGCCGGTCGCCGTCGAGATCGTCGCGTTCGTCGGAGCGCTCAGGGTCACCACCACCGTCTCGTTCGTCTCGTCCAGGACATCGCCCGTCACTGCTACGTTGAAGGTCTGACTGGTCGTCCCCGCCGTGAAGGTCAGCGTGGCGCCGGTGATCGCCGTGTAATCGGTCCCGGACGTGGCTGTGCCGGTCCCGGCATCGGCGTAGGCCACCGTCACCTGCTGGCCGCTCGCCGCGCTTAACGTCACCGTGAACGTCAGGTTCGTCGTGCCGCTGTCACCCTCCGTCACGCTCGGCGAGTTGATCGACAACGTCGGCGCGCCGTCGTCATCCGTGATCGTCCCCGTGCCGCTCGCTGTCGAGATGGTCGCGTTCGTCGCGCCGCTCAGGGTCACCACGACCGTCTCATTCGCCTCATTGGTCGTGTCGCCCGTCACCGATACGTCGAAGGTCTGGCTGGTCGTCCCCGCCGTGAAGGTCAGCGTCCCGCCGGTGAGCGCCTCGTAGTCCGTCCCCGACGTGGCCGTGCCGGTCCCGGCGTCGGCGTAGGCCACCGTCACCTGCTGGCCGCTGGCCGCGCTCAACGTCACCGTGAACGTCAGGTTCGTCGTGCCGCTGTTCCCCTCCGTCACGCTCGGTGAGTTGACCGACAGCGACGGCGCATCGTCGTCGTCCGTGATCGTGCCCGTGCCGCTCGCCGTCGAGATCGTCGCATTCGTCGCGCCGCTCAACGTCGTAATCACCGTCTCGTTCGTCTCGTCCAGCGTGTCGCCCGTCACCGCCACGTCGAAGGTCTGGCTGGTCGTCCCCGCCGTGAAGGTCAGCGTCCCGCCCGTGATCGCCGTGTAGTCCGTCCCCGCCCCGGTCGCCGTGCCCGTCCCGGCATCGGCGTAGGCCACCGTCACCTGCTGGCCGCTCGCCGCGCTCAACGTCACCGTGAAGGTCAGGTTCGTCGAACCGCTGTCACCCTCGGTCACGCTCGGCGAGTTGATCGACAGTGACGGCGCATCGTCGTCGTCCGTGATCGTCCCCGTGCCGCTCGCCGTCGAGATCGTCGCGTTCGTCGGAGTGCTCAGGGTCGCGACGACGGTCTCGTTCGCCTCATCCAGCGCGTCGCCGGTCACCGTCACGTCGAAGGTCTGGCTGGTCGTCCCCGCCGTGAAGGTCAGCGTGCCGGCGGTGATGGCCTCGTAGTCGGTCCCGGACGTGGCCGTGCCGGTCCCAGCATCGGCGTAGGCCACCGTCACTTGCTGGCCGCTCGCCGCGCTCAAGGTCACCGTGAACGTCAGGGTCGCCGTGCCGCTGTTCCCCTCCGTTACGCTCGGCGAGTTGATCGACAGCGTCGGCGCGCCGTCGTCGTCCGTGATCGTCCCTGTCCCGCTCGCCGTCGAGATCGTCGCATTCGTCGCGCCGCTCAGGGTTACCACCACGGTCTCGTTCGCCTCATTGGACGTATCGCCCGTCACCGATACGTTGAAGGTCTGGCTGGTCGTCCCCGCCGCGAAAGTCAGCGTGCCGGCGGTGAGCGCCTCGTAGTCCGTCCCCGACGTGGCTGTGCCGGTCCCGGCGTCGGCGTAGTCTACCGTCACCTGCTGGCCGCTCGCCGCGCTCAACGTCACTGTGAACGTCAGGGTCGCCGTGCCGCTGTTCCCCTCCGTCACGCTCGGTGAGTTGATCGACAGCGTCGGCGTCGCATCGTTGTCCGTGATCGTCCCCGTGCCGCTCGCCGTCGCGATCGTCGCATTCGTCGGGGTGCTCAATGTCACCACGACGGTCTCATTCGTCTCGTCCAGCGTATCGCCCGTCACCGATACGTCAAAGGTCTGGCTGGTCGTCCCCGCCGTGAAGGTCAGCGTGCCGCCGGTGATCGCCGTGTAGTCGGTCCCGGACGTGGCCGTGCCGGTCCCGGCGTCCGCGTAGGCCACCGTCACCTGCTGGCCGCTGGCCGCGCTCAACGTCACCGTGAACGTCAGGTTCGTCGTGCCGCTGTCACCCTCCGTTACGCTCGGCGAGTTGATCGACAGCGTCGGCGTCGCATCGTTGTCCGTGATCGTCCCCGTCCCACTCGCCGTCGCGATCGTCGCATTCGTCGGAGTGCTCAGGGTCACCACCACGGTCTCGTTCGCCTCGTCCAGCGTGTCGCCCGTCACCGACACTGTGAGCGACTTGCTGGTCTCCCCCGCCGCGAAAGTTAGCGTGCCGGCGGTGATGGCCGTGTAGTCCGTCCCCGACGTGGCCGTGCCGGTACCGGCGTCGGCGTAGGCCACCGTCACCTGCTGGCTGCTCGTCGCGCTCAACGTCACCGTGAACTCCAGGTTCGCCGAGCCGCTGTCCCCCTCCGTCACGCTCGGCGAGTCGATCGACAGCGACGGCGTCGTGGCGTCGTCGTCCGTGATCGTCCCCGTGCCGCTCGCTGTTGAGATCGTCGCATTCGTCGCGTCGCTCAGGGTCACCACGACGGTCTCACTCGACTCGACGTCGGTGTCACCCGTCACCGCCACGTTGAAGGTCTGGCTGGTCGTCCCCGCCGGGAAGGTCAGCGTCCCGCCTGTGATCGCCGTGTAATCCGTCCCCGACGTGGCGGTGCCGCCGGTCCCCTCAGCCCAGTCCACCGTCACCTGCTGGCCGCTCGCCGCGCTCAACGTCACCGTGAACGTCAGGTTCGTCGAGCCGCTGTCCCCCTCCGTCACGCTTGGCGAGTTGATCGACAGCGTCGGCGTGGGGTCGTCATCGGTGATCGTCAGTGTCTCGTCGGCGGGCGGCGCCACTCCCGCTCCCGCGCTGTTCGAGGCCGAGCCGGACACGATGACGCTCTTGTCTGGTTCGTCGAGGGTGTTGTTCACGGCGGTGACCGTCACCGTGCCGGTACTCGTCGTCGCGCCTGCCGCGATCGTCAGTGTCCGCGCCGCGCTCAGGGTGAAGTCGGAAGCGTCCGTGTCCGTCCCCGCAGCTGCCGACACCGTGATCGTGGTGGGCGCGGTCGAAGCCCGGTCCAGCGTTGCCGTCACCGTGGCCGCCCCGCCGTTCTCCGAGACCGACGACGACGACAGCGACAACGACACGGCCGGCCTGTCGTCGTCCGTGATCGTCCCCGTGCCGGTACCCGTCGCGATCGTCGCGCCCACCATGGCGGCCAACGTCACCACGATGGTCTCGTCCTCCTCCTCGTCGGTGTCGCCCGTCACCGACACCGTGAATGACGCGCTGGTGATCTGCGTCACGCCGCCGAATCTCAGAAACCCGCCCGTAATCGCCGTGTAGTCCGTCCCGGACGTGGCCGACCCGGTAGCTGCGTCCGTATACCGCAACGTTATCCCCTGCTTGCTCGCCCGGTCCAGGGTGACCGTGAACGTCAGGTCCTTCGAGCCGCTGTTCCCCTCCGTCACGCTCGGCGAATTGATCGACGCCGCCGGCTGCGGGTCGTTGTCGGTCAACGCAATGCTGGTCGAGTTCACCGTCAGGCTGCCCGACGTCCCGCTCACCGTGATCGTCCGCTGAAACTCGTCCACCGCATCGTCGGTCGGCGTCAGCGTGAAGATTGCGGCGCCGCTCGCCGCGCCGGCGGCGATAGAGATGTCGAAGTCCGACACCGCCGCGAAGTCCACCGCCTGTGGATTGGCGACGCCCGCCACGCTCACGGTCACCGTCGTGGCCGTGCCGAACCGGGTCGTGCCGCCCACCGTGGCCGTCACCGTAATCATGGTCGCCCCGTCGCCCTCGTCCACACTGTTATCGTTCACTGTCAACGTGATCGCGGTCGGCGTCGCATCGTCGTCGGTCAACGTGATCGTGGCCGAAGTCACCGCCAAGCCGGACGACATGCCGCTCACCGTGATCGTCTCGTTGGTCTCGTCCACGACGTCGTCCGTCGGCGTCAGCGTGAAGGTCCCGGTGGCGCTTGTGTCGCCCGCGATAATCGTAATGTCGAAGTCCGACACCGTCGCGAAGTCCACCGCCGACGCCGTGCCGCTGCCCGCTACGCTCACCGTCACCCTCGTGTTCGCGCTGGCCGTGACGTCCGCCGTGGCGGTCACCATGATCGGGGTGTCCCCGTCGCCCTCGGCCACGCTGCTGTCATCCACCGTCAAGGTGATCGTGGTCTGCGCGGCGGCATCGGGCGCGGCGACGACGGCCAAGGCGAAGAACAGCAAGGGGACAAGACAGGGGCGCCAGCCGGCGATCCAGCGTTTCATGCCAACGTCAGGGTAATCGTGGCGATGTCGCCCTCCGACATGCTCGGCGAGCTGATGGAAATCGTCGGATCCGGGGTCTGCATCTGCGGGGGGGGGGGGGGCAGGCAATCCACCGCTTCACGCCTTCGAAGCTGAAGCGAAGAAGAGCAAGCGGCAAAGAAAAAAGCAGCGACATATCAGAAACTGTTCGATTTATTCGATAGACAAACAGCAATGACAACAAGGCGTTTCGCCGAAACAGCGCAATCTCCCCTCATGTTGCCAGACCCCCCATTCGTATCGAATTTGAAAGATTATTCATTCAACCATAGTATACTATACCATACTACAGTAGAAGTTTAAAGTTTAAAATCATTTCTTCCCACTTACCTCCTTATCACACTTCAAACTTCTTACTTCAATCTTCATTTTACAGTGGTGGCGCTGGGATCGTCAAGTTAGCCGCAGGTTTCCTGCTATAAGACCTGGAGTTTTGTATTAATTGATGAGTCCGGACAAGGCCAGGCCAACGGTGATCACACTTATTAGTTCTTGCGCCATGTCAGCAGTATAACACGGTTAGATATTAAGTAAATTAAAGACAGGTGGAGTGAATGGACAGTGTTGAGGGTTTGAAAACTTCACGCTTCAAAACTTTTTACTTCCCATTGCCGAACCTCAGGAAGACGCCATGCTCGGGCGACGCGTCCCAATTCTCCCGGCGATCCAGTTCCAGGCCCCAGGTGAACCACCTGCCCGTCACCTGGCCGCCCAGACGCCAGTTCCTGCTCCCCGGGCTGCCCTCGTCCAGCGCGCTGTACAGCTTCAGCAAGCCCGGGCCGCGAGTCTCAAAGCCATAGCCCAACTCCATCTGTAACCGGCTTGGCCGCAGGCCGCCGCGCTCAACCGGGGACGGTTGACCGCCCAGGCTGGCGCCTAACAACCGATCTTCCCGCCACAGGTTCTCCACCCCGCTCGATGCCTCGCCCCAGGCCGGCGTCAAGGTCAACGACGGGCCAATCCCCTCCACGCCCGGATCCAACTCCACCGACACGCTCGCGCCCCATTCCTCGAACGCCCGCTCCGTATGCCCCAGCAGGTACCGGCCCCGCGTCTCAATCCCCAAGCCCCAGGCCGCATGGCGGTATGCCAACCCCCCGCCCAACTCCGCGCCCACGCCCGTGTCTGCATCGCCACCGTCCCAGCGACCGCCAAACTCCAGGCTTAACTCCAACTGCTGTTGCGGCCCTGCCTGCCAGGCGCGTCGGCCTTCCAGCATCAGGCGCACG
Source organism: uncultured Gammaproteobacteria bacterium (assembly GCA_958295485.1). Lineage (GTDB taxonomy): Bacteria > Pseudomonadota > Gammaproteobacteria > Eutrophobiales > Eutrophobiaceae > JAAXHV01. The sequence continues at coordinate 3,524,477 of OY282354.1, forward strand.
CGATGCGCATCCGCATCCACTTCCGGCAACGTCATCACAGCGCCGCGAGTCTGCTCCGACCCTTCCATGTTCACTATAAAGGCGTCGCCCTTCAACGCCAGGTCCAGACCACGCCACGTCGCCAACTCCCCGCGACTGCCCAACGCCGCCATCCGCATCTCCGTGTCCGTCGTCACCCGCCCGAACTCGTCCGTCAAAGTCGCCTCCCCCCAACCAATGCCCAGCAACCCCCACAGGGATACCCGCTCGTTCAATGCCCAGTGAGCATAGGGCAGGACGCTGCTCAAGTCCAAGTCCACCTGCCCCTCGTCCAAACCGGCCGCCGGCGCCTGATAGTCCAGTTCCCCGACGCTGTGCGATAACGCCACGCCCAGCAACAGGTCATGCTCGACCAGCCGCACGTCCGCGCCCAGGTAGCCCGTGTTCACCTCCCCGTCCAATGTTATCCCCGACCCGGACTGGCCACTGAACTGGCTCCGCGAACCCCGGCCCCACACTGTCCACTCCCGACCCTTCGCGCCATTCTCACCATCGGCGTCATTCTCACCATCGGCGTCATCCCCGCCATCAGCGCCAGCCTCGTCCGGCGCGTCAAGGCGCGTCTCAAAGGCGACCTGGGACAGGAATTCGCCCTGCGGGGAACGCTCCGGGCCGGAAAAACCGCCGGGCGAGCTCGAACCGGCGGGACTGTCCAGGTAAAAGTTCCGCCATGCGCCGGTGGTCCAGCCCGCGCCGGCCGTGCCATTGGCCGCGCCGGTCGTCCAGTCCGCGCCAGCCACGCCACTACCGGCGCCGGTCGTCCAGTCCGCGCCAGCCACGCCGCTACCCGCGCCGATGGCCCAGTCCGCGTCAGCCACGCCGCTACCCGCACCGGTTGTCCAATCCGCGTCAGCCGCGCCACTGCCCGCACCGGTGGTCCAGTCCGCGTCAGCCGCGCCACTGCCCGCACCGATGATCCAGTCCGCGCCAGCCATGCCGCTAACCGCACCGGTGGTCCAAGCGGCGCCAGTCGCGGCGTTGGCCGCATCGGTCGGGCGGGCGGCGTCAGCCGTGGCGTTGGCCGCACCGGTCGTCCGGGCGGCGTCAGCCGTGACGTTGGCCGCATCGGTCGGGCGGGCGGCGCCAGTCGCGCCGTTGGCCGCACCGGTCGTCCGGGCGGCGTCAGCCGTGCTGTTGGCCGCACTGGTCGGGCGGGCGGCGCCAGTCGCGCCGTTGGCCGCACTGGTCGGGCGGGCGGCGTCAGCCGCGGCGTTGGCCGCATCGGTCGGGCGGGCGGCGCCAGTCGCGGCGTTGGCCGCATCGGTCGGCCGGGCGGCGCCAGTCGTGACGTTGGCCGCACTGGTCGGGCGGGCGGCGCCAGTCGCGGCGTTGGCCGCATCGGTCGGCCGGGCGGCGCCAGTCGTGACGTTGGCCGCACTGGTCGGGCGGGCGGCGCCAGTCGCGGCGTTGGCCGCACTGATCGTCCAGGCCGGGCCGCTGCCGACCTGCGATAGGGCATTCGTCCCGCCGGCGCGTGTTGGCCATCTCGCGCCGGCCGCGCCGATGCCGTCTCGTAGCGACGTGCCCGGCAACCCGGCGCGTGGCGCGCGCGGCGCGCCGCCGGGCCGGAAGCGTTGGCCGATGACGTCCACCGCATCCGTCGCTACCGTCCGCCCGAACGCCGCCAAAGACCATTGCAACGTCTCGCCGCGCAGGGACGCCAGGTCGTCATCGATAATCCGGCCCGTCGCCTCGGCATCGCCCAACTCCGCATTACGGGCGCTGACCAGCGTCACCGTGAACGTCTCCTCGTCTTCCACCAGGTCGTCGTCCGTCGTCTGAACGACGATCGTCGCCGCAGTCTGTCCCGCCGCAATCGTGAACTCTCCTCGGCGACCCTCGGGCGGCGTGTAGTCGGTATGCGCCAGAGCCGTGCCGTCAGTTATCCGCCAAACTACCAGCAGCGTCCCGGCTTCCGGCACGGGCCTGGACAATGTAATCCCGAACTCGACGGGCTCGCCCTCTACCGCCTCGCCGTCCGTAATCGATATAGTGATCGGGCCGGTTACCTCGATAGTGAAACTCAGCGCCGCCGTATCCCCGTCCGCGTCCGTGGCCGTCAGGCTGTATTCGGTCGCCGCCAGCGCCGTCGTCGGCGTACCCGACAATTCCCGCGTGGCCGTATCGAAGCTCAGCCCGTTGGGTAGCGCCGGCGTCAGCGTGTAGGTCAGCGCGCCGTCGCCGCCCGTGGCTGCCGGCAGTGTCAAGACCGGGATCGGCCAGTTCCGGGTCCAGGACTGGGCCGGGATGGTCGCTGAATCGAAGCTCGGTGTCAGGTCGATGTCGTCGTCGATGATTGTGCCGGTTCCCGTCGCCACGCCGATGGTGGCGTTCGCCGCGTTGCTCAGGGCTACCACTACGGTCTCGTCCGGCTCGGTGATAGTGTCCCCCGTCACCGCCACCGTTAGCTCTCGAAGCGTGGTTCCTGCGGGAAAGGTCAACGTCCCCGTGCCGAGGGCCGTGTAGTCCGTCCCCGGGGTCGCCGTGCCGGTTCCGGCGTCCGCATAGTCTACTGTCACCGGGCGCCCGCTGGCCGCGTCCAGGGTCACCGTCCAGGTCAGGCTTACCGAACCGGCGGCGTCCTCCGTCAGGGTCGGCGAACCGGGGTTGCCTTCCGTTACGCTCGGCGAGTCGATGGACAGCGACGGTGGGGCGTCGTCATCGGTAATGACGCCGGTTCCCGTCGCCGTGCCGATGGTCGCGTTCGTCGCATTGCTCAGGGTTACCACGACGGTCTCGTCCGCCTCGTCCAGGACGTCGCCCGTCACCGACACGTTGAAGGTCTGGCTCGTGGTTCCCGCCGGGAAGGTCAGCGTACCGGCGGGGAGCGTCGTGTAGTCCGTCCCCGGGGTCGCCGTGCCGGTCCCGGCGTCCGCGTAGTCTACTGTCACCGGTCCGGTACCGGGCGCGCTCAAGCTCACGGTGAACGTCAGGGTCGTCGAACCGGCGTCGCCCTCGGTCACGCGCGGCGAGTCGATCGCCAGCGACGGCGCGTCGCCGTCGTCATCGATAATTGTGCCGGTTCCGGTCGCCGTGCCGATGGTCGCGTTCGCGGGGTTGCTCAGGGTTACTATCACGGTCTCGTCCGGCTCGGCCAGGACGTCGCCCGTCACTGACACGTTCAAGGTCTGGCTCGTGGTTCCCGCCGGGAAGGTCAGCGTACCGGCGGTGAGGGCCGTGTAGTCCGTCCCGGACGTGGCCGTGCCGGTCCCGGCGTCGGCGTAGGCTACTGTCACTTGCTCGGTACTCGCCGCGCTCAGGGTCACGGTGAACGTCAGGTTCGTCGAACCGGCGTCGCCCTCGGTCACGCGCGGCGAGTCAATCGCCAGCGACGGCGCATCGCCGCCGTCGTCATCGATGATTGTGCCGGTTCCGGTCGCCGTGCCGATGGTCGCATTCACCGCATTGCTCAGGGTTACCACGACGGTCTCGTCCGGCTCGGCCAGGACGTCGCCCGTCACCGCGACCGTGATCTCCAGCAGCGCCGTCCCCGCCGGGAAGGTCAGGGTGCCGGCGGGGAGCGTCGCATAGTCGGTCCCGGACGTGGCCGTGCCGGTCCCGGCGTCCACATAGTCTACCGTCACCGACTCAGTACTCGCCGGACTCAGGGTGACCGGGAACGTCAGGTTCGTCGAACCACTGTCACCCTCCGTCACGCTTGGCGCGCCGATCAACAGCGTCGGCAGCGTGTCCGGGTCACCGCCCCCGTCGCCGTCGTCGTTCACAATCGTTCCCGTCCCCGTGCCGGTTCTAATCGTCGCGTTGACAGGGTTGCTCAGCGATACCACCACCGTCTCGTTCGGCTCGTCGATGGTATCGCCCGTTATCGATACGTCGAAGGTCCGGCTGGTCGTCCCCGCCGGGAAGGTCAGGGTTCCGGCGGGGAGCGCCGTGTAGTCAGTCCCGGACGTCGCCGTGCCGGTCCCGGCGTCCGCATAGGCGACCGTCACCGGCGCCGCGCTGGCCGCGCTCAAGCCCACCGTGAACGTCAGGTTCCTGGCGCCGCGATTCCCCTCCGTCACCCGTGGCGAGTTGACCGACAGCGTCGGCGGCGGCGCCCGGTCGTCGTCCCTCACCGTGATCGGGGCCGGACTCACCGCCAGGCCGCCTGAGGCGCCGCTCACTGTCACCGTCTCGTCGGCGTTGATCTCCCCATCGTCCGTCGGCGTCAGCGTGAAGCGCCCGGTACCACGCGCCGCGCCCGCCGGAATCTCGATGTCAAACGCCGCCACCGCCGCAACGGCCACCGTCCCCGACGCGCCGCTGCCCGCCACGCTCACCCGCACCGTCCGGGCCGTGGCGAACCGCGTGCCGCCGTTGACCGTCGCCGTCACCGTGATCGTCGTCGCCCCGGCGCGCTCGCTCACACTGACGTTGTTCACCGTCAAACTGATCGAGGTCGGCGCGGCATCGTCATCCGTCAACGTGATCGTGGCCGGGCTTACCGTCAGGCCGCTGGAGACGCCGCGCACCGTGATGGTCTCGTCGGTCTCGTCCACGGCGTCGTCCGTCGGCGTCAGCGTGAACGTCCCGGTACCGCTCTCGGCGTCCGCCGGGATCTCGATGTTGAACGCCGACACCGCCGCGAAGTCCACCGCCGTCGCCGTGCCGCTGCCCGTCACGCTTACCCCGACGGTCCTGGCCTCGGCGAACCGGGTCGCGCCGGCCACTGTCGCCGTCACCGTGATCGTGGTCGCGCCGTCGCCCTCACCCACGCTGCTGTCGCTCACCGTCAGCGTGAGCGCAGTCGGCGCGGCGTCGTCGTCCGTCAGCGCGATCGTGGCCGAGTTCACCGTCAGGCTGCCCGACGTCCCGCTCACCGTCACTGTCTCGTCGGTCTCGTCCGTCGCATCGTCCGTCGGCGTCAGCGTGAAGGTACCGGTACCGCTCGTCGCCCTCGAGGCGAGCGTAATGTTGAAGGACGGCACCGCCGCGAAGTCCACCGCCGTCGCCACGCCGCTGCCCGCCACGTTCACCTGCACCGTCCTGGGATCGATGAACACGCTCGAGCCGTTCAACGTGGCCGTCACCGTGATCGTCGTCGCCCCGTCACCCTCGGCTACGCTGCTGTCGTCCACCGTCAGCGTGATCGACGTCACCGTCCCGTCGTCGTCCGTCAGGCTGAGCGTCGCCGGGCTCACCGTCAGGCCGCCTGAAGTCCCGCGCACCGTGATGGTCTCATCAGTCTCGTCCGCCGCATCGTCCGTCGGCGTCAGCGTGAAGCTGCCAGTACCGCTCGCCGCGCCCGCCGGGATCGTAATGTCGAAGTCCGACACCGCCGCGAAGTCCACCGCCCCCGCCGTCCCGCTGCCCGCCACGCGCACGGTCACCGTCGTGGCCGCGGCGAACCGGGTCCCGCCGGCCACCGTCGCCGTCACCGTGATCAGGGTCGCCCCGTCGCCCTCGCCCACGCCGTCGTCGTCCACCGTCAACGCGATCGCAGTCGGCGTCGCATCGTTGTCCGTCAACGCGATCGTGGCTGAGTTCACCGTCAGGCTGCCCGACGTCCCGCTCACCGTCACCGTCTCGTTGGTCTCGTCCACCGCATCGTCCGTCGGCGTCAGTGTGAAGGTCCCGGTGGCGCTCGCGTCGCCCGCGTCGATCTCGATGTCGAAGTCCGCCACCGCCGCAAAGTCCACCGCCGACGCCGTGCCGCTGCCCGCCACGCGTACCCGCACCGTCGTGGCCTCGGCGAACCGCAACGTGCCGACCACCGTCGCCGTCACCGTGATCGTCGTCGCCCCGTCGCCTTCGCCCACGCGGTTGTCGTTCACCGTCAACGCGATCTCGGTCGGCGCGGCATCGTTGTCCGTCAACGCGATCGTGGCCGGGTTTACCGTCAGGCTGCCTGAAGTACCGCTCACCGTCACCGTCTCGTTGGTCTCGTCCAGCGTATCGTCCGTCGGCGTCAGCGTGAACGTCCCGGTACCGCTCGCCGCGCCCGCCGCAATCGTAATGTTGAACGCCGACACCGCCGCAAAGTCCACCGCCGTCGCCGTCCCGCTACCCACGACGGTCACCCCAACGGTCCGGGCCGCGGCGAACCGCGTCGCGCCGTCCACCGTCGCCGTCACCGTGATCGACGTCGCCCCGTCGCCCTCGCCCACGCTGGTCCTGCTCACCGTCAGCGTGATCGCGGTCGGGGCCGCATCATCATCCGTCAACGTGATCGTGGCCGGACTCACCGTCAGGCTGCCCGACGTCCCACTCACCGTCACCGTCTCGTCAGTCTCGTCCAGCACATCGTCCGTCGGCGTCAGCGTGAACGTGCCAGTCTGGCTCTGTGCCTCCGCGGCGATCGTAATGTCGAAGTCCGTCACCGCCGCAAAGTCCACCGCCGTCGCCGTGCCGCTGCCCGCCACCCGCACCCGCACCGGCGTGGCCGCGGCAAACCGGGTCGTCCCGCCCACCGTCGCCGTCACCGTGATCGTGGTCGCCCCGTCGCCTTCGCCCACGCTGTTGTCATTCACTGTCAACGCAATCGCCGTCGGCGCGGCATCGTCGTCCGTCAGCGTGATCGTGGCCGGGCTTACCGTCAGACTGCCTGAGGAGCCACTCACCGTCACCGTCTCGTCGGTCTCGTCCGTCACGTCGGCGGTCGGCGTCAGCGTGAACGTCCCGGTACCACTCGCCGCGCCCGCCGCAATCGTGATGTCGAACGCCGACACCGCCGCGAAGTCCACCGCCGTCGCCGTGCCGCTGCCCGCCACGCTCACCCCAACGGTCGTGGCCGTAGCAAACCGCGTCTCCCCGGCCACCGTCGCCGTCACCGTGATCGTCGTTGCCCCGTCGCCTTCGCCCACACTGTTATCATTCACCGTCAACGTGATCGCCGTCGGCGCGGCGTCGTCGTCCGTCAACGCGATCGTCGCCGAGTTCACCGTCAGGCTGCCCGACGTGCCGCTGACCGTCAGCGTCTCGTCGGTCTCGTCCAGCGCATCGACCGTCGGCGTCAGCGTGAAACTGCCGGTACCGCTCGCCGCGCCCGCCGCAATCGTCATGTCAAAGTCCGACACCGCCGCAAAGTCCACCGCCCCCGCCGCGCCGGTCCCCGCCACGCTCACGCTCACCGTCGTCACCCCGGCGAACCGCGTCGTGCCGTTCACCGTCGCCGTCACCGTGATCAGGGTCGCCCCGTCGCCTTCGCTCACGCTGCTGTCGTCCACCGTCAACGTGAGCGACGTCGGCGGGCCGTCGTCGTCCGTCAGGTTGATCGTGGCCGAGTTCACCGTCAGGCTGCCCGACGTCCCGCTCACCGTGATCGTCTCATCGGTCTCGTCCACCGCATCGGCGGTCGGCCGCAGCGTGAAGCGCCCGGTACCGCTCGCCGCCCCGGCCCCGATAGTGATGTCGAAGTCCGACACCGCCGCAAAGTCCACCGCCCCCGCCGTCCCGCTGCCCGCCACGCTCACCGTCACCGTCGTCGCCGCGGCGAAGCGCGTCGTGCCGGCCACCGTCGCCGTCACCGTGATCGGGGTCGCGCCGTCGCCCTCGCCCACGCCGTCGTCGTTCACCGTCAAGGTAATCGCCGTCGGCGTCGCATCATTGTCCGTCAACGTAATCGTGGCCGAATTCACCGTCAGGCTGCCCGACGTCCCACTCACCGTCACCGTCTCGTTGGTCTCGTCCACCGCATCGTCCGTCGGCGTCAGCGTGAACGTCCCGGTCTGGCTTGCCGCGCCCGCCGCAATCGTGATGTCGAACGCCGACACCGCCGCAAAGTCCACCGCCGTCGGCGTGCCGCTGCCCGCCACGCGCACGCGCACGGTCCTGGCATCAACGAACCGGGTCGTCCCGTCCACCGTCGCCGTTACCGTGATCGTCGTCGCCCCGTCGCCCTCGCCCACGCTGCTGTCGTCCACCGTCAGCGTGATCGCCGTCGGCGCGGCATCGTCGTCCGTCAACGCGATCGTGGCCGAATTCACTGTCAGGCCGGCCGAGGTGCCGCGCACCGTCACCGTCTCGTCGGTCTCGTCCGTCGTATCGGCGGTCGGCGTCAGCGTGAACGTCCCGGTACCGCTCGCCGCGCCCGCCGCAATCGTGATGTCGAACGCCGACACCGCCGCAAAGTCCACCGCCCCCGCCGTGCCACTGCCCGCCACGCTCACCCCAACGGTCGTGGCTGCCGCGAACCGCGTCGCGCCGACCACCGTGGCGGTCACCGTGATCAGGGTCGCCCCGTCGCCCTCGCCCACGCTGCTGTCATCCACCGTCAGCGTGATCGCCGTCGGCGCGGCGTCGTCGTCCGTCAGCGTGATCGTCGCCGAATTCACCGTCAGGCTGCCCGACGTCCCGCTGACCGTGATCGTCTCGTTGGTCTCGTCGGTCGTATCGACCGTCGGCGTCAGCGTGAAGCTGCCGGTACCGCTCGCCGCGCCCGCCCCGATCGTAATGTCAAAGTTCGCCACCGCCGCAAAGTCCACCGCCGTCGCCGTGCTGCTGCCCGCCACGCTCACCGTCACCGTCCTGGACGTGGCGAACCGGGTCGTGCCGTTCACCGTCGCCGTCACCGTGATCAGGGTCGCCCCGTCGCCCTCGCCCACACTGTTGTCGTTCACCGTCAAGGTGATCGCGGTCGGCGCGGCGTCGTCGTCCGTGATCGTTCCCGTGCCGGTACCCGCCGTATTGGATATGGCCGCGTTCGTCGGGCTGCTCAACGTCACCGCCACCGTCTCGTTCGACTCGGCCAGGACATCGCCCGTCACCGCCACGGTGAAGGTCTGGCTGGTCGTCCCCGCCGTGAAGGTCAGCGTCCCGCCGGTGATCGCCGTGTAGTCCGTCCCGGACGTGGCTGTGCCGCCCGTCCCTTCGGCCCAGGCCACCGTCACCTGCCGGCCGCTCGCCGCGCTCAACCTCACCGTGAACGTCAGGTTCGTCGAACCAGTGTTCCCCTCGGTCACGCTCGGTGAGTTGATTGACAGCGTCGGCGTCGCATCGTCGTCCGTGATCGTCCCCGTGCCGGTACCCACCGTAGCGGATACGGCCGCGTTCGTCGGGCTGCTCAACGTCACCACCACCGTCTCGTTCGCTTCGTCCAGCGTGTCGCCGGTCACCGCCACGTTGAAGGTCTGGCTGGTCGTCCCCGCCGCGAAGGTCAGCGTCCCGCCGGTGATGGCCGTGTAGTCCGTCCCCGACGTGGCCGTGCCGGTCCCGGCGTCGGCGTAGGCCACCGTCACCTGCTGGCCGCTCGCCGCGCTCAGGCTCACCGTGAACGTCAGGTTCGTTGAACCAGTGTTCCCCTCGGTCACGCTCGGTGAGTTGATTGACAGCGTCGGCGCGGCGTCGTTGTCCGTGATCGTCCCCGTGCCGCTCGCCGTCGCGATCGTCGCGTTCGCCGCGTTGCTCAGGGTCACCACGACGGTCTCGTTCGTCTCGTCCAGCGTGTCGCCCAGCGTCGCCACGTTGAAAGTCTGGCTGGTGGTACCCACCGCGAAGGTCAGCGTCCCGGCGGTGATCGCCGTGTAGTCCGTCCCGGACGTGGCCGTGCCGGTTGTGGCGTCCGCGTAGTCCACCGTCACCTGTTGGCCGCTCGCCGCGCTCAAGGTCACCGTGAACGTCAGGTTCGTCGAACCGCTGTTCCCCTCGGTCACGCTCGGTGAGTTGATCGACAGCGTCGGCGTCGCGTCGTTGTCCGTCAACGTGATCGTCGCCGAATTCACCGTCAGGGCGCCTGAGACGCCGCTCACCGTGATCGTCTCGTCGGTCTCGTCCGCCGTGTCGTTCGTCGGCGTCAGCGTGAACGTCCCGGTCTGACTCGCCGCACCCGCCCCAATCTCGATGTCGAAGTCTGCCACCGCCGCGAAGTCCACTGCCGACGCCGTGCCGCTGCCCGTCACGCTTACCGTCACCGTCGTGGCCGTAGCGAACTGCGTCGTCCCGTCCACCGTGGCCGTCACCCTGATCGTCGTCGCCCCGTCGCCCTCGCCCACGCTGTTGTCGTTCACCGTCAAGGTGATCGCAGTCGGCGTCGCATCGTTGTCCGTGATCGTCCCCGTGCCGCTCGCCGTGGAGATCGTCGCGTTCGACTCGTTGCTCAGGGTCACGATGACGGTCTCGTTCGCCTCGTCCAGCGTATCGCCCGTCACCGCTACGCTGAAGGTCTGGCTGGTCGTCCCCGCCGTGAAGGTCAGCGTGCCGGCGGTGATCGCCGTGTAGTCCGTCCCCGACGTGGCCGTGCCGGTCGTGGCGTCGGCGTAAGCCACCGTCACCTGCCGGCCGCTCGCCGCGCTCAACCTCACCGTGAACGTCAGGTTGGTCGAGCCACTGTCACCCTCGGTCACGCTCGGCGAGTTGATCGACAGCGACGGCGTCGCATCGTCGTCCGTGATCGTCCCCGTGCCGGTACCTGCCGTAGCGGATACGGTCGCGTTCGTCGGGCCGCTCAGCGATACCAACACCGTCTCGTTCGCTTCGTCCAGCGTGTCGCCCGTCACCGCCACGTTGAAGGTCTGGCTGGTCGTCCCCGCCGTGAAGGTCAGCGTCCCGCCCGTGATGGCCGTGTAGTCCGTGCCGGACGTGGCCGTGCCGGTCCCGGCGTCGGCGTAGGCCACCGTCACCTGCTGGCCGCTCGCCGCGCTCAACCTCACCGTGAACGTCAGGTTGGTCGAGCCAGTGTTCCCCTCGGTCACGCTCGGTGAGTTGATTGACAGCGTCGGCGCGCCGTCGTCGTCCGTGATCGTCCCCGTGCCGGTCGCCGTCGCGATCGTCGCGTTCGCCGCATTGCTCAGGGTCACCACCACCGTTTCGTTCGCCTCGTCCAGCGTATCGCCCGTCACCGACACGGTGAAGGTCTGGCTGGTCGTCCCCGCCGGGAAGGTCAGCGTCCCGGCGGTGATCGCCTCGTAGTCGGTCCCGGACGTGGCCGTGCCGGTCCCGGCGTCGGCGTAAGCCACCGTCACCTGCTGGCCACTCTCCGCGCTCAACCTCACCGTGAACGTCAGGTTCGTCGAACCAGTGTTCCCCTCGGTCACGCTCGGTGAGTCGATTGACAGCGTCGGCGCACCGTCGTCGTCCGTGATCCTCCCCGTACGGTCCAGGCTAGTGACGGTGTCCCCGGCGCCCGTCACGATCGTCGCGTTCGTCGCGTTGCTCCACCTCACGATCACCCCCTCGTTCGCCTCGGGCAGCGTGTCACCCGTCACCGACACGGTGAAGGTCCGGCTGGTCGTCCCTGCCGTGAAGGTCAGCGTGCCGGCGGTGAACGCCGTGTAGTCCGTCCCCGACGTGGCCGTGCCGGTCCCGGCGTCGGCGTAAGCCACCGTCACCTGCCGGCCGCTCGCCGCGCTCAACCTCACCGTGAACGTCAGGTTCGTCGAGCCAGTGTTCCCCTCGGTCACGGTCGGCGAGTTGATCGACAGCGTCGGCGTCGCATCGTCGTCCGTGATCGTCCCCGTGCCGGTACCCACCGTACTGGATATGCCCGCGTTCGTCGGGCTGCTCAGCGATACCACCACCGTCTCGTTCGCTTCGTCCAGCGTGTCGCCCGTCACCGCCACGTTGAAGGTCTGGCTGGTCGTCCCCGCCGCGAAGGTCAGCGTCCCGGCGGTGAGCGCCGTGTAGTCGGTCCCGGACGTGGCCGTGCCGGTCCCGGCGTCCGCGTAAGCCACCGTCACCTGCTGGGCGCTCGCCGGACTCAGGCTCACCGTGAACGTCAGGTTGGTCGAGCCGCTGTTCCCCTCCGACACGCTCGGCGAGTTGATCGACAGCGACGGCGCGCCGTCGTCGTCCGTCAGGCTGATCGTCGCCGAATTCACCGTCAGGCTGCCCGACTCGCCGCTCACCGTGATCGTCTCATCGGTCTCGTCGGTCGTATCGTCCGTCGGCGTCAGCGTGAAGCTCCCGGTCTGGCTCGCCGCCCCCGCCCCAATCGTAATGTCGAAGTCCGCCACCGCCGTAAAGTCCACCGCCGACGCCGTGCCGCTGCCCGCCACGCTCACCGTCACCGTCGTGGCCGCGGCGAACCGGTTCGTGCCGTCTACCGTCGCCGTCACCGTGATCGTCGTTGCCCCGTCGCCCTCGCCCACGCTGTTGTCGTTCACCGTCAAGGTGATCGAGGGCGTCGCATCGTCGTCCGTCAACGTGATCGTGGCCGAACTCACCGTCAGGTCGCCCGACGTGCCGCTCACCGTCACCGTCTCGTTGGTCTCGTCTACCGTGTCGTCCGTCGGCGTCAGCGTGAATGTCCCGGTCTGACTCGCCGCCCCCGCCGCAATCTCAATGTCGAAGTCCGACACCGCCGCAAAGTCTACCGCCGACGCCGTGCCACTGCCCGCCACGCTCACGGTCACCGTCGTGGCCGTGCCGAACCGGGTCGTGCCGTCCACCGTCGCCGTCACCGTGATCGTCGTCGCCCCGTCGCCCTCGCCCACGCTGTTATCATTCACTGTCAAGGTGATCGCGGTCGGCGCGGCGTCGTCGTCCGTGATCGTCCCCGTGCCGGTACCCGTCGCGATCGTCGCGTCCGTCGGGCTGCTCAGGGTCACTACGACGGTCTCGTTCGATTCGTCTATGACGTCGCCGGTCACCGCCACGTTGAAGGTCTCGCTGGTGTCCCCCGCCGCGAAGGTCAGTGTGCCGCCGGTGATCGCCGTGTAGTCGGTCCCGGACGTGGCCGTGCCGCCCGTCCCTTCTGCCCAAGCCACCGTCACCGGCTGGACGCTCGCCGCGCTCAAGGTCACGGTGAAGGTCAGGTTCGTCGAACCGCTGTTCCCCTCCGTCACGCTTGGCGAGTTGATCGATATCGTCGGCCCGTCGTCGTCCGTGATCGTCCCCGTGCCGGTACCCGTCGCGATCGTCGCGCTCGTCGGGCTGCTCAGGGTTACCACGATGGTCTCGTCCACCTCGTCGGTCGTATCGCCGGTCACCGCCACGTTGAAGGTCTGGCTGGTTGTCCCCGCCGTGAAGGTCAGCGTCCCGCCGGTGATGGCCGTGTAGTCGGTCCCCGACGTGGCCGTGCCGTTCGTGACGCCCTGGACATTCACGGCGTCCGCGTAGGCCACCGTCACCTGCCGGGGGCTCGACGCGCTCAGCGTCACCGTGAACGTCAGGTTCGTCGAGCCGCTGTCACCCTCCGTCACGCTCGGCGAGTTGATCGATATCGTCGGCCCGTCGTCGTTCGTGATCGTCCCCGTGCCGGTACCCGCCGTACTTGACACGGTCGCGTTCGTCGGGGCGCTCAGGGTCACCACGATGGTCTCGTTCGTCTCGTCGGTCGTGTCGCCCCTCACCACCACGGTGAAGGTCTGGCTGGTCGTCCCCACCGCGAAGGTCAGCGTCCCGCCGGTGATCGCCGTGTAGTCCCTGTCCGTGTCGGTCGCCGTGCCGGACGTGGCCGTGCCGGTCCCGGCGTCGGCGTAGTCTACCGTCACCTGCTGGGCGCTCGCCGCGCTCAGGCTCACCGTGAACGTCAGGTTCGTCGAGCCGCTGTCGCCTTCCGTCACGCTCGGCGAGTTGATCGATATCGTCGGCCCGTCGTCGTCCGTGATCGTCCCTGTGCCGGTACCCGTCGCGATCGTCGCGTTCGTCGGGCTGCTCAGGGTCACGATCACCGTCTCGTTCGTCTCGTCGGTCGTATCGCCGGTCACCGCCACGTTGAAGGTCTGGCTGGTCGTCCCCGCCGGGAAGGTCAGCGTCCCGCCGGTGATGGCCGTGTAGTCGGTCCCGGACGTGGCCGTGCCGGTCGTGGCGTCGGCGTAGGCCACCGTCACCTGCTGGCTGGTCGCCGCGCCCAAGGTCACGGTGAACGTCAGGTTCGTCGAGCCGCTGTCCCCCTCCGTCACGCTCGGTGAGTTGATCGACAGCATCGGCCCGTCGTCGTCCGTGATCGTCAGCGTGCCGGTACCCGTCGCGATCGTCGCGTTCGTCGGGCTGCTCAGGGTCACCACGATGGTCTCGTTCGTCTCGTCGGTCGTGTCGCCCCTCACCACTACGTTGAAGGTCTGGCTGGTCGTCCCCACCGCGAAGGTCAGCGTCCCGCCGGTGATGGACGTGTAGTCGGTCCCGGACGTGGCCGTGCCGGTCGTGGCATCGGCGTAGTCTACCGTCACCTGCTGGGCGCTCGCCGCGCTCAGGCTCACCGTGAAGGTCAGGTTCGTCGAGCCGCTGTTGCCTTCCGTCACGCTCGGCGAGTCGATCGATATCGTCGGCCCGTCGTCGTCCGTGATCGTCCCCGTGCCGGTACCCGTCGCGATCGTCGCGTTCGTCGGGCTGCTCAGGGTCACGATCACCGTCTCGTTCGTCTCGTCGGTCGTATCGCCGGTCACCGCCACGTTGAAGGTCTGGCTGGTTGTCCCCGCCCGGAAGGTCAGCGTCCCGCCGGTGATGGCCGGGTAGTCGGTCTCGGACGTGGCCGTGCCGCCGGTCCCCTCTGCCCAGGCCACCGTCACCGGCTGGACGCTCGCCGCGCTCAGGCTCACCCTGAAGGTCAGGTTCGTCGAGCCGCTGTCGCCCTCGGTCACGCTCGGCGAGTCGATCGACAGCGTCGGCCCGTCGTCGTCCGTGATCGTCCCCGTGCCGGTCGCCGTCGAAATGGTCGCGTTCGTCGGGCTGCTCAGGGTCACGATCACCGTCTCGTTCGCCTCGTCGGTCGTATCGCCGGTCACCGCTACGTTGAAGGTCTGGCTGGTTGTCCCCGCCGCGAAGGTCAGCGTGCCGCCGGTGATCGCCCTGTAGTCCGTCCCCGACGTGGCCGTGCCGGTCGTGGCGTCCGCGTAGGCCACCGTCACCGGCTGGACGCTCGTCGCGCTCAACGTTACCGTGAACGTCAGGTTCGTCGAGCCGCTGTCGCCTTCCGTCACGCTCGGCGAGTCGATCGACACCGTCGGCCCGTCGTCGTCTGTGATCGTCCCCGTGCCGGTACCCGTCGCGATCGCCGCGTTCGTCGGGTCGCTCAGGGTCACCACGACGGTCTCGTTCAACTCGTCGGTCGTATCGCCGGTCACCGCCACGTTGAAGGTCTGGCTGGTTGTCCCCGCCGCGAAGGTCAGCGTCCCGCCGGTGATGGCCGTGTAGTCGGTCCCGGACGTGGCTGTGCCGGTCGTGGCGTCGGCGTAATCTACCGTCACCTGCTGGGCGCTCGCCGCGCTCAAGGTCACGGTGAAGGTCAGGTTCGTCGAGCCGCTGTCCCCCTCCGTCACGCTCGGCGAGTTAACCGACACCGTCGGCCCGTCGTCGTCCGTGATCGTCCCCGTGCCGGTACCCGCCGTAGCGGATACGGTCGCGTTCGTCGCGCCGCTCAGGGTCACCACGACGGTTTCGTCCACCTCGTCGGTCGTATCGCCCGTCACCGATACGTTGAAGGTCTGGCTGGTCGTCCCCGCCGTGAAGGTCAGCGTCCCGGCGGTGATGGCCGTGTAGTCCGTCCCCGAGGTGGCCGTGCCGCTTCCGGCATCGGCGTAAGCCACCGTCACCTCCTGGCCGCTCGCCGCGCTCAACCTCACCGTGAACGTCATGGTCGTCGAACCGCTGTTCCCCTCGGCCACGCTCGGCGAGTCGATCGACAGCGTCGGCGTCGCATCGTCGTCCGTGATCGTCCCCGTGCCGGTACCCACCGTAGCGGATACGGCCGCGTTCGTCGGGTTGCTCAACGTCACCACCACCGTCTCGTTCTCTTCGTCCAGCGTGTCGCCGGTCACCGCCACGTTGAAGGTCTGGCTGGTCGTCCCCGCCGCGAAGGTCAGCGTCCCGGCGGTGATGGCCGTGTAGTCCCTGTCCGTGTCGGTCGCCGTGCCGGACGTGGCCGTGCCGGTCCCGGCGTCCGCGTAGGCCACCGTCACCTGCTGGGCGCTCGCCGGACTCAAGGTCACCGTGAACGTCAGGTCGGTCGAGCCGCTGTTCCCCTCCGACACGCTCGGCGAGTTGATTGACAGCGTCGGCGCGCCATCGTCGTCCGTCAGGCTGAGCGTGGCCGAGTTCACCGTCAGGCCGGTCGCCGTCCCGCTCACCGTGATCGTCTCGTCGGTCTCGTCTGCCGTGTCGTCCGTCGGCGTCAGCGTGAACGTCCCGGTCTGGCTCTCCGCCCCCGCCGCAATCTCAATGTCGAAGTCCGTCACCGCCGTAAAGTCCACCGCCGTCGCCGTGCCGCTGCCCGCCACGCTCACGGTCACCGTCGTGGCGTTGGCGAACCGGATCGTGCCGTCCACCGTGGCGGTCACCGTGATCGTTGTCGCCCCGTCGCCCTCGCCCACGCTGCTCGGATTCACCGTCAAGGTGATCGAGGGCGCATTATCGTCGTCAGTGATCGTCCCCGTGCCGGAGCCCTCCGTAGCGGATACGGCCGCGTTCGTCGGGCTGCTCAACGTCACCACGACGGTCTCGCCCCCCTCGACCAGCGTGTCACCCGTCACCGATACGTTGAAGGTCTGGCTCGTCGTCCCCGCCGCGAAGGTCAGCGTACCGGTGGGGGTGGGGAGCGCCGTGTAGTCGGTCCCGGAAGTGGCCGTGCCGGTCCCGGCGTCCGCGTAGTTCACCTTCACCTGCTTGCCGCTCGCCGCGCTCAAACTCACCGTGAACGTCAGGTTCGTCGAACCACTGTCCCCTTCCATCACGCTCGGTGAGTCGATCGACAGCGTCGGCTCATCGTCGTCGTCGGTGATCGTCCCCGTGCCGGTCGCGGTCGCGATCGTCGGCGCCGTCGGCGGCGGCGTCCCCGTCCCTTCGATCGTCGGGTTGCTCAGGAACACCACGACGGTCTCGTTCGCCTCGTTGGTCGTGTCGCCCGTCACCGCCACGTCGAAGGTCTGGCTGGTTGTCCCCGCCGTGAAGGTCAGCGTCCCGCCCGTGATGGCCGTGTAGTCCGTCCCGGAAGTAGCGGTGCCACCCGTCCCTGCCCCCCAGTCCACCGTCACCTGCTGGGTGAGCGACTCGCTCAACGTCACCGTGAACGTCAGGTTCGTCGAGCCGCTGTCACCCTCCATCACGCTCGGCGAGTTGATCGACAGCGTCGGCCCGTCGTCATTCCTGATCGTCCCCTTGCCGGTACCCGTCGCGATCGCTGCGTTCACCGCGTCGCTCAGGGTTATCATGATGGTCTCGTTCTCCTCAATGTCCGTGTCGCCCGTCACCGACACGTCGAAGGTCTGGCTGGTCGTCCCCACCGGGAAGGTCAGCGTCCCGCCGGTGATCGCCGTGTAGTCGGTCCCGGACGTGGCCGTGCCGGTCCCGGCGTCCGCGTAGGCCACCGTCACCTGCTGGAGGCTCGCCGCGCTCAAGGTCACGGTGAACATCAGGGTCGGCGTGTCGCCGGCGTTCCCCTCCGTCACCCTCGGCGAGTCGATCGACACCATCGGCCCGTCGTCGTTCGTGATCGTCCCCGTGCCGGTCGCCATCGCGATCGTCGCGTTCGTCGCGTCGCTCAGGGTTATCACGATGGTCTCGCCCGCCTCTTCGGTCGTATCGCCCAGCACCGCTACGTTGAAGGTCTGGCTGGTCGCCCCCGGCGGGATGGTCATCGTCCCGGCGGGGCGGGCCGGGAAGGTCAGCGTCCCGCCGGTGATGGCCGTGTAGTCCGTCC
Source organism: uncultured Gammaproteobacteria bacterium (assembly GCA_958295485.1). GTDB lineage: Bacteria > Pseudomonadota > Gammaproteobacteria > Eutrophobiales > Eutrophobiaceae > JAAXHV01. Next base: position 3,542,025 of record OY282354.1, read on the forward strand.
CGGACGTGGCCGTGCCGGTCCCGGCGTCGGCGTAGTCCACCGTCACCTCCTGGACGCTCGCCGCGCTCAAGGTCACGGTGAACGCCAGGTTCGGCGTGTCGCCGGCGTTCCCCTCCGTCACGGTCGGCGAGTTGATTGATATCGTCGGCCCGTCGTCGTCCGCGATCGTTATTGTGCCGGTACCCGTCGCGATCGTCGCGTTCGTCGCGCTGCTCAGGGTTATCACGATGGTCTCGTCCACCTCGTCGGTCGTATCGCCGGTCACTTCCACTGATAAGGTGCTCCTGTTAGTCCCCGCATCGAAGGTCAGCGTGCCGGCGGTGATCGCCGTGTAGTCGGTCCCGGACGTGGCCGTGCCGGTCCCGGCGTCCGCGTAGGCCACCGTCACCTGCTTGCCGCTCGACTCGCTCAACGTCACCGTGAACGTCAGGTTCGTCGTGCCGCTGTCACCCTCCGTCACGGTCTGCGAGTTGATCGACAGCGTCGGCTCATCGTCGTCGTCGGTGATCGTCCCCGTGCCGGTACCCGCCGTACTTGATATGGTCGCGTTCGTCACGTTGCTCAGGGTTAGCACGACGGTCTCGTCCGCCTCATCCATGGTGTCGTCTATCACCTCTATCGCGGCGCCTTGTCTAGCCGTCCCCGGCCTGAAGGTGTACGTGATACTGCCGGGCGCCGTGTAGTCGGTCCCGGACGTGGCCGTGCCGGTCCCGGCATCGGCGACGTCCACCTTCACCTCCTTGCCGCTCACCGCGCTCAATGTAATTATGAACTGCAGGATATCTCTATCGGCGTCCTCCTCCGAGAGGCTCGGCGAGTTAATCGATATCGTCGGCGCCGCGTCGTCGTCGGTGATCGTCCCCGTGCCGCTCGCCGTCGCGATCGTCGCGTTTGTCGCGTTGCTCAGGGTCACGATCACCGTCTCGTTCTCCTCGTCGGTCGTATCGCCCGTCACCGATACGGCGAAGGTCTGGCTGGTCGTCCCCGCCGCGAAGGTCAGGGTGCCGGCGGTGATCGCCGTGTAGTCCGTCCCGGACGTGGCTGTGCCATCGTTCGTGTTGTCCGAGTCATCCACGACGTCGGCGTAGTTCACCGTCACTTCCTGGGCGCTCGCCGCGCTCAAGGTCACCGTGAACGTCAGGTCCTCCGAGCCGCTGTCCCCCTCCGCCACGCTCGGCGAGTCGATCGACAGCGTCGGCGTGTCGTCGTTGTCCGTCAGGCTGATCGTGGCCGGGCGCACCAACAGGCTGCCTGAGACGCCACTCACCGTCACCGTCTCGTTGGCCTCGTCCAGCGCGTCGTTCGTCGGCGTCAGCGTGAACGTCCCGGTACCGCTCGCCGCGTTCGCCGGGATCGTAATGTCGAAGGATGACACCGCCGCGAAGTCCACCACCCCCGCCGTGCCGCTGCCGGCCACGCTCACCGTCACCGTCGTGGACGAGGAAAACCGCAGCTCGCCGTCCACCGTGGCCGTCACCGTGATCGTGGTCGCCCCGTCGGCCTCGCCCACGCTGCTGTCATCCACCGTCAACGTGAGCGATGGCTCGTCGTCGTCCGTGATCGTCCCCGTGCCGGTACCCGCCGTACTTGATATGACCGCGTTCGACGGGCGGCCAAGGAGCACCACGATGGTCTCGTTCCTCTCGTCGATCGTGTCGCCTATCACCGCCACGTTGAAGGTCTGGCTGGTCGTCCCCGGCGGGAAGTTCAGCCGGCCGGCGCGGATCGCCGTGTAGTCCGTCCCGGACGTGGCCGTGCCGCCCCTGCTGGCGAGCCTGCCGTCGGCGTAGTTCACCGTCACCTGCCGGGTACTGGCCGGGGTCAACGTCACCTCGAACGTCAGGTTCTTCGTGCCGCTGTCCCCCTCCGTCACGCTCGGCGAGTCGATCGACAGCGTCGGCGTGTCGTCGTTGTCCGTGATCGTCCCCGTGCCGGTCGCGGTCGCGATCGTCGCGCCTGTCGCGCCGCTCAGGGTCACTACGACGGTCTCATTCGACTCGTCGATCGTGTCGCCCGTCACCGCTACGTTGAAGGTCTTGCTGGTATCCCCCGCCGCGAAGGTCAGTGTGCCGTCGGTGATCGCCGTGTAGTCGGTCCCGGACGTGGCCGTGCCGGTCCCGGCGTCGGCGTAGTTCACCGTCACCTGGCCAGTACTGGCCGGACTCAGGGTCACCGTGAACATCAGGTTCGTCGAGCCGCTGTCGCCCTCCGTCACGCTTGGCGAGTTGATCGACAGCGCCGGTGCGCCGTCGTCGTCGATGATCGTCCCCGTGCCGGCGACCGTCGCGAGCGTCGCGTTCACCGCGTTGCTGATGAAGACCAGGACGGTCTCGTTCGACTCGTCGGTCGTGTCGCCCGTCACCGACACGTCGAAGGTCTGACTAATCGTCTCCGCCGGGAAGGTCAGCGTCCCGCCGGTGATGACCGCGTAGTCGGTCCCGGACGTGGCCGTGCCGCCCCCCGCCCGCGCCCAGTTCACCGTCACCTCCTTGCCGCTTGCCGCGCTCAAGGTCACCGTGAACGTCAGGTTCGTCGTGTCGCCGCTGTTGCCCTCCGTCACGCTCGGCGAGTCGACCGACAGCGACGGCGTCGCGTCGTCATCCGTCAAGGTGATCGTGGCTGAATTCACCGTCAGGCTGCCTGATGTCCCACTCACCGTCACCGTCTCGTTCGTCTCGTCCAGCGCATCGGCCGTCGGCGTCAGGGTGAAGCTTCCGGTACCGCTCGCCGACCCTGCCGCAATCGTAATGTCGAAGTCCGACACCGCCGCGAAGTCCACCGCCGACGCCGCGCCGCTGCCCGCCACGCTTACCGTCACCGTCCTGTCTGTGGCGAACCGCGACGTGCCATCCAGCGTGGCGGTTGCCGTGATCGTGGTCGCCCCGTCGCTCTCGCCCACGCTGGTGTCATCCACCGTCAAGTTGATCGATGGCGTCGCATCGTCGTCGGTGATCGTCCCGGTGCCGATCGCTGTCGCGATGGTCGCGTTCCTCGCGTTGCTCAGCCTCAACACGAGGGTCTCGTCGTCCTCGTCGAAGACGTCGCCCCTCACCCGCAACCCTAATCTCTCCCTGGTACTCCCCGGATGGAAGAGAATCGTGCCGGTGCCGGGGTTTACGTAGTCCACATCCCTAGTGGCCGTGCTGCTCGCATCGACCCCCCAGCTCACCCTCACCGTCTGGCTGCTCGACTCGCTCATCTGTACTGTGTACGTCAGTTGCGCTACGCCGCTGTTCCCCTCCCTCACGCTCGGCGAGTCGATCGATATCGTCGGCCCGTCGTCGTTTGTGATCGTCCCCGTGCCGGTCGTCGTCGCGAGCGTTGCGTTCGTCGGGCTGCTCAGGGTTATCACGACGGTCTCGTTCGCCTCGACGTCTTCGTCGCCCGTCACCGATACGTTGAAGGTCTGGCTGGTCGTCCCCGCCGCGAAGGTCAGGGTGCCGGCGGTGATCGCCGTGTAGTCCGTCCCGGACGTGGCCGTGCCGGTCGTGGCGTCGGCGTAGGCCACCGTCACCTGCTGGCTGCTCGCCGGGCTCAAGGTCACCGTGAACGTCAGGTTCGTCGTGTCGCCGTCGTCGCCCTCGGTCACGCTTGGTGAGTTAATCGACAGCGTCTGCGCGGCGGCCTGGGGCGCGACGGCGGCCAGGGCAAGGAGCAGCAAGGGGACAAGGCAGGGGCGCCAGCCGGCGATCCGGCGCTTCATGCCGGCGTCAGGGTAATCGTGTCGCTGTCGCCCTCGGTCACGCTCGGCGAGTTGATGGGCCTCGACGGATTCAGTATTTGCGGGGGGGGGGGGGGGGGGGGGGCAGGCAATCCACCGCTTCACACCCTCGAAGCTGACGCGAAGAAGAGCAAGCGACAAAGAAAAAAGCAGCGGCATATCAGAAACTGTTCAATTTATTCGATAGACGAGTGGCAATGACAACAAGGCGCTTCGCCGAAACAAACGCCAAACGCAACTTGCGCAATCCCCGTGTTGCCAAAGCGCTCGCCTACCCCTGATTTGAAAGATTATTCATTCAATCATAGCATACCACAATCCTAGCATACCACAACAGAGGCAAGAAGTTTGAAATAGTACCCCTGTTCATACCAAGCCGGCGCCGCCGGGCTCGTCAGGTTGGGCGCAAGTTACCGGCTATAAGACCTGGAGTTTTGTATTAATTGTTGTCAGGCAGCTTGATCGTGCTGGTCCGGCGGGGGCGGGGGCGGGGGCGGCGGGGGCATCACCGGCCGCGGGAGGAACAGACCTTCTATAAAGCCTTCCAGGTATGACAGACGTCCACGGATTTCACTCATTTCATTGGCCATTTTGTCAAGGCGTTGGTCCATTTTGTCAAGGCGTTTGTCCATTTTGTCAGGCAGCTTGATCGTGCTGGTCCGGCGGGGGCGGGGGCATCACCGGCTGCGGGCGAAAGTTGTCAAGGCGCTGGTTGACGTCATGGCCCATGTTGTCAAGGCGCTGATTGATGTCTTGGCCCATTTTGTCAAAGCGCTGGTTCATGTTGTCAAAGCGCTGATTGATGTTTTGGTTCATGTTGTCAAAGCGCTGATTGATGTCTTGGCCCATGTTATCAAAGCGCTGGTTCATGTTGTCAAAGCGCTGATTGATGTCTTGGTTCATGTTATCAAAGCGCTGATTGATGTCTTGGTTCATGTTATCAAAGCGCTGATTGATGTTGTCAAAGCGCTGGTTGATGTCTTGGCCCATGTTCTCAAAGCGTTGGTCCAGGCGGGAAACCTGTTCGCGGATATCATGACGTAGCCAGGCAAACAGTCCGATGATGAGTCCGGCCAAGGCCAGGCCAACGGTGATCATGCTTATTAGTTCTTGCGTCATGTCAGCAGTATAGCACGGTTTACTTGCCGTTGCCAAACCTCAGGAAGACGCCGTGCTCAGGTGACCCGCTCCAGTTCTCCCGGCGATCCAGTTCCAGGCCGCATCGGCCGCGCCACTACCCGCACCGGCCATCCAAGCCACGCCGGTCGCGCCAATGGCCACGGCGGCGTCAAAATTTGGAAATAACTATCATATTAATGCCTGCGCGGATTTAAAGAAGCCGCGGGTGGAGATCACGTCGTTTGCTTACTGGCAGGATGAGTTTGACGAGCCGGACAAACAGTTCAATCCGGACTTTTTTCGGAATGTGCTGGCCGATGGGATTGATGTGACCATTGAAGACCAGATGTCGGGTTGACACCTTGCATGGCGCTGTAATACACTCCGTATTACGATATCAGGAGGTAATACGATGAGTAGCAGGACAGTCCGGCTCGACGACGATGCGGAAGCAACACTGAAAACACTGCAACAACAGACGGGGTTATCCATCTCTAATGTTTTGAAGCAGGGGCTGAATTTTTTTGCAAAGGCGCAAGAGACGGCCGCTACCACAAGACCTTACGATATTTACCGCGAACTTGACCTGGGGCCGGGTGACGAGAGTATAGCCCCTGCCGCCAAAGCCAAATCTGCGGTTGCCGGGATAATCAGGCAGAAACACGGTCGATGATTCTCACCGATACCGGGCCACTGGTTGCGCTGTTCAACCGTACCGACGCCGCGCACGGACGCTGTATCAACACCCTCAAGGACATTAACGAGCCGATTGCCACGACCCTGCCGGTCCTCACCGAGGCATTCCACTTGCTGGGACCGGCAGGGGACGGCGCCGCCGCCCTGATGGATTTCATCGCCCGAGGGGGCCTGAAGGTGATCTTTTCTGACGAGAACGCGCTTGTGCGCGCCCTTGAACTGATGGTGCAATACGCCGATGCGCCAATGGATTTTGCCGATGCTTCGCTGGTGACGGCAGCGGAAACGCACTCACTGCAAAAAATCTTCACCCTTGACCGCGGTGATTTCAATACCTACCGCATCCGGCGCGGCCACCGTCACGTCGCCTTCGACGTCATCGGGTAAACAGGCGCTGATCCTGTGGGGGATTCCTATGACAATACGCTGGCGGAGACCATCATCGGCCTGTACAAGACAGAAGTGATCCGAACGCGGGGGCCATGGAAGACCATTGATGAGGTGGAATATGCGACGCTGGAATGGGTGGACTGGTTCAATAATCGGCGTCTGTTGGCGCCGCTCGGCCATGTGCCACCGGCTGAGTATGAACAGATGTACTATGATAGGCATAACCGGTCATGTGAAGCGGCATGACTCAAACTAACGGGTCTCCGGGATTCCCGGGGCGGTTCAGTCTATGAGGAAGTCCAGCTTGCCGGACGCCGCATCTTCCTCGATTTCCATCTCCCATTGCTCCCAATCTCTTTCAATCATCGGATTAAATAACCTTGTTATGCTGCTTCAACGATCGTCTGTTTCGTAGCATTCGGCAGGTTTACAGAAATGAAATATTCTTTCGGATATAAATAATCATCCCCTGATTCGTCAATCACCCGGAGTCGCTGATTACTTTCAGCGTCAGAATCAGAAATGATTTGATACAGCTTCCTCACTTCTAATGAAACAGGATATTCATCATTCTTTATGCAGATCACAAATTGTTGATTCATAAGTCGTTGAATTAATTGTCAGCTTCCGGTTTTTTTCAAAAGCGCCTTTGGTCCTGGATTCAGTAGTGTGCGTTTTGAGGTACGTTCTTTTTCCCGAAGGGCTTCTACAATGCGTTTAAGGTCGTTCCCATACTGCGCAGCATGTTCTTTCCGATAACGGTGAATTTCTTCCACTATGGGGTCTTCAATCATTTGACGTTCCTCCAAATTCTTCAGGTGAACATAGTTGCGGGCACTTATACCCGTACGATTCTACTAATTCAATAATCGCTGACTTTGTTTCTTCGTCGTATACGAACGAAAACACGTCCGGGTTGGCAGTCTTGTTATGCGTCAATTGCCATTATGGGTTGAACATGATTCTTTGGCTTGTGAATTGATAAATCATGAGTTGCCTGAAGATTAAGCCAGAACTCAGGCGATGTATTAAATGTCTCCGAGAACAGCCACGCTGTATCAGGAGAAACTCCCCGCTTACCCCTGACAATTTCATTGATCCGCTGTACAGGAATGCCAATGTGAGATGCAACGGCTTTTTGTGACAAGCCCATCGGTTCAAGGAACTCCTTGAGCAAAATTACCCCTGGGTGTGTTGCAATTCTATGCGATGGAATCATGTTGTTACCTCCAACATTGCCATCATCTTCACCCCCAGCGGTTCAATTTTATTATCCTTGATTTCTTTGTGTTTGGAAAGACAGATTTAGGACACCCATAAATTACCTCAATTCAGAGAGTACCTCAGTTCAGGACATCCATAAATTGACATTCGGTCGGATGTTGGTATCATTGGCGGAACAGGATGACCTGACCCCTACAGGAGGTAGCCATGACCATTGCACGACGCCAACAAATCTGCCTGGATGAAACCCCCTACTATCACTGTATCTCCCGCTGTGTCCGGCGCGCCTTCTTGTGCGGGTTCGACCGGCTGACCGGGAACAGCTACGAGCACCGTCGCGGCTGGGTCGAGCAGCGCCTCCTTGCCTTGTCTCAAGCCTTCTGTATCGACCTCGTCGGCTATGCCGTCATGTCCAATCACTACCACGTGGTTCTCCGGGTCAACCTGGCGTTGGCCGCCTCGCTCTCTCAAACAGCGGTGCTTGACCGTTGGCAACAGTTGTATTCCCTCAGTCCCCTGCTGAAACGGTTTCGGGCGGGGGATGTACTGGCGGCGACGGAGATGGAGCAGGTGGATACGGAGATAGCCCGAATGCGCCAAATCCTGACGAGCATCAGCCGTTTCATGGGCTATCTGAACGAGAAGATTGCCCGCGCCGCCAATGCCGAGGATGACTGCAAGGGGCGCTTTTGGGAGGGCCGCTTCAAGTCACAGGCATTATTAGATGATACCGCCGTGTTGCAGTGCCTGGCCTATGTGGACTTGAACCCCGTCCGGGCCGGGATGAGCTCCACCCCGACGCAATCTGATTATACTTCGGTCAAACGCCGGCTGACGCGGACTGCCCCGGAGTTAATGCCGTTCCAGCCCCGTGAGACCACAGCTGAGGCGGATATAAGCGCCACGCTCCCGTTTGACTTTGAGGACTATCTGCAATTGCTGGACTGGTCTGGACAGCGACTCCGTGAGGACAAGCGGGGCGCTATTCCGACCGCTTATCCACCCTTGATTGACCAACTCGGCATGACGCCAGCAGGCTGGCAACGGGCGATGCAGCCCCACCGCCCCTGGCTGCAGAAAGCGTTGGGCTCAACGGCGCATCTCAAAGCCTACTGTCAGGCGATTGGTCAGCAATGGCTCTGGCAGGTCCCTGTCCCGGCGAGTTGTCGTTAGCTGCCTGATAGTTCCCCGATAGCTTCACCTCTTTGACCCGCGCTGTCCGGCGACGGGTTGCACTCGTCCTGAATAAGCTGAACCCGGCTGTGTCGGGCGAAAGCAGTGCTGCCTCTCAGAGGCGGAGAATAATAATACGTCATCATCAAGTGAGAAAACCATTCTCCTGAAAAATCCCAGAGCCATTTCCATCTAACCCAATCTATGGATGTCCTTATTTATACTTTTATGGATGTCCTTATTTATATCTTCCTTATTTCATTATCATCATCAAGCGAGAAAACGCATTCTCCTGGAGAAATCCCAGATCCATTTCCATCTAACCTAATCTATGGATGTCCTAATTTACGTTAAACTTCATGCTTCAAAACTTTTTACTTCCCGTTGCCGAACTTCAGGAAGATGCCGTGCTCGGGTGATCCGCTCCAGTTCTCCCGGCGGTCCAGTTCCAGGCCCCAGGTGAACCACCTGCCCGTTACCTCGCTGCCCAGACGCCAGTTCCTGCTCCCCGGGCCAGCCTCGTCCATGGCGCTGTACAGCTTCAGCAAGCCCGGGCCGCGGGTCTCAAAGCCGTAGCCCAACTCCATCTGTAACCGGCTTGGGCGCAGGCCGCCGCGTTCAGCCGGGGTCGCCTGGCCGTCCAGGCTGGCGCGTTCAGCCGGGGCTGCCTGGCCGCCCAGGCTGGCGCCCAGCAACTGCTCTTGCCGCCACAGGTTCTCTACCCCGCTTGAGGCCTCGCCCCAGGCTGGCGTCAAGGTAAACGACGGGCCAATCCCCTCCACGCCCGGATCCAACACTACCGCCACGCTCGCGCCCCATTCCTCGAACGCCCGCTCCGTATGCCCCAGCAGATACCGGCCCTGCGTCTCAAGACCCAGACCCCAGGCCGCATGGCGGTATGCCAACCCTCCGCCCAACTCCGCGCCTACGCCCGTGTCTGCATCGCCACCGTCCCAGCGACCGCCGAACTCCAGGCTCAACTCCAACTGCTGTTGTGGCGACGGCTGCCACTCGCGCCGGCCCTCCACCAGCAGGCGCAGACGATGCGCATCCGCATCCACTTCCGGCATCGTCACCGCATCGCCGCGCGCCGCCGACCCCGCCATGTTCACCACGAGGGCATCGCCCTTCAACGCCAGGTCCAGGCCCCGCCACGTCGCCAACTCCCCGCGACTGCCCAATGCCGCCATCTGCATCGTCGTGTCCGTCGTCGCCCGCCCGAACCCGTCCGTCAAGCTGGTCTTCCCCCAACCGATGCCCAGCAATCCCCACAGGGATACCCGCTCGTTCAGCGTCCAGTGAGCATAGGGCAGGACGCTGCTCAAGTCCAAGTCCACCCGCCCCTCGTCCAATCCGGCCGTCGGCATCCGGTAGTCCAGTTTCCCGACGCTGTGCGATAACGCTACGCCCAGCAGCAGGTCATGCTCAGCCAGCCGCACGTCCGCGCCCAGGTAGCCCGCGTTCACCTCCCCGTCTAATGTTATCCTCGACCCGGACTGGCCACTGAACTGGCTCCGCGAACCCCGGGCCCATACTGTCCACTGCCGACCCTTCGCGCCATCTTCACCATCAGCGCCAGCGGCGTCATCGGCGCCAGCCTCGTCCGACGCGCCAAGGCGCTTCTCAAAGGCGACCTGGGACAGGAATTCGCCCCGCGGGGAACGCTCCGGGCCGGAAAAGCCGCCGGGCAATGCCGCGCCGCCGTGACTGTCCAGGAAAAAGTTCCGCCACGCGCCGGTTGTCCAGCCCGGCCTGGCCGCGTTGTTGACCGCGCTGGCCGTCCAGGCGGCGCCACTGCCCGCACCGGCCGTCCAGGCCGCATCAGCCGCGCCACCGCCCGCACCGGCCGTCCAGGCGGCGCCAGCCGCGCCACCGCCCGCACCGGCCGTCCAGGCGGCGCCAGCCGCGCCGCTAACCGCATCGGTCGTCCAAGCCGCGCCAGTCGCGCCGCTAACCGCGCCGGCCGTCCAAGCCGCGTCGGCCGCGCCGCTAACCGCATCGGTCGTCCAAGCCGCGCCAGTCGCGCCGCTAACCGCGCCGGCCGTCCAAGCCGCGTCGGCCGCGCCGCTAACCGCACCGGTCTTCCAAGCCGCGCCAGTCGCGCCGCTAACCGCGCCGGCCGTCCAAGCCGCGTCGGCCGCGCCGCTAACCGCACCGGTCGTCCAAGCCGCGCCAGTCGCGCCGCTAACCGCGCCGGCCGTCCAAGCCGCGTCGGCCGCGCCGCTAACCGCATCGGTCGTCCAAGCCGCGCCAGTCGCGCCGCTAACCGCGCCGGCCGTCCAAGCCGCGTCGGCCGCGCCGCTAACCGCATCGGTCGTCCAAGCCGCGCCAGTCGCGCCGCTAACCGCGCCGGCCGCCCAAGCCGCGTCGGCCGCGGCGCTAACCGCATCGGTCGTCCAAGCCGCGCCAGTCGCGGCGCTAACCGCATCGGTCGTCCAAGCCGCGCCAGTCGCGCCGCTAACCGCGCCGGCCGTCCAAGCCGCGTCGGCCGCGCCGCTAACCGCACCGGTCGTCCAGGTCGCGTCGGCCGCGGCGCTAACCGCGCCGGTCGCGCCGTTCCGCGGCGGCGGGGGCGGCAACCCGGCGCGCGGCGCGCGTGGCGGGCCGTTGTAACCCGCGCCGGCATACGATGCCGCTGGATGCGGCAACCTGGCGCGCGGCGCGCGTGGCGGGCCGGCGGGACGGAAGCGTTGGCCGATGACGTCCACTGCCCCCGTCGCTACCGTCCGCCCGAACGTCGCCAAAGACCGTTGCAACGCCTCGCCGCGCAGGGACGTCAGGTCGTCATCGATAATCCGGCCCGTGGCCTCGGCATCGCCCAACTCTGCATGACGGGCGCTGACCAGCGTCACCGTGAATGTCTCCTCGTCTTCCACCAGGTCGTCGTCCGTCGTCTGAATGACGATCGTCGCCTCGCGCCGTCCCGCCGCGATCGAGAACTCCCCTTGCTGATCCGCGGGCGGCGTATAATCGGACTGCGCCAGGGCCGTGCCGTCAGTTACCCGACAAACCACCATCAGCGCCCCGACCGCCGGCACTGGCTTGGACAACGTAACCTCGAACTCGACGGACTCGCCCTCCACCGCCTGGGCGTCTGCAATCGATATAGTGATCGGGTCGGTCACCTCGATCGCGAAACTCAGCGCCGCCGCATCCCCGTCCTCGTCCGTGGCCGTCAGGCTGTATTCGGTCGTCCCCATCGCCGTCGTCGGCATGCCCGATAATTCCCGCGTGGCGGCATCGAAGCTCAGCCCGTTGGGCAGCGCCGGCGTCAGCGCGTAGGTCAGCGCGCCGTCGCCACCGATGGCCGCCGGCAGCGACAATGCCGGGATCGGCCAGTTCTGGGTCCAGGACTGATCCCGGATCGTCGCCGAACCAAAGCTCGGTGTCAGGTCGACGTCGTTGTCGATGATTGTGCCGGTTCCCGTCGCTGCGCTGATGGTCGCGTTCGCCGCGTCGCTCAGGGCGACCACTACGGTCTCGTCCGGCTCGGTGATAGTGTCGCCCGTCACCGACACCGTGATCGCCTGGCTGGTGACTCCGGCGGGGAAGGTCAGCGTACCGGCGGGGAGCGCCGTGTAGTCGGTCCCCGGGGTCGCCGTGCCGGTTCCGGCGTCCGCATAGTCTACTGTCACCGTCCGCCCGCTGGCCGCGTCCAGGGTCACCGTCCAGGTCAGGCTTACCGAACCGGCGGCGCCCTCCGTCAGGGTCGTCGAACCGGGGTCGCCTTCCGTTACGCGCGGCGAGGCGATCGACAGCGTCGGCGGCGTGTCGTCATTGGCGATGGCGCCGGTCCCCGTCGCCGTGCCGATGGTCGCGTTCCCGGCGTTGCTCAGGGCCAACACCACGGTCTCGTCCGACTCGTCCAGGACGTCGCCTATCACCGTTACCGTGATCTCCCGGCTCGTGGTTCCCGCGGGGAAGGTCAGCGTGCCGCCGGGGATGACCGCGCAGTCGGTCCCCGGGGTCGCCGTGCCGGTCCCGGCGTCCGCCCAGGCCACCGTCACCGGCTCGGCGCTGGGCGCGCTCAAGCTCACGGTGAACGTCAGGTTCTTCGCGCCGTTGTGACCCTCCGCCACGTGCGGCGAGTCGATCGACAACGACGGCAGCGCATCATCGTCGGCGATTGTACCGACGCCGCTCGCCGTCCCCAGGGTGGCGTTTGACGGGCGGCTCAAGGCCAGCACCACGGTCTCGTCCGACTCGTCCAGGACGTCGCCCATCACCGTTACGGTGATCTCCCGGCTCGTGGTTGCCGCGGGGAAGATCAGGGCGCCGGCGGTGATCGCCGCGTAGTCGGTCCCCGGGGTCGCCGTCCCGGTCCCGGCGTCCGCGTAGTCCACCGTCACCCGCTCGGCGGTGGGCGCGCTCAAGCTCACGGTGAACGTCAGGTTCTTTGTGCCGCTATCGCCCTCCGCCACGCGCGGCGAGTCGATCACCAGCGTCGGCATATCGTTGCTTATGCCGGGATCCACGGTGCCATCGTCGTTCGCGATCGTCCCCGTGCCCGTGTCGATTCCAAGCGTCGCATTGACGGGGTTACTCAGCGATACCACCACCGTCTCGTCCGGCTCGTCGGTCGCGTCCCCCGTCACCGACACCGTGATCTGCCGGCTCGCGGTTCCCGCGGGGAAGGTCAGACTCCCGGCGGTGATCGCCGCGTAGTCAGTCCCCGAGGTCGCCGTCCCGGTTCCGGCGTCCGCGTAGTCCACCGTCACCTGCTCGGTACTGGCCGGACTTAGGGCCACCGTGAACGTCAGGTTGGTCGAACCGTTGTTCCCTTCCGTCACGCGCGGCGAGTTGATCGATAGCGACGGCGTCCCGTCATTGTCCGTCAGCGTGATCGTAGCGGAGTTCACTGTCAGGCCGGGCGAAGCGCCGCTTACTGTGATCGTCTCGTTGGTCTCGTCGGTCGTATCGTCTGTCGGCGTCAGCGTGAAGGTTCCGGCGCCGCTGGCGGCGTCCGCGGCGATCGTAATGTCGAAGTTCGCCACTGCCGCGAAGTCCACTGCCGTGGGCGCGGCGGTACCCGTCACGCTCACCGTCACCGTCTTGGTGGTGGCGAACCGGGTTGTGCCGTCCACCGTCGCGGTCACCGTGATCAGGGTCGCGCCGTCGGCCTCGGCCACGCTGTTGTCGTTCACCGTTAGTGTGATCGCGGTCGGCGCGCCGTCGTCGTCCGTCAGCGCGATCGTGGCTGAGTTCACCGTCAGGCCGCTTGAGGCGCCGCTTACCGTGATCGTCTCGTTGGTCTCGTCCGTCGTATCGTCCGTCGGCGTCAGCGTGAAGGTTCCGGCGCCGCTCGCCGCGCCCGCCGCAATCGTAATGTCGAAGGCCGACACCGCGGCGAAGTCCACCGCCGTCGCCGTGCCGCTGCCCGTCACGCTCACGGTCACCGTTGTGACACCGGCGAACTGTGTCGCGCCGTTCACCGTGGCGGTCACCGTGATCAGGGTCGCCCCGTCGCCTTCGGCCACGCTGTTGTCGTTCACCGTCAGCGTGAGTGAGGTCGGCGCGCCGTCGTCGTCCGTCAGGCTGATCGTATCCGAGTTCACCGTCAGGCTGCCTGACGTGCCGCTCACCGTGATGGTCTCATCGGTCTCGTCCGCCGCATCGTCCGTCGGCGTCAGCGTGAAGCTGCCGGTACCGCTCGCGGCGTCCGCCGCAATCGTGATGTCGAAGGCCGTCACCGCGGCGAAGTCCACCGCCGTCGCCGTGCCGCTGTCCGCCACGCTCACGGTCACCGTCGTCGCCGTGGCGAACCGGGTCGTGCCGTCCACCGTCGCCGTCACCGTGATCAGGGTCGCCCCGTCGGCCTCGCCCACGCCGTCGTCGTTCACCGTCAGGGTGATCGAGGTCGGGGCGGCATCGTCGTCCGTCAGTGTGATCGTGGCCGAGTTCACCGTCAGGCTGCCCGACGTGCCGCTTACTGTGATCGTCTCGTCAGTCTCGTCGGTCGTATCGACCGTCGGCGTCAGCGTGAACGTTCCGGTACCGCTCGTGGCGTCCGCCGCAATCGTAATGTCGAAGTCCGACACCGCCGCAAAATCCACCGCCGTCGCCGTGCCACTGCCTGCCACACTCACGGTCACCGTCGTGGCCGCGGCGTACCGGGTCGTGCCGTCCACCGTCGCTGTCACCGTGATCGTCGTCGCCCCGTCGGCCTCGCCCACGCTGTTGTCGTTCACCGTTAGTGTGATCGACGTCGGCGCGGCGTCGTCGTCCGTCAGCGTGATCGTGGCCGAGTTCACTGTCAGGCTGCCTGAGGTACCGCTCACTGTGATAGTCTCGTTGGTCTCGTCGGTCGTATCGTCCGTCGGCGTCAGCGTGAACGTCCCGGTGCCGCTCGCCGCGCCTGCCGCAATCGTAATGTCGAAGTTCGCCACCGCCGCAAAGTCCACCGCCGTCGCCGTGCCACTGCCTGCCACACTCACCGTCACCGTCGTGGCCGCGGCGTACCGGGTCGTGCCATCCACCGTCGCGGTCACCGTGATCGTGGTCGCCCCGTCGGCCTCGCCCACGCTGTTGTCATTCACCGTCAGCGTGATCGCGGTCGGGGCGTCGTCGTCGTCCGTCAGGCTGATCGTCGTCGAGTTCACCGTCAGGCTGCCTGACGTCCCGCTCACCGTGATCGTCTCGTTGGTCTCGTCCGTCGTATCGACCGTCGGCGTCAGCGTGAAGGTTCCGGTACCGCTCGCGGCGTCCGCCGCAATCTCGATGTCGAAGTTCGCCACCGCCGCAAAGTCCACCGCCGTCGCCGTGCCGCTACCCGCCACGCTCACCGTCACCGTCGTGGCCGCGGCGTACCGCGTCCCGCCGTCCACCGTGGCCGTTACCGTGATCAGGGTCGCCCCGTCGCCCTCGGCCACGCTGTTGTCGTCCACCGTTAGCGTGATCGCGGTCGGGGCATCGTCGTCGTCCGTCAGCGCGATCGTGGCCGAGTTCACTGTCAGGCTGCCCGACGTCCCGCTGACCGTGATAGTCTCGTTGGTCTCGTCGGTCGTATCGACCGTCGGCGTCAGCGTGAACGTCCCGGTACCGCTCGTCGCCCCCGCCGCAATCGTAATGTCGAAGTTCGACACCGCTGCGAAGTCCACTGCCGTCGCCGTGCCGCTGCCCGCCACGCTCACCGTCACCGTCGTGACACCGGCGAACTGCGTCGCCCCGTTCACCGTCGCCGTCACCGTGATCGTCGTCGCCCCGTCGCCCTCCCCTACGCTGTTGTCGTTCACCGTCAGCGTGAGTGAGGTCGGCGCGCCGTCATCGTCCGTCAGGCTGATCGTATCCGAGTTCACCGTCAGACTGCCCGACGTCCCGCTCACGGTGATAGTCTCGTCGGTCTCGTCCGCCGCATCGTTCGTCGGCGTCAGCGTGAAGGTTCCGGTACCGCTGGCGGCGTCCGCCGCAATCGTGATGTCGAAGTCCGACACTGCCGCAAAGTCCACCGCCGTCGCCGTGCCACTACTCGCCACGCTCACCGTCACGGTCGTGGCCGTGGCGAACCGGGTCGTGCCGTCCACCGTCGCCGTCACCGTGATCAGGGTCGCCCCATCGCCCTCGCCCACGCCGTCATCGTCCACCGTCAGCGTGATCGCGGTCGGCGCCGCATCGTCGTCCGTCAACGTGATCGTCGCCGAGTTCACCGTCAGGCTGCCCGACGTCCCGCTCACCGTCACCGTCTCGTCGGTCTCGTCCACCGCATCGTCCGTCGGCGTCAGCGTGAAGTTCCCGGTGGCGCTCGCGTCGCCCGCGTCGATCTCGATGTCGAAGTTCGCCACCGCCGCAAAGTCCACCGCCGTCGCCGTGCCGCTGCCCGCCACGCTCACGGTCACCGTCGTGTCCTCGGCGAACCGGGTCGTGCCGTCCACCGTCGCCGTCACCGTGATCGTCGTCGCCCCGTCGCTCTCGCCCACGCTGTTGTCGTTCACTGTCAACGTGATTGCGGTCGGGGCGGCGTCGTCGTCTGTCAGCGTGATCGTCGCCGAGTTCACCGTCAGGCTGCCTGAGGTACCGCTTACCGTGATCGTCTCGTCGGTCTCGTCCACGACGTCGTTCGTCGGCGTCAGCGTGAACGTTCCGGTCTGGCTCGCCGCCCCCGCCGCAATCGTAATGTCGAAGTCCGACACCGCCGCAAAGTCCACCGCCGTCGCCGTGCCGCTGCCCGCCACGCTCACTGTCACCGTCGTGGCCTCGGCGAACCGGGTCGTGCCGTCCACTGTGGCGGTCACCGTGATCGTCGTCGCCCCGTCGGCCTCGCCTACGCTGTTATCGTTCACTGTCAAGGTGATCGCGGTCGGCGCGCCGTCGTTGTCCGTGATCGTCCCCGTGCCGCTCGCTGTCGAGATCGTCGCATTCGTCGGGCTGCTCAACGACACCACGACGGTCTCGTTCGACTCGGCCAGGACGTCGCCGGTCACCGCTACGGTGAAGGTCTGGCTGGTCGTCCCCGTCGCGAAGGTCAGCGTCCCGGCGGTGATCGCCGTGTAGTCCGTCCCGGACGTGGCCGTGCCGGTCCCGGCGTCAGCATAGGCTACCGTCACCGGCTGGACGCTCGCCGCGCTCAACGTCACGGTGAATGTCAGGGTCGCCGTGCCGCTATCACCCTCCGTCACGCTCGGTGAGTTGATCGATACCGTCGGCCCGTCGTCGTCCGTGATCGTCCCCGTGCCGCTACCTGCCGTCGCTGAGACGGTTGCGTTCGTCGGGCTGCTCAGGGTCACCACGACGGTCTCGTCTACCTCGTCGGTCGTGTCACCGGTCACCGCCACGGTGAAGGTCTGACTAAGCGTCCCTGCCGCAAAGGTCAGCGTCCCGCCGGTGATGGCCGTGTAGTCGGTCCCCGACGTGGCCGTGCCGCCAGTCCCCGACCCCCAGGCTACTGTCACCGGCTGGACGCTCGCCGCGCTCAAGGTCGCCGTGAAGGTCAGGTTCGTCGAGCCACTGTCGCCTTCCGTCACGCTCGGCGAGTCGATCGACACCGTCGGCCCGTCGTCGTCCGTCAGCGTGATCGTGGCCGAATTCACCGTCAGGCTGCCTGAGGTACCGCTCACCGTGATAGTCTCGTTGGTCTCGTCCGTCGTATCGACCGTCGGCGTCAGCGTGAACGTTCCGGTGGCGCTCGCCGCGCCTGCCGGGATCTCGATGTCGAAGTTCGACACCGCTGCGAAGTCCACCGCCGACGCCGTGCCACTGCCCGCCACGCTCACCGTCACCGTCGTGGTGTCGGCGTACCGGGTCCCGCCGTTCACTGTCGCGGTCACCGTGATCAGGGTCGCCCCGTCGGCCTCGGCCACGCTGTTATCGTCCACCGTTAGTGTGATCGACGTCGGCGCGCCGTCGTCGTCTGTCAGGCTGATCGTCGCCGAGTTTACCGTCAGGCTGCCTGAGGTACCGCTCACCGTGATCGTCTCGTCGGTCTCGTCCGTCGTATCGTCCGTCGGCGTCAGTGTGAAGGTTCCGGTACCGTTCGCCGCGTCCGCCGCAATCGTAATGTCGAAGTCCGACACCGCCGCAAAGTCCACCGCCGTCGCCGTGCCACTGCCCGCCACGCTCACCGTCACCGTCGTGGCCGCGGCGAACCGGGTCGTGCCGTCCACTGTGGCGGTCACCGTGATCGTGGTCGCCCCGTCGCTCTCGGCCACGCTGTTGTCGTTCACCGTTAGTGTGATTGCGGTCGGGGCGGCATCGTCGTCCGTCAGCGTGATCGTCGCCGAGTTTACCGTCAGGCTGCCCGACGTCCCGCTTACCGTGATGGTCTCATCGGTCTCGTCTGTCGTATCGACCGTCGGCGTCAGCGTGAACGTCCCGGTACCGCTGGCGGCGTCCGCCGCAATCTCGATGTCGAAGTCCGACACCGTCGCAAAGTCCACCGCCGACGCCGTGCCACTGCCCGCCACACTCACCGTCACCGTCGTGGCCGCGGCGTACCGCGTCCCGCCGTCCACCGTCGCCGTCACCGTGATCGTCGTCGCCCCGTCGGCCTCGCCTACGCTGTTATCGTTCACCGTCAGCGTGATCGACGACGGGGCGGCATCGTCGTCCGTCAGTGTGATCGTCGCCGAATTCACCGTCAGGC
This sequence comes from uncultured Gammaproteobacteria bacterium, assembly GCA_958295485.1. GTDB lineage: Bacteria > Pseudomonadota > Gammaproteobacteria > Eutrophobiales > Eutrophobiaceae > JAAXHV01. Next base: position 3,560,423 of record OY282354.1, read on the forward strand.
TGCCCGACGTGCCGCTTACCGTGATGGTCTCGTCGGTCTCGTCGGTCGTATCGACCGTCGGCGTCAGCGTGAACGTCCCGGTGCCGCTCGCCGCGCCCGCCGCAATCGTAATGTCGAAGTCCGACACCGCCGCGAAGTCCACCGCCGACGCCGTGCCGCTACCCGCCACGCTTACCTGCACCGTCGTGGTGTCGGCGAACCGGGTCGTGCCGTCCACTGTGGCGGTCACCGTGATCAGGGTCGCCCCGTCGCCCTCGCCCACGCTGCTGTCATCCACCGTCAGCGTGATCGCGGTCGGGGCGGCGTCATCATCCGTCAACGTGATCGTCGCCGAGTTTACCGTCAGGTCGCCCGACGTCCCGCTCACTGTCACCGTCTCGTCGGTCTCGTCGGTCGTATCGACCGTCGGCGTCAGCGTGAACGTCCCGGTGCCGCTCGCCGCGCCCGCGGCAATCTCGATGTCGAAGTTCGACACCGCCGCAAAGTCCACTGCCGTCGCCGTGCCACTGCCCGCCACGCTCACCGTCACCGTCGTGACCGCGGCGTACCGGGTCCCGCCGTCCACCGTTGCCGTCACCGTGATCGTCGTCGCCCCGTCGGCCTCGCCCACGCTGTTATCGTCCACCGTTAGTGTGATCGACGTCGGCGCGCCGTCGTCGTCCGTCAGGCTGATCGTCGCCGAGTTTACCGTCAGGCTGCCCGACGTCCCGCTCACCGTGATCGTCTCGTCGGTCTCGTCGGTTGTATCGACTGTCGGCGTCAGCGTGAACGTCCCGGTACCACTCGTCGCCCCCGCCGCAATCTCAATGTCGAAGTCCGACACCGCCGCGAAATCCACCGCCGTCGCCGTGCCGCTACCCGCCACGCTCACCGTCACCGTCGTGTCCGCGGCGAACTGCGTCGCCCCGTTCACCGTCGCCGTCACCGTGATCGTCGTCGCCCCGTCGGCCTCGCCCACGCTGTTATCGCTCACCGTTAGTGTGATCGACGTCGGCGCGCCGTCGTCGTCCGTCAGGCTGATCGTATCCGAGTTCACCGTCAGACTACCTGACGCGCCGCTCACCGTGATGGTTTCATCGGTCTCATCCGCCGAGTCGTTCGTCGGCGTCAGCGTGAACGTCCCGGTTCCGCTCGCCGCCCCGGCCCCGATAGTGATGTTGAAATCCGCCACCGCCGCGAAGTCCACTGCTGTCGCCGTGCCGCTGTCCGCCACGCTTACCGTCACCGTCGTCGCCGTGGCGAACCGGGTCGTGCCGTCCACCGTCGCCGTCACCGTGATCAGGGTCGCCCCGTCGCCCTCACCTACACCGTCATCGTCCACCGTCAGCGTGATCGCCGTCGGCGTCGCATCGTTGTCCGTCAACGTGATCGTGGCTGCGTTCACCGTCAGGCTGCCTGAGGTACCGCTCACCGTCACCGTCTCGTTGGTCTCGTCCGTCGCATCGTCCGTCGGCGTCAGCGTGAACGTCTCGGTCCCGCTGGCGGCGTCCGCCGCGATCGTAATGTCGAAGTCCGACACCGCCGCGAAGTCCACCGCCGTCGCCGTGCCACTGCCCGCCACGCGCACCGTCACCGTCGTGGTGTCGGCGTACCGGGTCGTGCCGTCCACCGTCGCCGTTACCGTGATCAGGGTCGCCCCGTCGCCCTCGGCCACGCTGTTGTCATCCACCGTCAAGGTGATCGACGTCGGCGCGCCGTCGTCGTCCGTCAGCGTGATCGTCGCTGAATTCACTGTCAGGCTGCCGGAGACGCCGCTTACCGTGATGGTCTCGTTGGTCTCGTCGGTCGTATCGACCGTCGGTGTCAGCGTGAACGTCCCGGTCTGGCTCGCCGCGCCCGCCGCAATCTCAATGTTGAAGTCCGATACCGCCGCGAAATCCACCGCCGTCGCCGTGCCGCTGCCCGCCACGCTTACCGTCACCGTCGTGGCCTCGGCGAACCGGGTCGTGCCGTCCACTGTGGCCGTTACCGTGATCGTCGTCGCCCCGTCGGCCTCGCCCACGCTGTTATCGTTCACTGTCAAGGTGATCGCGGTCGGCGCGCCGTCGTTGTCCGTGATCGTCCCCGTGCCGGTACCCGTCGCGATCGTCGCGTTCGTCGGGCTGCTCAGAGTCACCACGACGGTCTCGTTCGACTCGGCCAGGACGTCACCCGTCACCGCCACGGTGAAGGTCTGGCTGGTTGTCCCTGCCGTGAAGGTCAGCGTGCCAGCGGTGATGGCCGTGTAGTCCGTCCCCGACGTGGCCGTGCCGGTCCCGGCGTCAGCATAGGCTACCGTCACCGGCTGGACGCTCGCCGCGTTCAACGTCACCGTGAACGTCAGGTTCGTCGTGCCGCTATCACCCTCCGTCACGCTCGGTGAGTTGATCGATACCGTCGGCCCGTCGTCGTCCGTGATCGTCCCCGTGCCGGTACCTGCCGTCGCTGAGACGGTTGCGTTCGTCGGGTTACTCAGGGTCACCACGACGGTCTCGTCCACCTCGTCGGTCGTGTCGCCGGTCACCGCCACGTTGAAGGTCTGGCTGGTCGTCCCCGCCGGGAAGGTCAGCGTCCCGCCCGTGATGGCCGTATAGTCCGTCCCCGACGTGGCCGTGCCGGTCGTGGCGTCGGCGTAGGCTACCGTCACCTGCTGGACGCTCGCCGCGCTCAAGGTCGCCGTGAAGGTCAGGTTCGTCGTGCCACTGTCGCCTTCCGTCACGCTCGGCGAGTCGATCGACACCGTCGGCCCGTCGTCGTCCGTCAGGCTGATCGTCGCCGAGTTCACCGTCAGGCTGCCCGACGTCCCGCTTACCGTGATAGTCTCGTTGGTCTCGTCGGTCGTATCGACCGTCGGCGTCAGCGTGAACGTCCCGGTCTGACTCGCCGCCCCCGCCGGGATCTCAATATCGAAGTCCGACACCGCGGCGAAGTCCACTGCCGACGCCGTGCCACTGCCCGCCACGCTCACCGTTACCGTCGTGGTGTCGGCGTACCGGGTCCCGCCGTTCACCGTGGCGGTCACCGTGATCGTGGTCGCCCCGTCGGCCTCGCCCACACTGTTATCGTTCACCGTCAGCGTGATCGACGTCGGCGCGCCGTCGTCGTCCGTCAGGCTGATCGTCGCCGAATTCACCGTCAGACTGCCCGAGGTCCCGCTCACCGTGATGGTCTCATCGGTCTCGTCCGTCGTATCGACCGTCGGTGTCAGCGTGAACGTTCCGGTACCGCTCGCCGCGCCCGCCGCAATCGTAATGTCGAAGTTTGCCACCGCCGCGAAGTCCACCGCCGTCGCCGTGCCGCTGCCCGCCACGCTCACCGTCACCGTCGTGGCCGAACCGAACCGCGTCGTGCCGTTCACCGTCGCCGTCACCGTGATCGTCGTCGCCCCGTCAGCCTCGCCCACGCTGTTGTCGTTCACTGTCAAGGTAATCGCAGTCGGCGCCGCATCGTTGTCCGTCAAGCTGATCGTGGCCGAACTCACCGTCAGGGCGCCTGAGGCACCGCTCACCGTCACCGTCTCGTTGGTCTCGTCTACCGTGTCGTCCGTCGGCGTCAGCGTGAACGTCTGGGTAGCGCTCGCCGCCCCCGCCGCAATCGTAATGTCAAAATCCGACACCGCCGCGAAGTCCACCGCCGACGCCGTGCCGCTACCCGCCACGCTCACGGTTACCGTCGTGGCCGAACCGAACCGGGTCGTGCCGCCCACCGTCGCCGTCACCGTGATCGTCGTTGCCCCGTCGCCTTCGCCCACGCTGTTGTCATTCACTGTCAAGGTGATCGCAGTCGGCTTCGCATCGTCGTCCGTGATCGTCCCCGTGCCGCTCGCCGTCGAGATCGTCGCATTCGCCGCGTTGGTCAGGGTCACGACGACGGTCTCGTTCGATTCGTCTATGACGTCGCCCGTCACCGCCACGTCGAAGGTCTGGCTGGTCGTCCCCACCGCAAAGGTCAGCGTGCCGCCGGTGATCGCCGTGTAGTCCGTCCCCGACGTGGCCGTGCCGCTACCGCCGTCGGCGTAGTCCACCGTCACCTGCTGGCCGCTCGCCGCGCTCAACGTCACCGTGAACGTCAGGTTCGTCGAACCACTGTCCCCCTCCGTCACGCTCAGCGAGTTGATCGACAGCGACGGCATGGCGTCGTCGTCCGTCAGGCTGATCGTGACCGGGCTCACCGTCAGACCGCTCGACGTGCCGCTCACCGTCACCGTCTCGTCGGCCTCGTCCAGCGCATCGTTCGTCGGCGTCAGCGTGAAGGTCCCGGTGGCGCTCGCGTCGCCCGCGTCGATCTTGATGTCAAAATCCGACACCGCGGCGAAGTCCACCGCCGACGCCGTCCCGCTGCCTGCCACGCTCACCGTCACCGTCGTGGCCGAACCGAACCGGGTCGTGCCATCCACCGTCGCCGTCACCGTGATCGTCGTCGCCCCGGCGTCCTCGGCCACACTGTTGTCATCCACCGTCAAGGTGATCGCGGTCGGCGCGGCGTCGTCGTCCGTGATCGTCCCCGTGCCGCTCGCCGTCGCTAGCGTCGCGTTCGCCGCGTTGCTCAGGGTCACGACGACGGTCTCGTTCGATTCGTCTATGACGTCGCCCGTCACCGCCACCGTGAGCGACTTGCTGGTGTCCCCCACCGCAAAAGTTAGCGTGCCGGCGGTGATCGCCGTGTAGTCCGTCCCCGACGTGGCCGTGCCGCTACCGGCGTCGGCGTAGTCTACCGTCACCTGCTGGCCGCTCGCCGCGTTCAACGTCACCGTGAACGTCAGGTTCGTCGAGCCACTGTTCCCCTCCGTCACGCTCAGCGAGTTGATCGACAGCGACGGCGTGGCGTCGTCGTCCGTCAACGTGATCGTGGCCGAGTTCACCGTCAGGGCGCCTGAGGAGCCGCTCACCGTCACCGTCTCGTCCGCTTCGTCCAGCGTGTCGTCCGTCGGCGTCAGCGTGAACGTCTCGGTACCGCTCGCCGCCCCCGCCGCAATCTCAATGTCGAAGTCCGACACCGCCGCAAAGTCCACCGCCGTCGCCGTGCCGCTACCCACCACGCTCACCGTCACCGTCGTGGCGTCGGCGAACCGGGTCGTGCCGCCCACCGTCGCCGTCACCGTGATCGTGGTCGCCCCGTCGTCCTCGGCCACGCTGTTGTCGTTCACCGTTAGTGTGATTGCGGTCGGCGCGGCGTCGTCGTCTGTCAGCGTGATCGTGGCCGCGTTCACCGTCAGGCTGCCTGAGGAGCCGCTCACCGTCACCGTCTCGTTGGTCTCGTCCACCGCATCGTTCGTCGGCGTCAGCGTGAAGTTCCCGGTGGCGCTCGCGTCGCCCGCGTCGATCTCGATGTCGAAGTCCGACACCGCCGCAAAGTCCACCGCCGACGCCGTGCCGCTGCCCGCCACGCTCACCGTCACCGTCGTGGCCGCGGCGAACCGGGTCGTGCCGCCCACCGTCGCCGTTACCGTGATCGTGGTCGCCCCGTCGTCCTCGGCCACGCTGTTGTCGTTCACCGTTAGTGTGATTGCGGTCGGCGCGGCGTCGTCGTCCGTCAACGTGATCGTGGCCGAGTTCACCGTCAGGCTGCCTGAGGAGCCGCTCACCGTCACCGTCTCGTTGGTCTCGTCCAACGTGTCGTCCGTCGGCGTCAGCGTGAAGTTCCCGGTGGCGCTCGCGTCGCCCGCGTCGATCTCGATGTCGAAGTTCGCCACCGCCGCAAAGTCCACCGCCGTCGCCGTGCCGCTGCCCGCCACGCTCACGGTCACCGTCGTGGCCTCGGCGAACCGGGTCGTGCCGTCCACTGTGGCGGTCACCGTGATCGTGGTCGCTCCGTCGGCCTCGGCCACGCTGTTGTCGTTCACTGTCAGCGTGATTGCGGTCGGGGCGGCGTCGTCGTCCGTCAGCGTGATCGTGGCCGCGTTTACCGTCAGGCTGCCTGAGGTACCGCTTACTGTGATCGTCTCGTCGGTCTCGTCTGTTGTATCGACCGTCGGCGTCAGCGTGAAGGTCTCGGTGGCGCTCGCCGCGCCTGCCGGGATATCAATGTCGAAGTCCGACACCGGCGCGAAGTCTACCGCCGACGCCGTGCCACTGCCCGCCACGCTCACTGTCACCGTCGTGGTGTCGGCGAACCGGGTCGTGCCGTCCACTGTGGCGGTCACCGTGATCAGGGTCGCCCCGTCGGCCTCGCCCACACTGTTATCGTTTACCGTTAGTGTGATTGCGGTCGGGGCGGCGTCGTCATCCGTCAGCGTGATCGTGGCCGCGTTCACCGTCAGGCTGCCTGACGTGCCGCTTACTGTGATCGTCTCGTCGGTCTCGTCGGTCGTATCGACCGTCGGCGTCAGCGTGAAGGTTCCGGTACCGCTCGCGGCGTCCGCGGCAATCGTAATGTCGAAGTCCGATACCGCCGCAAAGTCCACCGCCGTCGCCGTGCCACTGCCCGCTACGCTCACCTGCACCGTCGTGGTGTCGGCGAACCGGGTCGTGCCGTCCACTGTGGCGGTCACCGTGATCGTGGTCGCCCCGTCGCTCTCGGCCACGCTGTTGTCGTTCACCGTTAGTGTGATTGCGGTCGGGGCGGCATCGTCGTCTGTCAGGCTGATCGTCGCCGACTTCACCGTCAGGCTGCCCGACGTGCCGCTTACCGTGATGGTCTCGTTGGTCTCGTCGGTCGTATCGACCGTCGGCGTCAGCGTGAACGTCTCGGTGCCGCTGGCGGCGTCCGCGGCAATCTCGATGTCGAAGTTCGACACCGGCGCAAAGTCCACCGCCGTCGCCGTGCCGCTGCCCGCCACGCTCACCTGCACCGTCGTGGCGGCGGCGAACCGGGTCGTGCCATCCACCGTCGCGGTCACCGTGATCGTCGTCGCCCCGTCGGCCTCGCCCACGCTGTTATCGTTCACCGTTAGTGTGATTGCGGTCGGGGCGGCGTCGTCGTCCGTCAGGCTGATCGTCGCCGAGTTTACCGTCAGGCTGCCTGAGGTACCGCTCACTGTCACTGTCTCGTTGGTCTCGTCGGTCGTATCGACCGTCGGCGTCAGCGTGAAGGTTCCGGTGGCGCTCGCCGCGCCTGCCGGGATATCAATGTCGAAGTTCGGCACCGCCGTAAAGTCCACCGCCGTCGCTGTGCCGCTACCCGCCACGCTCACTGTCACCGTCGTGGTGTCGGCAAACCGCGTCGCGCCGTTCACTGTCGCGGTCACCGTGATCGTCGTCGCCCCGTCGGCCTCGCCCACGCTGTTATCATCCACTGTCAAGGTAATCGACGTCGGCGCGCCGTCGTCGTCCGTCAGGCTGATCGTATCCGAGTTCACCGTCAGGCTGCCCGACGTGCCGCTCACTGTGATGGTCTCGTCGGTCTCGTCTGCCACATCGTCCATCGGCGTCAGCGTGAAGGTGCCGGTACCGCTCGCGGCGTCCGCGGCAATCGTAATGTCGAAGTTTGCCACCGCCGCGAAGTCCACCGCCGTCGCCGTGCCACTGCCCGCCACGCTTACCGTCACCGTCGTGGCGGCGGCGAACCGGGTCGTGCCGTCCACCGTCGCCGTCACCGTGATCAGGGTCGCCCCGTCGGCCTCGCCCACGCCGTTGTCGTCCACCGTCAGCGTGATCGACGTCGGCGGATCGTCGTCGTCCGTCAGCGTGATCGTCGCCGAATTCACCGTCAGGCTGCCCGACGTACCGCTCACTGTGATGGTCTCGTTGGTCTCGTCGGTCGTATCGACCGTCGGCGTCAGCGTGAAGGTTCCGGTCTGGCTCGCCGCGCCCGCCGCAATCTCAATGTTGAAGTCCGACACCGCTGCGAAGTCTACCGCCGTCGCCGTGCCACTGCCCGCCACGCTCACGGTCACCGTCGTGGCCGCGGCGAACCGGGTCGTGCCGTCCACTGTGGCGGTCACCGTGATCGTGGTCGCCCCGTCGGCCTC
>CATQGX010000001.1 GCA_958295485.1 uncultured Gammaproteobacteria bacterium
GGCAATGATGATGGCGGTGGTAGAACCCTCCCCCATGGCCGGTTTCACTCTCAGTCCGTGGGAATATCCGGAGCTTTTGTTCATGCCTGCGCGCAGGCCGCCGCTGCGGTTTTGGGCCGCCATGCAAAACAGGCGTGAAGGACGCCGGCGGCCGGAGGAGCACGCGGCCGTTACGCCGGAGACAGGGCATTTTCTGCCTTTAAAGAACATGAGGTTACCACCAGCAAAAAATCTAAAAGGTCGAGCCGGGGACTGCAGGAACAGGCAAGGATTGCCGGCCCCCGTTGTTACGTGTTTGGAGGGTGGGGGTGGAGATAGGCCAGCAAACGGCGGCAGACTGAACGGACAAAGGTCGGGCGAATGCTGATGCCGGCAGATCGGATCAAGGCCCGGACACGAAAGGCAACGGCCGAACCGGTGATAGAATCAAGAGGTGGCGTGCTTAGATGCTCGTAGGGCTCAAAGCCCATGTCGGATAGGCCGACTCCAGCACTCGAGGTGCACTCATCTGACTGCACGCCGATGTGGGTGGCAACCCGCGGTACAAAAAGGCGGCGATCCGCAGGCGGACGGCAGGGGTGGTCATGGTTCGTCCTCCCGTACGTGTACAAAAAGGCGGCGATCCGCAGGCGGACGGCAGGGGCGTGCTTTGCACTCTCCCTCGCTCCCCCCCCCCCCTACCACCTCCCCTCCTCCCCTCCTCCCATTCCCCAAAACCGACAGATTTAGGGTGGTGGCGATCCGAGCCAGACGTGTGGGTGGCTGTGCGGTCGGCCTCCCATAATTCCGATTTCAGGCATGAAAAACGTCCCGTACTGTGTTTTTGGCACAACGATCATGAAATGAACTATAAACCGTACGTTTCTGACATACGCATGGCAGATCCTCCAAAACGAAGCCAGATTGCAAGGGGCGGCACCGTATCCATAGAGACAAAGCGGGATCAGGGAACAGGCAGGCTCACCGAGGGCGTCGTGGCGGAGATTCTGACTGCCGGCGAGACCCACCCGCACGGAATCAAGGTGAGGTTGCAGGACGGGCAGGTCGGCCGGGTCAAATGCGTCGGCGGCAGGTGATCCGGCAGGGCCTGTTGGCGTGTAGAGGCAACCCACACCAGAGATTGAAAATGTGCATGCCCGGCGGGCTCGATCAGATTTCCAGGCACTTGACAATTTATCCCGCATGTACATTTTCAACATCTGATACGGGGCAGTGCCTCCCAAAACCCCCCACTGCCACGGTATACAAGGGGACCATAAAAGGGGATGATATACAAGGGGTGTATGGACGGTCAGAACACTTCTGTTGCTACCGTAACCTGCAACCACCGTCTTGAATCCAAGTTAGCATAACATGCCATGGTGCAGGTGCGTCAGACTAACCATTCGTATGCATCCGCTCCTTTTACCGTCCAGACGTAAAATCAACTGTGGTGTAGCAGTACCAAGGGCTAATTTTACCGAGGGTCGAGCGCATACACTCATTCAAGTGCCGTTCGACAGGTATCTCCCACCACCTGCAACTCATGTTAATATCATGCGTTCCATTGTCATATACCCTGTCTTTTGAAAACGCGGGTTTTATTCCGGTAAAACAGACAAACTCGATTACAAGATCATCCTCTTCGTAATTAATCATGTAATATTCAACGGCAGAAAAGGCGACGAGGTATACGACGCCGGTGACAATGACCGCCTTAACCGTTGAAAACACAGTTTTTTTCCTGTTTGGGGCGCGTTTTGCTATATCGTACAACATGACAAAAAAGGAAACAGGGAACATGGATCTTCTAATTGACAATCAGAGTCACTCCCATCTCGGATGTTATCTGGTTGACTGTGTGTGATAATATCACCCTGTCCGGGTTTTTCACGGTTTTGATCACGGGTAAGGATTGATGGTGTGCACGCGACCGTTTGTGATCTCATATGGCCGATCACCAATCTTTTCTCGCATGTATTTTTTCATATCAGGTATGATTTTACTGTTATGCCGATCTACATCCCTGAATCTTGCGGTTTTTTTGCCCGTCGGGAGTATTCTGACAGATCCCAGATTTTTCTTGCATGTTCAACCAGTTTATTCTCACGATCTTCTATTTCCTTTACCCCCCACTGCGTGTAATTTACAAGGTATTTTTTATTCAATTCCACATCAGAGTTTGAATAGCGCCGGGTTCCATTGCCAAGTTTGTTTTCAAAGCTGCGGTTTTGTGCGGATGGGTCCCACTTTATATCCAATAATGTCAGGTTGCCTAGCCGATTTTTGTGATCCCTCAACTCATCCCTGTTGGCCCAGCCGTCACCGGGGTTACTTGGAAATATGTGATCGACGTAATACCTATAAGAGTCTGCACGTGTGCCTTGGGAATCGTTGAGTTTTTTTTCCAGCGAGCAAAGTATGTAGGCGGCGACGGGACGTTTCAGATCATTTATGTTCTTCATAAATTTATTCATGAAGGTTTCTTGATCTATGTTGTCCTCAGTGGAACCCGGTCTTTGACTCTTCAATACGGTGTACAAAACCTCATCCAAACCCCTTTTGTCCAGGATCTGGCATGTCACGTCCCTGGCAATCCGTTTTATCTGATTTATGTCCGACTTGGAAATTGTTCTGTACATGAAAAAGAATTTTAAAAGACAGTCTGCCAGGGATTTGGTTTTATCCGAAAACCCCCATTCCCTGCATGCCGCAATTATGGGCCTTCGAAGATATTTGGCGTGGACTTGCTGTATTCCGAAAAAAAGATACACAAAATCGTGATCATAGCCGGCGTTGGAACGTAGCGTGTCAGGTCTGTTTAAAGCCTCGATTATGTGCGAGTCCTCGGAAAGATCCCGCAAATACCTGTCAACATCCACTGGATCTTTACATTTATTTTTTACGACCGTGTACATCTTCATCTTTAGAACCTCGTCTGATCCATCCTGTAATTTGGGACATGTCCGGGATAGCATTGAGTAGTATAGAAAATCATCTGGGTGTTTCTGGATCGAGGGCAAACTCATTATTTTTTTCCAACGATCTTTGACACCGTCTCTGTCACCGTTTTGTACCGTCTGCAAAAGAAGACTTTTGATTAGATCAGACTGGTGAAGCTTCTGGCCCTTGGAGTTCATGGATTGGAAAATTTGATGTGCGTGATCTTCATCGTTAATCTCAATGTATACGAAACATGTGTTGTTTTTTATGGTATTGAGCAATCTTTTGATGTTGCGCATTGCTGTTCTGGGAGAGCTGTTGTCGAAATGGTGTTTGCACAGGCTGTTTGCGTAATCCAATAATATTTTATAGTTGGCTGTTATCTGCATGCCGGATTCCGAGCTTTGTACCGGCACATCCTTTCTGGTACAGATACCTGTAAAAACGTCATTGGCGTCACCGTTATTCAGCACGATCAATGGCCGCTGTTCGGCATCCGTTTTCACTGATTTGTCAATTTCTTTTACCAGATTATCGTAATCGTCTTTATCGCCAGTCTCCACCGGCTCATGTTTGGATAACGAATCCCGCAGTGCGCAGAACAGCAGTGCGAGGGTGACCAGACGATTCTGCCCATCGACAATCTCGCTGAATGCCGGATCCGTCCCCGGTTTTTTTACCATTATGACAGGACCCAACAAATACGGACGGTCGGAATTTTTACAATTATCCATTAAATCATTCCAGAGGTCATCGACTTTGGCACCCTCCCAACTGTATTTCCTTTGATAATCGGGCACGACAAACACGGTTGTGCCATCCAACATGTCATCAAGCCTGTTTATCTGCGAGCAAAAAACTGCACCCATATTGTAGTCAATTGAAATCATCTAGTTTAAAGTTTCTTACAATCGGTTATGTAGCCCCAAGAATATCAGACAGGTCGGGCAGTGAATCCGGTGTGTAATCGACCGAAGGGGAGCCTTAATCATAAAGATCCAAAACGGGCAATCAATCGTTGAGGCGATGCCGTGTATCCTCCAAGATCAATATAATCCCCGGTGCCAATGTTATTATAATGGTTCAACATAGGACAATTACCGTATTTGAACCCCTTGGACCATCTGTAATGATGGGGAATTGAGGGAATTTGTGAATACGGATTATACTGCCGGCCAAAAATAATTTCACCTCAGACGCCCCTTGCAAGATACGTGGATGTCGACGTTGATTGAGCATGTTCGAAAGTGTTCCGATGCCGCACGTCTGAGATCGTCAGGTGTCCTGTAGGATTCGGACGTGATCAGCCGGTACTTGGCCTGCCCCCATATCTCCTCGATTGCACCAGGCTCGGGACGGGCCACCGGAAGGTACAGGATCCGGACATCGGGATTCTGTTCCGGGTATCTGCGGATCTTTTTGGTCTTGTGCTGCGAGGCGTTGCCCATGATCATCAGAACCTTCCCCCACTTTTGGCGCGCCAGTTCCGGGTACCGGACGAAGTTTGCGCCGTTGAAGCGGTCGTATGTACGCATCAGTCTCATGCCGTCGTCCGCAATGGAGCCGTACACCACGATCTTGTCACGCCATCCTGATCTCCCCACGCGTACCCTCTGGGCTATTGGAGACCAGAGCTTTGCACCGTCGCCGCCGACCCTGATGAATATAGATTCGTCCTGTACGACCATCCTGAATCCTGCCCTTTTTGCGCCTGCAATGACCCCTTTCGTATCCGCCTGCCAGTATGTCACCTTCTTTGCATCCGCCGCGTCCCCCAGCTTTACCACGGATGTCTTGCGTGAGAAGCCCAGTTTCCACAGGATTCTTCTGACGTTATCGACGCTGTAGCTCAGACCGATCCCGCTGCACACTTATCTGCGCAGTTTTTTTAGCGTAAGCATTCTCTTGTTGCATAGTCTGATTGCAAGTTTGCTGACCCATGCGTACGAAACTTTTAGTTTGCGTCCCTGCCCTGTAGCTGGATAGAGACCTTTGATGCCATCCTCATCGAATCTTACAATCCACAACTGTATCGTGCGTTGCGTTATGCTGACCGCGGTTGTGGCCGACGCAGTAGAGTTACCCAACACGACTAAACGTACAGCGAGGACTCTGGTGTAGACGTTGACGTCCTTCTCTTCGCGCAATGCCCCCTCAAGGATCTCCAACTTCCCCATACGTTGAAGAAATACGCCGTGATCTTAAGCTTTTCCGTCTTTGGGCGAAATAGGCGAAATTATTTTTGATCGGCAGTATAGTCTTAAATCGTTATTTTGATCGTTTCTTGAATCCAGATCAATTCCGTCTACCGAAACGTATACGCCCAGTCCCGGTAAATTTACGCCGAACCAGGTTGCGTTGTGCCGGTTCCATGCTTGGATTGTGGGAAGGGTTGAGGCGATGCCGTGTATCTCCCAAGATCAATATAACTCCCGGTGCCAATGTTATTATAATGGTTCAACGTGGAGCAATTACCGTATTTGAACCCCCCGGACCATCTGTGATGGGGAATCGAGGGAATTTGTGAATACGGCCTAAACTTAAATCGTTATTTTGATCGTTTCTTGAATCCGATCAATTCTATCTGCCGAAAACAAAACCAAATGTTTTTTAAGTACGGTGTTGTAATCCATACGAAGCCGTACTCGAATCCCTTGGGCCGACACACAGTTGTGGGTTATCCTTGGGCTCATGTGGGTACGGTTGTCAACCATGCTGATTTTTTCGAGGCGCTTTATGATCAATTTTATTGCGTCTAATCTTCTTTGTGTTTATTCTTCTGACTCGGTAAAATTATGTACAGTTTCTTCCGTCCGCACGTGTTACTGTCACTTGACATGCGGATTTTGTAAGATTGCCGGATATTCTGGAAAAATCAACCTGCACAGTCTCTTGAATCGATCCGCCATGTCAGGCTCATATCGACACACCTGATCTACTCGCAGTCGTCCCTACTGGACAGGCAACCAGCGCACCTAAAAACACCCGACATCTGCGGGTCTGAGACGCCATCCACCATAACGGATATCGATGGGGAGATCTGCCATCTTCCATCCATACCAGTCTCAACAGAGGGCAGCTCGAACACCTGCAAGCGTTAGATTTTGGTTAGAAGGTTCTGATTGATAAGGTCAATTTTTTTGCAAACCAGTTCAAGCGATTACGATGTCTGTCAGCTGATTTTGCCGGATCCTGTAACATGCGCAAAAAGACGCGAGAACTATTGCCAGGATGCCGCGTATTTTTTTACATGGCCGCAATCCGGTGATCGGGATGTGGGCCCGACCGCTTCGGTTCCGTCTTTGCCAGCGAACTATTCGGACACGGTATTCTGTCCATTTTTCATCGAAAAACCCGAACAGGATTTTTTCGGTAGGAATTCCTGCTGAACAACACGCCGATCATGCGTCCATACGGTTTGTCCTTGACATCCCAAATTTATCCAAGTTTTAGTACCGAGCCACAGTTAATGATCATTATGATGGCATTATGCATGTTTTTGTTGCGAAACATCTCGGTGTGAGGTGTTTTTTCCAGGACAAGATCCAGGCTTTTCCGGTACGTCCTTTTGTGGATCAAGCATTTTTAAGGCGTCAATACACGGGCGGCTCAAAAACACATTCTATATTTTGTTTGCACCTATGTTGTCAAATGCGCGCTGGATTCCCCGGCCCGAACGTTCCTAAAGGTGACACACCGTACAGGGCGTAGACTCGTCTTCGTCATCAAGCGCATCTGCAAGTACGTCAACCAACGGAAGGTTTTTTCGCCTGGACTTGGCCCTTTTGAGACTTTTTGCGTGTCTTTCCATGATCTCTTTGCGTCTGGACAGGAGCTCGGTCAGCGTCTCGCCCTGCGACCAGGTATAGTGTCCGCCCTTCATGGCATTGGACTCAAATGAAACATCGCCTGACACGCCGGCGTCCTTGAGTATTTTTTGTTCTATCGCAACCGCCCTTTTGAACAGGTCCGGATGGTTATCGGCAAGGCCTACCCACTCTGCCTTGCGCTGGAAAAAGCAGAAATAGCATCCAGAACGCGTACGCCACTTGTAATAATCGGGCAGGTTGATCCCTGCATCCTGCAGGATCTTCAACACACCGTCGTGATCGACGTCGTCGTCTATGAATGGAAAGACGGTGCGTATGTTTGCCTTGGTGGACACATAGCCCTTCCTATTGCCCTCATCGGAACGGATGGCCACATACGAGATCACATCATCGTCCCCTATCCACTCTTCCAAGGGTTTTATCTTGAGCAGGCTGGTACACCACCTCATCTGTGGAGACGGCAGTGTTCCGCGAAACACCTCAAAATAGTGGTCAAAGCTTCGTGTAGAGTTGAGTCTGATTATGGGCCTGCCCAGAACCACCTCAAGCTTTGACAGATAGGCGTACGTCTCGGGCAGCTCTGCGCCGGTATCGCAGAAAAAATATTCCATGTCCGGAACCCTGTCCCTCATGTATACTGCAAGCGCGCTAGAATCCTTGCCGCCGGATATGCCGCAGACATGTCTTGCCATCAACCAAACTGCGTTGTCTCCTCATATAACTAATTCTGCGGTTAGATGACTGTAATAACAGCCAACACAAATTTCACTTTATCTTGGCGGCTAGACTGTCAAATTCCTTTTTGGATACGGTGAGACAGAACAGCACCCTGTCTGGATTTTTCGCGGTCTTGACCATAGGGTAAAATTTGATGGTGTACAGGCCGCCGTTTTTTGTGATTTCGTATGGCCTTTCGCCTATTTTATCTCTCATGGCTTTCAGTCCCACCCATTGTTTTTATTTGTACCGTAACATGGGGTAAATTAAAAGTCCGTCTCGGTCTGTTTTATAAGCATAAAACGCAGTGTTTTTTAAGTACGGTATCATAATCCATACGAGGCCGTACTCGAATCCCTAGGCCAACACTCGGTGTTGGTGATCTAGGGCTCATGTGGGTACGAGTCGTTAATTATTTTGATTTGTAAAGGAGTCTTTGTGGGATCCCAATAGTATCCCCTGCCCCCTCACCGGACACGATGCTGCTCCTCCACTGTTTGTCGATTACAACCTTGGGCCCCCGGCGGGGGCATCTTCCGCTGGAACGCCTGGGCAGGCGTTTTCCTCCTCTTTCCGAGGGACATGTGTTCCTGTCATAGTTGTGTCATTTGATCAGGTTGGCGGTGCCGTTGCCACTGCTGCCGAGCGAGAGATTACCCAGCCTGCCGCCTGTACGGTACACCGGCCTGATGTGATCCCACTTCAGGTCAAAGCCGCCCAGCCACATGCCGGAGCTTGCCGCGACCAGCACATGGTCTGTTCGATGGGGCCGTCGCAGAACCTGAGCATCGTGCGTATCTCGTCTTTTGTCCACCCGTGCGACTCTGCCACGTTGTCTATCTCCGGGAATGTGGCGTAAATCCGCTTCCAGGACAGGTTGAAATGGTTCATGTCCAGCAGCTTTTTGATCGGCTTGAAGTAGTTGCGCATCGAGGACGGGTTAAAGTAATCGGGGTCGCCCCGGGGCAGGCAGGTGCGCCCCCTCTGCTTCTTGGATATCAGCAGCAGGATGTCGCGCACCCTGTCCGGGTTGGTCTTTCCCTCCCGGACAAGCTGCGCCGCGCGCTGCTCGAATGTCCCATCCAGGATGTCCTCAAGCACCCCGCACAGCATGCGTTTCAGCGTGTTGGTATACTTGCAGAGCGTCCTTTTTGTGCAGATCTTTATTTTTGTAAAACCGGTGGGTTTGATCATGTGCTGTTGCACCGTGCTGATAAAAAAATAACCCTAGCTATGATCAGGTGCGAGTTCGTGACATTCCAGCATGTATGGACAAAAATTGCAACTTGCATCGAAATCGGAGCACGGACGCGTTCTGCGGGCCCCTGCACGGCCGGATGCGGGCTCCGCCCCCAAGATCGTACGTGCTTGCCTACACATGATTTCAGATACGCCCCTGGAACGGATCTGAGCTTAGGTGGTGGTTGCCGACACTGCATACTATGCCACACGGCGATCAAGGCGAATTGGAACTCCCAAAGGCCGGAGCTCATGGTACGTGTGACCGGTTCCAGTCGTGTATGATAATCGGGGCAAACTGAAACTCCCAGTCGGAAATCAGATCCCAGATTATTATTGCGGCGGGATCCTCATGGATTATGTCATGTACGGGATACGTATGGTTGTAACAGCAGGTTGAACAATACGTATCCCATTGTTCTGCGTCCTCTGGGCCGTTTGTGATCCATTCTCCTTCGGATTCCAGCCAAACCATCGCCATCAAATCCACTAGATTAAAATTCGGGTTACACATTTTGTTACATGCGCTGTCACACAGCGTAAATTTATCCAATTTGGTCGGCATGTCATACAGGTAATGGGTAGCCAGGATTATGAAAACGGGGACAAGAAACAAAAAAAGAATTCTCATTACAGATTCAAATCCTTTGAAATAGAATCCGGGGCAGTCATAATCATTTTCATGAGTGGGTTGTATTCATACCAAGTAATAAGCATGGTGACCGCCTGTAGTCAGAAAGGTTCACCCCCATCGTGTATGTCGGCGCATGGTGCCAAGACACAGCTTGGGAAGGAACCTGAGCTCACACATGGGGTTTATCGGTAACCGATCCAGCGTTATACCCACAGGCGTGATTTCTTATAATTCTGGCAATTGACGGCAGGGTCTACCGGGTATGGAACCATACGGATCATTAATCTAGTCTGAGCGGTTGTGTTTTTCCAGAGTCTATGTAACAGGGAATTATGTGATTCTCTACAGTTTCATATGTGCATTCAAATACATCTGGAACAAGATCTTCAAGTATTGTTTCGTTGGATATGGTCTCGCCTGACTCTTTATCGGTGATTCTGCAATTTGTTGGAGGCTGCAAAAAATGTTCGTCGCATTTTATTAGGAAACCTGCATCATGTAGGGAACTTGGTGTGCTTATGGATTTATAATCTGTATTTTGAAGAAAATTAATATACATAAAAAGAATTAAAAATGCAAGCCCTGCAACTACAAAATATCTTGGTTTCAAAATGAAAAACCTCAATTGCTGGGATCACAATGCCATAATGATGGTGTTTTTGCAGATTCTGCCGTATAAGATTCTACAACACCCAATGACAGAACTGCGACAATTAAGGAAGCAAGCAATATTGTACTTGTCGTCTTTTTGGCGCTCATGTCTTGTCTGCTTTTGTCCTGTCATTATATATCTTGTATCACCGGCCAAATCATGCCTGGCAATGTTGGCACCGCGGCTGATTTCACGCCTGCTCAGAGGTTTAGGTGCATATCTGTGAGTATGCATGATTTACCGCCCCGGCCCGCGGTGCCAACATCCCCCAGATCCAGAAACCCTCGAATCTGGGACAGGATCCACACAAACACAACATAAATATGCACGATTCCCACGTCAACTGTGATGTATGATGTTGGTAGAATTTGAAAGCGAACACCCGGCAGAAATTGCCTACAAAGAAACCGTCAAACAAGTGCATATGGGCGACCTTGAACTGACAGGGACATCAAAAAATGAGCGGGTGGTTTTGAAGGGCAAACGGCTCTACAATACGGGCATATTGGTGGTTTTGATAGTTCTCGGAGCTTTGTTTATGGTTGTGGGTCTCATCATACCGGCCATATATTACTGGACACGCCCATACCAAAAGATAGTCATTAATTTCGAGTCATCCGAAGGTGGGGGATGCCTAATCACAATGTCCTCAAATGGCCAAATGAACAACATCACTTTACATAAAATAAAGGATCGCCTAAAGACAAGGGAAGGTTAGTTCGACTCCAGTATTTTGTACCGGCTCTGATGCGGTTTTGTACCGGTGTTAGATTCCCGTTTTGGGGGGGTAAACAGGATAGCGGTCTACACGACGCATAACAAATTGCACCTGTTATCAAAAAACACTGACAGGTCAACCAAAAATGTGTTACATGCTCTTTGCACCCCGGCTGACCGCACGCATTTTTACCAATCTGTGTTTGTCTGAAATCAAACAGCAATCAAACAGGTCCCGGAAACTTTTATCACGGGTTTTCTTTGGTTTAGTCTGCCGTCCCACTATTGCATCTCCAAAAACCCATCCGTCCCGGTCTTTTTCGGCTTCCAGTTCTTGGGTTCAAATTCCTTGGGCAGCTGTTCGATCAGTCTGTCCGACTCGGTTCCAACGTATACCGCCCGCTCGATTATCCCGACGATGTCCGCTCCGGTATACGGATCGCTTGTTATGCCGCTTGTCCCATCCATGGTTTTGCGGTACCTGTCGATTATCCATGCGGTCGGCGTGCGCCCGGTCACCCTGTACCGTATGTCGGGATGCTTTCAAACAGCATGGCGCCGTCCGCCTTGATGACGGACTGATCCGGGATGCTTGCCTTTCCGTCGTCTCTGTCCGTCTCCTTTTTCCCAAAGGCCAGTTTCATAAACTTTTTCGGGTTGAATCTGGGCTTTCCGAGGCCGTACCTGTAGCAAGCATTAAAGTTCAGGTGCAGTTTCGCAAGTTTCTGTCCCGTGTTTTTGAACGCTACAAAGTCGGGTGCCATCGGGATGTGGGGGCGGTGTTTGCACATCCTGTTCTATCAACGTACAGGTCAGGAGAGTCAAGATGATACTCTATACCTTGAATGTATGTGCTGTCATACTGTTCTAACGCATAACAGTGAGAGGGATCCTGACATGCTAAATCTCCAAACGCGTCTTGTTGTATTGCAATTAGGCCCAATGCAAAAACAATAGAGCATAAAATGAAAAGGTTGGTCAATTTCCTATACTGTTAAAGATCGGAATCAACTCATCAAGCGTATGGTAAAAGGAGATTACCCCGGCATTCGTATGTTCGTTAAAATTAAAGCTTATGGACGCCCGATAGTGATTCAAGGCAGTTCCTCCATGGTGAGCAAAAACAGTCTTTCCATCACGCGTCATGTCAACAAAGCCGCCATATTGACCAGGTTGCGATTCAAATACTTCATTTATAAACTCAATGGTATCTTCAACCTCGCCAACTTGGTTGACCTTGTATTCTACGTTAACCTCAAATCCTTTGGATGCTTTTAACACATGATCGCTTACGTTTCCATATAGGACGAAACTTGTCGGTACAAATTGCATTTTTAGGTAACAGTCCCCAGACGGGTAGCACCCGGTATCCGCATACAGCAGTTTTTGTCCGTCAGGGATATGTGTAGGCAACCAGTCCTCTGGGTAGAATCCCACCCTGGGATTAACCGAGTATTTTTCGTGCGAAGATGCGCTAAAACCAACGGCACCCTGTGCGTTTATGTCAGACGGGGACATTGTGCTGTTCATGATTATGTCATACATGTACCACGGCGGGGCTGATCTCTGCATTGATCTTTTTATCTCCCTTCCGTCATCGACAAACTCCACCGGGGAGGTAACCATTACCTCTATGAATTGTGACTCGGCGCCGGCTTCGGGACTTTCATTCACGGTGTCATTTGAGACACCGTCATGAACGGGAGGTGGGGGCTGGGGGGGAGGATCGGCACCTTCAAAGGATGCGGTCTTGGGAGTTTCCACGGAGTCAGGCTCTTTTTCCGATAAAACCGTTACATAGCCCCGGTCTGCTAGCTTTTCTGAGGTCTGCACGGTAACGCAGGCGGGCCTGCCGGCGGGGGACTGCATCAGGATTTTTGTGTCATCCATGCATTCAATCATGTTGATGTGCACTCCCGCCTTGTGTTGCTGAAGTGGCGTGTCTGCATATGCAGGCACCATAACCATCATTCCGATGGCCAAGACAAGCAACGGCAGCAGCAATATTCTGTTAGCCATACAAAACATTTCATAAATATGAATATAAGCATTTTATCCGACGGTGGTTTTGTCTCGGATCTAGGTGTTTTTGGATCCAGATGGCATGTCTGCGCCATGCTGGCCCACACCGGCGCACGCATGTGACCACGCCGGCTTCAAATATCGAATCTTGCGCATGAGATATGCGTTTGTCGACATGCGATCAGTGACAGTCACGGATGTGGGGAGGCCTCTCAGCTCCGGATCCAAAAACATCTAGATCAGAGACAAAACCGTCTATCCTAGTGTTTTTGCACCCCTGCAGAAATATAATGTCTGGATCCCCGACTCATCTCGCCTACCTGCAAGGGCGGTTTTTCCGCACCTGTGTCGCATGGCTTTGGACGGACGGCAGATCCTGCCATGCGTCCAGTCTGGAGCCGGCACGGACATCCGGCATCAAATCCTAGACATGCCGTAATACGGGTACTGCCGGAGATGACGTGTGCCGGACCCGACGAGTGGTGGTTTTACCGGTGCCGGATCCGGCAGGCCCGCCTGATCCAGTTCGGGCCTTTTGATGCCGGGTTCCCACCCCGCCTTGTACCTGCGCATAATCTCCTTTACGAGCTCCTCAAGGTGCAGTATGCGGGCGTCCTTTTCGTCCCGCAGCCTGCGTATCACCTCGTCCTAGGCGCGGTTCACCTGGCGGAGCTCCTCTGACTAGTCCATCGTCAGGGCGGGTATGACCTGCAGGTACTCCACAAGCTCCAGCGTCCTTGTCTTGAAATAGTTGCGGTCTAGGCTGACCAGGCCGACGTGTCCCATCATGTACTCCTTTTTGATGAGCGATGCAAGCGGGGAGTCCCGGGACGAGGCCTCCTTGCAGGCCTTGTTCCAGAACCTCCTGAAACCGTTCATGATGGGCACGTCGAACCTGCGCTCTTTTTTGCGGGTTGCATCCCGCAGTCCCGCCTTTTTTGCTATCCTGTCGATGCGCCTCTTGAGTGCTGATGTGACCGCCCCGGCTGCCGCACCCCCCCACCCTTTTGAACACGGGGTTGTCCGGCTTCGGGGCCCTGCCGACCTCCTGTTCCCACAACTGGGCATAATCCTGCAGGGCCGCATACGCCTCCGGTGTGATGAACGCGGGGTACGCGGAGTCGGTGCCGCTGTACACGGATATGGTTGCGCAGACAAGCTCGGCGTCGTTGCCGGTGCCGGTACCGGTGCCGTTACCGCCGAGCGAGAGCCTTCCCGGCCTGCCGCCCACGCGGTATATCGGCCTGATGTGATCCCACTTTAGGTCAAAGCCGCCCAGCCGCATGCCGGAGCTTGCCGCGACCAGCACATGGTCCGCTCGATGGGGCCGTCGCAGAACCTGAGCATCATGCGTATCTCGTCCTTGGTCCACCCGTGCGACTCTGCCACGTTGTCTATCTCCGGGAAGGTGGCGTAAATCCGCTTCCAGGACAGGTTGACGTCGTTCATGTCCAGCAGCTTTTTGATCGGCTTGTAGTTGCGCAGAGGACGGGTTAAAGTAATCGGGGTCGTCCCGGGGCAGGCAGGTGCGCCCCCTCTGCTTCTTGGATATCAGCAGTATGTCGCGCATCCTGTCCGGGTTCGCCTTTCCCTCCCGGACCAGCTGCGCCGCGCGCTGCTCGAACGTCCCCTCCAGGATGTCTTCGAGCACGTCGCACAGCATGCGCTTCAGCGTGCTCGTATACTTGCAGAGCGTCTCCTCGGCGCGTATGCCCTGCCTGAACAGCTCCATCGGGGATGCCTCCGTGGTGCCTGCAAGCTCGTCCTTTGTAATCTTCATGGTGTCCCGCCCCCATAGCACCGGATCCTTAAAAGCGCCTGATTCGGGCAGTCGCCGTGTAGGGTTCGAATCCATGGAAAAAGCGATCCGGGAATCCAAAAAAAGGGGACGGTGCGGTGGCAAATCCACTGTCGGTTGTCCTTCCCGGACGGGCGTGTTTTCGGCCTTTTTTTGCATCATGCTTATATTCCGAATCCAAAAAAACGGATCATGAAGTGGCGGGTCTAGAGGGAGTGCCATGCCCGTGATTTTTTCTTGAATTACAGGTACCACGCCGTTTTGCAATTTAACTGTTTGCGATTCGCACCTTTGCGGGCCGATCCGTGCCCCGATCGTGTCCCGGCAGATGGCGGGCCGGGCGGCCGGGGGCGGTTTGCAAAAACCCCTAGGCCTGCACGTTGCAAGCAACTCTTCCTCTTTGTGCGGATCTCTATTTTTTGTAGAGTCGGCGGGGTTGATCGTGCCGTGCGCCGTGCCGATAAAAAATAATCCCGGCCATGATCAGATGCGAGTTCGTGACACTCCAACACAATGGACAAAAATTTCAGCTTGCATCAAAACTGGGGCACGATTGCACCCTGCGGGCCTCTGCGCGGCCGGCTACGGTTCGGTCTCCAAGATCGCACGTACCTGCTTACACATGATTTCAGATACGCCCCGGGACGGATCTGATCTTGGGTGGTGGTTGCCGGTATTGCATGCCATCCGCACGGTAATCAGGGCGAACTGAAACTCCCAAAGACTGGATCTCATGGTATGTGTGACTGATTCCAGTCACGCATGATAATCTGGGCGAACTGAAACTCCCAATCGGAAATCAGATCCCAGATTATTATTGCAGCAGGATCCTCATAGATTATGTTGTGTATGGGATACGTGTGAAGATAACAGCAGGTAGAACAATATCTATTCCATTGTTCTGTGTGCTTTGGACTGAAGCTTGTAATCCATTCCCCTTCAAATCTCACAGAAGGAAATGACAGCTCTTCCTGCCAATTATCGTTCTGTTTACACATTTTGCTACATGCGCTGTTACACAGCGTAAATTTATCCAATTTGGTCGGCATGTCATACAGGTAATGGGCAGCTATACTGCCTACCAAAAATAATTTCGCCTCAGACGCTCCTTGCAAGATACGTGTAGATGTCGACGTTGATTGAGCATGTTCGAAAATGTTCCGATACCGCACGTTTGAGATCGTCAAGCGTCCTGTAGGACTCGGACGTGATCAGCCGGTACTTGGCCTGCCTCCATATCTCTTCTATTGCACTGAGCTCGGGACGGGCCACCGGAAGGTACAGGATCCGGACATCGGGATTCTGCTCCAGGTATCTGCGGACCTTTTTGGTCTTGTGCTGCGAGGCGTTGTCCATGATCATCAGAACCTTCCCCCACTTTTGGCGCACTAGTTCCAGGTACCGGACGAAGTTTGCGCCGTTGAAGCGCTCGTATGTGCGCATCAGTCTCGTGCCGTCGTCCGCAATGGAACCGTATACCACAATCTTGTCACGCCATCCTGATCTCTCCACGCGTACCCTCTGGGCTATGGGCGACCAGAGCTTTGCACCGTCGCCGCCGACCCTGATGAATATCGATTCGTCCTGCACGACTATCCTGAATCCGGCCCTTTTTGCGCCTGCAATAGCCCTTTTTGTGTCCGCCTGCCAGTATGTCACCTTCTTTGCATCCGCCGCATCCCCCAGCTTTACCACGGATGTCTTGCGCGAGAAGCCCAGTTCGCAAAGGATCCTCCTGATGTTGCCTGCGCTGTAGCTTGTGCCGATCCTGCTGCGCACCCACCTGAGTAATTTTTTTGGCGTCAGCATTACCTTGTTGCACAGTCTGATTGCAAGCTTTCCTACTCTTGCGTATGAAACCTTTGGTCTGCGCCCCCGTCCTGTAGCGGGATAGAGACCTTTGATGCCATCCTCGTTGAATCTTACAAGCCACAACTGTATAGTGCGTTGCGTTGCGTTGACCGTGGCGGCAGTCGACGCGGTAGAGTTGCCCAACAGGACGGAACGCACAGCGATGATCCTGGTGCAGACGTTACCATCTTTCTCTTTGCACAATGCCTCCGCGAGAATCTCCAACTTTCCCATGCGTTGAAAAAATACGCCGTGATCTTTAAGCTTTTCTGCCTTTGGGAGAAATAGGCGAAATTATTTTTGATCACCAGTATAGGATTATGAAAACGGGGACAAGAAACAAAAAAAGAATCTTCATTACAGATTCAAATCCTTTGAAATGGAATCCGGGGCAGTCATAATCATTTTCATGAGTGGGTTGTATTCATACCAAGTAATAAGCATGATGACCGTCTGTAGTCAAAAAGATTCACCTCCACCGTGCATGTCGGCGCATGGTGCTAAGACACAGATGGGGAAAGAACCCGAGCCCACATATGGGATTTATCGGTAACCGATCCGGCGTTATACCCACAGGCATGATTTCTCATAATTCTGACAATTGATGGAAGGTCTATCGGGTATGAAACCACATCAGAACTTGAAAATGTGCGTGAGGGTAAGCGTCAATCGTGCCTAGGAATCCGTCCCCAAGAACGCCAAACGAGCACATTTTCAAGTTCTGACATGGGTTACCCATCTAGTCTGATCGATGGTGTTTTTCCAGAGTCTATGTGACAGGGAATTATGTGATTCTCTACAGTTCTATATCTGCACTCAAATACATCTGGAACAAGATCTTCAAGTATTGTTTCGTTGGATATGGTCTCGCCTGACTCTTTGTCAGTGATTCTACAGTTTGTTGGAGGCTGTAAAAAATGCTCGTCGCATTTTATCAGGAAACCTGCATCGCGTAGGAACTTTGGTGTGCTTATGGATTTATAATCTGTATTTTGAAGAAACATGATATACGCAAAAAAAATTAAAAATGCAAGCCCTGCAACTAGAAGATATTTTGGTTTCAAAATGAACAATCTTAGTTGGCGGGATCATAGTGCCAGTTTGCAGTATATACAGCCCACCAAAAAGTAGGCTGAGTATATGTGAATATTTCAGGGTTTGGTTCGTTTATCTGTTGCAACGTGTACCAGCCACTACTCCGAGTGGTGCCCACTATGTGTTGAGTGCCATAATAGATTACATTTTGATCTCTGAATTCGCCCTCATCGCACCCGCCCTGACCAACTGTGTTTTGCTTTCCATAGTCACGACCTTGTAAATCGCTATCCGTCCAAGGAAGGACAATTCGATGATTGCCGTCTGCTATCAAAGCATTCCGAATGCTCTGTAGACTGGTATAACCATTTTTGTTTAGCTCATACGCGGGATTCTTATGGGATGTCTCTCCATATGTGATTCCACAAGCAGTCAGGGAGAAAAAATTTACATCGGTTTGTCCAGCGGCTCCCTCTGTCGGGGCAGTTGTTGTGGCGTTAGTCAACAAACTAAACTTTCCAGACTTTGCTCGTTCCATAACCGCATCGATTCTGGCTTGATCTTCAGTATTCATAACAGATATGATCTTGTTGTTGAGTTTGGCCCATTGGTTCATGATTTTAATATCCTGGCGTGCCACACCGTCTTCGCGCATCTGTTTCTTGTCTACCACCATATTACCTGCGCTATCATATGTGACATAACCCTCAGAATTTGTAAAGGCGCGATCTACTTCAGCTAACGTATATGGTGTTTTTGCAGCTTCTGCCGTATAAGATCCTACAACACCCAATGACAGAACTGCGACGATTAAGGAAGCAAGCAATATCGTACTTGTCGTCTTTTTGGCATCCATGTCTTGTCTGCTTTTGTCCTGTCGTTATATATCTTGCGTCACCAGCAGCTAAGCGAAAAGTACCTCGATTTTAGACCAAATTGGTCAAAAAGGTAGACCTGTACCAGTCAAAAGGGGGTACGGCCTGATGATTTTTGTTGACGAAACAGAAAACCAACCAGGACCGTGATCTGCTGAACAACCGCGGATTATATCAAGCTGTCGCGATCGGCGCGATGTGGATCCTGCGCTGCGCCAACCTGGCGCACGGGCACAACGCCATATTCGGGATCGAAGACCTCAACTGGGGCATGCTCAGGGGCGCCCTAATGGACGCCTCCGTGGGAGGGTGTGCAAAGGCGCGACGGCAAAGGGGCGACGGCACGCCGTCGGACAGGTGGTTTGCATCTGCAATCAAGGGGATCCCGCTGCGCCTGATACAGGCCGCGTTCGAGGAGCGGCTGGCGCGCCAGTACGACATATTCAGGAAGCTCAAAAGGATCCCAAAGGAGGGGCTCACCGTCGCCGCCGACACGCACCTGATATCCCGGTACGACAGGAAACCGGGCGAGGAGCTGACGCGCTCCAGGTACAAGGATGGAACGAAATACTTTGAGAGGTACATGAGCGTCCACTGCGTCAACCCAGCAATGCGGATAGTCCTTGCCGGGATCTACCTGAAAATGGCCGATTCCGTGCCTGAAGCGGTGGGTTATGCGCTCAAAACCCTGCTGGACCGGGGCATCAGGATAAACCTGGTGCTGCTTGACCGCGAGTTCTTTTCGGTGGACATGATGAACATGCTGCAGGAGCTGGGCGTAAAGTTCCTGATGCCGTGCAGGAACACCGACAATGTCGTGGCGGCCCTGGACGAGTTTGCGCGCAGGAAGCGGGGCAGGATCTCCGAGAATGTGATCGAGAACGGTATGGGTTCAGTCCCGTATTCCATGATAATAACTGAAAGGAAGGCGAAAAAGGCAAAGTCCGACGAGCCCAAGGAAAAGTACATCGGTTTTGCGACAAACCAGCCCACCGCCAAGATCGCCCGATACGCCAAAAGATGGGGGATTGAGACGGCATACGCCAAGATAGAGGAGTGCAGGGCCAAGACCCGGATCACGTGCGTGGGGGCTCGCATGCTGTGCTTTTACTATTCTCTGACGCTGTTCAACGAGTGGATAATCGCCAGGGCGGAGGTCTCCGACGGCACCGAGAGGCAGAGCATCATGACCATGCTGGCGTTCAAGACCCAGATATCATATTTTATACTCCAGCCCAAGCCGCCCCCTGACTAAATAGGGGTACTTTTCGCTTAGCTGACCAGCGGTTTTTTCCTGAATGCGGGGGTTTTTTGATCCAAGCGGCATGTCGATTCTGTGACCGTCAACCGTGCATTTTTGCGAGTCCCGCCGGCCCCAAATCTCGAATTTTACGCGCAAAATGCGCGTTTGCCAACATGCAGTAAACAACATCCGCGGACGCAGGGGGCTTTCCGATCTTGGATCAAAAACCCCCGAATCCCGGAAAGAACCTGCCTGGGCTAGGCACGAGTCCGGTCGATATCTGGCCGCGCCCGGGATTGGTCAAAACGGGCATGGGAAGGCTTTGCTATATGCAGGGCCTTCCTCTCTCGCACTCGTCTGTGTCGGGATCGCACTACAGACCGCATGCAGTCCTACAGATGCCGGGCAGGGATGTTCTGAACAGTCCGATGGAAGAGGATCGTGTAAACCCAGCCGTGGCTGAAGACAGCCCCATGAACGATGCCGCTTGAATACGCTCTAGACCGTCTCGACTTGGTGCAGGTCGCTCGGTGGGGGGACCCTGCACACAGATTGCTCGAACTGTCCGTATGAACTCCGACACCACTGCTCACGTACGGCCTTTTGCACCTCAAAGAAACCCGTCCATTCCGGTCTTCTTCGGCCTCCAGTTCTTGGGTTCAAATTCCTTGGGCAGCCGTTCGATCAGCCTGTCCGACTTGGTTCCGACGTATACCGCCCGCTCGATTATTCCGATGATGTCCGCCCCGGTACACGGATCGTTTGTTATGCCGCTTGCCACGTCCGTGGTTTTGCGGTACCTATCGACTATCCACGCGGTCGGGGTGCGGCCGTTCACCCTGTACCGTATGTCCGGGATGTTTTCAAACAGCACTGCACCGTCCGCCTTGATGATGGACTGATCCGGGATGCTTGCCCTTCCGTCGTCTCTGCCCGCCTCCTTTTTCCCGAAAGCCAGTTTCGTAAACTTTTTCGGGTTGAATCTGGGCTTTCCGAGGCCGTACCTGTTGCAGGCATCAAAGTTCAGGTGCAGTTTTGCAAGTTTCTGTCCTATGTTTTTGAATGTTGCAAAATCGGGAGCCATCGGGATGTGTGGAAGCTCTCTTGACAGGTTGTTTGCAAACTTTGTCTTGTACGCGGGATGGTGCAACAGTCCGTAGACGTAGTAAAAGATGTCCTGCTTGGTTATTGCCGTGTCGTTGTAATGATCTTGGTATTCTTTGAGTGCGGAATCGGTTATGTTTTCCTTTCTTTTCTTGCCTTCATAGACATACATGGAAAAGCACTGTCCATGATGGATTATCTCTAGATCAGGTGTTACGTTTGTAATAAATGTAGAAAACTCGCCTGTGAATTTGTACGGTACAATAATAGCGAGGTTCTTGGAATCAGATTCTGGAAAGAATCTTGGTATTCGATAATGCATTTCGTTGTAAATGTGATCAAAGTACAAATGCTGTTTAAAAAACGGTCTGTACAACACCGTCCTGATCCTGTCCGCACGGAAAGGTGATTTTGTACGCAGTAATCTTTCAGACAGCGTGCTGGTCCATTTTGCCTGTCTGGGATCAATCACTGGTTTTTTGAGATCCTGATTATTGCAGTAATTCACGTGCCGCCTCATATTTTTTGCAAGAACCGTTTTGGACGAGTTGTATACCCACACATCACGGTGTGTTTTTACGCCATTAGAATACGTTCTAAATATCGCACCGTTGTCGTTGCCGGACTTTACATTGCTTGAACCGATCGGGGCATACTCGTTGAATTTTCCGCCCCGCTGGTCAAGCCAGTCGTGATGCCTGTCCGGTTTTATTATCTGCCAGTCGTTGATGCCCTGCACCGACTTGGACTCGCCCACGATCTTCAGCTTTTGCTCTCGTGTTAGGCAATCTCCGATATCCTTGTAGTGTATGGTGCAGCCCCTCTTTGTCCGGTTTTTTATCAAGATGGTTATTGCCACCGGCGCCCTGGAACCGGAGCCGAATATTTTACCCCCCTCACGCCTTGATGTTTCACCCTGTGTTCTCTGATTGCCGCGCAGATCAAAGCACCAGATATCGTTGAACTCCTCCGCAAGGCAGGCCCGTATGCCGGAACCCGCGTCGGATCTTAGAAAGCCCGCGTTTGTGACGAATCCGATGATGCCCGAATCCCCGATGCGGTCGCTTGCCCACCGCAGGGAACGGATGTAGGAGTCATACAGCGAGTTCTTGTTGTGCGTCTTGGAGCGTTTGGCGTATGTGTCGGCGATTCTCTTGTCAACATCCCTGCATTCCATGTTCGGATTTTCATCGTTGAAATTGCTCTGTCCCGCAGAGTACGGCGGGTTGCCGATGATCACGTGCACGTGGGAGCCCCTCTGCGACCTGATCCGCTCGTGGGCCGCCCGGAACTGCCCGTCCAGCTTTTTCTGTTCCCTTCTGTGTTCCGTACCGGTGCGGTACCTGGGGTTCAGCTGTAGCGTGTCCGTATAGCTGATCCCGTCGAACTGGACATGCTGGTTGCCCTGCCGCAGGTTCGAGTACGTGGTTTCAATGTTGACTGCGGCGACATAGTATGCCAGCAGGATGAGTTCGTCGGCAAAAAGGTCTCTCTTGTATTTTTCATACAGGTTGCTCGTTATGAGGTTGGACTCCAGTAGCCGGGTCAGGAATGTGCCGGTGCCGGTAAACGGGTCTAGCACCTTGACCGGCCTGTCGTTAAAGCAGGCACCAAAGTGCTTCTTCAGCAGGTGTTCGACACTGTGTATGATGAAATCGATCACCTCCACCGGCGTGTACACCACGCCGTGCTGTTCCACCCTCTTTTTGTCGGCACTCTCAAAGAAATTGCCGTATATCTTTTTGATGAGACTCTGCCGCTTCTCGTTGGTCGTGATACCCTTCAGCTCGCGGCGGACATCGTCGTAAAACTCGGCCAGATCCTGCAGATCCTCGCCCAGCCCGATCTTTTTGGCGATCCTGTCCAGCGCCTTCGATACGGGGTTGTGCGCGGTGAACCGTCCTGAGAATAGCTGGTCAAAGACGCCTGACAGCACGACATGTTGCGCGATGACCTGTATGGCGGCGTCCCGGGTGACGGAGTCGTTTATCATCTCCTTGAGATCGGCGTGCAGCTTTTCGACCTCCCGTTGGGCGCCGAGACTGTTCTGCACGAGGGTGTGTATGTGGGACTCGATGATCCTTGTCTTTTCCCCCAGCTGTTTCCCATACTTGTCATAATAGTTGATATCCCCTACCTTTTCCACCATCTTGGAGCCTACCTTGGAACAGAGTCTCTCCAGAAACCTCTGATGATCCGGATCGTCGGGCCTGTCCGTTATCGAAACAACCTGTATCTTGTCGCCTATCCTGCCGTCCTTTGGTATCTTTTTTTCCAGTACGAGCTGGTTGATCTGTGCGGCCAGATCGGGATCATGGGAGCGGAGTGCGTTGAGGACCTCCCAGACCACCTTCCACGTCCTGTTGTCGTCCAGCGTCCTGTTGATGTCCTCCCCGGCAGGTACCGCTACGGGGAGTATGACATGGCCGAACTCCTTTCCGTGATGTTTGCGCATGACCCGTCCAACCGACTGGACCACATCCACCACGGACCGGCGCGGCTCCATGAAGACGACTCCGTCCAACGCGGGGACGTCCACCCCCTCCGAGAGACACCTGGCGTTTGAAAGCAGGTGACATTTGTTCGGACTGTCGTCGCTTTTTGCAAGCCAGTCCAGCTGTCTCTTTCGGGATGATGCGCGCGTCTTGCCGTCGACATGCCTGACCTCGACATCCTTGTCGGTGTGTTTGGATTCCCTGACGCGCCGTACGACGCCGTGAAAGCTGTTTTCGCCGTCCTGATCTTCACGTTGATCCTCGCCCGCGAACAGCTTTGAGGCGTTTATCGTGTTCGAAAACACGATGACCCTCTGCAACAGCCGTGTTTTGTCCCGCTCGTAGTCGGGGTGCAACAGGCTGTGCCACAGGGCTACCATCTTGTTCTGTGCGCTGAGCGGGAGCAGCCCCTCCTCGTTTGCCATGCTGGACTGCAGCTCGGGATCCATGAACTGGGGGTCGATGTAGGCGATCCGGACCTTGTAGTCGGAGAGGGCCTCGTATTTGTGGACGGCCTCGTAAAACTTTAACTCGTGGAATTTTTCGCCGTACGTCTCGAGGTCGTCCATGGCGTAAATCTTCTTTTCCTGCGCGTCGGCCGCCCTGCGGATCTTGTCGGTGAAGATCTTGGGGGTCGCCGTCATGTATAGGCGCTTCCGGACTTTGATCACAGAGTCCTCGTGGATCTTTGTGAAAAATGACTGGTCGGCCCCTCCTATGGTCCGGTGGGCCTCGTCACAGAGGGCCAGGTCTATGAATTTTTTGCCCAGCGCGTCGGCCACGACCTGGATGGAGTTGTACGTGCAGAATATTACCGTCATTTTATCGGTAGGCCGGTTCCCGATGTATTGCTTTAGATCGTCGGGCCTTGTGGATACGGGGCACTCCAGCTCTGTAATCGAGCCGTCCTCGCCGGACACGGACTTGTCGGAGCATACGCCTATGTAGTATGAGCTGGCCTTCCGGTTCTCCGACCAGGCCCTCATGCTCTGCTGGATGAGGGTGATGGAGGGTACGAGGTACAGAATCAGGCCGGTCTTGGGTGCCACCTTTTCTGCCACCCTCAGGGACACCAGCGTCTTGCCGGTACCACATGCCATGATGAGCTGGCCGCGATCGTTGTTACGGAACCCGCTGACCGTATTGTCAAGCGCCTCCTGTTGATAGTCCCGTAGCTCAAACGGCTTTCTTGCCGCAAGTCTTGGGAACCTGCTCCAGTCGACGCTGGCGGAACGGAGCGTCTCGGACGTCAGTATGGAGCCGTTGTTCTTCTTGAGGTGATATTCCGCCTTTTCCGTTATGTGGCCCCCGGTGTATACCAGGATCAGCCGCTTCATTTTGTGCGTGTTACCAGCGGCGATGAACGTACTCACAGCCTTTAGATCGATGCTTTCGTCTGGGCCGTAACACTTACACTGTATTCCCCACAACATGTCGTCTCCCTGCTTTGCCACCAGATCTATGCCCTCGTCGGGCCTGTCTATTTTTTCGTCCTTGGCGTACTGCTTCCAGGTGAATACGCCGCCGTCGAACTGGTTGCGGTAATGCCGGTCCACCTTGAAAAAGTCCAGCATGATCCTTTCGAACCTGGTGCCGAGCTCGACCGTATTTTTTGATTCTCTCCGGATCTTTGCCAGGACGGTGTCAAACGTCTGCGGGCGGTCCCGGCTCAGGGCGGTGCGCCCCCAAGCTGAACCTGCTTGTTACGTTGTATCTGATGCTCTACAGGATCGGTTTGATTGTGACCGGGGCGGGCTTTAGTGAGGAAGCTTGAGGAAGCTTGAGGAAGCTTGAGGAAGCTTGAGGAAGCTTGAGGAAGCTATCGTTCAGCCAAGCCCGACGTAACCGCGTATTCATTTTAACCTAACGTGAGAGTCCCATAATATCAACATGCCGCTGAATTTTCGGGTGGGGGTAGAGCTACGGTTTGTCCCGGACGGCCTTGATGTCAGAACTTGAAAATGTGCGTGGGGGTAGGCGCCAAACATGCCTAGAAATCCGTCCCTGAGAACGTCAGACGAACACATTTTCAAGTTCTGATGTGAACTCACTCCAAACCGGAATGGGGTCTAGCTGCTGTAAACCGCGGTTGGTCTAACAGCAGACAGGTGACAGATACCACCTCCGTCACCGGGGCGGGCCTAGCTGCCGTGAACCGTTCCCGGTCTGACGCCCAGAGTACGGCGGGCCCCGGCCTGTGGTCCTTCATCGAGCCGGTAGGTGTCCGCTGGGGCCCGTCCGGAACCTGACAAAGCGGGGGTGGGAGATGGTGTCCTCCCACGTCCTCCCCCGGTGTGGTCCTGCGGATGCCGAGTTCGTTGTTTCGTTTCATACAGTAATGCGAAAAAGATACACCGTTTTTTCGGTGCACAATGTGTACGGTATGCACAATGTACACAAAATGCACCTTAAATGGATCCGGGGATTACAGCTCATGGAATCGGCACAGATCATCAGGAAAATACAGTTCCGGCAGGGCTCCTTTGCCATCAGCATACCCAAGCAGATGGCCCGGATGCTGGGGGTGGAGCGGGGCCAGTACGTGGGGATTGTCGCAGAGGGAGACAGGCTGATAGTCAGCCTGATCCGGCAGGGTCCGGGGCCGGCGGACGGCCCGGAACGCGATGCTGCGGTCCGGGGCGACAGCGTGGAAGAGGAGAATGCCGGTGTGCAGAACGGCGATACGGCATACGGCGAACCCGGCCCGGACGGCGCCTCCATGCTGGACGGACTGCGCATGTGACCCCCCCCCCCCCTCATTTTTTTATGACACCGGATAATTTCAGAGTTTTCTTGCAAGCCTGCTCAGGGCCTTCCTCTCCCTGTCCTCCCGCCGTATCGTCTCGTTGTACCGGTCCAGGTCCATGTGTCCCTGTATGGCGGTCTCCAGCACGTTGGAGAGCACCTCGGGATCCAGCGCGTCAAGCTCCCATGACTTGTTGCCGTACTGCTCATAGTACCGCTTTGCACGGGGATCCGACTTTTTGGCCGGGTTGGGGGGCAGCGAGTACTGTTTGATCTGGTCGTATGTCAGCGCGACACGCTCTATCTCCGGGTGCCTGCCGAAGGTGGCCAGCCTGTCCTGGATGTCGCGGACCATGTCGATGCCGCTCGGATCATGGTCCCCCAGGTACAGGATGTGGCAGGACTTGTCCTCCTCGTCCTCCTGCACCTCCAGCCGCATGGCCACATCGTGCATGGCGCTGGCAGAGGCGTACCCCTTGTTGACCAGCAGTGACACGTGGTACTGGCGCGTTATGGGCTCCAGTATCCCGGCCAGGGCCTCCTTTTCGACCATGACCTCCACGTAATGATCCTGCTCCTGCCACCTGTACGACCGGTACGAGTTTTTCACGGCCATGACAAAGGAGCCCATCGAGTCAAACTCGTTGGGCATCATGGGCACCCTGACGCGGTCCACGATCGTGTCCCAGTCGATGAACCCCTGCATCCGGCCCAGAGTGGTGACCTTGCTTACGCGCTGGTACGAGGAAAGCGCGTTGGCGATGACGATCCTGGCCACGAGCTGGTAGTACAGCTGGCGCACGGTCAGGCGGTACCCCTTGTCCTCGTACGACTCGATTATCGGGATCATCTTGTCCAGCAGCTCCCGGGTGGTGTGTTGCATCGTGGAATCGACGTATCTTATCTTTGCCAAATGTACCGTATTATACGGTATGATCGCATAAATACGGATCGCTTTTCTGACCAAAAGGACACGTCAATATGTCATGTCCATATGTCATGTCCATAAGGTCAGTCAATATGTCATGTCCATAAGGTCAGTCAATATGTCATGTCCATAAGGTCAGTCCATATGTCATGTCCATATGTCATATCCATAAGGTCAGTCCATCCGTAGGCCCGGGCAGGAACAGGCCGGTGCGGCCCGGCAGCTGCCGGTGTGAGTCGGACCGGATTGGCCGCCTTTGGCCTGACGGCACCCGTAACGGCCGGTACAGGCACGGCATGCCATGCAAAAAACGGGCGTACCGGCCCAAAAATTTGGCCCTTTTATGCAGACGGTTCTTTGCAGGCATGGTCAAGATAGGACTGGACATCGGGACGGGCTTTGTCAAATGCGTGTGCGACCACGGGAGCTTTCGGTTCCCGTCGCTGTACACCCGCCGCATCAACGGGCAGTGGACCGACAGCGTGTCCGAGGCCGTGGGCGACCGGGCGGCAAAGATGCTGAGGACCGAGGGGACCACCGCGATCAGCCCCATATACCGGGGCAGGCCGCAAAAGCAGTACCAGAAACAGGTGGAGATGCTGGTGAAAGAGTCCCTGGACAGGGTGTACAGGACGACGCACGTGCCCGGCCTCAGCAAGGCCCGCGTCGTGGTGGGCCTGCCGTACGAGGCCGCCAGCTACAAAAACTCGCTGACGAAGATCATCTGCCGGGATCCACGGGTGCAACGCTGCGACGTGGTGGCCCAGGCCGCCGGGACCCTGGTGGTGGCGGACAAGAGCACGGGCATCGTGGTCTCGATCGGCCAGGGAACCTCCGAGATCGTGGTGATCGAGGACAACAAGATCCTGGACGGCCGGAGCCTGGAGTGGGCCTCGGAGTTCATCACGCGCAAGATAGGCAGGTTCGCGCATCTGGACACCTCGCTACTGTCCCGGCACAGGGACGTCTGCGCCCGGTACGCCAAGGCGCTTGCCGAGAACCTCGCGGCCGAGGTCACCGACGTGGTGTCCGCACACGGATACGAGCGTGAGATCACCGTGTCAGGCGGCGGCATCCTGATCCCGAGGGTGCGCCAGGAACTGGCGGCCCGCCTCAAGGGCTTTGAGATCGAGGTGCCCGAGGACCCGGTCATGAGCAACGCGGCCGGCCTGTACAGGCTGGCGCAGTAGCCCCCAAACCTCCTCTTTTTTTTTTTTTTGAATCTAAATCAAGGTCTGTAGGAGACCGTTTGGAATCTAGAATCTAAATCAGATGCCTTGGAGGGCACCCTGTTCTAGAATCAGGGCCGGCGGCCCCCCCCCCCCCGGTTCGGAATCTAGAATCAGGGCCGGCGGCCCCCCCCCCCCCCGGTTCGGAATCTAGAATCAGGGCCGGCGGCCCCCCCCCCCCGGTTCGGAATCTAGAATCAGAAAAAGTGGAGATGTGTCTAGCGATCATTGAGGAACGCATCGGCACACCGGATCAGCATCCTGTTTGTATGGGAGGCAAGGCCACCGTCACATACGGGGCAGCGCCTCCCGAAATCCCCTTTTGCCATGACATACAAGATGGGGTTGCATAAAAGGGGGTGATTTGTAAAGCAGGTTGCGGACGGCCAGAATACTGCTGTCGTTGCCGCAACCTGTAACCCCCCCCCCTGCCTCGGATCCAGAGATGCGCACGCCTGATCCGGCAGATCCTGCAGGTGTGATCTGCCCCCAAAACGCGTGTGTCTGTCTGCACCTGCAACCGCCCTTTTGCCGGAACTGCCGTTGCCGCCGCCGCCCTCCCACCGATTTTTCCAACCCGGGTGCAAAAAACCGCAATCTGTGCGTAAAAGGCATACCGCAAATCAATATCAATGGTGTAGGTTGTGCGGTAACCCTGCCTAAAAACCGCCCAAACCGGCCTCCGGATGGGACGCGGGCGTCGGCCGACGGCTGTTCCTGCCTAGGATCCCACAGGTACGCGTTTTTCGCGGCTGAAACCAACCACAAGACAAATTATTTTCACATAGGGTCTTAAATAGACAGGCCGAGATCCGCCGTTGCCTTTGAAAAACGACGGAACCGCCTGTCAACAGACAGTAACAAAATCCGGATTTAAGCATGACGATGACGGACCGCAAGGTACCGGCCGTAAAAACCTCGACGAAAAATACATCAACCGTGGCCGCGATCTGGTTCTGGGCGCCGAAGAGGACAAGGAGGCGGAGCTGAAAAAGGCCAACCGTCACAAACCCGGCCACCCGTACGCATATACGGATTCGCTTATCATGTCGCTTGCGTTTATCAGGAGCGTGCTCAAGCTGCCGTACAGGCAGCTTGAGGGCTTTGCAGAGGAGATGCTGGGGCCTGAAAACGTCCCGTCCTTTGGCCACATGCGCGAGCGGATCAACCGGCTGGAC
Source organism: uncultured Gammaproteobacteria bacterium (assembly GCA_958295485.1). GTDB lineage: Bacteria > Pseudomonadota > Gammaproteobacteria > Eutrophobiales > Eutrophobiaceae > JAAXHV01. The sequence continues at coordinate 29,215 of CATQGX010000001.1, forward strand.
GTCAGGATCGTGGACAATTTCACGCTGATATCGTCCAAACCGGGAATGATCAGGCTCGTGATAGACTCGTCCGGACTCCGGCAGCACAACTGCGGCTCGTGGATGGCAAAAAAGTGGAAGACCAAGCGCGGGTTCGTCAAGATACATTTCCTGATAGAGGTGGGCACCAAGAAGGTGCTGGGCCTGAAGGTGACCGACGAGACGGTTGGAGACCCCACCGTATTCCAGGAGCTGTTTGACGACGTACTAAAGATGCTGGGTCCCGTTCCAAAGGTGGTCCTGGACTGGGAGGATGAGGAGAAGGCGAGGATCGGGGCGATCAGGGAGGCTGCCAAGGATGACGTAGACGAGGTGGTGGCACGGGCGGTAAAGGAGGCGGCCGGTGACGCCGCTGTGGCCGTGGAGGTGACCGAGAAGGCGGAGGTGACCGAGAAGGCGGAGGTGACCGAGAAGGCGGAGGTGACCGAGAAGGCGGAGGTGACCGAGAAGGCGGAGGTGACCGAGAAGGCGGAGGTGACCGAGAAGGCGGAGGTGATGGAGGACACCACATCCGAAACCGCAAATCCGGAGTCTCAACAAAACCGAAAGCCGTTAAATCCTGACTCCGTCCGCTGGATCATAAAAAAGATAGCGATGGAGGCGGTGTCCGATATCACGCACAATCCATCTAGGATAATATACGGTGACAGGGCCTACGCGACGCGCGCCATCATAGAAGCAGTCGCTAAGGCCAGATTTGAATCAGGAATTCTGGCAAAGAAGAACTCCGTCGACGCCGACAAGGACGCCGACAAGGACGCCGACAAGGACGCCGGTGACACGTGGAGCAAGACGGTGTGCGCCCAGTTGGGGGCCGGGGAACAAAACGTCGCCAGCCTCTCGACTGAGGACAAGGTGGCCAACCGCGAGGAGTGGAAAAAGATGAACGGTTATGGCAACAGATGGATAGTGGAGATTGTATTTGCCGCATTCAAGCGTATGTTCGGCGAGTCCGTCAGTTCGCTGACCAAGGAATCCATAATCCAGGAGGTAAGGCTCAAGGTGGCAATCTACAACAGGCAGATAGACAAGGAGATGGCCAGGGCATGCTAGGGGACGGCTCAATGGAACGCGGCCGAACCCGCCTGATCGGGGCGTGTGTTGCAGCAGAACCGGGTTAGGGGGTCTGGCGCGGCGGAGAATTAGTCACGCTGTCGAGTTACCGCACAACCTACAATGGTGATATAACATGGGCACGTAACCCCAATGATAACATGTACGACAAAACGAAACACACAATACCACTCTTGGCGCTGGTGTTCCTGCTTCCGATAGGACTGGCAGGAGCGCAGAGCATGCCGGGAGGAGAGGAGCTCGAACCGACGGGTTCCGTCCCGACCGTAGACGAGGACTCAAGGGGCCGGAAATCGACATGATAAGGAAACTGACGGAGCCGCAAGAGTTTGTAGGACAGCACACGACCGATGCAAGACAGGTCGGAGACTACCTGCACATCAGGCATACATACACCAGTGACGAATTGGAGCGTCTCGGGATCGACCACGTCTTCCGCGAGGAGATACACCCGGTTCCACCCACTGCATCCGACGAGGAGATTTCACAGTTTGTCAACACTCCAACCACAAGCCAAAACTACACTATGAGCCTTGTCCACGAGGACGACGTTTCCACGTTTGACAAGATCCGGATCAACGGCACGGAGGTATCCGCACAGTCGTTCCGGCAGTGGAACGTCGTAAAAGCCGAAAAAAACAACAATACGCAGACAAGCAACGTGGACTATCGACAGGCATCCTACGAAGATTGGGCCTCCAAAGAAATCGATACCAGATACCAGTCATACGATCCAATCAACCTGATTTGGAGCGATGCGTTTCCAGAGGGCAGCAGACTGATATTAAAGGTAAGCGACAAAATGCATAGCACCGGATGGAATGAGCCCTGTCCGATTTCTAGCGATCTGTATGTCAACATTGGTGGAACTTGGAAAAAACAGGACAAACACTATGTTGATAACTTTGGATCAATTTGCCACCAGTACCATGTCAGGGCATGGCAAATCAACGCTGATTCCGTGATTGGTTCGGCACACAAGGAACATGACGGCTACAAACTTCCACGGGAAAGGATTGACATATTGCACATTTCTAGCTCCGGTCCCAACGTGTTAGAACGCAATGCAGTAGGCTATGGGATAGTCTATCACTCTCTGAGCGGCTTTGACACCGCTGAGGACGAGGCTGCAGGCGAGTTCACCGGCAGCTGTTGGAGTGTTGCAAAGGATTCAGTGTACCTGGGAAACCAATACACCAGAAAGACATTCAAGAACAATATTCTTGAGAATACGGCTCGCAACGACGGTTACGCAACGGTTATACGTTGCTCCTAACTTTTTTTACTCATGTTATCCAGACGCGGTTTTGTGGCGTTAGGAGGACTATTGACGGTGTTACCTGTCGTGATTACGGTCATGCTTTTTCACCCCCCGTTTCGAATGGGTCCTAGTGCGGTTATACTTTTTGTGTTATTTCTTTCAGAGATCTCGGTTCTTGGATTCTCCGTTATAGTAGTATCATTACTGGAAAGATCAAACCGTTTTACACTGGCAGTCTCGGCGGGAGTGGCGTTTGCGTATACGTGCTGTCTCTGGATTTACATGCTGTTTTTTCAGACCTCGTACGGCATATAATCTAAAAAAAAGAGGTTGTATTCCCCCCCTTGGAGATTATCGATAATCGATCCGGCGTTGTGCTCGCAGTCAGGATTTGTCACAATTTTGGCTGTTAACGACAATCTCTCTTGTATGCGCGTGCGTTCAAGATGGAGAATGGATGCAGGTTACACGGGTGATCTGCGGCGTGAAAATGAAGGTGCGGGGGTCGGTCTCTACTAGACCAAAGCAACAGTGGGGATACGACAGGCCGGAACCAAAGCTGGGCAAGCAACGCGTTAGGAAATTAGTCAGAAGTGCAAGAGCAGGATGATGGATGCGCCGACGACAGGCCGTGAAGATCCCGGTACCCCGTCCAGAGACCGGCAGACAGTGTTGCGAGCCGGGACATCCCGTATCCTGGCCGTACGGGCCGGACCGGACAACGGTATGCCGGGCGCACGGGGCACTGCCGTGCTTTCGGGTAGTAGCAACAGGAACGAGCGCGGAGCAAGGCGGCTGAAGGCGGGAATTGAAGAGGGTGCCGGCCCGCATATACCGCATAACACCATACGGGGGAGGGGCGGATGGAAGAGGATCCGGCAGGGGTGCAGCTCAGAGCCTGCAACGTAAAGGTGGGTACGGGAGGACGTATTCCGACTCTGGCACCTGCTACAAAAGGCCGGACGGCGGCAGTCGGTTCGCCGCATAACGGATGATGCCTGGCGCTTTGTTGCAGGTTTTGGCGTATTTGGTGCTGCCATTGGCAGGCCCACCCCGGACTAGGACTGACATAATCGGACCCCCGATCGGTCAGGATGAAGCGGGCCTACCGTGATCCTTTATGGCCCTCCCCGAGGACATCCGGTACGAGAGATGAAACAGAGTTCAAAAAAGATCTGGTCGGGAGGAGCATACGACACACGTCCTCGTTAACCACACGTATAACAACGGCGGGTGGGGGAGGTTCCCCGAGGAGATGCAACGCAGACTGTCCGGATTCACCGGCACGTCACCCTACGATCGCTTGTGGCCTGCCTGGGGGTGGGGAGAGAGAGGGTGCATGTGGGACGTTCCACCGGTAAGGCGGGTCTGCAGGTTATCGTGGCCTGGCATACGTGGGGAGAGAGAGGGTGCATGTGGGACGTTCCACCCGCCGGACCCTATGGATCCGGCGGCCGGGCTGATCCAATGGCACAGCTGACAGGAGGCACGTCTGCAAGACGGGAGACGCCGGCCGGGGCATTTCTGCGGAAAAGCCGCCGGCCGGGGACCGGGGCTGTGACCTACGTACAAACGGGGGAGGAGGAGGGGGTGTATCGTCCGCGAGTGGGCGACGGAAGGGGCGGATGCCGCGTTTGGAATCACACATGCCGGGATACGGTACTCTCAAAGATGATCCGTACCGGCCCCGACGATGCGGTGGTTTTACCGCAGTGCCGGATCCGGCAGGCCCACCTGATGATCCAGTTCGGCCCTTTTGATGCCGGGCTCCCACCCCGTCTTGTACCTGCGCATCATCTCCTTTATGAGCTCCTCCAGGTGCAGTATGCGGGCGTCCTTTTCGTCCCGCAGTCTGCGCATCATCTCGTCCTGGGCGCGGTTCACCTGGCGGAGCTCCTCTGACTCGTCCATCGTCAGGGCGGGCATGACCTGCAGGTACTCCTCTGCAAGCTCCAGCGTCCTTGTCTTGAAATAGTTGCGGTCGAGGCTGACCAGGCCGGCATGTCCCATCATGTACTCTTTTTTGATGAGCGATGCCAGCGGGGAATCCCGGGACGAGGCCTCCTTGCAGGCCTTGTTCCAGAACCTCCTGAAACCGTTCATGATGGGCACGTCGAACCTGCGCTCCTTTTTGCGGGTCGCATCCCGCAGCCCGGCCTTTTTTGCTATCCTGTCGATACGCCTCTTGAGTGCGGGTGTGACCGCGCCGGCGGCCGCACCCCCCACCCTTTTGAACACGGGGTCGTCCGGTTCAGGGGCCCTGCCGACCTCCTGTTCCCATATCTGGGCATAGTCCTGCAGGGCCGCATACGCCTCCGGCGTGATGAATGCGGGGTATGCGGAGCTGGTGCCGCTGTACACGGATAGGGTTGCGCAGACAAGCTCGGTGTCGCCGCCGTTGCCGTTGCCGTTACCGGTACCGTGGCCGTTGCCGGTACCGCCGAGCGAGAGCCTCCCCGACCTGCCGCCCACGCGGTATATCGGCCTGATGTGATCCCACTTCAGGTCGAAGCCGCCCAGCCGCATGCCGGAGCTTGCCGCGATCAGTATTATGGCCCGCTCAATGGGGCCGTCGCAGAACCGGAGCATCGTGCGTATCTCCTCCTTGGTCCACCCGTGCGACTCTGCCACGTTGTCTATCTCCGGGAAGGTGGCATAGATCCGCTTCCAAGACAGGTTGACGTCGTTCATGTCCAGCAGCTTTTTGATCGGCTTGAAGTAGTTGCGCATCGAGGACGGGTTGAAATAGTCAGGGTCGTCCCGGGGCAGGCAGGTGCGCTCCCTCTGTTTCTTGGATATCAACAACAGGATGTCGCGCACTTTCTCCGGGTTGGCCTTTCCCTCCCTGACCAGCTGCGCCGCGCGCTGCTCAAAGGTACCTTCCAGGATGTCCTCTAGCACCCCGCACAGCATGCGCTTGAGCGTGCCCGTATACTTGCAGAGCGTCTCCTCGGCGCGTATGCCCTGCCTGAACAGCTCCATCGGGGATGCCTCCGTGGTGCCTGCAAGCTCGTCCTTTGTAATCTTCATAGTGTCCCGCCCCCATAGTACGGGATCCTTATAAGCGCCTGAACCGTACGGACGGCCCCATAGCGCCGGATCCTTATAAGCGCCTGATCCGGAGTGTCGCCGCCCGGTGTTCGAATCCACGGAAAAAGCGATCTGGGAATCCAAAAAAAGGGACTGTACGGTGGCAAATCCACTGGTGATTGTCCTCCCCGGACGGGTGTGTTTTCGGCCTTTTTTTGCGTCATGCTTATATTCCGAATCCAAAAAAAGGGACCAAAGGTTGGCGGGTCTAGAGGGGTCGTGTATCTCACCTGCCAAACGGTGTTATTTTTTAGAAAG
>CATQGX010000002.1 GCA_958295485.1 uncultured Gammaproteobacteria bacterium
CTCACTTGACAAGATGGAGCGTGGTGCCAAAAAGTCCCTGTTGCCGGTGGAGACCAACTTGGTGCGCCCGGTACTGGATGACACGTTCTGGGTATGCATGATCGGCAAGGGCTATCCCGCACCCTCCAACACGTTTCGGTGGTGCACTGACCGGCTAAAGATCAAGAGTGCAAACAAGTTCATCGAGGACAAGGTGTCCGAGCACGGCGAGGTCGTCATGTGCCTTGGAAGCCGCAAGGACGAGAGTAGCACCAGGGCACAGGTGATCAACCGCCACCTCATCAAGGGCAGCCACCTGTCCCACCACAACCTGTTGCCCCAGGCGTTCATCTATGCGCCTTTGAAGGACTTTACGACCGACGATGTATGGAACTACCTGTTGCAGAACAAGAACACCCCATGGGGGACAAACAACCGGGATCTCCTGGCCATGTATCAGGACGCAAATGCCGCAGAATGCCCGCTCGTGGTGGACACCAACACCGCCTCGTGCGGCAACAGCAGGTTCGGATGCTGGGTATGCACCGTGGTCGAACACGATAAATCGATGGAAAGCATGATTGATGGCGGGGAGACATGGATGGAGCCCCTCCTGGATCTGAGGCAGCTCCTAAAAGACACCCAGGATCCGGAAAAAAAGAGCAAATTTCGCGATCTAAAGCACCGCAACGGGCGCATAATATTCTGGCAGGACAGGGTGGCGTACGGCCCGTACAAGTTTGAGTTCTGCAAGACCATTCTTGAAAAGCTGCTACAGGCGCAGGAGGCGGTCCGAAAGAACGGACCTGATCAAAACATCACGCTACTCCACGATGACGAACTGCATGAGATACAGCGGCTTTGGCGGGTCGAACACGGCGACTGGAAGAATTCGGCATATTCGATATACTCGGATATAACAGACAAACAGATCGACTATGTCAAGGAAGATCTGGGCATGTTCGGCTCGCTGGAACAAAAGGAGCTTGCGGCGGCCTGCAAGGATGCAAACGTTCCATACGAACTCGTAGCACGATCCCTCCAAGCAGAGTTTGAGATGCAGGGGATGTCGAGAAGGCAGAAAATCCACACACACCTGGAAAAGATACTTTCCGAGGAATGGGGTGCGGACATGGACAAGGCGGTACGTAACGCAAAAGAAAAACGCAACATGATGAGCCAGGTGTATGAATAATGCTGCTTGAAAGGTTGGTACTTGAGAATTACGGGGTATATGCGGACAGATCCGAGCTTGATCTGGTCACGACCGACAAAAAGCCCATAATCATAGTGGGGGGCCTGAACGGGGCTGGCAAGACCACATTGTTTGAGGCCATAATGGTGGCGCTTTACGGCAGGACATATCTTGGGACACGCACCACAAAGGCACAGTACATGGAGTTTGTTTCAGATCGCATACACAGGCACAAGAACGGCAGGCGGGCAAAGAGGGCATCGGTGGAGGTGTCATTCAGATTCCACTGTAACGGATCCGAGGATTCGTACGTGGTGAACCGGCACTGGGACGTGGAGGGTGCCTCGGTGACCGAAACACTCCAGATCCACAAAAACGACCAGCCCATGGATGACATCAACGGGTCGCTGTGGCAGTCGTTCATAGACGGACTCATCCCGATCGGCATCGCAAGGCTCTTCTTTTTTGACGGTGAAAAAATCGTCCGCATTACAAAGCAGGACGGAGATGACAACGAGGAGCTCAAGTCGTCGCTGGATGTGCTTTTTGGAACCGATCTGATAAACAGGCTTGATGCGGATCTTGACCTATACTCCCTGAGGAACACGTCATCAAAATCAGGCGATGACTCCGTACGAACCAAGTACAAGGAAAAGATGGAGGAAAAGAACCGGCTGACTCAGGACATGGACGAGCTGGAGGCGGAGATCGGGCAGAAAAACGCGGAACTGGACGAGATGACCGGCCGAATATCCTCAAAGGAGGCCAAAATAGCGGGAATTGGCGGCGGATATGCCGACATGCGGGAGGATCTCCTAACACAAAGAGCTACCCTGGGGGAAAAACTCCGGGGCCAGTCCAGGTCCATCCAAGATGATCTCGCAGGGGATGCCCCCCTATACCTTGCACGCGGCATCCTGAAAAATATCAAAAGGCAGATACAGTCGGACACGGAGATCATCCAGCAGAAATATTCCACACTGTACCTGAAAGATTCGATCAAAGATCTTCAAAAGGACATTATGTCAAAAGAGTTCTGGCTTGATGATCCGGTGAACAGCGCCGTATGCAAGAAAATATCCAAGCGGTTGAACGACCTGATAAAACAGCCCAGAAAAAACGCGTTCTTCGACATGTCCCTAAAAACTGCGGAATGGATACAGGAAACCGTAGACGAGATTCCGTCCGGTTCCCAAGCACTGCGTGCCAAGATAGTAGAGTGTGCCAAGACAAGCGAGCAGCTGGCCAAGACCGAATCTGATCTGAACAAGGTACCACGGGACGACGAGATAGGACCCAAGATATCGGAGATAAATGAGATGCACCAGGAGATCGGGATGCTAAAGGCGGAAATTGAAGACATGACACAACGCGTGTCCATAAAACGGGCACACCGAGTCCAGATTCAATCCGAACTAAAGGGGATAGTAGCAGCCCTACAAAAAGGCAGGACGTCAAACGCAAGCCTCGTCCTTGCCACAAGGATGAAAAAAGCGCTCGCCACATATCACAGCAACATACGTGAAAAAAAGATACAGGAGCTCCAAGCCAACCTGCTGGATACCATACGAATCCTGTTGCACAAGGACATGGTGTCGAGGATCGAGGTGGACAGAGACACGTTTGAGATACGCGTGTACGGGGACGGTTACAGAGATCCGATTCCGGGGGGGTTGCTGTCGATGGGTGAGCGGCAGATGGTCGGTACCGCACTATTGTGGGCCGTCGCACGAACCTGCGGCCGCTCGTTGCCGTTTGTGATAGACACCCCGCTGGGCAGGTTGGACGGAGAGCACCTGACCAACCTGGTCGACAGATTCTATCCATTCGTGTCCCACCAGATCATCATGCTGTCCACTGACAGGGAGATAGGGCAAAAGGAATACGCCAAGCTGTCCAGATACATATCGCGGTCATACCACATATCATACGACTCGAAAAAGGCCTCGACATCCATACGGGGCGGATACTTTGAGGGGGAGAAACAAACTGCATAGGATGGACAAGGTGAGGCTCTCAATCCGTGCACAGAACCACTTTGGACAGCTAAAACACAAGACGGGGATACCGATCAACGTCCTTGCCAGGTTCGGAATGGTGCTGTCACTCAATGATCCCAGCGTACCAAACCCGGACATGTATGATGAGAGAGGTATGGAGCTGCTACCGCACATCCTGTACGGGAAAAACGAGCCGGTGTATGTTGCAATGTTACAGTACAGGCTCAAGCAGGACGGCTTGTCGTATTCGAAATACTGGGAAAGGATGATACGGGCCCACCTGAACCGCGGTGCTGGAATCCTGTTCCCGCGCATAGGTAGCATCGCGGATTTTGCTGGTTTGCTGGGGGCGCCGTCCAGATGATATATCTTGATCACCATTCCACCACCCCGGTTGATTCCCGGGTACTCGACGCGATGATGCCATACCTTACCGACAAGTTCGGCAACGCCTCCAGCCTTGATCATTCACTCGGACATGAGGCATCAATCGCAGTGGAATCCGCGCGAGGCGCCGTCGCAAAGGCGATCGGTGCAAGATCCAACGAGATAATCTTTACCAGTGGCGCTACCGAATCAAACAACCTTGCGCTGGCCGGGACGATGAACCGATACCGTGACAAAGGGAATCACATAATCACATGCACTACAGAACACAAGGCGGTGCTGGACACCGTGAAATACCTGGAAGATCACCACGGCAAAAAAGCCACATACGTGCATGTCGATGAATTCGGCAAAGCAGACCTGTCCCAGCTGGAGGACTCGATAACAGACCAAACCGTAATGATATCCATAATGGCCGCCAACAACGAGGTCGGAACCATCGCGGACATTGCAGAGGTTGGCAAGATAGCACATGAACATGACGTCATATTCCATACGGATGCGGCCCAGGCTGCAGGACATATCAATCTGGACGTAGAAGCCATGAACATAGATCTGATGTCCATATCCGCGCACAAGATGTACGGCCCCAAGGGGATAGGCGCATTATATGTCCGCGGCCTAAAGCCACGCGTGCGGCTTGAATCGATCCTGCACGGGGGGGGACAGGAGAGAAACATGCGTTCAGGTACGCTGAACGTACCCGGTATTGTGGGCCTAGGCAAGGCGGCAGAGGTCGCCATCAGGGAGATGGATGCTGAAAACACCACATTCCGTACATGGTCCAAAAAGATGCTGGACTCGTTCGAGCAGGAAGGCGCTCTGCTCAACGGGCACAGAACGGATCGATTGCCGTACAACCTCAACATCTGTTTTCCTGGCGTCGAGAGCAAGGCGATAATCAACTCGATATCAAAGGAGGTTGCCATATCTGCGGGTTCGGCGTGTACAACCCAGACAGTCGAGCCATCGCATGTGATTTTGGCGCTTGGGCACGATGAGGAAAGGGCCCATACATCCATACGCATTGGGATTGGCAGATTCAATACCGAACCAGAGATAGACAGATGCACCCAACTCATAACGGAGTTGGTGCCGACCCTCAAAAACATCGCCGCACAGTAATCGAATCGTTGACGCTTGCCCGTGCCATGCCGTATTCATGCATATCGCTTCGGCCGTGGCCGCTTACATCTGCTGTGAACTGCACATTAGAACATATGAAGAGGCTTCTGTTGGCGCTGTAGGTAAATGTACATATAACAATTCGAGCATTGTAATTCGTGACAAACGGCCTTAATATTCACAAAGGCGATCATGTGGAAATTGAACTCCAGCGTGATCCTAGAAAACATTCGCAGGGGGAGGTGATGCGCATAAATCGGGATGAAAAATCAAACAAAGTTCACGTGGTTCTGACCAACGGAGATTCTGGAACGGCGATACGTGTGATCAGCTCCATTGAGATCATCGAAAGTCGTATTATGAAGGAAGATCAACATGCAGAAAACAAGCTAAATTTTGGGGAGGACAAAATGCGAACGGACGTAATACCAAAAACAGTCCAGTCTTTTTTGAATTCCGACGGAGGGTATCTCTACATAGGAATACGCGATACTGGTAACTTGGAAGAACGCCTAGTTGGACTGGATTATGATTTAGATCTAATACAGAAGGAAGAGAATAAGAAGAATCAGGGCAATCTCACAAACGACAGGCTATGTGATAGGCTTGAGTTGAGGGTCAGAGGCGCCCTCAAGAAACGACTCAGACCTGATGCCCATCTAGGTTCACTAATTCAGATAGACTTTCCGATCGTGCGGGGCGTCCAGATAATGCAGATCAACATAGGGAAAAGCCCACATCCCTGGTTCTTTAGGCACATCACCAAGGGAAACAAGGACAAAAGATTCAAGGTACAGTTTGAAAATGAAAAGGAAACAAAGAGGTATTTGAGCGATTTTTACATACGAGACGGAAATGGCAAAAAAATGCTTGAGACCATGGAGGACTTTTATAATTATGCCCGATTTAGGTTTATAAGCAGGTAGTGCAACCTTTGTAAACGATGGCAATCGATCACAAGTTTTCAAACACTGCCGCCAAGTCTGTTTTGGAACTATTGCAGTCAAAAGACAGGTTCCTTGTGCCACGGTTTCAGCGTAATTATTCTTGGAATACCGAAAAAGTGAATGCCCTGTGGGCTGACATTATGGAGAACTTTGAGGGAGTGTTGGACAACCCACACAATATAAAGAAACACCAGTATTTACTAGGCCCGATTGTGTTGGTCAATCATAGTCCTACAGAAGCAAACACATTTGATGTCATCGATGGACAACAAAGGCTGTCCACACTTACGATGCTGTTCTGTGTGGCACGTGACATAATATTGGAAGATATCGGTCCAGGAGGATCAAAGCCGGACGGATTTGAAAAAATTGTAGATCTGATCGAAAACAGGCGCATGAGGAAGCGAGACAGCTGGAAGCTTACGTTAAATGACACGGATCGGGAGTTTTTCAACGAAATACAAGAGTACGAGCCTGATGAAGGCACAACGCAGCTCGAACGCATCAAAAAGAGCAACAAGCCAAAGGAGGCCCCGTCGATCAAACTGCTTAGGAAAAACTATGTTTTTTTCCATGAAAAAATCACCGATGCGTTGCATACTGATTTTGGCAACAAACCAGTACCAGTACAGGTTATTGCCAAAATGAACAAAGAGCAGAAAAGACAGTTGAGAATCGCCCACCACGAAACACTGATCTATTTTCTTACTCATATCTCTGAAAACAACTTCCTGATCCAGATAATGGTGTCAGATGACGAGGACGCATTTCAGATATTTGAGACGCTAAACGAGCGCGGACAAACACTTTCAAGATCAAACCTGATCAAAAACCGCATTTTAAATAGGATCAAAGATGATGAGGAGACTCAAAAGTTGCAAAGTGGCAAATGGAACAAGATTTTTGACGAAATAATAGCCAAACAGTCTGATGATGACTTTATAATGGAGTCATATTACTCTCGAACCTCTGACAAAAAATCACTACGGACAGAAGCGGAGGATGCAAAACGTGACGGTTACAACCTCAAGATGTCCAAAAAGAATCTATACAAAAAAGTAAAAGGCATGGTTACGGATGCATCTGCCTGCAAAAAGTTCATCAAGGAACTAGACGAAGACGCTCAGTTTTTATCCACCTTGAATGATCCGTCCGGCTATTCTGACCACGAAAGCAAAGATGACATACGTGCCATCAAGGCTCTGAAGGCAAAATTCGTCCGGGCTCCCATACTGGCAGCATATAGAAAATGGGCCAATAACGACAAAAGCACAGACTATACGAGACTAGTCCGACTCTTGGTTAAATTTTTCTTCAAAACCCGTGTGGTGCGCGAAATACACCCAGGGGAGATAGAAGATAATGTACAGAACATAGTTAGAATGATAAACAGGGGCGAGTCGTTTGATGCGATTCATAAGAAGATACAGAGCTATGATTCACATGAAGAATTTATGCAGGACTTTAAAAGCAGGTTCATGCCAAAACCATCCACAGATCAAGCCAAATATGTGCTACAGAAAATCACTATCCAAATGGGTACCAAATACAGTGATGTAAGACCGATTGACAATCTTACCCTAGAGCACATACTCCCCCTAAATCATGACAATTGGCAAACGGGTGAATTCTTCAAGGATGGCAACCCGGACAATAAAGACATGGATGAATTCAAGCCCAGGTTGGGCAACATGACGCTCTTGACAAAATCAATAAACCGACAGGTAAGCTACAGATCATTTAAGGAGAAAAAGGAATATGTCGATGAACAAGGTAATCTAATGGGATATAACAGCTCTGAGCTCGAGATCAACAAAAAGACGGTCTGCAATCATGATGAATGGACATCCGCCATCATATTGAACAGGGAAAAAAAATTCTCTGAACTGGCTGATGAGATATGGCAGATTTAAGTCGCGAGCCACATCAAAGAGATCTATAATGGTACGGTTTCGTTACAAGGCGATCGCCGCCGGTCTGGCGTTCGTGTTGGTCTGGCAGGCTGTAGTTTTCTTTGCTTTTGAATTCGATACGATCGCTGCGCCCCCGGAACCGTTGCCGGAACCGCAAGCCGTGTACACACCCCCGGAACCGTTGCCGTTCCGGCCACCGCCACCCCCCGTAATAACACCGCCTAATTGGGCGGAATCGGTAAGGGGGCCACCGCACCCGTGACGTGTGATTTGTGTACCCGACGCACATCAGAACTTGAAAATGTGCCCGTCTGGCGTTACCGGGGACGGATTCCGGGGGCATGTTTGACGCCCGCCCCTGTGCACATTTTCAAGTTCTGACATGTGTGGCGTGTGGTGATACGCATCAAAGGTTAAAAATGTGAACTTTCAATAACTCTATAAGGAACCGAGCCCACTCACTTGTATGCGAGACACAATAGGAAATCGCCCATATGAGGTAAAAAAAGACGGCTCCAAATACGTCATAAACTTCTACCCACAGGCCAAAAATGCAAAGAATCCAGACGCGGTGCTCTTCAGGCTGACTCTCACAAAAGACGAGTTGAAAAAACTGGCAAAAATCGCAGGGTGACCGACCTTTCCCGTACCACAAAAATCCCCCGGATCGGGACGCCCGGTACCGTAATGCCGCTTGCCAGACCTTTCCAACGCTTCAGTTGTGGCCACAGGCGTGCCACCCATGTTGCTGGCGTGCACGTACACCGAACCGTCCATCTTGGATGTGGTATATGGCAGTAAGGTACGGGCACCACTACAACCACCGCGCATAAGGTCACCAGCCCCTAGTACGCGGAATTGTGCCGGCCTCAGCGGCGGCCCGGGGGAATCGTATACCGGGAGCTGCCCTCTGGCGGCCGTGGCCAGCTCACCTACCACTATCAACAGTGTAAAATTCCTCTTCCTGCACTCCAGGCCCCTCCTGTTGCGTCGATGGTCCACATGTTGAATACAAAGACCGAGGCGAAAAACACCCGCAGTCGGATACCCTGGCTCCGGTTGGTGGTCTTGGCGCTCACCTGCTCTATCTGCCTGTATTCGGTCTCGATCCCCCACCTCCTCCCGTAGTCGGCAGGTACACCGATCAGGATCTCGTCCACCGGACCGGATACAGGCAGGCTGGTGGCAAAGGCCACGTACCTGTCCAATACGGACCTTCCTCGTTTTCGTGGCAGTTCGACGGGACGATCACCAGGTTGAACGACGCCGTCTGGTCTAGGCCGTTCCGGATGGTAAACCCATGAATGCAGCTTCCCGCCGGCCGGCCTCGTGTGAGAGCAGTCTGGTCCTTTACACCCTCGAGTTTTTGACCGCGGATATCAGGAACATTCTCCCTATGCGGTGCATCTTCTGCATGATCTCCACGGAGTAGAACTCGCGGTCCAACAGGAAAAGCCTGACCATGATGCGTGCCCTGTCCAGGTTTTGCGCGAATTTAACCATGCGTCGCCGAGTATCAAGTCAGATGGTGCAAAAGACGACTTAGTTCGGAGCGGCGGGCGAGCTCGTGCAGGTACCGGCCGGGCCGGCTCTGGTGATCCTGTGGCCGGGGCAAGCAGGAGCAGCTGGCGATCAGGGGTAAAAGCAAACAAAAACATTAGGCAAAAAAAGGTGCCTCTGAGAGACAAACCCGTCCAGCCAAGAGAACCAAGGCACAGTCGTGTGTCCTGGTTGTGTTTGTAAAAGATTTGCAAAAGAGCCGCGTCTTTGTCGGCATCGACCTGCACAAGATGTTCCTCCAGATGGCGATAGTTGACTCGGACGGGGTGTTGCTGATCAACAAACGCGTAGAGAACAACCGAAGCACCATACACGAGATGTTCTCAGAGTTCCCCGCCGGTACGAGATAAGCCGTTGAGTCCTCATCGGTGTGACGCGGCGTGTTCCGGCAGATGCAGGAGATTGGACTGGACATGGTGCTGTCGAATCCGTACAAGACCCGACTCGTCGTCAAGTAGCGCGACAAGACGGACGCCAACGATGCGCACCGGCTGCAGATCTTTTGCGCAGCGGGTACATTCAAACATGTCACGTGCCGGGCCCCGAGGGGCCGGATGCCCAGGACACCGTGCGGTTCCGCGCGGGACTGGTTCAGAACCGTACCCGGGCCAAGAACAAGATACACGGGATCCTCCTACAGGCGTCAATCAAGATATCCGGTACGCCGTTCTGTGATCCGTACGTAAGTACTCCGCGGACTCAATTCCACACACTGAATTCTCCCTCACATCTATAAATGAGTGGTAACTAGCCTGAATATGCCTGAAAATTCTGACCCTGTCGCATATGAAACACAGGTTAAATTCATCGACATGTTTAACAGTTTTTTTACAAGCGGTATAATGGCAGGCACATACAAGGCGGTTTTTCTGCGGTCGCTTGTTGATCTTGGCAAATTCGGCGAATCTGATTTGGTTGGAGAGGAATGGGTTCATCCTGAGGGCGATAAAATAAAACTAGATCTTGATTTCATTGCGATTCGATTTGCCAAATATTACTGGGACATGGAAATCTCTTTCCATATGCGACACACGGCTGAGGGCATGGCAGATTCCGATGACAGCAAGGATGTTCTTAACATTGTAAAGTTGATTAGAGCCAAATCCGCAGACATGAAAAGACAGCAAGAGGCGGTTGCTTCAAATGAAACGGATCCAGACACATCAAGCGGTTTGCGCAGAGCAGGAAAAAAGACACAAGATATACTAGGTACACCCAAGCCGCCAACACTTGAAGAGTTAGCGTCTACGTCTTTTGAGGATTTTAGACAAAAGGTAATCAAAAAGGCAATCCGACCAGAGGTTTTAAAAAATATTCTTACCGACATGCCTGATCTGTATGATCGAATACGAGGACAAAATCACATTTTGCTTGATTCTGACATTGTGTCCTTCCTTAAGAAATTTTCTCCCATAATCAACAAAGCATTGAATTACGCTTTGGCATCGCATCTTGAAAAAATTAACCCGTATGCCCGACACATAGCTACCAAGATTGACAGCGAGGCGGACTTTGAATCCAGGCTAAAGATGGTGAGGGAGTTAGAAATTAAGATCAAACCCATACAAAAAACCAATGTAACATCTGATGACCAACAGGCAATAAACCCAACTCCAAAACAGTAGCTGTTTTCACATGGATCGGCTTTATTTATGACGTCGACTGAATAAGAAAACGGCATCCATTGACATTTATACCACAGGATCCTAATCCGAGTCGTGACTTTTGATGTCTTACAACTAAAGGAAACATACGATTCTGACGAAGACGACATACTGAATGACTTTTACATACCAGTCCTGTCCGGCGCCGTCCGCTATTGCCGCCTTGCGGGATATTTTTCGTCCGCCTCTCTTGCCGCGTCCGCCAAGGGCATGGCCAAGTTCCTTCAAAACGGAGGGAAAATGCAGATGGTGACCAGCGTGCAGATATCCGAGGAGGACAGCAGAGCAATACTAGATGGGCTGACCCAACCCGACGAAGTAATCTCAAAAATAATGCAGAAAAACCTTGACGAGGCAGACCAGTTGCAGAAGGATCACGTTTCTGCATTATCTTGGATGATAGCCAAAAAAAGCCTGGAGATCAAGGTGGCCATTCCACTTGCGCGTGATGGAAAATACTATACCAAGGATCTTGATAGAAACTCGATATACCATCAGAAGATTGGCATATTATACGACGTAGCCGATAACATAATATCGTTTAGCGGGTCGGTAAACGAGACCGCCAAAGCATGGAATGACAACATTGAGGAATTCAAGGTATTCTGCAGCTGGAAGCCCGGTCAGGATGTCTATGGTTCCAACGATGCGAGAAAATTTGAAAAATTCTGGCACAACCACTCTGACAACACTAGGGTGATCGATCTTCCGGCCGCGGTCAGGGAGCGCCTGATCAAAAATGCGCCAAAAACGGAGACCGATGCAATGGGCAGAATTCGCGGCGTGTATGCGCCTTTGGATCTGCGGGATTATCAAAACGAGGCAATACAAAAATGGTTTGACAACCGCATGCATGGTGTGTTTGCAATGGCTACCGGGACGGGCAAAACCCACACAGCCATAGCTTGCATAAAAAAAATCTGTGATGATTCAGAACATAACTTGATCGTGGTAACATGTCCGTACAAACATCTTGTGACGCAGTGGTCAGACGCTCTTAAAAAATGGGGAATTGAGGCGGTAAAAGTATACGGCTCATCCGCGCAGTGGAGGGATAACATCGGAGATCAAGTCCGGCATCTTTACAACAAAATTTTAAAAAATTTGGTCATAGTAACCACACACGACACATTTGCACGCGAACCGTTCATGGATATTATAAGATCGTCTGGGAACAGAACGTTCCTGGTAGCCGACGAGGTCCACAAACTCGGAGCAGAAAAAAGATCAGAGGGGCTGCTAGAGTCATATGGCATCCGGCTGGGACTCAGCGCCACACCTGAAAGATATTTTGATGAGGCAGGAACCAAAAAAATACTGGGTTATTTCGGAGGGATCGTGTACGAGTTTGGTTTAGACCGAGCTATAAAACAGGACTATCTGGTAAAATACGAGCTGTACCCACACATAGTCTACATGAACGACGATGAATCTTTCGAATATCACAAATTTAGTAGACACATCGCAATCGAGGCATCAAAAAACAAACCTGATCGCGAGAAGATAAAGCAAATGTCACTTAAAAGGGCCAATATAATAAAGACTGCAAGAGACAAGCTTGCCAAATTCCGAGACATACTAAAAGAAAACGACGGCACTTTAGATCACTGCTTAGTGTACTGTGTCGGCGGGCAGCTTGACGAGGCGGCCTCAGTATTGCACGACATGCACGTGATTTTTCACAGGTTTACATTCAAGGAGGATCCGGAGGAGCGCGAAAAACTTTTGAAAGAGTTTGAGAATGGCAACCAGGATGTCCTTCTGGCCATAAAATGCTTGGATGAGGGGGTCGACGTACCGTCCATCAAGACGGCCATCATACTTGCAAGCTCGAACAACCCGATCGAATTCATACAGAGGCGCGGCAGGATATTACGGAAATCTCCAGGCAAGGATCGAGCGGTAATACACGACTTGATTGTGCTTCCAAAACACCTGCCCACAGACAAGATCTACACAGAATTGGAAAAATCGGTAATACAAAAGGAGCTTGACAGATTGGCAGAGTTTGCAAGCTCGTCCGATAACCCCGAATACAGCACAAACCTAATCCAAACCGTTATGAAGGAGTATGATTTATCCTGAATAAATTGGAACGGCTTGAAATCAATCGGCTTATAAAGGAAAAACTCGACGAGTGTGAAAGGGACACCGATACACGCGGCTTTATAGAGGATATACTAAAAATAGAAAAGGAGCACCTAGCCAAGAGGGGTAAGACGGATGAATATGAAAAGGCGCTTGCAAAATACGTCCGGATGGGTTGAAACATGAGCCATCAAAGCTACAAACTAAGTTCGCTGGAAATTGAAAACTTTAGGCAGTACCGTAACACAACGATAAAATTCAGCCAAGATCCAGAAAAAATGTTCACCATAATCCGGGGCGCAAATGGAGCGGGTAAGACAAACATCATGAATGCGATAACCTGGTGCCTATACGGAACGGAAAAGCACCTGAGCGACGACGAAAAGGATCTTCCCATAGTCAACACGCGGGCACTCAAGGATGATTCGAAGAGAATGATCAACATGGGTGTGGTACTAACTCTTGCGGATCATAACGGAGACAAGTTCAAGATTAAAAGAAAGCTTGCCTTGTACAACAACCAAAAAACAAGTAGCGTCGTAATCGATCCTCACGAAAAGATCCCCATACCGGATGGTTCCACGCCATCAGTAACACAGTCGTTCCAATGGTATGACCCTATGAAGGGGGGCTGGGAAACAACCGACTTGATCAACAAGGAGGTCAAGGAACTGCTACCAGAAGATCTAGCTGTCTACTTTCTCTTCGATGGGGAAAAACTGGAGGACTTTTTCGAGCAGATCGACGACACAAAAAAGGGTGTAGAGGACGTATCACAGATTCAGATCGTGAAAAAAGCCATAGACACACTAGAAAAGGTAATATCGAGAAAACGCAAAGATGCAAAGAACCTCGATCCCAAGGCACTTGAATACAAAAAACACATGGAGGACAAAGAGATTGCTTTGGAAAAAAATAAAAAAGATATTGGCACTTGGAATAGCAAATTAAAAACAAAAAACATGCGTATTGCAGAAATCGAAGAAACCATCAAAAAATCCGGCGGCGACGTGGGAGAATATCAGCGACAGGCTCAGGAATTAAAACAGCAAATTGAAAGGGTGCAGGAGATGTACGACAAATCAAAAACAAGACTGGGTGATTATGTGCTAAAACACATGCCCAGCACACTGATGCTGGGTGCAATCGATGAAACGCTGATATACATCAACCAAAAGGCCGAGGAGGGAATATTGCCGCCGAAGATCAGGGACACGTTTATTCAGGAACTGCTTGAAGCGGGCAGATGCATATGCGGAAACGACATATCCGACGGCACCATGTCACGCCAAAACATAAGCAACCTGCTGAAAAAGGCACAGTATTCCCAGATAAGCGAGATATGCAACGATCTCAAATACGAATTGAATCCCCTGCGCAAGACCGACAAGATAACACAAGATCTAAACTCCATACAGCGGGAGATGCTGGCACATGAAAAGGATGTAGACAACTATACCGATAATCTTAAAGAATTAGAGGCAAAAATCGGCCACGTGGATGACGAGCAGATCAAAAAAATCAGCACCGAAAGACAGCATCTTGTCAGAGATGTTGAGCAAATGAACAGAGAACTTGGGGCGGTACAATCAGGGACAGCAGAATTGCAAAAAGAGCTAGAATCAGCCACAAGAAGTTACGAGAGTGAGCTGCGCAAGGATGAAAAACAGCAACACCTGAACAACCAACTCGAGTTTTGTAAAAATGCACTGTCGAGCCTAATCAACGTCCGCGACAAACTTTTAGAGGATGTGAGAAAAAAGGTGCAATACTACACCAAGGAATACTTTTTGCAGTTTCTCTGGAAAAAGGGCACATACGACGGCGTCACTATAGATCGAGACTACAAAATCACGGCACATCATGTCGACGGTTATGATGCAAGGACGAGCCTGTCTAAGGGCGAAAAACTAGTGCTCGCACTGTCATTTATGGCCGCCCTGAGAAAGATCACGGGGTTTGGTTTCCCGCTGGTGATCGATACCCCACTTGGGCGAGTGTCGGGAGAACCGAGACACAATATCGCACTTTCATTGCCAGACTTTTTAAAAAACACCCAGGTGACCTTACTAGTGACCGATGCCGAATATCAATCCCAGATACAGGACGATTCCAACAAACAAAAATTTCCAGCCGTTAGGGACACTATCAACAAGTACGTCGGGGTAGACTACAACATCAATTTTAACGATGCAGAATCCAATGTGGTGACAAACAAAAATTGACCCACACAAAAACACTCGATAACTTTCTCGGACGCGACGTGTCATACTCTGCCGAAAAGCGGAAAATATACGATATGCTGCTAAATGACGCACGCTCCCCCTTCAGGGGAAAGACAATGGCGGAGATATTCGTATATGCCGCCGTGTTCGGATTCAAAAACAAAAAAAGAGAGAAACTCAAAAAGGCAAAACCGCAGATATCCGCCATTGCTATAAGCAAAAGCCACACCGCGTTGCTGCTGACCATCCCGATCATTGACACGAACGGGATAGACGTCCTTTTTAACAGTGAGGAGACTGTCTCCATGATCGAAGAATATGCAAATGGCGGAATCGGCATACTTGGGGATGAATTGTTAGGCAGTGCAGTACGGGCACAAGACCCCATAATAAAAATGGCGTCCGACATGAGAGATCTTGTCTCCGACCAGCCCGCTTCATAGTCCTACCCCTGTGCAGAACAATGTTTGTAACCCCTAGGATTGGCAAGAATGATTTTAGTGGCGGAATTGTGGACATTTCGGTAACGGTACTTGGCCTACGGCAGGTCGTGGGATCCGTACCGCAGGTTTCCTTTTGGCCGTCCTGGCAGGTTCATAGGCCTAGATCTAGTGTTTGCGGGCGTGTTTGAAAAAAACACAATTCTGCCTGCTGGCCCTCAGAATAGGGTTTCAAAGGAGACAACAGATGAGGTTCTGTGTAATCAGGTGCTATGGACGGATGTTCAGGTTTTTTCCAAAAAACCAAAAATTGTCAAGGTTTGAATCTACAGACCCACAGACCTGTGGGGTCTGGTGTTTTGAAACCGGCCACAAATACTGCGTGGCCGGTTTTCAAGCCTGTAACCCTACGGGTCTGTGGATCTGTCGATTTGGACTTGAATAATCTTTAGTTTTTCATCAAAACCCCAAACAATCGTCCACAGCATCAGGATTACAGAACCCTTGATTATATCACTTTTAGGGGTCATCATCCCAAACTTTTGCAAGAAGTAAAGTGTACTTCTCTATCTCTAAACAGGCGGTTTTCACATTATTAACTAGCAATCTTAACCCATCCTTGTATTCTTCATATAGCGTGGTGGTTGTGTCCTTACTGTCTAGAATGATGGGATATCTGCCTATACTCTCGTGAGATAATGTGGTCATAACTAGATTTTCATATTTGCCGTAAATATCCAACACTACAAGATGTTTGAAATTTATCTTAATTTTTAGTTTCTCTCCAAATATACTAAAATACAATAATAATTCTAATTTGGGGGAAATATCCAAGTCTCCGGAATTGTGTTTTTTGTGTAACATCTCTTGTACTTTGTTCCAGCGTTCTGTGTCTCTATTCAAGAGTTTCCTATTGAGAGCAGAAATCTGTTCGTTTACGTCATCTCTATCTAATGTTTTTTCTGTATTGGAATAACCATCAACGTCTCGTTTGTGATTATTACTGTTATTGTCTTTCTTATTCTTTTTAAACACTCGATCGTGAATATTGGTTATTTGGTTTACATCTGATGACGACGGTTTAAACCGACCGAGTGTCTTTTCATCTTTAGCGCTAAGTGGTATACATAGTGATTTTTTCCACCAATCGAGCCTAACAGATGGTTTTCTTGTGATTTCATAGAGGATCTCAGAATGTTTCTTTATCATTTCTGAACAGTCAAAGGAACCCATTGATTTATTGTCAAGATCCTTGGTCACACTATCGACAATTTCACCTAGCTTCTCCATTACCTTATGCATTGGAAAGTGCCCTATCTTTTTTGGTTTTTTGAACACATGGAATCTCAAAAACATGGATTTTGTGTGTTTTTCAAGAGCCTGTTGTGTCATATACGACGCAAATTCTGGATCATGTTCAAGATAATATTGTGCGATCTCAAGATCTTTTTTACCCCGTTTTAAAAAATCAGCCCAGTGTTCTTCCATTTCGTTTTGTTCCTCCATAATGTCTAGTTAAATGTATGGGGTCAAGGTTCTGTGTAATCCAGGTGCTATGGACGGATGTTCCAGTTTTTTCCAAAAAACCAAAAATTGTCAAAGTTTGAATCTACAGACCCACAGACCTGTGGGGTCTGGTGTTTTGAAACCGGCCACAAATACTGCGTGGCCGGTTTTCAAGCCTGAAACCCGACCGAGTCTGTGGATCTGTCGATTTGGACTTGAATAATCTTTAGTTTTTCATCAAAACCCCAAACAATCGTCCATAGCACCAGGATTACACAGAACCACAGATGAAGACCTAGTCTAAAACGCCTCAAAATGCCTTGGCGTTTTCTAGAGGAAACCCTCTTGACACACCCCTCATAACCAATTCCACTAAAAAACCCGCCTTAAATACAGACCCGCCTTAAACGGCATGACAGATACCGGATATTATGAATGTCCAAAGTGCCACGATCCGACTGCCCTGCACTCCGGGGATGCCTGTCCCGGCTGCGGGTGGCAGGCCGGCTGATGGATTGCAACCGCGGCAGGCGGCACACCCCCACCAGAACGTCACATCTGCAACGGCTTCAAGGCGGCAAAATCCGTGGGCTCCGGAGGAAAATCCGCCAATTCCCGGGTGCCGAAGATGTTACAGAACCCCGGATCCGAAACACCCGGGTCAACCTTAAATACTGGAACGGCAGAATGCACCCAAAATGGGTGCGTTTCCCTTCCGGTCCACCATCTTGTTGTGCGAGTCCGCCTGCCCCGGATTAGCCGGACCGCCTGTTCGGCCACGATTCTACCGTATACCCTCCGAATCATGACACGCGTAACCGGGCCGGACATGCGCGCCCCACGGTCACCGGAACCGCCATTGATCTGCCCGCTTATCTTGCGGAATACCCTGACGTATCTCAACGCGCATCCCGGAGAGTTGCTGGCATGTTCGGCCTCCTGGTGTTCTAGAAACGTAAGCGGGCCCGGCATGTCCCTCGATCCAGGCCACAATCTTTTCCAGATATGCGTTGCCTGATCCTGCACCCGCCCGGTGCGTCTTTCAGCATCGCCTCCACGGCCCGCCGTTGCCGGGCCGAACCCACCGGCGCTCCGTCGTGCATCCGGACCGCTTTGCCGTATGCGTACCGGTGCGCCCCCGGTAGGGGTTTGAACGATCCTCGGCCGCAGGATCGTCCCGGACATTTCCGGCCCGGCACCTGCAGGACGATACCGTGTACGGCGCGATCCCGGTGCGGACGGGGCGCCGAGAGCGCGCAATGCACGCAAGTCCGGTCATGCCGGCCTTGGCATATCCCGGACACGGCCGGAAAACGGAGCCGGGCCCGCGCACTACAACGATTTGGTCTGTGCAGCGACTCTGCCCGAACCCCAGAATCCAGATTCCCGGGCGCGCCTGAAATCAGTTATCGCACAAACTACATGATTGAAAGCGTTATTAACAACAAACACCCTCCCTGCACGCATTGGTATCGGAGACAGGCAAGGCGCTGTTCAGGGATCAGGTCAGCCGCGCATCCGACCGGCCCGGAATCCCGGATCACGGTTCATTCTCGAGGTGGATCTGCCAGAACGTCCTCGGGGTAACGGACGAGGGGGAGGTTGACGAGGCGGTGTCCATAGGCGGTAAAGACGGCCACGGAATCGACATATTTTATGTGGATGACGGGACGTACAGCGGGGAGCAGGCCATCTATATCATCCAGGTTAAGTTCAGTGAAAATCTAGATCATGCTGTTACAAGGGAGGAGATCGACTCGTTTGCAGGAGCGATGGGCCACCTGAGAAGGTGTCCCGAGGGTGCAAGCACGGCCTTTAAACAAAAATCCGCGTTCTTTAAAAGAACGGAAACGCAATATCCAAACATCAGGAAACACATGATCCTTGCGGTCGCAGGCAGGCCCGCCGCCCGGACCAACGAATTAATCCGCGATGATGAGTGGAGGCAGGAAAAGGGGGTGTTCGGCAACAACACATATCTTGACATACTGGACATCGACAAAATCCTCCAGTATGTGATCTCCCCGCCTACACCCGAGGTGAGGATCAGGTTCGACGGCCGGGTCATAAGGGCGACCGACAAACACACCAACAGGGACTCCGTCACGGGATATATCGATGCGGGGCAGCTGGTAGCTCTGTCGGAACGGAACAGGGAGACCATATTCCTGCACAATCCCAGGCAGTCCCTCGGCGATACGGCACCCACACACAGGGCGGTCCTCCATACGCTTTCCAAGGATGTGGAAAGGCGGAGGTTCTGGAGGCTGAACAACGGCATAACCTCGATCTGTAGCGGTCTTGAGAAAATAACGGACACCGAGTACCGGATGAGGGACTTTAGGATCGTAAACGGCAGACAGACCCTACACACACTGAAAAAATCCACCCATCCGATAAACGACGTATTCCTGCTGATCGCGGTGCACGATACGGCCGATGACGACGAACGCAACCAGATCAGCGAAGCCACCAACACGCAGAATCCGATAAAACCTGCGGATCTGGTCACAAACTACGGCGAAATGATCGAGATGGCAATGCAGTGCAAGAGGGACTATCCGGAATTCTACTTTGAGCGCCAGACCGGGGGGTTTCGATCAGCTAAAAAATCGGTGCAAAACAGGGTGACATTGAGGCGCCTCATGGATAAAAGCACCACTGCACGGTCATACTATGCGTATGCCATCGACCCCAACGGCGCCATGATGAGCGACAGGGAGCTGTTTTCAACGGCTGTCCCCAACCATTACGACATGGTATTCAAGGACAGGAACGTCAGGGATCTGATCATACCGCACATATTCAGAAAGATGCTTGACGAGCTTCACCGCAAATGGTGCAGCGAGCTGAGGGATGATCCGTCAGACAAGACGGCCAGGGACAAGGGCATAATCAGCAAGGACATAGTCAAGTACTATATCCTCAGGTTCATCTACGAATCCATGACATCCATATGGGATGCCGACGTCAGGGAGCGCGTCAGGACCAACATGATCGAGGTGTTCCGCAACCTGAAAAAGGAGGATCCGATGCCAAAGGAATTCCTGGAGGTTGCCAGGATTGCGTATTACACCTTTATGATCAGCTTTGATTTGGAACGAAAGGAAACATGGCCCAGAGATCTCATGGCACGGATAAGCCGGAAAAGATACTGGGAAAAACCCGGCGACGAACCCAGTCCCTATGAGATGATGTACGAGTTGAAACGAAGGGGCCATAAACTGCTCCCACACATGCTCCGAACGCGCCGGCATGTAATAGAACTGCACGGGGACAAACTAAAGGACGTACTGGTCAGCATTGCGTCAAGTTGACTGATTTGGACATGAACACCGATACGTGCCATTCTGCCAGAATGCGGGCAGTCCCCTGATTGTCTGCCATCACCATCCCCGAAATCGAGTAGGTTGGAGTTCTGGTCACCATGACCGTAAAGGCCGGATCCGGCGCCGGGGGTTTGAGAGTCTGCCATGATTCGTGCCCGAGTTTGCCGAAATGTGGATGGATGCCCGGCAGCCTACCCCGATTGGGCGAGGTTACAGACCAATCCGCAGCGCGTTCTTGGGGGACTGAAATCGAATCCGCCGCCGTCATCTCAGGCCCGCACCAATGGAGGCGGGGGAAGTGATGGAAGGAGGGGGGGGGGGGCATACGGGGCTGTAGACCATCTGTTGAACCCATCGATATGCCGCCAGGATCCAAAAACAGATCCGAGACGGAACCGCCGCCTCCGCCGGATCCTCTGCGCTCCAGATCCTGCAGTCAGGCCCGCCACGGGCCTCTGCCTGTACGTCGCGGCGCGGGCGGTAACGGCCAGCTCCATCCGAGGGCCTCCGGGGTCATGATCCGTCACCGTCTGTAATATTCCAATACTGGCGCATGGCGGTTTCGGTGATCCCTGCCATGAGATCATCGGGTATCACAACCGGTAACGCGTCAACCGTGTAACGGATCACCTGCGGCCAGTCGCATTGCATGAATGTCTCTGTCCATGCGTTTGCATGCAGGAACTTGTACACCCGGACCCCTGCGTGTTCTTCCAACCCCGCATATTTCAGGATCGTTATGGCCGTATCGTCGTCCGCATTATGGGTGGAACCGAACTGCCGCGGCATGTCGTCCTTGTCTATACACGTAACTACAAACGTCTGTCCAACCCTGATCCGCTCGACGTGCGAGAACACCGGCGGGCTGTAAATCTTCTCGCCCGACTCGTATATGCCGTGGTCGTTTTGCCCGAACCTGATCTCGATCGTATCGTCATCGACGATGGAGATCTCCTCAAGCGTTCCAAAGTGCCTACTTCCGTTTTCTCTCTCCACCCACTCGTAGTGGATGTCGTGCAGTCCATGATCGATGGTAGAGCCTGCCACCGGCAGGCGGTAGGCAAAAAATCCGTATACAGGCTCGTAGACGAGCATAACCAAGACAAGGCAGGACAGGACTGCGACTGCTGCAAGCAATCTGTTGTTCATCGGTATGAAAGGTCTATTGTGCAATAAGTAGTTCACCTCCCGGCTGATCGTTCCCAAAGCGTACGGATCGGATCATCCTGGCAGTATGGCCGCGGGTCGGTGGGTTTTGGTAAGGCGGGTCTGCAGGTTATCGTGGCCTGGCATACCGGAAAGCGGGTGACCCGGCTTGGTTTTGGTTGCGTTTTTGATCGTCATCTTCCGCCCGTCTGCACACCGTATCCGGATTTCTGCCGCCTCGCCCGGGGACGCATGCGTACCGCCCCGTTTCCAGCGTCCGTGGCTCTACCGCATCATCCTTCCCCGATACAAGCTACCCGACCTTCTCCGAACCGTGACCTCCCCCTCCCAACCGGATCCCGCCTCTCACCCGCTCCTCCCGGTCTCGCCCTCCACAAAACCGGCCCTGCCAAAAGGGCCGGTCCTTCGGGCGCACGACCCGGCCATCAGGCGGCTGCCCCTCAAAGCTTTTTATGATGGGTACCGTAATGTACGGTACATGACATCCAAATGCGTGTGCGGCTTGGCAAAAGCGGGAGGGCTCTCGAAATGAGGTGCCCGGACTGCCAGAACGCAAAGCTGAACACACCATCCTATCTGGTGCGCCTGAACAAGAGAACCGTCAAGACTCTGCCACTCAAGGTATGCCGTCACTGCGACATCATCATAGTTGATGTGCCCAGGATAAAAAAATACAGGATGTGGGCCGGCGCCGACTATGTCGACCTGCTCAGGAATTAACCGCGGCTACATCCAACCCCCCTTTATTTTTTTTTTGAGACGTGTAATACCTGCCGCCGTTGCGGCCGTTGCAGCGGCGCCGGCATCCCTCCTGTCCCCACGCATGTCTCCCGTTCCGCACGGGGCGTATGGGCGTGTCATCGGGTACGGCCGGCACCGGTACGCCGGCATCACACACCGGCGATTTTTTTGCGTGCGGCATGATACACGGGGCGGCGACGGCCGCAGGGACGATGCCGTTGTTGCCGGCTCTGTTTGTACCGGCAACGCGATCATACCGCCGGTCCCCGCGCCCTGGCCGCAGGGCTCCGGTCCGGCAACCCCTGCGCGCAGGCGACGCAGACCTGGAATGCGGAGCTTGTACCGTACACCGCCGCCGCCGCCATGATCGGTCCGAATGTCATGAAATCGATCGCCTGCAGCGGGGGATCGCGCGGGATACGCGGACGCAACGCCGTCCCTGTGGTTTTGCACAAAAACCCAAGGACGCCCCCAGTATGTGGGAGGTGAGTGAGTGAGTGAGTGTGTGTGTGTGTGAGCCGCCGGTCCACCCGACGGCGGCGTCCGGTCCGGCTGCCTTGGAACACTGCAGCCCCTTGCCGGCCGCGGTCGGACACCGCCGCCGTACGGTACGGGCTGGGACCTGCGCGTCTGCGGCAAACCGGCATGCCATGTCCCGTATCCGGCGCGGCCCGCCGATCGACGGGCCCCCTCCCGGACCGTCCACCGGTTCCTTGGCCCGCCGTGTCATTTTGCACGTGAAAAAAAAGGGGAGGGATCACAAGCCGAACAAGATGCAGGCAGATGATCGACTGCACGCCGATCGTGATCCGTCCCCGCCCCAACAGGACACCCGCAACGCGGGAATTTTCCCCCGCAGTGTGTTTCCGGGCACAGGTTCTGCATCGCTCCGGACTGCTCCCGGATCCGGATGTCTGGATCCGAAAGACGCTAGAGGCCCGCCCCGACGCCGCCTGCCGTCCTGCTGATTCAAACATCCGCCCGGGCACACTCCTCATACCCTGCACCCGATACGGACCTGCCGCCTGCGGTACGGCGGGATCGGCCAAACCGTCAAAATCAACGCGTTCTGCCCGTCCTGCCCCGGATCCGGCCGTTTTCGGGTCCGGCAGGGCGCCTGCCGTATACGGCCCGCCTACGGCGGCGCACGCCTGCGGCCCCCCTCATAACGCCGAGTCCTGCCCAAGATGCGCGTCCGTCCACACGCGGCCGGGATCCGCAGGCACAAGGGCGCTCCCCCCCCGCGTCCGCGAACACGGATCCGGGCCGAAACCTGCCCGACGGCACGTTTTTTTGAGGTTGGGGGATCAAACCGGCACATGCGGGAATCCGGAAAACCTGGCAATGCCGCACCGCTTGGCACGATAAACATTAGAAACTTTGGCCCCATCGAGAAAGGCAGGCTGGAGATCATGCCGCTCACCGTACTCACCGGCCCAAACAACTCTGGCAAATCGTACGCCGCATCCCTGATCCGGTCTGCATTTGCCGCCGTCCCGACACAACCGTCCGGGGTCTTTGCACCCGACATCCTGCGTATCGTGGACGAATCCGTATCGAAACTGTCCACCCGGCAAAAGGATCACGTTTTCATAAACGCGTCCGCAACCTCCCGAATCATCCGGTCGGCAGCCTCCGGGTACGAAAAAACGGTCACAGACAACATCCAAGGATCATTTGCCGCCGGCCTCGGTGATCTGCTCGCCATAGGTGCCAAAAGCGGCACCGTCCGGATCGATACAAACTGCATCCGGACCAGGATCCGCCTCACCGGCAACCGTTCCGCACGCGACAGCGTGCCGTCCAAGCATATCCAAAGGATCAAACTGGCGCGGGATCCGGGCGGTACCCGCGCCGCCTGCTCCGTTACGGGATCCGTCCTGTGCGTCGGGCTCCCTCCCGCCGCCGCCGCCGGCAGGGCCGCCGCACCCATGATCGTAGAGTCCATAGCACGGTTCATGGTTGGACGGCGGGCGTTTCATCTCCCCGCCACCAGGTCCGGCATACTGCAGGAACGCAGGGCCATATCCGCCAGCATGGTCCGGCATGCACCGTATACCGGGCCCGGGGGCGTTGAAATCCCAAAGCCGCCCGGTACGGTGTCCGATCTTGTCGGGGATATGACGGACATCCCGCCCGCGCGGGGCCCGTTTTACAGGATCGCTCTGGAACTGGAAAGCGAGATGCTCCAGGGACGGATAAAAGCGGAGCACAAAAAATTCGGCATACCGGAGATAAAATACAGGCGCGGGCGGCATGACATGCCGGTCCACCTGTCATCCTCCGCCGTATCGGAGATGGCCCCGTTCATCCTGTATCTCAAGCATATTGTGGACAGGGACTCGATCCTGATAATGGAGGAGCCGGAGTCGCACCTGGACCCCGGCAACCAGTCCGTGTTTGCGCGGTTCCTGGCCAGGCTGATCCGGGACGGCCTTGCGGTCGTGATCACCACGCACAGCCCCTTTCTGCTAGAACAGCTGAACAACCTCATACTGGCAGGAGACATGCCGCCCTCGAGGCGCAAAGGCATCCGCGGTCTCAGGGACGGCTGCTTTGTGACAAGGGACGAGCTGGCGGCATACCTGTTTGAGCCGTCCCGGCCCCCCGCAGGCCACACAATACGGCGCATGCGAATATCGGACGAGGAGGGGATATCCACGGAGGAGTTTGTCCGGGCAAGCGAGGCGCTCTACAACGAGAGTCTGAACATACGGGACCTGGCCGGCAAGGATTAGGATATGGCGGCATGTCCTGAATCAATACAAAGGCGGGGCGGGCCGCCGATCAAATGACTCCGCCCCGGATGCCGCAATCCGGACCGGGGATGAAAGTTGCGGCAGGCGTCAATGACCGTAAACAACACAATCTGAGGGTATTGGGTATTTCCCTGTCTAGCCTGCCACAGCAACACGGCACATGATCTATTTTTGCCTTGTTGCCTGCCGTGATCCCCCCCGCCGATTTCATCCCCGTGCCGGGCCGGATCCTCCCGTGGTACGTGCAGGCCGCCCCGCTTCCACACGCCGCCGCCGTCCATCCGCATCACGCTTGGGATCTCCGGTTCCGGGTCCCCGGCAAACTAGGGTTATATCTGCGAGGATGCCCCTGAACAGTGGAACCATGTCAAGACCCCACCGGTATACCGTCAACCCGGAGTTTACAAACCTGGAAAAGTTCGTCTGGGAGGGATTGAACTCCACCGGAAGGACCGTACACCAGATAAGGCCCGGCGAGGATCAGGCCGCAGGCGCGACCCCGGATCACAAAAGGTTGATGAACAGGCCCGTCTGGCACAGCAAGTCCGAGCTGGACGAGTTCGTGTCCCGGGGACTGGGCCTGAAACTGGACGATTACGGAACGGACAAGTCAAAGAACGCGCTGTACAAGGCCGTCGCAAACGAGATAGCCCGGCTGCGGAGGGCCGGCGTCCTTGTGGACCTGCGCAAGGTCAAGCCGTCGAAGACCGGCATGGGGATATGGCGCCTTGACAGGACAAGGCTAGAAAGGCTGGTTTACAGCAGGGCCAAACGGGAGATCAAAGACAGGGACTACAGCTCCACCGGCACCTCGTGCGTCATATTCGTCAGGCAGAAGCAGAACGCGTTCAGGAACGAGCTTTTGGCCGAATACTGCAAAAGGTGCGCCCTGTGCGGGTTCAAAATCCCCGAATACATGATAGGCGCGCACATCGTCCCCTATTCCGTGATGCGCGAGGAGGATCCCAGGAACGCGATGAACCCCGCCAACGGGCTGCTGCTGTGCAGGTTCTGCGACGTGGCCTTTGAAAAGGGCTCCATAACGGTCGGCGCGGATCTCGGGATAACCGTATCGGGGTACCTGCGCGACCGGCGGGACGATGTCGTAAGGTCGTGGCTGGCCCCCATCCCCGCGGAGCTGCGCATAAGACGGGACGCACAGTACCCGCCGGATCCGAGATACCTGCAGTGGAAGACGGATCTGCTGGCGGGGGCGGGGGGCTGAGACCGCCCGCACGGTCCGCGGAACCCCGCCCCGGACATTCCGGGGTGCGGACCACTCCGCCTTTCCGGGCCGCGCCTGCGGCCGGCCGCCACGCCCGGAGCCCGCCCCCTCGAGTTGACATCTGCCATCCTCCCCGCCGCCGCGCGAACCTGTCCTGGACACGCTCAAATCATAAAATAGGGCCTTGATCCGCACCGTATCGAGATGGCCTGTACCGGCAAATGCAAGAAATTCCGAGTCTCAAAGCCGCGCGATGCGGCAAGATACAGCTCGGGCCAGTGCCACTGCCAGATGTGCGACACCTGGATGGACCACAACGGGTGCCACCTGTCCGACTCATCCCCGGCCACCGAAAGCTCCGACGGCTGGTTCTGCAGGTGCTGCGGGTTCAAGGTGCGCAGAAAGCCCAGGAACACCAACTACAAGGCAAAGTTCCGGTCCGCCAGCCGCGCGCGGGCCGGCGGCGGCCCCGCCGGCGGGATAGACCTGTCATACTTTAACAAGTATCGCGCGATCATGATAAAGCAGATAGCCCTGCACATGCTTGAGGGGGGCGGCGGCGGCGGGGAGGGCAAGGGGAAAAAGGGCGGCGGCAGGATGTCCGCACGCCGCATCGGGAGCAAGCTCCTGGAGAACGGCATATCGGCCGCCGACGTCAGGACGGAGTTTGACGCGCCGATCGAGGCGATCATCGATCTGGCGCGCACGCTGGATCCCCCCAACAAGATATCGATGATACTGGAGTTCGAGCGGATAAGGTCGCTCATAAAGCGTGTTCCCGCGAAACGGGACATCGCCGCCAACTCTGATCTGACCGCATCACAGTACGAGTCCGAGTTCGAGTCCTGGGAGCACCTGCTGGACAGGCTCGGGTACGATCCGTGGTACCGGGGCGACGCAAAGCCGTCCCTCCGGAGACGGCGCAGGGTCGGCGGGGGCCCCCCCGCCCCGCCGGAGCCGGACCGCGGCCCGGCCCCGCCGCAGAGCCTCAAGGATATACGATCCGCCATCCGGCGCGAGCTAAAGGGCGAGCCGGACACGCTGAAGCTGTTCGACACGCTGGACCGGAACATCGCAAAATGCGACGAGCTGGAGCTGGGGGCCGTACTTGAGAGCCTGGGCTAGTCCCGGTCCGCATCGACGTGTTTTTGCAGGTATGCCCTGACCAGGTGCCTGGATTCGGGTCCGATCACCTCGTGTATCGCGTTTATCGCCCTGCCCACGTTGTTCTCCCGGAACCGGTTGAGCTTTACCGTGAACAGATCGATGTTGCGGCCGACCGCGGGCCAGTCCGGCCCGTCCCTGCAGCAGTGGTCGATGGCGGCCACCAGGTGCCTGCACAGCGTGTAATAGTGCGCCTCGTTGAGGCGGTGGCCGCACTCGCACCCGATGGAGTCCCCAGTCCGGCGCACGTCCGTGTTGATCCTCACGTGGGTGTTGTCAAGTTCGACGTACCTGTCGTACCCGGAATCGTCACCGTACTCGGGGTCCTTCCAGTCGATGCTGCCTATCATCTCGGGGTTGGTGCTTTTCACGAGATCGCGGTATGTCCGGTGCACGGCGACTATCTTTATGCCCGCGCTCTCCTCCATCGGGCCGAAGGCCAGGTCCGCTACCAGGCAGACGAACTCGAAATACCTCTCCGATGCCTCCCCAAAGTCCTCGGGGTCCTCCGCCTTCAGGTCCACCTCCTGGAGGCACCCTATCGGAAGGTCGGCCCCCCCGTGATCCGGCCTCTCCACGGTGGCCTGCCCGGACTCGTAGTCAAGCGATCTGACCCGGACCGTACCGCCCGCGCCGGCCCCGTACATCACCCTCGCGACCGAGTCCCTCCTGCACGGGACCGCCGGCGTGCCCGAGCACCACCGGCGGATCCCCTCCTCGTCCACTATCAGGACCGCCGGCTCCGCCCCGGCCTGCTGCCGCACCCTCCGGCCTACGGGCCTGCACGTGAACACCGCGGCCCGCCCGCCTGCGGGCACGGCCTTGCGGAGTCTTGAGAGCGTGCCGGCCGTGACGCCCTCGTTTATCATGACCTTGCAGTGGAGGGTGCCCGTCATCCCCTCTCCGGCCCCCTCCAGACCCAGCCCCCGTACCATCCCCTCCCGCCCAGGGCCGGGGCCGCACCCGGCAAGATCCACCGTAAGGTCGAACCCTTTGCCGGGGCCCCGCACGGGGGCGGCCCCGCCCAGGGCCAGCCCCGCTATACGTACCACCTGCCCGTCCGGGTCATCCAGCGTACCGTGTTCCAGCGCGGCCAGCTCCGAGACGAACCGGTCCGGGGACACCGTCCTGCCGAAGAACTTTGTCCTTCCGGCGCGGACCACGTCGTCGGTGACCCTCCTCTTCTTGGCGGCATAGTTCTCCCGGGTGAACAGCTGGTCTGCGTCCGTGGAATACCCCGAATAGCTCTTGTGCACGGTTATCCGGCCGTCGTTGCCCAGCCCGTCCAGGACCCTGCCGATCCTCTCCGGATCCGACGCTATCCGCAGCAGGGGGAACCTTTGCGCTATCTTGGCCCTGAGGCTGCCGTAGGATATCCCGTCCTTCATCCCGCTTACCAGGCCGTAGGCATGCTCGGGTATCGCAGAGTACTCCGCGGGGAGGGAGACGCCCCCGCCGCCCTCCCGGCCGGCCAGGTACGACTCCTGCGACATCCATGCGACCGCCTCCGTTATCTTTGCGTCCAGGTCCCTGCGCATGTACCTTTCAAAGGAGGCCCGCCGCCGGCCGTCATACAGCACGCCCACATCCCTTTTGAACCCGTCATACGAGCCGGCCACCGCCTTTTTGAGGCCGGTACCGCCGATGCGCCGGCGCTCCAGGACCGTATACGCTATGAGCGCGTTGAGCGCGCTGCAGTTGTACATCCCCGCCAGCGCGTCCTGGAAGATCCGCGACTGCGAGGTCAGGAACCCGTACCGTTCCGTCCACAGGGCGTTCTGCAGGTTTATCTCCCTGTTGGGCAGGCCGGGGTGCTTTGATCTCTTGCCGTCAAGCCCCAACGCGGATACCACCTGCGTGAAATCGTTATAGCTGGGTATCTGGTACTTTTTCTTCATGGTGCGCGTGAACGTACCGTCCATGAAATCCTCGATGAAATCCGGCACGAACACGAACGGGTGCCTCTTGCTTATCCTGGAGGCCATCAGGACGAACTCGTTTGCCTTGACCGTGCCCTCGGGATCCAGCCCGGATATCGCGCCGACGCAGTCCCGCATGAACGCCCGGATGCAGGCGGGCTCGCCGCCCGTCCTTGCCTCCAGCAGGTCGAAGGCGCCGGCTATCCGCCGGGCCACGGACTGCGCGGCCATGGCGCCCCCGTCCATCCTCGTGTTCTCGAAGAGGTCCGCCAGCGACTCCGCCGCGCCGGCCTCGGCCCCCTCCCCGGCATGCACCAGCACGTGCCGCGCCCCCGCCGAGGATTTGGAGTATTTCTTTGCGCGGCTGGAGAACATCCACCGCGATGCGTGGGGGCCGTGCGTGCAGACCGTGCACAGGCCGCGGTCCCCCCTGATTATCCTCAGGGCCACGGACTTTTGCCGCCTCAGCAGGTCCGTGCGGGCGTGCACGTAATACACGCGGTACCCGCCCTTTTTTGCCACGAGCCTCACCTCGGAGACCGACGCCCTCTGCTTCTCGTTCCAGTCATCCGTGCTAACCTGCCGGTCGCCCGGCTCAAAGTTCAGCTCCGAGAACAGCTCCCGCAGGGATCCGGCATCCTTTAGCCCGCGTGCCAGCCTTTGCAGTTTGGTACCCGCCATCGTGTTTACCGCCCGCCGTACGGGGCCGGCGCCGGCCCGTCTTGGTTCCTGCGGTCCTCTAGGCCCCAACCGTCCACTCGGATCATGTAGGGTATGGGGGGCGATTCCTACATAAATGGAGCTTGTCGGGATGTCACCGGCGCCGCCTAGCCCGCCGCCAGCCGTGCGGCCCCCCGCACGGCCTCCACGATCCCTTCTGCGGCCTCTGTGATCTCGCCTTCCGTGTTGAACCTGCCCATGCCTATCCTGACCGAGGAGTGGGCCTCCTGCGCGGTCAGCCCGATGGCAAGCAGCACGTGCGAGGGCTCCACGGAATCGGCCGTACAGGCGGATCCGGCGGATATGGCGATCCGGTCCGATACGGAGTTGATCACCGCCTTTGCCTCCACCCCGGGAAAGCGCACGTTGAGGTTGCCCGCCGGTACGGTACCCAGCTAGAGACCGACTAGGACAAATCCGTCCAGAACGACTCATCAGACCTGGTCGGCCGGGTCCGTCCTGCACAGCAGGTTCGAGCCGGACGGGCTCGTATCAGGGGACTGGATCTGAATCTTCCCTACGAATTTGCACATAAAAAGGACGCGCAGTACCCGGCCGATCCGAGATACCTGAAATGGAAGACAAAACCGTTAGGGGTGGGAGGCTGACATGAACCCAAACAATCTACGCAGAGGCCTGTGTGCAGAACATTTTGAAGTACAAATCGAGCTCTCGTCTTCTAGACGGTTACCGAAAAGACGAAATGCCGACACGCCTGAATCATCACCCAAAACACGGTGATGGCTGACAACAACACTCACACTCTGCCAGCTCATAATAAACCAGAATCTGAAACTTTATGGATCTAAAATCATAAAATAGGGCCTTGAACCAGCACTAACAAGATGGTCTGTACCGGCAAGTGTAAAAAATTCCGAGTCTCAAAGCCGCGTGATGCGGCCAGATACAGTTCTGGACAATGCCACTGCCAGATATGCGATATCTGGATGGACCACAACGGGTGTCATCTTGGAGATGATTCTCCTGCAACCGAAGGCTCTGATGACTGGTTCTGCAGGTGTTGCGGGTATAGAGTACGCAAAAAGTCCCGAGACCCAAACCACAAGTCAAAATTATGATCCTCAAACCATGCACAAGACGCTGATTCCAATGACAAAATCGATTTGTCATACTTTAACAAACACCGTGCAATCATGATAAAACGGATAGCCCTTTACATACTTGAAAAAGGAGACAGGCCTTCCATACGTAACACCAAGAATATATTCCTGGAAAACGGCATATCCGACGTCGACATCAGGACGGAGTTTGATGTGTCCGTTGACGAGATCATTGATCTTGCACATACGCTGGATCCTCCGAACAAGATATCGATGATAGTCGAGTTCGAGCGAATAAAGTCGCTCATAAAACGGGTGCCTACAAAACAGGATATCGATGCCAACTCTGATCTACTGGCATCACAATATGAATCCGAATTTGAATCCTGGGGGCACCTGCTGGATAGGCTTGAATACGATCCATGGTATCGAAGCGATACAAAGTCACATCCCCCGAAAAGGCAGAAAATCGATCGAGAATCATCCACACGTTTGGAATCAGATTGTGATTTTGCTCAACAGAGTTTGGAAGAGATAAGATCTGCCATCCGCAATGAGTTGAAAAACGAGCCTGACACATTAAGGCTGTTCGACATATTGGATCAAAATATTGCGGAATGTGATGAACTTGAATTGGAAAGCATGATGGGTGATTTGGACTAATTCCTATTTGCGTCAATGTGTTTTTGCAGATATGCCTTGACCAAACAC
>CATQGX010000003.1 GCA_958295485.1 uncultured Gammaproteobacteria bacterium
GATACGGACATAAATTCCAGGCCCGACTGGTGCGTGGGGAAGATACGCGGGTTGTTGGGATGACGTGACGCGCGCCAACCACCGTCGTCCGCCCTTCGTCGCCGGGTGCGGACGCGTCGGCGGTTTGGCTAAGGCAACGCTTCCAACAATCGCCGCCCTATTCCCTCTGCCAGGCGCACCGGAACGGCATCGCCGATCATCTCTTCGGCAGCTCGCCTGCTGTCAACGTCCATCTTGAAATCATCCGGGATGGTTTGGATGCGCATGGCTTCGCGCATGGAGATCCCCCTGTTTTGGGTCGGGTGTATGAACCGTCCGCATGCGGGCATCGTGCAACGGCAGGTCATGGTCGGGGCCGGCTTGTCCCACCACATCCTGCCGTAAACGCTTTCGGCGCCATGTTCGATTTTTTTATGGCATTCCAGCCACATCCTCCGCGGCATTTGCGT
This sequence comes from uncultured Gammaproteobacteria bacterium, assembly GCA_958295485.1. Classification (GTDB taxonomy): domain Bacteria; phylum Pseudomonadota; class Gammaproteobacteria; order Eutrophobiales; family Eutrophobiaceae; genus JAAXHV01. The sequence continues at coordinate 450 of CATQGX010000003.1, forward strand.
CCTGCTCCCCCCGTTTTTCGGTATCGCCTTTATCATCGCCAGCACCTTCGGGGTGTGGTTTCTGGAAAAGTGCAGGCGATCAGGCAGCCACCCGCATTTCGACGGGCTCGGGCGCGAATCGGGATGCGGGTGTCCCGATGCCCGCGCCGGACCCAACCGCCCACCTGGCATCCCGCTCGTCCCCGTATCCGTGCTGGGCTGCCCGCAACGGCGCGATCATCGGGGCCGGCCTCAAAACACCGGGCGTTGGAACGCCACGCCCCGCCGTACCGCAGGCACTGGTGGCGGTTTTGGGGCTTTCGTGGCAGGCACGCCAAGGCCGCGTTTGTGCCCCGCCGCCCGCCCGGCAACTCGCGCACGATGTCCGGATGCCACCCGCCCCCGCCCCGGATGCCGGCATGGCGCGTCGGCACGGCCGGATCGCGCCGGCATGCGTGCGGCACGCAGGTCGTTTTGAACGCAAGTCAGAACTTGAAAATGTACGTGTGAGTAGGCGTCACGCATACCGTGGAATCCGTCCCTGAGAACTCCAGACAAGCACATTTTCAAGTTCCGATATGAGAAGTACTGATAAAAGTTCTGGATTGAATTTTAGATCTTGCAAAGATTTTTTGGTGTCGTTATGTAACACTCACATAAAAAATCTATAATGATCTTGTAATTCATTATCCTCGTTTAACTCAGATAGAATCTTTCCAACCCCACTTGCAAATTTAATAGTAATTGGTAAAAATGTAGAAAACGACGTAGTGTTCCAGTCGAGTTTTGTTAACCCAAGAATTTCTTTTGCAACTTCTGTTTTTTGTGAATCCCCCTCATGAACGATTCTTAAGGGATTTGGTATCCTGTGTCCTGCATAAGAACGAATTCTAGGCGAATATCCTGAAGTATATAGCAAAAATTCATTGGCATCTATATCAATCATAGTTCCTCGTAATACCGGGAAATTGCCTAAGCGCAAAAAATTGATGTTGGAACGGATTTGTTTGATTGCAACAAAGTCCTTTTCAGTATTACCTAACTCATAAATTGCATCATTGAATCCCGTCTTTTCATCCAGTGAAAATTTAGATGATTTGTGAATTACAACTTTGGCTGGCTTTCTCTTTGCCTTCTCGATATATTTTTTTAGAGCACGCCGCATCAAAGAGGTTGCTTGATCTTTTTTTAGATTTGCTTGTTTAGAGTATTCGTCTACTTCGACCTCAGAACCTCGAAGTACAAGACCCTCCCCATTATGAGTAAAAACTTGGGCCATGGATATCTGGATTTCAGTTTTTGGATTATGTTTGTCTACAAAAAATGCTATCCCAACATAGCATGTATCTTGTCGGAGTTTTGCAAGTCGCCAAGGTTTTCCATTCGCCTTATAGTATAAAGCAGTACTAAAGTTCCAACTAAACGTAGCGGGATTTTCCTTTTGAATATTTTGTAGTTTTTCATAATTTAGAATTTGATCCATTGTGCTTTCTTTAACAAGTTGTATTGGAATTCCATATTTCATAACTTTACCTTTTAACGAATTTCTAAAATCGTAACTTTTTTCTTTTGGTTTTTCTTCTTCGGATATTGTAACTCCCCATTGATCAAGAAATGTTTGTCCTTTTGCTTCCTTTTCATTATGATCTCGTTCCAGTTGTGTCAGGACAACTTTTTTAGCACCACGTGTAAATTCAGATATTCCACAGTATTTTTCAACAACTTTTGGAAGTGCACAAATTATTACATTTGGAACATCATCCTCACTTTTGATTTGTTTTACTTTATTTGCATACAAATTCACCCCGTATGCAATCGTCTCGTTCATTGATCCTACACCTTGCTCAATTTTACCCAAATCGTAAATGTCAGATATTGACTCATTCCAGTTAGAAGATGTGTGAAGTTTGCATCTAAATGGATTGTTTTCGTTCATTCCGGGATAGTCTGGAAACAACCAATGATTGGATTTGGGACTTTTTACAGGGTTTTGAATCAACTTAATGATTTTTATAGCCATTTCAGTACAATTCTTGTTGCCTATTATTCCGATCTTGATGCTTTCTGGTGGGGAGCCTTCAGTTGGGTAATGATATGGACCATAATACTTTAATCCAAATCGGGGATCCTTGTCTTCCTCTTTGTTGCCAAATATCAAATCTGGTTCGGGCAGATACGTTGTCTCAAAATCAATAGTCATGTTGGTCACCTTCTTCTGGTTCTTCTTCTTTTTCTTCACTGCTAGATTGTACATTGTATTCCTCAATGAAATTTTTTAAATCAGATGTTGGAATATCCCAATTGATTCCAGTGTTGATGGTTGTTTGAACTGGTTCGTGTGAGATGACAATGCCTTTTTCGACAAAAAGATCATTTCCATCACCTAGTTTGCTAATCCAAAATAAAACACTGTTAAGAAAACTGTTGTTGTATTTGTTATATGACATCCTTGTAATTATTGTTCCCGCTCTAGGATCTTTTGTGACATGTTTTCCATCATCTGTAATTACCATTGTGGGGTTTAATCTAAGGTAAAACTTGTCATGTAGTTTTGTAATTGTGGGTCTTACTGCCGCGTGCACATAAACTTCCTTTTTAAGTTGTTCTGCATACATGAGTTTGGCAACTTGCTTGGTTCTGATTCCACCGTGTCTTGTAGACCATGCTTCAGAACGATATTTATCCGATACAGGATAGTATAGCCGTTTATTTTTATTATCAAAGTACATTCCTAAGTTTGATCCATGCGCCCTGACCTCTTTATTTAACAATGCAATGATGATTTTTTCCTTATCTCCTCCATCTAACCATTTGTCGATGGATTCTTTGTGAATGCTATCCTTACTAACTATTTCATGATGGTAATTGTCGGGATTGGTCAGGTTTTGGAAGGTTATTATCTTATCTTCGTGTGATTGATAACGTAAATTGAAGTATCTGTTAGAATGATTTTTTTTTAATGCGGTTACTGCTTCAATAAAAGAGGAATAGATTGCAGTTCCAACATAAACAAACTTTGGCAAACTTGTCACTTCGAACAAATTGCTGTAAAGGACTTCTTTTACGTTGTCTGGTTCTCCGCTAATAATAGACAATCTATACTGTTCTTTTTTCACACGCTTTTTCATTTGATCTATTTCATAACATTCTGCGATAATGCATTGGGTTCCTCTTCTTGTATAAATAGCACCTTTGAGAAATGCTTTCTTTTCTTTTTTTTCATCTCTGTAAATCCCATCTTCCGATGGAATTAGTATTTTTGGAGACGGTGGAATGTAAATTATTGCAAATCTTCTTTTCTTGCCATCAAATTCTCGGATAAACTCTGCATATCCAATTTCAAGTGATATGTCAAGATAAGAATTAATTTTTTCCTGTAAAGATGCTTGCTCTATTGTAAAATCCTCTGGAAGGCCAAGTTTTACAAATGCCCCCTTGATCTCATTGTTGGAGTGATCATTTTGGTGTACTCCTAGAACCAGATATCCCCCACCTGCATTAGAGAACCCATATACATCTTTGATGATTTTCGGAAAATCATTCGAATTCCTACTAATGTCCAATGTTGCTTTAAAATCAAGATAGTTTGTTTCCTTAGTTTGAGATAAGAGATAATCTATGACAAAATCCCCTAACGGATCAGTTAATTCGTTGTTGATCGTGACACTTCCTCGTCGATCTGACATATTCCTTTGACGGGGTTTTTAAATATAAGTAATTCTGGTTCTGTGTAAAGCCAGACACCCGGAAATGGGGGGGATTCCGCCCTCTTCCAGGATCATTGATTTTTCTCATTTTGAACCCAGGCGGATGCCCCCCTGTCCATATCAGGTGAGCCGGCAGGCGGCAACCCTGTCCAGACACCGGGCCCCCACAAGCCCCCCGTTTGGGCCAATCCTGCCATACTTGTCAAACTTTAGGCGTGGGGCCCACGCCTGACGTGCAGAAAACCCCCCCCCCCCCCCGTTTGGGCCAATCCTGCCATACTTGTCAAACTTTAGGCGTGGGGTCCACGCCTGACGTGCACCCGGCCGCAGGTTCCGGCCGATCCTGCCAACTTTGTCAACCTTCAGGCGTGGGGCCCACGCCTGACGTGCACCCGGCCGCAGGTTCCGGCCGATCCTGCCAACTTTGTCAACCTTCAGGCGTGGGGCCCACGCCTGACGTGCACCCGGCCGCAGGTTCCGGCCGATCCTGCCAACTTTCTAGTTTGTGCGGCAACCAGGTTTTGTCCCGAATTCGGGGGTTTTTTGATCCAAGCGGCATGCTTGTCCTGTGACTGTCAACTGCACATGTTTGCGAGTCCTGCTGGCTCCAAATCTCGAATTTTACACGTAAAATGCGCGTTTGCCAACATGCAGCAAGTAACATCCGCGGACGCCGGAGGTTTTCCGGCCTTGGATCAAAAAACCCCCGAATTCAGGACAAAACCCGGCAACCATGCCTGAAACCCCAAAATCGGAATCTTCGGTGTGCTTGAAATCAGAGTCGTCGTACAAATTACAGTCGACACATTTCCATATTCCCAAAACCCTGATGATCCACACGGGTGGAAACCGCTCCGGATGAAGTGCCTGACAGGCCACGTCTGACAGACCTGAATCTGAACACACCGATGTCAAGCACGGATCTGCGGCCTGGTTATCCGGTTCAAAGAAGGGCGCGCCGGAAACTGAATCAGAGGGAGGATATGCCACACCGGTTATCTTTGAAAAAGAGGAGGGTTGTAATCCGTCAGCCGGCCTGCCACCTGCAGCCGGGGCAGGCATCCCCGGAGTGCAGGGCCGTCGGATCGTGACACTTTGGACATTCGTAATACCCGGTATCCGTCATGTCGTTTAAGGCGGATCTGTATTTAAGGCGGGTCTTTCAGTGGAACTGGTCATGCAGGGTTTTGAGATCCTCCCCCCACCACCAGTCGATTACAGAGAACTTCAGAACGCCAAGACCATCCGGTATGCCAGTTGTATAAAGGACGCATCCATTCAGATGTCGACCCGACGGACCTCAAAAAAATTGCCGTTCGGGCAGGCATAATGATAGTTATGGGCATTGACTCCAAGTAACACTGTTTTATCACAGCCGAAACCGGCAAGTTGAATAGCAGACTGTGCGCTGACCGTACGAATAACATACCCTGAAATTGTAATTCCCGGTCATTCCACGTGCGTGAACGTCTTTCCGTAACAGTGTTGGCACTGCTCCTCGCCGATATAGTGGTATATGAGCGCGAACGGCCCTGTAAACAGCATCAGTACCACCATGAGGACCGTCCTGTTGGGCCTCTGTATCAGAGTCGGACGGCGACACGCATCGCATATCTTGATCCCCTTTTTCCAGCCCCTGACATTTCCTCCCCCCGGCTGATCCGTAATGTCTGTACCCTGACATGCCGTACAGTATTTTTTGCGCGTGAAATAGTATACCAGTGCGAACATCCCGACGATAAGCAATAACGTGATAAGTATGGCAATATGGTATGCGCGTTTTATTTCGGTATTTGTTCCGCAGTGACAACACCTGTCCATGCCGTATGGTGTGTCGTCTGCACGTAATAAACCGTTCGTAACCGGCCATGTGTTTTTGCCGAATTCTAATTTCTAGTCACGAAATTGATTGATTGGTGGTTTTTGTGTCATGATGCTAGGCACGACGTGACCGATCACTATTATGGATGTGTGGAATTTGCCGTTAAAATTAACGTGGAATGTCGTTGCAAGTTGAATGATGAAAAGGCCAGATTGGGGCGAACAAGACCTTGAGATCTGCCGAAGGTGTCATGAAAAGGCAAAGGCTGGAAATAGAGGATCCACAAAATCTCAATTGTGCGAGATCATCCCCGGAATTACACAAAACCCAAAAAACCTCATCTTAAATACCGGCCCCGTCAAACCGTATGTCGGGTAGACGACACGTGTACTGCAGGCATTATTTTGTAAGAGACGGATCCGGTGCCATGGTTTGCGCCAAATGCAACACGCCGCGCAGCTTTGCACACAAAAGGCGCAAACGGAGGTTTGGCGGTAGTGGCGGAGCCCCAAACAACCGATCTGCCTTCCGCCGGCGCAGACACAGAAAAGGACGAAGCGGTACATCCGGCATAGTGCGCGGCACGGGTTCATTTTTGGCATGGGGTATCACACTGTCCGTAATCCTCACAATTCTGATCGCCGCCTCATTCATGGTGGTCGGATGGGTGCAATCGGGCGGAATGGATGATGCGGCGGACACCGTCAGCGATACCGTTCTGAGGCCGGCGGCCAGCCCAACGGGAATGGATGATGCGGCGGACACCGTCAGCGATATGCCCCAAAGAAAGGTCATCCGTCCTGGTTCCGTGAATCAAGACACCGTTTCGATCAGCGACGGTCATGGCGGCACGCTTACAAAACGCATATTGTTGCACGACACCCCCGAGATGGAAACCTCACACAGGGACGGCGAGATCATATCATACGATTTTTCCTTTGGCGGGTGGTACGCGTCAAGGGAGACGTGGCTGTCGGGTACGAGCATGTCCGAATCCCCGCCTATACGCCGTGCAGAACAGGAGAACAATTTTCTAAACATTCCGCTGGAAGATCTGTATCGGGCGGCATTGAAAGAGATCAATGAGGACCGCAGGAAACACGGGGTAGGGCCCGTACTGTTGAGCGACAACATGGCCGCACAGGCGCACGCCCAGAGCAACCATGAATATTCAAAGATGTCACACTGGATGTTCAACGGGGAAAAACCATACATGACGTACAGCATGATGGGCGGGGTCGGATATGCCCGACAAAATATCGCATCACAGGCATACGACGATCCACGGGAGTGTCATTCCGTGATGGTTCTGTGCACCACGATCGAACCCGCATCTACCATGAAAAAACTGCACCGCGGGATGGTGTACGACGACGCACATGCGAATTGGGGTCACAGGGACAACATACTGGATCCGCACCACACGCATGTCAGCATAGGCATAGTTTCCAGCGAATACGCACTGTATTTCGTGCAACACTTTGAGGGGCATCACATCGAATACCTTGATGATACGGGGCAGCAAAACCCGATAGACATGATCGGCGGAAAGTTTGTGATAAAGGGCGAGATCCCCGAAAAGCACGAGATGTCATCAATAGCAATACTTGGTGAACCGCTGCCGTCTAAAACCGCATATTACCGCGACGGGGATCTGCCGTCATATTCGTATGGGGATGTCGCGGCCGTGGTGGCAAAACCGTTGCTACGGGGCCAATACGATGACGTCGAAGGATACGATACGGTTATGGCCGACAGGTGGGATGTTTCCCGGGACGGAATTCACATAGAATTTGGCCCGATATCGGCAATGGCCGGCGACGGGGCATACACAATCATGCTGTGGTTGAAGGACGGGGCCACCGGCGAAGAGTTTGTCGGGGCAGAGCGAACGTTTTACCTGGCGGACTGATCATGCCAAAGTTTAGCCAACATGGGCGGCCGGCAAGAATTAATCTGGCCCACCCATTTTTTGCACAAGAAACCATCGTGTTGCGATGGATGGCGTGGTCAAGGGACACAGCGCCCCCCCCCCCCCCAAAAAAAACGTCCGCCAAACAGGCAATCCACATCTGGTCGCGCACCTCAAAACATGCAGATCACGCATGTGCCGGATTGAAACCACGATTCTGGACGGATGGCAGGCACGAACGGTTTGTGCCATTCCACAGGACAGGCTACTGCAGATCTGTCTGTCACATCATCAACACTCCCAAACCACCCCCTGCGACAACCTGGATTTCAGGCACGTTCGGGAACCCGGATTCTGGGGTTTCGGGCAGGGTTGCCGCACAAACCTCCAGACCGGCAAAACAACGCGTTTGAGGCCTCCAATCATACGGATCTCGGGCAAAAAGGTGTTTGTGTGGGCCGTCAGCTGACCTGCCACCCACAACGAGGGCAGAAATCTCTTGGGTGCAGGGTCGTCGGATCGTGACAGCTTGGACATTTGTAATATATCATACGCGGCCTGGCGGCATTCCTTGTGGTGCACCATACGTCCCTGCGCAGCGCCATGTGCCTGTCAAACATTTTTGCCTGTACAAAGTCATATTCACACATGATTTTTTTACGGCTTATCAGTGACGTCCTGTAACACGTTCCTGTGTTGGACAACTTGAAGGATTCAAGGTACTTCCAAATGTCGTCAAATCTGTCGTTTATGTCATCCATGGCTATGGTGGCATGGAATTTGAAATCATCAGCCCCGTCAATTTTCCTGTTCTTTGCCTTGCAAAACGGCATGATTTTTTTTGACAAGGCACGTCTAAACTCGATCATTTCATCAGAGGGCAATATGCGTAGATAAATCACATGTTTTTGCTTTCTGGGAATAAAAAACCCACGGCGTTTCTCAAAATAACCGAGTCCATCCAACCTGTAATCCAATCGGGGGTATGCCAAACCTATATTCTTCATGGCCCGTATCACATCCCGTATGGAGCGGGTGGCAAACGGACCAAACATCGTAAGGTGTGGGACGGGCCTGTGTCTGGTAACGCCCGTCACATTAAACCTGCGGGACACATCATGAATCAGGTGTCTCACTTTGTGGCGTATGTCATCTGACAATCTGCATTCTATCAAGTAAGGATACAATACGCAGCTCAACCCCGAATACTATTTAACCTATATGATGTCAGAACTTGAAAATGTGCTAATCTAGCGTTCCCAGGTACGGATTTCCAGGCATGCTTGACGGCTACACACACGCACATTTTCAAGTTCTGACATAGGATGTTGAAGATGTGCCTGCGAGCAGGTTGCCAATCATACCTAGAAATCCTGTCTTGGGCCCGTTAGACACGCACATTTTCAAGTTCTGATGTGATTCCTTTTCTAATCCGGGTGTTTTTTAGGCATTAGAAAATCAACAATAGTCAAAAGTGTGGCAAATCCTGCCTACCAACGCAACGCCAGATCGATTACTACCGATAAACCCTAATCATTTAGGTGGCTTGTGCGGCAATTCTGATTTCAGGCACGCCTAAGATTCCAATTTAGGAGGTTTCAGGTGCAGTTACCGCATAAACTATCATTAGGAGACATCTAAATATAATAACGTTTTTTTAAATGACAAGATTACAAATGGATGAAAAGGAAATTAGAGGATTGACACGAGTTTATCTAGATACTAACAAGTGGATAGAATTAGCACGAATCGTAAAAGGCAAGAATTCTGATACTACTAAAGTTGGTTCCAAATTACTTGATTTAAACAACAGGGGCGAAATTCTAATCCCGTTTTCATCCTTTAATTTCTATGAAATAACAAGAGTAAATAATAGGCGACAACGCGAAGAAATGATTGATTTTATGGTTGATGTTTCTAGGGGGTGGTTTTTCAAACCTGTTAGTAGATACTTCGGATATGAGGTTAGCAATGCGTGTTGGAAAAAACTAGGCCAGAGAAAACACTATGACATATTTCCAAACATCATAACAAACAGGGCAGATTCTGTTCTAACAGGAGATGAAGGAAAACTCGCACTGCGCGACGATCATAATCCAACAAAAGAAGAAGCAACGATGATAAAAGAAGCACAAAAAACTTGGGATAAGTATACAACAGATCTTGTTTCCATGAAAAAAATGTTCAAGTCAGAAGTGACCAAAAAATTTGCCGAAACCGACATGATGCTTATTAACCAAGTTACAAAAAACATCGAATCGGATCGAAGCAATGATTTTGGAATTTCAAATTCTATGTTTGACAAATATAACCGTCTAAAATATACAATAGCATATTTGAATTATCATGTGCCAAAATTTTGTCTTCACAACAATGTTCCAATGGAAAAACTGGTCGATCCGAACCACGGACTTGAGCGTTTGGTTGAAAACATGCCTGCATTGAACGTATGTGTTGAATTAAATAGTATTCGCGATAAGGAATCTCCAGAACGCCCTGTTGCCCGTAATGACTATTATGACATATTACATTATGCCACAGGCCTGTCATATGCTGATGTTATGATAGGCGAAAAAATGTTTGGTAGTATTAGCAAAAGACAAAAACTAGACAAGAAAAACAAATGTTGCATTTATACATCATTTAACGAATTATACAAACGTTGTACATGATTACGTATGATCCACACAAGGCAGGAAATTACCGAGATCATAATGATCGACGGGTTCTAGGTCATCGACGGTGACAGCTCGCAGCTGGCATCAGGATTTGTCAAAAAAGATCGGCGGGTTAGTCTACCCGGACCTGACATTCTGAACCAGAACCAGGACACCCAGAAGAAGTATTCTAGGGTCCTGGCCGAAAACCCGATCTGCAAGATCTGCTATACCGCCGACGATTACTGGTAGCGCCACCCACCACAAGTGCCCGAAACGCAACCACTCCGCGATGATGCATCTTAGGTACAAGTGTCTAGGATCCGGCCCAGAGGTCCGGTTCTGTCCATGTCGGCCACAGCACCTGTGTTTTCCGTTTTCAGATTGGTGGGCAAAATCCAAACTCGTCGATATACAAGCGTGGAAACAACGGTTTGATTGTCCGGTTTAAAAAAGAGCATGCCAAAAAATGGGTTAAAGGGCGGATGTACCACGACGATCATCTCTGATGAAAAAAGTGGCTGTAATCCGTCAGCCGGCCCGCTACCTGCTGCCGGGCCAGAAACGGTACCCCCCCCCCCCGGCCCCCATCTTTGAGGCCGGCCCGCACAACTCTTCCATGTCGGCCATCTCCTCGAGCCTGCTGATCTCCTCCGTGTACCAGTTTAGATACGGCCCTTGTGACGTGTAGACCGTCCCCACCACATCCATCAGCCCGGCCATTTTTTCAAACTTGGAACAGCTTTACTGCCGATCAAAAATAATTTCGCCTATTTCGCCCAAAGGCAGAAAAGCTTAAAGATCACGGCGTATTTTTTCAACGCATGGGAAAGTTGGAGATCCTTGCGGAGGCATTGTGCAAAGAGAAAGATGGTAACGTCTGCACCAGGATCATCGCTGTGCGTTCCGTCCTGTTGGGCAACTCTACCGCGTCGACTGCCGCCACGGTCAACGCAACGCAACGCACTATACAGTTGTGGCTTGTAAGATTCAATGAGGACGGCATCAAAGGTCTCTATCCAGCTACAGGACGGGGACGCAAACCAAAAGCTTCGTACGCATGGGTCAGCAAGCTTGCAATCAGACTGTGCAACAAGGGAATGCTGACACCGAAAAAACTGCGCAGGTGGGTGCGTAGCAGGATCGGTCTGAGCTACAGCGTCGGCAACATCAGGAGGATCCTGCGGGAACTGGGCTTTTCGCGCAAGACATCCGTGGTAAAGCTGGGGGATGCGGCGGATGCAAAGAAGGTGACATACTGGCAGGCGGACACGAAAAGGGCCATTGCAGGCGCAAAAAGGGCCGGATTCATGATAGTCGTACAGGACGAATCGATATTCATCAGGGTCGGCGGCGACGGTGCAAAGCTCTGGTCGCCCATAGCCCAGAGGGTACGCGTGGAGAGATCAGGGCGGCGTGACAAGGTTGTGGTATGCGGTTCCATTGCGGACGACGGTACGAGACTGATGCGCACATACGACCGCTTCAACGGTGCAAACTTCGTCAGGTACCTGGAACTGGCGCGCCAAAAGTGGGGGAAGGTTCTGATGATCATGGACAACGCCTCGCAGCACAAGACCAAAAAGGTCCGCAGATACCTGGAGCAGAATCCCGATGTCCGGATCCTGTACCTTCCGGTGGCCCGTCCCGAGCTCAGTGCGATAGAAGAGATATGGAGGCAGGCCAAGTACCGGCTGATAACGTCCGAGTCCTACAGGACGCTTGACGATCTCAGACGTGCGGTATCGGAACACTTTCGAACATGCTCAATCAACGTCGACATCTACACGTATCTTGCAAGGAGCGTCTGAGGCGAAATTATTTTTGGTCGGCAGTATAGTAAAATTTTTAAGATTTAAAATTGTGTGCAGCTGTCCGACAATACAGGTACAAAATATGGCGGCATAACATGTCGTTGCTATTCATCATCGAACCATCATCGCGGCCACGGCGGCCCCGGACACCGTGGCCGCAAGCATGAACGGGAGCGCCGGCATGGCCCACGTCACAAATACGCCGGACCTCTGCTCGTATTCAGAGTCCGGCGGGGGCGTCCTGAGGCTGATGGATCTCCTGCCTGATTCGGCGGCCTCTGCACAGAACGTGAATCTTTCGTGTGGGCGCCTCCTGTGTACCGAGTAGAACGCCGCGACCTTGACGTGCCACGGTACGCAGACTCCCGCAAACAGCCTACCCCGTACGGCATCCTCCGTGTTGTACCGCACGTTGTAGAAAAAGGCGGCCATGTGCTCCAGTACCAGCCCGCCAAAAAAGGCAGCCGCGGGCGTGATCACCGTATCGAACGACACCGGGTACACGACGGATACGGTCAGGACCGCCAGCGCGTCCGCACCCCCCCATGGGAAACAGCCTCCACACGGCAAGCGAGATGGCCGCGCCCGCCGCGAGGGAGAACAGCACGAAATAATCCGTTTCGTGCCAGTCAAGCGCGTACAGAGCGGCCCCCACACCCATGCCCGCGATCCAGATGCCGTCCGGTATCTCGCGCGTCCGTACGTCATAGTACGAGGCGACCCCCAGCACCGCGATCAGCAGGGCCAGCCGCAGGACGTCAAGCATCGGGGCACCGCACCGCCGCGTCGTACCACGGGTCCCGGTCGTAGCCTAGCGACTTTGCCAGGGCGGCCCTCTCAAGCCTGCGCTGTGCCTTTACTATCCACACGTGCATCTCGTCTACGACGTCCTGGTGCTCCCCCAGCACGGACACGGTGTGCTGGTGCAGGCGGATTACGTTCTTGCGCGTGCGGTCCGCAAGCCCCTTTGAGCGCAGTGCGTGCGCCGCACTTTGTATGGTCTTTAGCGGGAACAGCAGGTTAAAGATGTCCGCCAGCGCATGCAGGGTATACGACACCTCCAGATCGGCCTCCTGTTGGTACCCGTACATCACGTATGCCTCCGCCAGGATGCAAAGGCCCAAAAGGCTGGTGTCAAGCCGCGTGCACAGTACCTTGCATTTTCCCAGCAGGGTAAGCTCATACATTGCGCCATGGCGGCCGCCGCCGCCACAAAACCGCGTCTGGCCAGCACAGGTAAAAAATCCGGGGCCGCGTATAACCGCGGCATGACCGTCGTCGTTGCAGGCCGCATTACCGGCGATATTGTCCCTTGACGTCCCCGATGTATTGATTTCACAGGCAGCGCAAATCCTTTGCAACGCTCCAGTGCGGGTTCTGCATTACACAAACATATGGAACCGTCCGTCATATCAACACGGGCACAAAAACACCCCGGACCGGTCCAGATTTACGCCCGACGGGGGAGGCGAACAAAGTTGAGCAGCTCTTTTAAATCAAACATGTGTCGCTGATTAATGGCCATCAAACCTTCAACCGTGGCGGTGTGGGCCATACCTGCGTCGGTATTTGTGCTGTCGGCCCTGCTGGTAGCGGCATACACGCAACAGGCACCCGGACAGGACGATTCGGACTGGAATCCGGTCATTGTAAACAATACCATGGATCCCGAGGTAAAGCGGCAAATCGACGAGATTCTGGAAACGGTGTGGCAACTAAGGCAGCAGAACCGGATGTATGAATCGTCGGGGAGGGACGGCAAGGATGTGCAGGACGCCATCAGACAAAACAATGCGACCATACTCCGTCTAATGGAGCGGCTCGACGTGCTGTCCCCGCCGTCGCCGGTCGTGGAGATCTCCGAGGCGGACGAGGCGAGGATGAACGCGGCTATGACGATGCTTGTAATCATCGACATGCTGTTGGGGGGAATTGGAATTGACACGCCTTTGCTGGGAATGGGGATTGATCGGTCCACCGGCACGTTGCACGTAATGATCGACATCGACCGGGCCGATCAGCATACGGAAAAATGGATCAGGGGGGTTGCACCATGGGTCAATTTTACGTTTACATATGCCAGGGATACCGCGTCGCTCCAGGGTGTGCCTGCAACCGGTATGCCGGACACCGCAACCCCGTGGCGGGAGACCCTCTGGAGAGTATAGGCACCGGGGGCTGCCGTGCACGACATCCGTGGCCGCTACCGTTGTACGAAATACCGACGGCGGGACTGAAAACGGAATGACGGCACCGCATCAGCGCAATATGAAAACCGGGGGTCATCGTCGATTCGCAGCGAGTCGAACGGGTTACAACCGTGCAAAATGCGTCCCGATTCAGGCCAGATCCGACACGGCGCAAACGGACCGGCCGGAGACGGCCCCTTGGTTTTTGTCAACAGGGTAAAGAAAACCAGGTGCGATCCGGACGCATTCCGCTTGAATTGATGCGCCCAAAGGACGTTCATGGACGATATCCTCGAGAATGCGGCCTGCAACGACGGCCGTGCAACGGTTATACGTCTCTCCCGGCTTTTTTTACCCATGCTGACCAGACGCGGTTTTGTAAAGTGGGGGCTGGTGGCTGTGCTGCCCGTCATAATCACGGTCATACTTTCACATCCGTCTCTACTTGACCGACACGCATTTTTATATTTCATGTTCTATTTTTCGGCGATTTCGGTATTTGGCATCTCGGGAATGGCTGCATCATTCCTGAAAAGATCAAACCGTGTCACACTGGCGGTCTCTGCCGGAGCGGCGTTCGCGTATGTCTGTGGCATCTGGGTTTTGGTCATTTCACTTCCGTTACATTGACCCGCAGGTGACAGTTTTTGGCGCATCTGGCCCGAAAGATGCCGGGACGGATCCGGAGCAAAGGATCAAAAAACCCGGCGGGCATCATGATGCCCGGGAATCCGTCCCGGGGACGGCGGACCGGCACTTTCAGGTTCCGACATGTCACCAAGCACATGTCCGGAACGTCCCGGGAAATACGGGACGGCGGACGGGGAAGGAACCCGAAATGCGGGGGCAGAACGGCGGGGGGTGGGCAGGTAAACCGGGCACGGATCTACAAAAAGAGACGGAGAAAGAGAGGCGTCACAGAACAGGCATTACATGCCGGAAAAGTCATAGTTCCGGTCCAGGAGCGAGTCCAGCTCCTCCTCGACGGCCTTTGCGCGCAGGACCCTGTCGTTCAGGCGGGAGCGCACCAGGTCCGTCACCTGCACCTGCGCCAGCTCCGTCTCGTCCAGCAGCAGGCCGCAACTGTGGCAGAGGCTCGTGTCCGGAGTGTTGCCCGCGCGGCACCGGGGGCACTCGCGCAGCCTGAGCGTGGAACCCACGGTCTGTTCCGGGGCGGGTGGGGATGGCGCCCCGCCCCCGCCGCCGGGGGATCTGCGGGCATCCCCGCCCCCCTCCCCCTGCTGTTGCTGTTGCGGCCGTTGTGGCGCCCTTCCGCCCTCTCCGATCCCGTGCATGGCAAGGATGGCGTCCTTTGCGTCCAGCGCGGAGAGGTGCGTGTACCGGGCCGACATCTTGGAGCCCGGCTTCCAGTTGCCGTACACGCGGAGCAGGTGGTCGGACAATTTGGTCGACATGTTCGTCAGCTGCGTGTGCCTCAGCAGGTAGTTCCATACGGGCTTTTTCAGGCCCGCCTTGAGGGCGGTTTTTCTGACCATCTTGGCCAGCCCCGCATACGTGAGGGCCATCCCGTTGTTCCTGGCCATCGGGGAGAACCACAGGGGGGCCTCCGGGTCGTCGGCGTGCGGGTGTAGCCTGAACCATTCCGCCATCGGCTGCAGCGAGAGCACCAGTGCCAGGTTCTTCTGGCCGGTCTTGCCGCTGGTGGAGACCATCATGTAACGGTCGGCAAACTCGACGCCGCCGACCCTCATGTTGAGGATTTCGCCGGGCCGAAAGGCGCCCTCCATCATGGTCCAGAGTAACGCGCGATCCCGCACGTTGCCGGCGGCGCGCACCATCCTTGAAAACTCGTCGGCGGTCAGCAGGTCCTGCCTCTGGACCCCCCCGGATCTCGGTCGGTATCTGGCGGGGGTTATCCAGGCTATCTCGGGCACGTACGCCTCGGGGTCGCCCGGTACGGCCCGGCGGTCCCCCATGTTCCGGGTCTTGGCATACTGGACCAGTTTCTTAAAGCACATGGCATACGCCACCTTTGTCTCCCCGGCATAACCGCTCTCATCGGAGACGAACTCTGCCAGCACCTTTTTGCACCGTTCGGTATCCAGATCCGATATCCGGGAGACGCCGGTCCGGGGGATCACGTCCAAGAGGCCCACGAACCGGGTGGCGTAAAAGGCCCGCCTGCCCGCCGACAGCCCCTTGACCTTCATCATGTCCATGAAACCCGTTATGGTCTGCCCGTCAAAGGCCCCGGGGTCGGTGCCGAACCTGCGGTAGCACCTCTCGACGACCTCTGCATACCGGTGTATGTCCTGAGTCATCGCAAAGCGCGGGTTTTGTCCCCCCTGCCCACGTCCATGCGGTTGTTGCGGCTGTCCGGACCTGTGCCCCGAGATACCGCCCCTGCCCCTCCACTTGTTGCGTCCCCAGGACCTGGCCCCCGCCCCCGGCGGCGGCGGCGGCGCCGTCGTCTTGCCCGCCGGGGCCCCCTCTGCCATATCATCGTCGTTATTGTGTCCGTCCAAACCACCCTCGTTATCCCGGGATGCTTTTAAGGCGGTAATTGCGGGTGGCCGCCCCGCCGTGCCCCGATCCGCCGTGCCCCGATCCGCCGCCTCTACATACCGAAGTATGTCCCGAGTCATCGCAAAGCGCGGGTTTTGTCCCCCCTGCCCACGTCCCTGCGGTTGCTGTTGCTGTTGTTGTTGTTGCGGCTGTCCGGACCTGTGCCCCGAGATACCGCCCCTGCCCCTCCACTTGTTGCGTCCCCAGGACCTGGCCCCCGCCCCCGGCGGCGGCGGCGGCGCCGTCGTCTTGCCCGCCGGGGCCCCCTCTGCCATATCATCGTCGTTATTGTGTCCGTCCAAACCACCCTCGTTATCCCGGGATGCTTTTAAGGCGGTAATTGCGGGTGGCCGCCCCGCCGTGCCCCGATCCGCCGTGCCCCGATCCGCCGCCTCTACATACCGAAGTATGTCCCGAGTCATCGCAAAGCGCGGGTTTTGTCCCCCCTGCCCACGTCCCTGCGGTTGCTGTTGCTGTTGTTGTTGTTGCGGCTGTCCGGACCTGTGCCCCGAGATACCGCCCCTGCCCCTCCACTTGTTGCGTCCCCAGGACCTGGCCCCCGGTACCGGCGCCGTCGCCGTCTTGCCCGCCGGGGCCCCCTCTGCCATATCATCGTCGTTATTGTGTCCGTCCAAACCACCCTCGTTATCCCGGGATGCTTTTAAGGCGGTAATTGCGGGTGGTCGGTTCGCCGTGCCCCGGTCCGCCGCCTCTGCGGTACCGTCGTTGTCGTCATCATCCCGGGATGCCTTCAAGCCGGCAACGACCCCGTCAAGCGAATAGACCATCAGAGAACCGCCTCCGGCCCTTCCCCGGCCCGGAATCCCCGGAACCGCCCCCGGAACCGCGCCTGCGATCCGCCAAAAGGTTCAACATCATGTCTGAGCGTTTCCCCGTTGTTGTTCATGGTACCGCCCGGATACAGGGGTTCAACGCCGGGTTCCAATACGTAACTGCCAGGCCACTGCCATGCGACCGGACTCACGCCTGAGGGGGTATACGCCAGGTAAGAACGTAAGACCCCTCAGGCGTGAATTTCTCCGCATGGCGTTGGACTGCGGGGCACACGTTTGTACCGAGCGTTTACCCCTACGGCAAAACCGGATGGATGTGACCCTGCGGGGAAACGTCGGGACATGGCGTTGAACCCTTTGGCAGGACCGGATGGATATGACCCCGCGGATAAACGTCAGTGCGTGGCGTTTACCCCTTTGGTGAAACCGGATGGATATGATCCCGCGGTCAAACGTCCCGGCATGGCGTTGTACCGGGCACGTGCCCCGGGCGGCAGCATCGGAACCGGTATAATGCAAAGTCTGCATGCCCCGCATGATTCGGATCATCGTCGGTGATGCCGTCGCGCACGATTAATTTTAACCTTTCTTTTTGCGGTTCTGTGTAAAATCAGACCCCGGGGTTGGACGTTCTAGGCCTAAAAAATGAAAAATTTGCTCACTTGGGTGTTTTTTTTTATTTTAAGAGTCAGAATCCCACATCGCTTAACATCCCAATACATTGCAGAACCACGGCTGGGGGTTGGAATAAACCGAAACCGTGACGTATTGGATAATCCACCGGCTGCGATAACAGGGGCCGATCCGGGTCATGGCCCGTACCTACAGGGATTTTTCCAATTCGGAGATTTTTGCATTCAACGCAGAAATGATGTTTTCGCCCCGCTTTTCCAGGAATTTGTCATAGTTGCTGACCCTCCAATACGACGGATCATCCGGGACGAACTGGTCGTATACCCTGTTCATGTCGTCTATTTTGGTTGCAAAATATGCTTCGGGGGGCATTGCGCTGATGTCCCTGTTTGCCCTGCGCGATATCATG
This sequence comes from uncultured Gammaproteobacteria bacterium, assembly GCA_958295485.1. Lineage (GTDB taxonomy): Bacteria > Pseudomonadota > Gammaproteobacteria > Eutrophobiales > Eutrophobiaceae > JAAXHV01. The sequence goes on from CATQGX010000003.1 coordinate 18,892, forward strand.
GCTATGTTGCGGATGTCGTTTACCAGATGTTTGTCTATGCCGGCATTCTTGAGAACCTTTTTGGGGAAGATATGATGAAATTCGATCTGGTCGGTGTTGGTGATTTTCGTGCCGCTCCACCAGTCCACGGCATCGTTTTGTTTCAGGGCATAGTACAGGGCGAGACAGTTAGTGTTGTTCAGGGGGCCTTCGAACTTCCTCACGGACAAGCCGCCGCGCTGCTTGCTGATTCGTTCCAGCCACCCTTCCACAGGATCAGAGCCGTCGAATTCCGCCAGATCCTCGTTAAGTTTGGTTTCGACCGATCCGCTGAACCGCCCATAATGGGATGCGCAAAAAAACCACAGGGCGAGTCTGTCGATATGTTTCTGTGACGGGATCTTTGCCCTGTTTTTCACCATGTACATCATCAATGGGATGAGGGCGTTGTTGCTCGGGATCAGGTGCTGGTCGATGTCCTCGTTGATTCCAAAGGAACTCTCCAGAAACCGCACCGATTCTCGCATGTTTTTCGACACGGTGTCAAGATCCTGCAACGCGTCTTCGTCATTGTGGGTTTCCAGGTATGCCTTGAGCTTGGGTCCGAACTTGCTCTGGTTTGTGGCGACACAGACGAAACACCTGAGCAAAAAGTTCGTATCCACCCCCCATCCTTCAAACTCATCGTTGATTTTTTGGAGTTTGTCATAAAACTTTTCAGGATATTTGAATACGATGTGGGCCAGGTTGATCTCTGCCTTTTTGAGCTTGGTTCCCTTTTCATTCAGGCGGACGTATATTTCGGTTATCTTGAAATAGTCTTCCTCCGTTATTTCTGCAACGGGTACATTTGCCTTCGGGATAGCTTTGACCCGTTCTATTTCACCCATGTATTTTTCGTCAATGTCGTCCCGCTCCATACTGAGTTGGGAACTCAGCTTCCTTCTGATGTCGGTTGTGGTGGACTTCCATATTTCGTCCACCCTAACCCATCCGGAATTGTCGGACATCGAGTTATTTCTCATGCTGAACTCTCCATTAACGACGTTGAACCAAACTTTGATTTTTCCCTCCGATACATGGCTGAGGGAAGTAATCCTCTGTTGCCCGTCAAGTATCAACCAGATGGGTTTCTTCCCGCCTTTGGACTGACCTTCCAGGCTCCTGAAATTCGTGACGCTCGGTTGCTTCCAGAGCAGAATCATACCGACAGGAAAATCTTTGTAAAGGGAATCAAGCAGATCAAGAGTCTGTGGGGGCTTCCAAACATACTCTCTCTGGGTCTCTGGAAGGCCCAGATCCTCGTTTTTTACCCCCTTTAACAACCAGTCCAATTCTCGCGTTTCGGTTCGTGTCACACACTCTGAAAAACCAGAACCCGATTTAAAGGGTTTTGTGGCAAGATAAGACCCGCCTGTTTTGACGAGATAGTAGGAACTTGGATAGACAGAATCCGGCACGAACTATGCAGGAGGGATGACATCCACGCCCACCCTGAAATCCGCCCACCCTGCAGGAACGCCGCACCGTCTCGACATTAGCCCCTCCGCCTGCACGGCATCCGTCTTTGCTGACCATGCCAGAACTTGAAAATGTGCATGCGTGTGGACATCAAGCACACCTAGGAACTCCGTCCCCGAGACGCTAGATGGGCACATTTTCAAGTTCTGGCGTAGCATTTGTGACCATCTTTCATGTCAAAAACCCCGCGAGTCTGTATACCTATGGGCTTGAACTTGAACATCGCTGACTTTTCGTGGGTGTGTGGTCACGTACCCGTTCCGGCAGTCACGATTTCGATCCAAGATGGGCAGGATCCGTGCCTGTTTTATGAAATGTATGACCACGCCAGAACTTGAAAATGTGCCTGTCTGGCGTTCCCGAGGACGGGTTTCCAGGCTCGCTTTATACTTGCCTGCATGCACATTTTCAAGTTCTAACGTACAGTTAAATTCTAGGAAGCCGTACCAACAACATGGGCAAACGCGTCAACCCCTTTAGTCCGGGTGCGGGATTAGCGCCTCCACACCTGGCCGGGCGGGAGGCGGAACGCGAAAAATTCCTAGCGATGTTGTGCGACATCAGGGACGGCAACGTCAAAAATATGGTGGTGCATGGACTGCGCGGCATGGGCAAAACTGCTCTTATGGATGAGTTTAAACAGATGTGTGATGATCAAAACATCCTTCCCGTGACAGAGCCGCAGTACAGCAAACAACACTGCAAACCATCCAAGTTTGTGGGCTTGCTCAAATACAACATGCGTGCTGCAATCGAGACGTTTTCAAAGCTGGAAAAAACCAAGTCCAAGATACAGTCCGCAGTACGCTACATAAAACCGACAAGCGTGGGAATTCCTGGAATGGTGTACTATGAGCCATCGTACGAAATGGAGGCGGACATGCCGTTAAGGAATTATATGACGGATTATTTGATCAAAAATTGGAAGGTCGTGGAAAAGGGTGGCTACGACGGAGTGGTGTTTCTTTTTGACGAGTTTCATACCGTTTGCAATTCCGAGCGTAGAGACTGGTTTGTCCTGTCGGATTTCATGGGGGCGCTAGACGAGGTGCAAAAAAGGGGTTATAGATATGCGGCGGTTCTGTGCGGCCTTCCGATCCTGCAGAACAATCTCAAAGCTGCACGCTCCTATTCGGAAAGGATGTTTCAGTCGTTATGGATTTCAGTTCTGGATGATGCCGATGCCAGAACGGCCATAACAAAACCGCTTGGGGGGATTGGCCGCAGCTTTTCGCGTGGGGTGTTGGACTCGATCGTGAAGGAAACCGGAGGCTATCCGTATTTTATACAGTTTTATGCCAAGGAGATACTCGATCGTGTTGATAACAACAACGTAAAGATAAAGGATTATGAGAGGATCAGAGGCAAGATAACGGCCCTCTTAGATCGTGACTTTTTTGATCTACGCATGGCACAAATTACCGATAGTCAAAAAACCACACTGTATGCAATGTCCAATGTCAAAGGGTTGGACATTACGTTTTCTGCCGTCAAAAAATACGCCAGTACTAACAACGGCACTTTTGCAAAAAATCTGACAAGGCTTGAAGAAAAGGGTTTGATCTACAAGGCCAAGCACGGAGTTTATCGGTTTACGTTGCCGCTGTTTCGAGAATATTTGTTGAGACAGCAAGAATCCACAAAAGGTTCGGATCTGAATGGATAAAAACTGCATGAAATCTGGGTATAGGTCCTACGCCTGAAAGTTGGCAGGATCGGCCAAAACCTGCGAGTCGCCGGGACGTCAGGCGTGGGGCCCACGCCTGAAAGTTGGCAAAGTTGGCAGGATCGGCCAAAACCTGCGAGTCGCCGGGACGTCAGGCGTGGGGCCCACGCCTGAAAGTTGGCAAAGTTGGCAGGATCGGCCAAAACCTGCGAGTCGCCGGGACGTCAGGCGTGGGGCCCACGCCTGAAAGTTGGCAAAGTTGGCAGGATCGGCCAAAACCTGCGAGTCGCCGGGACGTCAGGCGCGGGGCCCACGCCTGAAAGTTGGCAAAGTTGGCAGGATCGGCCAAAACCTGCGAGTCGCCGGGACGTCAGGCGCGGGGCCCACGCCTGAAAGTTGGCAAAGTTGGCAGGATCGGCCAAAACCTGCGAGCCGCCGGGACGTCAGGCGTGGGGCCCACGCCTGAAAGTTGGCAAAGTTGGCAGGATCGGCCAAAACCTGCGAGCCGCCGGGACGTCAGGCGCGGGGCCCACGCCTGAAAGTTGGCAAAGTTGGCAGGATCGGCCAAAACCTGCGAGTCGCCGGGACGTCAGGCGTGGGGCCCACGCCTGAAAGTTGGCAAAGTTGGCAGGATCGGCCAAAACCTGCGAGTCGCCGGGACGTCAGGCGTGGGGCCCACGCCTGAAAGTTGGCAAAGTTGGCAGGATCGGCCAAAACCTGCGAGCCGCCGGGACGTCAGGCGCGGGGCCCACGCCTGAAAGTTGGCAAAGTTGGCAGGATCGGCCAAAACCTGCGAGCCGCCGGGACGTCAGGCGCGGGGCCCACGCCTGAAAGTTGGCAAAGTTGGCAGGATCGGCCAAAACCTGCGAGCCGCCGGGACGTCAGGCGCGGGGCCCACGCCTGAAAGTTGGCAAAGTTGGCAGGATCGGCCAAAACCTGCGAGCCGCCGGGACGTCAGGCGCGGGGCCCACGCCTGAAAGTTGGCAAAGTTGGCAGGATCGGCCAAAACCTGCGAGCCGCCGGTACGTCAGGCGCGGGGCCCACGCCTGAAAGTTGGCAAAGTTGGCAGGATCGGCCAAAACCTGCGAGCCGCCGGTACGTCAGGCGCGGGGCCCACGCCTGAAAGTTGGCAAAGTTGGCAGGATCGGCCAAAACCTGCGAGCCGCCGGTACGTCAGGCGCGGGGCCCACGCCTGAAAGTTGGCAAAGTTGGCAGGATCGGCCAAAACCTGCGAGCCGCCGGTACGTCAGGCGCGGGGCCCACGCCTGAAAGTTGGCAAAGTTGGCAGGATCGGCCAAAACCTGCGAGCCGCCGGTACGTCAGGCGCGGGGCCCACGCCTGAAAGTTGGCAAAGTTGGCAGGATCGGCCAAAACCTGCGAGCCGCCGGTACGTCAGGCGCGGGGCCCACGCCCAAAGTTCGACAAGTACGGCAGGATCGGCCGGAACCTGCGGCCGGGTGCACGTCAGGCGCGGGGCCCACGCCCAAAGTTCGACAAGTACGGCAGGATCGGCCGGAACCTGCGGCCGGGTGCACGTCAGGCGCGGGGCCCACGCCCAAAGTTCGACAAGTACGGCAGGATCGGCCGGAACCTGCGGCCGGGTGCACGTCAGGCGCGGGCCCCACGATCTAGGGGCACTGGAGGTCGGTCAAGGACATGGCCAACACGCTGGCCATAAACATCAGATACATAACGGAACTGAGGTACGACCGGGGCATGGGGACCGTCTCCGTCAGGGACGAGGATGTAGGAAAGGCGGAAAAACTCCTGGCAAAGTACGACGGGCCAGTTCTCCTCCCTGTACAGGTGGTCGGAGGCGGCATTCATGCGGAGGTTCGGCACGAGGTACGACCGGAAGAAGGCGTCCGGCAAGGAGACCCGCCCCATGACGCAGTCGAGGAAGCGGTACAGGAGGATCGCCACCGCGGTGAACGAGCTGAGGAGGACCGGCGAGATGCCGTCCGGGGCGGAGCTTGTGCGGAGGATACAGGGCCTGACCGACGAACCCAGGGAGGATATCGAGAGAACCATCACGGAAAACCCCGAGATCATCCGCGGCGATGACGGGGATGCGTTCGCCGAGTATTATCTGGAATGCGCCAAGGACGGCGGCCAGCACGCGGAGTTCGAGCACCTCACCAGGCGGATCTTCCACTTTATGGGGTTTGAGACCGACAAGAGGAGGGTCGTGAAATCCGGGAGCGGAACTCCTGAGATTGACGGCCTGATACTGAACGAGGAGATCCTGATGTCCGGCCTGCTCGAGTGCAAGGGCGGGTCAAAGTACACGTTCCCGATAGGCGACTGCAAAAAGATGGAGCGGACGTACATTGAGAATTTCAGGACGAAAAGGATAGGGGGCAAGGCATACGCGCTGGACTTTTTCGTCTACGTGATAGGTAGCGGGACCAGCGGCCTGGACAACTTCCAAGAGATCGTGCGCAACACAGGGGTGCGCGGATCGGTCATATACGCCCGTGACCTGATCCGCCTTTACGATCTGGTCAAGTGCGGCAAGATAACCCGGGTGCAGATGTGGGATCTGTTCAAGTGTAACGGGCACCTCACGTGGAGGATCATAGACGACCTCAGCAAGGCCTGAGGATCGGCCTTGCGTCCGGCCGTTGCACGGGCACCGCGCCCGGGCAGGGGCCGGGTGCATGTCGCCATGCCGGTACCATGCATGCGGACAGTCCGGCCGTCACGGTTTGAGGGTCCGGATGCCCACGTCCCTGAGGTACTCGTACGTCCTGTCGTAATAGTCGCCCCTTCTGGTCCTGTCGTCCTCGTCCCCCTCCGGGATGAAGATGACCATGCCCTTGCGGGCCCGTGTAAGCAGGACCCTGTACGCGTTTTCCAGGTACCGCCGCTTGTGCGGCTTGCGCAACGTCTTCCACATGTCTCCGGAAAACTCGCGGTGGTTCCACCCCGTGCCGGTGTGCATCAGGTCCCCGTCCCACGCCACGCACGTCCAGTCAAGTTCCAGCCCCTGGACCTTGAACTCAGTTGCGGCATATTCCAGGCTGTACGAGGAACGCGGGTCGTCCCTGGGCTTGAGAAACCAGTGGATCGCGTTGACCGCCAGCTCCACGTATATCCCGTACGGTTTTAGGCGGTACGACTTTGCGGCCGCGACTATCCCGAACCGCTGGTTGCCCCTCGCCATCCTGCGCAGCCACCTCTTTGCGCAGTCAAAGTTCCGCGTCATCACGATCGGGTAGTTTTCGCCGTCCAGTTTCCTCAGTATGTCCGCGGCCTCCTCCGTCCTTATGTCCAAAAGCGACCTCACGAACTCCGACACCTCGCTGCGTGCCCGCAGGTTCACGGCAAGGTGCAGCTCCGGGCAGTAGCGCCGGGGCGCGCCGCCTAGCATCCCCTCGATCCTCCTGCCGTAAAGGTGCTCCTTGTCATTGATCCGATCCGACACGTACACGTCCCACCCCGGATGGCTGCGGTGCACCGCCTCGAACCACTCTGGGAGGCCCGCCTCGTTGTGGTTGATCTCCTGTCCCCCGCCCACCAGGCAGACGATCACCGCCCAGTCAGGATGCCTGTCCATCACGCCGATCAGCAGCTCCGCCTGTGATTTGTGGCATACCGGGAGGCGTTTTTTCTTCAGAAACCTGTCGGTTTCCGAGCTGTCCCAGGCGCGTTGCGCCTCGTCAACGATTACTATCTTTTCATGCGCCGTCTCCGAATTGGCCATGGTGTCGCTGAAAAATTCGGGCAGTCCCTGTATCAGCGTCCTGATCTTTCTCCTCTCGTCGCCCTTTGTCGGACTCTTCCCATTCTTTACGGCCCGCCCGTACGAGTCCATGGCAAGCGCCTCCCGCAGAACCGCGACCAGCGGGCCGTTTCCGGACAGGAACACCGCATTCTCGCACCCGGCCAGGTTCTGCCGCTTGCTGGACAGGTTGAGGCCCACGAGCGTCTTGCCCGCGCCGGGGACGCCCGTCACGAAGCATATCGACTTTCTGCCTAGCCGCTTTGAGTCCTCTATTATGCGCTCGATCGTGTCGGTGGTTCTGCCGAGATTCTCGTGTCCCGCCTCGTTTCCGGATATCGCCTCCACCCTGTGATCCGAGTACAGTGCCGTGGCGGCCTCGATGATCGTGGGGGACGGGCGGTAGCGCGACCCCACCCACGCCTCGTGATCGATCCGTTCCAGGCCGTGTTTTTGCGCAATCGACCTCATGGCGTCCTTGAGGTCCGTGCCGTTTGACCTCGCAGGATCGAGCACGCCGTCGGGGCACATGCGCGGCATCTCGTATGCCTCCGGCGCCTGCGTCGCTACAAGAACGGGTGCAAGGCGGGCCTTGTGGCTGCCCTCGTGAAAGTCCTTTAGATCCAACGCATAGTCCACGCACTGGTCTATGTCGGCCCTTGTGTATTCCTTTGATCCCACCTTGAACTCCACCACGAAGATCACCCCGGAGAACAAAAGTATGGCATCTGCCCTCTTTCCCATGCGCGGGATCTCAAACTCCAGAAAGACGTGGCCGTCACCCATCCCGTAAAGATCCTTTTTCAGTACGGCGATCTCCTTGTCCCACGCGTCTTTTTGCTCCAGGGTGGTGCCCGGCCCCGCCGCCAGTACCAGTTCTGCCAGTATCGCCCCGGAGTCCTGCGACAGGAACCCTGCAAAGCTGGACGCGTAGTACGATCTCACGCAACGTCCCGGGTGCCTGCCTTTATGTATCCATGTGTCTGCTTTTTAGTCTGTGCGGTAGCCGTGCTTGAAACCCCAAAACCGGAATCTCCGGTGTGCCTGAAATCAGAGTCGTTGCACGAACCACAGTCGGCACATTTCCATACTCCCAAAACCCTGATGATCCACACGGGTGGAAACCGCCCGGGATGAGGTGCCTGACAGGCCGTCCGACAGGCAGGAATCCGGACCCACCGATGCCAAGCATGAAACTGCGGCCCAGTCGTTCGGTTCAAAGATGGGCGCGCCGGAAACTGAATCCAAGGGAGGATATGCCACACCGATTATCTTTGAAAAAGAAGAGGGTTGTAATCCGTCAGCCGGCCTGCCACCCGCAACCGGGGCAGGCATCCCCGGAGTGCAGGGCCGTCGGATCGTGACACTTTGGACATTCGTAATACCCGGTATCCGTCATGTCGTTTAAGGCGGGTCTGTATTTAAGGCGGGTTTTTCAGTGGAACTAGTTATGCTGGAAAACGGACCCGTTCCGGGTGCATTTTACCACTTCGATATCTAACCCTGACCCAAATGGGCAGGATTCCGGGGATCTGCGGCGGTAGACTGCCGGAAAATAGATAAGAATCCGGCAGAATGGCGGTTAGGTCTCGCTGGCCCGCGCTGGCCCGGCACCTCTGCCGTTTTTCCGTCTTTGGCCTACGGGTCCATGCACCTGCTGGTTTGAACTTGAACAGCCATTGGTTTTTCCGGGAAAACCTGAAAAGTCGCCCACAGCGACAGGATTACAAAACCACATGAATAAATGCTTAAAAAGCAGACGCGCGAACAAGACACGTAATAACATGCCAAATTCACCAGAACCCACAGCGACAGAACCGATCTATACACGGTGGGAAGATTTACTGGGACGGGGCAAAAAAGATCTTTTGTTATCACAACGCCTGATTAATGATGATCCTGATGATGCGGCATACAAGGCGCAACAGGCCCTTGAGAAACACATCAAAGCGCTTATGTTACGATTCGGTGTGGTTACAAATCCAAAAAAACTGGGTCATTTTCCAATGTATGGGATCATGAAGACTATTAAAGACATAATGAAAAATATGCCCATTCCTAAACATCTGAAAGATGCAGGGTTTCCTAATCCAGAGGATGTGATAAATGGGTGCTTAAAAGAACTCAAATCGATTGAAAGAAATCCAACCATTATGATCGCATGGTGGAGACATTCACTTGGCATTCCTCTCAATAACGAAGAAAAAAAAATATGTAATAGTCCAGCGTGGGCATTCCCCCAACAAATTCAAAATATAGAGGCTGTAACACGAACCCAATTACAACAGAGTAAAAATAACCAAGATACATACACACGATTAAAAAAACCCAGCAAAAATTCTATTGAAAATGATGCATTGCGTACCGAAACAGTTCTGACAGAACAAGAACAATATAACAAAACCAACGATGCTGTTGTCGACATATCTAATCGTGATTTTACAGCAAACGAAAATCATATCGATGGATCAGTAATACCAAAACTTGGTTCAGGACACCATGATATAGACAGCGAACTGTTGTCATTCGCGCTTGGTAATATTGTGGTTGGAACCACCAGACAGAATCAGAAGTTCCCGATGGATTTAAAGGGTCTTTTAGTATGTATAATTTGTGCAGGATTTGTTGATAAGATTATAGATGTGCTTCCACATGAAGTAATTGGTAGATACCCTGCGGTTATTGACGGTGAAAAAACATCTGTCTTATACAACAGGCACAGGGATGGTTTGAGTCAATTGATAAAAGGGATAGCAGATTCCTGCCAAACCATTGAGAAGCGCATCATAGAACTAGAGAAGTTATTGGGTATTGCCGGCACTTCTAAATAATTTCGCCCAACAAACGCGTATATGCCTAACCTTCCTTACCAGTTAACGCAGTAGATCCGGCCAGTCAGCATTTTTGACCGGAAATGATCGAATGTGCGCCTGTATCCCCCTGATCGTGCCAGGCGGGCGGGGAAAATCCACCTGTTGTGCGGTTCACGGCACGTGTGGTAGCAGAGGAGGTGTGGAGAGAGGTCCGTCCCTGTGGGTGAGCCGGATGTTAAAACACGCCAGGTAACGGCGCGGCGACGGGGAATGGCGGTCGTGCGGGCCAGTTTCCGGTGACCCGATACCGTGCGCAGGATCCCCGCGCCGCCGGGGACACCTGTCTGCCCCGGGGAGGATCATGTGGTTTCGGAGCCCCCCGGCCCTCTTCATCATCAGCTCCTGCACTACGGACAGCAGGAGTACAGCCTGATCATCGTCTTGGTGCCCTGCGCCTTGCAGTACAGCCGCATCAGCGCGTCGACTAGGATCCACGAGTTGAAGAGCATAATGATCATTGCCATGCACATGACCCGTGATCCGTGGTGGCGGCTCCGGATCGTGATCTGTATGGATTAGAGCGGCCGGTATCCGGTCTCTGTGCCCCAGCGCCCAGAGTATGCAACCACATCGATGTCCGGATCGTTGGTTGCAAACACGATGTACCTTTCCCACGGCACCTCGTCCACACACCCGTCCGCGTCCCTCTTTTTGCTCCTGACGCGCCTGGGAACTATCACCATGTAGGAACATTCCTGCCTGTCCGAAGAGGTGATCACCGTGTCCGAGACGCGGCCGCGCCTGCAGGTCTCAAAGTAGTCCAGAGACCCCTTGACGTATACCGTGTTGGGGCACGGCATCAGCCACGTGACCCCGAACTCGTTGAGCACATCCATTACCACCCTAGAAAAAAAACCCGCGATCTGCCATGACGGCGCCCACTGGTATCCCATGCCCGGCACAGGCGTCCAGTAGGGCGCGCACGATCCCGGCGTGGTCGTCGCCCGCACTGAACGTAACCATGCCCACGACAAGCCTCTGGCCGTTTACTAGTGTCTGGACTATCCCGTACGTCTCGTACAGCGCCTTTGTCATACTTGCCTTGTCCCCTCCCCACACAGGTTCCGGGCCCGGTTTTTTGTTAAAACGCCTCACATTGTGAAAGTCGATTCCCACACCCATCCTGGATTTGAGCAGCTCGTGGCGCCGCATCCTAGTTATGATGCCGGCGTTGAAATCGAACAGGGGCCCGCCACCCCGTCCGGCGTCACCTGCAACATCGACTGGTATATCCACTCGCTCGACGGCACGTCGATGTCCGTCCTGCCTACGATTCATCGTGTCCCTGCGGGCACGTACATGCGGCCCGGTTACCCTTGCCTGCGGCCGCATCAACCGCACACCCGGCTATCTCGCGCGGCCCGAACCACGCGTTGGGCGAGCCCGAGAACCTGCACCGTTTCACACCTCCGATCATCTCGTCTATGGCGCATTCATATTGGTGAGGATCCATTGTTTTCATACGTGCCAGGCGGCTTTTTCTTATCGCTGTTAACTAGCCGCTGAAGATGGCCCATTTTTAGATCTTACCCACAGGCGCCTCGCGGTTCCCGGTCGGGTTTTGCGACGAATTTCGTCACTTTTGTGTTACTGGACCATTCAAAAAGCTTTTTAGTACAAGGGTGGATGTCATTTCAGATGAGTCTAAATGAGGAAAACAAGGCTAGAATTGACAAGTACATAGAAGCCCATACTGATTCCAGAACTGGTGAGCATTTTCCTATATCGCTCAAAGGCAGGAGGCAGATGCTTGACATCTATAGGCTTCCCACAGACATGCTGTTCTATAACATCAAAAACGGCAGGTTCGCGGCAGAGTATGGCGAACAGGTAAGACGAGAGGGCGGTCATCTAGATCCTGAAAAAAAGGAGGATGAAGAGGAGATAAAAAAACTACTGTTGGACATCAACAAGGGCGAAACAAAAAAGACATATGATGACCTCTTGGTCCGGGGTCAGTGGAACTGTTGCATCATCACGGTTGACGGATACCTAATCGATGGAAACCGGAGAAAGGCAATAATCTCAAAACTTCATTCTGACACCGGGCAGGAATCTTGGAGGTACATAGAGGCGGCCCGTTTAGATCGATCAATCACGCCGATGGATCTGTGGGCTCTAGAGGCGGGAATACAGCTTGGCAAAGACGAGATTGTCAGGTATGGTCCAATCAACGAAATGCTAAAGATCCGTGAAGGAAAGTTGGCAGGACTGTCAGAGAAAGAGATCGTCAATGCGCTATACGGGTATGACAACGAGGAAGAAATACGTGAAAAACTTGACAGGCTGGACCTGATAGAGCGGTATCTTGAATTTGTCGGCAGACCCAAGCAATATTCTTTGGTCAAGCAAAAGGTAGAGCATTTTATCAATCTGCAAAACATAATCAAAAATTGTAGGGTCAGAAATTATGATCCTGACAAAACAGTCAGGATAAGACGCGCCACATTTCAGCTGATTCGGGAAGACGTGCCACATTTGGACATCAGAAAGATAAATCAGATGATAGACAGAGATCTAAATGATGCAGTATCTGAGATAGAGGAGGCAGGCGAAAATCTGACACCAGCAGCACCAACCGAATCCGACAGCGTACCACGGATTGACAGAGAGGTGTCTGCCGCAATTGATGAATTTGACAGTAATGAGGAGTTAAGCCCCACGGTGACAAAATTCGTCAACGCGACGGACATCCTGGATGTCAACAAAGCAGAAGGTGAGGGCATACGCCTGCTTCGTCGTGCAGAGGCAAACCTCAAAGCACTCTTGGATTACCGCGGAGACGAACTATCTGATCCAGAAGCATCGAATCTGATCAACAAGCTCGATTCGCACATAAGACAAATTGCAAAGATGTCGGGAAATGCAAAACATGGCTCATAACATATGCGTCGATGATCAAAATTCCATATTGGTAAAACTTGGAAGGATGGACAGGGATGATTCGTTCATCAAGGAGGTTTTAAGTGAAGGTCAATTCAAAGAAACCGACGGTTCCTATACATACAGCACCACGGACAGGGTAAAGTTTGACAAAACCATCAGGTGGGTTGTGGAATACTTTACGAAGGAATTTAGAGACGAAAATGTCGAGGTATGCCCCGCAGCCATGGACAAACTAAAATCTGTCCGTGATGAAAGAGACATGTTCGATAAAGCCAATGCCCTCGGCTTGGAAATCAAGGAGAAAAATAAACACGATCCAGACCTGCCAGACCGGTTTAAGCGCCGTCTCATGGACTATCAAAAGATGTCGGTTGAACACATGATCCGGGTTGGAAATGCGGCAAACTTTTCGGTTCCAGGAAGCGGCAAGACCACCATCACATATGCCGCCATATCAAAGTGGATGGAAGACGGCATAGTGGAAAAGATTCTTGTGATAGGCCCAACCTCGTCGTTTCTTCCCTGGGAGGAGGAATACGAAGGATGTTTTGGGACAAAGCCGCGATCCAGAAGAGTCAGCGGAGACATGTCTGGCGTATTTCACGAGATTGGCGAGTCGTACGATCTTTTTCTTATGCATTTTAACACGGCCATGAACCGGACAGATGAGCTCAAAGACTTTATGAATCGATGGAAAACGGTGCTTATCATAGACGAGTCACATTACATCAAAAACCCCAACCTTCGCAAATGGGGCAGTATGGCGATAGGAATCGCGCCTTATGCCAAGCGCCGCATAGTACTGTCCGGAACCCCGATGCCCAACAACGCCAAGGACCTGTGGACACAGATTACCTTCCTGTGGCCTCACGATTCTCCGCTGGATGGACGGGAAAGCTATATCCAATACGCCAAACGAAGCGGCATAGGAAAGTACTCTGACAGGTTAAACAGGCTTTTCTGCAGGATCAAAAAGAACGATCTGGACCTTCCAAAACCCGAATGGATCAGGAAAGACGTTCCGCTTGGAAACGTCCAAAAACGCATCTATGATGCCATAGCGGCAAAAACCCTGAAGGAGTTAGACGAGATTACGTGGAAAGACCAGTCCCGCCTGCAAAAATTCCGCATAGCCAGAATGGTACGGATGTTGCAGACCGCCTCGAACCCCACTCTTCTTAAAGAATTTTCGTCCACTTTTGATGTCACGAATGACAGGTTTGCTGACATGTTTGGTGAGGCATTCGGAATGCCGCCGGACGTGACAGAACCTCCAAATATCGGCAGATCATTAATGGATGAAATCAACAACTATACCACGTACGAGATTCCCTCTAAAATAGTGGCGGTGTCAGAGCTTGCAAGGGATCTGGTCCACAAGGGAAACAAGGTGATAATTTGGAGTACTTTTATCCACAACATGGATGTGCTCAAGCACAGCACCAGATTGGAAAATTTAAAACCCATAATTATCAACGGCAATGTCCCCAGGGAGGGGCGAGGTGTGGAAACCCGTGATGAGTTGATCAACCGATTCAAAAACGATGATGAAAGCATGGTGCTTATCGCATCACCTTCCTCGATTGGCGAATCCGTATCCCTCCACAAGAATTCAAGCGGGAAAAGCGTGTGCAACCATGCGATATACCTGGACAGGAATTTCAATGGTGCGCAATACATGCAGTCCATGGACCGTATTCACAGAATCGGAATGGACAGATCTGTAAGGGTCAAGTATCACCTGTTTGTTGCACAGGGCACGATAGACGAGGCCATCAACAAAAGACTGAGAGAAAAACAAGAAGACATGCTCAATGCTCTAAACGATGACATGCTTGAATCGCTGGACATCAATCCCAAACCCCAAAACATCAACAACGATGAGCTGGATCGAGATTACCAGGCGATGGTTGCACACCTGAGGCAGACAAGCAGAAGATAAGGCATGCCGCCCACACTCACAGACATGCTGTTGTTGCTAGAGATTGTAAAGTCGTCCGCTACAAAAGAATCTGCGTCTCGCCAGCACGTAATAAATACATTTAACGACATGCCGATACGAAAGGCCCACATTCCAGATTATGACGAGCTGGAGAGATTATGCGTGAAATTGGGCCTGTTGCTGTCCGAAGACAACATGATCGGCCTTACCCAGATGGGGGATAAAATTAATGCGTGTTCTAGACGGCACCAGGGGGTGGCACAGGAATTTGCCAAAGGGGTGATTCTGGGTCCTGGCATCGGGGACCGAATGCGTTCTGTACTTTCAAAATTCCACACGGACTGTTATGGCATCTATTGGTATCCAAAAAGTGAGATCTACGACCTTTTTGCATTTCCTGCGATCATGCCGATCCTTTACGAGATCGGACTGCTTGAAAAGGACGGATCCCGGGTGGTGGTTAACCCAGAGTATGTCGAGTTAATATCCAGAAAGATCACGCAGGAGAATCTGGAGGATCAGCTTCTGCGTAGAAAAAAGATAGGGGTGTTGGGGGAACAAATAGCGCTGGAGTTTGAAAAAGATCGGCTTGCTAAAATCGGTTGTGTGCAAGAGGCCGCCCGCGTAAAACTGGTTAGTGAAGAGTTTGCAAACGCGGGATACGACATGGAGTCGTTTGACAGGGACAAAAACGGCGAGATTCGCAGGATTTATGTGGAGATAAAAGCCTCTACGGGCGACCGGATTGATTTTCATTGGTCTGCAAACGAGATCAAAAAGGCTAGGCTGCACGAAGAAGATTATTGGATTTATTTTGTGCCGGGCATAGACGAGCGGACTAAAAAACCGTCTGGTGATCCAATTAGGTTTCAAAACCCGTGCAAAACGATCTTTGACAATACATCATTCAAAACAGAGCCTGATCAATACCATGTGTTTGAAAACAGGATGGGAACAACTACCGGCCTGTGATACAAACATGTATCTTGGGCGCAAAAATAACTGAAAGACGACTTGTTATCGTAGCTTCTACCGGCACGTGTTAGAAATGTGTTGCGGCCGGAGAGTGGTCAGATAACCCACGAATTATCCTGATCAAACCTGTGCCAAAACGAGTACAGATGCGGCGCTTGAGCGCAAAATGTACGGATCCTTACACCACATCTGTCAACCTAAAAACCCCAATCAGGGGCGTTGACCAAACACAGGCATGCAAAACAATCCAAAAAGGCGTAAAACACACATTGTAAACCTGTGCACGCATAATCTCTATTTCTGTATGGTCGATTTGTGCTTAAGGGTATTCAGGA
This sequence comes from uncultured Gammaproteobacteria bacterium, assembly GCA_958295485.1. GTDB lineage: Bacteria > Pseudomonadota > Gammaproteobacteria > Eutrophobiales > Eutrophobiaceae > JAAXHV01. Next base: position 34,793 of record CATQGX010000003.1, read on the forward strand.
TGTTTGTCGCTTTGTTTATCATCTCTACAATTTCTGGCTGCTTCAGATTGGCATGATTTATGTCTATTGCATCCAAGTTTTTGAGTGCCCTTCCAAGCAATTTTTCGGGATTTTCGGCATCCTTCAGCGCATTGAGAGAGTCAACACAGTTGTTGAATATGGTGCGAGCCTCGGTATGTCCGTCCTTTTCCTCTGCGTCCCTTTTCTTTTTCATTTTTTCGCTGGACGGTTCCGGCTTGCTATGTTCACGTGCATCCCAGAGTTCTTTTCTTACCTCGTCCTTTACAAGTATGTCCTTTAATTTTCTAAACTCCCGTGCCTGGACGCCATCGTGAATAAGCTGAAAAGCTATGCGGGTGGCACTTGCTTTTTCATCTGGGGTGGCACCGGTCACCTTCCCAAAAGTATCACGAATCTTTCTTAGGTCTATGAAATGTTCATGTATGCGTCTCGCCTTCATAAAGTTCCCCGGCTCTTGGATGAAATTAAGATATTGGGATATCAGCTTGTACTGCTCTAATTTTTCTACTATGTCACTTGCTTTGTAGCCGCCGTAGATTGCCTCGGCTATTTGGATCGGAGACAGGCCGGCGTCTAGTCCCTCCTTGAACTTTAGCAGTTCGTTGATCGGATTGTAATCAAGCTGGACGTTGCGGGCCATTTGGATTCCGGCCTCTATCATCCACAGATCCTTTGCGGATACATTGGGAGGCAATATGCCAACATCGATAAAGGCAAACTGCGACTGCCCAGCCAATACCAGTTCTTCCAATACGGACCGCCGCCGGTTTCCGTTTATTACAAATCCGTCATGGGTGATTATGCCCGGCTCCCTCTGGCCGTTTTTTAACATGTCTTTTTGCAGTATGTTGCTTTGATTGGGATCAATCCCGGTTAACAGTTCTCGTATCTCATCAGAATCTCTGGGATTCGTGGGGTCAAGTTCCCTGCCCATCTTCTTTGTCTTTTCTCCATACTCTGCGGCAAATCTTCCGTTTTTGATGCTGTAAAATGTCATTTCAAGCGGCAAACGATACACTAGAAGATCTTTTCGTTGTCCCTGAAGCATCGTGGAAACGGTTTTAGGCAGTTTACACCCCGGATTTGCTTCTATGTACTCTTGAATGCGTGTCCCGCTCATATTACATTTTAATAGCGGCATACCCGTTATAAAAATCACGATCGGGGGGGGCATGTGTCTGACCTTGGTCAAATTCACA
>CATQGX010000004.1 GCA_958295485.1 uncultured Gammaproteobacteria bacterium
AATGAGCGATTCGGACAAGGACAAAAGCAAGTTACAACGCAAGTACGATCCCGACGATTGGTCTGGCGGGGGTATACCGGCACCTTACTACTACGGGACGGGTTCCTCACCAATAGGCGAGGGATTCCAGAGGGGCAAGCCCCGGCCTCCTAAGACGGACTGATGCCGGAATCTTTTTTTAATTCCTCCTGTATTTCTGGTATGACCTCCATAAGTCTCTGTTCGCATCCGTCCATCCACATGTAATATTCATACGCCTTTGGCGGTATCTTGTCTCCGAATTCATCCCTCGTTTTGGCGGTCACCTTTAGAACCTCGTTGTGCTCCTTGATGTTCTTAAAGACGTCTCGTATCTTCTGCTGGAGGTCTGGTTTCAAGAAACTGATCCTTCCTGAGCATATCAGGCTGTCATAAAAATCGTGGTTAAAGATCCTGTTCACAAAGAACATGTTCTGCCCGTCCTTGGTCCCGAAGGACAGGGCGTCTTCGGGATGCGTGTCCCTGTTCAATCCGTCCAACGTATCCCGCAGTTCGATGTAGATGTTGGTGGAGGCCATCTTCCTCTCCTCGGCCATCCGGCGCCCCGTCTCCCTTTCAATCCTCTTGGAATTGGCGCGGTATGACATCAGCCCCAGACCGAACAAGACTATGGTGGCTACGGAGGCGATGTTAACCAGCGCATCAGATCCCGTAAATGCAAAGATCAACCAATCGATTATCATGTCCGACATTCCTGTTTGTGGATAAACAAGCCTCTATTTACACCATTGTTTTCCAAGCAATTGGCCAGGCCGTGCCTAATTTTCGCTTAATTCTGGGTCAAATTATTGCAGCCAACCATCTAAAATCCCACGCTACATGCTGCATTGTACGTGCAGGCGGGATAGAAGAAAAAGTATAGTGCCGATTGCAACGAACAAGAAACCCGAGTTACTGTACAAAAAGTACGGAACACTTTCGTTGTCATACTAGAAGATGAGAGAATAATAAATGAGGATTTAATGATGAGAGAATAATAAATGAGGATTTAATGATGAGAGAATAATAAATGAGGATTTAATGATGAGAGAATAATAAATGAGGATTTAATGATGAGAGAATAATAAATGAGGATTTAATGATGAGAGAATAATAAATGAGGATTTAATGATGAGAGAATAATAAATGAGGATTTAATGATGAGAGAATAATAAATGAGGATTTAATGATGAGAGAATAATAAATGAGGATTTAATGATGAGAGAATAATAAATGAGGATTTAATGATGAGGGTAAGCAGTCACATGTTTCTGCCTAATTCGAATTTTTAGTCACAAAATTGACTGATTGTCAGTTTTTGTGTCATAATGCTAGGCACGATCTGACCACTTATCCATGTGTGGGGTCCCAAAAATAGTGTACTCTCTTCACGCATCGAATTCTCCTTCTTCGCCGACCCCCACTGCCGCGGGCATCTTGCGGGCGAACACCATGGCAGGGGTCTCCGCGGACTCTAGATCCAGCGATTCGTGGGTGCGATCATTGTTGTACCAGTCGATGAGCTTTGTCATCGGATCGCGTCTTCCCGCCGTGTGGAATATGTCGCCCACATGGCCGCCCGGATCGCCCCGGCCGGCGGTCCTGTCGGCGGACTCTTCCACGAAGGTGGGTAGCCACCGCTGCACCTCGCCGTGGAACCTCTCGAGCTTGCCATTTGTCTGCGGGTGCCCCCCCCCCCTCCGCACAGGATCTGCCTGATGTCCATGGCCGCCAGATCCATTTCGAACTTGGATGAGCCACGTCTCTTCCCTTTGGATTCGTTGGCGTAGAACTGCGAGCCCCGGTCGGAGAGGATCGAGGATGACCTGCCGTGATCCGCGATGGCCTGCTTGAGCACCGCCAGCGCGTTCTCCGTGGTGGCATCCTGGAACACGCCAAAGCCCGTTATGAACCGGGATGCGTCGCCCATGTACGAAATCAACCATCTTTTGTCGTACAGCTGCTTGAAATCGGTGTGCCACATAGAGTTCGAGTACTCTCGTACCGGACCCATTTGCGCCGCCTGCCCTTTTTGGGGTGTGACGTGGCCCGGGTTCTCGTCCCACATCACCCTGTGTGTGGTGTTGCGGAATATGCATTCCGGTAAGGCGCTCGATATCCGCCTCCAGGCGCCTGGCCCCGCGCCTGTGTCTCTGGCGTGCGTTGAGTATCACCGAGTGCTCCCTGCGCCCGTACAGCCCTCCTGCCGGCCTGCCCAGCGGGCGGAACGCCGGGGCGCCTGAACCGGAGTGCCGGTGTCTTACCCACAGTTTTTTGACCCATATCTTGGACACCCCCATGGTCTGCAATCTGGGCGTTGGTCATGTCTCCCTTCCTCTTCTACCTGATAATCTATTCCACCTGAAGCTCGTCAAGCTTTGTCATGACACGGACACGCCGCCCGCCCGCTTCCAGCGCCCCTTGTGCAGATCAGACCCACACACCTTCGTTTCCACTCCATCTGCCGCTTCCATCTAGATTACCCCCTTATTTGGGGGTATACTCATTTTTGCACAATGGAGGGATTGTGCCCGGCAGATTGACATATATTTCATGCCGGGAAAACCGGTACCGTGTCAAGCACAAAACAAAAGGCCAACCCGTTCCACCACCTTCCGGAAAACCTGTCACAGATAATAAAAAACGACTTCATAGCGGCCGGACCGTCCGACAGTATGAGCTTTGAACGCTACCTGAAACTACTTCACGAGGAGGATGATCTTACACCGGAAGAGGTGTTGGACATCATAGCGGGACGAAACTCCAAGGCCGGGGAGGTATTCCACACGGCAGAGGAACTGTTGGAATACCTGCACAAGAATGCCGACGACGATTAACCGTCAAGGTGTCAAACCAGGTGTTGTTGCCGGATGCCGGTGCGCGGAACTGCCCTTTCCGGCCGTTCCGCAAGTGTCAGCTCACGATAATTTGCCCAAAATCCGCACCAAATCTCGATCGTCCCACCCGGCTGTAGGTCCCCGTCCGCCCCTGCAGCCTTTGAACATAAAGGTGGACGGGAACACCGTCGGCATCGGGCGGGGGGACACCCGGCGCCCCGGCGCCCATCATCCGCGGGCCTGGTATCGGGTCTTGGTCCCATGACAACGGGGGGGCCTGTACGGGATAAACGCGGCACACCCGTGGCCAAACCCGGACAGGGCCGTAACACCGCACAAACCAAAACCCGGGCCGGCGGCCCTCTGCCCGGCGCGCCTTGGCTCCCTGCGACAATCTCCACACCGCCGGTAATCGGCCACGTCATGCCTGGAACCATGACGCAAAAACCGCCGATCCGCCGGTTTCATGACTGGGAATTCGAATCCGGTAGAAACACGTGGCCGCCTGCCGCCGCCGACAACCCTTTGAATGTCGGGCCGGGCCGTGTCCGGTGACCTGCCGGATCGGGGTGTGGATCCGGCGTTGTTCACAGCCTCATCAAGCATCTGATCCCGTGATCCGTAAGCGGTGTAGATCTGCGTTATCGCCATACCGGACCGTTCCGGGTGCCGCCGGGCGGCCCGCCTGTTGCCCGGCCCGGCAATCATTCGTCCCGGCATCGTGTTATCCCATGGCATGATGTCGGCAACGGGCACGGCGTATGATCCCATCATCCCCGCCTGTCGGGCACGTTTGAATCGGACAGGATGTCTACCCGTACCGGTGTTCAGAACCTGAAAATGTGTATGCGGGCAGGCACAAGATGCCTGGAAATCCGTCCCCGAGGACCCGCCGGACGGGCACATCTTCAGGTTCTGAACCGACCGCCGCGTCCGACGGTTCCTGTTTGGGGATAAACAAACCGGTATTCACACCGCCGCCTTCCGGCATCGGCAAGGCCGCCCCGGTTCCGGCCAAACCCCGCACGGCACAAACACCCGGCCGGGAACGGCCCCTCGTCTTGCCGATCGGGCAAAAAATCCGGCACAGTCACATTTCGCCCAGCTGTTGTTGCTGCTGCCGCAGAACCGGCATCCCGGGCACCGGGGCACGAACATACCTTACCCGAAAATCAAATCCTGCCCGCGTCGGGCCCCTGCGGAGGCGGTGTCCCGGGCGGGGGTGTGTGTGTGCGTGCCCCGCCTGGCCTGTCCGGAACCGATCAGGGCCGCCCCTGCCGGGATCCTGCCGCCGGGACAGAAATGCCCGGTGCGGCTTTGCAGGCCCGCATGTCCGCCCACGGGTTTCCAGACAATCACGGCCTCCGACAGGGCGATCACGTGTAAATGACCTCCTGTCCCAACCCTCCGCCGCCGCCGTTCCCGGTGGCAGGGTCGCGCACGCCGCCTCCGGCCCCACCCACACGCATCCGGAACCCTCTTTACAGCCGGGGTTTTTGACCGCGGACACCTGGAACCGACGTATGCCGTGTTGGGGCACGGCATCAGCTGCGTGACCCCGAACTCGTCGAACACATCCATCACCGCCCTGGGAAAGCCAGCGGTCTGCCATGACGATCCCGTGGCCGCCGCAGGACCTGCGCGGCCTCCGAGAGGGCACAACCTCGTCCACCGTTTTCAGGTCCGGAGTTTTTACACAAGATGCAATCGAATCTCCCGTATGCCCAAATCCGATTCAGGGGTCTCACAGGCAGGGGTTTTTGGACCGGATCGGCAACTATATCGCCATTAGCATCTGTATTTAACATAAAACAATACATTTTGTTCAGGGAGTATGGACATATTCACATATACCCACATTCAAAAGGATAACGTGCAATACCCCAGATTCTAGGCATGATCCCCCGGGTCCTGATTGGGAGCGGGGGGGGGGGGTTCACAGGCCGGGGGTTTTTGCATACGGTGTAAAACGGCATTGCCGGCGGACATACCCCGTAACCTCAGAATCATAACCGATCAGACCGTTGCCCGACACTCGATTCTAGGCATGATTCTGTTCCGATTAGGGGGTCGCAGGCATGGTTCTGCATCGGATAAACAAAACATATCGGTTTTAGAAAGACTATTTAAAATAAAACAATATATCATGTTCTGTCATGACACGTAATGTTGAAGACGGAAACGAGAACCAGGATCAAGGGCAGGATCGCCAGAATATTACTCAATACGCCCGACGGGAGCCTCACAAAATACAGGGTGGCAAAGCTGGCAGGGTGCGGGTATCCGTGGACCCACACCGTACTCAAAAGGCTAGAGGCCGACGGGATCGTAAAAGGGACAAGGGTGGAGGAGATCGGGGCGCTCTTTTCATGGTGGCGCAGGTGGCAGCCGGCCCCCAAGTACAGGGGATACATGGTAAGGGACCCGCTGGACGTGGTAAGAAACTCCGGGCTGGAATATGTGCTGACCACATACGTGGCGGAGAACAAGATGCAAAACTATCTGTTCCCGTCGCGCACCGACATATACGTATAGCGGCGACAAAAAGTCTTTGCAAGATCTAAAATTCAATCCGAAACCTTTATAGCTGGTATCATATCCGACTAACGACATGGTAACTCATGCCGAACTCGAACAATGTTATAGGAAAGAAAAAGATTCGCGTGTGAAAGAAAGACTGCTTGCAATGTGTCATGTCGTGATCAACAAGGAAAGTTATGCCGATGTCGCAAGGATGTTGTTCAAGGTATACAACACGATCAAGTCATGGCACAAACGTTTCCTGAAACACGGAATAAAAGGACTGAATGATCTTCCGCGTTCCGGGCGTCCTCCCAAGGTTACAAACGAAAAGATCACAAAATACATGAGAGGGTACGGTTCGCGACTCATATTCATAAGCGAACTCATACAGACCGTATACCAATGCGACGGCGTCCTGTACACCCCGTCGGGGATGCGCAGCAAAGCACGCGCCTGCAGGTACTCTCGCAAGACTCCCGAACCGATACACATCAGAAAGGACAAGGTCGGGGAGGTCATCAGGTGGCAACGTCACATGAAACCGTGGATTTCAGGCGCGGAAAGGGCCAAATTTTTGCTCATGGTGGCGGATCAAACCATCGTGGCACACGACTATTATAAGAGGCGCGGACCGTGGTCGCCCGTCGGGCAGCGGATCCATGCGCCGTACTTCGGAAGCCACCAGAACACCGTGGTGTTCGGTGCAGTCTCCCGGTACAACGATCAGGCGTTTATGAGTTCGCCCTGGTTCAACAAGGAGGAGACCATCAGGTTTCTCAGGTTGCTGCTGAACAGGCACGACAAGGTTGCGTTGATCCTCGACAGGGCGGGACCGCACAGGTCGCGCATGGTATCGAATTTCATACAGGATAACTCGGATCGTCTGCGCGTCGAATACTTTCCCACCGGATGGCCGGATCTTAACGCGACAGAGGAATGCTGGAACATATTCAAACAACAGCCGTTCATGCAACAGGTATGCGAATCGGTGGACGACAGAATTTACACCATGATGGAATTTTTGAGAACGCACAGGTTCAACGTGGATGTGTTACAACATATGTTTACAAAACCGATTGCAAAGACTTTTTGACGTCGCTATAACCACCCGTGTCTAAAAAAAAACAGTCGATATACCAAGCTCAATTCCACTCATTTCAGCCGTTCGTGTCCGCAGTCGCGGGGGAGCACATTTTCAAGTTCTGACTTGTGCATCTTGGTTTCCTGTACGACGTGCTAATATCGTTCTCATAACGTCCCAGTGTATGGTCTCTCGTCTTACTCCAAACTGCTTGCATATAACAACCATTTTCTCTAGATATTCAAGTGGTATTGAGTTCCATGTCGTTATATATTCCCATAATGGAATGTCATCTTGTTTGAGGTCATGCCGGATCCCTGGATAGTCACATGAACATTCAGTTAACGGAATATCACATTCGTGAATCTCGTCTTGGAACTTCTTTCTGAGACGTTCCATGTCGATCTGTTCGTTACCAAAGTTGCCGGTAAATTGTTCCAGCGAAATAGGATCGATATACTCATCTGTCAGTATGTTCAGACCGCCGTCCTTTTCCGTGGCGATCTGGAAGTTATACCTGAAGAATTTGGTGTGACCATCGCCTAATTTGTATTCTACGTAGCGAAGGCCCAGTTTTGCCGAAAGGAGTTTGCATAGTTTAACCAATCTATCATGCTGTGAGGAACACGGCATTTGTTTTTCCAAGTTGTAGTTATCAGCACGTTTTTTTTCAGTATTGCGCGGATCTATTACTATGCGGTGTGGGCACTCTACACAAGCTGCCCTAAACAGAAGATCGTCGCTGGTCAATAGGCACAGATTCTTGTGTTCATACTCAGAAAACACATAAAGCAAGTATGCGTCTTGTTCCGATAGACCTTGATAAACGTTGCACAGATGTGTTAGCGCTGTATCTAGCTGTGGCTTTTTGTCATACACGTACTTTGACTCACACTTGCCGTATTTATCCAAGTATTTCTTGAATCGTCTGCTTCTTTTGCCCTCGTTTGTATTGTAGCGCACGAACCTACCAAGCTCATTTTTGATTACATCCGGTATGAGAAACGAGTTCCTGGGTTTATTCTTATGAATAGCTGCAAAAAACTTGCCAAACTGCCCGTCTGTCTTTTCATTAAGTATGTCCACGCATACGGTTGTGTCTAACATGTAGTATGTGCGAGATCTGTCCAAGTCTGAAAGCGTCTTCCTAGTATCACGTCGTGGTATACCCATGATATAACAAAACAAAAAACACAATTAAAACCTTTTGATCTTATTGAAGTATGCACACAACCCCCCCCCTGGAACCCGCGCCTGAAACAGCCTGTCCGACGTCCTAAAACCCGCCTTTGGCGGTCAGGCCGCCATCACAACAGGTTGTTTTTCAGACATCCAGGTTACCGTAGGATTCACAGATTCCGGCTCATCAAAGACGCACCAGTCGTTTACGGCCATCCGGCCGGGATGGAACAGATCCCATCCGGGATTCCTGATCATCTCGATTACCGCCCTGTACGGATGGATGCCGTTTTTGCGGCAGATCGCCGTAAACGTGAGCAGGCGGGAGAACACCTCGCGCCCCCCGGGTGTGGTGATATGGTAGCGCACATTCCTCTGTACCACGATATTGTCCCGTATGGCAAGCTCCGCCGGGTTGTTGTGCGGCAGCATTTTACGGAATGCCAGATACGTGAACATGTACGAAATGGCGTTGGTCAGGTGGGTCTTTAGCTTGCCGTCCGGAAATGTGGACAGTATCTCACGGACCTCCCGGATCAGGCAGGTCGTGGCGAACGGATCCTGGGTCTCCTTCAGCTTGATCCGGTGGTAAAACCGCTTGAGCGTCTCATACCTGGCCGTGTCGTCGGGTCCGCCGTCGACGGCCACCGCCTTCGCCCTGGCCAGCATGTGCCGCCAGCACCGTTGCAGATACCGGAAATGGACCTGGTACGCCCTGAGACCGTCCGCAACCACCGCCTTGTCAAGCAGCCATCCGAAGTGTTCCTGCAATACGGCGACGGCCCGGCTCGGGGCGAAAACCACCCAGATGGCCGTCGATATTACGGCGACCCAGACGTATCCGGTCCTGCCGGCCACGCCCTTTTTGAACCCGGTCTCGTCCATGTCAGAACTTGAAAATGTGCACGGGTGTAGGCGTCAAGCATGCCCGGAAATTCGTCCCCGGGACGCCAGACCGGCACATTTTCAAGTTCTGATGTGGACGAACAGGGACCTGATGAATTCCTTCCTGATGAGATCCATCTGCCTGTTCAGCGAGGCGGCTACCGCCCTGCGCGCGTTGGATATTGCAGAGGCGGAAACGTCCAGATCGAAGATTGAGGCGAGGAGACGCCTGATCTTCTTGTAGGTCAACCTGCCGTCAAAATATTCCGTGATAATCCCCAGCAGCCTGGGACCGAGGGCAGTTCCGGGAATGAACGGCATCGGGATCTTCGCGTCCGGGTTGGCGATCCTCATGGTGGTAAGCGCCTTGTTGACGGACTCGCCCTTTTCGCACATGAACGCAAGTGCCGCCGCCATCTTCTGCAACCCGTACATCGCATTGTATCTGTCCGACAGGTCCAGCGGGAGCATGGCGAGCAGCCCACACAAGGCTTTAAATGCTTTTTTTGCAAACAGAGGTTGGCCTTCCGGTTCGCCATTATTCGTATACACACTGGCTGATCGGAAAGCCGCCTATTAACCACCTGTGTCTAAAAAAAACAGTCTATATGCCAAGCTCAATCCCACTTATTTCGGTCGTTCGTGCCCGCAGTCGAGAGAGAGCACATTTTCAAGTTTTGATGTGCATACGCTGGTATTTTGGTAAAATAGCAGAGTACACTAGATCTGCCGGAATGTCAAACCAACATGGCGATCAGTTGCGCATGCTGTCTTCTAATCGGCCTTGCAGGACACACGAATGTGGCTTTTCCAGATCTGCCAGCAGGTCCACCAAAAATGAGAATTTTGCGAGATTGTCGTCGTCTTTGACGAGTTTCTTTCCATGCATTTCCCACGTATCCCGCAGCAAAACATCAAACCTGGACATGATTTTGGATTTTTGGAGAAAATCCCTTCGATTGGGTACATCTTTGAGTATGGCATACAACCAAGCCAATCCATGTCCAGACATCAGTTCCAACCCTATCGAGTCCAGCATCCTAATCAAGCTTGGGAAATACATGTTGTCCATTCCAAACCTGTCACACCACATCTGGATCACCGGCACGTGCTTCTCTAACCACCCTTTGTGCACATCTCTACATTGGTAGCCTGTTTGGGGATAGTCAAATATCAACAATCTTATGGAGTCATTGGAACCGTGGCGTTTTAGCTCATCTGACCTGACAAGATTTGTGCACCATTTGTGCCACAATTCTTGACCCCGCTCGGTCCCATCATCCGAACATACTAGCAACATTTGCTGAAGAAACGCCTCTAGCATATCTGGAGCATTTTTCCAACTCTCAAGTATTTTTTTTGATGCGCTTGTGGCATATTCGTCATTACCGTACAAAATAAACCCCACAAGCGTCCTGAACAATGGATCATTCCATCGATAGTTAAATTTCCATTTGTGGCCTATGTTACGACTCTGTACTTTTAGGTATGCGCTAATTGTAAAATCCAAAAGATCATCCATGAGGGACAAAATGCCAGATGTGCCTTTGAGTCCGGACAGCTTTTTACCATCAGGCATCGCCAGAATCACTGAAATCAGGATGTACCAACGTATAGTCTGGGGATCACAGCCGGATATGGATCTCTTTCCAGTTACCGTTTTGATCAAGTCTATAGAATATTGCAAGATGAGTTTTGGTTCGGCGTCCCACAGGATCCCTATGTTGGAGAAGAGGCAGTTTCTCACCTCGTAGACTGGATGTTGGGAGAATGCCCTCATTATATTTTTGAGGTATTTCTTTTTTGTTCTAAGATACAAACAGGGCAGACTCTTTGCCGCTGCCCTGTTAGACACAGTTGAGTCTACAGAATAAGAAGGTTCCTGAACCTTTATTACGGATTCTGCAGTTATTTTTGTTGTGCACCACTCAATCAGATTTTGTTCTACTACCATATCCCATTTCCACACTACCAAAGCCGCGGCCAAATTTGTAACAAAATCAACTGCATACGGGTTTGGTATTTTTTGGGTTATGTTGTCCAGTTTTTGTGCATGAGCGATCATGTCGTGAATTAACTGATCGGATCCAGCATTTCCAGATTCTAGGAATTGAGATGCTTGTAGACAAAAATGCCTTATCTCGTCTTGATCCGCACGTTTATCCTCGCGCATACGAGCTTCCTTTGTGAGGTGAGTCTGTAGATCAACTACCCATCCTACACCATCATCGCTTTTTATTTTTGTATAATTGTGTATGTCTGCATACAGTGTCCATTGTCGGCACAGGCTTTTGACCTTTACTAGATCTGTTCCACTACAAAAATCGGTAGCAACAAAACCCAATCGCCTGAAATATCGAGGTGGGTTTTCTTCAAATTTCTTTATGGATCCAACCAGCCTGTCTTTTAACACATGATCTCCAGATAACAGTACAACAGAGGCCATGTTGGAGAATAGTCGTTTTCTATGTGGTTGCGAGGATAGTTTTTGATAAAATTGTTTTATGGCATCGCGTTCCGCGAGTAGTGTCACGTTCAGGGTAATTTGTTGCTTATATTTTTCATATGCAAGTCTGTGTTCCTCCATCATCCAGTACACTGGATTTTCAAGAATTGGTACGATTATGGAAGGATCTGTCTTGGAAGCGTTTGCCAACATGGCCGAACAGCATACCCCTACAACTGCAACACAGTTGGTTTTGGACAGGATTGTCGTAACCAATTCTTTGAGATCTCCTCCGTTCTTAATAGACTCGTCTAGCCATTTTTCCAGTGCCATCAGGGCACAACAAACCGTCTGCGATCCCGTGCTGGGAAACCTGTACCAGCGATAAACCCGATTGTCTCCCCATACGTTGAACGTCTTTCCTGCCAGTTTTAGGGTGTGAATGACGGGGACTGATTCACGTTCCATGACTCGCCATGCCAACATGGAGTGGTTTACTATTCTGTGGATCAGCTCCATGCCTTTGTCAGGATGTATCTTGAGAAACACATAGAATGGATTCTGTTCGGGAAGGGACGCCACCACAAAATGATCTCTAATGCCCAGATTGTCTAGATCACTCCATCTAGACTCGGCGGATTTTGGGCTACTGCATAAGAAAAAGATCATGAGATCTATAAAGTCGTCTGGTAGATTACGACATATTGAAAACCATCCATTTTTCTCAAATATTACTGAATCAATCAGATGGCTCACAGAGGATTGAAATATGGCATGGGTGTGGAGGAAGGCACGTACTTTATCAGGAATCACGTCCGAACCAAAGAGTACGGACAAGATCAGATTGTCACGGAATTCTTCTATCATGTCATACGGTACCGGTTCGTCTGATCCTCTGCATGACAGATATACAGAACACAGATCTAGACATGTTTCAGCCACCTGTCGAGTAATTGAGCCGCGTTCACCGTCCTGTTTCATCCACATCAAAAACACCTTTGATACCTCCAACAGCACGGATCCCTTAATGTTTCTAAGATCTCCAATGATCGATAGGAGTACCGGCTCCCACTTCGCGAGAATTGGCACTTTAAAGTACTGTAGAGTCTGAACGTTGTCCCTACCCATTCCTAGTGACTCCATACGATCACAGTCATTGTAAACACATTTTGTTCGCAATATCATGAGGAATTTTGTCAAAATCTCACTCCTGTCGTGTAGCAGATCCGACAAGAGATCAAACGTTGTATCAAACGTGGGTGCAAGCATGGGTGTTGCAATCCACTCGGTCTCCCATCTGGGAGATGCAGATCCGTTTCGTATCAGATCTAGGCTAGACATCCATGTTTTTGCATCCCGTTTTACATCCAGTAGATACTGGCTCAAGAGCCTGAATGCCGCCGCTAGGCGGGGCGAGTCCGACCTGTCCTGTATCCTTCCAAACAGATCTGCAAGCTCGCCTTCCATCAAAAACGCCCATGCCATGTCCTCCACATAGTCATGGGCAAACATCAACCGAGATCCTTCCCTGCGCAGGATACGATCCTGTAATAGCCCGCCCACGACGCCAGGATCTATACCTTGTTCTGTGATCTTGACAGGCTTGCACAGGATCGTGCGTTCGGCGACCCTGAGGACAAGCTGTTCCCTTGCCATATCTTCAGTGCCATTACAGATCATGCGCGACCAAAAGATTCTAGCAAACTGACTTTCAGATCGGATCTGTTTTAGCGTGTCACGATCGGTGGGAAATGCTGGATGTATGATCAGATCTAGTATTCCGGGGCGTGAGAAGAGGTCTTTTAGGTCACGGTTGGACAACAGGTGTTCCAGATGAGCCCACCTGTCCAGCAGGGATCCAGTTTCCTGCTCGGACAAGCCCGACACGGTTACAGGGGTCAGGATGCCGTTTTGGGGCCATGAACTCGTTTCCATATCGGGAGACGCGCCATCATGTCCAGGCGGCCTCTCGGAGCAGAGTATCTTCCAGCGTAGCAACTTGTTGGATTTTGCGATCCTTTCATTGTGGGCTTTTACCCTTGATATAATCTCGCTTATGATCTCACGCTTGCCCGGATCGGTTGCATGTTCTAGTCCGTCTATGAAGATGTATCTATCGCGGTTCTTATACGACTCCAAAATGCTTGAAAAGTCGCCCGCAACGCCGATCTTGCGCAAAAAACTTTGCAGGCTGTTGCCTTCCAAGCGTTCTACTTTGAAAAACATACAGTTTTTGTTACTAGAACCGTCACGCGCAAGCATTTTGAGCAGGACGGACTTGCCCACAAGCGGCTCTCCACGTATTACCACCATCTCGTTTTTTGACAGATGTGCCTGGATCTCTTGTAATTCGGAGCGACGCTCAAACTTGACACGGCAAGCTATTGTGCCACGAATGGAATCAAGGCAACTTTGGGCATGCCGGTCCAAAGTATCAATGTCCCGACTAAAGTTTGGATCAGGCCCGATCTCAAACTCCGTACACATCGACAGTAACCCATGACGGGTTATGTTTCCTCCAGACGGATTATATTTAGCCACTATGTCTAAAAGATGCTTAAATAGCATCTTGGATTTGATACCGTCATTTGCCGTTACGGTCATTAGAGTATTGTGTGCGGCAGTCCTGCTTCCTCCAGATTCATCCAGATCAAGATAAAACACGTTAAAACACTTTAGGAACCCATACAATTCGTCTAATGTGGGATGGCTTCCTTTTGCTTTTGCTATTTGTTTCTCAATGTTGTTCAAGAATCTTTTTTGTTTACGCGGAAGCTTGTTACGTTTCTCATCAAAATCCTGTGCGTGTGCGGAACGGCGTACAGAATTTAGGAAACGTTGAATATCTATATCGTTCATATTTGAAGGCATTCCAGCCACTATCCCAAACCTGTCTTTGTCACGGTTAAAACCACTCGGTGCCTTACCGTTGAAAGTATTCCAGCAATCTTGCATTATGCGCGAAAAGTCATTGTTGCCGTCAGTAAGCCGTAAGCGGGATTTTATCTGTAAGACGAGTTTTTGCTGTTCACCACCATGTCCATCATATATGATTGTGAGATCATCAAGTATATCCCTGTAAGATTGCTGAAATCCCACCTCTTTTACCCTTTCATTTAATCCCGGAGGGCTTTGTCCAGAGAGCAAGAATGCGAGATACATGACCCCCACCCTTTGTTCAAAGTCAGTTCCTCCGCCGCCGGTAACATAGGGAGTATATGGGTTATCAACCATTGACTAAGATCGGACATTCTTCATATTAAATTATTCGCTATACTGTAGTTTTTTTACAGTTTAGGTAGTTGTTGAAGCCTGATGACATGTCGACTCTGTCGTGGCGCATACCTATTGTCAGTACGCGGAATTGTTCCGGCCCCGGCGACGGCTCCGGTCCTGCGGCGGCCCGGGGGGAACCGTATACCAAGAGCCGTCTTTTGGCGGCCTTGGCCAGTTCACCTGCCACAACCAACAGCGTAAGATCCCCCTCCCCTGCATCCAATACCTCCCTCCTGTTGCGTTCGATGACCCACATGTTGTATACAAAGACCGAGGCGAAAAACACCGGCGGGCGAATGCCCCGGCTCAAGCCGGTGGTCCTGGCGCGTACCTGCTTCATCTGCCCGTATCTGGTCTCGATCCCCCCCCCCCTCCTCCGGCAATCTGCCGGCACGCCGATCAGAATCTCGTCTGCCGGGCCGGATACGGGCAGGCCGGTGGCAAAGGCCACGTACCGGTCCAGCACGGACCTTTCCTCGTTTTTGTGGCAAACCGACGGGATGATCACCGGGTTGAACGACGCCACCCGACCCGGGCCGTTCCCGCTGGTAAAGCCGTGCACGCAGCCTCCGGCGGCCGGCCGGCCCCGTGTGCGAGCGGTATGGCCCTCTGCACCCCCGGGTTTTTGACCGTGGGCATCGGGAACATTCTGCCCGTGCGGTACATCTCCCGCATGATCTCCGCCGAATAAAACTCGCGGTCCGGCAGGAAAGGCCGGATCATGATGAGTACACCGTCCAAGTTTTGCGTGAATTTACGCACGAAATCGACGTCAGAATCGCCCCGTGTCAGCGGAAGATGCCCGAGTACCGCGTTGATGTTGGCGGCTACCGCCCGTGCCGTGGTATATCCTCACTCGACCCTGCCGGTCCCGTCCTTGAACCTGGGGCAGACCGGATACGGCATGCCGCCCCCGTCGTGCCGGGATACCACGTGCCTGTTGATCGCCGCCATGATGGGGCCGCGGCGGGCAATGCCTTTTTTTTTGGCCGCCGACACCGTCTTGATCATAGTCCTCTCGCAGATATGCCTCACGCCCTCCGGGCTTGCGGTCCTTATCCCGTCCCGGAACCGCCCGGCGGCGGGCATCTTTGTGCGGTCGTCGAAAACCTGGACCGCCTCGTTGGCCGTGATGCCCGATCTGCACATCTCTGCGAGTATGGCCACGAACTCGTCCGGCCCGTACAGGCCGTTGTAGCGGGACGAAAACACAATGTCCGACCCGGAGATGGTAGTCGGTTGCCAAGGTATTACGCACCCTTTTGCCCACGTCGATCCGGTGTTCTTGCCCGCCTTTTTGCTTAGTCACGATAAGGCGGGTAGGAGTACCTTGTAATTAGACCGACGGGATCGAAATTTGTTCAGATCTTGGGCAGATCATCTTGATCCGGCGCCTGCCTGGGGCTGGAAAAAACACAATTCCGCGTACTGGTACTGAGCAACATGCCGCACGATACCCTGGAAAAATCCCGCCCGCACCCCGCTCCACATGCCCCCCCTTACACGCGATCCGCATGGTCAAGGGAGTCGATACGGCCGATCATGTGTCTGGAAGCGGCGGCGCACGGCCGTGTTGGAGGGGGGAATCTGAATGGGTTCTGGATCATCGCTTTGCAAGTTTTGCGGTGGCCGGGATTCACAGGCAGGCAGGCAACACGGCAAAAAACCGGTAATGAACAACTCTGGTCTAAACCGCGCTATTTTCTGCACTAAAGAACGGGGGGTCGGGCATTGTGGCTGGGCCGACACGCCTGTTTTTAACCGGCTTTGCGAGGACGAGGAGGCAAACCACGCCCAACAGGCTAATCTGGACATACACTATAAATTATGATTGTTGCCAGCATACGTGCAATTGATCCAGATTACCACCGGGCACGATTCAGGCCAAATCCGTACGCCAGGATATGGATCCGGACATCGATACACGGTGTACAAGGAAACTAGAGGACGAAGACATTGAAGCTGATCAGCGTAGCTTTTGAGAATTTCAGGAGCTTTAAAAACCGGACGGAGATCCCGCTTACACGCATCACCTACCTCATAGGACCCAACGGATCAGGCAAGTCCAGCGTGTTTCGTGGAATTGAGGCGTTATCGGGCATAGTCACAGGCAACCACACCTTTGACCAAAAAAACCATTTTGATCGGAACTCGGACGGGCCTGCCCGCCTTTCATTTACCGCCGAGTTCTCCGAGGACGAGCGTAGCGATATGCTAAACCGGGCAAGGACAGACAACTATGGCAACATGGATTCTGAGGCAAAACTGACGTTCCGATACGTAAAATACGGGGTGTCATTTAAGCAGGACGTCCTGCACCGCAAAGATCTGTCGCTATCCGACAAGGACGGAAAATTCCACGTGTTTGAGAGTTATCTCCGGACGGGCGACTCGTACAAGAGATGTTCGCGGAATATAGGACGCATCAACTCGGGCAATATGAACAAACAGGGCTTTAAAACCTGGCCTAGAACAAATGCGAATACGGCCAACCTTTTAGACGTGCTCGGTCCCAAGGCCCGCGACGCCATAATGCACCTCTGGTCGTCCCCAGCCCTTGTTCCCAACACCCGGCAGTCGCCATCCGCTATCACGGTCGACGAGGTTCACGCCGTATCATATGACTGTGCGGATCTTCCAAACGCGCTTCGCACACTCGACAACGACAGGAAAAAAACACGAGATTTGGAACGCCTGGCCGGAGGCATCTCATCTGACGGAATAGGACAGGTCAACGTGCAGCTTAGGGAAAGAAAACACGTGATAACTGCGGGGATAAAAGGCCTGGAAAAACCGGTGGACTGGGATATGCTCAGCAGCGGGGAGCAGAGCATGATCATGCTGGCCTACATACGGCACAGCGCAGATGCGCCAATCGTCATGATTGAAGAGCCGGAACTTCATTTACACGCAAAGGCACAAAAGGAATTGCGCAGAATCATGTGCGAGCGCACCGACAATCAGATGATCGTAGAGACACACTCCCCGATATTTGCAAACGCCTCCGGTGATGAATCGGTGGTCATGCTGGTCAAAAACAACGGGGCGTCCAGCGCCGCGCCCGTCGACGCGTCCAACTGCGACCTGCTCAGGATGGAGATGGGGATAAGCTATGCGGACGCCCTTGACAGCGACCGCCTGTGTTACGTGGAGGGGGAATCGGAGCACATCGCGATACCGGCATTTGCCAGGACGATGAAATACGATATGGGATTTGCCCCGTGGACGTGGAATCTGGGGGGATATGGCAACACCAAGAACATCCGGGTCTTCTTGGAATACATGAACAGGTCCGGCAGAAGGGTGTTCCTGCTGCTGGACCGCAACAGTGGGGCACGGACACTGGTCGACGGCCTCGTACGGGATGATCTGATCAGGAAAAACCAGATCCATTTTTTGAAGCGTAATTTTGAGGATCTGTTCCCCAGCGAGTTACTCGTGGACTGCACCCGGAGACTGGCACGTCAGAAAGGCGTAGAGTTTACCGCCACCCCGCAGGATCTGGACGCCGGCAGAAAGGGCAAGAGTGTCGTGGACGCGCTTGAAGACGCATGGTCTGACCCCCGGTCGAGATACCCAAAGGATGAGCTGGCCAGGTGCCTGGCTGATCTGGCCGAAAACGAGATTCCGGACGGTGTGAAAAAGGTCATACGGACGGTGATGGACAGGCTTGGCGTAAGCCCCCGATGATCGCCCGGATCCGTCTGTGCAAGCCTGCCTGTGGTTTAGCCTTGATCAAGCTGCAACGGCATCAAAAAGTCCTGACAATCGGGCCCTGGAGGCGAGGCGGGCGGCAACACCTGTGGCGACCGGTCCGCGTGTTTCTGCCGAATTCTGATTTCTAGCCACGAAATTGACCCGGGATCTGCCGGCGGCTCCTGATCCTGATCCGCATGGATTCGAGTAGCCGGTATCCGGTCTATATGCCCCGGCGCCTGGAATATGCCTCTACGTCGATGTCCGGATCGTTTGTGGCAAACGCAATGTGCCTTTTCCACGGCTCCTCGTCTGCACACCCGTCCGCGTCCCTCTTTTTGCGCCCGGCGGCTTCCGGGGGTTATCGATATTACTGCCGATCATAATTAATTTCGCCTCAAGCCGTTCTACATGAGAGGTTTTGCTGGTGATTAGACGAAATTATTTTTGATCGGCAGTAATGGTGTACGGGCTCTCCTGCCTGTCCGAGGAGGAGGGGGAGGAGGTGATCACCGCGTCCGAGACGCGGTTGCACCGGCCGGCCTCGAAGTCGGTCAGGGCCCACTGGCGTATACCGTGCTGGGACACGGTATTATCCACGTGACCCCCGAGTCGTTCAGCCCCTCTATTACCCCCCGGGAAAAGAACCCTCGGTCTGCCATGCCGGTGCCTACACGTATCCTGCCTGGCGCAGGCGTCCAGCAGGGCGCGCACGACCCCGGCGTGGTCGTCGCCTGTCCTGAACGTGACCATGCCCAATATCAGCCTCTGGCCGTTCACCAGTATCTGGACTGTCCCGTACATCTCGTACAGCGCCTTTGTCATGCTTGTCTTGTCACCTCCTCCCGTACCAGCTCCGGGCCCAGTTTTTTGTCCGAACGCTTTATGTTGTGAAAGTCTATTCTCACATCCATCCTGGATTCGAGCCGCCAGTGGCGCCACATCAGGGTTATGATACCGGCGTTGAAATCAAACAGGGATTCGACCGCCCCATCTGGGGTCATCTTCGAAAGCGACTGCTGTATCCACTCGCCGCACGGCACGCTGATGTCCGTCCTGCCTGTTGACTCTAGCGCGTCCCTGCGGGCCCGTGCATGCGGCCAGGTTGCCCCTGCCGGCGGCCGAATCCACCGCGCACTCGGCCACCTCGCGCGGCCCGAGCCACGCGTTGGGCGCGCCGGAGAACCCGCATCGCTTCACATCCTGATCCATCTCGCCTATGGTGCATTCATACCGGTACGGATCATTTGTTCTCATACGTTCTAGGCGGCTTTTTTTCATCGCTGTTAATTAGCCGCTGGGGACGGCCGTTTTTAGCTCTTTTGGTCGCAGGCGTCCTGCGGTTCCTGGTCGGGTTTTGCAACGAATTTCGTCACTTTTGCGTTAACTACACCATTTCTCTAAGTCTTGATTTTGCCTTCCGATTTCTTTCTTCATATCGTCCAACACTCTCTTAACTCTATAGTTTGTGAATCTACCAACCATGTTCATATGATCCAAAATCCCCTCATAATCTATTTTTCCAAAAGTAATCTGATCTACGGCGGCTACTTCTGGATACAAAAAGACACTACGTATATGTTTATAATCCAAATTGGATAATTTTTCTTGTATGTGTGGAATGTTTTCTAACTTTCCATATTTCTTGACTTTCGTCAATGCGGTCTTTTGACCCATTCCTTTAATTCCACCCGGGTTAAGGTCTGTTCCTATCAAAATTCCAACATCGACCAATTGTCTTTGAGTCAGTCCTATTTTATTAAGATATTCCTCAGTTTTTATGATGTTGGGTTTAATTTTAATCCTTGAGTTACGGTTAAGTGGTTTTGGGACAGAAAAATCTGTAAAATTCATCACATGTAGTTTTGATCCAAACAGAACAGGGTGGAAATCTTGACTAGCGGATGAGTATGCTTGACCTGTATTTGTAAGATGTGCCAACATGGCATTACTCTCTGTCGGGGTATCTATACAAGGTATACCAAACATCTTTACCAAGTTCCTCAAATCACTCACAGAGTGATCCATATCGGATGTGATCTTACAAGCACGTTTGATATAATTATCCACATCCCACCCGGAAATATTATTTAGACATTTTACTGCCGAAGCCATTTTGGTTTGTTTACGGCCTGTAATATCTATGAATTTTAATGACGGTCTTCTTTTTTCAAAAACATAAACGGGCTTTATGCCGATTGACATGAAGTTGACATTCCTATAAAAAAACTCAACGATCGCTTTCGTGGTATTACCACGTGTCTCTGGACTAGTCTTATCATTACGACCTTCACTATCCATCAAAAATTGATAGACGGCGTTGTATGCGTCTATTACAACAACTTTGGATTTAAATGACCGTAGATCTCTCTTACTTTCAATCAAAGAACTGAGATTAAGTTCCATTTAGTTTCCACCTCACTTACACCTATACTTAGCAGGAACCTTTCAATATAACAGTTGGTATAGCGGTAGTCTCTCATAATTATTGGGTGATGGTTCGAGCCTGCTGTAATCGGGACGCAGGGCCAAGATGGATCGTTGTCAGGCACGGCCGGTCCGACCCGGATCTGCACAAACCGGGGATTCCGGGGCATATACGGTACAGGAACCGCCCGTGTGGCGGCCGCCGCCCGGGCGGCCCCCGGCCGACATCCCCTATGCCGTACCGATCTGCATGTTGTAGGCCCACACCTTTGGTTTGATCTCCCGGACTATGTTCTCCAATTTCAATGCCCGTACATCGCTTCCAAAGAGGCGCTTGAAGGCCGAAAAGATGATCTCGACAATCCACCTTTTACCGTACCCGCTGTTCTCCTTCCACTCCTCCAGGGCGTCTGCCCTTTCGGTTTCGGTCAGGGCGGAGACGTTCCTGGCGCCGCGGCCCCTCTGCCCCCTCACGGATCCCCCCCATACGTCGCCGTGGCCCCTGCCCGCGGTTGCCGTGTTCTTCTTCATCCTGATGAACGGTACGACTCCGCACTCCCTGCACAGGCGGAGGTTCAGCCGGGAGGCATATGCGCTACTCGCGTATATCACGCGTCCTGCGACGGCGGCTGTGACGGCCATCCCAGCCGAAACGGAGGCCTCCAGTACCCACACCGGGGAACGATCCCTGAAGAGGAGCGTGGCGACCGCATCCTCGGAGGCCCTGCATATCGCGTCCGCCACCGCATCCGCATCCGGGTCATGTTGCCCCGGACCTGCCGCCGCCAGTCCGGGAACTTGACGGCCTCTGCGAACAGCTCCGTAAAGACCGGCGAATCGCCGATCTTTTCGTCGGTCACGCGTAGCGCTAGGATTCGGCGCGTGTCGATATCCACCAGTATATTTGCAGAACCGCTCTCCGATACCCAGTATTCCCGGACGAATCTGCCGGGTCGAGGCCGCATGATGCAGACACGGACACGGCGGGACGCGGCGGCAGACGTAACATGCAGGGTCTCCTAGACGCCGCCACCGCGTACGCCATCAGGGACCGCTTCCCCCGCTACGGGGGACTTTATGCCTTCGTTTCCACGTGGAAACCCCGCCTCGGCTGCTACGGTAGACGCATCATATACGTGAACAGCGCACACACCCACAATCTAAACATCGGCCTGCACAAGGAGCACGGAATCGTGCCGTTTATCGGGATAAAGAAGATCGCCGC
Source organism: uncultured Gammaproteobacteria bacterium (assembly GCA_958295485.1). Taxonomy (GTDB): domain Bacteria; phylum Pseudomonadota; class Gammaproteobacteria; order Eutrophobiales; family Eutrophobiaceae; genus JAAXHV01. The sequence continues at coordinate 21,594 of CATQGX010000004.1, forward strand.
CCCGCCGGCAGGGGCCATGGCGGCTACGGGGGATCCGTGCCGGCGCTGGCCGGACGCGGTGCCAGAAACGTCTCTGATCCGACCGAAAATAGGGGGACCCGATCTGATGGGGTGAAAGGGGAGCGGTCGGTACGGCAGGAGGCGGCCAGCCGAGATCGCCTCTTCTACCTCAAGGCGCCTCTGGCCTAGACGTGCGGGCGCCAAAGCGGGCGGCTCCCCCCACCTCCGCCGCAATGCCTACGCCCACACGATCTACAGATTTGGATCCGAACCGGGGCCGTGCCTGACAACCCCGGGCCGTCCAAACCCTGTACTTGGATTACAGCAGGCTCTGGCGGCGCCAACCGCCAGGACATGCCGCATACGGCGTAAAATCTTTATGCCGCGCCGATATGCATCCTTGATGGGATCGCACGGGGCCTTCTCCGCAGGCTACAAAACGGCCAAAAGCCGTCCCATACTCTACAAACGGATCGAATACGGCATGTATTTCCTGAAATTCGCACATGACGGCTATTACCGCGGGTGGAGGCTTACGTTCAAGCTGTTCGAAAACCACCATGCCCCCGGCTGGAAGGTGAGACAGCGCCATCATCAGGAATTGGAGATGTTGGAGAAATTGATCCCGGAGGACCGCATTTATGATTGCATATGGCGATCCCCCGACGAGGATTACTACGAGATCGGTCATTGTCACCGTTGCTGGAACACGTTTGAAAACAGTGGCCTGTACTGTTCCGTCTCATGTGAAAACGCCGCCCGGGAGACGGAGGATACCTGCAAAGCCTGTCTGATTCCGATCATGAGGGACGACCCTACGGTCATGCACCATGTGGGATATTTTCCGGAAGATACCGTACTGGTGCACAAGGGCTACCACGAGGTCTTGCACGGTACCCCGGATCTGCTCTCCATCATCGATATTCTGCACCTGCTGCCCAGCGGCAGGGACGCCCCGGCGTTTCGGGAAAAGGCCAGGGCCGCACGCAAGGCGCGCAGGGTTCGGAAAAAACTCGAGGAGGAGGAACGGAAAAAGGAGGAGGCAAGACGTCGGATTGAACAGTGGAAGGCCGCCGGAGGCCTGTGTGCGTATTTCGATTTCACGTAAAGGCCGCCCGGATGTCATACTGCCGACTCGTACCTGTTCCCAGACCGCCGAACCTCCCCCCCCCCACGACCCACCGCATGTATCCGGTACGTCCCGATCACCTCCCGATCACCTCCCGATCACCTCCCGGCCCCGACGGCCGTGTTTCCAGCCGGCACCGATCATTGAACCGTGCACCGCAACGCCCGGTCCCGAATCGAGCATCCGTCCGCTATTTGGCAGGCGACATTCTCGATCGCGGACCGCCATCCGATCGTCAGAATCCGCCTCCCTCCCCCCACCAGTGTATGACTTCAGGCATCCGATAAGATGTGCGCCGACCGGGCAGACGCAGTTCCGCGTCTACATGCGCCCACCGTTCTTGAAACCGGATCCTTCCAAACAAGAATGCGGCCGAAACGTTCCATCCACTACGTCCAAATCTTGTCTTTGTAGGGTCGGGTTGTAATACATGCATCACCTGCACCGTGCCGGATTTGATCCCATCCTAGATTACTTTGCTTGGCTGTATCGCAGAATCCAGAGGCGGCAGACTCGGCACGTATATGTCAAAGTCAGCAGGACGGCCTCCTGCCAGAAATCTGGCCTTTCCGGACATCTGGAGATGGCCTCCTGACCTCACCGGACCGGCGGCGGCAGATCGCCCGGCCCGGGGAGGGGGCGGGGAATGAAGGGGGAGGGCCCCTCCCAAACCGCCGGAAATCCCCGGCACCACACCCGATCTGATCGCACGAAAAACCCGTCAGAAACCGACATAAACGGCCCCGATCTTAGGCCGGTGAGAGCCCGAATGACGCACAGAAACGACTCCCAGGACGCCTGCCGCCTGGCCTACAGGCACGATCCTGGCGCCCACACGCCCCAAAATCGGGCCAAAAAGGCCCATGAATCATTGATCCATTCAGCTTAAATACAGATTTTTTTGACTCTATGGTAATAACATGTACAACACAAAAGACATAACAAAAAAAATAACTAGTCTAACGCTTATGGCGATCATGGTCGCGGGCGGTATGACATTCGCGGTACCCGGTATGATGCCGGCTGCGGAGGCTGCCAACGCGAACCTGTTCGTCTCGGCGGAAAACTCGCAGTTCAACAACCACTTTGCAGGACCTCAGGTCATCGAGGTCGTCATAAACGACAACGACATCAAGGATCCTGGCGAGTCTCAGGGCGAACCCGATGTTACCGTAAACGGCAAGGATCTGAGAATGGTCCAGGCCACCGACGGCAATTGGTACGGCTATTTTGCCGACAAGAATCAGGTTATAGAAGCAAACAAACTAAACCATACGGATTCTACAGGTAAAGGTGTTGGTCTAAGCTTTGGTAAAATAATCCAAAACACAACAGACGCCGAAACTACAATCAATGTTGATGTTAGCAACACTCTGGGTATAGCTGTTCCAGGTCAGCGAGATGCTGACTCTAATGTGATTGGTTTTAATGTGATTAGAGAGGCAAAATCTCCCAACGATAACGTTTCTGAGCTTGGTCAGATCGGTATTAACGCAACAAGTTGGCCATTTGTACAACTGTACGAATTTTCTCAGGGAGGTAAAGCTGTAGTCCAATACAACAAGGGCGGTGGTACCCAAACAACAACACTGGCCTTTGACACCGTAGAGGACTTTGCCGGTATTGACTTGGACAGGACAACCTATCCACGGGGCGCACAAGTCCACGTAACGATTACCGATGCGTGGCTAAACATTGACCCGACCGACGAAGACTCTTGGACATGGGATACCAGTCCTGAAAACAGCGGCGCATATTATCAGATCTTTGATGAGAGTGGTGATACGCCGGGTATTCAAGAAGATGATCTAGAAAATAACGTGAATGGAACACTTATGGTAAAGCCCGTGGATTCCAGCATAAACATCATGCAAGAGGACGCTTTCTTGCTGTTAGATCTCGGAGCACAGGGCGACAACGTTATAAGACTTCAAGGAAACGGTGATTCCAACACTAGTCATCCTGCCATTGCCGGTCTTATGAATCCCGTAACCGTTACTGAACAGGGTCCAAACAGCGGCATATTTGGCACATATGACGAATCAGACGAATCAGTTCTCGTGATTAGAGATCTTGCAGACAGAGGCACATCTGCTATTATCGACTATAACGCCGATCCGAAATCAGTTCTAGTGAGGCACAACACCGCCACAATAGACATCCAGCCGCCAAACGACGACTGGTCCTCCGGTGAGGAGATCCCGATCGTGCTTGTAGACGCAGACGCAAACAAGAACAGCAGATCCGACGAGGATTTGGCACTGACCAATCGGGATGCACTGATTCCAACCCTTGTGACCGGTGACCCGTTCACGTTGGGAGAGGGTAATCCCCATGTGTTCTTCCTCGAAATAACTGTTGAAAATGATGCTACGGACATTAATCCTGCCAACTTCACTATCACTGCTCCGGAATCGATTGTTCCTACGGCTGTGAGTGACGACGTCACGGTTGAGAAATTCAGTGACAGGGCAATTATCGATGTTGCAAGCGCAACATCAATAAGCGCTGATGGCATGCTCATTCACTTGGGAACAGACCTGGAAGATCTGCGCGCAACCATCAGCAGATCTGACGCATCTGATCCATCTGGTGAACACCCGCCATGGAATACTCCTTTCAAAGGATTCAACCTGCTCAACTATGATCTCAGGTCACTTGCAGATGCAAATGACTTGGGTAATATCGAGATCAGTGTGGTTGTTGACCGCAACGCGACAACACTAGACGAACTCGAAAAGTTTGTCATGCTAAGTAGCACCGCTGACTCGCAGGGTCTGACAGAAATAGAAGACAGCATGTCTGATCTCTTTGACACAGAGATGTATCCTGATAACCTCGACGTAAGCATACTGTACAGATGGACTAACAACGACGCAACAATCGAACCGGGCGAGTATCCGATAGTCACCGACTTTTTCTCATTCGGGTTCCATGATGACGGATACCACGCATCTGAAAGGGTTTCCAACCAAATCATCAGGCTCGAACTGGAAGAGGACGCAGACAACTCCGGCAGGTTTGCTGGCACTCTGGAATACACCATGATCAACCAGCTCAACATACTTGAGCCCGGCACATATGATGGTCTTGCGACGATATCAGACGAGGCTTCATTCATCGTATTTGAGGATCTTACCGACGAGGATGCGCCCAGGGTCAACTACTTTGATCTGGGCCAAGACGGCGTATCGACACAGATTGCCGACCAAGAGGAGGCACCGTCACACTCTGGCGTGGTCACCCTTGACAGCAACACATACAAGGTGGCAGATACCGTCACAGTCACACTGTCTGATCCAGATCTCAACGTGGACAGCAGTCTTGTGGACATCTTTACGGTTGTAGGATCGGATGATCCATTCGGAGCCTATGACTCAGTCGGCACGGCACCACTTCCAAATGGTACGAGAACCGATGAACACTCTACCGACTTTGGATTTGGCCCGCTGGGACGACTGGTGGACGTAACGTTTAACGACGAGAGGTGGACAAGCCACAACGTTAATGGCACCCGCCACTGTGGTGACGATGCTGACGAACAAATTGGCAGAGGTGTAGATATAGGACTTCACGCAACGGGATTCACACTGGTTGAAAACGGCACCGCGTCAGGAATATTCACCGGCGACTTTCAGATTCCGGCCGTATACTGCCAAGCTTCAGGCGAGGTAGCATCGGTTACGGGTACCGACATCGAGGTCAACTATGTTGACTTTAGGGACGCGTCCGGCGAGATCATCGAGGTAGGTGACTCTGCGGGCGTCCGGGCCAACACCGGCTCGGTAAGCCTTGACAGGACCGTTTACCCGGTTCCGTGGGGCACCATAAGTCAACATCCTGATGACGGCGGATCCGTATTCCCAATCCACAATGCAGGTATTGAAGGCGACGTAAATATCGACGCAGAAACCCTGGGCGAGGGCGTACTGACCATCCATGTCAGGATCAACGATCCCGACTTTGATGTTTCGGCATCAGGTGAGGACACGATCGCACAGGATGTGGCTGGCCGATATGACAACGGCGACCCATATGAACACGGTCCGTTAAAGATATCCGTATCCCGGGGTGCTGAAGAGGTCGTGCTTGCATATGCAGGCGGCGACTCTGTAGACGCTGGTATAATCGACGTAGGCGACAACAATCCACAAGATGTCAGACGCCTGGGCCCAATCAATGAAATTGCACCAGATGCGGGAATCTTCGAATTGGACTTCCCGATACTGTACACAGACGGTCCATCGTCGACAACATGTCCTGACACCACCGTATATACACAATTAAACGCAGTTCATGCCGCAACTGATGAGTTGTCAAGGTTTGATGATGCATTAACCGGTGCTAGCTCCAACGAAAACTACTGTGTCCTCCAGGGTGATATCCTCACCGTAGAGTATACGGATCCGACCGATGCCTCAGGTGATCCGAACACCGTTACCGACTCCGCGACATTCGACCTCAGAAACGGGGTATTGCAGTCAGACAAGTCCGTCTATATCATAGGCAGCGACATGATCCTGACCGTAATCGAACCCGACTGGGATCTCGACAACGACGCGGCAGAGACCTATGACCTCGATGTAATCGAGTGGGACTCTGATGCGGCAACGGTCAGCATGGGTGACCGGGGCGAGCAGGCGGCATACTTTGATCCAGAACCGACCGATCTCAGGGAAACCGGCGACAGCACTGGAATCTTCCAGGTTGTAATCGAGATTCCCGAAGAGCTTGACAATGACCGCCTTGAAAGGGGCGAGCAGATAGTTCTGGAGTATACCGACTGGGGTCCATCCGGCGCCGACTATGTCGGCCAGGAGGAAGAGGACGTCAACTTGACCGTGTTCACATCCAACTTTGGCGCGACCATCGAGCTTGACCAAAAGGTTTACTCGTGGACCGACAAGGTCTACATCACCATCGTAGCGCCGGATCACAACTTTGACAGTGATCTGGTCGACGAGATCGGCGAATCTGGGCGCGATCCGATCAGGATTGCGACCCGAGGCAACGATCTCGACAACTACAAGCTGGTGGAGACGGGTACCGACACGGGCATATTCACAGGCGAGGTGATCCTTACCGGATTTAACCACGACTCTGATGGCAACAGTGCAACAGGTGCTGTCACGACAGGATTCGACACAAACCCGAGGACGGAGCCTGCCAACAGCGGCGGCCCGACCAACGGCTTTTTGGCGGCCACCGACGACGACGGCCTGACCGTATCCTTTGAGTTCTCAGAGGACGAGACCGTTGTGGGTTCCGCGCTGATCCGATGGAACATCGGAGAGGTCCAATGGCTGGAGCAAAGCTATCCGGCTTCTGGATCCGGCGTACTCAGGGTGGTTGATCCCGACATGAACCTGAATCCGGAATCAGTCGACAACTTTGCGGTTGACGTCTGGTCCGATACGGATTCTGGCGGAATCGACCTCACCGTGACCGAGACCAACGAGGCCACCGGAATATTCGAGGGCACGGTTCAGTTCACCATAACCGACGCCTCATCCGGCCACAGGCTCCGCGTCTCCGAAGGTGACACCATCACCGGCGAATACGACGACAACACCCTGCCATCTCCGTACAATACCTCAGACCAGATCGGAATCAAGGCCACATCTATCATCGGCACGATCGTACCCCCCCTCGAGCGGGCTCCGGCCTCGTCTCTGAGGACGGTTGATACCCTCGGCAACGCGCTTGACAGCGTGTCCGTGGATCAGCAGGTACAGATCACCGCCGACCTGGTAAGTGGCCAGGACAAGGATCAGGAGTTTGCGTATATCGTACAGGTACAGGACTCTTCGGGCGTTACAGTTGAACTTGCATGGATCACGGGCACGCTGTCCCCAGGACAGTCGTTCAGCCCCTCAAAGTCATGGGTACCCACGATGCCTGGCACATACACCGCCACGGCATTCGTCTGGGAGTCCGTAAGCACGCCGACGGCGCTATCGCCGCCTGCGGAGCTGACCATAACCGTCAACTAAACAGACTAGAAAAAACAAACACATTCCCCTTTTTTCTTTTTATTATCCTCTTAAGACAACCAAGCTGCATACACAAGATCAACTGTACCTGTAAACAAGATCGGTCATCCCCACACGTCTGGGAATGGACGGGTTTGGCCGTCCGGATAAAAACATTCTTAACACACGCCCCGAAAAAAACGCCATTGCCCAAACACCTTACAGTCAGGATGGCATGGCACGACAACAACTGGGACGGCAACGTGTGCCAGAAACCCGAAAAAAACCACTATTGTGTGGGAACCCACTCACTGCTCTCTGAAACCATGAAAAGGAAGCGAAACCTAGAGATCGAAACCAAAAACGCCGGAAAAAGGCTGGACGGGCTGGGAGACTACATCCCCCCGTGCTACTATACCTCTAACGCATTCTCCGATCATGCGATAAACATCTGGCACGAACACCCGTTCAGACAGTACGAAAAGACCCACAGGATCCCGGAAAAACTGTCCGGATATTCGGTATTTACGTGGCCGTTCCGTCTGTCATTTAACCATGACAAGAAGAACCGGGAACGGTACGGCCAGTATCCGCCTGACCTGGAGGATCGGATAGGGGGGTTTATCGACAAGTTCACGCCCGGGGAGACGATCGTGTTCTTTTACCTGAACTATGACAACCCGATCTCAGCCGATGAGAACAGGTATGTCCTGGTAGGATGCGCCACCCTGAACCGAAAAATGACCGCGGGCAAACACCATGAGTTTGACGAGGCCGATCTGGCCAGAATCAGAAAAAACCCAAACAACAGGCATTTTCCCACGTTGCACTGGACCATCAACACGTCATACGACTTTGAAAACGGCGGCGTCCTGTTGCCGTACAAAGAGTACCTAGATCACGCGGAGGCCAACCCGCAGGATGACTGCCTGCTGGATGAGATGAGGATACTCATTGAGGAGGAGGACATGGTTCCAAACTTCAAGTACGTGGCGTCAGACATGGACGACGATGCGTGCATATACCTCCTGACCCGGATGCGCAGGTCCCTCCTGAAGATCAAAGAACACGCGATCGTGGAACAGAGCAGGACAAAGCGGCAGATAGAAATCATAGACATGCTGCTAGAGAGATCCTGGAGGTTGCGGGGAATATACCCCGGGCTGGGAAACGTCCTTGATGTCCTGAGCGATAATGACGCACCGGAGGACCGCGGCGGAGGAGATTCCGTCGTGAGCCTGATCCGGGAAAACGGCGGATCGGAAAACGTGCTGGAGGCGGTGTTTGGGATCATTTCAGGAAATTCTGAAATCCCCGGCTACCTAAAAGGACACGAGGCCATGCTTAGGAATGCGCAGGTGTGCCTGGAACCAGAAAACGAAAAACTGCTCAAAAAGCTGTCGTTGTTTTCATTCACGCACAACCAGATCGGGAACATCCTGAACGGAAGGTCTGCCAGCTTTAAGACCGGAATTGATCCACACATGATAGAGCAGAATCCGTATCTCCTGTGCGAGGAATACCTGCCGTACGGGGGCGGAGATCAGAGTGTCGACGAGGTGACCGTATCGGACAGGCGGATCGGCACCTTTGCGATCGACGTGGGCATGTTTCCAGACCCTGCATTCCTGACGCGGGACACGCAGCTGCAGAACCTACGGCCCAATTCGCCCCAGCGTCTCCGGGCAATCATCCGGGATTACCTGAAGAGCCGGGAGGTGCGGGGAGACTGCTATGCCCCGCTCGACTGGATCGGCAATCACATTGAGGAGTTTCCACTGTTTTATCGGGACAAGATCAACCTGTCCAGAGCCGATCTTGTCTCGGATCCGAAATACTTGGAGCATTTCGGGGAAAAGCTAAAGGTTGTCGAGAACGGCGGCGACCACTATTTTTACCTCGGCGAGGTGCACCGTGCAGAACAGCTGATCCGAGAGGGGGTTTTAAAGCTGCTTTCCCGCGACGATCACCGCGTAGACATCCCGGATCTGGACGGTTTCTTGGAGGGGGAGGCGGCGCAGATGTCAGAAAAGATACCGGACTTTCCAAAAGAGTCGTTCATTACCGAAAGGAAAAGGCTGGTGGAGGGCGCCATGGCAAAATCACTGTACGTGATATCCGGAAGGCCCGGATCCGGCAAGACCCTCGCACTCCAAAAGGTGATCAAGGAGATAAAACGGAATGGGGAGAACGTCACGGTGCTTGCGCCCACAGGCAAGGCGTCGCTACGGCTGCGAAACGCGGTGGGCCGCGACACTGGGGCACAGACCATAGACAGAAAGATCTATTCAGAGGGATACATGGATATAATGAACGACTTTGAGGTGTTGATGGCGCCAAAAACGCGCAAGGAGCCGATAATCCAGAACCTGATTATAGACGAGTCGTCCATGGTCAACCTGAAAAGGCTTGCAGTACTGTTCAAGATGATTACGGACAAAAAGGGCGAGATACGGACCAAGCGCATAATCTTTGTAGGAGACGAGAACCAGCTCCCGCCGATCGGGTACGGCAAGCCGTTTTTCGACATGATTCAGTCCATGAGGAGGGATGGCAGGTACGGGAAATCAAACTTTGTAGAGCTGCGCACGAACTGCAGGCAGCGGTTTGACAATGAGGTCATACGGGTTGCAGAGGCATTCAAAGGAGGAAACAGGTACTATGAGGATGTGCTGAAAGAGATCTCCTCCGGAAGATTTGCATCGCCCGGGTTTGCGGTAAAACTGTGGAGGAACGAGGGGGATCTGACGGCCGGTATCAGGGGCAGGCTGGGGGAGGTGATCGGAGAGCAACTGAAACTGCCCCCGGCGGGCGATCCCGCCGGCATGGACGCCCAACTCAACCTGCTTTTCGGCCTGACGGACACGGGTGACGTGAAAAACGGCGATCTCAAGTCCATGAAGTTGGAGCGTCTCCAGATTATCACCCCGTACAGGGGGAGCTATTTCGGGACGCTTGGCATAAACGATCGCATCAAATCTTCATACAGAAACCGTCCCCACCCCCTAGAGCACAAGATATACGGAAAGCAGATTCCGTTTGTCCATTCCGACAAGATAATGTGCGTTAAAAACCAGTACGAATGGGACTGGAACGAACACAAAAACAAGCTGGTCTTGTCCAATGGCTCGATGGGGGTCGTAAACAACGTCGGGGATCCATACCCCCGGCGGCGGTTCTTTTTTTCCGATTATGACATGCCCCTAGACAGGCTGAAGAATCAGGACGAATACGAACTGGCTTACTGTATAACGGTCCACAAGTCGCAGGGAAGCGAGTTTGAGCACACGTTCGTGGTCATACCCGACAGGAGCGCGTTGCTCTCAAGGGAGCTCGTATACACCGCGCTGACCCGGTCCACCGGGAAGGTCACGCTCTTTTTGCAGACCGGAACGCAGCATGACATCCTAGAGGGTGCCAGGCGAAGATCGGATATCATGCCGCGGCTGACCTCGGTGTTCTCCCCGCCCGAGGACCACAGGGGGGCGTACGAGCCGAGGAAGGGCGTCTTTGTGAGATCAAAGACGGAGTATATCCTGTTCAAGGAGCTGGAGGACAGGGGGGTTGATTTTGCGTATGAAAAGCCGCGCGAGTTCGGGGTGGACGGCAAAACGATCTCGTTTCGGCCAGATTTTACAATCAGACTGGGTGGCAAGGAATACTATCTGGAGCATCTTGGCATGCTTGACATACAGGAGTATTCCGAACATTGGAAGCGCAGAAGGCGGATCTACGAGCAGAACGGTTTGGGAGACAGGCTGGTCACCACCGACGAGCTGAACGGAATCAGGCGCGAAAAGGTGACCGGGGTCGTGGAGGATCTGGCAGGCGGGAACTTGAAGAACACTGGAGAGAGCGAGTATTCTCGGCACCACTATGCGCTGTACTGATTTTTTTGGTTCATAGGGATCCGCTGTATATCATGACAGGTCCGTAAGCTCCTCGGGACGGATGACGCGTAGCCTGCCACCGGCAATCCGGGAGATCTCGTCTGCAAACACCGTGTGATCCCCGTCGTTGGATACCAGGAACGCGCCGGTCGTGTCACCGCCGCCGGCGGCTGCGATCACGGCTGCAGTTGCCGCTATGTCCTGATCCCGGGCTGAGCCGTTGCACAGGCCGTCCAGCGCCTTTATCCGCTCGTCGCGGGTTTCCGGATATTCCTTCCCGATGATCCTCTCCACGTCGCGCCGCTTTTCCTTCAGCCACCTGTCCGCCCTTGCCGATCCCGGATCATCCGCAGTCTGCCTGTAGGTGCGCCGGATATCCTCCTGCAGCGCTTCGCCTATCCGGGGGTTTTTTACACACGCGTCGAACATCCTTGCAGTGTCGAGTTGTTCGGGCGTACCTTTGTTTTTCAGTATGCCGTAAATCTCGCGTTCTGCAATACGTGGGATCCTGACACGGCCTATGTTTTCCCCCATGTGTCTCAGCAGCTTGTCATAGTCCATGTCGGGATCCTTGTCGTATCCCACGGCCGGCAGTATCGCGCTGGAGTCGAATATCAGCAGCTCGTCCCCGCGTTGCGGCACGATCGATCTGGGGCGGTAGCGCCGGCGCTGGCGGCGGCCACCTGCAACGGATCTGCGTTTTCGCGCGGCGGCGCGGCGGCCCTTTATGGCACGTGCGCCCGCCAGCATGACCAGTAGCATGACCAGCAGTATGGCAAACAGCATGCCGAGCAGCGTGGCGGCCGCCCCTACATGAGGCATTATTGCCGAAAGTGCGAGTCGGACCAACTGCGACAGGCTGTCCCGGATGCACTCCAACGTCGGATCCTGGCAGAATTTCAGCGGGGCGGGAACGGTCTTCAAAATAAGGGTGGCGTGTGCAGTCTGTCCGCGATACTCTGCGCTGACGGTATATGTGCCGTCCCTGGACCAGGGGCCCCCGCCGGTGTGGACGGCCGCCGAATAGGTACCGTCATGATCCGCAACGGCGGGATCGACGGGAATCATCCCGCCGCCCGGGTCAAGCACCCGGAGTGCGACCGGTACTCCGGGCATCCCCTCCCCGGAGATGTGGATCACGTCACCTGCATCGTATGACCCGCGGTCCGTCGCAACCGTCAGCTGGGCCTGCCGTGCAGGCGGGGCCGGCCGTGCCTGCGGCACCTCCAAAACAAAGCTGTGCTCCGATACCCGCACCCCGTGTCCCGCGCTGACGGTGTATGTGCCGCCTGCTGACCACATGTTCCCTCCGGTGGGGATGGCCGCCGAATACCCGCCGTCAGGATCCGCAACGGCGGGATCGACCGAGATTATCCCGCCGCGCGGGGAGGACACCCGGAGTGCGATCAGCTCGCCGGGAGGGCCCTCCCCAGATACCCGGATCACGTCACCTGCATCGTATGACCCACGGTCCGTCGCAACCGTCAGCGGGTGCGTCCCCGTCAGGGGCGGCGGCGGTGCGGCCGGTGGCAGCGGTGGCGCAGATGCCGGAGGCGCAAAAGACGGCAGCGGATCGGGGTTCACCACCTCGAATGTCAGCTGCCCCAACCGCTTCCCGGAGGCGGAACCGGACACATAGTAGGTGCCTGCCGGCGAGGAATGATCCAGGGTAACGGACGCCTCGAACTTGCCGTCGCGGGCCGATTTTGCCGGGATCTCAAGGCTGTGCGAGGACGGATCGGTTACGGTTATCACCACATTTTGGGTCCCCTGCAGGTAAATCTCGCCTGTGACCCTGACCGTGACGGTGTCCTCCCCCTCCAAAAAGTAGACGTGCGGATCCAGGCGTATGAACCCGTACGAGGTGTTTGCCTCCAGCGCATACGCGTTGCACGCCGTAACGGCAACCACAACAAGTACGACATACAGGACCGCGCGTTCATGCATGGATGCCGTATCAACCCGCTTCAAGTAAACGTTGCTTTGCGGGGGCCCGGTTATTACATAATAACCGGGCCCACCGTTTTGGCGCCGGGCGGGATCTGGATTCGGACGTTTCGGATCCAAGATGCGGGCCCAACCCGGCGATGCGACGGGCCGAACTTTGAGGAAACCCGATCGGCCTGCAAACCGGGCAGATCCCGGCCTAGCCATGCACACACGCATTCGATCGTACAAGGTTATAAAACACAAGATATCCAAAACAAGACATGGATGTTTATGACACGATTTGTGCCATACTGGCTACAAAGGGCGATGCCACCGTCGGAAGGACCGCAATCCAGAAACTGGTATATCTTTCCCTCCAAAAGATGCCCGGACTGGACATCCCGCCGTACGCCCCGCATTATTACGGCCCGTTCAGTCCGGGTGTGGGACATGCGTTGGAAAAGCTCGTGTCGTACTCGTTCGTATCGGAGGCGACCGTTCCGGGAATGCTGTACGGGGGATATTCCTACGATCTGACCCGGGACGGGGTGGAGATATCCGAAAATACAAAACAGGAGCACGTGGACGAGTTTGGCAAAATCGCCGATATTGTCAAGACGTGCAAAACGTGCTGCGGCCTAGAGGCGGTATCGCTCTCATACGCCTCCAAAATCCACCATATGCTCGGCACGCAGGAGGATGACGAAGACGAGATGGCCTTTGAGGATGCCGTCACAAACGCAACAAAGCTTGGCTGGCAGAGAACTCCCGGCAACGTACGGCAGGGTGCAGATCTTTTGGAGAGCCTGGAACTTGTCAAAACCTCGTGATTATTTCCACTTCAAATCCACAAGGGAACCCCTGTACGGGTTTGTCGACCTGGCTGGAACCGGGACCGGAATAATCGATACGCCCGTGTTCAGGCGTCTGCACCGGATAAAACAGCTCTCACATGCATATCTTGTATACCCGGCCGCAATCCACACCCGGTTTGAGCATGCCCTGGGCGTGACCCGTCTGGCCGATCTTGTGTCAAAGCAGCTCTCTTTTGATGAGGATGCTCGGGAGATCGTAAGGCTGGCGGGTCTTTTGCATGATATCGGGCACGGCCCCTTTTCACACCTGTTTGAAAATGTGCTGGAGGATATCAACAGGGAAAAAGTTGATCATGACAGGATTTCAATGATGATGATAAACGAGGATCCGGATCTGTGGAATATTGGGGGACAAGGGTGAAAAGGCGGTCTAACTGCTGGATCACAAGCCCGTGTCTGGATGGGACAAAAAAATCAGCGTGGTGGCCACCGATGTGGTATCGGGGCCCCTAGATGTCGACAAAATGGATTACCTCAGGCGCGATTCCTACCATATCGGGGTGGCATACGGACGGTTTGACCTGCCACGCATAATCCACACGCTAACCACGACAGGTGATCAGTATGAGCCGCATGTATGCATAGGCTCCAAGGGCAAAGACGCCGTTGAAAACTATAGGCTGGGCAGATACCTGATGCACGCGCAGGTCTACAAGCACCACGCCAGGCTGGTCGGGGATCTGATGTTTTTGCGAGCGCTCGGCCTGGCAACGCAGGATGGGGGAATCATCCCCCGGGATTCGCTGTGTACCGACACGGATCTTAAAAAATCCCACAAGGATTTCCTAGAGTTTTACACTGGCCTGGACGATCACAGCCTGTATGATCGCATACTGCGCAGGGATGACAGCGAGGCGGCCTGCATACTGAAGCGGATAACAAACAGGCGCCTGTTAAAGAGGGCCTGTGAATTTTTACCCGACAAGGAGATTCACAATGTCCAGATCCGCGGCCGTATGCTTAAAATGAAACGGGCTGATCTGAAATCGATGTCCGATGAAATAGCCGACGAAATCAACGTTAAAGGGCACGACGTGATCGCCTACCTTTCGGAGATACCGGTGAACCTGTACGTGGGGGGAGATCATGCTCATGTGGAAGGGGATCCCGCGCAAACTGGACGAGTTTTCGCCGATCAGTATCAGCAAGTCGGCAATCAACCAGTTTTACATTTTTTGTCCCAACGATCCGGCGGCAAAGGCGTCAAAAGGTATGTCGAAGAAAGGTTTGAGATAAAGACGGAATGAGGATTGGGCAGACCCGCAACCCCGTGTCCCGAATATTTTTGTGCCAGCGTACGGACTGGGGATTGCGTATGTTTCCGGATTCCTCTTTTTCGTTTAGCGTCCTGGAATGGGCGATGACGGATGTGTGTAGGGCTTGTCAGGCAGCCAGAGGGACGGCCGACCCCGTCAGGAAGGCGTTCCAGGGCGGGATTGTGCAGACATGGACGAGGCAGGTTCAAAATGAGTGTTGGTCGGCGGAAAGGCATGGGTGACCGGTGGAAAAAATTTGAGGACATGGCTAGAAACGCCATTGAAAAGGAGGTTGGCAGCACCCTTCCCGGTGGAGAAATAGGAATAACCGGAAAAACAAAGCGCTTTGATTTGCTGAATGTCGATGAAAGAATTGTAGGCGACATAAAGCATTACAGCATGACTGCCGGCGGAAACATCCCATCGGCAAAATTTTCCATCCTGAACGAGTATGCCTGGTTGATGCAAAGGCTGGAGCAGCACCAAAAACAGAAATGGCGGAAAATCTTTGTCATCGGTGATGATCCTGTTGTTGTAAAGAAATACATCTCAACATATGATGCGTGGCTGGACGACATTGAGATCTATTTTTGTGATGCAAAAGGCAGGCTGAAAAAGTACAGGTGAACATCCGGGCCGCATCATGAGCGTTGACATCGGGTGCAGTCTGTCACGATAATTTTCAAACGACGGATGCCGGAA
>CATQGX010000005.1 GCA_958295485.1 uncultured Gammaproteobacteria bacterium
GGTGCGATCAGGGCCGGTGCGGTGGCCGAGGCCTCTATCTGCGGTTGCGACACCCCGTCCATCCTGTGTTCCGGGCGTGCAGTCGCAACGGTACTGCCGGGCGTGAATCGACCGGGTGTCGGGCGCACCGTCTTGTGAAATTGGCCATTTATGAATAACTACTCATGTGATGGGCGGGGTATTATATCAGAATGGTTGGTTGTAAAAAGTTGACCCGGAATTCAACAAATCTAGGCACTACCTGATCACTTGGGAAGTACTGGTATCTTGCAATGAGTACCTGAAGCGAAATTATTTTTGAATGATAGTATAACATCAAGTTACACGGAACTACATTGTCCTATAGTGTATACGAGATAGTGAAGAGAGAGATGGTATCTCCAGATTCATAATGAATCCGGAGATTGTGGAATGAACTGTTTCCACTATCTCTTTGATATGGCCGTACTCTGCCATAATTTGACTGTATTTAAAATATATGCTTTGCATATACTTTATCTGTCTGAACTTGTCTAAGCTCAGTTTTCTTTTTGTTTTCGCTGTCATTTTACATCACCTCGTGGGTTACTGGTTGCAGCCGCCGTATAGTTCATATATTGAACCATAGGCGACAAGCAACCTAGAATTCCGGTTATTTTCCGGGCACCTGGGCGATATTTCGCCCAAATCTTTCCATGCTCAAAGCATGTCCAAAAATTCGTCATATAGAACGTTTCTTCGTTAACCTTTGTAGGTTTTCTGAGAAGCGTTCTTTGTGATGTGTTATGTGATATATTCATTTCACATCATCTCTTTGTCGGACTTGTGTCCAACGCAGCACTGTTTTGTATTCCATACAGAACCATAGGCTACATGCAACCGACATGTCGGATGCTTACTCCTAAAATACGGAGCAGTTTTTCGCCCAAGTTTCTTTCTGGAAATTTCTGTGCTGTATAAGGCTGCATCCAACCTCGTCCACAATCTGGGCATAAAATCAACCACAGTGTGGCATTGCCCCGCATGGATTTGTTCGAGAGTTGAGTACACCCCACTATACTACGTCAAACTTGCATATAAGTATATCCATATGTGCAGTTAACGCAAAAGTAGATCCGATCAGGCTGCATTTTTGACCGGAAATGATCGAATGTGTCCCCTACAACACCAGATTGGGCAATAAGCAGGGAAAACCCGCCTGTTGTACGGTTCACGACACTGGCGGCAGGGGAGCGGGTGGGGAGATGCCCGTTCTAGATGGGGTGGCCGTATATCAAAACATGCCGTGCGGCGACGATGGTGGTGGCGGCGGGGAATGACGACTGTGCCGGGCCTGATCGGGGCAGTCTGATACCGTGCGCAGGATCCCAGCGCTACCGGGACGCCTGCCTGCTCAGGGAAGGATCACGGTGGTTTCGGAGGGCCCGGGCCCCTCTTCATCATCAGCTCCAGCAGGATGGACAGCATGGAGTACAGCCTGATCATCGTCTTGGTGCCCTGCGCCTTGCAGTCCAGACGCATCAGCGCGTCGACCAGGATCCACGAGTTGAAGAGCATGATGGTCATTGCCATGCACATGACCCGGGATCCGTGGTGGCGGCTCCGGGTCGTGATCCGCATGGATTCGAGCAGCCTGTATCCCGTCTCTATGCCCCAGCGCCTAGAGTATTCCTCCACATCGATGTCCGGATCGTTTGTGGCAAATGAGATGTGCTTTTCCCACGGCTCCTCGTCGGTACACCCGTCCGCGTCCCTCTTTTTGCGCCTGGCGCGCCTGGGGACTATCGACATGGTGTACGGGCATTCCTGCCTGTCCGAGGAGGTGATCACCGCGTCCGAGACGCGGTCGCGCCTGCCGGCCTCGAATTCGTCCAGGGCCCCCTTGACGTATACCGTGTTGGGGCACGGCATCAGCCACATGACCCCCGAATCGTTCAACACCTTCATCACCCCCTGGGAAAAGAACCCGCGGTCTGCCATGACGGTGCCCACCCGTATTCCGTGCCTGGCGCAGGCGTCCAGCAGGGCGCGCACGACCCCGGCGTGGTCGTCGCCCGCACTGAACGTGACCATGCCCACGACAAGCCTCTGGCCGTTTACCAGTATCTGGACGGTCCCGTACGTCTCGTACAGCGCCTTTGTCATGCTTGCCTTGTCCCCTCCCCGTACCAGTTCCGGGCCCGGTTTTTTGTCAAAACGCCTCACATTGTGAAAGTCTATTCCCACATCCATCCGGGATTTGAGCAACCCGCGGCGCCGCATCAGGGTTATGATACCGGTGTTGAACTCAAACAGGGACTCGACCGCCCCGTCCGGCGTCATCTTCGACAGCGACTGCCGTATCCACTCGCCCGACGGCACGTCGATGTCCGTCCTGCCCGCGGACTCCATCGCGTCCCTGCGGGCCCGTGCACATGCGGTCAGGTTGCCCTTGCCAGCGGCCGCATCCACCGCACACCTGGCCATCTCGCGCGGCCCGAGCCACGCGTTGGACGCGCCCGAGAACCCGCACCGTTTCACTCCCCCGGCCATCAGGTCGATGATGGATTCATATTGCTGTGGATTTCTTCTCACGATACGTTCCAAGTGGCTTTTTTTCATCGCTGTTAATTAGCCGCTGGGGACGGCCATTTTTAGCTCTTTTGGTCGCAGGCGCTCCGCGGTTCCCGGTCCGGTTTTGCGACGAATTTCGTCACTTTTGCGTTAACTGATGTGGTTCTGTAGTTTGTGCGGTAACCCTACAGCATGACCAAGTCTCCACCACATCGGCCCCCTAACCAGGCTCCGCTGCAACGCATGCGCCGATCAAGCGGGCCCTGCCGCGTCCCACCGTGCTGTTCCCTAGCATGCCCTGGCCATCTCCTTGTCTATCAACCCGTTGTAGATTGCCACCTTGATCCTTACCTCTTGGATTATGGCTTCCTTGGTCAGCGAACTGACGGACTCGCCGAACATCCTCTTGAATGAGGCAAATACAATCTCCACTATCCACCTCTTGCCGTACCCGTTCAGCTTTTTCCACTCCTCGCGGTTGGCCACCTTGTCCTCTGTCGGGAGGCTGGCGACGTTTTGTTCCCCCGCCCCAAGCTGGTCGCACGCCTGCTCGTCCCACGGGTCATCGGGGTCATCTCCGGCATCTTTGGCGTTCTTCTTGAACAGGATCCCCGGTACAAATCCGGCCTTTTTGACCGCTTCTATAATGGTGCGCGTCGCGTATGCCCTGTCGCCGAGTACTATCACAAACGGGGTGTGCGAAATGTCCGATACCGCCTCCTTTGCTATCTTGTTTATGGTTCGGCGGACGGCGGCGGGATTTGACGGCATGCGGTTTTGTCGGGGTTTCATATTTGCGGTTTCGGCCGTCGTAGCCCCCGCTATCTCCACACCCGCGGACGCCGCCCCCTTTGCAACCTCCACGCCCGCGGACGCCGCCCCCTTTGCAACCTCCACGCCCGCGGACGCCGCCCCCTTTGCAACCTCCACGCCCGCGGACGCCGCCCCCTTTGCAACCTCCACGCCCGCGGACGCCGCCCCCTTTGCAACCTCCACGCCCACGGACGCCACAGCCCCCGCAACCTCCACCTTGATGTCGCCGGCCGCCTCCCTTATCGCCGCGGTCACCACCTCGTCCACATCATCCTGGGCGGCTACCCTGATCGCCCCGATCCTCGCCTTCTCCTCGATCTCCATGTCCGTAAACCTCTTTGGAACCGGACCCAGCATCCTTAGGACGTCGTCAAACATCCCCTGGAATACGGTCGGGTCGCCCACGGACTCGTCGGTCACCTTCAGGCCCAGCACCTTTTTGGTGTCCGCGTCTATCAGGAAATGGATCTTGACGAACCCGCGCTTGGTCTTCCACTTTTTCGCTATCCACGAGCCGCAGTTGTGCTGCCTGAGCCCGGACGAGTCCACTACGAGCCTGATCATTCCGGGTTTGGATGATGCCAGTACGAAGTTGTCCACGATCTTGACGTCCAGCCTGTTGATCCGCTCGCGCAGGTGGCCGTAGGACGGGACGTTTTCGGGCCCCAGCATGGCCCCCACAAAGCCCGCAAGCTGCCGGTACGGCATCCCGAGCATGCTCCTGACCAGTGCAACAGACATGATCAACGACTCTGTGTATACCAACGGGTGGCCGTTTTTGTGGCGGTTGGCCTTTTTCAGCTCCGCCTCTTTGCCCTCCTCGGCGTCCAGGATCAGCGCCGCGCCGCGTTCGATGTATTTTTCGTCGCAGTTTTTAGGGCCGGTGCCGTGCGGTCCGTCACCGTCATGCTTAAATCCGGATTTTGTTACTGTCTGTTGACAGGCGGTTCCGTCGTTTTTCAAAGGCAACGGCGGATCTCGGCCTGTCTATTTAAGATCCTACGTGAAAATAATTTGTCTTGTGGTTGGTTTGCAGTCGCGAAAAACGCGTACCTGCGGGATCCTAGGCAGGAACAGCCGCCGGCCGGCGCCCGCGTCACGTCCAGAGGCCGATCTGGGTGGTTTTTAGGCAGGGTTACCGCACAACCTATGGTTCTGTGTAAAGTTCGGCACCTGAAAATCAAGCCGTTTTAGGGTTTCAAAAGGACAAAGATCGCCGGAACTGTGGGTAGAGACTAGTTTGTGCGGCAACTCTGATTTCAGGCACGCCGGAGATTCCGATTTTGGGGTTTCAGGCACGGTTGCCGCACAAACTAGTAGAGACAGATGGTTCAGGCTCAATCACGGCGAATTTCGTACCGTAAGAAGAGGGATGGTTTCAAAAGCGGTAAACCTCGCCCCGGCCATCAATGTGCAACGGCGTGATCTACCGTGTTCTGACCTCCCCCAAGGGGGGTTTTGGGGCTCAGGCGTTCAGCCAGTACGGGTAGGCGTGCTGGACGGGGGCAGGGCCCATCTGCCGGTTTCCGTAATTCTAGCAGGCTAGATGCCTCCCAGACCCCCTGCCACCAAAATCATAAAATTGGGGGTGGGGTTGGTTTCATATGCAAGTCGGTCATCATTGGCTACTCGGAACCTTTGGTGGTATTTTTCGTCATTTTCGAGGTTTGTCCCGTCTGCGGTTTTGCCCCAAAATGGGGGTTGGGGCTAGGTCGTTCAATCCGTACAGGTAGACATTCTGGATGGGGATGTGTCCCCTTGACCGGTTTCCGTGATCTTGGCGGTCAAGATGCCCTCCCGACCTCTTGGGATCTCACCGTCACAGCATGGCACCCGCAGAAAGTCGGGAGGAGGAAAGTATGAGTTCACCTACCCGATGCTACGTGTCAAAAAATCCTGACCGCTACGGACATTACACACCTCAAACCAACCCCGGACATGGGCCGACGCCTGACAAACCGGGAGTTGAACGAGGCGTTGGGGGAGGCCGCACGCATGCGGGACGAATACAAGGCCAAATACACCGCGGCGATGCAGGAGATCGACCGCCTCAAGAGGATCGCAGAGTGCCTGATAAGCAGGCTGACGGTCTATGAAAACTCCGGCACCCCTCCCTCGGCCAACTCGCTGGACTGGAAACAGGAAAAGAAGGAAAAGGCCGATGCCCGCAAGAACGGCGAGGCTCCGGCCCGGAAAAGGTCCGGCGGCGTAAAGGGCCACAAGGGAACGTCGCGAAAGCACGCCCCGAAACGCAAGAAACGCCACACGTTCGGGGATCTGCGTCCGAAATGCTGCGGTGAGTGCATGGCCCTCTATGACGAGCTGATCCGGGATATCGTCGAGATACCCAGGGTCCGGGCATTCGAGGTGCGCCACATCATCGACAGGTTGCGGTGTCTGAAATGCGGCAGGATTGTCGAGGCCGACAGCGGCCTGCCCAGAAAGGGTTCGTACGGCAAGAACCTGGTCGGTGCCATAGCGGAGATGCGCTCGCTGCGCATCCCGATGGCGGGCATCGTCACCGCCATAGACTCGATATTCGGATACAGGATGGCCACATCCACAGTAAACAACGTGCTGGCACGCGTGGGTGACGCCCTGGGGCCCGCCGCAGAGGCGATTCTGGGCGATGTCCGGGCCTCGCCGTCGCTCGGAGTGGACGAGTCCGGGATGTCGCTGGACGGAAAACGGGGATGGGTGCACACAATCCAGTCAGGCAAGAACATCGCCATCATATACCACAGGAGCAGGGGCGGCGAGGTGATGGATACGTACCTGGACGGATACGGGGGTTGCGTCACGTCGGACAACTATTCCGTATACAAAAGGTTCGATCCGGGGGGAAAGCACCAGATATGCTGGGTGCACGAGCTGCGCAACGCCCGGCATGTCGCAACAAGG
This sequence comes from uncultured Gammaproteobacteria bacterium, assembly GCA_958295485.1. GTDB lineage: Bacteria > Pseudomonadota > Gammaproteobacteria > Eutrophobiales > Eutrophobiaceae > JAAXHV01. The sequence continues at coordinate 6,247 of CATQGX010000005.1, forward strand.
TCGTGGGCGCACCCGGACGCGTAGTGTTTATGGGAATAAAGCGCTCATTTTGGCGATCCCAGCACCGTCTGACAGCACACACGGTACATAACTACACGTTCCCGTATGACGCGTCTACCGTTATTGCTTACACCGCCCGTACCTGCACGATCCGGTTACCAAAAAATTACAAAAAGGGCAACATTATTTCACCAACAAGTTTAGTTTACACCGTGACGTAGACGCCGCATGACGGTCAAAGACCCCGTAGTACCCAAGGGCAAAAAGTTCCTGTCCGGGATCTCTCGTGCACGTCTGCTCGAGATGCGCAAGACGGAGAAGGATCCCAAGGCCGCAGACCGGTTGCTGGCATTTGCCCTGCGCAAAGAAGGCAAGTCGATACGCGACATAGGGAAGGTCTTCGGCAAACAGTACTCGACGATCCGCGACTGGCTCCTGCGCGCAGTGCAGGTCGGCTTGGCAGGCAGGTATGATCTCGTCCACGACGGTGCACCGTGCAGGCTTGATCCCGAACAACTGGAACAGCTGCACGCGGATCTGCTGGCAGGTCCCACCGGCTGCGGATTCGAGTCCGGGGCGTGGACCGCGCCGCTGGTTGCCATACACGTCAAAAAAAGGTTCGGTGTGGACTATGCCCCGGTCAGCATGTACGACATATTGCACAAGATAGGATATTCATGCAGAAAGCCCAGGCCAAAGCACCCGAAATCGGCCACAAAACCTAGGAAAAGGGCGTATAAAAAAAAAGTTGAGGAGGTAAGCAGGGACAACCCCGACCACAAAAAGGTCGCAGTGGACGCGGCATCGTTCATCAAAGGATGGAACACCCAGAACGGGTGGTACCTGAAGGGCAAACCCGTCACGACCCCCGTCATCCTATCACGCGAGAGGTTTCACATGTTCGGCGCCCTGCACGAGGATGGCTTTGACTACATGTTTTATGACAAGATAAACGGCGCCGCACTTGTGGGCATGCTTGACCATCTGCACCGCAGATTCGGCAAGATAATCGTGGTTCTTGACAATGCTGCATACCACAAGTCCGCGGAGGTCAAGGAATTCGTCAGTTCGTGCGGCAACGACATAATCCTCCTGTACCTGCCACCGTACACGCCGGAGCTCAACCCCGTGGAGGGACAGTGGAAGATACTGAGGAAGGCGACCGGAAACCGGCTGTACAAGAACATCGATGCGATGAAGGAATCCATATCGTTCGTGCTGGGCAGTGGTGAGGCCAAGATTGCCAAAATGTATTCCTATCTTTCATAGATCCGGCCTGTGTGTGCCGTTTTGGATCATGTAACACGCAAATATTTGGAAAATATTCTGATTGTTGGGCGCGCATGATCCGTTGTAGTGTCAAATCGTACGTGTGATCTGTCATACACGTACGTGAGGATAATGAGCGCTTAATTAACCAAATCACTACGTACAGACTGTACGAGGATTTGACGTACGCATACGACGAGGCGGTCCGGCTGCACGACGGCGGTGCGCCGGCAGGTTCGGCCCGGCGGCGGCGGGCCATGGAGGTGATGCTGGGCGGCGCGCTGGACAGGTACAGGGGATCCGGAGACAGGCATCTGGAAAGGCTTGTGGCCAGGATCGAGAGGGGCATACCGGGCCTGTTTACGTTCCTGGAGCACCCGGAGGCCGAACCGACCAACAACTCCTCGGAGCGCGCGTTGCGCTATACCGTGGTATTCCGCAAGATAAGCGGGCAGATCAAGGGCGGCCCCAAGTCCATGAGACGCATGTCCAACCTTGTCACGTGTGTCATGACCTGGAGGGCACAGGGCAAGATCGTGGCCGAAGAGGTGGCCCGGCTAATATAGGGCAGGTGAACTCATACGGAGGAAAAATCCCCCAAAATCCCCAAAAACGGTGGGTTCGGGGCCTAGGCGTGGCCCAGAGGGATCCGAAAGCGTCTTTTCAAACCTCATGCTGGGCCTGATAAAGGCGCTCGTATCGATACAGATACTGATTCTGGCGCTGATGCTCGGTATCATGGTGGACATGCTGGGTTCCATGATTGCCGCAGGGCTGCCCGTATTCCTGATGCTGTCGTTGATACCGAAAGTCGAGGATATAGCAAACAAGATGCTGGACGCGTTGCCGGCGATCCTGCTGTTGCCCGTGATGTCGGCCATAATTATGGTCGTCGGTGCGGGGAGCATCGTCGAGGCCGGGGACAACTCGGTATCGGACGAGGGCATGATGGGTCACGTGTACACCTGGATTACCGCCGTGGGCGTGGTATTCTTCGCGATTACGTTACCGACCATCATGATCCCGCTGCTGGGGTCCGTATCCCAGATGGCCACGCAGGTGGTGTCCTCGGCCGTATCGACCGGGACGATGGTCGGCGGGCAGGCCGTCGCGGGAGCCGCCAGCGGCGGCATGAACGCGTTCCGGAGCGGTAGTACCGGTGGGCTTCGGGGTCTTGCCAGTGCGTTGCCCGCGATAGCGCGTGGCGGAGCGCTCGGTATGGCGCACGGAACCGGGAGTGCCAACGCTCCGGGTCTCGATGGTGCCAGCCTTCCGAATGCCGGCGCCATAGCAAAGGCCGCCGGTGGGGAGGTTCACGCGAGCGGCCTGCCGCCGATGTCTGCACAAAAGGCGGCGGCCGCTCAGGCGTTCTCGAACGCCGCTACATCCGGACAGACGGAGGCGACGGCCGGGGACCTGTCAAAACATGTTAAGGGGGTATCGGGATGGAATTCAGCTCTTACTACCGAACAAAATCAATCTAGAATCGGGGCTCAACTCGCTAATCAGGACTATGATACCCTGTCCACAGACGGCCAGGCGGCCTATGCAAAATGGCACGGTCCGGTACACATGGCGGTCAAACAACAGGGTTGGGGTTTCAGTAATGCTGACGGTCAGAATCTTGTGACAGACCTAAATCAGAATTATAAGGGCTTTGATAATGTCAATGACAATATGATGATGGATCGCATCATGGGAGATGTTGCTACTGCAAACGGTGTGGAAAAGAGTGAGGCGATAAGGTTTGCAAAATACGGGTGGCCCAGTGAGAAAGCACATCATGGTCCTTAGTACGATATAAAAAAATACCGGGAAACCCCGACATGATCCTCTATACTGTTTCTGTCAGACGTTTTCTGTATTCCGGTATGTCGGTAAGATAGTGTTCAGACACTCTCTTTTCGATTTTTGGTTCCGGTGTATAGTTTGAGATGTCGTTTCCGGCCTTTAGGTGGTTTGAGATGGCTCGCAACACCTTGGAGTGATGTCCGTCGAATCCACCCAGCGTTTCAAACGCGTCTGGATCGTTTTCCATGATTTCCTCCATGACTATGGCACCTCGCTGGAATATCCTGCCGAGTTTTTTGTGGTGTTTCGCTAGATCATATATTGTGCCACCAGGAAATGGCCAACTGATCTTTGGAGTACCCGTGCCTGCCGGTTTTACCTTTTGTAACTCTTCGGTGTTTCCCTCGGCCTCGAATTTTTTTATCCTTTTCTCCACCTCGATTTGGGACTCATCGTATCCGGCGGCCATATTCCTCATATCTTCCCTCATCATATCTATCCCATACGAATGTTCGGGATCAGGTCTGCCGGTTCTATCACGAAGCATGTTGCGCTCCTCATAAGCAATCGTCATCAGGTTTTCGTATAGCTCCTGTTCCAACAGGGTCTCCCCCGGATTTCCCTCGTCTGGTATCAGTTCCTTTTTGGTCTCGTATTCAAAGGTACAATTACACCCCTTTTTGGGACATCCGAGATCGTGGAGCATCTGTTTTTGTCCTCCGTATATCTCCATAACCTTCGCTTCGAACCTCATAGAGTCGTCACCGACGGTAATCGGCTCCTCCTTTCCGTCCGCAAAGAACAGGTTCCACAGCCTGCCCTGGGTGTCGGCCCAATAGCCCATCGTCCTCATGCCGTACGGCCAGTAGTTGATGTATGCAAGGTACAGCGCCATGGCTACGTGTTCGGCCTTTATCTCTATACCGGCAAAGTTCTTTCTGTCGAACTCGACCTCGCAGTCGAATTCAGGCTCAAAGTTTACGGGCCACTTGTCAAACGCCTCCACCTGGTGTGGAGTATGCTCCTGCCACTTGAATTGTATCGTCCTCTTGCCCTTTATCCTCCAATAACACAGGTGGTTCAGTCCGAGGTCAAAGCACAGTCCGTGCTTTTCATGCTCGAAGCAGATCCTCTGGTTGGTTATATAGAAGGTCCCCTTGCCGAACTTTTTGAGTTTGCCCGGAAGCCTCCGTCTCAGTTTTTCCCCGTTCTGTAATACTATCATGTTACATCAACTCCTTGCTGTTCTGTGTGGACATTCGCGCCCAACGGTCCCGGAATCGGGACGGTACGTGGCATGTCCCCTGGTATCGGGGCCTGCCTCCCGTGTGTCGGGCGGTGTCCCGCCCTGTCGATTCTCTGGAATTCTATGGTTTTCAAGGGGTACAGTAGGGTGTTCTGCTATATAATCCCCCGCCATCAGAAATACCCCCCGGTGGGTTGAAAAAAGCCGCGATCCGGGCCTGATCGCACCCGGTTCTCACGGCAGCCCGATCAGTAGTTTCGGGTGTATGACTCTCAAATAGGAACCGGCGACCCGGTACACGCTGTCCCGGAACAGCAGGATGTCCTCGTCCCCGCAGACAAACAGTGCCTCCCGGTGGTCATCGTCGCCCTTGATTATGGCCGCCGCGGCCCCGGCTATCCTCCTGTCCTGTGCGGCCTTGTCGTACAGATCCTTTGCCGCACTTGCCCTGGCCGCGGTAGTTGCAGGAAGGGGGGCGGCTCTGCCCAGGATGTCGGCCTTTTTGAGTCTGATCCAGTCTACGGTCTTTCCGGAATTGGGATGGTTCACGGCATCATTGTGAGCCTGTTCAAGGGCGGAAACGACCTCCGTGTCGGGTCTGGCATGTACGGTATTTTTCAGGAATATTCCGAGCCGCGTGGCCTGCCCGTCGGTCCCGTCCCCGGCAAGCACGTGTCCCACCTCGCTTTTTACTACACCCGGTATCCGAACGCGTTCGATGTTTTCCGTGAAATACTCGAACAGAGCCCTCCAGTTCGGGGATGATTCACCGTCGTATCCTATTGCCGTCAGCAGGACGCCGGTGTCAGGTATCAGCATCTCGTCGCCTCTCTGGCCTGCCAGGTATGGTGCCCTGGAATGGTGGCCCACCGGAGGGGGCAACGGCGATTTGCGGCCTCCGGGTTTCTTCAGCGCAGACGAGGGCATTATGGGCGTGGCCATCCGGTCCGTATCGTCCTGGCCCCTTGCCAGGGCCCGGGACTGCCTTGATGCGGTCCGGGGCCTTCGGCGGTTTACGTAAATGGACATCCTGACGAGAAGTATGATCAGGATTGCAAGTGCCGCGACGTATGTCGCCCCCGTATGCTGACCTATGCTGACCAGCCAGTAGGTCAGTCCGAACATTCCGATCAGGAATATCACCTGTTGTGCGGTGGATTTTCTGCCCATGCTCCGACCCCCAGACCAAGAACCGGGCGTAATAATATTTCGATGATTTCGGTGTGGACGGCAAGTCGGGCGGGCAGAATTCACCGCAAACCCCAAAACCTCCCGACCCCCCCAAGTCCATACGTCCCCTGCCCCCCAAGATCGACCGTAGAGTAGGTCCGGGGGCGGCAATCCGGCATCTTTGAGTGCAGAGCCGTGATTCCGCTCCTCCCTAGGCAGTCTCTACCCCCCCCACCAACCCCGTTTTTGGGGGATTTTGGGAAATTTTCCAACCACTCCTGTTCTTACCTGTGCCTCTACCCTTCTCTGATGGCCAAACTCTCGATGCGTGTTGGGGGAGGTTATTGTGCCTGAACCCCGAAGATTCCGGAGAACCGGGCTACCACACGATTTTGACAGTCCGTTCTACCACACGAGTTCTTGACAGTTCCCTCAACCGACTAACCGTCGGGGTTTATATTACGCAAGAAACGGTATTCCATGATGAAACGGATCATAGGCTTCAAAAGATACGATACTGAAACATCCACCCTTTTGGCTGAATTTGACAACGGGATTCCTCAGGAGCATGAAAAATGGTGTGCGGGAGCTCTATACAAGACCAAGAACGGCGAATATTTTTGCGTTAAATATGTCAGTTCACCATCTTGCATGTCACAACCCGGCGGTGTTGACATCAGAAATAACTCATCCTTGCAACCTCTCACCAAAGATGAGGCTAAGGATTGGGTGATCGAAAACGAGCCACATCTAGAAGCTGAAAAAATCGAAGAAATTTCCAAGCATTTGGGGATTGAAATTGATGATGCCTAATCCCTTTTTATTTTTGGAACCATAAGCCACAGTTAACGCGAAAGTGACGAAATTCGTTGCCTGATCCGGCCCGAAACTGAGGCACCTGTGACCAAAAGAGCTAAATAGGCGTTTCTCAATGGGTAATTAACAGCGATGAAAAAAACCATTTGTAACGTACCAGAAGAAAGGATCCGCAACAATATGAATGTGTCATCGACATGATGATCGAGAGTGTGAAACGGTGCGGGTTCTCAAATGCGTCCAACGCGTGGCTTGGGTGGTGCGAGATGGCTATGAGCGCGTAGGTGTGGCGGCAGACAGGGGCAACCTGGTTGCATGCACGGGCCCGTAGGGACGCGATGAGCCGCAGGCAGGACGGACATCAACGTGCCGTCAGGCGAGTGGGTGCGGCAGTCGATGTCAAAGGTGACGCCGGATGGGTGGCGGGTCCCTGTTTGATTTCAGCGCCGGCATCATAACCCGGATGCGGCGCTACGGGCTCTCAAATCCAAGATGGACGTGGGAATAGACTTTCACAGTGTGAGGCATTTTGACAAAAAACCGGGTTCGGAACTGGTGCGGGGAGGGGCAAGGCAAGCATGACAAAGGCGCTGTACGAGACGTACGGGACCGTCCAGATACTGGTAAACGGTCAGAGGCTTGTCGTGAGCACAGTCGTTCAGGACGGGCGACGACCACGCCGGGGTCGTGCACACCCTGCCGGACGCCTACGCTAAGCAGGATACAGGTGGGCACCGTCATGGCAGACCGCGGGTTCTTTTCTAGGGCGGTGATGGACGTGCTTAACGAGTTCGGGGCCACGTGGCTGATGCCGTGCCCTAACACGGTATACACCAGGGGGCCCTGGACGACTTTGAGGCTGGCAGGCGCCAGCGTGTCTCGGACGCGGTGATCACCTCCTCGGACAGGCAGGGATGCTCCTATACCATGGTGATAGTTCCCAGGCGCGTCAGGCGCAAAAAGAGGGACGCGGACGAGTGTGCGGACGAGTGTGCGGACGAGTGTGCGGACGAGTAGCCGTGGAAAAAGCACATCGAGTTTGCCACCCGCGATCCAGACATCGACGTGGGGCATACCCGGGAGCTGGGACATAGAGACAGGATACCGGTTGCTCGAATCCATGCGGCTCAGGATCCTGAGCCGCCACTACGGATCCAGGGTCATATGCATGGTAATGACCATCATGCTCTTCAACTCGTAGATTCTGGTTGATGTGCTGATGCGGCCAGGCTACAAGGCGCAGGGCACCGGGACATGATCAGGCTGTACTTTATGCTGTCCGTCGTGCTGGATCTAATAATGAAGAATGACCGGGCCCACCAAAATCACCCTGTCCCTCCCCTGATCAGGCAGGCGTCCCCGGCGGCGCGGGGATCCTGCGCACGGTGCCACAGACCGCCGAGAACAGGCCGGCACAACCGCCATTTCTTGTCGCCGCTACCGCACGGCATATTTTGACATCCGGCCCCTACCGGGGACGGATCCCCTTTGCACCTTTCTCTACCTCCATACGTGCCGTGAACCGCACAACAGGCGGGTTTTCCCCGCCCGCTGGCACGATCAGGGCGCTACGGGGGCATATTCGATCATTTCCGGTCAAAAATGCTGGCTGGTGGTCTACTTTTGCGTTAACTGCCGATCGGCTTAGAATGGTCATTTGGTTTTTGTCGATCAGGCAAAAAACCAAGCGCGATAGTCGTACATTTCGCTTAGCGGCATGTTGAGCGGACTATTATCAATCTGTGTAGCGGCAAAACCACAGCGATACTGTCCCAGATTCGGGGTATGGCTAGCCGCCGTGCTGTGTGAGGCCAATGAGTTCCGACCGATCTGACATCAAACCACCCTGAGGCGGCACTTGTACATCCGTAAACGGTTCCGGCAGATCCTGATCGCCTCATCTGACCCGTCTATCCCTATGAACGCCCTATTCGTCTCAACTGCCGCCTGGAGCGTGGTGCCGGAACCACAATAGAAATCCAGCACGATGTCCTTTGGTTTGGATGAAGTTCTGACTATGAGTTTGAGCATCTCCAAGTTTTTCTCTGTGGGGTAGGACGGGTACTGTGGATCCTTGAATTCCCAGACATCCTGCAGCAAGGTACCCCTTTGCATCACCTCATGTGCGTAGATTTTGAGTCGTGGATTCCCCGTCCTTGACCACTCTATCCTCCCGTCCCGTTCCAGTTCTCCAAGTTTCTTGGGCGGATGCCGCCAATGCCGACCGGGAGGAGGTGAGAGGTTCCGCCACTTCCTTCCCGTAGACCCGTTCCTGGTCTCTCCGGGTGCATGAAGCGGCGCTGTGGTGTACTTGCCAACCTTGTCCGTTTTTGTAAACTGTTTCATCCTGCTGTTGGACACGCTGACGCGCGGCTCGTTCCAGGTGAACCGAGCCGACTTTGTATAGAAAAGTATGGTGTCTTTCATGCTGGGATACCCCCTCTGTGGAAAATTCTTGGGGTTTGACTTTATTCTTGATATGGAGTTGCGGAACTTGTCCGCACCGAATATGTCATCCAGTATGTTCTTGACATCATATGCAATCTTGCAGTCGATGTGCAGGTACAACGACCCGTTGCGGGCAAGGAGTCTGTGGGCCACCGTCAGCCTTGCTTTCAGCATGTCAAAATAGTCGTCACCCCTGATCGTATCGCGATACGCCAAAACGGAATCCGCCTCGGCGCTTATTGTCGCGCCTCTGCCGCCGGATATGCGGAACACGTTGTTGGTCGCAAATGGCGGATCGATGTAGATCAGAGCGATCCTGCCAGCATATCTTCTCAACGACTTCAAGCCTGCAAGGTTCTCACCGTGTATCAGGGTGTTCATACAGACTTCAGAAACTCCTTCAACAACAACGCACTCAGTATATGGGCCTCGGTTTCCCTAACCGAAGTCTGCATTTTTGAATTGCCGTTGTCGATATAGATTACGCCATCCAGTATTGCCACACGTATCATGTCGATGCCGGTCTGAAGCAGCCGTATCGCATCGTTGAACTGGGTCTGTTGATGACCTCCAAAATCCGTGATTAGCTTGGCCTCCCCTATCACTATCCTGTCGTTGATCGACACCAACAGATCTGGACCCTTGGGAAGATCTATTCTGTATTGATTCTTGATGAAATCGTATTTTTGTGCATCAGTGCCTACAAAACACCGGTTGCCAGTTGCTTTTGTGAATGCCGCAATGTCGCCGTAAACACAGATTTCATCACCGAGCCCCCCCCCTGATCCATTTGTTGAACATGGGTCCTAGCTGTCTGTTGGCCTCTTTGGGCTGGCTGCATTTTTGGCGGATCCCGTCAAGGCCCATGCTCCGCAATTGTGCGGCAATCCTGCGTACGGTGTCTGGATTGCGTTCAAGTGCACCCCTGTCCCTTCTGAGGTACGGCACATATGGATCCTTTACGGGAAACAGTTCAAAATCAAGCAGGGATTCGACAAGTTTGGCATCGTCGTTTTCGTGTAGTGATTTTCTGATTCTACACCAGTCCTCATTTGATATTTCCCGGGGGATGTTGGAGCTGATCGAATAAATCTTGAACAGTCTGTCAAGGTAGCAGTCTTGGTTGGCAATTTGGATGCTACGCCTAGTCCACTCGTTCACGTTTCCACCACAAAAAGCGCACACACTTCCATTTTTTAACTTAATGATCAGGCACCGATCTTCTTGATCGCAACAGTCTGCCGGAGCCCCCCTCCGTCAAAGCCCCACTTCTATGTGTAGCCAGCTGTACCTACAACCTGCCGAAAACCGGCCCTTCCGAGCATCCGGAAACGACCTCCGGACCGCATCCGGCCATGGTGGCAAATCACCCGATCTGGAAATTGGGGGGGGGGGAGTGGAGGGATGGATGGAGGGAGGGATGGAGGGGGCCCAAACCGCCAAAACCCCTATTTTGCCACCCCCTCCGATCCACACGAAAAACGTCAGAAACCGACATAAACGGCCTGCCCCCAACCCCAACAAGAGCCCGAATGACGCACAGAAACGACTCCCAGGACGCCTGCCGCCTGGCCCACAGGCACGATCTCGGCGCCCACACACCCCAAAATCGGGCCAAAAAGGCCCATGAATCATTGATCCATTCAGCTTAAATACAGATTTTTTTGACTCTATGGTAATAACATGTACAACACAAAAGACATAACAAAAAAAATAACTAGTCTAACGCTTATGGCGATCATGGTCGCGGGCGGTATGACCTTTGCGGTACCCGGCATCATGCCGGCCGCGGAGGCTGCCAACGCGAACCTGTTCGTCTCGGCGGAAAACTCGCAGTTCAACAACTACATGGCGGGTCCCCAGGTCATCGAGGTCGTCATCATCGACAGTGGTATCAGCGATACCGACGAGGCAAAAGGAGAGCCCGACGTTACCGTGAACGGCAAGGTCCTGAGAATGGTCCAGGCAGTTGACGGCAACTGGTACGGCTACTTTGCCGACAAGACGCAGGCTGAAAGAGCAGACACTCTACAAACTATTGCTGGTAGTGGTCTGGACTTTGGCACACTTTATCCTAAAGGTACTACTGAACTCGCAGGAGGAACTAGTGAGTTTGGTATAAGCGACACTGTTGGTGCCTATTTTGGTACATCCACTCCCACATCCAAAACTGGCGATCTTAATGTGATTAGAGAGGCAAAAGATCCAAGCAACTCTCTTGGCTCTAACAAAATAGGCCAAGTAGGTATTGATTCGACACATTGGCCATTCATACAACTCTACACTTTTAACCCAACAGGTAATGTTGTAGTTGAATACAACAGGGGCGGTGGTTCTCAAACAACAGCACTGACCTTTGATACTGTAGACAGCTTTGCAAGCATTGATCTGGACAGGACGACTTATCCACGGAGCGCACAGGTTCACGTAACGGTTACCGATGCGTGGCTGAACATCGATCCGACAGATGAGGATTCCTGGACATGGAACACCGTTAACGGTAGCGCATATTATCAGATCTTTGATGAGGCTGGTAATACGCCAGGTATTATTGACGATGTTGAAGTAGACAATGTTTTCACTTCAAATGGAACTCTTCAAGTAATTCCTGTGACTTCCAGCGATGATCTTATGCAAGAAGATGCTGTCTTTAAGCTGACTCTTGACCAACAGAATTCTGGTCTACCTGTCATAAAACTTCAAAAGAACGACGATTCTAACACGTATCATCCAGCTATTGCCAATCTTGAGCAAGCGGTAACACTTACCGAACAGGGTCCAAAGAGCGGGATATTTGGTTCGTATGACGAATCAGATGAATCCGTTCTTAAGATTACAGACAATGCAAACAGAGGTACGTCTGCGGTTGTCGACTATAACGACACGCCGACAACGGTTCTCGTAGCACACGACTCTGCCACAATAGCCATCCAGCCGTCAAACGACGACTGGGCATCCGGCGAGGCAATTCCGGTGGTACTTATGGATGCAGACGCAAACAAGAACAGTAGGGCCGATGAGGATTTGACACTTAGCAGTCCAAACACTGATCTGATCCCAACCCTTGTGACCGGTGATCCGTTCACATTGGGAGAGGGCGATCCTAGTATGACCAGCGTGAGCTTTGTCCACAGGACAGGTTCGAACACTACTCACATCGTGAACGCAACACTAGACACTGCAGAGATTGAGATTCAATCATTCAGCGACAGGGCAAAGATTACAACCGATTCGACAACACAACTTGACGGCATGCTCATTGATCTGGGAACAACCATGGGAGACCTGCGTGAGACCATCAGTGAGTCTAATACGATAACATGGGACACCGATTTCAAGGGATTCAACCTACTCAACTATGATCTCAGGTCACTCAAGACCGACAATAATAACTTGGGTAGCGTTACGATCAGTGTGGCCTTTGACGACTCGTATGGCTATACCACCGCCTACCGAATGATTCCAGTAGGCGAATCAACCGATTTACAGAATTTGGCACTGATAGACAATCCTGATCTGTTTGATGCTGAGCTGGTCGCTGGTAACACCGACATAATGATAGCGTACCTATGGACCGCCGATACAGAGATCGAGGCAGGCACACATCCGATAGTCACCGACTTCTTCTCGTTCGGTTTCAGCGATGACGGAAACCAAGCACATGAAAGGGTTTCCAACCAGATCATCAGGCTCGAACTGGAAGAGGATGCAGACAATACGGGCAAATTCATCGGCACTTTGGAATACACCATGGTCAATCAGCTCAACATACTTGATCCAGACACATACACCGGACTGACCACGATCTCAGACGAGCCCTCATTCATCGTAATCGAGGATCTCACCGACGAGGACGCGGTCAGGGTCAACTATTTGGATCTGGGCAGAGACGGTGTATCGACACAGATTGCAGACCAAGAGGAGGCACCGTCACACTCTGGCGTGGTCACCCTTGACAGCAATTCATACAAGGTGGCAGATACAGTCACAGTCACACTGTCCGATCCGGATCTCAACGTAGACAGCGATCTCGTAGACATCTTTACGGTGGTAAGAAACAGTAGCGATATTGCATTTGATGCAATCGGCGACGATAGACTTCCAACCGAAGATTCAGACGGGACTCCATTCAGCTTTGGCGCATTGGGACGGTTGCTGGACATTACGTTCAACGACCAGACATGGACGCCTGGCAACTGTGGTACTGAAGGACTTAGCAACACCGGATTCACACTGATTGAAAACGGCACCGAATCCGGTATCTTTACAGGCGACTTCCAGATTCCTACTCACTACTGTGACCGTAACACCAACCCTCACAGTACGGTATCCGTTACCGGCACCGACATCGAGGTCAACTATGTTGACTTTAGGGACGCATCCGGCGAGATCATCGAGGTAGGTGACTCGGCGGGCGTCCGGGCCAACACCGGTTCGGTAAGCCTTGACAGGACCGTTTATCCGGTCCCGTGGGGTGACCAACTCGGTATACGCGGATCCGTATTCCCGGTTCACGCAACCGGCCACGATAGAGATGGTCAGGTAGAGACAGACGAGATTCTAAGCGAGGGTGTATTAACCATCCATGCCAGAATCAACGATCCTGACTTTGATGTTTCGGCAGCAGGTGAGGACACGATCGCCGAGGATGTAACAGGCAACGCCGCAAAAGGACAGGGTCCGTTAAAGATATCCGTATCTAGAGGTTCTGAGATAGTTACGCTCGCATATGCAGGCGGTAATGACACGAACACTGATGGCAAGATCATAGTCAACGACGATGACAACGCCGAAGGTGCCATATTTCTGGGTCCAATCTCAGAGATCGCACCCGATGCGGGAATCTTCGAACTGGACTTTGATATAAGATTCACCGACGGTCCGGCATCATCGACATGTCCTCCACTTACTGACGCTGAGACACTGGATACATTTGATTATGCTAGTGTAGAACAGCTTACACAAGGCGAAAACCACTGTGTACTCCAGGGTGATATCCTCACCGTAGAGTATACGGATCCGACAGACGCCTCAGGCGATCCGAACACCGTTACCGACTCCGCGACATTCGACCTCAGAAACGGGGTATTGCAGTCAGACAAGTCCGTCTATATCATAGGCAGCGACATGATCCTGACCGTAATCGAACCCGACTGGGATCTCGACAATGACGCGGCAGAGACCTATGACCTCGATGTAATCGAGTGGGACTCTGATGCGGCGACGGTCACCATGGGTGACCTGGGCGGCGCGGCAGCGGCATTCGATCCGGAACCGACGGATCTCAGGGAAACCGGCGACAGCACTGGAATCTTCCAGGTTGTAATCGAGATTCCCGAGGCCATCGACAACGACGCCCTCGAAAGGGGCGAGCAGATAGTTCTGGAGTATACCGACTGGGGTCCATCCGGCGCCGACTATGTCGGCCAGGAGGAAGAGGACGTCAACCTGACCGTGTTCACATCCAACTTTGGCGCGACCATCGAGCTTGACCAAAAGGTCTACTCGTGGACCGACAAGGTCTACATCACCATTGTGGCACCGGATCACAACTTTGACAGTGATCTGGTAGACGAAATCGGCGAATCAGGGCGCGATCCGATCAGGGTTGCGACCAGAGGCAACGATCTCGACAACTACAAGCTGGTGGAGACCGGTACCGACACGGGCATATTCACAGGCGAGGTGATCCTTACAGGATTCTTGCATGACTCGGATGGCAACAGTGCAACCGGTAACGACAGAGGATTCGACACAAACCCGAGGACGGAGCCTGCCAACAGCGGCGGCCCGACCAACGGCTTTTTGGCGGCCACCGACGACGACGGTCTGACCGTATCCTTTGAGTTCTCAGAGGACGAGACCGTAGTGGGTTCCGCGCTGATCCGATGGAACATCGGAGAGGTCCAGTGGCTGGAGCAAAGCTATCCGGCATCTGGATCCGGCGTACTCAGGGTGGTTGATCCCGACATGAACCTGAATCCGGAATCAGTCGACAACTTTGCGGTTGACGTCTGGTCCGATACGGATTCTGGCGGAATCGACCTCACCGTAACGGAGACCAACGAGGCCACCGGAATATTCGAGGGCACGGTTCAGTTCACCATAACCGACGCCTCATCCGGCCACAGGCTAAGGGTTTCGGAAGGTGACACCATCACCGGCGAATACGACGACAACACCCTGCCATCTCCGTACAATACCTCAGACCAGATCGGAATCAAGGCCACATCTATCATCGGCACGATCGTACCCCCCCTCGAGCGGGCTCCGGCCTCGTCTCTGAGGACGGTTGATACCCTCGGCAACGCGCTTGACAGCGTGTCCGTGGATCAGCAGGTACAGATCACAGCCGACCTGGTAAGTGGCCAGGACAAGGATCAGGAGTTTGCGTATATCGTACAGGTACAGGACTCTTCGGGCGTTACAGTTGAACTTGCATGGATCACGGGCACGCTGTCCCCAGGACAGTCGTTCAGCCCCTCAAAGTCATGGGTACCCACCATGCCCGGCACTTATACTGCCACGGCATTCGTCTGGGAGTCCGTAAGCACGCCGACGGCGCTATCGCCGCCTGCGGAGCTGACCATAACCGTCAACTAAACAGACTAGAAAAAACAAACACATTCCCCTTTTTTCTTTTTATTATTCCACTCACAAGACAGCCGGATCGTGCACGGGCGGCCGTGTCCGGCCCGCTTTATTCCCGACGGGATGCATGACAGTGCAGGTCAGGCGGCCGCCCGGTATCCGTCCCGTAAACCGATCACGCACCTTGCCTCTCCACTCTACCGACCGTCTTGTCCCCCTCCCCCAGCGGGTTGCACCCCGTACCTTTTGCCGCCCCTTTCGGCAAGCCGTACCCGGATCGTTTTGGAAATGCCCGTCTAATCCTGAAAATCCGGGATTCCGGCCGGGCCTGATCCGTGGCGCCTGTGCCCACGGACTTATCCGCCCCGTGGAAATCATTTTAATCATCGCATAATACATCCTGGCGACACCGACCCTCTTATTACCGGTCACCTTTTTGATATACCGTGGCAACGAGGACAAAACCCGGGGAAGGATCGGGACGGCCGGGCCCCGGATGCGGATCCCAGCAGGCTGTGACCGCCAGATGACGGACAGCAAGTATGACAGGTTTGGCAGTTTTCTGGCGGGGCTGGGCGCAGACACGCTTGTGACCAGTTTTTCAAGGGTCGAAAGGGTGTGCGGCTGCCCGCTGCCGGCCTCGGCCCGCCTGTATCCCGCATGGTGGTCAAACGTCACCAGGCAGCCGTTCATGAAGGTGGTTCTGGACAGGGGGTGGGCAAGCTCGGATCTCGACCTGAAAAGGGAGACGGTCCGGTTCAGCAAAAGATCAATGACGGTCAGCTACAAGTACGACAGGTTCGGGAGTTTCCTGGCAAAGATGGTCAGCGGCACCTTTGTAATCCGCTTTTTGGAGATTGAAACCGTATGCGGCTGCCCGCTGCCGGCCCCGGCCCGCAGGAATTCGGCATGGTGGGCAGGCAACAGCGCGCATCCCCTCATGCGGGCGATCCGGAAAAAGGGGTGGACGGTCTCGGGGCTCAACCTGAAAAGGGAGACGGTCAGGTTCAGCAGGGAAACGTCGAGGACGGGAGGCGGCAGGTACTACAGGTTCGTGGGTTTCCTGGCCGGACGTAACGACGGCACCTTTGTAATCAGTTTTTCTAGGATTGAAAAGATGTGCGGCTGCGCGCTACCGCCCTCGGCCCGCAGGCACCTGGCATGGTGGGCAAACAACCGCGCCCAGCCCTTCATGAGGATGGTTATGGACAGCGGATGGGTAAGCTCGGAGCCCAATCTGAGAAAAAAGACGGTCAGGTTCAGCAGGGGCGGGGGCGGCTCCGGCCGATGGGAGGCGCCTTAAAAGATGACACCGGACGGGAAAACCTCAGATCCCCAAACTGAGCTGGCAGGAATTTCACAAGATTGCCAGAAAAGCCATGGAGGAGGAGACGGGTTGCACACTTGACTGCGGAGAAATAAAAATAAACGGAAAACCAAGGTGTTTTAACCTGTTGAACGTTGATGAAAGAATTGTCGGCGGTATAAAGCAGTACTACAAGACTGTTAGTGGCAACGCCCCCGAGGGAAAACTCTCCGCCCTAGGTGAGTATGCCAAGTTGATGCAAAGGCTGGAACAATCCACAAAACGGAAATGGCGGAAACTCCTTGTCATTGTAGATCCTGCCGTCATAAAGATATACATTACAAGGAATGGCGCATGGTTAGATGGCCTTGAGATCTATCCCTGTGATGAAAAAGGCAGGCTGACAAAGTACAGGTAAGCATTGCCGAATGTATTCTGCATACCGGCATCAGGTATATTCAATTACGATCGTTTCTAAACTGACGTAGCTTCAGGAACAGCAGTTTTCCGAAGTCGGCGTTAGACACGAACCCGGCGTGTAGAGTTTTGCCCGTTTGGTATTCCGTAGGAATTTGTTTGGTGCGTCCCCAGTCCAGCCATCATGTAGGTAGCAGAGCAGTCGCTCTGGACAGCTGAAAAGTTTCGTAAAACACAGTTGTTTGGTTTGGTCATTGTCCGACATTTCAAGTAAAAGATTGAATCAGGCCAAACGCGGTTGCCCGTGTCCAGCTTGGTTGTCTTGAGAATAATAAAAAGAAAAAAGGGGAATGTGTTTGTTTTTTTCTAGTCTGTTTAGTTGACGGTTATGGTCAGCTCCGCAGGCGGCGATAGCGCCGTCGGCGTGCTTACGGACTCCCAGACGAATGCCGTGGCAGTATAAGTGCCGGGCATGGTGGGTACCCATGACTTTGAGGGGCTGAACGACTGTCCTGGGGACAGCGTGCCCGTGATCCATGCAAGTTCAACTGTAACGCCCGAAGAGTCCTGTACCTGTACGATATACGCAAACTCCTGATCCTTGTCCTGGCCACTTACCAGGTCGGCGGTGATCTGTACCTGCTGATCCACGGACACGCTGTCAAGCGCGTTGCCGAGGGTATCAACCGTCCTCAACGAGGAGGCCGGAGCCCGCTCGAGGGGGGGTACGATCGTACCGATGATAGATGTGGCCTTGATTCCGATCTGGTCTGAGGTATTGTACGGAGATGGCAGGGTGTTGTCGTCGTATTCGCCGGTGATGGTGTCACCTTCCGAAACCCTTAGCCTGTGGCCGGATGAGGCGTCGGTTATGGTGAACTGAACCGTGCCCTCGAATATTCCGGTGGCCTCGTTGGTCTCGGTCACGGTGAGGTCGATTCCGCCAGAATCCGTATCGGACCAGACGTCAACCGCAAAGTTGTCGACTGATTCCGGATTCAGGTTCATGTCGGGATCAACCACCCTGAGTACGCCGGATCCAGAAGCCGGATAGCTTTGCTCCAGCCACTGGACCTCTCCGATGTTCCATCGGATCAGCGCGGAACCCACTACGGTCTCGTCCTCTGAGAACTCAAAGGATACTGTCAGGCCGTCGTCGTCGTTGGCCTCCAAAAAGCCGCCAGTCGGCCCTTCGCCTTCTGTCCTCGGGTTTGTGTCGAATCCTCTCTCGTTACCGGTTGCACTGTTGCCATCCGAGTCGTGGTAAAATCCTGTAAGGATCACCTCGCCTGTGAATATGCCCGTGTCCGTACCCGTCTCCACCAGTTTGTAGTTGTCGAGATCGTTGCCTCTGGTCGCAATCCTGATCGGATCGTTTTCACCAGCTTCGCCGATCTCGTCCACCAGATCACTGTCAAAGTTGTGATCCGGTGCTACGATGGTGACATAGACCTTGTCGGTCCACGAGTAGACCTTTTGGTCAAGCTCGATGGTCGCGCCAAAGTTGGATGTGAACACGGTCAGGTTGACGTCCTCTTCCTCCTGGCCGACATAGTCGGCGCCGGATGGACCCCAGTCGGTATACTCCAGAACTATCTGCTCGCCCCTTTCAAGGCGGTCATTGTCAAGCGCTTCAGGAATCTCGATTACAACCTGGAAGATACCAGTGCTGTCGCCGGTTTCCCTGAGATCCGTCGGTTCTGGATCAAAGTTTTCTGCTTCGCCGCCCAGGTCACCCATGGTGACCGTCGCCGCATCAGAGTCCCACTCGATTACATCGAGGTCATAGGTCTCTGCCGCGTCATTGTCGAGATCCCAGTCGGGTTCGATTACGGTCAGGATCATGTCGCTGCCTATGATATAGACGGACTTGTCTGACTGCAATACCCCGTTTCTGAGGTCGAATGTCGCGGAGTCGGTAACGGTGTTCGGATCACCTGAGGCGTCGGTCGGATCCGTATACTCTACGGTGAGAATATCACCCTGGAGGATACAATAGTTTTCGTTTTCATCAGCTAGGTGGTCAAATCTTGATTCCTCAGGATAAACCAGCCTGCTATCTGGATCACGTGGATCTAATCGTACCTGATCAACAGCCGGATTTAACGGCACGTAATCTTGGGTCGCAGGACATGTTCTTGATGATGGACCGTCAGTATACCTTATGTCAAAGTCCAATTCAAAGATTCCTGCATCTGGTGCAATCTCTGATATTGGGCCTAGATGTCTAGTACCTGTCGCATTGTTATCGCCGACATCGATTACACCAACGTTTACAGAGTCGCCGCCTGCGTATGCAAGCACGACTTCCTCAGAACCCCTAGATACTGATATCTTTACCGGGCCCTGAGTGCCGTCGGCTACGTTCTCTGCGATCGTGTCCTCACCTGATGCCGAAACATCAAAGTCAGGATCGTTGATTCTGACATGGATGGTCAGCACGCCCTCGCCTAGGGTTTCCCCGTTGGCGGTGGTTGCCTTTTCGTCATCATCACCTACTCGGCCGTCCCAGCCTGTTTGGTGAATAGTGAATGCAGATCCACCATCACCGCCAGACTGTTCGGTGGTACCCCACGGGACCGGATAAACGGTCCTGTCAAGGCTTACCGAGCCGGTGTTGGCCCGGACGCCCGCCGAGTCACCTACCTCGATGATCTCGCCTGATGCGTCCCTAAAGTCAACATAGTTGACCTCAATATCGGTGCCGGTAACAGATGCTGTTTCGCCATCGTTGCAGTATTTAGCAGGAATCTGGAAGTCGCCGGTGAAGATGCCGGATTCGGTACCGTTTTCAATCAGTGTGAATCCGGTGTCGCTAAGTCCTCCAGTACCACATGTGCCAGGCGTCCATCTCTGGTCGTTGAACGTGATGTCCAGCAACCGTCCCAATGGACCAAAGCTGAATGGAGTGTTGTCTGAATCCATAGTTGGAAGTCTTGCTTGACCGATTGCGTCATGTGCAGGCTCAATTACTTCTCTTTGCTCATTTACTGCGGGTTCATCTACCACCGTAAAGATGTCTACGAGATCGCTGTCTACGTTGAGATCCGGATCGGACAGTGTGACTGTGACTGTATCTGCCACCTTGTATGAATTGCTGTCAAGTGTGACCACGCCAGAGTGTGACGGTGCCTCCTCTTGGTCGGCAATCTGTGTCGGTACACCGTCTCTGCCCAGATCAAGATAGTTGACTCTGGGTGCGTCCTCGTCGGTGAGATCCTCCATTACGATGAATGAGGGCTCGTCTGAGATCGTAGTCAGTCCGGTGTATGTGCCAGATTCAAGTATGTTGAGTTGATTCACCATGGTATATTCCAGCGTGCCAATGAACTTGCCAGAGTTGTCTGCGTCTTCCTCCAGTTCGAGCCTGATGATTTGGTTGGCGACCCTTTCGGATGCCTGGTTTCCGTCATCGCTGAAACCGAACGAGAAGAAGTCAGTGACTATTGGATGTTTGCCTTGCTCGATTTCAGTACCGTCATTCCACTCGTATAGTATCATTATGTCATTAGCATCATCAAATATCGTATCAAGAAACAGATCAGACGTGGTTATTAGATCCAAGTACTGCAAATCATTTGATGTGCTTACTGGAATTTTGTGATAGGCGTACGTGCTACCATACGTGGCATTAACTGCCACACTGATCTCAATCTCGCCCAAGTTGTTATCATCTGTCTTGAATGATCTAAGATCATAGTTGAGCAGATTGAACCCTTTGAAATCTCTGTCTTGTGCTCCAATAGTGGAGTTACTGACGGTGTCACGTAGATCTGCCATATTTGTTCCCAAATCAATTAGCATGCCGTCAAATGATGTTGTTGTATCTACATCGATGATTGCCCTGTCGCTGAAAGATTCAATCTCAATCCCTGCAGCGATTGGTGTATTAGTGTGGAGAGTAGCATTATCCGAAACTGGCACCTCGGTGAAGAAGGTTACACTGGGACTTCCCTCTCCCAACGTGAACGGATCACCGGTCACAAGGGTTGGGATCAGATCAGTGTCGGGACTGCTCAGTGTCAAATCCTCGTCTGCCCTGCTGTTCTTGTTTGCGTCTGCATCCATGAGCACGACCGGAATTGCCTCGCCGGACGCCCAGTCGTCGTTTGACGGCTGGATGTCTATTGTGGCAAAGTCGTGTGCTACGAGAACCGTTGTCGGAGAGTCGTTATAGTCAACAATTGCAGATGTGCCTCTGTTTGCATTGTCTGTAATCTTAAGAACAGATGTGTCAGATTCGTCATATGTGCCAAATACGCCACTCTTTGGACCCTGTTCGGTAAGAGTTACCGGTTTCACAAGGCGAGCTTGGTCAATGGCTTCATAATCAGTATCGTCGTTGTCTTGAAGTACTATAACATCTTCAGAACCTTGAGCCCTAACATTTAGCTTAAAGACTGCGTCTTCTTGCATAAGTGCTTCGGAAGTTACAGGCGTCATCCTAGGAATTCCGTTATCATCAAGACCGGGTTTGGCACCGCTCTCATCAAAGATTTGATAATATGCGTTGCCAGCATCAGTGCCATTAGTGTACCATGTCCAAGAGTCCTCGTCCGTCGGATCGATGTTCAGCCACGTATCGGTAACCGTTACGTGAACCTGTGCGTCCCGAGGATAAGTTGTCCTGTCAAGATCAATACTGGCAAAGGAGTCTACAGTATCAAAGGTCAGCATTGTTGTCTGAGCGCCGCCTCCCCTGTTATACTGAACCTCAACATTGCCTGTTGGGTTAAGTGTGTAGAGTTGTATAAACGGCCAATAGTTCTCACTAACACCAACTTGGCCCGGAGCCACATTGTTGACTCCGCCGCCTCTGTTGATTGTTTTTGCCTCTCTGATCACATTAAAACCGTTATTG